>NZ_JAXOJK010000017.1:0-1006 GCF_036663695.1 Sphingomonas sandaracina | reverse complement strand
GAGAGTCCACACCACCAACGACATCACTGGGTGCCTCCGAAGAGGTCACCAACTCGGCAGAGCAGTGCGCGTTGGCCTTTGTCAGGTGCGGATGATTATAATCTCAGCCAGATTATTAGTTATGATGATGTCGATATCTGGAGCCTCAAACCGCTCGCTTGGCTCGCTGGCGCCGAAGCGCTCACGAACCGCCGAAGCAATCCTCGTCCCCAAAATCGAGCACCTCACGGCATCGATTTTAAAAAACCCATTCACAATGTCAAATACGGGTCGTCTCGACCCAATCACCGTGCTCTCGCACGGCGAACCGTTTCTCTTCATCAACCTGGACTGTGGTTAGCGTGGTCGCGCTCGCTGCGCCCGTCAGTCGCAGCGAAGCTGCGCCTTGTGGGCGCGCTTCTCAGCGCTGGCCGGTCTTGGTGAAGTGCGCGGCAGCTTTGCTGCCTCGTCTCTTCGCCTGCGACTTGGTGGAGCCTATCGGGATCGAACCGATGACCTGATGCTTGCAAAGCAACCGCTCTCCCAGCTGAGCTAAGGCCCCCTACCAATTCGACCGAAGGTCTTCAAAGCCATGCCAAAGGCACAACCGTCTGACCATTCGAGCTTGCGAGAATGGTGGGCCGAGTAAGAGTTGAACTTACGACCTCACGCTTATCAGGCGTGCGCTCTAACCACCTGAGCTACCGGCCCCATTTCGGGTTCCCATCAAAGTAGTACTTTGATCGGGCCCATCCCGCACCCAAGCTGGTCCGAAGGACCGCTAGGCGGGAGGTGCCAGCTCAGGCTTCCACACCCTCTCGAGTGTGGATCCAGTTGATGAAGGGACATGAGGACGGCGGCTAATGTTCTTTGGAATGGAAGAAGCTCTTCCGACAGGGTGGCATCCGAGGATGCGGGCCTATCAGCGCTTTCTGCCGATATCCTTAGAAAGGAGGTGATCCAGCCGCAGGTTCCCCTACGGCTACCTTGTTACGACTTCACCCCAGTCGCTAAACCCACCGTGGTC
>NZ_JAXOJK010000016.1:0-2010 GCF_036663695.1 Sphingomonas sandaracina | reverse complement strand
CGCCTCGCTAGCCGCGCCGGCCGATAGCGGTTTGGAGTACAGATACCCTTGCGTGGCCGCACAACCAATGGCGATGAGCGCGTCCGCCTGATCGTTGGTTTCGACGCCCTCGGCGATGATATTGAGCCCCAGTGCTTTACCCAAGCCCATGATCAGGTCGACGATCGCATAGGTGCTTTTGCGCGTACAGATTTCGTCGATGAAGGACTTGTCGATCTTGATCGTATCGATGGGGTAGCGGCTGATATAGCTGAGCGACGAAAAACCCGTTCCAAAATCATCAAGGGCTATGCGGACACCAGACTGCCGAACCGCGGCGATGATCCCGGCAATCTGCGGCGAGGGATGCAGGAAGATGCCTTCGGTGATCTCCAGCTCCAAACATTGCGGTGGCAGATCGCATGATGCCAGAACCGCCGCTAAATCGTCCAGAAAACCAGGGTTGACGAACTCCGCGGCAGACGTGTTAACGCTCATCCTGAGCGTTGATCGGCCTTGCAGAACGTGCCACTTCTTCAGCTGCGTACACGCCTCGATCATGACCCTGCGGTCGATCTCGCGGATAAGCCCGATCTCCTCTGCCACAGGTATGAATTCCGCCGGTGCGATCGACCCGAGCCGGGGGTGGTCCCAGCGAAGCAGCGCTTCGAAGCTGGAAATCTCGCCCGTCGTGGGATCGACAATGGGCTGATACGCGAGATGAAAATCGCCTTGCTGCACCGCCAGGCGCAAATCTGTCTGCAGGGCAAGGCGAGCAACCGCCATCTCATGCATGGAGGGGTCGAAGATGGCATAGTCACCATGCCCCGCACGCTTCGCCTCGTACATCGCGATATCGGCATCGCGGATCAGGTCGTCCGGCGAGGTATCGCGGCCTAGAGACCGCGAGATCCCGATACTGACCGAGGGGAAAACGCTTTGGTGGGAAAGCTGAAGCGGGGTTCGCATCGCCGCGAGAACGCGTTCGGCCACTTCGACGGCCGTTGCCAATCCGGCTGAATCCTCGATCAGGATGGCAAACTCGTCACCGCCGATCCGGGCAAGGGTATCGTGCGGCCTGACGCTGCGTTTCAAGCGCTGGGCAACCTCGCGCAGCAGTGCGTCGCCGTGAACATGGCCGAGGCTGTCATTTACGATCTTGAAACGGTCCAGATCCAGGAAAAGGATAGCGCAGGTCTGCCCGCTGTGCTCGGTCTCGCGGTCAAGGGCTGCCTGAAGCTGGTTCATGAAGTACGCACGGTTGCGCAACCGCGTCAGGCCGTCATGGAACGCCGTATAGAGCAACTCCGCCTCGACACGCTTTCGCTCGACGATCTCGCTTGCCAGGGCGGCATTCTGCCCTTCGGCGACGCGCACGCGGATCGCTAGCTCCTCTGCATTTTTTCGTTCGGAAATGTCGCGCTGCACCGAAACCCAGTGGGTATACCAGCCCTTCTCGTTGGCGACAGGGACGATGCTGAGTTCGACCCAGAACGTGCTACCGTCCTTACGGTAGTTGACCAGTTCGACCTCGATCGGCTGCCAGTTTTCGAGAGCGTATCGCAACTCTGCGCGGGTAACGGGATCGGTGTCAGGCCCCTGCAAGATACGAGGGGTCTGACCGATAACCTCTGCCGGCAGATATCCGGTCGCGAGCGTGAAAGCCGCGTTGCAGTAGAGAATGCGCGGGCCGGGCAGATCGACGGGTTCTGCCTCGGTTATAATGATGGAATCGCGCGCATGTACGGCAACAGATTCGAGCAAACGGAGCCGCTCGATATCGAAGCCGCAGCCGCTTGGGTCGCTCGCAACGGCCCCTTTACGCTGAAGCTGCAGATTAAGAATGGTCGATAGATGCGCGGCGTGCGCCCGGACGGTATAGACCTGGGCGGGGCTGAGGTCCTTGCGCTGCCGTTTGTCCACCAGGATCAGATAGGTCGGAACGTCCCTGACAAGCGAGACTAGCGCAGCGAAGCGAATATTGCCGCCCTCGGGTCCAGAGAACCCGACGATCGCGGTTGGAGGCAAGCC
>NZ_JAXOJK010000015.1:0-3036 GCF_036663695.1 Sphingomonas sandaracina | reverse complement strand
AATAATCTGGCTGAGATTATAATCATCCGCACCTGACAAAGGCCAACGCGCACTGCTCTGCCGAGTTGGTGACCTCTTCGGAGGCACCCAGTGATGTCGTTGGTGGTGTGGACTCTCAAGCGTGAGGTAAGGGCAATTCGTGGATGCCTTGGCACATACAGGCGATGAAGGACGTGGCACGCTGCGATAAGCGTCGGTGAGCTGTGAGCAAGCTTTGACCCGACGATTTCCGAATGGGGAAACCCACCTATCCCGATTAATTCTACCTGAGCAGCAATGCTGGGGTAAAGTTAATTAGGTTAGGTATCACTTAGCTGAATACATAGGCTTCGTGAAGCGAACCCGGCGAACTGAAACATCTCAGTAGCTGGAGGAAAAGACATCAACCGAGATTCCGTTAGTAGTGGCGAGCGAACGCGGACCAGGCCAGTGCCTGAATTTCAACTAGTAGAAGTCTCTGGAAAGTGACGCCATAGCGGGTGACAGCCCCGTATACGAAAGTGAGAATTCAGGACTCGAGTAGGGCGGAACACGTGAAATTCTGTCTGAACATGGGGGGACCACCCTCCAAGCCTAAATACTCGTATGTGACCGATAGCGAACTAGTACCGTGAGGGAAAGGTGAAAAGCACCCCGATGAGGGGAGTGAAACAGTACCTGAAACGGATTGCCTACAAGCAGTTGGAGGGCTTTTATGGCCTGACAGCGTACCTCTTGCATAATGGGTCTGTGACTTAATGTATCAAGCAAGCTTAAGCCGATAGGTGTAGGCGCAGCGAAAGCGAGTCTGAATAGGGCGCCAGAGTTTGATGTATTAGACCCGAAACCCGGCGATCTAGGCATGACCAGGATGAAGGTGCAGTAACATGCACTGGAGGTCCGAACCGATTAACGTTGAAAAGTTACCGGATGAGTTGTGTTTAGGGGTGAAAGGCCAATCAAGCCGGGAAATAGCTGGTTCTCCGCGAAAACTATTGAGGTAGTGCCTCGCACGAACACCTTAGGGGGTAGAGCACTGGATGGGCTAGGGGGTCGCGAGATCTACCAAACCTAACCAAACTCCGAATACCTAAGAGTGATATGCGGGAGACAGACGGCGGGTGCTAAGGTCCGTCGTCAAAAGGGAAACAGCCCTGACCTACAGCTAAGGCCCCCAAATCGTATCTAAGTGGGAAAGCATGTGGGACTTCCAAAACAACCAGGAGGTTGGCTTAGAAGCAGCCATCCTTTAAAGAAAGCGTAACAGCTCACTGGTCTAAACAAGAGGTCCTGCGGCGAAGATGTAACGGGGCTCAAGATACGTGCCGAAGCTTAGGGTGTGCCACTTATGTGGTACGCGGTAGCGGAGCGTTCCGTAAGCCTGTGAAGCGATCTGGTAATGGGTCGTGGAGGTATCGGAAGTGCGAATGCAGACATGAGTAGCGATAAAGAGGGTGAGATGCCCTCTCGCCGAAAGACCAAGGGTTCCTGCGCAAGGCTAATCCGCGCAGGGTGAGCCGGCCCCTAAGACGAGCCCGAAGGGGGTAGTCGATGGGAACCACGTTAATATTCGTGGGCCTGGTGGTGTGTGACGGATCATGTGTGTTGTCATCCCTTATCGGATTGGGATGGCTTCGAAATGGTTCCAGGAAATAGCCCCACCGTATAGACCGTACCCGAAACCGACACAGGTGGTCAGGTAGAGTATACCAAGGCGCTTGAGAGAAGTGTCCTGAAGGAACTCGGCAAATTGCCTCCGTACCTTCGGAAGAAGGAGGCCCTCACTATGCGCAAGCACTTTGAGGGGGCACAGGCCAGGGGGTAGCGACTGTTTAGCAAAAACACAGGGCTCTGCTAAGTCGGCTTCAAGACGACGTATAGGGCCTGACGCCTGCCCGGTGCCTGAAGGTTAAGTGGAGGGGTGCAAGCTCTGAAATGAAGCCCAGGTAAACGGCGGCCGTAACTATAACGGTCCTAAGGTAGCGAAATTCCTTGTCGGGTAAGTTCCGACCTGCACGAATGGCGTAACGACTTCCCCACTGTCTCCAGGACATGCTCAGCGAAATTGAATTCTCCGTGAAGATGCGGAGTACCCGCGGTTAGACGGAAAGACCCCGTGCACCTTTACTGCAGCTTCAGAGTGGCATTAGGAAGAAACTGTGTAGCATAGGTGGGAGGCTTTGAAGCATCGGCGCCAGCTGATGTGGAGCCATAGGTGAAATACCACCCTGTTTGTTTCTGATGTCTAACCTCGTTCCGTAAGCCGGAACAGGGACCCTCTGTGGCGGGTAGTTTGACTGGGGCGGTCGCCTCCTAAAGAGTAACGGAGGCGCGCAATGGTGGGCTCAGGACGGTCGGAAACCGTCTGTTAGAGTGCAATGGCATAAGCCCGCCTGACTGCGAGACTGACAAGTCGAGCAGAGACGAAAGTCGGTCATAGTGATCCGGTGGTCCCTCGTGGAAGGGCCATCGCTCAACGGATAAAAGGTACGCCGGGGATAACAGGCTGATAACCCCCAAGAGCTCATATCGACGGGGTTGTTTGGCACCTCGATGTCGGCTCATCACATCCTGGGGCTGGAGCAGGTCCCAAGGGTTTGGCTGTTCGCCAATTAAAGTGGTACGTGAGCTGGGTTCAGAACGTCGCGAGACAGTTTGGTCCCTATCTGCCGTGGGCGTCGAAATTTGAGAGGAGTTGACCCTAGTACGAGAGGACCGGGTTGAACATACCTCTGGTGTACCAGTCGTTCCGCCAGGAGCGCAGCTGGGTAGCTATGTATGGACGGGATAACCGCTGAAAGCATCTAAGCGGGAAGCCTCCCTCGAGATAAGATTTCATAGAGCCGTCGGAGACCACGACGTTGATAGATCGGATGTAGAAGTGCGGTAACGCATGGAGCTAACCGATACTAATTGCTCTATTCGCGCTTGAGAGTCTCACACCATCAATGACAACACTGGGCAACCAGCTAGCCATCAGATGCGTGCGGATGATTACCCAAGTCGAACGCCAGATTGCCAATCCCCTCGCCGTCGAGGGATTGGTCACAAATACCA
>NZ_JAXOJK010000014.1:0-15363 GCF_036663695.1 Sphingomonas sandaracina | reverse complement strand
CGACTTGGCCAGATCGATGCCGACTGTGCTAACCTCACCCATGGACGCCTCCTCAGTGGTGTTTTCAACACCTCCACTATGGCACATCAATGCCGTCAGGGGGCGTCCACCCCAACGAAGTTGGGGAGCGCGGAAGGGCGCGCAAGTGTCCGGGTTTGGGTCTGGCCGGAAGCCGGAGGGCAGGGCGCGTTCGCCGAGTTGCGGACACTCGCTAGTAGCCGCAGCATCAGATAGGCAGTTTAACACCTATGCAGTATATCGCCCCCCCCCCTTATTAGGTATAGATGCTCTTGAAGCGAATTGGCGCCGACAGCATTGGACTGGTAATGGTAGACTCCGCCACTAGGCTCTGCCCGACGTTGCGATAAACCGTCATTCGCTCATATCCGTCGCCAATGTACCTTGCCTCGATAGTGCCACCATCTAGCTTTGCCGACACGTCGAGAACCTGGCCATCATTGATCTTCCACTTCATCGATCCATCGTCTGAAAAGACGTGTATTATCGGCCGAGGGCTGTCGTCGCTGATCGAAATTTGACCTGCTACGATTGTAAGTCTGAAATTATCCGTGGGTAGACTGGACTTGTATATTTTCCGACGAAGTTCGGGCCAATTAATGTTGAGAGGGCTGGGAGCAGCGTTCGCTATCATTCGCGCAGCATCATCGCTTTGTGTGCGGTCTAGGATGTATTTTTTTGATATTAGACTTTGTGCCGAGCTTGAAGGGCTATGGGCAACAATGGCGATTGCGACCACAACCGGGAAAGTCCGACTCATCATACTTTCCTAACGATTGGCTGCCTGCAGCGAGGGTGTAGTGCTGATCCGACCCGCCGTATAGGTCGCCTTCGGCCGTCGGGCCGACCGCCAACATCCTCTCCATACCGGCCATTCCGCGTCGCCCATTTGCGGACATGGGACACCTCGCTTAGGCGATGCCAGTTATCGATACCCTGCAGCTTGAAGCTCGAACAACTCGGCGTATCGCCCGCCAGCGGCGAGCAGTGCGTCATGCGTACCCGATGCTTCTACGCGGCCATCGCTGAGCACCAGGATGCGGTCTGCCATGCGCACGCTGGAGAACCGATGTGAGATGAGCACCGCCGAGCGCCCCGCGCTGAGTTCGCGAAACCGCTGGAACACCTCATACTCGGCGCGTGCATCTAGGGCGGCAGTGGGCTCGTCCAAGATCAGGACCTCGGCGTCGCGCATATACGCGCGGGCAATTGCCATCTTCTGCCATTCACCCCCCGACAGATCGACACCGTTGCGGAACCGCTTGCCGATCATCTGATCGTAGCCGCCGGGCAGCTTGGCGACGACGTCGTCCGCGAGGGCGGCGGCGGCGGCGGTCTCGATCCGTTGACGATCGCCGCGCGCCTCGATGCGGCCAACCGCGATGTTGTCTGCGGCGGGCAGGTTGTAACGCACGAAGTCCTGGAAGATCACACCGATCGCGCCGCGCAACGCATCGAGATCATAGTCGCGCAGGTCTCGACCATCGAGCAGCACGCGACCCTCTACGGGGTCGTAGAGCCGGGCAAGCAGCTTCACGAGTGTCGTTTTCCCGGCGCCGTTCTCGCCGACCAGCGCCAGCACTTCGCCCGGTGCCAGGGCGAAGGACAAATGGCGTACCGCCCAACGCTCCGCACCCGGATAGCGGAACCCAACGTCTTCGAAGACGAAGCCCTGCCGGACCGGGGAGGGGAAGGGCAATGCATTCTCGGGTGACCTGATCCCGGGCAAGGTCCGGAAGAACGAGAACAGATCGTCGATGTAGAGCGCTTGGCCCGCCGTCGCAGAAAAACCGCTCAGCAGACCTTCGAGTAATCCACGCAGCCGCAAGAACGATGCGGCGAGAAAGGTGAGGTCGCCGATCGACAGCGATCCCGCGACCGCGCGCCAGGCGATGTAGGCGTAAGCCGCATAATAGGCGATCGTACCCAGTCCCGCGAAGCCGGAACCCCAGACGGCGCGGCGGAGTGCAAGCCGGCGGCTGGCCTCGTAGGTGTCGCGCGAGATCGTATGGTAGCGGTCGATCAGGAACGCGCTGAGGCCGAAGATCTTTACCTCCTTGGCCGTATCCGCGCTGGCGGCAACTTGGCGGACATAGTCGAGTTCGCGACGCTGCGGCGTACGTACATAGCTTAGCGCATAGCTCAACGCGTTGAAGTGCGCCTCACCCAGGAACGAGGGTATCAGGGCGACGGCGAGCAACACCATCAGCCAGGGTGCGTAGACGACCAGCCCGGCGGCGAAGCTCACGACCGTGATGATGTCTTGCGCCTGCCCGAATAGCTGGCCCATCAGCGACATGCGCCCGCTTGCCTGCATTCTCGCGCGATCCATACGGTCCTGAAAGGCCGCATCCTCGAAGTCGGCAAGATCGAGGGTGGCGGCGTGCTCCATCAGGCGAACGCTGGCATCATTGCTGACGCGGTCTGAGAGCAGGCCATCCACCAGAGATACGACCCGGCCCAGAAGATCGGAGGCGATGGCGAGAGCTAGTTCGGCGAGTAGCAGCGCCTCCAAGCGGCCGAGCAGACCTGATCCCAGCCATGCGGTCAGGCTCACGGGATGATCAGCGAGTCCACGTAGTTGGACAACCTCGTCGATGATGAGCTTGCCCACGAACAAGGTCGCTACCGGTAGCAGAGCCCTTACCAGCCGAACCGCGAGCGTGACCGCAGTCAACGATCGACTGGTGCGCCAAACCATGGCGAGGAACGGCGGCAGGTTTCTAAGCGCGCCCAGTCGCTCACGCCACGTGGTTGGCGGAAGTGGCATCCCGCGACCGGGTCTGCTAGCGACTGCCATCTATGGTCTGGCAGAAGATGTTTGGGCCGGCCGCCCAGGTGTCGAAAGCGAATGCGCAAGGGTCATCGGCATCCACTACCCGCCAAGGGCAGGGGCGTGTAGCGGTTTTGCCATCTCGAATAGCTGAGAGGGCCACCCTTGGATCTCTCGTTGGCGTTCGGTCCAGCCAAGCAGAAACTACGAAACCAAAACATGAATGGGTGGCCGAAGTCGGGAAGCTACTAGCTCGGGGTAAATGTCCGCTTATGGGTCTTCGCTGCCGCGCAGTGGACAGTCGGCTCGCGCCCATTCCCAGACATCTGGCATTTACTATGGCTTGCCTGCTAGCCGCCGTTCGTTCAGCATAACCCGATGGACCTCCAAGGCAATACACTTCGAAATGTCTACTTGACCATATCGCTGGCATGGATGGTGGTATTGGCACCATTAGTTTGGCTCGGAATTGGTTTCGGAGGGCTCGAAGCGTTTATAAAATCAGATAATGACTTAGCTAGGCTGGTTGGCGGCGCATTTGTAGGCTTGCCGATCCTCGTCTTGTTCCTGTGGATTGCTGATACGGTGAGACGAAGAACACGGCGTTGATGCAGGTGTATTAATCGCCATCTGCCTTCCCATAAGCGGCCTGTCCGCTTTCCTCCCCAATCACGACATTCGCGAGTGGATAGCCGGGCTTCAAAATCGGTCATTCGCAATGATGAACCAGCGTCCGAAGTTGGGAAGAGAGGGAACGGGCGTGAGCGTCCGATTGTGGGTCTCCGCGGCCGCTGGTCGCCTGATCGCTGCATGACCAAGCTCGTCTGCTCCCAAGGTCTTTCGCATCCTGGAACCCGCTGCTTTAAGAGGCTCGAAGCCTTTCCGTTTCTCCGTGTCCACCAGCCCATATTTGGAAAGTGTATGCGGGGAAGGGTTTTGGGAAAGCGGTTTACGATGGTGAACGGTCGCGTGGTAAGCACTGCCGGCATACCAGTGAGAGGGCAGTAATGACGGACGCCGCAAACGTAATTGCCGTGGACCACACAGGCTTCGCTGTGTCGTCTTTGGACGAAGCCGTTCGGTTCTGGACGGGAGCGCTCGGTTTCACACTTGAGCGGCAATCGGAGATGGGGGGCGACTTCCTGCATCAGGTGACAGGTGTCGATGATCCGAGTGTGAAAACGGCGATCGTCAAGGCACAAGACGGCTACGTGGTCGAACTGTTGGAATATTCAAACGGGCTCCAGAACGGGACGGTGCCCAGCGGCGCGGGATCGATCGGAGCGGCCCACCTGGCTCTGACCGTAAAGGATATTCACGTCGCCATTGCCCGCGTCGAGGCAGCAGGATGGAAGGCGAAAGGCAATCCGCTGCCGATCCCGGGTGGTGCACGGAAGGGAACATTGGTGGCCTACGTTTCAGGCCCCGATCATATCACGATAGAGCTTATGCAGCCGACAGCCAGTTAATGGGCCGGTAAAAGCTTTGCCGCCTCATCATCCTTTTGAAAGCTGGCAAGGCAGCGGGCAGGGCCGAGGCTCAGCACCTTCTCTGCTGCAATACTGAATGGATGGCAGAAATTGGGGAGCCAGAAAGAGGTCGCGAATGACCGCAAGTAGGTCGAAGTGGAACGATGCGCAGGAACAAAAAATTATGCGCTCTTTCGTTCGTTCACTTAGTACATGAGTTGGTATACACTTTGTGCCATTGCGAAATAAGCTAAAGCGGTGCGCAAAGTTAATAGCCGATTACCAATTAATTAGAAGCGGTAGTTCTCATTATTCGATCGAAAAGATAGAGTTTAGGCTACTCACCGAGTACGGTTTGCGAAGGAGTTTGAAGTCGCCCACGCCTTTCTTCGACAATATTTCGCTATATCCGCTCGTGAGAATAACGCGCATCGTTGGCAAACGGCGGCGTATTTCATGGGCAAGATCGATTCCGCTCATGCCCGGCATCATCACGTCCGAAAAAACGAAATCGATTGCGTTCCGACCGTGTTCAAGATACGCGAGTGCTTCCTCGGCATGCCGTGCGAGGACGACGTCGTGACCCAGGTCGCGCAACGCAGACGAGGCGAACGCGCCGACCTCAGGATTGTCTTCGACGACCAGAATCCGGAAGCTGTCGGCGTGGTGCGCGCTTGTTGTGATTTCGCTACGCTGGATTGTCGGTGTATGCCGTTCGCGCGGCAGGAAGAGCGTGAACGTCGCGCCTTCGCCCGGCTTGGTGGCCGCCATGACTTCACCACCCGCCTGCTTGGCGAAGCCGAAGACTTGCGACAGGCCGAGGCCGGTTCCGCTGCCGATGTCCTTCGACGTGAAGAAGGGTTCGAAGATCCGGTCGAGGTCCTCGGGCGGAATGCCGGTACCGGTGTCCGCGATCGACACGCAGACGAAGTCGCCATGACGCTCCTCGTGGCCGCGGACTGCGGGGATCTTGTCGCACGGGTTGACCGTGATCGTCAGGCGGCCCCGCTGGCCCATCGCGTCTCGCGCGTTGACCGCCATGTTGACGATCGCGGCTTCGAACTGGCTGACGTCGGTGTTCGCGAAGCAGCGAGTGTCCGACAGCTGCAGATCGACCTCGATCAGCGCGCCCGACAGCATCTCCATCATCTCGTTCAGGCTGCGGATCGTATCGCCAACATCGAACACCTCGCGCGTCAGCGATGATCGGCGGGCGAAGGCGAGCAGCTGGCTAGTCAGCTTTGCGGCGCGGTCCGCGGTCTTCGAGATCGCGTCGACATAACGGGCGCGCCGATCGTCGGCGAGGCCGGGCCGCTTGAGGAGATCCGCGGAACCGCGGATGACGGTCAGCAGATTGTTGAAGTCGTGCGCGATCCCGCCGGTGAGCTGGCCGAGCGTCTCCATCTTCTGCGCCTGGCGCAACGCATCATGCACCTGCGTCAGTTCGTCGGTCCGCTCCGCCACGCGTCGTTCGAGCGTGACGTTATTCTCCTGCACGGCTGCGAACAAGCGTGCGTTGTCGATCGCGATCGCCGCTTGCGCGGCGACGCCGACGATCAGCCTTTCGTGACGCAACGTGAACCGGTGCGTGTCCGAATGCCCGAACAGCAACCCGCCCAGCACTTCGCCCGACCGCGAGACGACCGGCACCGCGAGATAGCTCCGCACCGGCAGGTGACCCGGCGGCATCCCGGCATAGGGCGCGTTCTGCGCATACCGCGCGTCGGCGAGGATGTCGTTCGAGCGCACCACGCCCTCGTTCTGGAATGTGGGGCCGAACACCGCGGTCGCGCGCGGGCGTCCCAGGCTCTCGAAATCGGCGCGGCGGGCGCCCGACAGCGTGAACAGGTGAAGCCGCTCGCCGGTCTCGTCCATGAGATTGTGAAAATAGGACCCGAACTGCGCGCCGGTCAGCTGGACGGCGGCATCGGTCACCATCTGCACCAGCGGTTCGAGATCGAGCTCGGCCGCCAGCGCCGCACCGGTCTTGTTCAGCGTCTCGAGCGTATCCGTCTCGGCCAGCAGGCCCTCCTCGGCGTGGACGGTCCGGGTCACGTCGATGACGATCGCGATCACGCCGGCGGGTACGCCGTCCGCCGCCGGCACGGGCGAATAGTTCAGGTCGAAGAAGACCTGCTCCGTCGATCCGCCCCGCACCAGCGTTATCTCCTGGCGCGAATAGGTCAGCGTCTCGCCTGCCAGCACGGTCCTCAGGACCTGGTCGTTGAACGCGGCGATCTCCGGCCATGCATCGCGCACCGGCCGACCGAGAATGCCCGGATGGCTCGCCCCGGCAATCTCCGCATACGGATCGTTGTAGAGCAACACGCCGTCGGAACCCCAGAGCAGTGCCATCGGCAAGGGTGCGCGAAGCATGACCGCGACAGCGGTCTGCAGATGCGCCGGCCAGTCGGCGGGCGCGCCGTAAGCCGAATCCGACCAGTCATGCGCGGCGATCATCTTGCCGAGCTCGCCATCGCTACGGAGAAACGCCGGGGCCTCGTTCACATCGATGGTCACGCCGACCGGGCTTCACGGAGCGCATACGCGGACGCACTTGGATTCAAACAGGATGGCAAAGGCAAACTTCCGCTCCGTATCGTCGATTACTACGGCATCTACAGCGTGGAAAAGCTGCAGCTATCTTTCGGGTCAACGCTAGCACGTGGTGTCGGGGTCGTCGATTTTGATACGACCAAAAGGTCGTATCGCGCATCGGTTGGCCGAGTGAAATGAGGGCCACGCCGGACGATGACTTGGCGCGGTGACTTCCGATCGTCGGCTTCAGATAGAGGCATGGGCGGGTCGTGGCGCACGTGGGAACCTTGGCGAACGCACTTTTTTTGCTCTGATCTAGGATTGAAAAGATGACCGATACCAAGCATGATATCGTTAACGCCGTTGCCGCGGGATTGTTCACGACGCTGGTCGCCGCGGTCGGCGCCGCAGGGCTGGTCGACACGCTGAAGGGCGAGGGGCTGTTCACGGTCTTCGCACCGTCCGACGATGCATTCGCAGCGCTGCCGGCCGGCGCCGTCGACGATCTGGTCAAGCCCGAGAACAAGGACAAGCTGACCGAAATCCTCTTGCTCCACGTGCTGCCCGGCACGGTGATGGCCGCGGACGTGAGCGGCAAGGTGCTCGACCCCGCAACGGCGGGCGGCGCGACCGTCCATGTCGATGGCACCGACGGCGTGACTGTCAACAGCGCCAAGGTCGTGACTGCCGACATCGCCTGCACCAACGGCGTGATCCACGTGATCGACAAGGTGCTGCTGCCGAGCGGCTGAGACGCTGTACAATTTGGCACCGGGGCAGCAATGCCCCGGTGCCATCAGTTGGAGATTCGCGTGAAGGTTGCGATCGTCGGTGCCGGTGTTGCGGGACTATCCTGCGCAGTACGACTCCAGCAGGGCGGTTGCGACGTCACGGTGCTCGACAAGGGACGCGGCGCCGGTGGACGGATGTCGACGCGGTGGATCGCTGTGCCCGGCGGCGAGGTCGCGTTCGATCATGGTGCGCAGTATCTGACGCTGCGCGATCCCGCGTTCGTGGATGCCATGCGCGACTGGGAGGCCGCTGGCGTGGTCGCGCGCTGGCCTGCTGCCGGTGGGGACGCGTGGGTCGGGACCGACGGGATGAGCTCGATCGTCAAACATCTTGCCGCGAAGACCAACGTCCGTTGGAACTGCCACGTCACCAAGATTCGCACCACGGCCGACGGGTGGCGGGTCGAGGCCCCGGTGACCAAATCCCCGTCCGAGACCTACGACGCCGTTGTCGTCGCGACCCCCGCCGAGCAGGCCGCACCGTTGCTCGCGCCGCACGACCCGGCGATGGCCAGCGAAGCGCTCGCCTGTCGATCGACGCCGTGCTGGACGACGATGGTCGCTTTCGACGGTCCGTTGGCAATCGAGCAGGACGTTATCAGGGATGCAGGCATCATCGGCTGGGCCGCGCGCAACAGCGCGAAGCCTGGGCGGGCCGGGCCGGAAGCCTGGGTCGTGCAGGCAACGCCTTCATGGTCGATCACGCATCTTGAGGAGCCGGTCGACACCGTTGTCGATTGTCTGCTCGAGGCATTGTCGAAGCAGTGCGATTCCGCCATGCCTGGGCCGATCGTTCGCGCCGGCCATCGCTGGCGCTATGCACGGGCGACCGCCACCGACCTCGGGTGTCTGTGGAACGGTAGCGAACGGATCGGTGCGGCGGGCGACTGGCTGATCGCGCCGCGGATCGAGAGTGCCTGGCTATCCGGAAGGCAGCTTGCCGAGCGGATCCTGGCCGCGACGTAGCGCGAGCGCCGCGGGCGGATTTCTATCTTCAACATGTTGCCGACATCCGCTTATGATAACATGAACAAGTGTCCAAAGTTGGGAAGCCGAAAACGGGCGATGAACGTCCGTTTGTGGGGCGTATTCAACTTCAGAGAAATTCCTATCGGGGCGGGAAGTCAGATCAATTGACGCTCCTCGTTCGGGGAGATCCGAAATGATCAGCCGGCTTCATTTTCGAGGCAAACCGCGAAGGCCTCTTGGCGGAGAAAGCTGCGGTCCGCGTCCGCTCTCAACATGTTATGAACCCTTTGTTGCTAGTGGAGGCCGTTAAGGGACTGAAAGAATGTTCGATTGGCTGCCTGAATTCAGATTGCGCCGATTGCCGGCGTCGGACACGTTTCTGCTTGAGCAATATGCTGCGTTGCGACGCCAGATTCCGTTGATGTACGGGCTGATGTTCATCAACGTCCTGTTTCTTGGCATCGAGTCTTTTCGCGACGTACCATTCGGGATGAGTTTTGGCATACCGATCCTGTTATCGGTTGCGATTGCCGCGCGGGCGCTTCTCTGGATGCGACGCAGATCGATTATAGCGCAACCTGACCAGATTCGGCGCTATCTTCGCGGCACGATCATCACGGCTACACTTTTGAGCTTAGTTTTCGGGACGTGGGGGTCGTTGCTGTTTTCGGAAGCCGAACCCATCCGCAGCGTATCGATTTCGCTCTACGTTTTTGTAGGAGCGATTAGTTGTTGCTTCTGTCTGCAAGCACTTCCGAGTGCCGGCTACCTGGTCTTGCTGTTCGGCGTGATGCCTGTCACGACTCGTCTGTTCATAGCATCGGATTGGTCGCTGTTCAGTGTTGGCGCAAATTTCCTGATCGTCGCGATACTGATATTGCGGACATTGGCTACGAATCACGCAGGCTTCAGGCAAGTGCTACAGTCGCGCGCTGACATGCTGGTCGAGCAAGAGCGCGCGCAAGCCGCAGAGCTTGCTGCGCAGAAAATGGCCTACGAAGATGTGCTGACTGGCCTAGCAAACAGGCGCGCGCTTACCGAGCATCTTGATGGATTTCTCGATCGCAGTGCGCCGCGGAGCCAGATGTATCTTTTCATGATCGATCTGGACTTGTTCAAGGGCGTGAACGATGCGTACGGGCATGGTGCTGGAGACCAGCTTTTAGGCGCAGTTGCGACGCGACTTCGCATGCTCGTGATCCCTACCGGCAATGTCTACCGACTTGGTGGCGACGAGTTTGCCGTCACGCTCCAGCTTGATGGTGACGGCATCGGTCCCGCGAACGTCATGGCGGATAAGCTCGTCCGTGAAATGGCCGCATCGTTTCCGATCGACCGGTTCTCCCACCATATCAGCGCTAGCATCGGGATCTCCTGTTTCCCGACCGACGCCGCGAGCCGTGAAGCGTTGATGCAGCACGCGGACATCGCCTTGTATGATGCGAAATCGGGTGGTCGTTCGCGCCATCGCTTTTACAAGCCGGTCATGGGAGATGCGCTGGTGGCTCGCGCTGTGCTTGAGCGTGAGATCCGCGTGGATTTTGGTACAGAGGCGTTCCATCCATATTATCAACCGATCGTGGATCTGGCGTCTGGCAATATCGTCGGTTTCGAAATGCTTGCTCGGTGGAAACGCGCCGACGGCATTATGGTTGAGCCCGGTCGCTTCATCCCGATTATTGAAGAGTGCGGGCTGATCGATGAGCTCATGTTGCAACTTCTCGAACGGGCGTGCCGTGACGCCAATAGATGGCCGTCCGAACTGACCATCGCGATAAACCTATCACCGATCCAGTTTCGCGATCCGTGGCTGTCGGAAAAGATATTGGCAGTGCTCACACGGCAGGGTTTCCCAGCGCGCCGTATTTGCCTCGAAATCACCGAAAACGCCCTCATTTCTGATCCTGCTTCGGCCCAGCGGATCATCGAGTCGTTGAAGAACCAGGGGATTTCTCTCGCTCTTGACGACTTCGGCACCGGATTTTCGTCTATTCAGCATCTCCGGATGCTGCCTTTCGACAAACTCAAGATCGACCGTTCGTTCGTTTCCAACGTCGATACCGATAGCGCCGCTCACCGTATGGTTTCGGCGATCATTCGGTTGGCGGAAAGCTTGGAACTACGTGTGGTCGCTGAAGGCGTCGAAAACGCCTCGGTGCGTGATACCCTGCGCGATCTCGGCTGCCAGGAAGCGCAAGGGTACCTCCTAGGCATGCCGTTGAGTGCAAGCGAGACCCATGAAATACTAAATCGCAGGAGGGGCTTAGCCTTATCGATATCTGACAAGCGTGAGTTCTATAAGCACGCGTTACGAGGGCCTAAATTAACATGAATAGATGTTCGACGCTGAGAAGCAGGAAGAGCGCTTTTTAACGGTCGATGATGGCTCACGGCATGCGCGAAGTGGGTAGCCGGCTCCGCTGGTACCGCCCCCCGTTTTTGACAACATGAACGAACGGCAAAGTTGGGACGACTGGCGAGCGCGTTGAACGGCCGATTGTGGGTCATCATCGAAAAAGGGAGGCTATACTGGCGTCAGTAAATTGCCGTTGCGCTGTAGCTGTTCGGTGTCACGACGGGGCGGCGCGCCAAACAGGCGAGCATACTCGCGGTTGAACTGCGATGGGCTCTCATATCCCACGGCAAAACCTGCGCCACTTGCGTTCGTGCCTCCTGACAGCATCAGGCGCCGTGCCTCCTGCAGGCGCAGTTGCTTTTGATACTCCAGCGGGGTCATTTTAGTCACTGCCTTGAAGTGTTCGTGCAAGGAGGACGGGCTCATGCCCGACGCAGTGGCAATGTCCCCGATGCGGAGCGGTCGGTC
This sequence comes from Sphingomonas sandaracina, assembly GCF_036663695.1. Lineage (NCBI taxonomy): Bacteria > Pseudomonadati > Pseudomonadota > Alphaproteobacteria > Sphingomonadales > Sphingomonadaceae > Sphingomonas > Sphingomonas sandaracina. The sequence continues at coordinate 3,981 of NZ_JAXOJK010000014.1, read as the reverse complement.
GAACCCTGTGCGGATCGTCGCAATGGCGCGGCTAACCTGATTGAGGTGACTGTCGGCGACCGCCAGGTAGCGAAGCGCGGGGCCGTGGGGGCCTTTGAGTAAACGATACAAGATCTCCCGCTCGATCAGCGGCGCCAGCGCAGCGATGCTGTCGGGCTGGTCCAGCAGACGCACCAGTCGGCACGCTGCATCGACCAGATCGTCGTCGCTGCGATATACCGCAAGAGCTGGTAGATCGGCCTTGGGCGCCCGGGCGCCTTCCGCCAGTATGAGGTCCGCCAGCACCGCCTGGTCGATGTCGATCTTGCAACAAAGGTACGGAGCCTCGCGATCCGCCTGGATGACGTGTCCGACGAGCGGCAGGTCGACCGAGACGAGCAGGTAATGCGCGGCATCGTAAAGAAGGCTCTGTCCGCCTAGCGAGACCCGCTTGGCACCTTGGGCAATTATGCAAAGCGAAGCATCATACACGGCCGGCAACGGCACGGTCGGCTCATCGGCGCGGAACAGCGACAATCGAACTATCGGCGTGCTTGCCATCCCGGTTCTGGTAACATGGCGCGCAACCAGCGCGGCTAGGTCTGCGATCGTGCCCATCTAAGGACTGTGTCCGCTGTTGCCCGCCCTCGCAAGCGCGGGCGGCGTCATTTCGGAGGATCGTGCAAGGATTGCGGGCGATCGGTCTCACACCTGCCGCTCGTTCGGTTCCATCTAGGCTTAGCCGTCATGGCAACAGGACAGGAACCATCATGAACGACGTCATCGACAAGACAGTGCTGATCAGCGGCGCCTCCAGCGGTATTGGCGAGGCGACCGTGCGGGAGCTCGCGGGCAGGGGGGCGCGCCTCTTCATCGGTGCGCGCAGGACCGATCGGCTCGAAGCACTCGCGGCAGAGCTCGGCGCGAATGTGGCGTGGCAAGCGCTGGACGTCACCGACGCGGCAGGCTTCGCCGCCTTCGCCGACGCCGCGGAAGCGCGGTTCGAGCGCGTGGACGTGCTCATCAACAATGCCGGCGTGATGCCGCTGTCACCACTTGCCGCTCTGAAGCAGGGCGAGTGGACGCGGATGATCGACGTCAACGTTCATGGCGTGCTGAACGGAATCGCGGCCGTGCTGCCCCGATTCATCGCGCAGAAGGAAGGCCATGTCGTAAACGTGGCATCGATCGCCGCGCATTTCGTGATGCCGAGCGCCGCCGTCTACTGCGCGACCAAATACGCGGTCTGGGCGATCACCGAAGGGTTGCGCCAGGAGCATGACGACATCCGCACGACGATCATTTCCCCCGGGGTCGTGGCGACCGAGTTGGGCAATGACATCACCGACCCGGATATCGCCACTGCTTTGACCACTTGGCGGCAGAAGTCGCTGACCCCCGATGCGATCGCGCGAGCGATCCGCTACGCGCTGGAGCAGCCTGAGGGCGTGGACATCAACGAGATCATCGTCCGCCCCACCGCCGCCGGCATGTAGGCGGCGTTGCGAATTCGGTCCGGGCGGACTTCTGTCTGCCCGGACTGGTGGTCGAGGTCATAAGCCGTTTGCTATCGAGACGAACGAAGCCGTGAATGTCGACGACTGGGTCGTTGCAACCGTGCCGTTGGCGGGCTCGCTCCCGAACCTAGACGCGCTTGCGTCCGGAGGTAGTGCCTGACAATCGGGTTCCAGGAGGCGGCTATCCACCGCGTTTATTGGAAGCAGATCCCGATCATCAAGACGACTTGCGGTCAGGCGGCTGGCGAAGCGTAGGTTCGCAGTTCATCGAGGATGGAATGCCGCGACGGGCGCCGACCAAGCTTACGTTCACCTGCATAGCCCGGCGCCAACTTGTCTATGTTGTCGGCTTGGAGATCGGCTAACAGGAACACCGCGTTAGGATCCCGTACCAGGCTCGGCTTGGAGGCAGGGCACGCACGAAAAAGAGCGCCCGCTGACGGCCACGCAACGAGCGCCCGTAGCTGCGGACGTGCCTGAAACCTGATCAGACGAAACCGCCATTGGCGCGGATCGTCTGACCATTGACCCAGCCACCATCGGGGCTGGCTAGAAATGCCACGACCGATGCGATGTCGCCGGGCTGGCCAAGCCGCTTCAGCGGATTCGCGTCGATCATCGATTGCACCAAGGCTTCCGACTTGCCGTTCATAAACAATGCCGTTGCCGTCGGCCCTGGCGCGACCGCGTTCACGGTAATGCCGCGCGTGCCCAGTTCCTTGGCGAGGATACTCGTCATTGCCTCGACCGCAGCCTTTGTCGCGGTGTAGACGCCGTACCGGGGGAGTAGCGCGCCGACGACGCTGGTCGAGAAACTGATGATGCGACCTCCATCGCGCAAGCGACGTGCGCCTTCTCTCATGCCGCGAAAAACACCAGCGATATTGACTGCAAGCTGATGATCGAAATCGGCGTCGCTGACATCGGCAATCGGCGCGAAGATGGCAACACCCGCATTGTTGACTAGTATATCGAGGCCGCCGAAAGTCCGTTCCGCAGCGTCGAACAGCGATGGTATGCCGTCCAGCGTGCTGACATCGGCCTGTACCGCGATCGCTTCGCCACCGGATGCGGTGATTTCGGCCACAACGTCTTCAGCACCCTCGCGACCGCGCGCGTAATTTACGATCACGGCCATGCCGTCGGCGGCCAGGCGCTTGGCGATGGCAGCGCCGATGCCTTTCGATCCTCCGGTAACCAGTGCAATTCTACGTTCCGTCATGATCCGTCTCCTTCTGAGACTGCATGTACGCTGTCGTGCGGGCGGGATAATCGGTCAGGCCTTGCGAAGTGTGTTCGGATATGGCGAACAATGCGCATGGATCGCCTGGAAGCCATGCGGCTGCTCGTACGTGTCGTCGAACGTCGTAGTTTCACTGCGGCAGCAACCGATCTTGATATGTCGCGCTCGACTGCGACCGAGGGCATCAAGCAGCTGGAGGCGCAGTTGGGCGTGCGCCTGCTGGAGCGCACGACACGGATCGTGACCCCCACGCTCGATGGCGACGCCTATTATCGTCGCTGCATCGCGATCCTGGCCGATATCGAAGAGGCTGAGGGAGCGTTTCAGGATGCCGAGCCGCGTGGGCTGCTTCGGATCGACGTCCATGCGATGATCGCGCGGCGCTTTCTGATCCCGCACATCCCCGCGTTCCTTGACCGTTACCCGCGGATCGATCTTCATATCGGCGAAGGGGATCGCCTCGTCGATCTCGTGCGCGAAGGCGTGGATTGCGTCATCCGTGCAGGGGAGCCAACTGAAAGTGGCTTGATCATGCGTCGTGTTGCCACGCTGAACGAGATGACGTGCGCGAGTCCGGCGTATCTCGCGCGTCACGGCGTGCCAGCGACGCCCGCCGATCTCCAAGGTCATCGAATGATCGGCTATCTGTCATCGCGAACTGGTGAGATCATCCCCTTGGAGTTTATGGTTGAGGGCCGGCTCGACTATGTCACCTTGCCCAGCCGCGTGACGGTGGGCGGTGCTGATGCGATGGGGGAGCTTGCCCGGCTGGGCATGGGGCTCATCCAGGCCCCGCGTTATCGCTTCGTCGACGATTTCGCCGCTGGCACGCTGACCGAGGTAATGGCCGACTATCCACCTTCGCCGACGCCGCTCGTGGCGCTCTATCCGCAGAACCGACAGCTCTCACCGCGTGTCCGGGTTTTTCTTGACTGGGCCGTAGGCATTTTCGCAACGGCCGATCTTTAAGAATAGGCCACCACAGATCGGCGCGGTATCCGATGTCGCGATTGATCGGCGTCAATTAACACGATGGGCGGCAAGCTGTTTGAAGCAGGATGCAACCCCTGTCAAAAGGGGAATGTGTACGAGCGTCCGTGTGTGGACGCCCCGCTGGATACAAGGGGGTTTTTGAGAGATTTGTTCGCGCAGGTTCAGGTGCTTCCGTGTGTCCGGCCTGTTGATGCAGCCATCATCACGGCTGCTGGCCTGTATGGAGATCGCGGATCGGGTCCAGACCGA
>NZ_JAXOJK010000013.1:0-16481 GCF_036663695.1 Sphingomonas sandaracina | reverse complement strand
CCGTCCATACTGCCAGCTCAATTATAAGCACCGCCTCGGTGTCGTCTCCAGTCCATGCCTCAGCACGTAGGCGGGACAACCGCTTGGCATGACCCTGCGCGCGTGCAGACGACAGGAATGGTGCCGCGGCCTGAAAGTGCTGCACGCTTAGCGCATGGAGCACCTCGGAACGCGCCATCAGCGCTTCCCGATCAAGCTGTGCTGCTGTGGCAGGATCCATGTTTTCGGTCATATGTCGACTATATCCGATAGAGATATAGTCGACAATCGTCTGCCTACTGGCGCATGGAGTTATGCGCGCTGGTTGGCCTAAATGTTCGTCGTCACCGCCTGGCTGCTGGCATGACGCAGGAGGAACTTGCCTTCCGTGCCGGCATGGATCGAACCTATCTCAGCGATATCGAACGCGGACGCCGCAACCCGACCCTACTGACGATGCAGGACGTAGCGACGCCGCTGAACCTTCGCGTGGTCGATCTGCTGGAAGGGAGCAACGCTATCGAACCGCCTGAGGCACCCTCACGCCCCCGAGCTGCGCGAAACGGTTAGCACGAGTTTGCACATGCTAACTGCTGTCCTCGCGCAGCCCTGCGGGTTGTCATGCAATCTAGATTGGCAGACAAAACCGGACGGTGTCTTACAAAAGCGCCGCTAACCCTATCCTGCCATCATGACCACAAAACGAAAAAGCGTTGTACGTACAACGCTCGGGTGCCGGCTATGCGTGGCAGCGTTGTTTAAACAACGGTCGGTTATTGGGTCTGCGTAACCGTTCGATCCTCAGTCCAGCAGGCGCATCTGTCCTGCGGCTTCCAGATCCACCTGGGCTTGAGATGGCGGGCCTTTGACAGCCATTTTTGGAAATCTCTTTCCAAAAATGGCTTCAAAATCTTGCAGGGGTGCGACGGCGTCCCCCCGAAGCTGGGCGCGAATTAGCTGCGACGCCCACCATGTCGGTTTGCAGCGACGCGCTTTGGCAGCATCTTCCAGCAACGTCATATCGTCCTGGTCGAGCCGTACCTCTAGTCGCTGCTTCCCTGCTCCCTCTGCCACCAAACTTTTCGTTGTGCGCGAGGTCGTAAGCGCTTGCTCGATCAACGCTCGCATCGCCTGCGACCGTCCCCCAAACTGTTCGGCAAAGGCGTCAAAATAGGCGGCGGTCATATCGTCGAGGCGGACTGTGAAGCGGGTCATATTTGCCCGTATGGCAGACAAAACCGGAAGTGTGTAGGAAAAGCGCCGCTGGGCCTATCCCGCCATCACGACCACGAAAGGACAAAGCGTTGCACGTGCAACGCTCAACCATCAGCACCTCATAAGCCCAAGCTTGCCCGAGCCAGTCATCCAGCCGCCCAATTCAATTGGCAGACAAAACCGGAAAGTGTATGACACAAACCGGTGCCAAGCCTACCCTGCCGTCAAACCACATGAGAGATTTCTGTTCGTCCGGACGAACTTTTCAGCGATCGTCACCGCCCCTTGAGACAGGATAATCTTGCAATGAGCGACGTCCGTCCGAGCTTCCGCAACCCGGCCGAAGAAGCCGCATACGATGCTGTCCTGATCGACCTTGCAGACCGCCCTCGCGGAAACGAGGCGATCATGGTTTTTCGCGCACCGACCGACCCCGAAGCAGCGGTGATCGCCGATGCGATGGTTCACGCCGGCGCCGTTAGCGAGGACCTGTACACCCGCCTGCTCACCGTTGCAGATCGCCATTACGCCGCGTTTCGTCACGGCGTTGGCCAACCCGTTACGCGCGCCATTGCGTTCGATGCGTTCGGCACCCTCGTCCAGATCGGCCGTAAGCGGCATTCATTCGAGAGGTTGATCCGGCAGGCTCGCGACCGGGCGAAGATGATCCCCTCGCCGATGACCCAGCCGATCGGGCTTGCCGACTATGCAGCAGCCCTCGGGTTGCCTCATCCGGACGCCGAGCTGGCGGCACTGGACGAGGAGTTGGCGACGATCGCGCTCTACCCCGACACGCTGGATGCGCTGCGCCGGGTTCGTGACCAAGGCATGAAGGTCGCCGTCGCCTCCAACCTCGCAATGCCCTACGCGGCCCCGTTAAAGGCCCTCCTGGGCGACTTAATCGACGTTTGGCACTTCTCCTTTGATGCAGGCGCGATCAAGCCTAAGCGGGCGTTCTACGCCGGCCTGATCGCCAAGCTGGAGTGTGAGCCTGATGAGCTGCTGATGGTGGGCGACACTTGGCGGGACGATATCGTTGGTGCCGTCGATGCCGGATCACGTGCAAAGTGGCTCGATCGCAATGGCCGCGCGTCCTACGTTCGTCGCTTCATTGCCGCTCGCGGTTTGGCCGATGCGTGCCCGGATCACCCCCGATGAAGTCCGCACACTCCGCCCCGATCGCCAGCTCCTGTTCCTCGCAGGTCAGCGGCCGATCATCGCCGCCAAGCTGCGCTACTATGCTGATCGCGAGTTCGCCGGGCTGTTCGATCCGGCGTAATTGAGCCCCGCTGGCGACATTCACCGTGATAGGCATCCCAAGGTTCCCGAAAGCTCCTCTCCTGCCCTCACCGCACGCCTGGGCGGCTTTAGCGAACGATTCCGTGCACCCCGCCCCCAACTTCTTTCTCGCCTAGCCAGCGGCGCTTGCGCCGCCTCTGTGACGCCGCAGGCGGCACGAAACGAATAGGGTATCGGCCGCTAGGCCGATTCCACTTGGTCGCCTTTTGGTTTGTCGAACGGTGCAGTGACATTAAGTGATTCTGTTAAATAGGAATCTTAAAAAGGTTAAGGGTCAAAAAGACCCTAATTCCTACCCTGTTTTCAGTGCCTTACCAACATAGCCGGTGGGTGAAACCCCGTGATTCGGTGTGTGAAACCCCGATAGTGCGGTGGGTGATCCCCCGACGAAAAGGTGTGTGAAACCCCGACTCTGGCATGGCTTGAACGGCTCTTCCGTGCCAGTTATCCACAGCGCGAACGCTGCATTACGCCGGCCGGAGCTTGCCCGACTCTGCCCGGCAAACCAGCAGGTGTGTGAAACCCCGATAGTTGGGGGCTGCGGTGGGTGAAACCCCGATAGTTAGCGACGGCCGGCCAGCCGGTCCATTCGGGCGTCCACCTCTTCCGTACGCCGACGATCGGCGTCAAGGCGGGCTCGCCGCTCCTCCTCCACGCGCATCTTCTCGGCCAGTGCTAATGCTTCGGCCTCACCGCGGAGCCTGAACAGCACAGCCGGGCTTTTGTCGGTCGTTTCGGCTGCTTCCATCGTATAATCAGGGAGCTGGTCTGCCTCGATCACGCGCCGAAGCATCCGATTGAACTCTTTGGGCTGGGCATCGCTGCCTGTCTTGTCGCGAAGCACCTCGACCCGGCACAACCACCCCCCGCGCTGCGTGCCGGCATGTTTGCGCGCGATGCGATACAGTGCCCGCTCCAGGCCTCCGGACAGGAGGAAATAGTCAGGGTGCATGGTAAGCAACGACTTCTCGTTGACGATCCCCTCATAAACCCAATCCGAAAGGGTCAGCGTCATGCCCCGTGGCTGCTCGGTCTCGGCGTCGGTGTCAAAGGTCCAGCTGTCGAGCCAGTTGAAGCCGGCCTTCTGCCGGCGCTTGGTCGCGCGGATTGAGGTGGTGATAGAGGTCGTCTGGAGCCTAAGCAGCGCCGCCTGCAACTCTTGATAATCTCTGCCGCCAGTGCCGCGCTTGATAGCTCGCAACAGGTCATAAGGCGTCGTCGTCAGCGTGCGCGGCAAGTCGTTCAGGCCCTGCTGCTTCATGCGATTGAGGGTAGATGCCGCCCATATTAGAATGTCGGCATCCCAAATCGTCGCCATTCCGTAGTCGGGAATCGCCTGCACGCGCACCCACGCCTCGCCATCCGGGCTGCGATACTCGATGGGCTTGAGGCGCTTGCGCTTCTGCAACGAGAAGAACGGACGCTCCATAACTTCCCGCTGGTCTTTGAGCGGGAGGTCACCGAGCGCAGGGATGAACAGGTCGAACTCGGGATTGGGATCACGCCGCTTGCTCACGGGGCGAACCTGGTGTGGCCCCGCTTGACGAGATACTGCCGAAGTAGGCGCTCGGTGACGACGGTGAGCGGCTCACCGCCCTCCTCCACACTGAGTTGGCGCAGTGCACGGTGCATGTCCTCGGGAATGTGGATCAGCACCGGCTTCTTGCCTGGATGACTGCTGCGACGCGCAGGCGCTACCGGCGTGGGCGTCTCGGCCGCGCGCCGTGATCGGCGCGGCGCGGCCGCCTGTTGCGGCTCGGGGACAGCCTCGACGATGGAAGCCGCTGCCGCCTCGTCCGGCTCGTCATCGAAGATGCTAGCAAGTGCGGACGGTCTCTTTGCCATTATGCTACCTCGCTTACTGGCTTAGTCGTAAAGCCGCTTAGTCGCTTAGCCTCATTATAGGCTGCGCGCAGTTCGGCCGCAGCCTTGCTATCCGGTTCTGTCTCTGCCGCCGTCCGGCCGAGTGGCGTAGCTTTGTAGAAATCCTTGCGGAAATGGAGCCGGCTGTCGAACAGCGTTACGCCCTTGGCGGCGAAGCCCGCATGGGCCTCCTGCCCTTCCCCGCCCTGATGCGGAACCTGTGTCAAAATGACCGCAAATGGGGTGCCGGCCTGCTGCACCTGCTTGACGGTCTGCAACACCGAATGAACGTCCAGCCCACGCGGTGCGACGGGGACAATGACGAAGTCTGCTTGCTCGGCCGCGAGCATGGCAATGTCCTTGGAGTTCGCGGGCGTATCGATGATGATAAGATCAATCTTGCCGCTGGCGCGTCCACGCGAAACGTGGAGAGGTAGGCCGGCGACGCTGCTGTCCTTCACTATCACGTCGTCGTCGTCGCGGCGTTCGGACCAATAGAGTGCCGACCCTTGCCGGTCGTCGGCATCGAGGATGACGACTGATGCCCCTTCCCGCGCCGCCTCGACGGCGAACCCAGTCGAAAGGGTGGTTTTGGATTGCCCGCCCTTCTGAGCGATCACGGCCCATACCTGCATAGCTGTCGCTCCTACTAAGCTGATAAGCGACTTATATCGCTTAGTCGCTTAGCTGCAAGAAAAACCGTTAGGATGGGGACCCCACGTAGATTCGCCAACATTCGGCCCTGACTTGTCCGTGGCTTACGGAATGCCAATATACATGGCACGGCTTAAAGCCGTGTTTCACTTCATAGGCCATGAGCCAAGGAGCACAGAATGAGCATATTTGGTTTCGGCGCCAGCTACGGCGGCGTCACGGACGTTACGTCCTACTTCCTTCAGCTAGGTGTCGCGTGCAGCGGCTGGGAGCCTAGCACACCTCCAAATGCAACCGCGTCGCTGCATGATGGCGAGGCTCCGTTTATCGAAGCAACGCTCCGGTCCATTCGGATTGGCGACATCGCGTTTATAAAATCGTTCTCGCCAGGCGCAGGACTGCGCATCAAGGGCGTTGGCTTAGTCACCGATGCCCGTCCGCACGAGATTGACACTACAGCCTTATATCCAATCGATAAAATCTGGCCATCGGAGACACGATTGGGCACGGGCGTAAAGGTGCGCTGGACTTGGCCTGATGTGCATGACGGCTCTGTGTTCTGGCTATTGCCGCAGCTCACTGATCGCGGAACGAACATGCGTACCGGCACGATCTACGAGGAACACGGCCCTGAGGTTGCGGCCATCCTGATGGACCTCATGCTCGATCCCACCATGCGTCAGCGATAAAAGTCGAAGTCGGCGGCATCCATCAACGGATGTCGCCGACGATGCCCTATCGCTTAGTCGCTTAGTCGCTTAGTCGCTTAGTCGCTTAGCTTCCCGTCAGCCGGGAAGCGAATTCTTCAGCGCAACATGAAGATCCTCGGGAGCCTTACCATGAGCCTAAAAAACATCCTCGTTGGCTTCACGGACGGTAGCGCGATGGTCTATCAACCAAAATCGTCGATCCGCATTGCGAACCGTGGCCCGAGTCCAGTGAGAAAGAAGGACTTCGAACAGGTCAGGCAATATCCTCCCGAGTGGGTTGGGTTCGGTAGCTTCTATGCGGAGATTTTGGCAGCGGGACAGCGTGTCGAAACGCATCGTGGACTGCTCACCGTGGACACGGTGAAGCACGACGTCGATCTTCCCCAAGGCGACCATACGCCGTCATCGATTGGGAACGTCGATCGGCACCGCCTGAGGTGAGGAAAGGGCGCTTCACCTCTTGGGTGACGCCATTCCCAAAACCTGTTCCCAGTTGCACTTTCCCGGAACGGAACCACAACGACGAAGAAACGGGAAAGCCGCAGATGTTTTGTTAATGCGAAGTGTCTAGCCCGCGTCGATCCCGATGGATGGTATATTAAACATGCAAAGCGTAGACGAGCTGAAGAAGCGTTTGTTTTCGGTCGGGGAAACGCTCCAGGGGCGGTTCGCATCATTGGATATGCTCATCGACGATGATGCGTCAGGCGTTTTCGACCAAGATTTTATGGTCATGCGAGTGTCGAACCTCGTCATTCGCATGGACACAATGGCCAACCACGGCCGCGCCCACCTTCACATCGACTACAAAGACGATCGGCACTGCGCGACCTACGCAATCGATACCGGCGAGCGCCTTGTCGGCAAACCAACGCCCTACGATCAGACAATCAAATCATGGATCAATGAGCATCGCCACGAACTAATGACCGTGTGGACAGCCGTACACGCCGGCCAATTTCCCACCGGCATCGTTACGAAGCTACGAGAGTCGGCATTCTAAAGCGGTCGGCGGCTTCAGCTTTAGCTCGTCACGGGACTCCGATTGCTGGGGACGTGACTAGCAGTGTCGTTCTGTACGTTGCCGAAATCAATCTACGACAGAACAGAAGGCTACCTTGATTGATCCATTCAACGGTAGTTATGCAAGCAGATCCTCTAGGTTAGCTTTGAGGCTGGGAGATGATCGAACACCGTGCGATTCTTTGTCGGAACCCAGCAACCCGCCTACCAAGGCATGCCGACCTTCCAGTTGATCAAGGACAATTGGAACGACTGGTTCAAATGGTACACGCTCTACGCGATCCGCGCGATCCAGCCCGACGGTTCGATTGTAGAATTGGGAAGCGCGAAAATCGCGCGCCAAGGCATGACAGAGGACCAAGGCAGCACCGAATTGCCGCCGGTCTTCGACGTCTTGGACGCAACCTATTTCTCGGTCGGCCAAGGCGAGAATTATTACGAGACGCTGATCTCGCTCGGCGATGACGTGCGCACCGGCTTTCTGACCGCAATGCGCGACTGCGCGTTCACACCAGCCATCCTCGACGCCAACGCCAACGAGCCCGTCCTTCAAAGCTCACTTCTGCGCGATATGGAAATGTCGCGGGTTCGCGAGCGCTTCAATCGCCTCGCCCACGGCGAGGTCGCGCTCTCGCCCTACAGCTTCGACTATCTCTTTCCACCCGATCCACAAGCGCTGACGCCCCCACCCGTCCTTAGCTTCGCGGTGACGCCGAACTCGCTGCCGGCGACCAACATCCATGTGCTGATCGGCCGCAACGGCGTCGGCAAGACCCGCTGCTTCGACTTCCTGGCCCGCGCCTTCCTCGGAATGCCGGCGGACGATCCGCAACAACCCGTCGGCCAGCTGCGCAACCGTGCCGCCAATCTGTGGGGGATCGAAGACCTGAACGCCGATCCCGGCTTCGCAGGTTTGGTCACGGTGTCGTTCAGCGCGTTCGACTCCACCGGCCCGCTGGGCGGTGCCAGCAGTGGCGACAAGCGTTACGCTTATGTCGGGCTGGTGACGCACGAGGCCTCGCAGACTAGCGCGCCGGTCGCGATGCCGCGCGGCCCGCGCGTCAAAGACGGGCACGAACTGGCGCACGAATTTGCCAAGAGTATGCTCGCCTGCCGCGAAGGCGTCCGGCGGCGGCGCTGGGAAAACGCCCTGCAGACGCTGGAGGCCGATCCTCTGTTTGCCGAGGCGAACGTATCTGCGCTCGCCGATTATCAGGGACCAGATCTCGAACAGCGCGCACGCAGCCTTTTTCGGCGAATGAGCTCGGGCCATGCCGTCGTGCTCCTTTCGATGACCCGCCTGGTCGAGCTGGTCGAAGAAAAATCGCTCGTCTTGATCGACGAGCCCGAGAGCCATCTTCACCCGCCATTGCTGTCCGCGTTCGTGCGCGCGCTGTCGGACTTGCTGATCAACCGCAATGGCGTCGCGATCATCGCCACGCATTCGCCGGTCGTGCTGCAGGAGGTTCCGAAATCCTGTGCCTGGAAGCTGAGCCGCGTCGGCCGCGAAGCCCGCGCCGATCGTCCCGAGCACGAAACCTTCGGCGAAAATGCCGGCACGTTGACTCGCGAGGTGTTCGGGCTGGAGGTGACGCAAACCGGATTTCACAAGCTGATCGCCGATCGAGCCGAGGGCCGCACCTATGAGCAGATCTTGGCCCTGTTCGGCGGCCAGCTCGGTGCAGAGGGCCGGGCGCTCGCGCGGGCGCTCAGTCTAGTCCTACCCGACCAGCTCCCGCCCCAGGGCGACGAATAGGATGCGCACGCTCCCAATGCCGCCTCAGGCGGCGGCCGATGTGCTGGCAACCTGTATCGGCGGCGTTGCCGATCCGGCCATGCGGCTTCGTCTGCAGGCGATCACGACACAGCTCGTTGCCGACGCCGCGAATTATGACCAGCTCGCCCATGTCCAAAGCCTGCATCAGGTCGTGCGCGCGCCGAATGTTGGCACCGTCACCCGGCCCGAGCTAGAAGCGCTCTATTCAAAACAGATGAGCGCCACGAACGGCGCGGCGCGCGTGATCTACAGCGCGCTTCGTAACGCCGCGCCCAACGGCAAATGCCCGCTTTGCGGCATCGGTACGGTCACAGTGCTCGACCACCATCTCCCAAAGGCGCGCTATCCCAATCTGTCGGTCTGCCCCTTCAACCTCGTTCCAGCCTGCGACTTCTGCAACAACGCCAAGCGGGCGCGCTTTCCGACTTGCGCGGAAGAGCAGACCCTCCACCCATATTATGACGACTACAGCCAGCAGCAGTGGATTTTCGCCCAGCTCGATGTCGCTGGGCCGCCCGTTCTCGTGTTTCGCGTCAATGCGCCGGCGCACTGGCCACAGGTCGCGCAGCTTCGGGCAAAACGGCACTTCGATGTCGTCAAACTGGGCGTGAGCTACACCTCGAACGCCAATGACGATCTCATTCCACTGCGCGATTACCTCACCACAATCGCGGCGACCAAGGGAGCAGCCGGCGTGCGTGCCTATCTCGCCGAAGAGCAGGCGCGCTACACCGCTCGGCTCAATTGCTGGCAACACGTCATGTTTCAGACCCTGGCCGCCAACCCGTGGTTCATCGGTGGCGGGTATCTTCAAATCCCGCAATGATATCAGGTAGAGGCCTCAAAGGCAGCTTTCGCGGGTGATCGGGTGGCATCGAGAGACCATTGTCAGATTGTTAGGCCCCGTAGCAGTCGAGCTGTCGGATAGCATGCGAATGCCCGGTTTCGGCGGGAGTAGACATTCGAGCGCGACTGCGGAGCGGCTTGAGCTGGTCGGGAGCGGTCGCAACCGCACACGTCGTAAAACACATAATAGCCGACACCCCGGACCTGACCCTTCGCCAAATCACACACGCCTCGGTTCAAAACCGTCGACAAACCCCGTCGCTTTGATAGAATGTGCGAGAACATGCTTTCGAGGGTTTGTCGTACATGCTGGTCGGATATATGCGGGTGTCGTCGTCTGACGATCGCCAGACGGTCGATCTTCAGGGCGACGCACTGGTCGCGGCCGGCGTCGATCATCGTCATCTCTATACCGACAAGGCATCTGGCGCACGCGACGATCGGCCGGGGTTGAAAGCCTGTCTCGACTATCTGAATGCGGGTGACACCCTGGTCGTGTGGAAACTTGACCGGCTCGGACGCTCGCTGCCCCACCTGCTGACGATCGTTACAGACTTAAGGGGGCGGGGCATCGCGTTCCGGTCCCTGACCGAGCAGATGGATACGACCACGCCACATGGCGAGTTGCTGTTCTCGCTGTTCGGCGCATTGGCACAGTATGAGCGTGCGCTGACGCGCGAACGGGTGATGGCGGGACTAGCCGCGGCCAAACGCCGGGGACGCCAGGGTGGCCGCCCGCCGATGATCGACACCGAAAGGCTCGAACGGATCACCGCCGCACTGGATGGCGGGGCCAGCAAGGCGTCTGTCTGCCGAACTTTCAAGGTGCCGCGTTCGACCTTGCTCGGCACGCTTGCGAGGATCGGCTGGACCGCACCCGACAAGATCTGACCGAACGCCCGTGACGGCCGGCAAAACCGTCTTCCACATCATGGCTGTAGCGTCCGCTATTAGCGTCTCAATTGCTACTCTCGACCGGCACATACCTGCAACGGACGGATATTATGTCAGGGCAGAAGGGTCCACTTTCAGACCGGTACGTTTTCTAACGCAACTATTTGTTGATCACTGCCAAATACCCACTGACCTACATCAGTAGTTTGTGGATAACGGACTTGGGAATGACAAAGAATTCCAACTACATTATCTACTAAAAGTAGAGGATGTCGGCGATGAAATAGTCCTAACAAAGCCTTAGATCCATACGTCTTCATGACAACCACCTTCTCATGATCCGATTTTGAATAACGTGGTTTCATTTCACCGACCAGAAGGTGGCCATCGAGGTATGCTATTAAATCAGGATAGCAGTTTTTACGCCCGCTTGGCGTTGTAATGTTTATCCCAAGCGGTGCTTGTCCTCCGGGAGCAACAAGTTGAAGCACTGTAGCATCGAGTTCACGTAGACGCTGTCGAACCGCATTGAAGATCTGCATCTCACTTAGGGTCATGGGTTAACGAGTATGCCGTCTGTAAATGCCACAAGATCGGCTATTTCAGCGTAAATCCTGACAGGCTTAATCTTCGTCTTCCTGCAACCATCTCTCAGATGATATGAGTATTGCAACATTCTACCTGGGGTAAGGTCCAGGTTGAACGGACATTTGTCATTGTTGAACGACGTCATTTTCGAGGTTATCTCGTCAATTTCGACCCCATTGCAATATGCTACAAGGTTATAGCGGCGGTCTCGGGTTGTTGGCCCTGTCCGACAGAATGCCATATCGTAGTATGTCATCATACCAACGTATGGATCACCTGAATGCGCCGTTATCCTCGTCGGGTAGAACAGAAGTGACTCCTCCCTGTTCCGGAAGTATTCAGGAATTTGGCTGATAGAAGTCGGTGTAGCGCGCTTTTCACTCACCAGTTTCTTTATAAGATCTTCTGTTTTTACAACCGCCAATTTAACTTGGCCACCTGGACCACCCCCGCCGGGCTTAGATATGGTTGGCGCTCCGTTTGCGTATGCCCGTGTTCGGGTCTGATCTATAAGCTTCTGAGTAAGCGGCAGCCGCCCTAACGCTCCTAGATAGTCGATTTGGGAAAATGCCCCAACCGCCTGCCGTAGGTATAACCCTAGCTCTTTGATCGCTGGATCAGTAAGCAGTGGAAGTGTGTCCTGACCGTTTAGCTGTAGTATTCCGTCTTTCTCGGGCCAATCGACCACCAATGATGGAACCTTGAACACATCCGTAAGTCGCACCGCGCCGTAGTCTGCAGCTGCACTTCTCAAATAGATAGTGGAACCGTCGTTCGACTGTTTTTTTGCCGGCATGATGAGTACGCTAGGACATCCGTTTGAAACGGAGGCGAGGCCGCGTGAAAAGCGTTGTATGGAATGCTGAAACTGGGGGGTACAAGACGCCAACTCAATAGCAAAGATTGGCCTCTCGTGTATGTCGTCCTGCTTACCCGATATAATAATATCGGGTTTGTCTAGATAAAGAATATCGCCAATATAAGATGGCAGCTGCGCGAATGCGACCGAATTGTTTGAGGAAGGTATCTTTCTAAAAGTACATTCACGGCCCAAGAGATTTACAACCCAATCCTTTACCGCATCCGAGCCTTCATAATATACTATTACCTCCATGCTCAAGCAACCTCTAGCATCTGTTCATCTTGTCGATTTGTTTTATTTATCTTATCCATGGCAGATGCGAGCGTCTCAGCTAGAACCTGTGCAAGCTTAGGGGGAACGGCATTTCCAACTTGATAGTACTGTGCGACCTGACCTCCCAAAAATTCGAATCTATCTGGGAAAGTCTGAATACGAGCGCACTCTCTCGGAGTAAGAAGCCTATGATCCTCCGGATGAACAAAACGTCCACATGTTATTTTATCTATTCCCGCCACAATCGTTCCAGAAGGGCTATCCCAATCCATTCTACCGTATATGTTTTTAACGTGGCCGCCGCTTCCATATCCACCATCCAGCATTTTCTTTAAGTGAGGAGTTAATAGCTCTGCCGGAACGTCAGGCAATCCTCCCCCCTTTGGAATATGTTTTAAGCGGGCAAGCAACTCCGGGGAATGCCGCATCGCCCGATGATTGAATATTTTACGGTTCCTTTTTCCCTTTTGAATATACTGGGTCGATTCCTCGCCAGGTAATAATCGAGGCAGGTCATAGATCGCCGAACCAAGGGTTCGGGGATACAAGACGGTACGTCGGACTAGCTTCTGCCAAAAGTCCCTTCCGACCTCACGAGCGTTGGGGAGATCACGACGGACGGCGAGCATGAACCAACGCATACGATTTTGCGGAACGCCGAAATCCGCGGCGTTAAGAACCTGTGCTGAACACTCATATCCACGTGCACCGTTTGCTGAAAGCTTGTGTAGCAAGGCTTCCGCATAGCTAGCGTGTACGGGATGCTTTTTGGAAGTGATACCTCTGACGTTTTCAACAAGAATAATCTTGGGCCTGACCCTGACGCAGATCTCTGAAAATGAGTCAACAAGCGTACTACGGTGGTCATTATCTCGCCGCTTTCCAAGGGTGCTAAATCCTTGACATGGCGGCCCCCCAAGCAAAACATCTAGATCTTTGCCTAGCAAATTTACTACTTCGTCGATCTTGTCAGGATCGGAAAGATCCGCGACTAAACACTCCGTTTTAGGATTGTTATGCTTCAACGTTGCAAGGGCTTTATCCCAGACGTCGACAGCAATTCTGGTTCTGAATGCCGGCTCTGCCTCAAATCCTAGGCTGAACCCACCACAACCCGAAAACAGATCAGCTACAGAATAGGTTTTCATGACAGTGCTCGTACTACGCTCGTTGCAACATTTTCTGCGAGAAGCGGCGGAACCGCATTTCCGACCTGAACATATTGCTCCCGCATATTGCCAACGAACGTGAAGTCGTCATCAAAGCTCTGAATCCTTGCCGCCTCTCTTACAGATAGAGTTCTATCCTCCCATGGGTGAATATACATGTAGCCATCCATGCCGATATGAGCCAGCACGGTCCAAGATGGTTCCTCGGGGCGAAGTCTTTTAAGACGGTCAAAGAAGATGTCTTCGCGGAAGGGCAAAATACGTCGTACTTCTGGAGGAAGATCCATGTACCGGTCACCCGGTTTCATACAAGCGAATACACGCTTAGCTCGATCATTCGAGACTCTACAAATATTGTTACCGACTACGCCTCGTGGCGATCGCACTCGCTCCTGATACGCAGTTCGTGCAGGAGATCTATATGGAAGCTCGCCCAATCGACACCCATCAAAAATATCGGGTAGATCTTCCAGCGCCTCTTGAACAGTCGGGATTGAGGACCGTGGTAGTGACTCTAGCATGTCGAACTGGTCCGTCGCCTTGGCAGCTTTGGGAAAAGTAAATGAGCAGCCGCTACGCGTACCGACAATAAAAAGACGCTTTCTGTTCTGTGGAACGCCAAAATCGACAGCGTTCAAAACTGAGATGTGTATCTCATAACCAGCGTCCGATGCCAGATCGATAAGATTGTCGAAAAGAACACCATTATACTTTGTCTTTAGCTGCGGAACATTCTCCAGAACAAACACATCAGGCTCGAAATATTTCACATATTCAAAGTATGTCTTGAATAAGTAGTTACGTGGGTCGGATTTTTCGTCCGTTTTAGAAACGTGACGGATCTTCGCCCGTCCGATCGTCGAAAAAGTTTGACACGGAGGTCCCCCAATCAGGACGTCTGGCCTTTGCGTTAGACCAGCCTTCGCTGCAAACGCAGCGGGCGAGAGATGTTGCGCCTCCGCAACGACAGTTGCGCATTCAGGAAAGTTGGCAGAATGGGAGCGAGCAAATACGGAGACCGATTCCAGCGCAGCCAACACTTGGAAACCGGCCGATCTAAAACCGGCGCTCATGCCTCCAGCGCCTGCAAACAGATCGATGCAGGTAGGCTTCACGCCCTTCGTCCTGCCGCGGCGCATAGCGTCGGAGCTTTGGGGGAGATAGACGATAGAGGCATGCGAACTCTCGGACAACTTATGGACAATGAGCGACACCCGCTGGGTGCCACGATAAGAGCGGCACGTCGAGAGCGCGGTTGGAGCCAGGAGGAGCTGGCTTTCCGAGCCGATGTTTCACAAACGATAATCAGCCGGATTGAGCGCGGACGCAAGGCGTCCTCGATTTCGATGGATAAAATACGCGGTGTTTTCCTCGCTTCGGAGCTATCTACGGATAAATACTCGGTAGATAAGTAAAAGATTATTTCGATTTTTTTCTGATTGTGGAAGTAGGTGGCATCGCCATCCTCAATTTTAATGTGAGTATAGATTCATTCTTAACTTCACATCCCCATACGGTTAGTACTTTCCAATTCAGTTTATTTAACTCCTCGGTAGTACGTAAATCCCGCTCTTGATTACCTTCAATCTTTGCTTTCCAGAACTCCGCGTTAGATTTCGGCGCAACGGCATGGCGACATCCTCTATGACCGTGCCAAAAGCATCCGTTTACCTGAACCACAGTCCGGTACTTGGGAAACACAAGGTCCGGTGTTCCCGGAAGATCACGGCGATGAAGTCGAAAGCGATAACCAAGCCGGTGAGCTAACTTGCGCACCACCAGCTCAGGCGCCGTATTCTTGCTTTTAACGCTGGCCATAATGCGGCTGCGGGTTTTATGATCGACTCTGTCCATCGATAGCTAAACGATATGCACGGACGATGGGTGCCTTGAACGCATGCTGCGGATCAAAGCCAATCGCGGTCCTCGCGATGCACGCACCTCATCCGAAGGCGAATTAGCGGCCCAATCAAGCCAAACAAGGTTGTCCAGTCACCAATCGGGAGGCCGAGTTCGCTTGCAATTCGCTCACGCGTTGTACGTTCACTCCAAAGCTGCACGAAGATTTTTGCTAAAGCACCGACCGCTCGGGTTCGATCGGCTCAGGTTCGGTTTTGGTGTCGTCATAGGCATGGATCGCCTCGCCGGTGCGCCCCGTCGCCAGCGCGCGCGTGGCGTCGCGCTGCCAATCCTCGCGCTGCCGGCGTATCTCGGTGATCTCGGCCGCGCCGTGGCGCTCGGCGACGCTGCGGAACGCCGCGCCGGCCTCGATCGCCTGCAACTGCTCGGGGTTGCCTACCATGACGACCTTGGCCCCGGCGTCGCGCACCTGACTCAACACACGCTCCATTTGACGCGAGCCGATCATGCCGGCCTCGTCCACCACCAGCACGTCCTTGGGGCCTAGCTGTAGCGGCTCGCAATGATGGTCGCATGAAACTGCAATAAAGGCTGTTTTCGGAGCACATTGCGTGAGACGGATCAATGCGGGGAACGCACGCTCGGTGAGACAAAAATCAAATTCGGTGCGACCGAGGCGCAATACTGATCCGTCCGCTTACGAATGATAAAAAGTGGTGGAGGCTGTGTGAATGGCGTCGGACACGCAATGCAGCCATGCGAAGGAAGTTCGGCTTACGCCTGCATGGGGGCAATGGGTCCAGGCAAACAAGCTGAAACGGCCTGGCAGGGCCGCATCGGAACATTGCGCACCATCGCGATCATCCTGGGCCTGGTAGCGGCCGCACTGCTCTGGATGCTCGTTCGCCAGCGCTAAGTAGCTCCTGGGGGCATCGTACAGAGGGCTGAGACGTAAGCGATTTGGCAACTACGCGCGGCATGCTGGGCAGAGCCGGACTGGAAAGCATTTTCCCCTTTGCCTGCCCTGAAGGTGTCCAATGCTTTTGGCACCGCGATCATGGCACCGCAGTTCATCCAGAATCCCTCCTGCTCAGCACGGAACAGGCGTGTCAGAAAATTGGGGCGGACGCCCTCAGCAAGAAACCCGTCAAGGGTCTCATCAACGACCCAGACCGTTCCCTCATTTAACAAATCGCGGACAATCCATCCAGCGACGGGATGCGCCTCCTGCACCGTCCAGAATGATATGACGCTCATCTGCATACCGGCGAGCACGGCTGTTTCATCAGAGGTCATCGGCGCCGATCGCTGGCGGGCGTAGCGCTGCAAAGCTGTGCTGCGCCCCTCGTCAGCCGTCCATACTGCCAGCTCAATTATAAGCACCGCCTCGGTGTCGTCTCCAGTCCATGCCTCAGCACGTAGGCGGGACAACCGCTTGGCATGACCCTGCGCGCGTGCAGACGACAGGA
>NZ_JAXOJK010000012.1:0-24108 GCF_036663695.1 Sphingomonas sandaracina | reverse complement strand
CGACGATGCCCTAATCGAGCATGTCGCCGCTTACATGTGGGAGAGCCGAATGGAGCGGGCGATGATCGCACGCCATGGGTAGATGCCGGTGCGACATTGAAGACGGCGTTTCGCGAGCTGGCGGTTGCCGCCCGCCAAGCACTAAATATAACATGAGACGTTGCTGCGTCATCTCTGCCTAGCGGTTTTCTGCATAGCCCTGGACTAGCATGGACTTGATGCGCGTGAAGCTATGATCGCGCCTTCCCGATTATGATCCTTTTCGAGAAAGCGGGCGGCACCTCGCAACGTTGGCCAATTACCTGGCGGCGCCAAGGCTGCGGAACGCTGACCGCCAGACCTAGGCCGTCTCGAAGCACCAGCTCCCCGGGACGGCGGGACGTGCGGTCCTTCAGAGGTATACCCAAAGCGTGCCAGTACAAAACTCGATTGGTGCCAGGCATCACGTCACGAGCATGGGGAGGGTGTTTGTGTCTGAGCGGGGGCTCTATTCCCGACAATAGACGGCATCAAGCACCGAGTGGTCGTCATGATAGGAAACATCGCGTTATCAGAGGTATACCCTGAACGAGCAGACGGTATGTGACACAAAACCTGTTCAAACAGGGTTGGTTACAGCGAAACTGAACACTCTACTTCGAGGTCTAGACCCTGAATGACAGATCAAGTCACAGCGAAGAGCTAAGCTGCCCCGGCCGGCAACATCGCCGCCCTTCGTAAAGGGGTGCTCGAAAACAATCTGCTAAGGCGGGTCCAGTCCCGCTACGTGGTACGGTCGGCGATCGATGAGGCACGGCGGTTAAGGCCTAGGAGGCTCGAGGAAAGGTCGGTGAGCGAAGCGAGGGACTGCCATTTTTGTCGCCCCTTGGCCTAGAACCTCCTGCTCGATTGCCTCGCCCTTGAACGACGACGTCAGTAATAGTCCGGGCGAGCGCTTAGATTGCAGTGCGGCGCGAGAGACGAGCCGTTCGGCCGTGCCGATCAATGACGTCGCGAGACCCAAGCTGCGGAGGCTATTTTAACACACGCGCTAGCACACGTTCGAGATAAAAAATAAATAAATAGGATCTTAAAAAGGGTTACACATCAGCGCCGCGTACTCATAACCTGAAGGTCACAGGTTCAAATCCTGTCCCCGCAACCAACGGTATCACAAAAGCTCCAGGCCCCTCGGCCCGGGGCTTTTGTGCGTTTGCCGCACACGCTTCTTCCGCGAACGCCAGCATCCGGTACAGGTCACCATGCAGCTGGATAGGACGGCGCTTGCCGCCGCGCGCGCTACCTGGTTGCACCACGATCTTCTCGATGAGCGGGCGGATGGTCTGCCGGGCGCTCGCGCCATCGTTCGATGCGAGGTGTGCGTCGAGCTCTGCGATCGCGCGCGTGTACAGGCTCTCGTAGTTCGCCGGGAGGCGAACGACCGGCGACGCGGGCGTTGCAGCGATGATCTCCTCCAGTCGCCGTTCCTCGACTTCCAGATCCTTCACTCGCGTCGTCAGTGCGCGTGGCGCATTTTCGTCCTCCTCGATGCGGTTGACGAGGTTGGCGATGCGGGCGCGGGTCTCCGCCAGCTCGTGCTCGGCCGTGGCACGCTCGGCGTTTCCGGCCTGCGCAGCGGCGGCGAGCTCCTGCTGCAGGAGCGCCGCGAAGCGCTTGATGAGCGCCGGGGTCAGCAGCCGCTCGCGGATGCCCGCCAGTGCGCGGGTTTCGAGTTCGGTGGTGGTGATCGAGCCGTTGTCGCATGTCCCCGTGCGGTGACCCTTGCATCGCCACCGCCCGGCGCCGGTGGCCAAGAACGGGGCGCCGCACGCGCCGCAGGTCACTAGTCCGGACAGGAGGTGGGCAGGACGCTTCGCGCCGCTCAGCGGATTGCCGGTCAGCTTGGACTTCGCGTCGCGCGCGCGGCGTGCTTCGGCCTGCCGCGCCTTCACCCGGTCCCACAGCTCCTGGTCGACGATCCGCAGCTGCGGTTCGTCACGGATGATCCACTCCGCCTCGGGATTGAGGCGTGGCCGGCGCGAGAAGCCGCGGCGCTCGTTGGGCACCTCGACCCAGGTGCGGCGATTGAAGATACGGCGGCCGATGTAGAGTTCGTTGTTAAGGATGCCCTCGCCGAGCGTCACGTCGCCCGACAGCGTCGAGGGGTTCCATACGCCGGCATTGTACTTGCCCCGCTCGCGGGCGCGCGGCGAGGGGATGCCGTCGGCGTTGAGGGCGTTGCAGATGCGCTTCAGGCTCCAGCCATCCGCATACCGGCGAAAGATCCGGCGGACGAGCTCGGCCGGTACCTCATCGACGGCGAGCTGGTCGAGCTCGCGTCCTTGCGCATCCTCACCGGTGATCTTGCGGCGGTAGCCGAGCACGCGACCGCCCGTGGCGCCGCCGCGCGTCGCCTTGCCGCGCAGACCACGTCTGGTCGTATAAGCGATGCGCATCCGCTGTTGCTCGCCGATTATGCCTTTGAAGGCGAGCACGAGGTCGTCGACCTTGCCCGCCGCCACCGTGTGTACCGCGACCTGGTGCAGCCGGAACAGCTTGACCATGTAATGCAGATGCTCGGCGTCGCGGCTCAGCCGGTCGACATCCTCGATGATGAGGTTGCGCACCTGGCCACTGGTGATGAGCTTCAGGACCTGTTGCAGGCCGGGGCGCTCCATCGTCGCGCCGGTGATGCCGTCGTCGCCATGGAAGGCGATGACCTCCAGCCCGCAGCGCTCGGCATAGCTTTGCGCGAACAGCTGCTGGTCGTCGACCGATGACGTGCGCTCGTCGGGGTCGTCGAAGCTCTTGCGGCCATAAGAGACGGCGGCGTGGGTCATCAGGCGGCACCTTACAGCGGATCGAGGATCAAGAGTGCGAATCCGGCTGCGCGGAATCAAGCCGTGGTTGCGCAACATCGGTCGCGCTATCGGCTACCGCCTCCAGCAGCAGCGCACGCGCGAGCCGCTTCGCCAGCAGCGTCAGCAGCGCCTCGTCGACCGCGGTCAGACATATGCGCGGCACGTCGGTGCTGATCTTCGAGGAGGTGGCGGGGTCGGCCATGACGACCTTTTGGGATGAGCTTCAACCGTAACTTGCAAAAACTCGACATTTTGGTGTGCAACTGTCTTCGTTGTGCTTACGTGTGTCACCGTGCCCCAGCCGGATCGCCCCAGCCGCATGTTGTTGCCGCGAGGGGCTGTCCGGCTGCGTGCTGATCTTGGCGAGTTCCTGAAGCGTCATCGTCAGGGTAAGCTGGAAGGCGCGGCGTTCGGAACCCAGGCCCAGGTCGCCGCACGTGCCGGTATCACGCGAGGGGCGCTGTCCGATATTGAGCGTGGTGTCGCATGGCCGGGGCCTGCGACGCTCGACGCCTTGCTCGACATCCTCGAGCTCGGCTGGGAGCATGTCGCGCATCCCGTCGAGAGCGGCGTCGACCAGCGCTATCTCGTCAACGACATGCCGGGGGGAGGGCGGCTCTCCCACATGCCGCTGGAGGAGGCGCCCCGACGCCACCGCACCTTCCTTGAAGGCGTCAAAGGCAACCAGATCATCGCGCTGGGCGAGAGGATAAGGTTCGCGCGACAGCAAAAGGGAATGACGCTGGTGGAAGCTGCACAAGCCGGCGGGATTTCTGCCGCGCTGCTCTCACGCCTTGAGCGGGGGCAGCTTCGGCGGTCCAGTGTGTTCGCGTTCGTTCCAGCGGCGGAGCCGGGCAACCCGCCGAAGTTGATCATCTGCAATACGTGGCTCGCACGCCTTTGTTACCGGGATAACGGTGACGGCGATTGAACGACCCGTCGCCGCTTCAGCAGCGCGGCAGGACAGCCACTTGGAGCGGCCGGTCCGTTTTGCATTCGTGGTGGAAGCACGAACCCGCTGCGCGGGAGGGGCGCGTGCGGCGCGGTTGAGGTGAGGCATCGAGCGTAGCGCGGCGGTTGAACGCTGCGGGAGGCAGGCAGAGCATCGGGACTCCACAAGAAGGAGTCCTGCTATGACCATTCTCACTCAGGTTGTTGTCGTCAGCCCGCTACGCCAGCGTCTCATCGACGAGATGGAGATACGCCGCTTTGCCTACAACTCCTGCCGGAACCGGCACTGCCCGCGATGCCAAGGCGCAGCGGCACGCACGTGGCTCGCCGAGCGCGAGGCCGACCTTCTGCCGGTCGGCTACTTCCATGTCGTCTTCACGCTGCCCGCCGAGGTTGCCGATGTCGCGTGGCAGAACAAGGCGGCGGTCTACGGCCTGCTGTTCCAGGCGGCGTCAGAGACGATGACGACCATCGCCGCCGACCCGAAGCATCTGGGTGCACGCATTGGCATCACTGCGGTGCTCCACACCTGGGGTTCGGCAATGGCCCACCATCCGCACATCCACATGATTGTCCCAGGCGGCGGACTTTCGCCCGACGGTAGTCGCTGGGTGTCATCACGACCCGCGTTCCTCCTGCCGGTACGCGTCCTGGGCAAGCTGTTCCGTCGCCTGTTCCTGACCCGGCTGATGTCGCTGCACGAGACTGGGCACCTCGCGTTCTACGGTAGCCTCGCGCACCTCGCCGACCGGCGCGCATTCCTGCGGCACCTGTCCCCGGTCAGGAAGAAGCGCTGGGTGGTTTACACCAAGCCGCCGTTTGCCGGCCCCGAAACGGTGCTCGCCTATCTGTCGCGCTACACGCACCGCGTTGCGATCTCGAACAGCCGGATCCTGCGCTTCGACCAGACCGGCGTTACTTTCCGCTATAAAGATTATCGCCGGGGTGGCGCCGACCGGCAGCAGGTCATGACAGTAACCACCGACGAGTTCATCCGCCGCTTCCTGCTCCATGTCCTGCCCAAGGGTTTCCACCGCAAGCCGAAGCCTATGACGTATTCATCTCCCATGCGTCGGAAGACAAAGCCACGTTCGTCGACGATCTCGCTAGACAGGCCGAGGCGGCTGGCCTCCACATCTGGTACGACACCGCCGCCATCGAGTGGGGGGACAGCTTGCGGCAAAAGATTGATGCTGGGCTTGCTGGCTTGTATTTTGGTGTAGCAGTTCTCTCACCTGATTTCTTCGCCAAACCTTGGCCAAACTACGAACTGGACGGACTACTGGAGAAGGCGACCAGCGGTACCGGCCGTCTGCTACCGATTTGGCACAAGTTGACCAAGGATGAGGTGGCGCAACGATCGCCATCGCTGGCGGGACGTATGGCGCTCAATACGAGCCTTATGTCGACCGCCGAAATTGTTGCAGAGTTGGTGAAGTTGCGCGATCGATATAGGTCAAACGTTAACACCGTCGCATCGCCGGGGGATTAAGGCCGCAGGGTCAGAGATCCTAGATCGCCGCTAATGCGATGTCCGTCACAGGTGCATAAACGATGAACGAGCGTCCGCTTGTAGGGAGCGGACGAGTGCCCGCCAATGTCGCTTTGTGGGTCTGCGCCGGGGGCGGCGTGGTGCCGTCCAAACCACGAAGTTGCGGGTGGGAACGGTAGCTATCTGACTGTTGGCGCCTGAAGCCAATCTTTGGATCACCGAGAAGGCCAGGTTAAGATCACGCGCCAGGTGGACTTTCCTTTTCCGCGATTAAGCCGCAAGTTACGGCTAGATGGCTCTCTTACCCGACTATTATTCTGTTCTAGGGGTGTCCCGACGGCAAGTCGCGACACTATCCACGCCGCATGGAAAGCGCTGCTCCGTCAATATCACCCCGATACCAATCATGGTGTGGATGTTTCTGCTCGTGCGAAAGAGATCAACGAGGCGTATTCCGTTTTGGGGAAGAAGGAAGCACGCGCCGCCTATGATCGGTCGCAGATCAGGCCGTCTGCGCACCGAGCGACCGCGGACCGCCCGTTTCACCCTAGGAAAGCCGGCAGGCACTCAATGCGACCTAGCCCGTCGATGCAGCCCAGAGCTAGCTTCTCGCAGCCGCTAGAGACCAACGAATGGCTGATGGGCCTTTTCCTGCTGATCCTCACCGCCGCACCGATCGCTACAATCCTGGTTCTGTGGAACGAGGAATCCGGATTGGCACCTACGGTTCGACGTAGCGTCGCCGCTCATCCCGTGCCTGAGCCTCCTGCAAGAGCCGTCCGCAGCTCATCGGGCACAAAACTCGGACTTGGACAGCGTGCTTCCTAAACTTCTGCCCAGTCGCGACGCTCGAGTTCGCAGGGTCAGGCGCCAAAAGCGGTCGTAACGCGGAGATGAACGAGCGGCCAAGTTGGGAAGCTGGGAAGGTAGCGCGGACGTCTGCTTCTGGGTCCCTTCGGAGTTTGCGACCGTACCCTGATGGCGAGCGACGGAGGCATAGGTGAGCTTTCCGACGTAAGCGTTCCGCTAGCCCCGGAGGATAATTTACCGCGCTCCTGCGGAGCGATGGGATATTCCGGCGTGGCAAATGAACGACAGAATAATTCATTTTGATTGCAGTTTTAGCGCTCGCTGCCCTTGGATCGAATTTTGTTAACTATCTGCGACCAAAAGATTCTGCTTCAGGTCAACAATAATCTTGTAAATTTACGACAATCGAATGTAACCATCGTCGAAATAGTAGGCGGGGCGTAAATGACTACAGGATCGGCCAGGCGGACGACGGGCGGATCTTGTGCTTGGCCCGCCAAATTGGGCGCTGCATTCACCGGCATCGTTTTGCTATCCACCGCCGCGACGGCACAGGTTTCATCTCCCGCCGATCAGGAACAGGCCCGTATCCGCGCGCAGCAGCAGGCGGCTGAACGGGCGGCGCGGGAGGCAGCGCCGGTCGCGACGATCGAGCGCGCTGCGCCAGCGCCGCTGGGGCCTTTCCCGGTGGAGGCCAGCTGCTTCACGGTGCGCGATATCGTCGTCGAGAATGCCGGACGCGCAAAGCTGCGCTGGGTGCCAGGGTTCGCCGCGCAGTATCGCGGGCGGTGCGTCGGGACGGCTGGTCTCGATTACATCATCCGCAGCCTGCAGGGCGCGTTCATCGAGCGTGGTCTGGTGACGACGCGCGCGGGCCTGCCCGAACAGCATTTGGCCAGCGGCACGCTGCGCATCGTCGTGGTGCCAGGCGTCGTCGAGGATATCCGGGTCAACAAGACAGGCAGAACCAAAGCATGGGGCCGTGCGACGCCGGTCGGACGCGGCGACCTGCTCGATCTGCGTGCGCTCGAACAGGGGCTGGAGCAGATGCGCAGCGTTCCCGGTCGAGCCGTCGCGGTCGACATCGTGCCGGGGGATGCGCCGGGCCAGTCGGTTCTCGACGTCACGGTAGACCAGACGCGGCCGATCGCGGGATCGCTGTCGATCAACAACTTCGCCGGCGAGCGGGTCGGTCGCTATCAGGGCTCGGCGCAGATTGCCGAACTCGGGCAACTGGGCTTTTCGGAGGTCATCAGCGCCTATTACAACCGCCGAACGGATTCGCCGGGCGTGCCCGCCGACAGCCGCGGCGTCGGCGGGTCGATCTCGGTGCCGGCCGGGTGGTGGACGTTCAACGCAAGCGGCTCCGCGAATCGCTACAGCCAGACCGTGGTCGGCGAAGTCAGCAGCTTCGGCACGCGAGGCACACTCGACCGGGTCGCGATCGGCGCCGAGCGGGTTCTCTACCGCAATCAGACGGCGAAGGATTCGATCAGTTTCGGGCTGGCGCGGCGATGGGGTCGCAACTTCATCAACGACGTCGAGATCGGCATCCAGCGACAGGATCTCACCGACCTCGAAGTGCGGCTGATCGATCGGCGGACGTTCGGCGCGGCGCGCTTTGATGGATCGGTTGGCGTCCGGTTCGGTCTCGGGATTCTCGGCGCGCAGAAGCAGCCGGACGATCGGCCCGATGCGCTGCCGAGTGCACGCTACCGGATCGTCAGCGCCGACTTCGGACTGTTCGTGCCCTTGGGCCAGGGCTTGATCGACGGGTACCGTGCCGAGTTTCACGGGCAGGTCAGCGACCGGAACCTGTTCGGCTCGGATCTCATCCAGATCGGCGGCCCGTACACGATCCGCGGCCTGGATACCGACACGGCCGAACTGGGGCGTAACGGCTTCTATCTGCGCCAGGAGCTGGGGGCCAAGATCACCGACGGGTTCCGTCCGTATGTCCTGTTCGACATGGGCGCAGTCCGCAAGGGGACCGGCGCGCGCGGCGGCGGCGGCCTCGGCCTGAGAGCGCGGCGTGGGCCGTTCTTCGTCGACGTCTTCGGGGCGCGTCCGGTGTTCGGGCGCCAGATCCCCAATCGCAACCGCGTTCGGTTCGGCCTTTCCGCCGGTGTAGGATTTTGAGCATGACCAAGCTGACCTTCGCCGTGCTGCGTCGCCGGATGCGTTCGGCCAGCGCGCTGTCTCCACTCGGCGGCGGCGCGGGTCTCGCGGCGCTGTTGCTGGTCGCGACGGTGCCGGCGCGCGGGCAGGACGGCGGTGCGCCTAATCCCGTCGTCCCGGTCCCCGGTGGCGCGACGCATCTCGATTACGGCGCGAACGGCGTGCCGGTGGTCAAAATCGCGACGCCGGACGCCAGAGGGACGAGCTACAACCGCTACCAGGCGTTCAACGTCGATGCGCGCGGCGTGGTGCTCAACAACAGCGACAAGATCGTCCAGAGCCGGCTCGCAGGCTATATCGACGGCAACGCGCAGCTGAAGGCGTCGGGCGGGGCGTCGCTGATCATCAACGAAGTGGTCGCCGCCAATCCGTCTAGCCTGCGGGGCTATATCGAGGTCGCCGGCAAGACCGCCGATCTGGTGCTCGCCAATCCCTACGGCATCGCGTGCAACGGTTGCGGCTTCGTCAACGCGCCGCGCGTGACGCTGGCGGCGGCACAACCCCTGGTCGACGGCGCCGGCGCGCTCAGCGGATTCCGGACGGCGACGGGTACGATCGACGTGTCCGGCAGCGGGCTCGATGCGACGAATGCGCGGCTCGACCTGTTCGCGCGCGCCGTCTCGATCAACGCCGGCCTGTATGCGGATACCGTGACCGCCAGCCTCGGCGCGGGCGACATCACGCGCGACGGCGACATCGTCGTGGTCGGGCAGCGCACGGCAGCGCAGCCGAACCAGCCCGCCTTCGCGCTCGACGTCGCGGCGCTCGGCGGGATGTATGCGCGGTCGATCAAGCTGATCGGCACCGAGCGCGGGCTCGGTGTCAACGTCGCAGGCGATCTCGCCGGGCTCGAACAGGGTGTGACGCTGTCGTTCGACGGCAGGATATCGGTGCCTGGCGCGATCACGGCGAAGACGGCGGTCGCGATCGAGACCGCCGGTGCGCTCGACGTCGCCGGCCAGATCTACGGCGAAGGCACGACGACGCTGAAAGGCGCGAGCCTGGCGGGTAACGGCCTGATCGGCAGTGGTGGCGACCTCACGGTCACGACCGGCGCGCTTAGCAGCGGTGGCACGCTCGCCGCCGGCCTGACCCGTGACGGACGCGTCACGCAGACTGGCACGTTGCGCCTCGATGTCGGCGGCACGGCGGCGCTGACGGGGCGAGTGCTGGCGCGCGACGCTGTGTCGTTGACGGCGAGCACCATCGTCAACCACGGGCTCGCGAGCGGCGGGACGCTGACGCTGCGCACCGCGACGCTCGACAATAGCGGCGGCACGATCGATGCGCGGACGGCGCTCGACGCGCAGGCGGGCGCGGTCGGCAATATCGGCGGCGTGATCCAGTCCGGCGGAGCGCTGGCACTCACCGGCAGCAGCCTGGCGAACGATCGTGGCGCGGTGCTGGCGCTCGGCAGCGATACACTGACGCTGGGCTTCACCGGCGTGATCAGTGGCAGCGGTGGGCAGATCGGCGGCAATGGCGATGTGTCTGTCAGCGCTCGCGCGCTCGGCATTGACGGCGTGGTGGGCAGCATCACGGCGAGCAAGGCGCTCGATCTCAATGTCGACGGCGATTTTACGATCACCGGCAAGGGTCTGGTCGCGGGCGGCGGTGCGACGACGGCCAATGTCGGCGCGCTCCGCGTTATCGAAGGCGGCTTGCAGGGCGGCAGTGCACTGACCGTGCGCGCAGGCTCGGTCACGATCGGCAGCGGTGGCCAGGTCAGCGGTGGGAGCGTAATCGCCGACACGGTCGGTACGATGACGAACGCCGGCCTGATGGCGAGCGCAGGACGAGTCGACCTGACCGCAGCCACGCTGACGAACACCGGCACGATTTCGGGCAATGGCGGCACGAGCCTGAAGGCTGCGGGGCTGGTCGCACAGGACGGTCTGGTCGCGTCCGACGGCGCTATCGACATAAACGGCGGAGCTTTGACCTCGCGCGGCGGCACGGTCGAAGCGGGTGGGGCGCTCGGCGTCTCTGCGGGATCGGTGGCGCTCGATCGCGCCAGCCTGACCGCGCTCGGATCGGGCACGCTGACGCTAGCGAGCCGGGGCGCCTTGACCGCAGCGGGAACGCGCATCGGCAGCAACGGCAACGTGGCGATCGGCGCCACGACGCTGGCGTTCACCGACAGCCGGATCACCGCGCTTGGCGCTCTCGCGCTCGATGCTACGGCGGGCGACCTTGCGTTCGGTAGCGGCGCGACGATCGAGAATGCCGGCGACTTGACGCTGACCGCAACGGGCACACTAAGCCACGCCGCCGACATCGTCGGTCGCGGACAGAATCTGACGCTACGCGCGGCGACGATCGACAACCGTGGGGGTGCGATCCTGCATCTCGGCACCGGCACGCTCGCGCTGACGGGCAGCGATGCGATCGACAACAGCGGCGGTCGGATCGCGACAAATAGCGCGCTGTCACTGATCGCCGGCACGTTCGCCAACACCGGTGGCACGCTCACCTCGGCCGGCGGCGCCGGACTTACGATCGCCAGCAATCTGGCGAACGAGAATGGCCTGATCGCAGCGGGCGGCCGCCTCACGCTTCGGGCCGGTGCGACCCGCAACGCTGGAGGATCGTTCGAAGCCGCCGGCCCGCTGGACGCGCGTCTTACCGCGCTCGACGGCGGTACGTTTGTCGCGACCGGTTCGGCGGGAACGCTGACGCTCGACGTCCGCGATGCGATCAGCGGTTCGGTCCTGATCGGTGCCGCCACCGATGGCACGGTCACCGCGAGCTCGCTCAACCTCGCCGGCGGGTCGCGCCTGACGGCGGGCGGAACGCTGACGGTCGGCGCGCGGGACGGGAATATCGCGCTGGCGGGGGGCACGCTCGATGCGGCGAAGCTTGCGCTGACCTCGGCGCGCGCGATCCTCACCGGCGATGGCGGATTGATCCAGTCGACCGGCGCGACGACGATCGCAGCGGACTCGCTGACCACGACCGGCGGCCGCGTCGTGGCGGGCGGCAAGCTCGACGTAACCGCGAGCGCGCTCGATAACCGCAACGGTTGGCTCGCATCCGGCAGCGATGGCGCGACCTTCACGGTCAATACGCTGGCCAACGATCGCGGCACGCTCGGCGGCGACGGATCGGTCGTCGTGACGGCGGCGAGCGTCGACAATGGCGCGGGTACGCTTGCGGCAGGCGGCGATCTGACGCTGTCGACCGCAAGCTTGACCAACGCTACCGGCGGGCAGATCTGGGCGGACCGCGATGCGCGGGTGACCGCGACGGGGACACTCGCCAACCGCGGGAGCATCGCCGCCGCACGCGACCTGAGCGTGAACGCGGGCACGCTCGACGGCGGCAGCGGAGCCGGTGTGGGCACGCTTGCCGGCGGCCGACTGCTCGACATCAACTCGGGCGGCGGCACATTCGGGCGGCTCATCGCACCAACCGCGCTGACGCTCGGCATAGTCGGCGATCTGACCAACGCTGCCGGCGAGACGATCGCAACACCGGGCGCGCTGACGCTCAACATCGGCGGCAGCTTCACGAACGCGGGCACCGTGCAGGGCGGTACTGCGATCGGGATCGCCACTGGCGGTTCGATCGCCAACCAGATCGGCGGCATGATCGTCGCGCCGACGCTGACGCTGACGGCCGGCACGACGCTGGAGAACCAGGGGCTGATCAACGGCGGCGCGGTGAGCATGAGCGCCACGCAGATCGCCAATGGTGGCGCGATCTTCGGTGACAGCGTCGCGCTGTCCGGCGCGAGCGGCATCGTCAACGCGGGCGACAGCGCGGTGATCGCCACCCGGGGCGGACTCCTGTCGCTGTCGAGCGGCGGCGACATCGTCAACCGCGATGGCGCGCTGCTCTACAGCCTCGGCAATCTGGTCGTCACCGGAGTCGGCGGAACGGGCCGTGCAGGCTCGCTGCAGAACCTGTCGTCGGACATCCAGGCACAAGGCGACATCGCGATCGCCGCGACCCGCCTGCTCAACGACCGTAGCGTGTTCACCACCGAAGAGGCGCTCGTCTCCAGTCGAGACGTCGAGACCATCGACAACCGCAATCGCCGCAACAGAACCATAACCCAGTATCTGGAGACGATCACCGACACGAAGATCCTTGCCGACAGCGGGCAAGCCCGGATCATCGGCACCAACGTCACGATCGATGCCGACAGCGTCACCAACCGGCTTTCGACGATAAGCGCGGCAGGGAACCTCGGGGTCGGCGCCGCGGCCGTGACGAACACCGCGTTTACCGGGTATTACACCACCAAGCAGGACGGGGTGATTCTGGGGCAGACGCGTAGTTGTCCGTTCTTGTTCGGCTGCGGCAACTGGCGGACGCGAACGACGACGCCGCTCAATACCGTCGATGCGCAGGCGACCTTCACGACCCCGTCGACGATCACCGCGGGGGGCACGCTGACGATCGATGCGGTCACGATCGACAACCTCGTCCTGACCCCGGATGGCAGCACTGCGGATATCTTCGCTGCGAGCGCGCGGCCCGGTACCGTCACCGCCGGTGGCGCCGTCGCCGTCGTGACCACGGGCGCGGTCGTCGCACCCGGCAGCGCGCCTGGCGTGATCGCCGGCACCGCGATCGACCCGACCTTCGGCTTTGCGGTGAAGCCACCGACCGATCGCGCGAGCGGCGGCGCGGGCAGCGCGACGCTCGATCTGGGCGGACTGTTCCAGTTCGCGGGGTCGAGTTCGCAGGTGCTGGTCCAGGCGGACCCGCGGTTCAACAATTACGACGCGTTCCTGTCGAGCGACTATTTCCTCGACAAGCTCGGCTATGACCCGTCACGCGTGCAGCGCCGGCTCGGCGACGGGCTTTACGAGCAGCAACTGATCGCGAACCAGCTCGTCGCACTGGTCGGCGCACAGCGACTAGTCGGCTATGGCGACAACCAGGGCCAGTATCGCGCGCTGCTCGATGCGGGCGCCACGTTCGCAAAGACGTACAATCTGGCGCTCGGCGTCTCGCTCTCGCCGACGCAGATGGCGACGCTGACCAGCAACATCGTGCTGCTCGTGGAGACCATTGTCCAGACCCCGTCGGGACCGCAGACGGTGCTCGCACCGCGCGTCTACCTGACCAAGGCGGCGGCCGGCGATCTCACCAGCGGCGGCGCGATCATCGCCGGGCGCGATATCCGGTTGCGCGCATCGGACTCGCTGACCAATGCGGGCGTCATCCGTGCCAGCGCCAGTGGCACGCTGGTCGGCGGCACGATCGTCAACAGCGGACGGCTCGATCTGGGCAGCCGCGGTATCGTCTCCGCGGCCGGCGACCTGATCGAC
The DNA here is from genome assembly GCF_036663695.1 of Sphingomonas sandaracina. Lineage (NCBI taxonomy): Bacteria > Pseudomonadati > Pseudomonadota > Alphaproteobacteria > Sphingomonadales > Sphingomonadaceae > Sphingomonas > Sphingomonas sandaracina. The sequence continues at coordinate 10,555 of NZ_JAXOJK010000012.1, read as the reverse complement.
CGTGGCGGTGCGATCACCGGTGGCGACCTGACACTCGCCGCGGGCCGCGATCTGACGCTCGCCCCGGTCGCGACGACGCGCACCGTCGCGACGCGTTACTATGGCGGACGTTCGGACCAGCAGGTCTCGCTGACGACCACCACAACCAATCGCGGCAGCGATATCGCGGCGAGCGGCAATCTCGACCTGCTGGCGGGGCGAACATTGTCGGTCACCGGCGCGATCGTCGCGGCAGGCGGCAATCTGGTTGCGTCTGCCGGCCAGAACATCGCGATCGGTAGCGCGACCGACAGTGGCACATCGTTTGCGGTCGGTCGCGAGGGCAAGACGCTGTTCACGCAGACCCAGACCGAACGCAGCAATGTCCTGTCGGATCTGCGTGCGGGCGGCAACGTCACCTTGGCAACGCCAGGCGCGCTCGCGGTGAACGGCGGTACGGTCACCGCAGGCCGCGCGCTTGCGGTCGACGCGGGGAGCATCGGCGTGACCGGTGTGATCGACAGCACCCAGTTGCAGCGCGACACGCAGAAGACCTCCGGCGGCTTTCTGTCGTCGACCAAGACCACCACGGCCTATAACGGCAACGATCAGAGCGTGGTCGCGTCGACGCTGTCGGGCGACACGGTCGCGCTGCGCAGCACCGGCGACACGCGGATCGCCGGTTCCAACGTTGTCGCGACCAACGGCGTATCGATCGCGGCAGGTGGCGCGATCGACGTCGGCACGCTGACCGCGACCGACACCGAGGCGCAGTCGACACGCGTCAAGAAGAGCGGACTGTCGATCGGTGGCGGCGGGCTGTTCCTCGGCGTCGCAAAGAACCGCAACGACGTCGACACCACCAGCATCACCAACACTGGCTCTCTGATCGGATCGACCGCGGGCGACGTCACGCTCGATGCCGGTCGCGCGCTGACCTTGACCGGCAGCCAAGTGACCGGCACCGGTCTAACCCGACTGACGGGCGAGAGCGTCGCGATCCGCAATGCGACCGACGTGACGACCACCGACACGCTCAACAAGTCGTCGAGCATAGGCATCAGCGTCGGCGCGCAGAGCCCCGTGCTCAGCGGGTTGCAGGGCGTGCGCGATTCCGGGCGCATCCTTGGCAACGCCAATACGAACGCCCGGACCAGCGCGGTGGCCGGACTCGCAGGCGGACTGGCCGCCTACAACGCCGCGGATGCGCTCAAGGGCGGCGTCACCAATCTCGCGGCGGTCGGCGTCAGCTTCGGCGTGTCGAGCACAAAGGCGACCTCGAAAACGCGCGACGAGACCAATGTCGCCAGCCGGATCGCCGGCAACGACGTGGCGATCGCGGCACGCGGCGCCGGTGCAGCCTCGACGATCGCGGTGCAGGGCAGTGAGGTCACCGCGGCGCGCAACCTGTCGCTGACCGCGCCGGGTGCGATCACGCTCACGTCAGGCTCCGAGACCGACACGCTGGAGCAACGAAACAAGTCCTCCGGTTTCTCGATCGGCGTCCAGCTCGGCCTGTCCGGTGGCGTCACCCCGAACGCGTCGTTCAATGCAGGCAAGGGGAGCTCGAGCGGAACCGACGTGCGCCACATCGAGAGCGTCCTCAGCGCCGGCAACGCGGTCTCGATCGCAACACCCGACGCCCTCACGCTGCGTGGCGCGCAGGTGATCGGCAACCGCGTCGACGTGAACGTGGGTTCGCTCGCGATCGTCAGCGAACAGGATCGCGCGACCTACGCCGAGCGTCAGCGTAGTCTGGGGCTGTCCGTCAGTCCCGGCACCGTCGCCGGCAACCTCAATTCCGGCCGCCAGACAGGCGACTTCGCCAGCGTGCGCGAGCAATCGGGGATCTACGCCGGGCAAGGTGGCTACGGCATTACCGTGGCGGGGAACACCAACCTTGTCGGCGGCGTGATCGCGAGCGACGCGGCAGCGGCACAGAATCGGCTCACGACGGGCACGCTGACCGCCAGCGATCTCGCCAACCGCGAACAATACAAAGCAAGCTCGCTCACCATCGGGGGCGGCATCGGCGGCGTCGGCAAGAACGCGGACGGCGAGGCGAAGGCGCCCGGTACACCGGGAAGCGCCTTGCCGGGCATCCGTACGGGCATCGGCACGATTAGCGCGACGCCACCAGTAGCTTTGGGGGCATCGGGCAAGCAGTCCGGCACTACCTACTCGGCGATAGCGCCGGGCACGATCGATATCACCTCCGGTGACACTACCAGCCGCGCCGTGGCAGCGACGATCGGGCGTGACACGACAGGCGCGAATGCCGGTACACTGACCCAGCAATATGACGCGAACAAACGCGAGGAGATCGCGCTGGGCTTTGCGGCTGCGACGCAGCTTGCGAATCAGACGGGCAGCTTCTTCGCTAATCGGGCGGCAGAGGAGCAGCAAGCGCGGTTGAAGGCTGACGAAGCGCAGCGGCAGTTGGCCCGCGGGTCGGATTTGGCAGGCAATCCGCTGACAGATGCAGTGCGCGAGGAGCTGAGTCAGACGGTCGTGACAGAGACGGATCGCTCGCAGAATCTGCGCGACAGCTTCGGTGCGGGAAGTGCGGCGCGGGTCATAGCGACTGCAATCAACGGCGCTGCAGGAAGCAACGTCACCGGCAGCTTCACCGGCCTCGTCCAAAGTGCGGCCGCGAACATCATTCAAAGCCTGGCTGTGACCCAAGTCAAGTCAATCGCCGACAGCTTGCAGAACAGTCGGGGCGAGGCCTCTGGACAGAGTGAAACAGTCCGGGCTGCGTTACAGGCAGTCGTCGGTTGCGCGGGCGCGACAGCCGGCGGCGGCGGGTGCGCCAGCGGGGCCACGGGGTCGGCCGCCAGCGTCGTTTTGAACTACCTGCTGACAAGCTACGCCGATGCGAAGCCGTCGATTGATCCGGTGACAGGCCGACCGGCCGAACGCGCCCTGCAGGATCAGGAAGCGCGCAAGAACCTAGTTGCGACGGTCGTTGCCGGCGTTGCCGCCGGTAGTGGGCTTGACGTTTCGACCGCTGCGCTTGCGGCGCAAACCGAGACTGAGAACAACGATCTCGGCGGAGCACGCATATGCGGGATTGCGTCCCCGAACTGCAAGGGGCCGACGATAGATCAGTACCTGGCAAAGCCAGAGGTCCGCAACCTCGTGGCCATGCTGAAGCTCACCGACGCGCAGGCTCGTGCCTGTTTGCAACCCGGACCTGAGTGCGCTTCGGTCGCTAATTATCGACGCGGACTGCTCGCTGAATTATCGCGCGACGGGTCGGCCAATCCTGACGATGTTGCACGAGTCCAGGCGGCCGGTTTGAGCGAACTGGGCAGTATCACGGCGCTGGCTGAAGCCGATCGGCAGTATCTGACAGCTCTTCGTTCCACGGATCCCAAGCTTGCCGACAAGCTTGCCGGACAGTCGTTGGCGGTCCGCACGCTCGTATATCAAGACGTTTCAAAAGGTGCCGGCGACAACCTCATCGGCCGCCTTTCCGCAGGGGTCCTCGGAGCCCTGTTCGATGCGGACACGCTAACTGACCTTTATATCGCACGTAAGAGCGATGCGGCAGGCGAACGCATCGGGAGCTTCGATCAAGCGATCGGCCGCGTGCTCGCCAACGCTCCCACGCTTGCGAGCGTGGCGCGCAGCAACGCCGAGGATAACGCCGCAGCAATGCGGGCGAGAAACGTTCCAGAAGCGGTAGTACAAGCCTACCTCTTCAAGGAATTCTACAACGCGGCAGCTACTGAGCGGACCACTGTCGGACTGCTTAGCCAGGCGCAACTGCTCGGCGACTTCCTGACCGATCCGACGCGGGTGGCTGGCAACTTGGCGCAGGGGTCAGTCCAGGGAATAGATAACGCGTTGCTCGACGACACAAGCGCAGCGGAATACCTTCGGCGCGCGGGTGGGGCAGTACAGCGGTTAGCCGCGTCGAGCGTCACGGACAAGGCGACGACCCTCGGGAACGCGAGCGGCGACGCAGTTGTGGCGGCAACCGATGCGGTCATTACGCGCGGTGCAGGTGCGGCGGCGGACGTGACGGTGATACGTGCAGGAGCTTCCATCGGAGCGAAGGTGGAGAGCGCCGTCGAACGCCTCGGGGACGCTGCATTGGCCGCAAGCCAGCGTCGTGACGCCGCAGGCATCATCACAAGCGCAGCCGAATCTCCGCTACCGCAGCAGGGGTCGGTAAACCTCGTCGAAACGACGGCCGGAAAGCCTACCGTAGGGACCCCATCTCCCGGCGGTGGCAATTGGGTAGATCCATATCTGTCGGGTTCGACGATACGGACTTACACTACCACCGCCGACACTCGATTGGTGCGTTTCAGCTCCAACGCGTCGCCGACTGGCGGCTTTTACGCCCGCGCAGAAGACGTCGCTGGCAAGACACCCGAACAGATCCAGACGCTCCTTCAGCTGCCAGAACCACCGCAGTTCATTCAATCCGTTGATGTGCCCGCCGGGACCATTCTCAAGGAGAGCAAGGTAGGGTTGCAATACAAATTTGCGAATCCAGTAGGATCGCTGGTCACGCCTTCGCAATTTGAAGTGGTAGGATCGCGGCTTCCGACAAATAAATTTAGTTCTCCGACGTTCATGCGACCGGGTAAAATTCTGCCGAAAATCAGGACGCGCTGATCATGCCCCCTCTTGCGAGCATCCGATCTTATCCCGTCAGCATGATGCTGTCTGTGCCAGGTAAGGGGCGCTTGATCCTTTATGACGCTTATCCAAGTGCCGAAATAGTTCATCAAGAGATCTGGGGGAGGGAGGTCTTTTTGTTCGATGAGACCAATCGGCCCCTCTGGCAGATTGATCCCGAGCCCGGCGCTAGCGATGACATGCATCGTAATTTTGATGCCGCCCGCCCGGCAACCGAAAGCTTTTCCGCAATTAATCTCGTCGATGGGGTGTTCTATGCCAGTAGGATTGGTGGTGACACATTCAGAATCAATATGGAAACTGGCGCCGCGACGTATTCTGGCTGGGCGCGGACGTGAATCGGCTGCGATGTTTCTCGGGAGAGTGTGGCCGACCTGTTGCGGCACTCCGGGTTAGGCGGAACATCCTCTTGAGTTGAAAACGGACACGGTCAACGATTCCGGCCAAGGGTTCTTCTAAGCAGCCATATGAGGTCAAGATGAACGAGCGTCCGCTTATGGGGAGCGGAAGGGCCCGTCTGAATGGCCAAAGGTGGGTCTTCTCGCAACCGACCCCATCGCGCGCCGAGGCGATTGTGGCCCCTGATGCGCGCGTCAGGACGGCGTGTTCTGCCGAAGGTAGGCAAACATGTGAGACGCGTAGTCTGCCTTTCCCAGCTCAATGCCCTGCGCTCGAATGATCGAGTATGCGGTCACCACGTGGAAATAGAACTGCGGCAGCGCCCAGTCTCGCGCATATTGCTCCGCCGTTAGGTCGAGGATCATTCCGTTTGGCAGCGCGTGGGCGATCGATGCGGTAGGTTTGGGAATGATGCCCGCAGCTGCGGCGGACTCGACCACCGCGATCGTTTCCACAATGCGGGCCTGCGCATCCGCGAGCGTACCCGGCCGCTCGCCAGCGTTTCGACCCTCGTCGAGCAGAGTCTCCAGCGCGGGCGGAAATTCCTGCTCGAGTAACCGGAACACGCCTTCCTGCGCCTGTCGGCACGCAAACCGGACCTGTGTTGCCAAGGGGAACATGTCGGGTGCGAGTCGCGCCGCGAGCAGGACGTCGACGCTCCCGTCCGGCCGCTGTGTTTCGGCCTTGGAGAGCCACTGCGACAATGCTCCCAGCATCTGGATGTAGGTGGGGACGACAAAATCTGAGAGCGTCATGGGGCTTCGCTTTTCTTGCGGGTCGGCAGGTCGATCCCGCGCTCGGTCGACACAGGCCAGTCGCGGGGAGCCAAGCGTTCGTCAAGCAATGCCGTTGAGCGCTGCCATCTCCCGGTCGGGAAGCGCCAGCGCCGCCGCGGCGAGGTTCTCGCGAAGGTGTGCCACCGACGACGTGCCGGGGATCAGCAGTATGTTGGGCGACCGCCGCAGCAGCCACGCCAGCGCTACCTGCATCGGCGTCGCGTCCATTCTTGCAGCCACTTCGGACAAGGTCTGTGATTGGAGCGGGTTGAAGCCGCCCAACGGGAAGAAGGGCACATAGGCGATACCGTCCGCCGCTAGCGCATCGATCATCGCATCGTCGTCGCGGTGTGCGAGGTTGTACTGGTTCTGCACGCAGACGATGTCGACCACGCGGCGTGCCTGTTCGACCTGTGTCGGCGTTGCGTTGCTCAGCCCGATATGACGGATCAGTCCCTGTGCTTGAAGTGCGGCGAGGGCGGTCAGTTGCGGCTCGACCGAACCTTCCGCCGGGCCATGGTCGCTGCCTCCGCCCATCAGGCGCATATTGACGACGTCCAGCACGTCCAGGGCGAGGTTGCGCAGATTGTCGTGCACTGCCGCCGTGAGCGCCGCTTCGTCCTGCGCCGGGTTCCATGAGCCATCGTCGCCACGTACCGCGCCCACTGTCGTCACGATGGTCAGCCCGTCACGATAAGGATGGAGCGCCTCGTGGATGATCTGGTTGGTGACGTGCGGCCCATAGAAATCGCTCGTATCGATATGGTCGACATTGCTTTCGATCGCTTCGCGCAGGACGGCGAGTGCTGCGTCGCGATCGCGCGGAGGTCCGAACACGCCGGGTCCGGCAAGTTGCATGGCACCATAGCCGAGCCGCCTCACGTTGCGGTCACCGAGCCGGAAGCTGCCTGCTGGTTCGATCGTCTGCATGTCGTTCTCCTCTTCCCCCTCCAGATAGGCGTTGCCGAAGCGCGCGATAATCTCGCATTATCCGCACGGGCTGTACGGAAAACCGAACGATGGACGCTGATCTTGGAGACCTGACTGCCTTCCTCGCGGTCGCAAAAGCGCGCGGCTTTCGCGACGCGGCGCGGACGAGCGGCACCAGCGCCTCGACGCTGAGCGAAGCCGTGCGCCGCCTGGAGACGCGGCTCGGCGTCCGCCTGCTCCACCGCACCACGCGCAGCGTCACGCCAACCGAGGCCGGTGCGGGGCTCATCGACCGACTGGCCCCGGCACTCGGCGAGGTCGATGCCGCCCTAGACGCGGTCGGACTCTTCCGGGACGGTGCGGCGGGGGCGCTGCGACTGAACGTGCCGGTCAGCGCCGCGCGGCTCGTGCTGCCCGCGCTCCTGCCGAGTTTTCTCGCCGCAAATCCCGGCATCCGGCTGGAAATCGTTGCTGAAGACAGCTTCGTCGACGTGCTAGCCGCGGGGTGCGACGCGGGCATCCGCTATGACGAGCGGCTCGAACAGGACATGATTGCGGTGCCCATCGGGCCGCGCGTCCAGCGGATGGCAACTGCCGCCGCGCCATCCTATATCGATCGACATGGCCGCCCGGATCACCCTCGCAGCCTGCTGGAACACGCGTGCGTGCTCGGACGGTTCGCGAGCGGTGCCTTGACGAGTCCCTGGGAGTTCGAGCGCGCCGGCGAGATCGTCCGCGTCGAACCGCGCGGGCCGTTGATCGTGCAGGTCGGCGGGGCGACCGATCTCGCCGTCGACGCCGCAGTCGCAGGCGTCGGTATCATTTCGCTGTTCGAGGATTGGCTGCGCCCGTATCTCGACCGCGGCGCGTTGGAGCCGGTGCTGGAGGACTGGTGGCAGCCGTTTTCCGGACCTTTCCTCTATTATTCGGACCGTCGTCTGGTGCCACCCCCGCTGCGCGCGTTTATCGACTTTATCAAAGCAAGTGCAACCTAGGTCACCTCAAGTTTTGAAAATTCCGCGTCAGCAGAAGTCACAATCGTCGAATCGGCAAAATATTAGGCCGCGATTACGGCTGCCCATTTTAGATGAGCGTCTAAATCGTTCCCGAACCCGGCGCCCAAGAGGACATCGCGCCAGTCAATTTGGACGAGAAGCACCGCGTTCTCGAACGCAGTGATGCTCCCATCCGATAGTTTTAAAGTTGCGAGCCAAATGCGCTCCATTGCTTCGCCATCGAAATCTCCAGAATGAACCTGCGCCGGTCCGCAATCGATCATTAGCGTCGTTTCCACCCTCTCCCACAAGTTCGGCGGAAAGACGGCACGGAGAACGTCACGAGTCCTAAGGGTTATATGCAGCGCATTGTTCGGCACATTTCCACCCTTCAGGCTCGGCAGACCCACTTCTACAAGCACGCCTATTCCCGCTCGACCATCCTTTTCAAGAATCTGGCCGGCCGTCGGGCATAGCAGAACGCGTGCGGCATGAGCCCCGCCTCGATGAACGAAGGGCCGAAGTTGGGGAGCGGAAATTACCCCGCGAACGTCCACAACTGGGTCTGGCCGGAAGCCGTGAGACCACGTTGCGTTTTTGCTCAAACATTGACGTTCAGGCTGGTTATCCAGGTTCCCGATAACGGCTATTCGTTAAGCGCGATCTTTCCTATCGCGGAGGGTTCAAAATTGTGAATGCATCGGCCGTTGTGATCGCACTGCCCTATCGGCCACGGCGCGTGCTAAATCGCAGCAGCTTCGATCCGCCTCTGTAGGTCTTTGACCTTCTTCTCCACGGCATGCTGTAAGACTGTGTCTCCAAGAGCCCGCGCGGCCTCATATTCTGCCCTTCTGATCTTGAGCACCTCGCTGGCGACATACCGCCAATCGGCAGGAGGTATGCCGTAGTCGCGGGTCGCCTCTACTTGATCGAGAGCGCTGATCCCAATCAGATGGAGGCGAGGCCACTGATCAATCTCGTCGACATATGCATAATCGAAGTTGATTTTAGTAGTTTCGGTCAAGGTCACCGTAACGTGATTCCAAGGCCTTGCCAGGAAGATGTCCAGGGTTCCCATTCTCGCGAGATCGACCTTGATCGACTCCTCCACCTCCTCGGGCCTGCTACCAAAGCCGGCATACTGCCCTCTGACACCGTCGCGACGGGTCCACTGACTGACGCCCGCGGTCTGCATCCACTCATGAAACTGCGCCTCGAACCGCATCTCCACAGCATCCCCGGGGAAGATCGACCAAAGCTTTCGACCAATGTCGCCAACGATTGCTTCGAAATGCTGTTTGTCTGCCATCGGTGTCCCAATCCGTTTGTTAGCATTAGTTCGTTGGTCTCAGGCAGGTCCAGTCCAGTTCCAAACTTCGTAATCCGCTGCCGACCAACAGGACTTCTATCGCGCAATCGTTTTCGGAAAATGCGGCGCCGTACCATGTCGGCTATCGCGATCGATTTTCCGTAAGCGGTCCGTCCGCTTTCCTTCCCATTGCGGCCATTCATCCGAAACCAAGGCGATCAACTTCGTCACCCGCTTCCCGCCCCCGACAGCCCAGCGTGAAGCGATCGAAGCCCGCTTGCAGACGAGCAGCCACCGGGCAATGAGGCCCAATGTCATTTCAGATCCACTCTCGGCCCAGACCAGCAGTTCGTCATGGCATCTCATTATGCCTTGCAGTCGCCGTTGGAAATCTACCCGCTTCGGGCGGTGCCCAAACATTTTCCATAGCACCCCAGGCTGATCCCTTACACGGCCTGCAAAACGTTGCCGTGGAGTACGACCAAGTCTCTGGAACTGACGAGCAGTCGATCAACGCTTCTATCGAAGCGAATAGCCCGCGTCGGCCTGACGGGAACTGGGCGATGGGCCAAACCCGCTACACCTCGCGTTATCGACCTCTCCAGATTACGACCAAGGGTGTCTGCAAAGTAGCCAAGCTGGAATCGCAACTTGGCGCGATCGTCGTTTTGCCAAGATTATCGGAGGAAAATTCCGTTCCTCAGCGCATTCTGGCGAAATGGAGACCTTTCATCGCTGCTTTGAAAGAACACGAGGCGGGACATATTCGGTTGGAATACCAGCATATTCATGATTTTGCAGTGGCGATCGTCGGAACGAGTTGTAGCAGCTACCAAGCCGCGTACGCTGCCCATGAAGAAGCCTCGCGTGCAACTCAAGAAGCTTATGACCGGGACACTGATAGCGGAGCGACGCAGGGTGCTGTATTGCACTAAACGATATCGTTCTTTATCGGTGTCTTGGGGGAGACGCCGCGGCAAACAATCTCCATCTCGGCCATTCTGCTTACGCCCACTTGCAGACATAGGGCACATGCGAGACGCTTCCCGAATGAAGCCATGGAATATGAGTGTCGGGAGGGCCACCGGATTGGTTATCGGGAGTTTTCTCTGGTGGGGCAGCTATGTCCCGAGCGAGGGCATGTTTCAGAACCCGCAGCTCGTTATCGTCCCAGCGGCTATCGGAATCCTGATCGTCAACGTGCGTAATAAACGAAAGAAGGTCGGCCCCTACGATCCCGAAATCATTGCTCAAAATAAGCGCGGCAGGCTGTAACAGAGGGTCTGCTAACCTCTCTCGCCGCCCAAGCCGCCTATCTGCTTTCCTCTCCCTCCACGACATTCATGACGGACGATCATTCGCCAAGCTTAGTCAGCGCGGAGATGAACCAGCGTCCGTGTGTGGACGCCCCGCTGGATACAAGGGGGTTTTTAAGAGATTTGTTCGCGCAGGTTCAGGTGCTTCCGTGTGTCCGGCCTGTTGATGCAGCCATCATCACGGCTGCTGGCCTG
>NZ_JAXOJK010000011.1:0-35803 GCF_036663695.1 Sphingomonas sandaracina | reverse complement strand
CCTGCTGACAGCCAACGCCTCTTACGAAATAGCCGCGATCGACGACCCGCTGCACTACTATGGCACGTTCGTTCGTCGTCGCGCGGACTACCACTCGACCCCTGGCATTCGGCGACGAGTTAGCTAATCGTGGACTAAACACCTAGATTGAGACCCGGGCGCTGGATCGACAGGAACGCCCAGCCCCGGACGTTGATGCTGGCGTTCCGGGGGCCCGATAACGGCCATTCGTTCAGCGCAATCATTCCGGTTTTTCCATCGCCGAATGGCAATTTTGGTGAGGGGCAATGGGGAGCAGGTGAGAGCGCGGCTAGCTCGGAGAGTTGTCAACGCCATCAGCGGGGCAACTGGCCGCTCAGGGCGACTAATCAAGACGTGCGAGTTCGATAGAGCCATTCAGTTGCACCCAGTGCCTTTGTTGTGCGAAAATAGAAAAAGCGGTCTCGGCAGTGATTGGACCGTCGTAAAACTATTAGTAAGGGTGATGTGAGATGGATAGTAGCCATCAGTTAGAGAACATCGGCATCGCAATTGCCCATATGCTAATTGCTCCCGTGTCTGAAATAAGAGTCGTCGCGGAAGTCCATGACGATTGGCTGGAGAGCCGCTACGACGTCATGAGCAATGGTAAGCTGATAGAAGGAGTGGAGGTCGATCAAGAAGTCTATCGATCCGTCGATGATGCTTTATCTGCCCTTAGGGCCGACATGCTCAAAGAGGGGCAGGAAGACTGGCACCATTGCTCTTATGCGTTAAGGTCTGACGGAACTTTCAAAATGGAGTTTGATCGGAGCAGGCCGCCAAGCGCATGAACGTTAACAATGGAAGATTGTTTCTAGGAAAGGCGGCAGCGTCGCAAAATGCCAGTTATCGCCATGCTGCCACTCCTTAGCGGACGGTCTGCAATCCTCCCCATCCCGGACATTCGTTGATGCAAATCTCAAACAGACTGTGTGGAAAGTCGTGAACAGCGCAGTCGGTGTCAGCGATTTCCAATCTCGAGCGGTTCGAGAACCAAATGGGCCCGAGGGTGGCCGTTGATGACGTTGAGGCGGCGAGAGACGGCTGTTGGAGGTCCGGTCTGGCGTTCGTGGCGCGAGAAGGCCGGTTTTACGCCCTTACCGCGGCGATCAGGCCCGGGACACCGACCAGAGTGATGGCCCGTCTGATATTATAGGCGAGCGCGGTCAGGCTGAACTCGCCGCGAACGTTCTCGAGCCGGCGCATCAGGAACGCGCCCTGACCCATCCACTGTTTGATGGTGCCGAAGGGGTGCTCGACGCTGTTTCGCCGGTGGTCCAGCATCTCGGGCCTGGCCGCCAACCGCGCCGCCATGCGGTCGAGAACGGCCTCGTTCTCCAGGCGCGAGACGCGGCGGAATGACCGAGTACAGCGCGATCTCAGCGTGCACGCCTTGCAGGCATCGCGGTTGGCATAGTCGACCTTCACATTGTCGCGTGACTTGCCCCGGTAGCGCGGCGAGAGCGCGGCCCCAGCCGGGCAAACGAAGACGTCCCGGGCAGGCTCGTAGCGGAACACGTCCTTGCCGAAGAAGCCCTCGCGCACGGCGGGACCGCGGATTGGCTTGGGCACATAAGCCGTAACCCCGGCCGCCTCGCAGGCCTCGATATCCTCGATCTTGAAGTAGCCCCGGTCGGCGACGGCCTCGATCCGCTCGACGCCGAGCGCTTCCATTGCCGCTGTCGCGGTTTGCGCGAGCAGGCCGAGGTCGAGGACCTGGTTGCTCACCGCCTGCCCGGCGATCAGCTTGTGCTTCACGTCGACGGCGAGCTGGATGTTGTAGCCGACCCCCACTTTGGTCATGCGCGCCATCGCGCGGGCGTCCGGATCGGTCAGCGAGATCTGGTCGGCGCCGGCGCGATCCAGTTCGGCGAGCATCTCCTTGTGACGATCGCGCTTGCCCTGAATGGCGGCGATCTTCTCGGCCAGCTTGCCATCGCCATTGCCGGAACCGCCGCCCGGCGTGCGGTCTTCGTCGGCATCGCCCTCGTCGAGCCGTTTCATGTAGCCGGCGAGCCTCTCGTCTGCGTCCTGGATAGCTTTGGCGAGCGATGCCCGGGTGAAGTTCCGGGTCTTGTTGTTGACCGCCTTGATGCGCGTGCCGTCGACCGCCACGAGCTCGCGCCCGAACAGATCGAGCTGACGACACAGCACCACGAACTCGCGGAACACCGTCTTGAAGGCGGCACGGTTGTCGCGGCGGAAGTCGGCGATGGTTTTGAAATCCGGCTTGAGGTGCCGTAGCAGCCAGATAACCTCGACATTGCGGTGCGTCTCGGTTTCCAGGCGCCGGCTCGACCGGATCCGGTTCAGGTAGCCGTAGATGTACAGCTTGAGCAGATCTGCCGGATCGTAGCCCGGGCGGCCCGTTGCCTTGGGCTGTACACGGACGAACCCGGCCGCGCCAAGCTCGAGCCCGTCAACAAAGGCCTCGATGAACCTGACCGGATTATCCGGTCCGACATAATCATCCACCGCTTCGGGCAGCAGCAGGAGCTGCGAGCGGTCCGTTCCAGACAGATGTGCCATGGCAAAAACATACCATGCGCCGCGATCTACGGGAATCCTCAGGCCGAGTTCTCACACAGTCTGTTTGATTTTTGCATCAGCGCAGCGGCCGGGTTGGGAGGAATGTGGAAGGCGTGCGCGCTTTGTAGAAGGTCAGCGCGATGCTCTCGAACCTCTCCTCATCATGCGGATCTTGTTCAAGACGAGAACAGCAATGAGCGCGCTGCTCACCCATACCAGCTCCGGAGAAGTGGCGTATCCTACGCCCTGTAAAAGCATCAGCAGCCCTAGGAAAACGATGTAGTTCCTGCCGAGGTAGTCGAGCCGATTGGCTAGCGTGTCCATAAGCAGAGAATGTACCTGATTACGGTCGCAGGCAAGCTTTTCCCGACGTCGCAAAAGACCCCCTTTCGCGACGCGGCTCGTGCCGGCTTCGATTCTCGAATAGGATCCTATTTCGGGAAAGACCGGTCGGCGGTTTGCTAATTGATAGGGATTCAATAGCCACCCTTAACCGATGACTCCCTCCCTAGTGTTACCGGCTCATTCCCACTTCGGCGTATCTGATTGCTGCGATCACTCGCTTTGCATTTGACGCAATCCCGCCTTCACAATGAACGGCGGGGGGGCGACATAATGCTGACTAAAGCCTTAAAGCTCGTTTGTGCTCTAACCACTGCCACCCGTTTCTCTCGGGCGAACGCGTTCTTCCACAGGGTATTTATCTGCCGATCGAGATTACTGCTAATGCGGGCAAACTCGGCGTAACGCTTGCAAGAATTGAAAGCGTACTTTTCATTAGTACGGATTGGAACCGGTCGCTGAGCATCGATCCAGTGGGCGAGGGTGAAGGAATCCGCGGAGCGTTTGCGACTAAGAAGCCAAGAGATAATGCCGCGATCAAAACATTGCGCACGTCACTCTCCCGGCAGTTTGGTATGAAGGCTTTGAGGAATGACGTGAAGGCTTCCGATTGTCGAGGAGCTGACGTTTTCTCCCGACCACGACTTTCCGATCAGGATCATGATATGGGAAGATGGGACTAGAGGTCACTTGCGAGAAGCGGCACCCGCACGCCTATCGCGTTAGCATATTTCTGTATTTCGATTTCGATCCGTATCGGCCACTTTCCCAACAGGATGAGTTGTGATCTTCCCGCATTGTTGAGCGCCCGCAAAGCCAAAGGCTTCTCGCCTATTGGTGCTGCGACGCGGACGATCCCTTGATAGTTCTGCCAAATCCACGATCGCTCGCGAAACGGCGTTTTCAGGGTCACGCCGGATAGATCTAAATGAAGTGTATACGGCTTTAGAGCACGAATAATCTCGGCAATGGTCCCGCAACCCACGACAAACGCTGGTGCGAACAGAATATTTAACTCGCCTTTTCCCATCGACGCCAACGATCCGAGAAGAACGGTTGCCATTATGCCGATAACAGCTCGGCCAAGCCAAAGGCCTCTCGTTCCTTGCAACACTAACATCCGGCGATCCTTGATGTGTCTGCCCTCATCTTGTCATGACGGCGTTTCGAAAAGGTAACGAGGCTTTGAACACACGAGCGATACGACGTGTTTCCCGTGACGAACGGTCTATAAATGGAGCGGTAACGGCTAATCGAGCCTTCCCGAAATGGATCGAATTTCGGGAATGTCCGGAGCGATAATTAGTCGGTATCCTCAAAGAAATTATGAGTACGATATCTGCGCTATCTCGCAATGTTTACCGTCGAATACGCGGCGTATAATGCCTTGTTTAAACCGAGCGGCCTGCTTGCCGAGCCTATCCGGCCGTCGATCTGAACCACCTTTGCGGCACCAAAATTACTAGGTCTCTTTTGAGCTGGGCAGGCGATACCCTGGCTTGAAGATGCGTCAACGCCTCGTGCGGATGGTGTCTTGGTCAACAAAATTGTCAGCGGCGACTGAGGCGATATCGTGCGCCACGCGATAAAACATGGGTCTCCTACGGTTATCCGACCTGCTACATTCTGCTTCAATGCAGCAACCAAAGGCGCTGCATCTCCGTATCCTAATACGATGACGGATTTCCTGTCGAACCACTGTCGATAGCGCGTCGCACCAAGCAGAGCATTAATTTCTTTATTCAAGGTATTCTCAAGGACTTTGGAGTCGTGGCGACGGCATGCCTCCAGAGTGGTCCATCGTTGTTCTCCCGTCCGCTCTCCCGCATTTAAAATCGCGACATCAGCGGCAACACCCCTATTGGTGTGGGAGAATCCGCAGCCATCGATACTGAGGAGAACTGGGGATGGCCTCGTAGACAAGGGAGGGGCAGTGAGTGGGAGGCCTGCTAAGGGACCGTTATAACCATGGAACATTATACCGATGTTCATCGGATCATCGGTCGCTGGCATCTTACCTGACCGTGTCCATGCGGTAATTTGGTCTGCGCGACTGCGCGAGAGCTGGCACGTCGCAAGGACGCCAAGCACAAGCGCGCCGCTCACGCCAAGCCTAATCAGATTCTTCTTCCGCACGGTTACCTACCTACCGCATCTGAACCAATGCGGCGTCCGCAGACAAGGCCCACCCCGTAGGCCCGCTTTCCTGAACAGGAACAGCGATCGAGACGGCCCAGGCATTCCCGGAATCGATGGCTAGGTGGGAAGATTAAATGCTGAGCCCCGTAGCGCATTGGCTCAAATTGCACTGCGCGTATAACGACGATATATAAGGACTCCCGTAATCATCAGAGTGGGTGCAGCTAGTGATCGTATAACGTTGGCGGCGCTTTTATGCTCGCTGGCCCAGCGCACGAACAGCATAGCTAAGTCGGCCCCACCCCAGACCAACGCCGTCGTGACGAGCAAGCTAGCTGCAAAGATACCGAACCGAACCGTGCTACTCATGATCCGCTCCTTTGAGAATTAATTGCGCCTTGGAGCGAAAACACCGTCATTAAAAGGGCGGAAGTGCTTTCTCGAAAAGGAACGGCCAGCGAGACAGTCGGGGCGTTCCCATTTGGATCGAGTTCTCGGAATGGCCCGTTTGGCCGGAAACTGTCATTCCTCGCGTGGTTTGAAGGGGCTCTGGTCCGACCAAGGTGGTCCGACGGAGTAAAATTGATCCACAATCAGCTTTTGATAGAGCCGCATAAAACCATATGCTCGTTCGAGCGAGGGACTGCCGCACGACAGGGTTTGTCCGTCACAAGCGACAGCGACCGTGAACCATGGCCGCTCGCTCAACACGCCTTCGACGATCGAGCTGGTGAACCAAGTACTGATCCGCCACTCCTCCTCATCTTCCCACCGGCCTGTCTCTGAAATCGCCACGCTGATCAATTTGAGGGTACGTTGCGACGTTGCTTCTATCGAGGGCTCCCAGTCCGCGATGGATTGAATGATCCCTTCTTGGAGCGTTGTGAGATCGTGCCCTTGAGCTTTTCGGCGCGCGCGGATTGCCTCGACCCGCGCGTTGGAGCTGCCAGACGTAGCCCGTCGAAACCAACTCATGCACTCCCCCCCGGTGCGAAGACATAACGTCGGGCCGTGAGATGGTGCAAGGTCCGCCTGCCGGCCGGCTTTCTCGAAAAGATCGATTCCGAGAACGCCGATGCCTTTTCGCCCGCCGTTCGCAAATGGACGCGTGGGATCGCTAGAACCATCTAGTTGCGGTCACTCCTCTTTATATGGGAGCATTGCGAACGTCGTTTCGACAATAATTGGCGGAGGTAATGCAGAATGGAAAGTAGCCGTCAGTTGGAAAACATCGGTATCGCAATCGCACCGATGCTAGTTGGTTCTGTGTCCGAAATAAGGGTCGTGGCGGAAGTCCATGACGACTGGATACAGAGGCGCTATGATGTCGTGCATAACGGCAAGCTCGTTGAAGGAGTGGAAGGCGAGAGATCCGTGAATCGATCCGTCAATGATGCTCTATCCGCGCTCAGGCGTGACATGCTCGAAGAGGGTCAGGTAGACTGGCATCATTGCTCTTATATCTTAAGGGCTGACGGAGCCTTCAAAATCGAGTTCGATTGTAGCAGGCCGCCGAGCGCATAAATGTCGACGACTGGAGATCTCTAGCGGAACAGTAACTGCCTCGTTTCCGAACTCGGCCATTCCGCTGTCTACCATTCTCGGCCATTCCCGTAACAGCATCGAATAAGGAGAATGGCTCTATTACAAACCCAAGCTTGGATAGATCGCATTCCAATCTTCCCATAGATTTTCCGGCCTAATGTCATCGTAGCCGCGCTTTTCGGCCATTTCAGCGGCCATGCTGTAGCTCATTTTTATGCACACTGCCTGATCGCGAATAGCCAGAACCTCCGACTCTGTTAACGGAGATCCCTTTTCCTTATCGCTGTGCAGGAGGATTGCAACTAGCGCCGGTATCGGAACCATTACCAGACTCTCGTCGGTCCTTTCGTTCTGCACAAATTCTCTCCTTTAGCCATTGGCGAACTTCGTATCGGACCTAACGTACGACGGATAGCAATGGCTTACTCGCAATCGCACTTCCCGAAAAGGAAGGGCTAGTGGGATAACTGGCGTTGTTCAGTCAGCCCCGCTCCTCATGTGCCGCGCTTTTCCCAGAATCTGTTCCCGAAATCATTTT
Source organism: Sphingomonas sandaracina (assembly GCF_036663695.1). Lineage (NCBI taxonomy): Bacteria > Pseudomonadati > Pseudomonadota > Alphaproteobacteria > Sphingomonadales > Sphingomonadaceae > Sphingomonas > Sphingomonas sandaracina. The sequence goes on along the minus strand of NZ_JAXOJK010000011.1, from coordinate 28,689 downwards.
CCCGGAATGGCCTCATGGAGGTGGAGTTTCGGGAAAGCCAAAATGGCTGCGAGAGGTCCACGTTGGGGCACTTCCGATTGCCGGCCCCCCTGCCCCGCTCCGCTGCAGATTACGACACTGATCGATTTAGCGCTGGTTCCTTTTGAGTGTGCCTTTTGAGGATTGGCAGTTAGCCGGTACTTTATAGTTGCGTAGATCACTCAAAAAGGACTAAACAAACAAGCACCACGTATAGAGGACTAAGCCATGTTCATACGTGCCTATCTTCGCGCCTCAACGACCGAACAAGACGCATCACGTGCCCGTGGCGTTCTTGACGCGTTTGCGGTTGAGCAAGGGCTGCGGATTGCAGCGCGATATGTCGAGAACGAAAGCGGCGCCAAGTTGGATCGGCCCGAACTGTTCCGGTTACTGGCCGACTGCGAACCCGGTGACGTACTACTAGTCGAGCAAGTCGATCGATTGTCCCGCCTCACCTCGCCGGACTGGCTGCGGCTCCGCGGCCTTATCGACGCCAAACAGGTCCGCATTGTCGCGCTCGATTTGCCGACGTCGTGGAGCCTGACGGCGCCGGCCGACGAGTTCACCGGCCGCATGTTTGCCGCGGTCAATGCGATGATGCTCGACGTCCTCGCCGCGGTCGCACGCAAAGACTATGAAGATCGGCGTCGCCGTCAGGCTGAGGGCACTCTCAAGGCCAAGGCGGCCGGCCTTTATAAGGGGCGTCCAGAGAACAAGACGCGCAACGCCGCCATCTCCTCGCTGTTGGGCGATGGCCGCAGCTGGCGGGAGATTATGGATGCGACAGGTTGCAGCCGTACCCTTCTCGCGAAGATCGCTCGCGATCGTCGGCTGCTAAAAGTTGAGCCTGCGTCCGGTGAGGATGGCTAACACGCAGCCCCTGCCTGCCGCTCTACCCCCCAGCCCGCGTTTGTTGGAGCCAGCGCTTCCCGCGCAACTGTCCGATCTGGGTGGTACCAATGTGACATGTTCACTGGTGCCAACGATCAGTGAAAAGGCAGGTTGTCACACAGGGTACACCCGCAATGACTCCTCCCGCCCTTCATTGATCAAACTTGGAGATCTATTTTCGGGCGCGAAGGCCATCGGCAAAATCCCGGGCGGGTTGATGCAAGATAAGACAATGGATCGGGCCCAGCCTGCCCCTGTTGTGCGTTAATATTCTCTCAGCAAAGGAGCGGATTATGAGCGACAGCGAACCGAACTCCGACGAGGGTGCGAACCCCGTCGATGACATCAAAAAGCAGAACCCTACTGGAACGACGACCGGCGACCAGACCGGCGAGACTGGTGGGGACCATAAGGTAGATGATCTCGCGAAGGCGGGCCGCGATGATATGGATACCGATGAGGCCCCGGAGTAAACGCTCGCCGAAACTAATCATCGTTAGGAAGCAAGTCTTGATAAATTCTATAGTCGAAGGCCAGGAAGCTGCCGACCAAGCGAAGAAAATGGAAGAAGTACAAAAAGACGCCCCGAAAGAGCGAGAAGAAAACGGTGGATACCAATAGTCCATCCGCCGTCTTATCTAACAGCCCGGTGGATTCGGCGACGACCAGCATCCTGGCTCGGCGCCCCGCCGGCCAACGCTATAGGATCGTGACGGCCGAGAAGTCGAGCGTCTTGCCCGCAACATCGTCATCCTGCTCGGTATAGCCAAGCCGGACGAGCGACAGCGCAAAGTCCCGGCGGTCGGCATGGGCGGCCTCCCAGCGGTCGATGGTGCGGCGGGAGTGCGCGGCGAAGATCAGATCCTGCAGGCGGCTGACGGCCTCACCCCTCGTGGTCGGTCTCGGCCCGTCCAGCGGCAACAGGCCGACGGCGATGCACAGTGTCGGCCGCGTCGGCGAATCGCCAAGGATTGGATCGAGGGGGAGGTTCGCTGATAGTCCTCCGTCGATCAGCCAACGGCTGTCGATCTCGACCGGTGGAAACACGACCGGCAGCGCCGCGCTGGCGCGGACATGCTCGGGGCCGACCTGCAGGTTAGCGGTGTCGAACACGCTTCGAACGCGCCCAAGGCATTGCCCCTGCTGAGGACGAGCACGACATCGAAGTCGGGCCCGGCCCCTTCCTCTGCCGCGCCCGACGTCAACCTCGGGTATCCCTCGGGCGACTTAGCTTCACCGCGACACCGGCCCCTAGCACGCCAAGCGTCAATAATGCCGGGTGGAGCTTCTGGACCTGTAATGCGGCGCTGGATCTGTGGGCGTGCAAATCCTGGCCACCGCGCAGCGCATCGACGCGCGGGGCATAGAGACTATCGCGGCGCAACGGATCGCCGGGATCGTCCGGCTTCTGCTGTGCGGACGTGCGACCAGTTCCATGATCCTGTCGCTCAGCCGCGATGCTGCCCGCCCCAGGAGCGAGGACAGCAGCCCCCGCCGCCTGCATACAGAGTCCGCCGCGGCGTTGCGCACGCGAACAGCGCTGCGTCGGCAACGACCGAGGGTGCGTAGAGCGGTGGCGGCAGGCGCGGTGGCTGATTCATGAAGTTGCGCGTGTTCAGGGAACCCCGTCGGACGGATCGATCCCCAGCAGCTTTTCGAGCGCGGTCGCAAAGATATCAGGCGCGGGCTTGGTCTTGTCGACGTCGTCGCTGCTCGTCGTCGCGGCGATCAGTTCGCGTGCGTCGAGCAGGTCGATATAATGGTCGAGCTCCGGACCAGATGCGGATGACGCCAATACAATGCGTTGGCCAAGCCCGGGCGCATGCGTGAGCAAATCGTACGCCCCCGCGAACGGCCTGGGCGTCTCCAGATATTTCGCTTTGAAGATCACGCCATGCGCGTCGCCGAGCTCGTCAACCTGGTCGTCGCTGAGGTGGGGCAGCAGCGTGGCCGCCAGCATGTCGGTCCCCTTGCCGATCTGGCCGTGAATGATCTGGCGGTCGAACGACGCGCCGACGCCGGCAAACGCCTCCTCTAGGCGAGAACGTGCATGTCGTTCGTATAGACCAGCGTACCGTCGATATCGAAGAGAATAGCCTTAATGCACATGGATGTTCTGCAATCTTGATCTAGAATTTTCGGCGACGCGGCATCGTGGCGTGCCAATTCCCTGCTAGGCCGCCGTGGTCCTGACGGGGTCGGCTATGTCAGGGCGATTTCTATTCGGAAGGCGCGATATCCCAGGAGATCTAAGCGGCTTTTCAATTGCCCCAGGGCAAAACCCTAAGCTTTAATGCTTGGGACTTTGCGTCTCTCGAACTTCGCCGCCGCCACCCGTGGAATTTGCACCATAATCCTCGGTCGGGTTCCCACCGCCCGCGCCAGCACCGCTGCCATGGACCTCGCCGGTCTTCTCGTCGATGTACGCGCGACGTCCCGCGTCCGCGGGGATGCTTTCGTCAGCTGCGGCATTCGACGCCAGAACATTCGCTTTACGATTGCCGCGACTTGCGCCGACTTCGACGTTGCGAGGCTGCTTCTTTTGATAACTGTCATATTCCTCGCCGGAATAATGGCCTTCCGTTCCGTCCTCGTTACCGACGAGCTTGGGACCAGAATCGGTTTCGGGCGATGGCAGTGGGGTGGTGACCATAATTTACTCCCGCTCGTCAATTCTCGAGCATTGTGCGAAACTGAACGGATTGGAGCGCCGCGTACGGCGCTCCATGACGCTTACATGCCCGACATCTTAGCCATCGACTTGCCGTTCTGCAGCTTCATCGCGGCGTCCAAATGCTGCTTGACGATCGGCACCGCGGCCTTGGCCGACATCCGAAGCGGGGCCTGATCACCGCCGGTCGAATAGCTGCGATGAAGGTCAAGCGCAGCCTGATGGGCCGGGATCTGCTGCCCGATGTACAGGCGATCGAAATCCGCTGCGGGGGCGGACTGCAACTCGTTTATCGAAGCAGTAGTGCCGGGATCGAGAACGGGCGGTGCAGGCGTGAGACCCGCCTTCGTCGCAGCTCTCATCGTTGCTGCCGTCGTTGCCTGATGGTGCTTGATCAGCATGGAGGCGAACCGGCGCACTGAAGGTGTCTGGGACTTCTGCAACGCGACTTGGCTCGCGTTGATCTCATAAAGGTCACTCATACCCGCGGCCATCACATAGGGCGCTGCCGCAGTCTTTGCTTCAGGCGGCGGTGGCGGTGGCGGCGTCTGCGCCAGCGCTACGGTGGACGTTGCGGCAGCGAGCAACAGGACGATATGCTTCATTGGCATCGTTTTTCTCCAGACGTGTTCATAGTAAATTCGCGTGTTGAGCTGGTCGGTACGCCAAGAAGCGTTGCGCAACGCACGGCCGCTAAGGCCGTGATCCGACGATCGCAGCGATTGACCCGTCGGGATTGCGACCGCCTCGCGCGAGCGCCTCGTCCTGTTGCGCCTGCCGAACCCGATCTGGGGCGCCCCCGCGGGGCAGCGGGACTGGCACTTCCGCGATCCCGCCGACGCCCGCAGACCCGTGCAGGGCGTTGGAAATCTCGGTATCGAAGTCGCCGCGTTCAATGCCCTCCCGAACGTTTACCAGATAGTCGGCGAAGCGGTCGGCAGGGATGAAATTCGTCGTCTGCCCGCCGATGGTGAGCGCTGCACCGTTGCGGGTTGTTGGCGTGAAGGCCACGTGATCGCCGTCGCGCAGGAACCAGGGTCCGCTCAGCACGCCGTCGGTTGCCCACGCCTGCTCTGCAAGATGCAAATCCTGAAGCACATCCGCGCGATCGGATGTGATGTCCCCAGCCCCCGTCGAGACAAGGGATCGTAGCCCAGCTGCTACGGAGTCGACGATATGATCCAATGCCACAAGCCACCTCCAGGCATTAAATAACAAGCATAAATCTGCTTGATCCGACAACGTGCTCGATAGTCATAATGTTCACAAAATCCGTACTGATCTACATCTACACCAGCATTTTTCGTCAATTCGTTGGTCTTCGTCACCGCGCACAAATCTTCTCTACATGACTAGGCAACATATCATCGGTTCGATATCACGAAAAAACATCTGGGTTTTGCGAACTATGTCACGCTAACTTATTTGAGCGTGAAAGAGCATCAGCACGTCGAACGTACCGGCGGCGAGGGATCAGCTCGTCTTCTGAAGACGAGGCTCGATCCGCAGGTTGACGATGTCCGCACTGGCAGACCGGGTCAGCACGAACTGGATCGTCTCGGCGACCTCGACGGCGTGGAGCATCTTGTGATCCGCTACAGCCTGACGCTTCTGATCCTCACTGCATTCCTGCATCGGCGTGTCGACCGAGCCAGGCTGGATAACGCTGACCTTGATGTTCTTGTCGGCGACCTCCTTGCGTAGCGTTTCCGCAAACGCCTGGATGCCGGCCTTGGTCGCCGAGTAGACACTTTCACCTGCCGCTTTGATCTCGGTGCTGATCGATCCGACGAACACCAGATGCCCGCCGCCCTGCGCGTCCATCCGGAGGATCGCGCGTCGGGCGCTGGCGAGCGTCCCGATCAGGTTCGTCTCCACGACGTACCGCCAGGCGTCCTCGTCCATTTCATGGATCGGCTCCGCGCCGAGCGCGGCACAGGTCACGAGCATGTCGATCCCACCCAGCGTCGCATCGACAGTATCGAACACCCGGTCGATGCCCTCCTTCGTGGCGACGTCGGCAATGAGGCCTTCGACACGGCCGCGTCCGGCTCGTGCTTCGATAAGGGTGTTGTCGAGTTCCGGCTGGTGTCGGCCGAACGTCACGACCCGCGCGCCTTCCGCGACAAGCATCGCGACGGTCGCGCGACCGATCCCGGTCGTACCGCCAGTGACGAGAATCCGCTTACTGTCGAGACTGATGTGATCTTGCATGCCTATTCCCAGTTCAGGATGAGACGACCGCTCGCGGGCACATGATAGGCCACGCGGTCATTGGAGGTTTCATAGGGTCGCAGGACGTCGCCGCTGACCGCCGTCACCGTGACCTTGCCGAGCTTGCGTCGCGCCAATCGCACCACGCTCAAATGCGCGGTACAGGTCTCGCCGCCATCCAGCTTGAGCGTCAACGCGCGGTCGCCGGTCCGCTCCATCGCGCGCACAAAGTGGTCGCAATACAGCCGGAACGGTGCTCCCTCGACGGGGTGTACGCTGTGCGTCGCAAAGATGAACGCGGCGCCGGCACCATAGACCTCCTGTCCGACCTGCCCGGCAAGCTGGCCGTCGGGGTACAGGTCCTCCAGGGGAAACGAGAGCTTGCGGTCGATATGGCCGTTGGTCTCGCGTTGCTTGGGCGACAGCACTTCGGGAGGCAGCGCATCGGGGTAATAATACCATGCGCGATCGAGCGCGTATTTGCAAAACTCCGAGATCAGCATCCGCGCGGCGGGTTCGAGATCGGGGCCGCTATCGGCCAAATAGCGCTCGAACGCCGAGAAGGAATCGAAGCACTCGTAGATCGCCATGTACGGCGCATCTTGCAGACAGGTCACGCCGAGGAAATTGCGGTAGTGCACTGCGAGTTCGATCTCGCTCTCCCAGATTTCGCAATTGTGAAAGAAGCTGGCGAGATACACGTAGCTCTGCTCGACATAGACCGGCTTGTTCGTGATCCGCCACAGTCGCATGCAGGCCGCTGCGCCCCACGCGGTCAGGTTCGCTTGGTAATTGACGTTGAAGCGCAGCCCCATCGCCGCGTCGATCGCGTTGCGCGCCTCGTCGAGGTAACGTTTGTCGTCGGTCAGTTCGAACGCCTGCAACATGACCCATGCGTAGATGCCGCCGACGTCGGTCTGCCCGCGGCCGTCCGCGCCTGCGACCTCGGTTATGATGCTGAAATCGGTAACCTTGTACTGGACCGGCCATTTATACGCGAAGTGGCGCGCCGCCTCGATCCCGAAATCGAGCGACTTCAGCAGCAGCGCCTTCGCGTCCTCGTCGCCGTCGAGCGCGAGGACGCCGAGATTGAGCATCGGGTGGTAGAGATACCAACTGTCGACCGCATCGGCATCCTTGTCGTCCCCGACATTGGGGAGATAGCGCCGCAGGGACTTTAGCTTGGGATCGTAGAATTTTTCCAACCCCGCCTTGAACTCCGCCTCCAGCGGATGCGGCGTGCCCGACCATTTGCCCCAGGCGTGGATCGAGGCGACGATCGACATCTGGACCATGATGTCGGGATATTCGGCGTTCGTGTAGGGGTGGATATAGCGGCTGCCGTAATGCTCGATCGTCGCCTCGGGCGCCTGATCGAGATCGCGCAGGGTCCTCTCCGCGCGATCGACCCAGTCGTGATACTCGATGTGCGGCAATTCGATCAGTTGATACGCGACCCCCAGCATCTGCAGGAACCGCCGTGCGGACTCGCGCTCGTGCGGGGGCGCGTCGTGACGGAATACCAGGATCGCGTCGGACAGCGTAACCTCGACACCGGCCGCGAGCGCCTCGGTCGGCGGGGTCCCGGTCTGCGGCGGCGTGGGTAGCAGATAGCCGAGCTCGGGCCACACCCCGCCAACTGCGCCGTCCGGCGTCGTTTTGGTCGCGCGATAATAATCGTTCATCGCAGTGAGGTTCTGGAAATAGAGCACGCTGCCAAAAGCGGGTTCGTCCATCCGGAAATACAGGACACCGGCATTGAGCTTACGCTGCTCCGCCTCGATTGTCCCGCTTGCCCCGAGCGGATCGCCCTTGGCATCAAGTGGATAGAGATCGCGCGGCATGAACGGGATCAGCGTGTCTGCATCGGGGGTCAAGTGCACCGTCATGCGCAGGTTCTCCAGCGCGCTTGTCCCGGCACGAAACACGAGGATGTAGCGACCAACGGAACTGACCACGCTCACGCGTGACGTTTCGCCGGGCTGCGTCTTCAAAGATCGGCACGTGAAGGGCGCTCCAAGATGCACAGCCCTGAGTGCAATGCCCCCCTGCCCCGATCGGCGAATGATCGCCCAGACAGAGTCTGCAGACGAGCACACATCTACAGTGAGTTCGCCAAGTTGAAACTTAGTAATCTTCGTCGTGCCCTCGCCTTCCACGACCTGGCGTACGGCGAGTACATAGGGACTGACAGCATCTGTCTCAGGGTTTAGCGTTTCCGTTGCCATTGAGTGTTTTACATCCGCTGCTGATCGGCATGTTTGCCGAGTTTAAAACGCATGTCCTAGGATGGCTTCTATTCCCGTTCGAGGACACTCCCAGTGTTGCTATCTGTCGATTTCTTTACATCGTGCAGATTCAGGCCGACAAAGGCGATCACGACCATGGTCACGATGGCGATCATGACGGCCGCCGTAATGCGCGTCAGGCGTTTGTCATGACGTAGATCTTTAGGCGCGTCTTTGGGCATGATACTCCCCAACTCACGAGATCCGATATCCGGTCGGCGTATCGAGAGGGGACATCGCTGCCCCCTCTCGAAAGCTCACCCGATCTGCTGGTTCTGCGCACCACTGTCGGGACGCGCAGGTCCAAGGACCGGTACGTCGCCCAGCGGTTCGTTACGGAACACGGTGAATTCGCCCTTGCCGTCCATCGACGGACCCGACGTCCAGCGACCCTCCGGGAACGTCCCGTCGACCGAGGTCGCATAGAAGTTGTAGTTGTTTTGCTGGTCTTCCATGTCCTGCGGGAAGCTGTTGGGAACCGGCAGGTTGACCGCTTCGGCACCCAGTTCCTCGATCACAGCGAGCCACTGCTGCTGATGCATCGTGTCGCGCGCGATCATGTAATGCAGCATCTTCTTCATGCCCTCGTCCTGCGTGGCGTTGAAGAGACGCACTGCGAGCACACGACCGGTGCTTTCGGCAGCGACGTTGCAGTACATGTCGGCAGCGATGTTACCGCTTGCGTAGATGTGGCTCATGTTGAACGGCACGCCGTCGGAATCCATCGGCATCGCCGCAAGACCCGCCGACAACAGGTTCTTGTGGATGATGCCTTCGATGCTCTGGCGCGGATTCTCGCCGCCCATGACGGCACCGACGATGCTGTCCTTCACGCCCTCTTCCTGCAGCGCGGCAGGCGCCTTGTCGAGATTGAGCGCAACGGCCGTCGCCAGCATCTCGATATGGCCGATCTCCTCAGTCGCGGTGTGCAACAGCATGTCGCGATACTTCGTCGTCGGCGCACGGTTGCCCCAGGCCTGAAAAAAATACTGCATGCAGACGCGGATCTCGCCCTCGACACCGCCGATCGCCTGTTGGAGCATGCGCGCGAACGCTGGGTCGGGATTTGACACCTGAACCGGGTACTGCAGCTTATTGTCATGATAATACATGATACGCTCCGAGCTTTTGCTAGATATCGCCTAGCTGACGACCCGTCTTAAACGTATATTTTCATACCGGTTTCCTCAAAATAGCATCTTACTAATACATGTTAGTAAGTTTACCGGCTATCATCTTATCGAGGATGGCAACTATCGGCATCGATGGCCGTTAATCCTGAGTCACATGTTGGCGAGATCAAACTGATAATATTTTTTTAGTCTTTTAGACCTGTAGTATCTCGCGATAGAACCCGTCTCATCCCATTGGTTATGCTGGAGCTTGTAGGGATGCGTGCTACCGACGACATGAGTTCAGACGAAGAAATTGGTGATCTACAGATCACGAACTACACGGTGAATTTTGGTCCGCAGCATCCTGCTGCTCATGGTGTGTTACGTTTGGTACTTGAGCTCGATGGCGAGATCGTCGAACGCGTCGACCCGCATATCGGCTTCCTTCATCGTGGAACTGAAAAGTTCATCGAGACGAAACCGTACCTACAAACCATCCCGTATTTTGATCGACTCGATTACTGCTCGCCAATGTGCATGGAGCACACTTACGTGCTGGCAATCGAGAAGCTGCTCGATCTCGAGGTTCCGGTCCGCGCGCAATATCTTCGCGTGTTTTTTGCCGAGCTGACGCGGATCATGAATCATCTGCTCAATCTTGGCAGTCACATCATGGACGTTGGCGCGATGACGCCGAACCTCTGGCTCTTCGAGTTACGTGAAGATACCATGGGTTTCTACGAACGCGCATCGGGATCCCGGATGCACGCTAATTTTTTCCGTCCGGGCGGCGTGCGGCAGGACGTAACGCTTAAACTCCTGACCGATATTGCCGACTGGCTGGACACCCGCCTTCCCCGCCTGTTCGAGGATGCGATCAGCCTCGTTGCTGACAATCGCGTGTTTAAGCAGCGCAACGTCGATATCGGCGTAGTGACCAAGGACGACGCGGTTCGCTGGGGTTTTTCTGGCCCCGTTTTACGAGGCTCTGGGATCGCGTGGGATCTGAGGCGGTCGCAGCCTTATGACGTGTACGCCAAAATGGCGTTCGACGTTCCGATTGGGACCAACGGCGACTGCTATGATCGTTTCATGGTCCGTGTCGAAGAGGTCCGGCAGTCCGCACGTATCATGAAGCAGTGTTTGGCTGAGATGCCGGATGGTCCAACCGGTAGCCTTGACCGCAAGGTGACACCGCCCAAGCGTGCGGAAATGAAATCTTCGATGGAGGCGCTCATTCATCACTTCAAACTGTATACGGAGGGCTTTCATGTTCCCGCAGGTGACGTTTACGTTGCCACCGAGAGCCCGAAAGGCGAATTTGGTGTATATCTGGTCAGTGACGGCAGCAACAAGGCGTACCGCTGCAAGATCAGGTCGACTGGCTTCAGTCATCTGCAGGCGATGGACATGATGACCAGGGGGCACATGCTTGCCGACGTCACTGCCGTACTCGGTTCTATCGACATCGTGTTCGGAGAGGTCGACCGGTGAGGTCGTCTCGCCATTCTGCAGGCTGGCCGCCGATCCGACATCCAACAGGCTCTCACCGTCGGACACGATCACTCACAAACCTTTGCCTATCATTTGAAGGATTAGACCGATGCTCGCGATGAATTACCGCGGACCGTACCGCGTCCGCATCGACGAAAAGCCGATGCCAACCATTCTTCATCCCGAAGACGCGATCGTGCGCGTCACCCGGTCGTGCATCTGCGGCTCCGACCTGCATCTGTATCACGGGATGGTGCCCGACACGCGCGTGGGCATGACCTTCGGTCATGAATTTTGTGGCATCGTTGAACAGGTTGGACCAGAGGTCCGCAACCTGAAGGTGGGCGACCATGTCCTGGTGCCGTTCAACATCGCGTGCGGGAAATGCCATTTCTGCCAGCAGGGCCTGTTCGGCAATTGCCATGAGTCGAATGCGCAGGCGACCGCGGTCGGTGGCATCTTCGGCTATTCGCATACCGCGGGCGGCTATGACGGCGGGCAGGCGCAATATGTCCGCGTGCCTTACGCCGATGTCGGTCCGATGATCATACCGGACTGGCTGGATCCCGACGACGCCGTCTTGCTGACCGATGTCGTGCCGACGGGGTATCAGGCCGCCGAAATGGGCGGCATACAGCGAGGCGATACGGTAGTCGTGTTCGGTGCAGGACCGGTCGGCCTGATGGCAGCCAAGTCCGCTTGGCTGTTCGGCGCGGGCCGCGTGATCGTGATCGACCATATCGAGTACCGCCTCGACTTCGCGCGCGAGTTCTGTCCGGCGGAGGTCTATAATTTCCGCGAGATCGACGACATGGCAGTCTTCCTGAAGAAGCAGACGGACTCCTTGGGCGCCGACGTCTGCATCGATGCGGTCGGGGGTGATGCCGCAGGTAGCGCGATCCAGACGTTGTTGGGTACCAAGCTGAAGCTCGAGGCCGGCAATGCGATCGCGCTCCACTGGGCGATCAACTCAGTCAAGAAGGGCGGCATCGTTTCCATCGTTGGCGTGTACGGCCCCACTGGCAATATCGTGCCGATGGGCAATGTCGTGAACAAGGGCATCACGATCCGGGCGAACCAGGCGTCGGTAAAGCGTCTGCTGCCGCGACTTATCGACCACATCCAGGCGGGACGCATCAACCCCAAGGCGATGATCACCCACCGCGTCCCGCTCGCCGATATCGCCGACGCCTATCACATATTTTCGGCGAAACTCGACGGCTGCATAAAGCCCGTCCTGTTGCCCAACGGCGCGTGAAGGACCCGACCATGAACACTGCACTCACCGATACGTCTGCGATCCCCGGATGGGGCGTCGATGCCGATCCGCGCAACGATCCGACCTACCCAATGCGGCACATCGACGATCAGGCGACCCGGGGCCTGACCTGGCCGCGACCGGACCAGCAGGCGCCCGATATCGAGATACTCATGTCGATCGAGCACAACCGTTTGCCTGCCGTCGTCGGCACGTCAACGCCGCCCAGTGGGCTTAGCGGGGCAATACGTCGGTATGCCTTCCGACGCAGCGAGTCCGACTGGTTGCACTGGCTCTTGTTGATGGGCGCTGACAGAGTTGGCGTGGTCGAAGGGGTCGTCGAGGATCTCGCGGTCGGTCACGTTCCAAACATCCCGGCCGAGATGGGCATTCGTGCAGAGTGGCAACACAATAAGAAAGGGTTGGCCAAGAAGGTCGCCGTCGCTGCGGCGGTGTCCTATGTCACATACCTCCTATTCCAGCCAAAACCAAAACCGTCGGACCAGTTCGTACCGTCTGATAGGCCACAGATTTTGATCGGTGTTACAGAGGAGTAACAGCCGTTGCGCATTCATCATCTCAATTGTGGTAGCGACTGCCCCTTGGGCGGGTCGCTCTTTGACGGACGAAGCAGCGGGCTGTTGGGACATCTCGTATGCCACTGCCTGTTGATCGAGACCGACGCGCACGGCTTGGTACTTGTCGATACGGGTTATGGACTGCGTGACGTCGCCCATCCCCATCGACGGCCGGAACCCCGCATCACACTACCTTGGCGTATGATGCTCAACATTCGCCTGCGGGAAAGCGATACGGCGATCCGGCAGATCGAAGCCTTGGGCTTCCACTCGTCGGACGTAAGGCACATCGTGGCAACGCATCTCGACTTCGATCATGCCGGCGGTCTGGAGGATTTCCCCAACGCGCTTATCCACGTCATGGCACGAGAGTATGATGACGCGACCGGGTTGCATGTTGGCATTGTCGCACGCAACCGATGGCGATCGAGGCAACTGAACGACGTTGCGAACTGGCGTCAATATGGGGCCCGCGGGGAGCCGTGGTTTGGCTTTGACGCAGTCCGCGATCTTGAAGGGTTGCCACCTGAGCTTCTGCTGGTGCCGTTGCCAGGGCATACATGGGGCCATGCCGGCGTTGCCGTGCGCCGCGACGACGGTCGTTGGCTGTTGCATGCTGGAGACGCATATTTCTACCGCGGCGAAATGCGCGAAGCGCGGCGCCGTTGTACACCGGGTTTACGAGCCTATCAGCGACTCATGGAAGTTGATGCCGTCAGCCGTATGGGAAATCAGGAGCGATTGCGCATGCTCTCGATCGATCATCGTGACGAGGTTGACGTGACCTGCGCCCATGATCCCGTTGAGCTAGAATGTTGCCAATCCGGTATTCCACTGTGAATGTAATTAAATAACGATAGCCAATTAACTAGGTGCCTCTAACGATAGCTTACGCAGGTAATTCATTTACTGTACATCATGCATCCGCGGAAACGTGAGGTAGCAGGATTTCTTTATGACCCCTGTTTCTGAGACGGTCGACCCGATTGGGGTGTGTCATAATACGGTCGTTACCGGAACCGTTCCGATCGCCGCTACAAAGCGCAAACGACTTATCAGCGCCCACTCCTATGCTAACGCAAACTAATATATTAATATTGGACATTGACCTATTTTAATTATAAAAACGTACTACGTTAGCTTGATAGCTGTTTTCAGCCTTTGATTTGAAGTGCACGCGATCGGGCTCTGCATTTTGCAGGAGAACCAAATTGTCAGAACCCGTCATCCATCCTCTCAAGGATATGGTCGACGCTTTTGCCGCGCATACGACGTTCGATGCTGAAGACCGGGCGGCCTTGTTTGGTTTGCCGTACTCGGTCCGGACTTTCGACGCAGGAAGCTATCTAGTTCGTGAAGGCGACATGTCGGATCAATGCCGGGTTATTCTTGCCGGATTTGTTGTCCGCCAAAAATTCAGTGGCGAGGGCCTTCGGCAGATAGTCTCGACTCACACGCCAGGCGACGTGCTCGGTTTACATCATCTGTATATCGATACCGCAGACCATAATATTCAGACGCTAACGCGATGTAATATCGCGGCCATCTCAACGAAGGCATTGCGCGAGCTCGCTTTACGATATCCCACGGTTGGGGCCGCTCTGTTTACCTATACCTTGCTGGAAGCAGCCAGATACCGGGAATCGATGCTCAACGTTGGCAGACGCGATGCGCGTACACGCGTTGCCCATCTGCTTTGTGAACTCGCAGTCCGGCTGGACGTACCCGGCCTACCGCCTGGCCAGGGATATGAATTGCCGATGACGCAGGAGGAACTGGGGGATGCGGTTGGGCTTACACCAGTGCATGTCAATCGAACCCTGCGATCTCTTGTTGAAGACGGCTTAGTTGTGAAAGACAAACGGATTCTGAAATTTCCCAACTGGGACCGTTTGGTCGAGGTGGCGGATTTCAGCAGCCGCTACTTACACTTAGGTCACGCCGACAATGCGGGTTGATTGCATTGGTTACTGATTAATGTCTAGATATCGCCAAATTCTATCGACCATTGTCATATTGGTACGAATCGAAAACATACGTCTATTACACGTGGTTCCGTCTAAGAAATTACTTAACTTAACATAGGGTAATATGAACTCTGCTATTACGCGCATGTCAGGCCGCTCAAGGAGAGCGACTATGGAACGGTATACCGATAGTTTGAACGCGTTAAATCAGGCGATGAATATGATGATCGAGGAAGGTAATACCCTCCTCGTCGCCGCGATCGCTCATCCGTTGCATCTTGTCGAAACGCAACTGCTCCAGCTGCGGATCAATATAATGGCGGAAAGATCTCAGACGCCGGTCTGATTATTTTTGGACGCGGATTTTGCGATGGAGGTAGCCTTCATCGAAGCCCGCAATCCTTACGAGCATGCCGGGATCGACGATGTCGAGACTGCCGCGGCGGAGCTCCATAGCACCAGCGAGTCGCAATTCCTTCAATACACGGTTGATGTGTACGCTTGTCATGCCCAGTGCATCAGCCAACAAGACCTGCGAGATTGGGAGGGACAGGGTCGTCTCCTCGGTCAGGCCGATGTTTCGGGCGCGCAGATACAGCTCGCACATGAGGTGAGCGACACGCTCTGAGCTTGTCCGCCTACCCATACTGGTAATCCAGGCTCGCATCGTACCCTCGTCGATCAGCTGAGCGATATACATCGATCGTGCTATGTTGCGGCGTTCGTCCATCAACGTATCCATCTGAATTCGTTCAATGGTGGCAACGCGAGCAGGGGTAATGGTCTGGATACTGTGATCCATCTCCGCCAGCAGGCCGATATGCAGGTCACAGGCATCGCCTGGCATGAGAAACGCAAGCACTTGACGTGTGCCGCTTGGCAAAACTTTGTACCGACATGCCCAGCCTTCGAGCATGACGAGGACCGGGCCAGGCCGATCCCCTTCCCGTATCAAGTCGTGTTTTGCAGCGAATTTTCTCGACCGGGAGGTGGCGTCAGAAAGTAGGGCGACGTCGTCGCTGTCCAACGTGGCATAACCACATAATTTATCCGTGAAGCGGTTTGCCATCCGGCCTTTTCCCACACGAGCGATAAATGCGATATTGTCTGTGGTTATAGACGAAAGTTAACCTCAGTGCAGGATCGCTTTTAAGAATCTGTTAGGTCGTCTTGATCGTCGGGCAAACCGTATCTGACGATTGTGAACATCCGCCATGTGGAGCGGTCTAATGACCCAACAGATAAACGATAACAACGCCATCATTCCTTTTCCAAAGTTGGACCTCTGGGACCCCCATGGTCGAGCGGCGCTACTGCTCGTTGAGAGCCTGCTTCATACTTTGATCGAGCGATCCGCCCTCAGAGTCGAAGATGTCCTCGACGTCATTACCGTAGCGATCGATGCCAATGAAGAGCTTGCTGCTGACCGGGGTGAGCGCGAAGATCCGACGGACCAGACCACCGTTGTTCTATCGGCCATTCTGCACAGCCTCAGCCACGACATTGGCTAATACCAAACCGCGGATGCATCGGAGTTTGTTGACGAACCGTCGGCGAGCCGTCCACAACTAGCGTTATAACCTGTTAAAACGAAGTAGACTTAATCAGCTCTCTTATTAACATACACGAATAATAGCTAATCAAAATCACTTTAAAGCTGCCCATCAGGCGTACGTCTCTGCGTAACGCGCAGGTGGATTTGTACGCTCTCGTCAGGGGCGGACATGAGCGGACAACCGACTTCACAGCCTACCGTTCGACGGCATTCGTCTTTGATGCCGTCAACATCCGGATTGCTCGAGCTATTCTCGCAAACACCGGGATCTAAGGATGCTGTCCAGAATTCACGTCGTGAAACCTCCCGTTTATGGCATGCCGATGCCATTCACCGGGCCAAAAACCTCTCACAAATGGCCATATCGCTTGCAGCTGTTGCAGATCATCCGTCCCGACGGTGGTTGCGGCCCGAAACCTCCGCACAGGTCAGAAGCCTTGCACGCGCCTATGATGTTCTTTCTGAAGCGGATGACGGTTCGCATCAGGTCCCATGTACTGCATTGCTTACTGAAATCGCCACTCGCCTGACGGACATATTTGGCAAAACGCGCGGTGTTTCGGTCAGGCTCGACGTACCGTCAATCTTGGTCGCGCCGTCCGTCCGGCGGGTTCTCATCCTCTTGTGCAGCGAACTGATCATCAACGCGTTAAAATACGCATACCCATCTAACATCGGAGGGGTGATCGGCGTTCGCCTGCAAACTGATGAATCGAACATTCACTTGACAGTGGAGGACGAGGGCGTGGGTCTGAGTGGCAGTTCCTCAACCGGTGAAGGTAGCGGATTAATCGAACAGCTTTGTGCCGTTGCCGGGGCGGCTTTTACTCGCGCCTCTGGTGCGAATGGGCGCGGTCTTCGAGTCGACATTAGAGTTCCGGTAATGATCCCAGCGACTAGAGACGATGACTGACATGGCTCAACTGATAATGTTGATTTATGTTACCTAATTAAAATCAGGATCCTTCATAATGACCTCAGACGCGCAACGCCTCGGCGCAGCTTGGGATGTAAACTATGATAGAGCCTGCCCATCAAAAGCTGGATCATGTTCGGACAAAATTGTCCGACCTGCTCGATATGAGCGTGCATCGCGATAAGCCATTTATCGTCGCGCACCTCGCCTCGGTGCTGGACGATCTGGAGCCGCGTTCCGATACCGTCGAACGCAAACCAGACGCCAGCTCTCCCGTGCTCCGCTCGAGTCCGACGAGCAGAATGGGCACGTTCGAGGGTGAGAACCCGCTAATTGCAAAGCTGTCGCGCGTGATAACGCTTTCCCCTGATGATCGCATAGCGCTTCAGGCGATGTGTCGTGAGGTTCGGCAGGTTGGCGTCCGACGCGATATCATCCGCGACGGTGATCGACCGGACCGGGTTCATCTGATCCTCAAAGGGTGGGCGTGCCGGTACAAGATTCTGAAGAACGGCAAACGCCAAATCACGGCTTTGCTACTTCCTGGCGATTTTTGCGACTTGCACGTTGGCATGCTCGACAAGATGGACCATTCGATTGCCTCCCTATCGGCTACGACCTTTGCCTATGTCGACCGTGCCCAGTTTGATAAGCTGACACGAACACGGCCAACGATCCTGCACGCCCTCTGGTGGGCAACACTCGTCGACGAAGGCGTGTTACGGAGTTGGATCGTCAGCCTTGGCGTGCGAAGCGCGCGGGAGCGTGTTGCCCATCTTATCTGCGAGCTTCGGGAAAGAATGAAAAATATCGACGCGGTGAATGAAGGCCAGTTCAATATGCCTTTGACACAACCTGATATTGCCGAAGTACTCGGACTGACAGCGATCCATGTTAACCGGGTTGTCCGACAGTTGCTGGCTGACAAGGTACTTGAGATACATCGGGGCGAAGTCAGGGTGCTCGACCAGGATGCTCTCGTCCGGATCGCCGATTTCGATCCAAGCTATCTACACGCCCAGGCGATCAGTCATTTCTGACCCAGTTGCCTTCGCAGGTCATCACCCACGCTCATAATTGAAAGCAGGGTATAGAACGCTATGCCGAGTGCACTGCGCAGGCGCGAGGAATGACATTGGTCGTGGCTTCGGGTCGCTCAGTTAGTTGGTAAGCGGCCTGAGACGATGATTGCGTCTGCAAAGGCGACCACCAGCACCGCATTCCGAGCTTCATCCTGCACCTCAATGTGACAAGCGAGGCAAAGCCGCCCGTGCGAAACCTCGTCGGCCATGATTTGGCGGGCTTCGTGAACTGCGTTCGCTCGCGCCGCGTAGGCGTTGGGCATTTCCACCCCTTCGCTGTCTATCAAGACACGGCCACGCTCGTGGAGATTAAAGAAGTATCGTGACATACCAACGTGATAGCTGATTATAATGTGAGCGTCCCAAAAATGAATCGACGACTGGATAAAAGTACGACGTACCCCTTTGACCGTTGACGATGTTAATCCGCGGGACGGATCTTTGGTTCGGCCGTTTAGACCGTATAATACGTCGCGTGATCTATATCAGCCGACTAACGATTGTGGCCGATCTAAGGGAGATAGAAAAGATCGTCTCATCATCGACCCGGTGAAATACCGAGGTCGAGGTAACGGGTATGCTATGGGCGGACGGTGAAAGCTTTGCACAGGTAATCCATGGTGAATCCAACGAAGTTGGATTCACCATGGATCGCATCCGGACCGATCGCCGGCACACAGGCATCGAGGTGCTATTGGATCGCGCAGTGATGTCACGGCCGTTTGGGAATTGGTCGATGCGGCGGGCGGGCGATGATAGTGCGAGCGTGCACGGCACCACCTTCATGATCGGCTTTGCAATAGGCGAGCGTACGGCGTCGGCCTGGCGCCTGTATGATATTGTCATGTCCTGCGACGCCGGGGGAATAGATTAGCCGACCGGCTTCTAAATTGGCTCGAAACATAACTCACCTCTGGGGCGGTGAAGGCTCGCAACGTCCTGCTGGTTTAAAGATCGGCAGGGCATTTTAGCCGATTGTCTCGAACAGAACTTTATGGGCGTGGATATTACTCTACCCGCGAGTTGCCGCCCCCTGCTAGCTGATTCTCGAAGAGCCCCGCTGCCCACTGCAGTGGGGCATTTTACTTTGTCCTGCTGCTGCGTTTGGGAAGTTGCTCCAAGCGCGTTTGGCGCCTTCGGCTATTAAGGCGGGTTGAACCGCCCGGGTCTGCAATATATTGGTTTCGATGGGCTAAACCGCTTTTCTCAATGGATCAGGTTTTTTATCATCTGGCAGGATTTTGTTTAGGTGGTCGTGAACCATCCGTTGGTGGAAGGGCTTTGTAATGAACGTTGCCTTATTCGGCATGTCTCCTTCTTTAGGGGAGGCATGACCTGAAGCAATTACGATTTCGATTGTTGGCCAGTGCTCTGCAACATGTCGCGCGAGAGCAAACCCGTTTACCGTCCCTGGCATATCGACGTCAGAAAAGAGCAACACAGTGCTCTTCTAGATGGACGATCGCCTCGTCACCGTCGAAGCTTTCGTGGACCCGAAAGCCGGCATTCTCGAGGATGTACGACGTTTCCATCATGATGATCGGATCGTCTTCGACGACGATGGCGTACGGGACTGTTGAAAGCGGCATCGGTCATAAACTCTTTGCATTGACGAAGTTGCCAATGGGGAGCGAAACGTCTGACGCGGTCCGCTGCTCCAACGTCGAATTTTATTTAGCCATTTCACCTGTTCGCCGGCTCGACGTCCTCGTCACCGAGTCAAGCGCGCGCAGACATTCGTCAGCCTCGCTCGAGCTGCAGCACTGATACGAAATTAATCGTTTTTATGAAGATAATCGTGTCCGCTTGATGCGAAGCGTTACGATTAATCCGTTCTTCGACCAGTCGTAGTCGATCGATCCGCCCAACTGGCTGAACACGCTACGCTTGATCAACTGGCTACCAAACCCGGTTGGATTATCGGGTTTTTTGACGGTAGGGCCACCTCTTTCCACCCAGGTCAGGACGATCTGATCAGGTTCTGAAGCGCTGGTAACGTCAAGCGTGCCGGTCGGCTCCGACAGCGCACCATACTTCATGGAATTGGTTGCAAGCTCGTGGAAGACAAGCGCGATCGCTGTTGCCGCAGCCTCCCCTACGGCTGTGCGCTCCACCCCGACTCGGATTCGTCCTTTGAAAGCTCCAAGATCGTCATAGGGGGCAAGCAGGATCGACAGCACATCCCCAAGAAGCGCGGCAGCTGCTTCGCCAGCGGACGTGGGGCGGACCAGGTCGTGGGCTCGTCCCAGCGCAGTCAGACGGCCTGTCAGCTCGCGTGCCATCTCCTCTGAACTGGTTGCCGATCGAGATGTAATGGCGGTCAGCCCCGACGCGATGGCAAGGAGGTTCTTGACCCGGTGGCTCATTTCACCGGCCAAAAGCTCGTTGCCCTCCTCGGCCTGTTTTCGTGCGGTAACGTCGAGGAAAATCCCGAACATCGTACAGCCGACGATCCCGACATCTTCGCCTTTCCCTCGCGCGGAGATCCACCGAACCTCATCACCGACCAGTATACGAAAATCATGCTCGTAATCGCCAACGAGTGCCCGCGTCGCCGCAAACGCTGCCCGGACACGATCGCGGTCCGCGGGGTGAATATGGGCCGACAAGTCCTCGAATTTTACGGTGTCACTCCAGGGCATTCCCCATAGCTCAAAGCCGTGAGCATCCATGGTCAAGAGATCGGTTTCAACGTTCCATGCCCAAGGGGCCACACCTGCTGCCCTGATGGCACGACGAAGGTGCTCTTGTTGCCACTCCTGCCCCTTTGGCGCTTCTGTAGTCACGTTGTCATCCTGATTGGTTTCTGGTTTCGCATAGCTCAACGCATCAGGCGGTAACCTTTACCCGCTGGCTTCTTGGTTGTTCAAAAAACGTCCCAGAGCGTCCGAAAACGCATTCTGGGCAGATGCGAACTCGATCGGGTATCAAAAGGTGCCGTCACTGACGCTGTTCTTGTCTCAACTCCGCTTTGATATCGCGAGACCGCGCCGCACGTTCGAGAACCAGCGTCATAGTGCATCCGGGCTGACTCTGCTCACCGCAGCCGTCACCCTTTGGAACACCATTTATCTCGACGGTGCCGTCCGGCATCTGCGCGGCAGCGGTGTCGAGGTGCCCGACGAACTGCTCGCCCATGTCGCGCCGCTGGGCTGGGAACACATCGGCCTCACCGGCGACTATCTGTAGAGTGAGATGGACAAACCCGCGAACGGTTCAGGCCACTACGTCTCCACCAGCAGCGCCAGGATGCTTAGCGTACGTTTCCCAGGCGGTTACACATCAGTTTGATACGGTCCCAGATACAGAGTTGCCTCACGCTCCCACGGCGGGGGGCGCGTCTTTGTCTGGATCTCGGCCGTGTTGCTGATCGAGCAAACGCATGATTGGCGTCACGGTGAGGCCGTGCAGAACGATCGAAAACAGTACGACCAGTCCGAGAAGGCCCCACAGACGTTCGGCCGCATCGACGTGAATGTGGTTCAGACCATAGGCCAGGTAATAGATCGATCCGACGCCGCGGATGCCGAAGAAGGCCAGCGTCAGTTTTTCCGAGCGGTCAGCCCGATGGCCGGCCAAGCCGATCATGCCACTAATCGGGCGGATGACCAGCAGGATCAGCAGCGCTATCAGCGCATCTGTCAGCGAAACCGAAGCCAGGAGCCCGCTAACCAACGCGCCGCCAAACAGCAGCAGCAACACCATCATTGCCAGGCGTTCGATCTGCTCGGTGACATCGTGCATGTCGTGATGAAAGTCATGCGTTCGGTGCGTTCCTCGAAACGTCAGTGCAGTGACGAACACGGCGAGGAAACCGTAGCAGTGGATTATTTCCGTAACGCCGTAGGAAATGCAGGTCGCAGCCAGCGCGATCAGACCATCACCGGTCTGGACAAGCTTGGTTTGCGCCGGGACGTGAAAGGTCAGCCAGCCAAAGGCGCGGCCGATCAGCCAGCCGGCACCGACGCCTGCACCGATCTCCCATAACACCCGGTAAGTCAGCCACTCCCCTAACCACGGCTTGCTGCTCCCTGCTGCGGTTGTGGCTGCCAGCATAATGGCAAGGTGGACGAACGGAAATGCGAAGCCATCATTGAGGCCGGCTTCAGACGTCAGCCCGAACCGTACCTCGTCTTCATCCTCGCTCTTGGGCGGCCCGACCTGAATGTCGGCCGCCAGGACAGGATCCGTGGGGGCCAGGCTGGCAGCAAGCAGCAGAGCGATCGCCCATGGCAGTCCCATTCCCCATGACGTCACCGCCGTGATGGCCAGAATGCCCAGCGGCATCGTGATCGCCAACAGCCGCCAGGTAACCGCCCAGTCCCGCCACCTGAACACCCGGTCGATCTTCAGGCCAGCGCCCATGAGCGCGATGATCACGACGAACTCGGTGAAGCGTTCGGTGATCTCCGGGTAGAGAAGCGGCAGCGGCCTGAGCGTCACCTGCGGCAACGAAAAGAGCACAGCGCCGAGCGCGATACAAACGATCGGCAACGATAGTGGCAGCTTACGAAGCGCCAGCGGTAACCAGACAACCAGCGCGGTAAGCAGGCCGAAGCCGGTGAGAATGAGGATGTAGGGGTCGGGCAATGCAGCGATCATGACGGGTCTATCCAGGGGGGAACGAGACTTCGTCGCAGGAAGACACGCATGTTAGTTCGAAGAAGAAGCAAAGGCGGCGCGCGATACGCCAACCTCAACCCGCGCCGGGCTGCTTCTGCTCTTCCTCGTAATCGGCATCGGTACCGATCTTCCCACTAGCCTCGGCTTCGGCGATGCCCGACGTCTCGACGACGTTGATCTTGCTATCTTCGGCTGCGATTTCACGGGGTACGCGGTCCGCATCCGGGTCCGCAGCGATAGTCGTGCCGTCACCGCGGCCCGACCCTGCAACGCCGTTACCGGCATTTCCTCCGTCTTCGCCCGCCTGCCCACCGCCGTGATAGGCAATGTTGGTCTGGCCACCGTGCGCCATGAAGCCTGTGTTCGTCTCGGTCTTGCCGGCATGAGGGTTGGGATAGGCCCCACCGCCACTTTCGCCTCCCTCGCTGCGACCGTGGACCTCGGCGTCACCGTTGCCGTGCGGCGAGTCCGATACGCCGTCCGGGGCGCCCTTGCTCGCAGGGTTGCCGGGAACGGGAGTCTGAACCTTGTCACTCATCAGTATGTCCTTTTGAATGTGATGGAATACCCGACCCATCGGTCAATCGGATCGGACCAGGTAGGGACGGTCAGGCCTCGGCACGTGCTTGATGAAACTGCTCAGCTGTTCGGAGCGATCATATTGCCTGACTGCCTCGGCCTAAACTTGCGTTGTTTGTGGGAGCATAGCGATCCATGGAACAACATCGTTCCTACGTGAGCGCGATCCCGAAGTGCTTATATTTTGTATTGATGCCTGTTAATCCACGGCTCAGGTGTGACTTCCCGCACGCGGGCGATAATGCACAACCTTGCAGGGACTTGCCAATTTCTCCGTTTGTAATTGACGTTACGCTTCCGAAGTTCTCGCGTCAGGTTATCCGCCCATTTCTGCGAATGGTCACCGTTTGCAAGATGGTCGCAAGGTAGATTTGGTTGCTTGCGGTCCCGAACCGAACGATGGACCGGTGGGCCCCTGTCGCACATTGCGAAGATCGCTCGAATATGGCGGCTTTGTCGGCACGGGAGTGCTCTGACGCGCGTATGCACGAGATCAGTTCCGGGGTAACATTATGCAGATCAAAGCCATTTGAAGTTTCTTCGAATTGGCAGGCAATTTGTGCGGCATGCAAAATCGTGCCAAATGGGTGCGACGCGGGGCGGCGGTTCTGACCGCAATCCTGTGTTTGCCTCTTGCGATGCAAGCTTTGTCAGCCGTCAATTTCGGTGTGGCGAGCGAGCGGAGCGGCGACGAGTACGTGTGTGCAAGCACATTGGCCAGCGCAGGGAATCGGCCCCGGTCCGGTTCCTCGGAGGACAGTGCAAGGTCTGCCGCTCAGGCAGCACCCATCGCTCCCCTCTCAATCCAGATAGGGTGCCAAAACGTCCTTGGTCCAGCTGATGAAGGTCCGAACACGGCGCGAAAGATTGCTGCGGTGGGCGACGACGAAAGCCATTTCGAGCGGTTCGGGCCGGAAATCAGGCAAAACCTCGATCAGTGCCCCGCTATCGAGGTGCTGGCGTATACCCAGCACCGCTGCCTGGATCAGGCCAAGGCCGGCAAGACCGGCCGCCTCATAGGTCTGCACGCTGTTGACGTGCAGCGCGCCGGGCAAGGGCATTGCCGCATAGCCGTTGCCATCGCCACTCGGATACTCCCAACCGTAAGGCTTGACACCCAGCATCCGGCTATAATGGATTGTGCGATGGTTCTTATGTGCAAGGTCTTCCACCGTTCGAGGAATGCCGTGCTCCGCCAGATAACTTGGACTTGCGGCGTTCACCATTCGAAGCCGACCAACAGGAAGGGCGATTAGCGTCTCGTCGCCCAGCGGACCGATCCGGAGGACGCAGTCAAACCCCTCCTGAACGAGATCGACCTGGCGATCAGTGCTTGAAAGCTCAAGCTCCAATTCAGGGTGTACCGCCATGAATACCGGCAAGGCGGGTATGATCGCCGTCTGCGCCATCTGGGTCGGAAGATCGACCCGGAGACGCCCGCGCAGCGTCACGCGATCCCCGGCAAACATCGAGTGAAGGTCATCGACTTCGGCCAACAGGTCGCGGGCCCGCGCATGGAAGGCGTGCCCATCTTCCGTCAACCGAACGCTCCGGGTCGTCCGGTGCAACAGCCTTACTCCGATCGCATCCTCAAGCAGTCTGACGGCCGTCGAGGCACGTCCCTTGCGGATGCCGAGACTGTCGGCGGCACGGGTGAAGCTGCCCATGTCAGCGACCCGCGTGAAGATCAGAAGCGGTTTGAGGTCCTGCATCAGCAACGCTCTCGATTGTACCAGGTCAGAGGAACGATGTGTTCCAATTGACGGCGTTTATCAGGAACAATCGCAGCCGTAAGTACGGCGGCACCAAACGGACATCGTGAGGCTCCAAGGAAACGATATGACTCAGCCAAGCACCAGGACAGCCGTCGTCTACCATTCGGGCTACGGCCACACCAAGCGCATGGCCGAGTCCGTCGCCCTTGGTGCCGGCGGAACGCTCATCGCCATCGACGCCGATGGCAACATCCCGGAGCATGAGTGGGACACGCTCGATGCCGCAGACGCCATCATCTTCGGATCGCCGACCTACATGGGCGGCCCGAGCTGGCAGTTCAAAAAGTTCGCCGACACCTCATCCAAGCCGTGGTTCGCCGAGGCATGGAAGGACAAAGTCTTCGGTGGCTTTACCAACAGCGCCAGCATCAACGGCGACAAGCTCAACACGCTGCAATATTTCGTGCTGCTCGCCGGGCAGCATGGCGGTTTGTGGGTCAGCCTCGCGATGAAGCCGGCCAATGTGAAGGCGTCGAAACGTGACGACCCTAACCGGATGGGCTCCTACATCGCGCCGATGGCACAGTGTGACGCCGATGCGGCACCCGAGGAGATGTCAGCCGGCGACCTTGAGACGGCACGTCTTTACGGCATCCGGGTCGCCGAAGTCGCCGCCCGTCTGACGGCCGCCCCGGCCGCCTGAACGCTGCGTCGCCTTTCCGCACAAGGACTGATCATGAGCATCGCCGAACAGACCATGTTTATCGGGGGACGATGGGTGCCCTCCGAACAAGGGAACACGTACGAGTCCCTCGACCCGTTCACGGGTCACGTCGCCACCCGTGCGGCTGCTGCAACGACGGCCGATGTCGATCGTGCGGTCCGCGCGGCACAGGATGCATTTGCCGGCTGGGCAGCGCTGCCGCCCGGCAAGCGGCGCCACTACATGCTTGCGGTCGCCGATGCGGTCGAGGCCCGAGCGGCGGAGTTGTCGGAAGCTATCACTGCCGAGATGGGCGGCCCTGCCGCCTGGGGCGGATACAATGTGAAGGTGCTGGCGGAAAAACTGCGTTTCGCCGCCGGGGCCGCGTACCAAGGCCTGACAGGCGAGGTTATCCCCTCCGACAACCCGTCGCGCACGATGATCGCGGTTCGCAAGCCTGCCGGCGTCGTCGTCAGCCTGGTGCCATGGAATGCTCCTGCGCTACTCGTCGGCGCATCGGTGCCGGCAGCCCTGGTTCTCGGCAACACGGTGGTCGTCAAGGCATCCGAGCAGACGCCCCGCACCCACGGATTGGTTGCGGCCTGCTTCGATGACGCTGGCCTGCCGGCCGGCGTCGTCAACCTCATCACCAATGCGCCCGACGATGCCGGCGAAGTGGTCGAGGCGCTGATCGCGCATCCCAACGTGCGCCGCGTCCATTTCACCGGCTCGACGCGGGTCGGGCGCATCATCGCGGAAACGGCCGGGCGCCACCTCAAGAGCACCGTGCTGGAACTCGGCGGCAAGGCACCGTGCATCGTCCTGGCCGACGCCGATCTGGATCGTGCCGTGAGTGCGGCGGCTTTCGGCTCGTTCGCCAACTCTGGCCAGGGTTGCCTCTCGACCGAACGCATCATCGTGGACCGGTCGATCGCGGAAGAGTTCTGCCGACGCCTTGCAGCGGTAGCGAAGACGATCGTGTACGGCGATCCGCGCAACGTGGCGACCGTCTTGGGTCCGGTCATCAACGCTGCCGCCATCAAGCGGCTGACCGAGATGGTTGAGGATGCTGTCGCGTGCGGAGCCGAACTACTTGCTGGGGGCCAAGCCGATGGTCCGTGCTTCGCTCCGACTGTGCTGAGCGGCGTAACGCCGGCTATGCGTGCCTATCAGGAAGAGTCGTTCGGTCCGATGGCCACGGTGGTCATCGTCGATGGCCCGGAGGAGGCGCTTCGCGTTGCCAACGACAACGCCTACGGCCTGTCATCGGCCATCTTCAGCCGCGATGTGACGCTGGCGCTGGATATTGCCAAGCGGCTGAATGCCGGCATGTCGCACATCAACGGCACGACGCTGGATGACGAAGCGCAAATCCCCTTCGGCGGCGTCAAGGACAGCGGCTACGGCCGATCGGGCGGCGCGATCGGGCTCGAAGAGCTGACCGAACTGCAATGGATCACGATCGAGGGCGTCCAGGCTCCCTGGTATCCGATCAGTGAATAGCCGATAGGCGACGCCCGACCAGCCAATCCCTCGCTCGTGTGGATACGAGCCAACGCATGCTGCACTTCGCCTTGACCTGTATTTGCGCCGTGGCATTTGCCGCTGCTGGCGCTGTCAATGCTCTCGCCAGGCCCGCGCAACGGGAAAGCTTCGTGCGATGGGGCTACCCGGCATGGTGGTGCCGCTTGACCGGCGTGCTAGAAATCGCGGTCGCGGTCCTGATCGCCTTTCCGGACACCCGTATCGCAGGATTATACCTCGGCGCGATCATCATGGCCGCAGCGACACTGACAATTCTGCGTCGGTGTGAGTTTTCCCATCTGGTGCCGATCGGTGTCTTCGGCACCCTACTCGTAGTCGTCGCTCTGACGGTCTGAGGGACGGGAGTTCATTCTTGCTGATAGGCAACTTCTACCTTCTCAGAAAGGAAGGGCTAGTGGGATAACTGGCGTTGTTCAGTCAGCCCCGCTCCTCATGTGCCGCGCTTTTCCCAGAATCTGTTCCCGAAATCATTTTCCCGAAATGGCCTCATGGAGGTGGAGTTTCGGGAAAGTCAAAATGGCTGCGCAAGGTGCCAATAGAGACTATCGCGGGCGTACCGCTGCCGAGGAACGATGCATAATCGATGGACACTTTACGCCACCGTTTAAGCTGCACCGATAGGGCGCTTCACCAAATGTTAATTCCAGTCATATAACGCTACGTCATCAACGCGACTAACGACGACACCGTGTTGGCTGAGAGACACTGGAGTGCTCCCGCTTGCACTGGGAGCGTGACGAATGTTTAGTTTCCAGCTTGAGCCGGAAATACCGCTGCTGACCGTCACGCAAACGGGACTATGGACGGTCGCTACGGTTTACGATTTCGAGTCAGAGTTTCGCAGAGAGCTTGCATTGCTGCAGATTTCCGGCCGGCCAACAGCGTTAATAGTCGATATCAGAGATACTGTCGTCAGAAATCATAATGTCACTGAGGCACTGCGCTCGATGATCGAGCGTCTTGGACAGCTTCAGGCAGATAGAACCGCCGTGGTCTCATTGCTCGGGTTCGCCAAGCTTCAGGCTGGACGTATTCGAGATCCTAACGCCCGAATATTCACGTCTATGGATCGTGCAAGGGACTGGCTTACCAGCTATTCTCATACGAAACGTCAATCCGTGTCGGTCAACGACCAGCCGAGCGACGCGAGCCCCGAAGGTCTCACCGTTCACGTTCAAGGGCCGGCGGACGTTGATTTCATCCTTACTCCGGCCGCTGCGCTGGAAACTGCAAAGCGGATCGCTGATGCAGCGGTAGAAGTTCTTCTTGATCACAAAAAGACTGACTATCTTTGTAGAGGCGTTAGCGACGAGCGCTGTGCTCTGCCAAGACCTCGTCGGATCAATTAACACATAGATTCCGAGAGGAACCACCTGGCAAACAACAGGCGATTTGCCGTTTGCCGCTCTTGAGAATTTGCACCTGCATGCCCAGCCATTGAGAATGAGGTGGACGCGGTGGGGTCGATCGCCAT
>NZ_JAXOJK010000010.1:0-39182 GCF_036663695.1 Sphingomonas sandaracina | reverse complement strand
TTCACAACGTCTTATACCCCCTTCGCTAACGCGAATGTCGCGGGGTGGAGCAGCCCGGTAGCTCGTCAGGCTCATAACCTGAAGGTCACAGGTTCAAATCCTGTCCCCGCAACCAAAATTCCAGACAACGCAAACACTTACCAAGCACCCCCTCCGCAAGAAGGGGGCTTTTTGCGTTAGCACGCCGCTAGCACAAATTTGACTTTTGCCGGCAATTGTAAAAAACTGCGCCCATTGGTCCACTTTGAACCGGTAGCGTCGTCATGCAGCGGCAGGAAATCCTCGGCGGGAAAGTCCAGATCTACAGGCGGGCCGAGGGCGGAAGCTGGCATTGCTCCGCCTCGGTCGGCAACAAGCAGCGCCGCTCGAGCACCAGGACGGATAGTCTGGCGCTCGCCAAGCAGGTCGCCGAGGACTGGTATCTCGGCCTGCGTGGCAAGCTTCACGCCGGCGTCCTGAAAAGCGAGAAGACCTTCAAGGAGGCCGCCGCCCAGTTCACCCGCGAGTATGAGGTGATCACCGAGGGTCAGCGTAGCGTGCGCTGGACCCAGGGGCACGCCATTCGCCTGCGCATTCATCTGCTGCCGTTTTTCGGCGAGATGGGGCTCTCGGAAGTTACGGCGGGCAGGGTGCAGGAGTACCGCGTGAATCGCATGTCGTCGCGGGGTGTGGCCAACCCTCACTCGCTCAGCAATCGGCCGGTGACCGACAAGGCGCCGGCCTGGAAGACCATCCACAACGAGATCGTGACTCTGCGGCAGGTGTTGCATACCGCGGTCCGTCACGGCTGGCTTTCGCACGTACCGGACATATCCAGTCCGTACCGCGCTTCCAGTAAGATCGAGCATCGGCCCTGGTTCAGCCCTGCCGAGTACAAGCAGCTCTACAAGGCGACCGGCGCCTACGCGAAGGAGCCTTTCCACGAGCATTATCGCTGGAACGCCGAGCAGGTGCACGACTATGTGCTGTTCATGGCGAACACCGGCCTGCGCCCGGACGAGGCGTCCAATCTCGAGCATCGCGATGTCGAGATCGTCGTCGATGACGAGACCGGCCAGCGTATTCTCGAGATCGAGGTTCGGGGGAAGCGCGGCGTTGGCTTCTGCAAGAGCATGCCAAACGCGGTTCGCCCCTATGAGCGTCTGTTAGGACGTCCGAAGCCGGTTCATGGCGAAACCCGCCGGCAGCGCAGGCGTCGCGAGCTGGACGGCATTACGGAAGCGCCGGAGACGCCCGTGGCGGAACTGCCCAGGCCAACCGACAAGGTGTTCCCCGGCAATCATGTGAAAATCTTTAACGGCATTCTCGACAAGGCCGGTCTCAAATTCGATCGCGATGGCAAGGCGCGGACCGCCTATTCGCTGCGCCATACCTATGTCTGTCTCCGGCTGATGGAGGGGGCCGATGTGTATGCCGTCGCTCGTAACTGCCGCACCAGCGTCGAGATGATCCAGAAGCACTATGCCGCTCATATCAAAAATATGATCAGCGCAGCGTCCGTCAACGTGCGGCGCGCCAAGCCCAATGCTCGGCGCAAGCCGCAGCCCGTCCTGTTTGAAGACGACGACCAGAGCTGACCGGGAACCGGTCTCTCCATCAGGGCGCGGGCCGTTCACCGGCCCGCGAGCACCCCTTGCGGGGGCGACCCCGGATGAGCGCCCTAGCGGCGCGCATCCGCGCTCGTACGAGCGTTTTCCATCGCTTCTCTTTCGCGCGAAGCTGAGAGCCACATGCTCGGCTCGAATGTCCATGACCAAATGAATGCTCATCAAGCGCGCTCCCGCGGAACTGGTGGATGACGGAACGACCGCTTTGAAGCGCCGAGGGCATATGCTCATCGCGAATCGGCAGATCCACCAGATGGGAGGGCGCTTTCCGATGCCAACGTAGACGGGACTGCCGTTCGGCGTTGGTTTCGAGTGTACGTCCAGCAGGGGGGAGCGAATGGACGACGGCAACGCAGGTAGGGTAAAATGGGCAGGGCAACTGATCGCAAAAATATGGCGCAAAGCGTACCATGAGGCGTCTCGGACTGAGCAGATTCCTGCTCAGGAGACCTTTTTTGCCCCTTGTCATTCCACCCGAGGACCCACGTAACCCCGCGCAGACCCCTGCTACCCAGCCCGACACGCTGTCCCTTCAAAAGAGGAGAGGGCCGAAACCGCGCGCGATTGTCGAGTTTCCGCAACCTCTTGCGCTGACATGGGACGACCCGCCGGCGTTTAGTAATGCCTTCGCCCTTCATCTCGAACGTCATGGTGACACCTGTCACCATCTCCATCGTGCCATCATCGCGCCAGACGAGGCGTTCGATCGCAAGACATTCCGGAGTTGGAAATTTGGTCGCAAAACGCCAGCGACGCTACAGAGCTTTCAGATCCTTGGACGCATCGAGCGGCGCTACCGTCTGCCGAACGGCTATTTCCGCGACAAATTGGCTGCGGCAGCAAAAGCGCCGCGCGGGCACAATTTGTTGGACGTTACTGATGCCGAGCGACGTCGCATGGCGTGGCACCTGCCCGACGATCTCAATCAGCGCCCCGCGGCCGAGCGGGCCGAAATTATCGATTGGGTCCGGACCGTTATCGTCTCTGGGGCAACCGATTATCGCCGCTATCAGGCCGAAGCGCTTAGACATCGCTATGGTCTGCGCTTTCCGCCGCTCGAGGGCGTTGGCCGCGGCGCATGGGACGATGTGGCTCAGCACGAGATGGTGGTTGGCCTGCGCGCGCCGCCCCGCTTGATCCGCGAAGTCGCAGATTTGATACGGTTCAAGACCTCGACGCTTAGCGCGGTCGGCAGCAAGCGGGCCGGCGTGTGGGGTGATGAAACGGTTGCACAGAAGGTCGAGCATCTCGGTCTGCTGTTCGGCGCGATGGCTGCCAACCCAGCTTCGCCGATTGGCGGCCTGGGTGTCCCGTCCGATAGACTCACGGTTGGCCTGCTCGTCTTGCCGTCCGTATGGGACTGGTATCTCACGTGGCGCGAAGCAAAGCGCGGCTTCTACACGAACTGGGAGGCCAACATGCTGGCGTTCGGCTTAGCGCTGACGCGCCGAGAGACCGGATGGTTGCGGCAGCGCCCTGCGATTGCATTCGACCTACCCGTGATTGATGGCTTGGTGAGCGACGATGACGTGGCTCGTGCGCGGAACGACTGGGACGGCATGTGCGACCAGGTTCATGATCACTGTCTACGCCGGGCCAAGGAAATCCAGCGGGTCGCGCGCGTGCATCGCGACCCGTTCGAGCCAATTCTGGCCATCCTCGAAACGGACCGACCGCTGGCAAGCTATCGGCTGATCACGTCAGAAATTGCGGCTCGCATCCCGGACGCGAAACGCCATCCCAAGGCTGCCGCCGAGGTCGTGCGCGGCATGCTCATGTTACGACTTGGGCTTCATCTGGGCGTCCGCCAGAAGAACCTGCGGCAACTGCTTTTATGCCCGCGCAGCACTACGCCGCGATCCGACCGCCAGCTTGAGGGGCTCAAGCGTGGCGAGCTGCGCTGGAATGTTCGCGAGACGAAGTGGGAAGTCCTTATTCCGTCAAACGCGTTCAAGAATGCAAACTCGTCGTTCTTCGGCGGACAGCCCTTCCGGCTCCTGTTGCCAGATCTTGACGGTCTGTACCGCCATATCGACGCCTATATCGCCCAGCACCGACCGGTCCTGCTGGCCGGCGCAGAGGATCCCGGCACGTTTTTCGTGAAGACGGTGAAGCGTACGTCGCGCAACGCAGCCTATGACTCGGCGACATTCTACGAAGCCTGGCGACTGATCATCCAGCGATACGGCATCTATAATCCCTATACGAAGCGCGGAGCCATCGCTGGGCTACTGCCGCATGGACCGCATAACGTCCGTGATGTTCTTGCCACGCACATCCTGAAGACTACAGGATCGTTCGAGCAGGCCAGCTACGCCATCCAGGATACCCCGGAGATGGTCGCGCTCCATTATGGTCGCTTCCTCCCCCAGGATAAGGCCGCACTCGCTGCGAGAATCTTGAACGAGGTATGGGAGACGGGCTGACGTGAGAATGCAGACGGTTCGCCTTTTATGTAAGACTGGTGGAAGCACGAACCCGCTGCGCGGGAGGGGCGCGTGCGGCGCGGTTGAGGTGAGGCAACGAGCGTAGCGCGGCGGTTGAACGCTGCGGGAGGGAGGCAGAGCATCGGGACTCCACAAGAAGGAGTCCTGCCATGACCATCCTCACCCCGGTTGTTGCCGTCAGCCCGCTACGCTAGCGTCTCATCGACGAGATGGAGATACGCCGCTTCGGCTACGAGACGCAGCGCAACTACATTCGCGACGTCGGTCGGTTCGCAACGTTTCTCGGGCGCCCGCCGGACACCGCGACGGCGGAAGATGTACGACGCTTCCAGATCGAGCAAGTTGACCTGGGTGTGCCGGCGCCGACCATGAACGCCATCGTGGCGGCGCTGCGGTTCTTCTTTACCCAGACGCTCGACCGGCCCGATCTGGCGCGTAAGCTGGTCCGCATGCGGCATGTGCGCAAGCTGCCGGTAGTGCTGAGCCAGGAAGAGGTTGCGCGGCTGCTGGGTGCGACCACGTGCCTCAAGCACCAGGCGGCGCTGTCGGTCGCCTATGGCGCGGGCCTGCGTGCGGCCGAAGTCGCCGCCCTTAAGGTGCGCGACATCGACAGCGAGCGCATGCTGCTGCGGGTCGAGCGCGGCAAGGGCGGACGGTATCGCAACGCCATGCTCCCGGTCGGGCTACTGGCTTTATTGCGGGAGTGGTGGAGGGTTGGTCGACGGGAGGGCGTGTTGCACGTCGACGGCTGGCTGTTCCCCGGTCAGCACTATCTCAAGCCGCTCAGCACGCGGCAGATCTACCGGGTAGTGGTCGAGGCGGGACAAGCTGCGGGCATCGACAAGCGGGTCGGGCCGCACACGTTGCGGCACTGTTTCGCCACCCACCTGCTTGAGGACGGGATCGACGTTCGCATTATTCAGACGTTGCTGGGGCACGCCAAGCTGGAAACCACCGCCTATTACACGCAGGTCGCCACACGGGTGCTGCGCAACGTGACCAGTCCGTTCGACAGGCTGGCGATGACCGCCATGGAAGCGAGAGCGCCCAGCGGTTGAGCTGGGATGCGCGCCTCACACGAGGTCGCTGACATCTTCCGCGCCGCGGGTCCTGCGTACCGGGCCGCCCGTGCAGGGCACCTGAGCCTCGACCAGCTCAAGGTGATGTCGGCGATAGAGACCTGCCGCACCGCCGTCATGGGCGGTCACGTCGAAGCCTGCACCGACTGCGGGCACTGGCGGGTTGCCTACAACTCCTGCCGGAACCGGCACTGCCCGCGATGCCAAGGCGCAGCGGCACGCACGTGGCTCGCCGAGCGCGAGGCCGACCTTCTGCCGGTCGGCTACTTCCATGTCGTCTTCACGCTGCCCGCCGAGGTTGCCGATGTCGCGTGGCAGAACAAGGCGGCGGTCTACGGCCTGCTGTTCCAGGCGGCGTCAGAGACGATGACGACCATCGCCGCCGACCCGAAGCATCTGGGTGCGCGCATCGGCATTACCGCGGTGCTCCATACCTGGGGTTCGGCAATGACTCACCATCCGCACATCCACATGATTGTCCCAGGCGGCGGACTTTCTCCCGACGGTAGTCGCTGGGTGTCGGCACGGCCGGCGTTCCTGCTGCCGGTGCGCGTCCTCGGCAAGCTGTTCCGCCGGCTGTTCCTGACCCGGCTGATGTCGTTGCACGAAACTGGGCGCCTCGCCTTCTATGGCAGCCTCGTGCACCTCGCCGACCGGCGTGCATTCCTGCGGCATTTGTCCCCGGTCAGGAAGAAGCGCTGGGTCGTCTATGCCAAGCCGCCGTTTGCCGGCCCCGAGACGGTGCTCGCCTATCTGTCTCGCTACGCGCACCGCGTCACGATCTCGAACAGCTGGCTCCTGCGCTTCGACCAGACCGGCGTCACCTTCCGCTATAAAGATTATCGCCGGGATGGCGCCGACCGGCAGCAGGTCATGACAGTGACCACCGACGAGTTCATCCGCCGCTTCCTGCTCCATGTCCTGCCCAAGGGCTTCCACCGCATCCGCCACTACGGCCTGCTCGCCGGTGCCACCCGCAAGGCGCATCTCGAACGCGCCCGTGAACTGCTCGAGGTAGCGCCGCCCGCGGCGGCCGATGCATCGGTCGAAGCGGATGACATCCGGCCACCATGCCCGTGTTGCGGCGGGCGCATGGTTGTCATCGAGACCTTCCAGCGCCAGGCCCGCGCACCACCGGCTCCTGCGCCACTGTCCGGGATACAGGCGTCGTGACCCGGCACGGCCAGAGAGCAATCTATCTCGCAGTGCCCATGCTTGCGGATGCGATGTCACCTGCGCCGATCGCCATCAGAGGGGCCGCCACATCGAGCAAAGCCGCACTGTCCGCGCTCGCGAACTCATCATGCCCACCTGAATCCGGACAGTCTGCTTCCAGGCCCGCGCCCACATCCGCCCTGGCGCTGGCCACCGAAACCGGCCGGAAACCGAAAACCCCATAGCGCATCGCTTGCGGCCCGCGGGTTCGGGCTTCCAAGACTTTCGTACGCCTGCCGGCATCCGAAACTCTTCAGGAATGCGGCCAGTCTGCCTAGAAGCGCGAACTGCAGTAATCGGCCCCTCGTTTAGGTTCATCTGACCGGCAGCGACGCGTTCGACCTCCTGAGGCCTGAGCACCATGGGGATGCCCGCAACGCCCATCGGCACTTTTCAAGGCGGTGACCGCGGATGTCTTCGTCGCGTCGGCGAATGGCCGTCACAGCAACACTAACATCACTGATGATACGGTAAATTATGGAAGACGCGCGACCAGCACCGCAACGTTTGAAACGCCGGCGGCCGATGCCTTGGATCGGCCGGTCAACTAGTGGAGTGGGGCCGCACCAATCTGACCTCGTCCGGATCGACTCCCTCCGCCGCCCTGACGACGAGCGCATCTTGCTCGTCCGGCAGGGCCATCTCCATCATTGCGCGGGCCTGCCGCACGGCGTCGCCGATCGTCTGCGCCGCGGCGATAGCGCCGTAGAACTGGACCGCGAAGATGTGAGCGCTCGAGTCGCCGATCCTGTCGTTCGTTGCGATCACGACGGGGGCGACCTGCAGCATGTCCTCAAACCCGTTCGCGGTGTGGCACGCATTGAGGACGACGAGTGTCGGCGGCTGGTCGGTAGCCGACAACAGGCTCGCGACATGCTGGTAGCCCACTAGCTGGTCTCCGGGCGTTATCGGATCAGCCGTGTCGAAGAGCAGCCCTTCTCCGGCGTGGCCGGAGAAGTGGACGACGTGCGGCCTCAGGTCGTTGAGACCGTCCACCAGGTCCTGGACCGTCGCGGCCGGGCGGTGTCGGAAGTCGACTAGGTCCCGGTGTTGCGCGCCGCGCAGCGCCTTCAGGACGTTGTTGACCTCCGCGTCGACGCGCAGCGGGTCGAGGTTCGGAGTGGCGGGGCTGGCCGTTAGGTATAGCACCCGCAGCTTCTCGGGCTCCGGCTCGCGCACGTGCATGTGGTGGACGGTGCCGCTCGAGAGGCGGCCAAGTTCACGTGCGTGCTCCGTCTCCGTTCGCCGGCGCCTCGCCGCATCGCGGTCGAGCGCTTCCTGCAGCGCCTTTTCCTTTTTCCGCCGAGTCTCCTGGACCTTGATGCGCGCCGCATGTTCGGCAACCTCCTTGCGGAGCTTGGCCTCGGCCGCGCGGTCCCGCGTTGCCTGCTCGGACTTTTCGGCGGTTCGCAGGCTCTGCTCCTTACCGCCCTGCCGCGTCATAAGCGTGGAAAGCTTGTCCTGCAGCGTGCCGATGGCCCTCTCCGCGGCAGCTACCTTCTTGTCCTCGGTATCCGCCTGCCTCAGGTAGCTTTCCTTCGTCGACTGCGAGGAGGAACGCTGTGCGGAGCTGCGCTTCTGCGCTGCGGCCGTACGCGCCGTACGCGCCTTCTCCTCCTCCTTGCCGATGTCGGTCCGGACTTTGCCGATGTCCTTCACGAGTTGCGCGAGTTCGCGTCTGTACTGGTCGGAGGCCAATTGTCCGGTCCTAGGTTGCGGGCGGCGGGAGCGGCGCGCTTAGGGCGCGGCGACGATGCCTTGGCCCACGTCGACCTCTGCGTACTGGTCGCCGAACGGCTCCCGGCGCGCGTTCTCTATGATCGCCGCGCGGACGTTCAAGGCCGTGGGGGGCCGGCCGCCCTTGCGGACGGCCTCCCACCATAGGGCGGCGATGCCTGCGGCGTGCGGGCAAGCCATGCTTGTCCCGCTGAGCGGGTGCAGGCCGCCACCTACCCGGGCCGACAGTATGTCGACCCCGGGCGCGCTGACCAGCGCCATGCTGTTCGAAAAGCTGGCAACACCTAGCCTATCGCCTGTGGGTCCGACAGCCGCTACCGAGATCACGTCGTCGGCCGCTGCCGGAATGGATGCGGCGATCCGCCAATCGGGATGCTCGCCGCGGCGGCTTTCGTTGCCCGATGCCGCCACAACTAGGGCGCCGCCACCCAGCCCGCCCCTCGCCTTGGTGAGGTGCATCACCGCGTCAAAGGCGCGCAGGTTGACGCGGTATGCTTCGAGCGCGTTCGAGACCGCGAGTTCTCGAGGCCAGTCTTCGTCTAGCCAGCTCGCAACCATCCCGGGAAAGTCAAAGCCGAGCGACATCGATATCACGTTCGCACCGCGCGAAATCGCCCAGTTGATGCCGTCGACGATCATTTCGGAGTCGCCGCCGCCGTCGTCGCCTAGGACCTTACCGATCAGCGCGCGCCGCACCCCACGCGCGACGCCGATGCGGACGCCGTCCACGTCCCGTCCGAGAATGGTTCCCGCGCAGTGAGTGCCATGGCCCTGGCGGTCACCGTTGCCGTCGCCGCTAAAGTCCCGTTCCTCGATCTCGACGCCGGCGAAGGCCGGATGCGAGGCGTCGATGCCGGTGTCGAGGACCGCCACCGTGACACCGTTGCCAGTAAAGTGCGAATTTCGAGCGCCGGTGGCATCCAGTCCCCACGTTTCGTGCGTTGCCGCCTCGGCAGTCTCCAGCGGCTCGATGAGCCTGATGGCCATGGCTGGGGCGACCGCCTCAACGTCCGGCTCCGCCGCTATCGATGCCGCGTCGCGGTCCGTCAGCCGCTCGTAGGAGACCGGCCCAACAGGCACGGCGCCAGCGATCTCGAGGCTGCGGGTCCTTTCCCCGCCTCGGGTGGCGGACTGCTTCCGCAAGATGACGTACTTGCGCATGGCTTCTTTCCTCGGGTTGTCAGAGCCGCTTGGTTTCGGCGAGCTTGCGGTAGTGCGCGCCGATGGCGGTGAGCCGGCAGGTGCGTGACTCGATGGCGGCGTAGTACATATGCTCGCACCCCACGGGGACGACCAGACCGTTGCGATTGCAGGCCTGCAGCCCTTTGAAGATGCGGACGTTCCTGGCGTCCGGCGGTATGTCCATTATCTCCAGCGGCACGTTGTCGCGCGCCGGTTCGAACGACGGGTCCAGCTTGAGCTCCGACGTCTCGTCCGGGAAGAGGGTCGGCAGCTCGCGGAGGAACTCCTTGGGGATCTTGGGTGCGACCTGCCGCAGCGTCACAAAGGTCTGGACGTTCGCCTTGTAGATGGGTCGCTGTCCCCAAGGCCCGAGTGTCTGGTCCACCAGCGAGTAGAGGGCGGCGGGCGTGACGTTGCCGAGGATGTCGGCCGCCCCGCCACGTAGACCGTCGAGGATGATCTCGGTGAAAAGGCCATGCTTGATCCCCTCCTCGGCCACGCCCTCGCGATGGCTAGCGGTGAGGATGGTTACGCCGGTGCCGATAAGCGACACGTCCTCGTTGCCTAGCCCTGCCACCTCGCCAGCGTAGCCCGAGTGGCAGCTGTCTAATATGATGACGCTCGACTTGATGTTCGGATAGGCCTTGTTAGCGTGCGCCAGGATGTCGCCCAGCGACATCCCCCAGCCGCCCGCGCGGCCGTCCTGCGCCACGATGTGCCCGGTGTTGGTGTCGCGATTTATGATGCCGTGCCCGGCGAAGTAGAGCAGCACCGTCTCGGCGTCGCTGGAGAAGAGCTTCGCGACGGCCGCGTGGAGCGCCTCGGCGGTAACCTCTTGGTCCTGGCTGATGAGGGTGACTACCGAGAAGTTCGGGTCGCCGTTGCCGAGCGTCTCGAGCACCGTGCCCATCGCCACGGCGTCGTTCACGCACCCCGTGAGAGGATGCTTCGGGTAGGCGTCGATGCCGACGACGAGCGCCCGCTTCATCCTAGCGTGCGCCGCCGATGAGGGTCTTCAGGTTGGGCCAGGTCCAGTCGTACATCTTATCCGTCGAAAGCGCAGCGGTCGGCTTGACGTTCGTCTTGTCCCTGTAGCCGGCGAGCAGGAAGTAGGGCTTGTCCTCGGCCTGCGCGATCTTGAGCTTGGCGCTGACGCAGGCCGCCGTGTTCATTCGTTCGCCGCAGAGCACGACGAAGCAGTCGACCGGCCGAATTTTCGTGCTAGCCTTGGCTTTCCAGTCGCCGTCGAGGGGTTCCTTAATCGACCCGTCGGCCAGCTCGAAGGGGCTGTCTTCCAGCTTCGATTGCCCGACAATGGCCTCCTTCAGAAACGAGTCATGGTCGTAGTCGAAGCTGATAAAGACGCGTGTTTTGGCCACTTGCTGTTTCCTCTCGATGACGCAGGTGGCGTTCACGGCGAGGCTATCGGACCCGCCTACGAAGAGCAATGCCGGCTGGCCGTTCGATCACCTGATGCCTTCTGAATCAATGACGCGGCGTTGGCGGCCAACCTTAGCTCTGATCTTGAGGGTCAAACGGGGCGGTATGTCATGTCGGTCTCGATCATTTTCCCGCGCTGAAAAAAGCGTTTTCGGCGGCACGTCAATGTTTTCGATCTCGCCGGCCGCGACGTAGCTCGACGGTCGATTGCGCGGCTGCGGGCGATCACCGCGTTCGCGCGACGATCGAACGTGTCCTGATGGTCGGCGACTTGGTGGGCTGGCCGCCCAACCCTTAAGGTCGCCCGGCTGCCAGCCATCGTGTGCACCCTCGCTCAAGGAGTGACGAACTTTTCGATCACCGTTCGGTCAGCGACGGTAAAGTGCAGAGTGTGAGGCCTCGTGATAAGCCCGCCTCATAGTCCCCAAGCAAAGCGACATTGCGATGCTAGATTTCCGATGAACGCTTCGTCCCGTCCGCTCTAGTCGGCTCGCACTTGTGCTGGCGGGACGATATGCCTGGATCGCGAAGGCTGCGATGTTTAACGGGTAATCATATTGGGACGACGCGGCACTGCGGCGGAAGCGGAGAGGCAAAATGGCGGTCAAAGACATCGACACGATCGTCTACGTAATGCTTGAGAACAGGTCGTTCGACCACATGCTGGGCTATCTCAGCCTGGACGAGACGGCGCGTGGGCTCCCTGTCGACGGTCTCAGGTCCGACAAGGGATGGCAGTGGCCTTGGGCTAACCTCGCCCGCGGTGCCGAGTACCCGATCCGGAGGATCCGGGCATCGCAGCCGATCGAGGAGGACCCGCCGCACGGCCGCGACGCGATTGGCGCCCAGATCGACACCGCCCCGCGTGGCCCAGGCCAGGATCGCATGGGCGGCTTCGTCGATACCTACATCCGGGCGCACAAGCATCTAGCCGATCCCGGTGTCGTAATGGGGCACTACGTCGCGGAGGACGTGCCGACCTTCGATTTCCTCGCGCGCAACTTCTGCGTCTGCGACAGATGGTTTACGCCCCTTCCGCTCGGGACGCAGGCCAACCGGCTCATGGCGATGTCGGGGACGAGCCGTGTCGTCGACAACGTGACCGGACTGCCCGATCAGCAGCTCGTATACGACTGGCTGGAGGAGCGGGGCGTGCCTTGGCGGGTGTATGTGTCCGGCGGGTTCACCCCCTTCTTCATCATGATGCGTCGGTGGGCGCTGAAGATCGTCGGTTCGATCGCGACGGGAAGGGGGCCCTTCCGCCGGTTCTCGGGCTTCCGCCGCGACTGGCAGTCGGTCGATCCCATGCCCTCGGTCATCTTCATCGAGCCCGAGTATGCCGACGCCCCGATGTCTAACCCGAACGACGACCACCCTCCGACTCCGATCTCGAAGGGCCAAGACTTCGTCCGGCAAATCTACGACATCGTGTCGAGCAACCCGGACCGCTGGGCAAGGACGCTCATGATCGTGACCTATGACGAGCACGGGGGCTTCTTCGACCACGTGCCGCCGCCGGACCTTGAGACCACCGTCGGCGACGTGACGTTCAGGACGCTCGGTCCACGGGTCCCGGCGCTGCTGGTCTCCCCTCACGTGGGGGAGGGCGCGGTCTTCAGCGAGCAGCTGGACCACACGTCCGTGCTGGAGCTGATCGCGGAGCGGTTCGGAGGGGGCAGCGGTTACTCTGAAGTGGTCAGCGAGCGGCAGTCGGCGATGGGCCGCATCGTGAACGCGCTACTCGACGAGCCGCGGACGGGCCGCGCGCCCGCGATGCCGCCGCGACCGCGGGCGGCTGGGCCGATGGTTGCCACGGTGCCGCAGGCCCCGACGGCCCCACAGACGCCCAACGCGGCGGCGATCGACGCAGTGATGCGGGAGATGGCTGCGGAGCACCCCGCGCTGCTGGCGCAACCCGGCTGGAGCGAAATGCGGACCTACATCGCGACGAACGCGCCACCGGTCCCGCAACACCGGGACCACATTGGCGACGCCGGAGATACCTAGGGAATGGCACCTGCCCTTAGCATCCGACCGGCGGCTGTCTGATCATGCGCCGCGCGCTTCTCGTGGGCATCGACCGCTATTGCACCGCGCCCCAGCTCTTCTGCTGCGTTTCCGACGCAGAGGCGCTCGAACCCGTCCTTTCTCGCAACCACGACCTCTCCCGAAACTACACATGCGAGTTGCTCACGAGCGAGAAGGACGGCGCCATCGAGGCAGCGGTCCTGCGGCGGGCGTTGGAGAGGCTGTTCGACAACCCCGACGCCGACGTGCTGTTCTATTTCTCGGGCCATGGTGCCGCCAACTCATTCGGCGGGCACCTGATGATGCACGGGAGCAACCGCGACGATCCGGGCTTCCCGATGAGGGAGCTCGTCGATCGTGCCAACACGTTCGCCCGTGAGTGCCGGCGGAACGTGCTCATCATACTGGATTGCTGCTACGCGGGTGCGGCCGGGAGCGATGACGAGGTGATCGGCAACCTCGACAACGACGCCCGCCTGAATGAGGGAGTAACGATCCTTGCAGCGGCGCGGCACCGCCAGAAGGCTGTGGAAGCTGGCAGCCACGGGGCGTTTACGCGGCTGGTGCTGGGTGCGCTCGAGGGAGGGGCGGCGGACGTGCGCGGTCGGGTCTCGGCCGCGTCGATCTACGCCTACGCTGAGGGGGTTCTGGGCGCGCTGGATCAGCGCCCGATTTATAAGTCGCACGCCGCGTCCCTCGAGCCCGTCCGTCTTTGCGATCCAGCCGTGCCGGACGACATCCTCAGGCAGCTCCCCGTGCTCTTCCCAGATCCGCATGACGATCATCGGTTGGCACCCACCTACGAATGGACCAATGCAAGCGCCATCCCGGAGCATGTCTTGCTATTCAAGACTTTCAAGCGATTGCAGGTCGCGCAGCTCCTCCGCTGCTTGACGGGGGTGGACATGTTCGACACCGCCATAGCGTCCGAGACCGTGATGCTGACGCCGCTCGGCAGGTTCTACTGGGAGTTGGCGCGGGCCGAGAAGTTCTAGCTCGGCGGCAGCCACCGGCCTGGTACGTCGTGGTTGACGCGGTTCTACTTGGTGCCATGTTAGCCATTCACGGCCGGGGGGCAAGCATGCAGGGTTTCTT
Organism: Sphingomonas sandaracina; assembly: GCF_036663695.1. Classification (NCBI taxonomy): domain Bacteria; kingdom Pseudomonadati; phylum Pseudomonadota; class Alphaproteobacteria; order Sphingomonadales; family Sphingomonadaceae; genus Sphingomonas; species Sphingomonas sandaracina. The sequence continues at coordinate 25,352 of NZ_JAXOJK010000010.1, read as the reverse complement.
CGATTTAGTGGCGGTTGCCGCGATCACCAGCCTTCTCGGCTTCGCGGCGGCGCGCACGTACGCGCACGGTGGCGGCATTAATACGCAGGGATGCCATAACGATCGCAAGGGTGGCATGGGCTACCACTGCTACAGGTCTGAACCGGGGTCGACTCCCGGCTCGGGCCGCCCAGCCCCGCTCGGCCTGCTCGCCCGGTCCGCAGGTGGAGGCCCGTTCCGCAACTGCGCGGCGGCTCGGGCCGCGAGCGCCGCCCTGGTCCGCGGCGATGCCGGCTACGGAAGACATCTGGACCGGGATGGCGACGGGGTAGGTTGCGAGTGAGGTCGCTCGGCTGCCTCGGCGCGCTGCTCCTAACCGCGCAGGCGGCGCCTCCGTCCGGGGTGGTCCTAGGCGATATCGAGGTCCGCCTGTTTTATAAGGAGACTGGGCGACTGTCTGAGGACATCCTCTCCCGGAAGCGCGACTTCGTGTTCCACAACACCATCATTGGCGAGGGCGACGCCGTTGAGGCCGCCGATGACCTGTTGGTCTCGGTCGTGCTCAGCTCGGGCAAGTTCGGGAAGCCGGAAGACAACCAGAAGGGTGTTCAGAGTCCGGTGGAGCTCGTCGCCCGCGGTGCGAACGGCAAGCTTCTCGGCCGCCGGGTCCATCCCTCCGTGCTGACGTCCTTCGGTGGCACAGAGACCAAGACACTCTGGTTGAACGACGTCACGTGCTCTGGCGAAATCACGATAACGGCTACGTTTGCCGGGCAGACCAAGTCGACTCGCTTCGTAATGGGTTGCGGGGAGTAGGACGAGGGGTTGGCGACGCTCAGCGTCCGGTCAATGCCGCGATTACGGCCGGCAGATAGCGCCTGACCTGCTCCCTGTCGCTCTCCTGCTCATCCGGGCTGAGCTCGTCGTATGGGGTGTCGATCTGCCTCGTCCACTGCGAAACGAGTTCCGCCGGGACTACCATTGATCCGTCGGCCCGCAGATCGGCCTTTGAGTGCATATAGTGCTGCCAGTGCGCCCAGCGCTCGTGCTCTATGCTCGCTAGGGCCTCGAGCGCGGCCTCCAGCCGTTCCGTCACGTCCTGCTCGTTCACGTCGTTTTCCTTCTACCCTTCGCAAAACTAACACACCTACGGCGGTTGATGGGTCCTGTGGTGAGTTCCCGAGCCCACCGCAGACGCCCGTACCGATCGACCTCTCAACGCTCGACCAACAATGGCCAGATTGGCGTGTCGCGCAGTATGCCTCCGCGCCACGCAGATTTTCATGGGGAAGGCACGGGGCTATCGAACGCAAGGAAGTTGCCAATGCAAGCATGAAAGGACATACCATCGGCCAAAGTTGGGTCGATACTACGCACCATCCTAACCGCCTTGTAAGACTGCCGGGCCCTATATTATTAGGATAAACCTGTTGCTTGATGAAACAACACGCTGCCTGGGCAAAAACGCACAGGCATCGTAAGACCAAAATAGACTACTTGTTCTTGCCCTCACCCATCATTTGGGTAACCGCTGCAGCTACTCCGTCCCAGGTCCACGCAATCGTCCGATTACGTGCTAGTCCTGTGGGTAGGTTACTGGTTGTGACCGCGCCATCAACGTAGACACCAAAGATTGGAACATCTTTCTTAGCTGCCATGGCAATCTCTTTGGCTACTCCAGTTGCGCTTGCCATTGTCTTTCCCACTAGGACTATTAGCATATTGCACTTGCCAATTTTAGCCAGCATCTGGGTTTCCCACTGAGTCTGCGGGAGCGCGGACTTGGACGACCAATCTTCGATATTAAACGGGGTTTTAGAATTTTTTGATTGACCGACAAACAGCATTCGCGAGGTCTCGTTGTGATCGAAGTCGAAGCTGATAAACGCCCGCGGATTGGCCAAGTCGTGTCTCCCGTTGATAAGCTGACGGTTTACGGTAGGTGAGCCAGCAGGGCAATCGAGTTCCATCCTTCAGCTATGCCGTCGGCCACCCTTGGATTGCGTGGCATTCTAATTACAAACTACCGATGCGGATACGCGCGTCTGGCGCTCGGTGAGCACATTTAGGCCAATTTCTACGTTAGAATTCCTTGATCGTCCGTAATGAGGCTGGACGGAAGCGCTAGGCTAGAACAATAGGCGAGCGAATGAGAGTACCTGTCTTCGTCAGTCGGCCCACGCCACATCTCAGCACTCAGAAAGAGTTCGTCGACCAGTTTCTTGACGAACTTCGCAGGCGCGGTTTTGAACCGCTAACGCTCGGACCTGGGAGCAGCTATGACTACGGAGCGCCTCTGATAGGCATCCGGCGCATCTTGACGCATTGCTGCGGCCTCGTCTCGATAGCTTTTAGGCGTACTTACGCGCCGACCATTACGAAATATTCGGGGGCGAATTTAGAGCATATATCGGAGGCAAGTGATGAAGAAGTGTGGTTCACGAGCCCATACTGTCAAATTGAACCTGCCATGGCTTTTCAAATTGGACTGCCAATTCTGATACTTAGGGAGGAAGGTGTTCTTGCTGAGGGAGTGTTGGAGAAGGGCATAACGGGTCTCTACCTTCCCGAGTTTACTACTGCTGAAGGCAGTTCCTTCATATCGGGCGTGGAGTGTCGTGGCCTGCTCGATCAATGGGGTGGTTACGTCCGCACTGTTTACAACCGGCGCGGCGAGCCACCAAATCTCTACGAGTAGCCTCGTCATCATTGAATGAAAGCGTGCCTCCCTTGCTCTTTGCCGTCGCACGTAAGCTATATCTACTGGGTCGATGATCGCCCCCGTTTGCCGAGAGAGTTGCACTACTTCGGGAGACTGCGGCGCAGCGTCGACGGCTTTACCCGATCTGCGGTGTGATCTCCTCCACGGTGTAAGGGGGCTCCGATTGCAACGTTTTGTTGCGTAGAGCGGTTAGGTGTCTTGTAGGCAAGCTGTGGCACCGTAGGACGGTGAATGTGCAGCCGCTTGCGGGGAGGCTGCCGAGGGAGCTAAATTTTGCCCTCTGGGTCGTGGCAGGCAGGGCAGTGACTTGTTGGAAGCCACGCGCTTTGGAACCTATCTTCGGCACGGTTATCAACGATCGATGCCGGACTTCCATAAACCACTTTATCGCTTTAAATTGATCGATAGAAAGGCGCCTCATCGATCATGAAATGGAACTGGCAGCTCGCGGACTGGACTGAATTTGCCTTCGACCGGGTGCGGCTGGTCGACGCCGAAGCGCGCTTCCTGAAGGGCGCCGGGGTCGTTGTTGGATCGATGGATCATCTCGACGGCGATACACGTCAGGGGCTCGTCATTGAGCTGATCTCGCAGGAGACGATCGATAGCTCGGCAATTGAGGGCGAGTTGCTCGATCGCGTCAGCGTCCAGTCCTCCATCGCGCGCCAGCTTGGCTTTGCGACTGATAAACACCGGTCAAGTCCGGCAGAAGCCGGAGCGGCCGAGCTGATGGCAGACCTCTACCGCCGCTATGCCGAGCCGCTTACCGATCAGACCCTATTCGATTGGCACGCAATGCTTATGAACGGCCGGCGAGATGTAGCAGAAGTGGGCGCATATCGCACTCATGCAGATTCCATGCAGATCGTGTCCGGGACGCTTCATGCACCTCGCGTCCACTTCGAGGCACCGCCGTCCGATTGCGTACCCGCCGAGATGGCGCGGTTCGTTGCCTGGTTCAATGACAGCTCCCCCAGTGGCAACCTGCCCGTGTCAGCCATCACGCGTGCGGCGATCGCGCACCTGTGGTTTGAAACCATTCACCCGTTCGAAGATGGCAACGGGCGTCTGGGCCGCGCCATTGCGGAGAAGGCGCTGGCGCAAAGCGTGGAGGCGCCGACGCTGACCGCACTGGCCGCGACCATAAATCGGCAGAAAAAGGCGTATTATGCGGAATTGCACCGCGCTAGCCAGACGAACCAGATCGATGCTTGGATGGGCTGGTTTGTCGACGTAGTGCTAGCGGCGCAGGCGCGCACGATTGATCGCATCCGGTTCCTGATCAACAAGACGCGACTGCTCGACCGCTTGCGCGACCAGATCAACGTGCGGCAGGAGAAGGCGCTGATCCGAATGATGGCGGAAGGACCTGACGGCTTCACTGGTGGTTTGAGCGCCAATAATTACCGGACGATTACCGACGCCACGTCTGCAACAACGACCCGCGATCTTGCCGAGTTAGTGGAACTCGGCGCGCTGACGCGCACCGGCGAACGCCGTTATGCGCGCTACCATCTAGTGATCGCGACCAACTCGTACTGACGATATGCAATCAAACGCACCTCAGTTCGACGTTCTATGGCCTGCATGGGATCGTTTGAGTTGGGGTGGTGTCTGCAGGGAGCAGTTGCCTGACGAGATGACGAAAACGCGGATTGTGGGAACGGTCTGAGCGTAGGAACTGAGGGCTACGTAAGGACCACAATTCTGCAAAATTTCCCTTGGGCCTGAAGGACGGCGCTTCACGCTAGACGGCGTGCCTTAGGGGAGGCAGATTAACCCGAACAAATAGGGAGAATCTGAATGCTGCTTCTGTCCATGTTGCTGGCGGCTGCGCCTATCGCTGCTCCAAACCCGCAAGCGACTGACAACCCTTTTGCTGAGAATGCGCAGACCAAGCCGGCAAGCCGCCGGCGCATGTCGGTGAAGCGGGCGGCTAGTCCCACGTCCTCCAAGTCGAGCGGCAGTGTTTATTATGCGAACTGCTCGGCTGCTCGAGCAGCTGGCGCGGCACCTGTGATGCGAGGCGCGCCTGGCTACAGCCGCAAGCTCGACCGCGACAATGACGGAGTGGGCTGCGAATAGTTGTACAACCGCCAACCGGAGCTGCACTGGCCGACGTGGATCCCGATGGAGGCAACTGCCTCTGCGGTGCAGCACTGCTGGCGATTACACCAAGCGCTAAAATAGTCGTACATGCGGTTCCTTGCTGATTCTGGGCGGTAGACCGTCAGTTAGGCGAACGGGTTAGCGATCTGATCGACCGACGCGGTCTGCGTGGCCGCGAACTGCTGAGGTGGCTTTCCAGTTTCAAGCTCGGTCACGAGGTCGTCGGCCAGTTGCTTCAATGCGCGGGCCCGCTCAAGCCCGGTAGGGTCGCGACTGATTTCGACTGAGCCAGAAATGACGACCTTGGTCGTGCTATTTTCGATGGCGAGATCTCCAATCGAGGCGGCAGCTTCATTGTCGGCGAATGGCTTGATCATCTGCGAGCTCCTTTAAGTGGTCTTGGGTCAGTCGAAAGCGGGAAACGCCGGTACCTTCGCTTTGGCTGCAGCATCTAATTTGGGGAAAGGGTCGATTCCGGTAAGGGTGGCAAGAGTGGCGATCGATACTACCTCCCATTTTGCGGTCGGATCGTTACTGGCGATCCAGGCACCTGCACCCTGACCCGGCACATAGATCGCTTTCCAAACATGGCTTGGCGCCAGCACATGCCCGTTCAGGCGATGCAGAGCATCTCCGGTGAAAGCTGGGCCGGTCACGACATAGGTGTCACCCAGCTTAGCCGTCAGGTCGCGGACATAGCCTTCCAGATCTGCCCAGCCGTTTCGATTAAGCGGGCCATTCTGCGGCACGATGTTCGCGAGGCTGAAGCTCTCATAATCGTCCTGTGGATCCCCCATGTCGCCCGAAGGTGCCATGTGGCCACGGTCGAAGCCGGAACCGCGGTAGTCGCTGAGCTCGCCACGTTCCGCCGGTGGTAATTGCTTTTCGGGATGGAACCGGTTGTCACGCGTATCGAGCGCCCGCGCAGCTTCGATCGACGTACGGGTCAGGTGCTCCGCCACGTAGAGCGGAGTCCGAGTGATGCCCGAGTGTAGGACGGCAAAGGCACGGAAGCAGAGGGCGCGTGTGCTAGCCTTGAGCTTGGGGTTGACCAGTGCCGGTGCGGTATTGCCTGCGTAGAACCCGGCACAGCTGCGGGCTACCGGTAGTGCGGTCTCGACGGAGCAGGCCGAGGTGGAAATCTGCAGGGTCGCGAACATCGCTAGCGCGGCGCGAGCGGCTCTCAGCCCTGCCTTGGAGTTGGTGACATACATGCGGTGCTGGTCGCCCGCCGTCCGTGCGCCTGTCAAGCTGAGCACACGATCGCCACCGGCTATAGCAGGGGACTGTGGGGCCTGCTGTACTGCCCCAACGGATTTACCAATTAAAATTCCGCAGGCCACCTGACGAGTGCCTGAGTTGGGAAGGTATAAGATTTTAACAGTCTCTAGATGAACCGTGAAGCCGGAGTGGAAGCTAGGCGTACACCTCCGAGCCTCTGGATCAACTTGGCAGACGACGCCTTGCATCAAGCCGCGGCCGTCGTGTTTTCCTCTTCCCCGACCGGGTCGGACTGCTCGACTGGCTCTTCAGTAGGCGTGGTAATCTGCGGGGTGATCTCCGGCTTAACCTCGTGCCTTCCGTTTACTTTGCCCTGCAACGCCGAGAGGCGCATGTCTGCTGAATCGGTATCCAGCCCGGCAGCGATGGCTGCCTTCAGATACCGTCCGGCCGCCGCTTCGGTGTCGAACCAAGCCACCTCCTTCTCTGCGCCGACTGGCTCTCCGTCCCCAAGTGTAAAGCTTGCTTCCGTGTCAAAACCGCCGCACTCGTCGAGCTTACGCCAGCTGAAGGATCGCGAAACGAAGTCGTAGCAGTTCTGGCTGTAAATCATCTCGCCAGCGAGCTCTTCCTTCGCCGCGATGGATACCTTGGAAGCGCCCCGACGAACGCCCGTTAGACTGAGAGGTTCGGGTGGCGAAGGTGCTTGCGCTGACACTGCGGATACTAAAGCCGCTTGGGCATTTCCGACATCCTCGGCAACCATCGCTGGTGGGGCCGAGCCGCTAGTCGAGGATGAGCATTTCGCAACTGCAATCACCAGTCCAGTCACCGCCACAAGGATCAGCCAGCCATTATTCCCTGACTTTTTCCCGGTAATCGTGGGCGCAGGCGTAGCGCCTGTCCGATTAGTTGAAATCCCGACGGGCCTGCGTTCGACCAAGACGTCCCCCTTTTAACTCTTCCGTTAGCTTAGTCATGTCAATTCAATCGGCAATCTAAAATCTATGATAGACAATAGAGGTTGCTGTTGAACGATTCCCGGCTTAGCATTTTCGGACGTAGCTGAACGGGGGGACGGCGTGGGGGTGCTGGAAGTTTTCGTTAGGGTGGCGATGCGCGATGCTCCGTACTCCGTCGAAGCCGCGAAGCGCATGTCGATGGTTTCCGATAGCTTTCGGGCGCACGGTGATGGAGATCGGGTCAGAATATCGAGTGATCGTAGCGAGGCGGAGGCGGAACATTGTTGGCGCGTGATGCTACTTAACGAGCGTCTAGTAGCAGAAGCGAAGGCGGGCCGCGACGGCGTCCTTGCGTCGCTCGTCGCTTGAACTTCTCGCCGTTCCGCCTTCGACCGGTGGGTCGCGAAGGCACCCTCGCAGTCAGTGACGCCGGACGGTTTTTTCTTGGATCGCCAAAATTTTTAGGACGGCTGTTCGATGAACAGATATCCGATTGCGACCGTGTCTTTCTGCGATCGGGTGGCTTCCTCATCGAAGACGATGACGTTCTTGCCAAGGCTGCGCACGTACGCGGCGTGGCAGATCGCATCGCGCCCGTCGGAGTACTGGATTATCTCATCCTCGTCCCGACTCTTCGATGCAATCTGTCATGCAGCTACTGTCAGGTGTCGCGCGTCGCCGAGGCTCGCACCGGCTTCGATTGGAGTGAGGAAACGCTCGCCGCGGTTCTGACATTGATTGATCAGCTCGATACGCCGCGACTAAAGATCGAGTTTCAAGGCGGCGAGCCCACACTGAGGCCGGATTTGATCCGCGCGGTCATGGACCGCTGCGGGCGTTTTGAACACGTCGAATTCGTGGTATGCACCAACCTCCAAAACATCGATGACGAGATACTAGCTATCCTGGACCGTCCGGACGTGTTCATCAGTACTTCGCTTGACGGAGATGCGGCCACCCACTCGCGCAACCGCACGGGCAAGTCTGATATCACGGACGCCTTCTTTGCAAATCTGCGCATGCTGGCGGACCGTCACGGGCCCCGCAAGGTCTCCGCTCTTCCGACGATCGATCCCACGTCGCCCCCTGAAATCGACGGTCTCATCGACGCATACGTCACCTTGGGGCTGGACAGCATCTTTTTGCGGCCAATCAATTATCAAGGCTTCGCGCGGAAACGACACTCTGCCTCGCGCGAACAAGATGACGGCTGGCGTAGCTATTACGAACGCTTTGTCTGGCGAATGATCGAGCGCAATTGGTCGGACCGTGGCCGTGTGCTGGAAGAGACTTATCTTAGCATAGCGCTTCGACGCATCTTTCAGCCGGGACTTGAGCGACATGTCGATTTGCGCAATCCCAATCCGATGGGGGTCGATTACATCGTCGTAGATTACGATGGCACCGTGTACCCAACGGACGAGGCTCGCATGCTTGCACGCTCGGGCGTTGTGAATTTGGCGATCGGCAGCGTGACGGAAGGATGGAACGGTCCTTCGCGCGATCTCCTCAACACAGGTGTAACAAACCAGTTTGACCCAGACTGCCGGCGCTGTGCCTTCCAGCCGTTCTGCGGGCGCGATGTGGTGGACGATCTTGCGCGCTACGGTAGAACCGACATGCCGAGGCGCGACACCGACTTCTGTCGCAGGCACCTCCATCTCTTCGATTTCGCTTTTGAACTGATTTATTCGGACGACGAGGCGGTACGGCATTCCCTGGCGCGATGGCTTCGGATCCCAGGCATGCCTTCGGCCTTCGGAGAGCGTCTGGCGTGATAGAGCTTATCCGCTTTGCAACCGCCGACGCAGAGACGCCATACGTGACGCGACTTTGCAGCACGGCGAGTGCGTTCGACAGCAACAACGCCGTTCTAATCGAGGGAGATTCCTCAGGAGGAGTATTCAGCGGTCCGTTTGGCATGATCGCGATCGAAGGTATTTCCCCCGACCAACTGGATGGGGAGGTAGTGTTGGTTGATCCGGCACGCCACCGCGTCGAACGTCTGCTTCGAGCTGAATCAACAACAAATACGCTGCTCGTCACCGAGCGCTGCGACCAATTATGCGTCATGTGCTCGCAACCACCAAAGAAAACGCATGTCGACCGTTTCGATCTGTTGGAGGAGGCATGTACGCTGGCGCCGGAAGGCATGCTCATCGGCGTATCGGGAGGTGAGCCTACGCTTTACAAGGACAGGCTTCTGACCTTGATGGAGAGGACGCTTTCCATTCGTCCCGATCTCAGCTTCCATGTCCTTACGAATGCGCAGCATTTTACAGAGGCCGACGTGCAGCGGCTTGGATCAGCAGAGTACCGGCGTGTGAGTTGGGGTATCCCTATCTACGCTGCGGAACCCGTTCTTCATGACGTGTTAGTTGGGAAGGAAGGGGCGTTCGCACAGCTCGAATGTGGACTTGCCCATCTCGCCATGGCCGGCGCGCGGATTGAACTGAGAACGGTCGTGATGAACGACAACGTCGATGCCCTTCCGGTGCTCGCCAGCTACGTGTCATCGAGGCTACGCTTCGTCGAAGCATGGTCGATCATGCAGCTGGAGCATGTAGGCTTCGCAAAAAACAGGTGGCCTGCCCTATTCTTCGACCACAGCCGGCGGTTCGCCCCGATAGCGGCAGCGCTCGACCAGGCGCTGCTACATGGCGTTCAAGCGCAGCTGTTCAACTTTCCTCGCTGCACTGTGCCTCCCGCCTACCGCGACTTGGCAATCGCTTCGATTTCCGATTGGAAACGCAAGTTCACGCCTGCTTGCGACAATTGTAGGGAACAGGCGAAATGCTCAGGGTTCTTTGAATGGCATCCTGACGAGGAGGCGAGCATGAGCGTGAGGCCGCTATGAAAAGGACGAAGTTTTTAGTGTCTAGCCTGCTCGCCGCAGGATTTTCTGGCCATCAGGACGCGCTGGCGCAGGCATTCTCGAAAGCTACAACGAGGGCGATTGATGATCCGCAAGGGGGCGCACTTCTGCGTCGCTTCTCCCAGGATCACGTCATCACGCTCGCTCAACATCGCAGCCACTCAAGTCATTCGAGCCACCGGTCAGGCAGCGGGGGCGGCGGTCACTATAGCCATACTAGTCATCGCTCCTCATCGGGTGGAGGGTATAGTCCGAGCTACGATAGCACGCCTACCTATTCGGCTCCGTATGTAGCCCCCAGTCCCACTCCCTCGGCACCTCCACCACCGCCGCGGTCGGTACAGCCGCTTTTTACCACGGAAGCTCGAGCAGCGGCGCCACCCTCTGATGGGCTCCCTGTACTTTCAGGGAGAACCAAGCGCTTCGCGTCCATCGTTCGACGTGTCCAGATCGCGCTAATGGCGCAGGATCTCTACTCTGGAGCGGTGGATGGCGTGGTAGGGCCAGCACTCCGCTCAGCCCTGCGCAAATTTCAGAAAGCTCGTGGCCTCGACGTGACCGGGACCATCACGCCACCGACTCTCGATGCGCTCATGGTGTCCAGCGGCTAAGGCAAGTCAGCCTTAGACTGGCGAGCCAGCTCGGGTGCTCTGGAAGGTAATCGGCTAAGACATGCGTGGTGATCAAATCCGTGCAGGTTTCGAACAAATCGGAATTCGGAAACCCGATCGGCGTCCGGTGTGGGGCGGCGAACAAGCTGTGCCAGTAACCGCCGGTGTGTCCCGCCCGCCACCGCGTCAACGTCATGGAACTGCTCGCCGCCGACATGATGCCCCGATAATCGTTCGGCGTCGCGGTTGGATGCTACGATAACTGGAAAGATGTAGGTTTAAGGGGCGGCGGCGATGCTTATGCATGCGAGCCTTACCGGAAGCTAAATTTGTAAGTCGTTATGATTGCATCGAGAATGGACCAAATCGCCCGTGAGCGTCGATTTGAAGTTATGGTTTGCAGCGATGAAAAGTTCTCGCAAGCCATTCACATCGGTCCATTACGCTTACGGCGTGATAAACAAATAATTCAGTATCTCCGACTATTTCAGCGGGCGAAGGTCATCACTTTGGAGGCCGAACGTTGCGCTGGACAATCCGACCGCGACGAAGCAGGTTCGGCGCCTACAAGGGGGAACTGGTGAAGGCTATTGGATCGGGGACCAAAACTTTGGTCCGGGGAAAGGCGCGTCTGCTTGGTGCAGTGGCTTGCACTCTCTTGCCTTTTTTGCTCACCCCTTCACCAGCATACGCCCAAGCGATGACCCAAGTACGTTCGGTACCGGTCGACTGCCGAGATCTGAAGGCGCCTTCGAACGTCGGCGACATGCAGTCGTGGCAGGCGTTCGTGCGGATGGAGCATTGCGACAGGATCAAGCGCTTAGTCAGGCTGTCTGCTGCTCTTCCAACAAACCAGCAGCCTTTGTTCTACGAGGGTGTCGTACCTGCGGACCGATTGCCGGGTGAGTTCGGGGTGGATGTACCGGTGCTGCGCGTCGTATTTCCGGATCACGTATTCTTCGACACGGCACAGAGCCGCCTACGATCCGGAGCGGCACCGCTTGTAGCGATCGTTGCGGAGAGCCTCAGGCGTGAACCGCCCGACGTAGCGCTCTTTGTTGCGGGCCATGCGGACAAGCGAGGAGATCCCGTATACAACGAGGCGCTGTCGATCGACCGTGCAAACATCTTGGCGGAAGCGATTTTCGAGCAGGGTGTCGCGTACAGTTCAATCTGGCGGATCGGCTTCGGCGAGGACATGCCGCTTGTGCCGGGTGACGACGAGACCGCCTACGATCAAAATCGTCGGATCGAGTTCCTGTTCGCCTCCAAACCCGAAGCCGTTGGTGTGTGGATGGCTGATCAACAGCTTTCGGAACTGTGCCAGGCTCGTTCGAAGAGCGAGGCAGAGCAGTGCAAGGCAAAGCTGGACCTCAAGCGTAACTACGAGGCCGTGGAAATCGTCCGACGTCCGCGGACACGGATCGATCCAGTGCGCGACCGGGCGAGGAACGTGATTCCAAGCGGAGGACGGCGCGGTGGCATCGCCCCATCAGGAGCGGTCGTAGCCGCAGTCAGGCCGAATGGCAGCGGCGCAGTCAGCGTCATGCCAACAGGATCGAGGAGGATCAGGATCGATCCCGTTCTCAGGCGAGCGACGCCGGTACGGGTCGACCTTTGACCCGCGAAACGAACGAAGTGATTAAAATGGGGGAAGAGAAGACGTGCCGATTAAGACGTATCTAGACCTGGATCTTGCGACGACGGGCTTGCTTGCCACCGACCTCTTTGCTCGAGCCGAGCGTGAGAGCGAGGGCCGCGGCATCAGTCTAACGGGAGATGGGCAATCCGGCGCGATGAGCGCCAATCTGACACCCGAGATGAACGCCTGGCTTTCCACCCATGTCGCAAGATTCAGGGCGAACGCGCTCAATCACGTGCTCGGCGCTGCCAAGCGCGTGCGTCTCCAGGGGGGTGCCGAAGGGTTCGTCGAGGACTTCGAGCGCGACTTGATCAGCCGTGATCGTGCGGTCCGCAAGGCTCAGGAGACTGCAACCTTCTACGAGAAGCAGCGCGGCAGGTTGGATCGGCTGGATGTCGCGGAGACGGAATATCTCCGCCTCCGTACCGAGCTCGGCGGCAGAGACGCTCAGGTGCCCTCCAAGCTCCTGGTGTACGGCATCCCCGCGGTTATCATGATTCCAGAGTTCTTCATGAACTACAGCAGCTTCTTCAAGCTGTCGAACGTGCCGGCAATCGCAGCCGGACTGTCCCTCGTGGTAGCATTGGCGGTGGCCGTGTCGTCGTACATGACCGGCATGTTCCTCAAGGCCTACCAGTTCTACATGCGGCCCGACGATGAAGAGCAACGATCGAAGGGCATCAGGCTGATGGCCATTGCGATGGCCCTGCTGCTGATTTCGATGACCGCCGTGGGCTATGCCCGCTACTCGACGGTGCTGTCGCAGATCGAGGCGGCGCTGGTGCTCGGGATGACGCCGCCAAACGTCATTGCTCAGACTGCGGGTCTGCTTGCCGGTAACCTGATCGTCTTCGCGGTAGGAGCCGCATTCACCTACCTGCAACATGACGAGAACCCGGATTACGCACACAAGGCGGAAAAGTACCTGCGCCTCAAGGCGGAGATGGAGGCGCTGTACGCCAAGCAGCTCGGCGCCAAGCTCGCGGACATTGATCGTAATCACAAGCGTCGCACGGAAGAATTGAGCCGCAGGTCCAACCAGATGCGTTCGCAGCCCGACAACGTGGAGATCCTGCATGACGCGGGTCAGATCTCGAGCAAAGATGCCGAAGTCGTTGGCCTGCTGAGGGCATATCAGAACCATCTGGTCGACAGGATCTGCAACCGAGACCCCGACTTCCGTTTCACTGGACCCGCTGGCGAGAGGCACGCAGGCGCCATGGTCGAAACCATCACGCCCAATGACTTCGCAGCCCGCTCCATCCATCTCTACCGGAGCGTGCAGCTGTGATCGTGGCGTCATCATACCGGTCGCTACTGACCGGCGCAGCTTCTATCGCCGCCTTGCTGCTGGCCGCATGTGACGGTGGATCAAGCACTGCACCCATGAAGACAGGCGGTTCGACTATTCGAGCCGAGGCTGCGTGCGATCTCAAGGGAGCGCAAGCGCCTCTCCGCCGGACCCTGATCCTCGTTGACGCAAAGTCGTTGAAGAAGGCCGCCGACGCCGTCGGATTCGCGGAGACCAATAAGGGGTTCCGCGACCTGATCCTGTCGATTGCCGATCCGGCGGTGGCGCTCCCAGCCGGTGCCAGCGCCGCACGCGAGCAGATCACGATAGCAGTCGTACCGGCGGATGGTTCGGCAGCGCAGACGACATTCGTCGGGTGCATTCCCGGCTTGTCGTCGCAGGAAATGGCGGACGCCCAGAAAAGAGAAGGCGGCATCGCGAGCGTGTTCTCGTCGGGCACGGCACGCGAACTCGAAGACCAGGCCTCGAATTTTCGTACGCAACTGATCGGTGGCATGGTTGCCGCTGGAGCCTTAGCGGCGGATACTTCTGGAGCGCAGAGCGGCACCGTCGACGCGGCACCGTTCTTAGCAGGGTTGCGTGCGTCAAAGGGTCTGTTCGAGGGCGATGATCGCGTCCAACGTCTGGTGCTGGTTTCCGACCTGAGCGGGCTCGAGCTACCCGCCGGCGACGCAGCCGCCGTTCGCAAGGTCGGTGTGGAAGCCGGACGCAAGGCTGCTGGCGACCTCCCACAGGTGGACGTCCACGTCGTTCTACCGGTCGGCAAGAGCGCTGCGGGCAAGGACTTCTTCGAAAGCTACTGGCTGGCGCAGGGTGGTAGGCTGCTTTCGTACGGCCCAGGCAAGATCGGCAACACGTCGCCGGCACCGGTGCGGCTACGGCGGTTCTCTGCCAAGGCCGCGTATCCGTCGGGCGACGAGCTCGCGGACATTCGCATTGGCGACGACGGCAAAGGCAAGCTCACGGCCTCGTGGCTGACGCTGCTTGGCACGCCCTCGTTTGCCATTCCAATGACGGGCAGCATCTCCTGCTCAGGCGAGGATTGCGAGATTCGTTCGGATCGTGGCGGCTTCGCGCAAGCTTGGAGCCCGCAGCCAGGGGGCGAACCGGAGTTTGGAAACGAGATGCCATTCGGGGGGATGCGAAACTTCGCCTTCAAAGTAACAGGAGACAAGTTGAGCGGAGAGGCCACGGACGAGAGCGTCTACATCGGCGCCGACAAGGGCCGTCAAGGTATAGCGGTCACGGGCAAGGCCAAGTGATCGAACTAGAACGAATAAGGGGGATATGATGAAAAGTAGATCAGTGACGCTTCTGTTGGCCATGACTTTGCCATTCTGCAACATGGTTACCGGAATAGCTCATGCGGAAAAGATTAAGTATGCCAAAACCGAGGTGGAGAAGGCAAAGGGTAAATGCGTTGGCTCTGTGCTGGGTGGCGCGTTGCTTGGCGCTTTGGTCGGTAGGGCGACCGGTAAAGGTGGGGTAGCTGCCGGTGCGGCGATTGGCGCCGCTGCGGGAGTTGGCGTCTGCGCAATAATTCTCGCGAATGCGAAGAGGGCGGACAAGATCATCGCGGCACAAATCGCGTCAGCGAACTATCAAGACACGACGTATCGTACTACTTTTTCCGCCGACGACGGTACGAGCGCAACGACGTTCGAGGGGCGTGCCGGTGCGAGTGAAAGCATCGACGCCGTACGTCTTCAGCCTGTTCAATACATGTCTTTGGATGGAGCAAAGATAGAGTCTCCTGTCCTCGCTGGAGGGGGGCAGGATTGCCGCCCCATCAGCGGATCCATCGCAGGTGCCAATGACGTGCGGGCAGCACTGCCGACCCAATACGTCTGCCGGACTCCTGATGGCGATTATAAGCCCTATGGATTGCAGATGGCGGACAGTGGAAAGAAAAAGATGGCCGCATGAGAAGCATGGCGGAGATCTTTAGATATCTCCGCCATGCCCGACTGGTGGGCTATAACCTAGTTTGTCCCCAGGGCGCTGGCACCAAGCGGGCACCACGTGCAGTTTGACTGACGAACGGCGCTAGTCGTCGTTTACAGGGGAATGACGTAAGATTCATCCAATCCTGACGAAGTTCATTTGGTGAGACTTGACGAGGATCGCACTTCCGGTGACCGGACCCAAGCGTATGGCGACATAGCCAACGCCTATAGGGGGTTACATGAATTTCATAAAGTTGGCCGTGCTAAGCGCGGTAATTTCCGCTATGCCGGTTTCGGGTGTTCAGGCCAAAGGCCTTGGTGGCGAAGCGCTTGGAACCCGCGCCCAAGGCGAGTGGGGCGGCGAGCTTGGCATCGGATATAATGCTCAGCTTGGTCCGATTGCGGTTCGGCCTATCGGGGGTATTTTCGTTCACAAGGGCGATAATGACCGGTATTACAACGACACGTTCTCGAACGGGCAAAGCCGATGCCGGGATGGCCAAACAGGCCAGTTCGCATCTGACAGCAAGTGCACGAATATCGGTGTCGATTGGTACGCAAAGGCTGAACTGGCCTATGTCGCTACCAGCGGCTTCGAGCTTGGTGGCGGTGCGCGTTTCTCTGCGGAAAAAGTCCGTCCATATGGCATGGCAGCATTCCGCTTGAACCCAACGC
The DNA here is from genome assembly GCF_036663695.1 of Sphingomonas sandaracina. Lineage (NCBI taxonomy): Bacteria > Pseudomonadati > Pseudomonadota > Alphaproteobacteria > Sphingomonadales > Sphingomonadaceae > Sphingomonas > Sphingomonas sandaracina. Next base: position 9,298 of record NZ_JAXOJK010000010.1, on the reverse strand, counting down.
TAAAACTGAAAGGCAGCGGCGGACCACATTACTACTCGCTCGGTGTGTCAGCAGGATTCTAATCCGGCAGTCGCGCGTCATCGATCGTCCCTCGCGTAGGCAGCGACGATTTATCGAGCGGGCATGTAATAAACATCGTCACGTTCGAATGGTCGGTATAATAGACGATTGATAATCTGGTCGATGCGCGCGACATATGCCTCTTTGTGGCTTGCTAACAGAAAGTTATCATTTAAAGGTGACATAAATCTATTTGAGTTTAGCTTAGATCTGCGGAGCTAACGTCATGCGTATGCCATTATATAGTTACTCTCAGATTCCACGCTTTTGCTGAGAATGAAAAAGCCTGCTTGTGAATTATCATGACCTGAAATTCCAGCAACCGGGCGGTTATTAGTATCATGCCATCTTGGCAGGGATAGTTCTCGATGATGAGTGTGAGGAGGCGCCGAACTCGGTCGCGAGCCGAAGATTTTAAAATCTGTCAATTATCTCCGGGTATTCCGAAATCCGGTCACTCCTACTCCCTGCTTCCATGCGGTCAGTCTTTTGTCGAGGGTAGCGGTTTGGTCGACTAGTTTAGCGCTTGATCAGCCAATCGGCTCTTCCCGATAAATGTCCTTTCACAACTCCTGTGACTGTTTGCCCTCATCTATGTCGTAGAGACAGCTGCGCCAGCGGCCGAAGCGGTCGTCCAACCAAATGAACGAATGGGCGAAGTTAAGAAGGGAGGAAGGGTGCTCGAATGTCTGGTTGTGGGTCATCAGCGCTTTGCGGCATCAAACAGGCAAAGAAGACGGTGTAAGCGGAAGGCAAGCAAAGCCGGACCGAACCTAGGAGCTGCTTTAAAACCGAGCGTAATTCACGCCGGATCGAACCGCCCGGCGAATTCCCGATCCGCATAGTAGCGAAGTTTGGTGGCGATGACGGGCCGCTGACCGGCAAGAAACAGTAGCTGGCGGTCAGGGCTAAGCGTGCGAACCTCGTCAGGGGTCAGCAGCGGCCGGCCGACATGCTGCTGACCGAAGGTTATCCCGGTCCCCTCGGCGTCGAGTGCCCGGCTCATCGTTTCGAACACGACCGTCTCCTGGCCAAGCAGGTCGGAGACGAGCTGGGCACTCTGCTGATCGTTGACGCCGAACACCTGCAGGACGCCCGCGTTGGACAGGAAGGTGCCGGCACGCTGGCCGTACAGCGCACGCAACTGGTGGATGTCCTGCACGATCGGCCAGAGCTGGATCCCATAGCCTGCCATCAGCCCCATCGCGCGCTCGACGGGCTCGAGGTGGCCAAGTGCTGCGAACTCGTCGAGCAGGAACAGTACAGGCCAGACCGGCCGTCCCGGCGCCCGCGCCAGCTCGGTCAGCGCCTGGGCCACCATCAGGCGAAGCCAACGGGCATAGGTGTCGAGCCGGTCGGGTGGCAGAACGAGAAAAATGCTCGCCGGTCGTTCCTTCAGGTCCGCAAAGCGGAAGTCCGAATGCCCGAGTGTTGCCGTCATGCGGGGCGAGTCTAGGAAGTGGGTATGACGCTGCGCCGACGACAGTACGCCCGCGGCTTCGCGACCGGACTTGCCGAGGTGGCGATTGGCAGCGCGCGCAACCAGGCCGCCCTGGCCTTGCATCCGTTCGAGCAGGGCAAGGAAGGCGGCCGGCGCCAACGTCAGATGCTCGCGCAACGTGGCAAGGGTGCGGGCGGAAGCGGGCTCACTCGCCACGATGTGCATCAGCAGGCCTGCGATCAGTGCCTTGGCCTCCTCGTTCCAGTGCGCCTCAGTCTGCTGATTGTGCGCATCGTGAACCAGCGCGTCGGCGAGCGTCATGCAGTCGTCGGCAACATCGAGGCCGGTCGGATCGATGCGATCGAGCGGGTTGAACGCGGCCGGCACCAGGCCGGTGATGCCGAACGGGTCGAGAATTTGGACGGGCCCGAAGCCCCTGCGCTGACGCGCGGCGATGCGGGCATTCTCACCCTTGGGATCGATGCAGACGCAGGCGAAGGGATAGTCAAGCAGGTTGGGAATGATGGTGCCGACACCCTTGCCGCTGCGCGTCGGCGCAATCGTCAGCAGATGGGCGGGACCCGGGTAGCGCAGCAGCTTGCCGGACTTTCGGTCGCGGCCGATCAGCAGACCGGCATCGCCCATCAGATCGCGCGCCTCGACGTCGGTCGCAAAGCGGGCGGAGCCATGGGTGTCGTCAGCGTCTGCGCCACCATAACGAAGGATCAGGGGCTGGAAGAGCGCGCGTAGCGGTACGACCAGAATGGCGAGCCAGATCAGCACCTGTACGATCGCGACGAGCGTCGGATAGCGGGCCAGGCCGAAATACCAGATCAACCCGTCCGTGCCGAGGATCAGGACGATCGCCACGGCCAGCATAAGCACCACGACGCCGAGCAGATGGCGAGCGAAGCGGAAAGGGGCAAACACCAGGCTCTGGATGGCCCAGACGTGGTTCTGCCGCGCTATGAGAGCGAGGTTGCGGAAGGCCCGGGCGAGCTGGCGAAACCACGCCATCGTCACGCCGCTTGGAACAGGGTGAGGCGGACGATCCCGGGTAGGGCAGTGATTTCCGCCTCGATCGCCGCCACCTCTTCCATGCGGTCGCTGGGCCAGTCTCGCGAGATGCTGACGCTGCCCGCGTCGGTTTCGATGTCGATGAGCCGGGTCTGCGGTAGCAGGTCGAACAGGTGCACCAGCCTGTCGTGCAGATCGGGTGTTATGCAGCGGCTTCCCGGTCCCACCATCTGAAGCTGCCAGGAATGGGATGCGGCCACAGGAATTGCTGTCATTGCACTGTCTCCGGATGGGGGAGGGAAGCCGTTCGCAGGTGCATGCCATAACGTGGCCCGGGCCACGCTATGGTGGCCATTCTGACCAGGCTGCGGGCGGCAAATGCTGAGGACACGCAGCGTCATCGCGGACGCCAGTTCTGCGCCAAAGATGTTCCTATCAAGCCGGCGATCCAGCAAGCGCGAGACGCGTTGCCCTTGTTCATCACGGGACCGTCTCCGGTGATGTAGCTTCCGTCTCGAATGCCCGCTTCCCGCGCCGCTTCCACAACGCGAGTGTGTTGCCGGTATCGTCGGCACGGGCGCGACCGACCAGCTCCAGCAGCGCACCGTAGATAGTCGCGCGATCGTCGTCGGTGAGGTCGACCAGTCCGGCCTTCTGAACGAGGCCGCCCAGTTCGATCAGGTGGCGGGTGCGTTCGCGGCGTTGCACGACCCAGCCCCGTGTATCAGTTCGACGCCGCGCCGCTTCCAGACGCAGGACCAGGGCCCTGTTGCGCCGCTCCGCCGTCGCTATGGCCGTCAGGCTTCGCCTCACCCCTTGGCGCGTCGTCTGAAACGATCTTGCGGCTTCGTCGCTGAAAGAAGGCAGCGCCGCTTGCGCGCCACGCCTCCTTCTGATCAGCATTATCTGTTGCAACCGCAGCAAGGAGCACGCCTGCAAGGGTCTCAGGCTCGAGTCCTTGAGCACCCGTTGCGACGACCAGCTCACCAAGCTGTTGGATCTTCTTTGCTTTGAGGTCTCGTGCGCGATCGTTCAGCGCTTTGAGTTCGGCGTCATAGTTCCGGACTTTACGCATCGTGTGTGTTCCTGCATGGCTCATCACGAAAGCCGACTATGCCCTTTACGCGTTACAGCCTCAAGTCATGAGCGACCAAACGAAGTGGTCGTGAGTGCGCGCTTATACGTCGTTGCCGACGTTCGCTCAGAAGTGTAGAAGACGCGGCGTCATGGCGATCTACCATTTCTCCGCCAAGGTCATCAGCCGCGCGAAGGGATCGAGCGCCGTTGCTGCGGCTGCCTATCGCTCTGCTTCAGAACTGTTCGATAACCGTCTGGAACGGCATCACAACTTCACGAACAAAAGCGGCGTTGTTCACTCCGAAGTGATGTTGCCGGAAGGCGCACCCGAGCGGTTGCAGGATCGCACGACGCTGTGGAACGAGGTGGAGGCGACTGAGAAGCGCAAGGACGCGCAGCTCGCCCGCGAAATCGAGTTCTCGATCCCGCGCGAGATGACCCGCGAGCAGGGCGTTTCGCTAGCGCGCGATTTTGTCGCGGAGCAGTTCGTGAAGCGCGGCATGATCGCGGATCTCAATGTACACTGGGACAAGGCCGAGGACGGCAGCCCGAAGCCGCACGCCCATGTCATGCTGGCGATGCGCGAAGTGGGGCCTGACGGCTTTGGCCAGAAGGAGCGCGACTGGAATCGGAATGATCTGCTGCAGCACTGGCGGGAGGCGTGGGGTGCGCACGTCAACGAGCGGCTGGCGGAGCTTGGGATCGATGCGCGGATCGACCATCGCTCCTATGCCGAACAGGGCATAAAGCTCGAGCCGCAACACAAGATCGGGCCGGCTGCATCGCGGCGACCGGGGCAGGGGCTCGAAGCCGAACGGCTCGAAGATCACGACCGCATCGCGCGCGAGAATGGCGAGCGCATCATCGCCGACCCGAATATCGCGCTCGATGCGATCACGCGCACGCAGGCGACGTTTACCAACCGTGACCTCGCCCTGTTCGCATTCCGGCATTCGGATGGGAAGGATCAGTATGACCAGGTGATGGCGGCTGCAAAGACGTCGCCAGACCTCGTCGCGTTGGGCAAGGACGGGCGTGGTAACGAGCGGTTCACCAGCCGTGAAATGATCGCGACCGAGGCGCGGTTGGAGCGGGCATCCGACAGGCTTGCCGGGACCAAGGATCACTTCGTTGCCGCAACTCGCGTTCAGCGCGCGCTGGACGCGGCGCAGGGCAGGGGGCTTACCCTGTCCGACGAGCAGCGGGACGCGCTCCGGCGGATTACCGAACGCGAAGGTCTCGCCTCCGTCGTCGGCTATGCCGGGAGCGGCAAGTCGGCGATGCTGGGCGTTGCGCGCGAGGCGTGGGAGGATGCCGGCTACACGGTGCGCGGTGCCGCACTGTCCGGGATCGCGGCGGAGAATTTGGAGAGCGGTTCCGGTTTCGCGTCGCGCACCATCGCGAGCCTCGAATATGCATGGGGCAGGGACCGTGAACAGCTTGGACCCCGCGACGTGCTGGTGGTGGACGAGGCCGGCATGATCGGTACGCGGCAGATGGAGCGCTTGCTGTCTGCTGCGGATCAGGCCGGTGCCAAGGTGGTGTTGGTGGGGGATCCCGAGCAGCTGCAGGCGATCGAGGCGGGCGCGGCATTCCGGTCGATCAGCGAGCGTCATGGGGCTGCCGAGATCACTGAGATCCGTCGGCAGCGGGCGGCGTGGCAGCGCGACGCGACCCGGTGGCTTGCGACCGGTAGGACATCCGAGGCGATCGGCGCGTACCGCGAGCACGGCATGGTGCACGCGGCGGAGACGCGCGAGGCGGCGCGGGCAAATCTGGTCGAGGGCTGGGATCGGCAGCGCCAAGCAGAGCCGGATTCGACGCGTATGATCCTTACCCATACCAACGCCGAGGTGCTCGCGCTCAATGGCGAAGCCCGCGAGCGGTTGCGCGCAACTGGCGACCTTGGCGACGATGTCGTCGTGCAGGCGGAGCGCGGCGAACGGCAGTTCGCGACCGGCGACCGGATCATGTTTCTCCGCAATGACAGCGGGCTGGGGGTGAAGAACGGTACCCTGGGCATGATCGAGCAGGTATCGGCCGAGCGGATGGGTGTGCGCCTTGATGACGGGCGTGAGGTCGGGTTCGACCTGAAGGACTATGCCCATGTCGATCATGGCTATGCCGCTACCATCCACAAATCGCAGGGCGTGACGGTCGACCGCGTCGACGTGCTCGCCACGCCCGGCATGGACCGGCACGCGGCCTATGTTGCCCTGTCGCGGCACCGTGACGGCGTCCAGCTGCATTATGGCCGCGACGACTTCGCGAGCGACGCGAAGCTTGCCGCGGTGCTATCACGCGACCGGTCGAAGGACATGGCGGCCGACTATGCGGCCGAGCCTGACGAGGCGGTTCGTGCTTTTGCAGATAGGCGCGAGATCCGACTGCCGGAGCGGGCGCGGGCGGTGATCGAGAAGGTGGAGGCCAAGGCGCGCTCGATGTTCGCCGGGTTCAGGCCGAAGCCACGGGAGGTGCCTGACCATGTGACCGAAAGCACGAGTCGGCCGGGGGAGGTGAAGGCGATCCAGCGCTATGCGCGTGCCGCGGTCGATATCGCGCGCATGCGTGACAAAGACCTGCCGGTGTTGCCGCATCAGGAAACGGCGCTAGCCCGTGCGGGCGAGGCGCTCGACGGGATGCGCTACCGCGGCAGCAGCGATCTTGCCTCCGCGTTCGCGCGCAATCCGCAGCTGGCCCGGGATGTCGCGGCTGGCGACATGCGAGCCGCGTCACGTGCCCTGGCCGAGGAAGCCCGCGTCAGAGCCGATCCGGCGCTGCGTGCCGATCGGTTCATGGAGCATTGGCGGGTACTGGAGGCCGAACGTGGTGACGCCCGTACAGGCCCCGTCGCGCGGCGCATGGCCGTCATGGTCGACGACCTCCGGCACGACCCCATGCTGCAGGAAGAGCTGGCGCGTCGCGCGCCCGAGCTGGGGATCCGCATCGAGAGGGCGCCGTCGATCGAGCAGGTGCTCGATCGCCAGAGGCAATTGGAGCGCGACCGACAGCAGGATCATGATTTGAGCCGATAGGAGGGGCGGATGGCGAACGGCGAAGACGAGGCGGCACGAGCATTCGAGGACCTTCGCGCCGAGATGTCGTTGATGCGCCGGGCGGTCGAGCGGCTGGCAGCCTATCGTGCCGACCTGCAAACGATCGGGTGGCGGTGATACCTAGGTGTCTTGGAGTGGGTCTTCAGCCCGCTTGCTGTCACGTCTCAAAAACGATCGTTTTTGATGCGCCATCATGTAAGAACCTATAGCAGTCGATGCCCGCGTCTCAAAACACTTTCGCGATTGGATCGCATCATGGTAAGCGTCAGACATGAGTTTTGAGAACGCTTTATGCTAATCGGCTACGCCCGAGTGTCGACCCCGGAACAGGATCTGACCCCGCAACTCGAAGCGCTGCGCAGTGCGGGTTGTGAGCGAATCTTCTCGGATAAGGCCAGCGGTGCGAAAGCCGATCGCGCCGGATTGGCCGACGCGCTCTCCCATGCGCGAACCGGCGACATACTCGTCGTATGGAAGCTCGACCGGCTCGGCCGAACGATGAAAGGGCTGATCGACCTCTCGACCGATCTGGCGGCGAGGGGGATCGGGCTGAAATCAGTTACTGACGGGATCGACACCGAGGGCACGGCGGGCAAGCTCGTTTTCCATATTATGGCGGCGATGGCCGAGATGGAGCGTGACTTGGTACGCGAGCGCACGACGGCTGCGTTGATCGTTGCCCGGCGTCAGGGCCGGGTAGGAGGCCGCAAGACGGTAATGACACCCAAGCGCCTCGAAGCCGCGCGAAACCTGTTAGCCTCTGGAATGACTGCCCGAGAAATTGCCCCGACCATCGGCGTCTCGATTGCGACGCTATACCGCCATTTGCCGGCGCCAGAACAGGAGGCAATTAACGCGGAAGAGAATGTCGCTTAGCAGGATGCCGCCCCAGGCTACGAAAACACCTCAGAGCGTCCGAAAACGCGTTCTGGGCGGGTGCGAACTTGATCGGGTGTGAGAGGTGCCGCCGCTGACGCCGTCTTCGTCATGCGTGCCTCGATGATTAAAAAGGTGACGGTAACTCCGCACCACGCGATTGCACAGCGGAATACCATTCGGGGAAGATCAACAGATATCAGCACCGCGATCGGTCGACTTCCGAAAGGAAATTCCGAAAACGCCCCTTCTGACCGGCAATCTAATGGAATTGCGCTGCTCAAGATAAACTAGGTTGTCGCGCATTGGTACTGGCGAAAAAATCACACGTCGTACGTTATCCAATCGGCTGCTTGTGCAAATACCAACGAGGGCATACTTGCCCGCCAGCCGAATGGAGGCCTTTATGCCCGACGATACCTACCAGCCCAACGCTGTCGAACTCGCTACCGAGTTGACGATTGCGTGGCTCAGCAATCCAAATACCCGCACATCTGCTGATGACGTTCCCGCATTCCTTTCGCAGATGCACACTAGCATTCAGTCGCTTGTTGGTGGCTCGAAGGCATCGGAAACTCCTGCCGAAGAGTCCAAGGAGTATGTCGGCGCAGTCACGGCCCGAAAGTCTCTCGCCAGCCCGGATCACATCATCAGCATGATCGATGGCAAATCATATAAGACGCTGCGCCGTCATCTCGCAACCAACGGCATGACGCCTGCGGAGTATCGCGAGCGCTACAACCTCAAGGCTGACTATCCGATGGTCGCTGCGACATATTCGGAAAGCCGTCGCGCTATGGCTAAAAAGATTGGCCTGGGTCGCAAGTCTGGTCAGACGAACGCCGCCAGAGCAGAGGCTGCAAAGCCGGCGCCGCGCAAGCGCAAGGCAGACGACGTAGCGGAGTAACCTCCCGGCTGGCTTTCAGACATGGAGGCCAGCTATCCCCTTGGCTGCTATTTCTTCCGCTCTCCCTCCGGCACGCCGTTGTAGGGAGTAGCCTTGTTCTCGCTTTGCCTGGCGTCGAAGCTGTTGGGTCGCTTGTGGTCGTTGCAAGCCCCGAGGGTGATCAGCAGGCCCAGCAGCAAAACGCGCATTTGATATTCCAATACAATGGACTGGATCGTTGCCCGACAGGATTAGACGATCAAATGCCCCGCTGCGGGGGAGCAGCGGGGCATTTTAGAAACCAGCGGAGCCAAAGGGGGGCATGCTCGGCCGGTCATGGTAATAACAGTAGAAGCCGACGTCGGTTCCACCCACAGTTACGAAGATGCCCTGCTAATCTATACATCAGCAAGGCATTGCAATCTTTCACCACCATCTCCCCCCAAAGGGGAGGACGCCTCAAGCACATTTGAAAACCGCCTGGTTTGTAGTCCGTTCCCTGCGCCTGACTGCGGAGCAGGCTCATCTGCGCAAGGCGGACGGGGGGCCCAATGACGATCGAATTTTGGGAGTGACTGGGTCAGGAAGTTAGCGTGGTCAGACGGGAAGGCGGGGCAAGGTCTGAGACCAGCGCACGTTTAAACCGAGCCTTATGGGGTGCGGAATACGTCACCAGCGAAAAACGTTTTCAGCCGTACGTGTGCCTTTTGACGTATGTTAGCGAGGCTTATCGTCAAGCGATGGCATTTGCCGCATAGAGTTCAGTATCGCCTCGCTAGCCGCGCCGGCCGATAGCGGTTTGGAGTACAGATACCCTTGCGTGGCCGCACAACCAATGGCGATGAGCGCGTCCGCCTGATCGTTGGTTTCGACGCCCTCGGCGAT
>NZ_JAXOJK010000009.1:0-56748 GCF_036663695.1 Sphingomonas sandaracina | reverse complement strand
AACGGTGAGACCTTCGGGGCTCGCGTCGCTCGGCTGGTCGTTGACCGACACGGATTGACGTTTCGTATGAGAATAGCTGGTAAGCCAGTCCCTTGCACGATCCATAGACGTGAATATCCGGGCGTTAGGATCTCGAATACGTCCAGCCTGAAGCTTGGCGAACCCGAGCAATGACACCACGGCGGTTCTATCTGCCTGAAGCTGTCCAAGACGCTCGATCATCGAGCGCAGTGCCTCAGTGATATTATGATTTCTGACGAAAGTGTCTCTAATATCGACTATTAACGCTGTTGGCCGGCCGGAAATCTGCAGCAATGCAAGCTCTCTGCGAAACTCTGACTCGAAATCGGAAACCGTAGCGACCGTCCATAGTCCCGTTTGCGTGACGGTCAGCAGCGGTATTTCCGGCTCAAGCTGGAAACTAAACATTCGTCACGCTCCCAGTGTAAGCGGGAGCACTCCAGTGTCTCTCAGCCAACACGGTGTCGTCGTTAGTCGCGTTGATGACGTAGCGTTATATGACTGGAATTAACATTTGGTGAAGCGCCCTATCGGTGCAGCTTAAACGGTGGCGTAAAGTGTCCATCGATTATGCATCGTTCCTCGGCAGCGGTACGCCCGCGATAGTCTCTATTGGCACCGGCTTGCAGTGACCGGACGGCTGACAGGCCCACGCCGAGCGATGCAACGTAACTTTCAAGGCGCATAATCCTGACCCGGTCCCTTGCTGACGACCGGCGGGTAGAGTCTGATCTATGTAGTCGGTCGAGACGGTCGCGTCTAAAAGTGCAACACTGCCGTTGTTCCAAAGGCCGTAGTAGGTCGCGGCGAGGTCCGCGAGCTGGGAAGTGGCGCCGTCACTGGCACCGACCAGCACGTCGGGGCTTGCGAACGCCACGACCTCCGCATCGTCAAGCCGCGGGTAATGGGCAGATCGTGAAAGGCTCATTTCAGGCGGCCTCCCGCCGATCTAGCCATGCCGGCACATCGGTCACTTCTATGCCCTGCGCAGCGTTAAACGTGTGCGCCTTGTCCCAGGCGACCCCGGTATCGCGCGCGAAGGCAAGTTGGTATTTCCGCATTCCGTCGTCCGAGTGTGCCGCGACTTCGGACCGCAGCTGATCCATGTCCCACAATACCCTCTCCACGTCGCGGCCAAGGTGATGCTCCACCATGTCGGCAAGCCGGGTGTAGGAGAACGTATCTCCCGCGACATACACCACCTCGTTCTCGGGGCGCGGTTCATGCGCGAGGATCGCGGCGGTCAGCCTTCCGATATCGTCGGAGGTGGTCACGGTCAGGCGGTTGTCCCAGCTGCCGAGCGCATGGACCTTGCCGTGTTCGAGATCGACCACGCCGAAGGCCGGTTCGAACAGGAAGCTGGTGAACATTCCCGTCGAGACGATGACCCATTGCGTAGCGGTTTGCCCGCGCAGCATGTTGCGCACGTCCGACTGCTCATCGAACACTTCCTGACCGCTGCCCCGGCCGACCACATCGTAATCGACGCCGAACTGCCACGGCACATAGCGTTTTACGCCAGCTTGCAGGACCGCCAAGGTGATCTTGCGCTGCGTGCCGGGACCACCCACGAAGCCGGTGCAGCAGATAACCGTGTCGAACCTGACAAAGATTTCGGCAAGGCCGTCCACCGTTTCCGTCGCAAGGTCGCCGTGAACGATCCGAAGTCCTGTGTCCTCCAACTGCCGGACAACCCGCTCTCCGGCTTCGTTGGCGGGTGGACGGAGAAGGACGCTGATCGATTGGGCGCTTTCCGGGTTCTGCTTCAACAAGCCGCTGATAACAGCGAGTCCCAGTTCTCCCGCGCCAATGACAAGGGTAGCGGCGGAAGGGGTTTTTGTTTCTGGCATCAGGCACTCCATATGATCCTGATGACAAATGAGTCGCAGGGTCGGGATGCTGAAGAAGGCACACGCGTGATACCGCCTGATAATTCAGACTTCGATGCGGTGATTGCCCGCTCGCAAGCGGCCTGCGATGCGGTGAGCGACGATGATGACGGGCTGAAACGGGAAGTGCTTGCCCATGCCGGCAACCGGTGGTCGCTTGGTATCGTCCATGCTCTCGGCGTGGCCGGTACGCTGCGGCATGCCGAACTAGCGCGACGGGTGGAAGGCGTCACGCAGCGTATGTTGACCCGAACCCTACGTCACCTGGAACGCGATGGCCTCATTGTCCGCCGGGACTACGCGGAGGTCCCGCCCCGGGTAGATTACACGCTCACAGCCTTAGGGCGGGGATTGCTCGTGGGAATGATGCCGCTTTGGACATGGATTATCGACAACGCCTCGTCGTTCAGGGCGGCACGCAAGCAGTTCGATCATGACACATCAGACACTATCGATACCGTGGAGGTTGGCGGCCTTCCCGATTAGGAACGGCGATCGAGATAGCGCGAGCGTTCTCAGAATCGATCGGATTTTGGGAATGGTTTTGTCTGGAGGAAAGCGGACCGGCGGCTATTGGGAAGGCAGATGGCGTTAGCGGACGTCGCCTGACGCTGCGGCCTTTCCCGAAAAGGATCGAGTTTCGGGAATGTCCAGGTTGGAGTGGTTAGATTAGACCGCCTTCGCCATGATGCAGCAGGCTGGGAATGACGACGTCCTCCTCGTCGTCAAGGTGACGTTCGATGAGTCCGCCGAGGTGATCGGCGTCCGTCAGGTGAGCATCCAGAGCGAACCGCATCGCATCGCCCCCGAGCGGCAGCGATCTCAGCAGCCGATCCATGCCCGCTCCCCACCGTACCAAGCTTTCGTGGATGACCTCGTGGTCACTCTCCAACAGGTCGAAGCCGCCTTGCATCTGGGTGTCGCGGCGCCGGAAGCGAGGAAACAGGACAGTATCCTCGACCTGGTGGTGGCCCTCGAGATGCTGGTAATGATGGATCGCGAGCGGACGGAATGCCCGGTAGAACACGCTCGCCTCTTCGGGATTGTCGCGGAACGCCGTCGCCAGTCTCAGAAGCTCGCCACCGCTGCCGCGCAGGTCGTCGTGCATGGCGAGCCAGCGCCGCGTCATCGGGCCGCGGCGCTCATGCGCGTCCCAGCCCACACGCGGATAGCGCGGCAGGAGGTGCGCCATGCCACCCGGCAGCGTCCTGCGGGCAGCCAGATCCGTGGATGTCATGCGATCAGGCAAGCTCGTACGCCTGCTCCAGCGCGTGCGCCATAGCCTCCCGCCGCTGCTCGTCGCCCTGAGCCACGCCCTCAGCCGTCACAAATTCCGGCTCGGTGCCGAGGAAGCGAAATACGGCTCGGAGCAACGTCTCGGCATGTTCGAACCCCACCATCGGGGTGTCGGGCCGATAGACGCCGCCGCGGGCGAGCGCGACGATCACGCGCTTGTCGGTGACGAGGCCGACCGGTCCCGTCTCGCCATAGGCAAAGGTCTTGCCCCGCACGCAGATGCGATCAATCCAGGTCTTGAGCTGGCTCGGGATCGAGAAGTTGTAGAAGCCCGCGCCGATCACGACGATGTCGGCGTCAAGAAATGCGCCCAGTTCGTCCGCCTGTTCGAGGCGGGTAAAGGCTTGGAAGTCGAGGTGCGGGACCGGCTGCGCGACAAGATCGCGATAGGTGACGTTGATGCCGGAATGGAGCGCGCGCAGCCTCTCGACAATGGCGGCCGAGATGGCACGGCTCGCAGAATTGTCGCCGAGGATGCTGGAGTCGAGGTGCAGGAGGTTCATAGATCGGTCCCGGTCAGGATTGATGACCTGCACCAGCTATGGCACTGAGAAAGAGGCCACAAGAACGCACACGAACAGGACCAGGTCACATGCATATGACCCACCCGCACGGCATCGGTCCCGACTGCCTGCGGATCAACAGTGTCGTGAGCACGATCGGCGACAAATGGTCGGTGATGATCGTCATGGTGCTGATCGTACGGTCTCACCGCTTCAACGAGATGAAACGGGCGATCGGCGGGATCAGCCAGCAGATGCTCGCGCGCACGCTCCGCGCATTGGAACGCGACGGCCTGATCGCGCGCACGGTGCACGCGACCGTACCGCCGCAGGTCGAATATGCGCTGACCGATCTTGGACGTTCGCTGGCCGAGCCAATCTTGGAGCTCGGCAATTGGGCGCAGATGCATATCGACGAGATAGAGAAAAATCGGGCGAGTTTTGACGGGCGACCTTTGTAGGGCTCTGAAACTGGAAAACACGGGACGACCGCGGCCGCACCAGATCAACCATGGTTGATCGGAAACACCAACGGCTTCCCAAAACCCCGACAGACGAGGTTTCGGGCAGGCCGGGACCACCTACGCAGTGTTGCTCATTTGCATCCGCGCCTGTCGAATATTGCGGGCGGGGGGCATCCCGAACATGCGGCCATACTCGCGCGTGAACTGCGGCACGCTCTCGTAGCCAACGCCGTAGGCGGCGTCGCTGATAGCCTCACCGAGCGCGAGCATCCGTCGCCGCGCCTCGATGAGCCGGAGTTGCTTTTGGAATTGCAGCGGCGACAGCGACGTGATGCTGCGGAAATGGACGTGGAAGGCGGACAGGCTCATACCGGCCGCTTCGGCCAGCGCGTCGACCTTCACGGCCTCGGCATAATGCGTGCGAAGCATGGTAACCGCACGCGCGACCCGCTGGGCGTGGCTATCAGTGACGCCAAGCGCCCGAATTGCACCGCCATGCCGCCCGCTGAGCAGCCAATAGTGCAACTCGCGGCTGAGCTGCGACCCCAGCACTGCCAGCGTGCCGGGGCGATCGAGCAGACGGAGCAGGCGAAACGCCGCGTCGGCGACCTCCGCCTCGGTCGGATCGACCCTGACCGGGCGATCCGCCTCGAACGGAACCGGGCCAATCTCGCCTACCAGACCGCTGATGATGGCGGGATCGAGTTCGAGAACGAGCGAATAATAAGGCACGGTGCGATTGGCGGTCGTGATCTGGCTGACCGTGGGCACGTCGGTGGTGATGATGAGGGAGTCGCCCGCGCCGAAGTCGAAGGTCTGGTTACCCATCGTCACGCGCTTACGGCCTTGCAGCACCAGTGCCACCAGCGGTCGGGACACCGCATATTGCAGCATCGTCGGTGCCGTCTCGCGGAGGATCACTAACCCATCGACAGGGGTAGTCGCAACCCCGCTCCGGTCGGCATGAGCGTCGGCATAGCGTCGGGCATAGTCGAGAAGCTGTTCGGTCATCGATTCCTCAATACGGATGGCACGACTATGCGGCAACGCATGTGGACGATCAGGCAAGTTTTCCAGATGATCGCGCAACACGGCTCGGGCGGATCGATGCATAGGACCGGCAACACCAACCGGAGGCATCCATGACCACCATCTCTCTTGTGACCGGGGGCAGCCGTGGCCTCGGCCGCAACACCGCGATCAGCATCGCTCGCCATGGCGGCGACGTGATCCTCACCTATCATAGCGGCAAGGATAATGCCGATGCCGTCGTCGCCGAGATCGAGGCGCTGGGCCGTAAGGCCGTGGCATTGCAACTCGACACCGGCAACGTCTCGACCTTCCCCGCCTTCATAGACACGCTCCGTGGCACCCTGACCGAGACCTTTGGCCGTGACACGATCGACCATCTGGTCAACAACGCCGGCCATGGTGAGATGGCGGACTTCGCCACTACGACGGAGGAGCAGTTCGACATGCTGTTCGCCGTTCACGTCAAGGGCGTGTTCTTCCTGACCCAGGCGCTGCTGCCGGTGTTGGCCGATGGCGGGCGGATCATCAACTTCTCGTCGGGCCTAACTCGCGTATCGTTCCCCGGCTTCTCGGCCTACTCGGCAGCCAAGGGTGCGGTGGAAGTCCTGACCATCTATATGGCCAAGGAGTTGGGCGCTCGCGGCATCACCGCCAACACAGTCGCCCCCGGCGCGATCGAGACCGACTTCCTGGGCGGCGCGGTGCGTGACATCCCCGACTACAACACGGCGTTCGCCGGCATGACCGCGCTCGGTCGTGTCGGCCTGCCCGACGATATCGGCCCGATGGTCGCAAGCCTGCTCGGTCCCGACAATCGCTGGGTCAACGGTCAGCGCATCGAGGTGTCGGGCGGCCAGACCATCTGACGCCCACCGGCGGGTGCCGTCGTGCGGCACCCGCCCTCCATGTCGGGAGGCAACACCATGCCGAAGCTCATTATCCACTCGCCGGCCGGCACCTTCGATGTGGCCGATCGGCAGCGCGTTGCGGGCGCCCTGACGACGCTGGGCCTCGATTGCGAGGCGCTGCCGTCCTCGCCGATGGTGCGCAGTACCGTGTGGACCTAGTTCGCTGACTATGCGGCCGATGCCGTCTTCATGGGCGACGAACCCGCCCGGTTGCCGGTCGTTACGCTCCAGATATATGTCCTAGCCGGCGGCTTGGACGATGCCGCCAAGCGTAAGCTCATCGAAGCCGCGACCATAATTCTCGACCGACGCCCGGACGGAACGTCGGTCGCGCCGGTGTACGTCGTCATCCACGAAGTTAAGGAAGAAAATTGGGGCTTCTTCGGTAAGCAGGCCGATCTCGCCGCTTTGCGCGCGAGCGCACCCGATGCACCGTCCAATCTGACGTTCGTGCTTTCCCGATAACGAACGGCCAGCGAGACGGCGCAGGCGTTCTCGGAATCGATGCTATTTTGGGAAATGGCTTCGGAAGCACCGCGCGCCACTGCATAATGCATCAGGAACGATAATTACTTGATCGCCGGCACCGCAGCGATCACCACCTTGCCCGCAGCGTCCTTTAAACGGGTCGCGGGTGGTGTGCTGGGATTTGAAGGATATGTACGCCCATTGAAGCTAAGGCGCGCCTCGTAACCGGAAGTGATGCCTCCACCGGCAACCAGCACGCTAATGTCGTGCCACCCATGCGTAACCTTGGGCAACACGCGGACAGGGGGACGGCTAATCGAAATGCTTGCCACTTGCCGATAACCAGTCGTGCTCAACGACAAAACATACAGGGCGCATCCGCCGCTACCGCATAAATCGACTTGCCCGCCAGTTGTTGCCATTGCATAGATCAACGCCTCGGGGCGATCGTCCCCGTTCAGATCTGACAGCGCAACGCTGTAGCGCGACAGCCGATGTTCTAGCACGAACCTCGCGACATCAGGAGGGGCGGTTGCGCTTGCCGTCGGTGCCGTCATCTCCGCAACGCCGCGCAATTTGGCACTCAGCCAAATACTAACCGGTTTGAAGCTGTCTTCGAGTTGTCGGTTCAGCGCATGCGCAGCAGGGGTCCAGCATTGGTACGAACGTGCAGCGCGGTAGACCTTCCCCCCCATTTTCAACGTCAGTGATGGCACACGACCATTACCGACTATCAGATGGTTTTGTTGTGGGTCCCCGTCACATTCGCCGTCAACCAAACCCCGTGTCAGCGCGCTACTATAGGCTGGCTGAATTTTGCGCAATTCGTCTCGGCTGAGCATGCCGTGCTGCGATATGCGTGCATTGGGCTTGGTCGGCGGATACGTATTGGGAAAGGCTGTGACCGTGTACTCGCCAGTCCGCATGTTTAGCACGAGAGATTGGGACGCACCCCATTCCGACACCGCGAGATCCGTGGTGATTACGCCGTCCGTTGCAGCCCTCGCCGGTGTGCTCGCTGCGACGACTGCGAGCAGCACGGCAGATGAGCAAGACAGGTTCCTGTCCCACATAACTATCACCTCGTTCTGCGTCGTGGCATCATGCGATCAAAGGACTCGCGGTCAGGGCTGACGCGATCAATCATACCCGCAAAGATAACAACTATCGCGCAAAACATTACACCAGTGGATGCGTTCACCGACTATCGACATGAAAGCTTTGGCTGCAACCGGCTACGGCCCCCCACAGAATCTTCGAATCATCGACCTGCCGGTGCCAATGGCGGGTCCCGGGCAAATCCAGGTCCGCATCAAGGCGACGACGATCAATCCTACCGACCTGCGGGTCATCACCGGCGAGTATAAGGATATGCTTCCGGTCGAGTTTCCCTACATACAGTCCCCTCGGCCGCGGCTTCCTGACCGGCCAGTCCAAGTCGCCCGACGATCTGGACCAGAGCGACAGTCGTCGCAACCATCCCCGCTTCCAGGGCGACGCATTCCAGAAGAACCTCGACCTCGTCGCCGCGATCGCCGCGATGGCGAGCGACAAGGGCTGCGCTCCAGCCCAGCTGGCGCTCGCCTGGGTGCTGGCGCAAGGTAAGGACATCGTGCCGATCCCCGGAACCAAGCGTCGCAAATATCTCGAAGACAATCTCGGTGCGCTCGATGTGGCGTTGTCCGATGCCGACCTTGCACGCATCGACGAAGTGCTGCCACCGGGCGCCGCGCAGGGGACCCGCTATCCCCAGACCTCCATGGCGAGCATCGACCAGTGAGCGCGCCCTCTTTCGCCGCGATCGCGCCGGGCAGGCTCGCTGTCGTCACGGGCGCCGCCGGCGGCATCGGGCTCGCCGCGTCGCGCGCGTTCGCCAATGCGGGCATGAAGGTTATCCTCGTTGATCGCCCCGGCGCCGTACTTCAAGACGCCGCGAATACAATTGACGGCGCCACTGCGCTGGCGGCCGACGTTTCGGATCGGGCCACAATGACCAAATTGGCGCGCACGGTAGCGGAGCATCATGGCCCTGTGTCGGTACTGATGAATAACGCCGGCGTTGGCTCGGGCGGTGACGTGTTTGCCGATCCGACGGCGTGGGACCTGGTGATCGGGGTCAACCTGCTTGGCGTGTTGCACGGCATACAGGCGTTCGTTCCCGCGATGATCGAGCGCGACGCGCGTGCGGTCGTCATCAACACCGGCTCCAAGCAAGGGATCACCCAGCCGCCGGGCAACACTGCCTACAATGTCAGCAAGGCCGGCGTGAAGGCGCTGACCGAGGGGCTGGCGCACAGCCTGTGCGAGCGCACGGGCGACCGAGTCAGCGCACATCTACTCGTCCCCGGTTTCACCTGGACCGGCATGACTGCGCGTGGCGCCACCCAACATTCCGCCCCAAAACCCGACGCAGCATGGACGCCGGAGCAGGTCGTGGCGCTGCTGTTCGAGCGGGTCGCGGCAGGTAATTTCTACATCCTGTGCCCGGACAATGAGACCACGCCCGAACAGGATGCGAAGCGTATCGCTTGGGCGGCCGGCGACCTGATCGAGAACCGTCCGGCGTTGTCGCGGTGGCATCCCGACGGGAAGAATGCATTTGCGCGGTTCATGCAAGACTGATCGCCTTTACTGACCGGCCGTCGCTTTCCTGAACCGGTCGGAATTTGCTAGCCGACGAACGCATACTGCAATTCACGCGGAACCCCCTGCCCGTTTCTCAAACCCGATCGCCAAAACAGCTCCCCTATCGAAAGGCCGACGATGCTTCGTCCCACTCTGATCGGTTTCGCCCTGGTATCGCTCGCGGGGTGCGGCTCGTCCGCCACGACCCCGACGCCCGAAGCGCAGCCGGCTGCCCCGCCGGTAAATTATGGCGCGTCGACGCCGGCCAAGGTCAAGCCGTTTAAGGCGACACCGGTCGCGACCTTCGACACCCCCTGGGCGCTCGCGTTCCTACCTGACCGCACGATGCTCGTCACCGAGAAGCCCGGTCACCTTTGGCTGGTTTAACCAGCCCGCCCGGGTGAGCAGATCGATGGCATCGTTGACGCGCCGTGATGATGTGGCATCCAGCTGCTCGCGATCGTCACCGATCAGTGCGCGCATCTGCTGGGGGACGAAAACCATGTCGATGAACCGACCCGCAATGTCCGATGCTCGCTCGATCCGGTCCGGCGTAGCGTCTGCCCCGGCGATCGCCTGAGCGACGCACGCGATGCCGCCATCGCGGCCGATCCGGTCCACCAACCGGGCAAGATCGGGCATCCGGTGCGCGGTGGTGACGACGACACGCATCAGGGCGACCGCCTCTGGCGTCAACGCATGCTCGAGCAGGCTATGGCCCACCGCGCGCAGCCGATCCTGGACGGACAGATGCCACGGCACCACGCCTGACGGCACCAGCGTGTGATCCACCATCCGCCGCACCACGGCCGCGAAGAGCTCCTCCTTGTTGGCATAGCGGGCGTAGAGGCTCGCCTTCCCCGCCCCCGCCAGCACCACGACCTGATCGCAGCTCGTTGCGTCGAATCCCAGCCGGAGGAAAAGGTCCGTGGCGGCGTCGAGGATCCGGCGATCAACATCGCCGGCCTGGTCGGCGGATGGTCGACCACCGCGTCGCCGCTTTGCTGGATCACGCTTCATGTCGGTACGCATTTGCATCACGCAACCACATAGGGCATTGGCCCGTCAAATAGAACTGAACGGTGTAGTTCAGTTATCTGTATGAAGGTTGGTCATGGCTGCAACGACACAAGGTAGTGCTGTAAACGACGGCACGCAGCGGACGATCGCGTTGGCGGGTGCCACGGGCGATCTTGGCGGACGCGTGCTGTTGGCGCTGGTCCGGCGTGGTGTGACGGTGCGTGCGCTAGTCCGTAGCGGCACCCCGGCCGCGGCGCAGGATGCCGTGCGCGCCCGGGGCGGCACGCCGGTCGCGGTCGATTTCTCCGATAACGCTGCGCTTGCGGCTGCGCTTGGTGGTGCAGAATGCGTCGTCTCGGTCCTGAACGGACTGGAGCCGGTTATTCTCGATCTCCAGGGCGGCCTCCTCGATGCGGCGGTAGCGGCGGGCGTACCCCGTTTCATCCCGTCCGACTTCTCGCTCGATTTCACGAAGACCCGCCCCGGCGAAAATCGCAACATGGACCTTCGGCGCCGCTTCATGGCGCGCGTCGATGCGGCGCCGATCCGCGCGACCTCGATCCTCAACGGTGCCTTCGCCGACCTGTTGACCGGCGAAGCGCCGATCGTGCTGCCGCGCTTCCGTCGCATCCTTTACTGGGGTGACGCGGATCAGCCGCTGGACTTCACGACCAAGGACGATGTCGCGGACTATGCTGCCGACGTGGCGCTCGATACCGATGCGCCTCAATTCCTGCGGATCGCCGGCGACGTCGTGTCCCCACGCGACCTGGCGATCCTGATGACGCGGCTGGAAGGTCGCCGATGGAAGCCGTTCCGTGCGGGTGGGCTCGGGCGTCTCTCGGCGCTAATCCGCATGGCGCGCGCGCTGTCGCCGGCCACCGATGAGCCGTTCCCGGCCTGGCAGGGCATGCAATATGTTCGCGACATGTCGAGCGGGCGGGGCAAGCTCTCTCCCCTCGACAACAATCGCTACGGCAAGACCGACTGGACGCGAGCCGAAGCCGTCCTCGCCCCGACACTCTGATCGCATCTCCGGAGTCCTACGATGAGCGACGCCATTCAACCGTTCCCAATCCACGTCCCTCAAGCCGTGCTCGACGATCTGGCCGATCGTCTCGCCCGCACCCGCTGGCCGGATGCCGGCACAGTGCAGGACGGTTCGCAGGGGCCACAATCGGACCGCATCCGCACGCTGACGGAACGATGGCAGGGTGGTTACGACTGGCGTGAGACTGAAGCGCTCCTCAACGGCTGGGGCAGCAGCCGCACTGTGATCGACGGGCTCGGCATCCACTTCCTCCATGTCCCCTCCCCCGAACCGGACGCGACACCGCTGCTCCTGACGCACGGCTGGCCGGGATCGGTGCTGGAGTTCCGCGACGTGATCGGCCCGCTCAGCGATCCGCGCGCTCATGGCGGCGACGCGTCGGACGCCTTCCACCTCGTCATTCCCGCGCTGCCTGGCTTTGGCTTCTCCGACAAGCCGACCGAGCCCGGTTGGGGCGTCGGCCGTACCGCGTCGGCGTGGGGTGAACTAATGCAGCGGCTCGGCTATGGCGATCGCTGGATGGCGCAAGGCGGGGACTGGGGTGCTGCGGTCACGACGGCGCTATCGCATATGCGTGTGCCGGGTCTCGTCGGTATCCACCTCAATATGGTGATGTTTCAGCCGACACCCGAGGAACAGGCGAATGCTACGCCGGCCGAGCAGCAGATGCTGGACGATGCCGCACGCTATGACCGTGACTATTCGGGGTACATGAAGCTACAGTGCACACGCCCGAAGTCGCTTGCCTTCGCGATCGCGGACTCGCCTGTCGGACTGGCAGGCTGGATATATGCGCTGTTCCAGGATGTGTCGGACAGCGGCGGGCAACCCGAACGCGTCATTCCGCTCGACCATCTGATCGACGACATCATGCTGTACTGGCTGCCGAACGCCGGGCCCAGTTCGGCACGCTTCTACTGGGAGGCGGCGCAGGAGATGGCGAAAGGGATGCCGAGAGCGCCAGTGCCGCTACCGGCCGGTGTCAGCATGTTCCCCGGCGAGCAGGTACGGCTGTCCCGCCGTTGGGCGGAGGCGCGCTTTGCCGATCTGCGCTATTTCGGAGAGGCCGCGAGCGGCGGGCATTTCGCGGCAATGGAGAACGCCGAAACGTTCGTGGAGCATGTCCGCGCGACGTTCCGGGTCACATAGCGCCCGATGATGCGTGGCCCTTTGTGGCAGCATACCAGCGCACGCGAGAGGTCACGCCGTTCGGCAATTGCCGAAGTAAGACCTCGGACTGGGTTGGAAGAAGTCTAGCAGTTCACGACCGCGAGGACCCAACTGCCGACGCTCGTGACGGCTTCTAGGCTTCCCACATTAGGACATTCGTTCACCTCGTCATACCTGCGCCGGCTGGCTCGCAAAGCGAGTGCGGGTACACGTCCGTACTCCACGAGGCGCTAGCCTTGACGTGGTGATGGACGAGAATGTGGCGGCACTGCGCACGGCCGAGGGCTGGGGGACGACCGTGATGGAAGGCAACGCGACGCGCAACGCCGCCCTGGAAGCCGCCCGTCTGGCGAGTACGCGTGCACTTATCGTCTCCGCCGGACGCGACGACACGTCGATCGTGATCGTCCTGACGGCGCGGCGGATCGCGCCCGAGCTGCCGATCAGCGTCGTGATCCGGTCCGAGGACAATGAAGCGATCGCGTATCAGGCGGGCGCGACCGTCGTCATCAATCCTGCCAGTTTCGCCGGCCTGCTGCTCGCTGGTTCCACTCACGGTCCGCATATCGCGAGCTACATGACCGACCTCGCGGCCACTGGCGGCCGGGTCGCGCTGCACGAGCGCACCGTGACCGCTGACGAGGTCGGCAAGCCGCTTGCCGGAATCACGACGGGGCTAGCCACCGCATCTATCGCGGGGAACGGGATTTCGGCTTCTGGGAACCTGAAGCGCGCCGCCTGCAGGCGGGCGATCTGATCGTCGAAGTTGTCCCTCGCCACTGATACGCCGAAACCCCGGATCAGTGCCGCTGTCGCTTCGTCTTGCTCGGTAACGCTGCACAATGCAGGACTACCGGCATGAATGGCGAATATCTGGCAGGCCGAGGTGTCTACATCCTGGGTCAGATTACGAAGCGGATCTGGTTTCGGGCGTCGCTGTTCAGCGTTGCGGCGATCCTGACGGCACTCGTCGCCGGCTGGGTGGCACCGTTCATTCCCTACGAACTAAGCCTGACGGTCGGCGGCAAAGCCGTCGACAATATTCTGACGATCCTGGCATCGAGCATGCTGGCCGTCACGACCTTTGCGCTGTCCGCCTCGGTGAGCGCTTATGGATCTGCGGCAAGCACCGTGACGCCGCGCGCGACCCAGTTGCTGGTCGACGATCGCTTCACGCAGAACGCCTTGTCGACGTTCGTCGGCACGTTCCTGTTCAGCATCGTCGGCATCATCGCCCTCACGACCGGGCTGTACGGTGCGGAAGGACGCGTCGTCCTGTTCTTCGCTACGATCGTGATTGTCGCGGTCATCGCCATCACGCTGCTGCGCTGGATCCAGCACCTCTCGAGCTTCGGACGGGTTCGGGATACGATCGAACGGGTCGAAACGGTTGCCCGGCGCGCGATGCAGGCCTGGGCCGAGGCGCCGCATCTCGGTGCCCAACCCCCGGTCGCCATCCCTACTGGATTATTGTCGGTATACCCGGCGGACACCGGCTATGTCGCGCACATCGACGTGGCCGGACTGGCGCGTATCGCAGACCGATATGGACTGACTGTCCATGTCGCCGAACTTCCGGGCGCCTTCGTTTATCCGGAACGGCCGGTGGCGCACGTCTCGGGGACGGTCGACGACAAGACGCGCATGGCGATCGAAAAGACCTTCTCGATCCTGCCCGATAGGGGGTTCGAACAGGATCCCCGCTTCGGCCTGATCGTCCTGTCCGAAATCGCTTCGCGGGCATTGTCCCCTGCGGTCAATGATCCGGGAACCGCTATCCGCGTGCTGGGTGCCGGACACCGAACGTTGGCGGACTTCGTGGATACCGAGCGGGGCGCAAAGGCGGGCGTTCATCTTCGCGTGCACGCGCCCGCTCTTACGGTCGATGATATGTTCGACGACTTCTTCCGCCCGATCGCCCGTGACGGGGCGTCCGTTGTCGAGGTGCAGTTGCGTCTTCGTGCGACGCTCAGCAGCCTGGCTGCACACGCGCCTTACGTTTTTGGCAAGATAGCTCGCGATCATGCAGACGCCGCGACATTGCGCGCCGACGATGCCCTCTCGTTCGAAGGCGATCGTGCGGCATTGCGCATGAGCGGCTTTTAGTCGGGCTTCGCCCACCTATCGGGTTATTCGGACACAGGTACGATGCGATAGCATGCGCGGGTGTTCGTGGGTTCCTGCGGACAGGTTTTGCGCTGGTCGGGCCGCCAGCGGAAAAATCTGTGTCCGGAGAATTTGATCATGAGCCGAACGCGCTCTGCAATGCCCAGTTCAATTCGCCGCTTCCTCGAAAGCCAGTCCTCGGCGGGACTGGTGCTTATGGGGGCCGCGGCTCTGGCCCTCATAATCGCCAACTCTCCCCTGGGGTCGAACTACGAAACCATTCTTCACGTGTATGTCGGGCCGCTGTCGGTCGGGCACTGGATCAACGACGCGCTGATGGCTGTGTTCTTCCTGCTCGTCGGCCTGGAAATCAAGCGCGAGATGCTGGATGGTCAGCTTTCGACCTGGCCGCGCCGTGTTCTGCCGGGGATCGCCGCGGCTGGCGGCATGATGGTCCCCGCCTTGGTGTATCTCGCGCTAAACCGCGGTCCGACGGCGGCGGGTTGGGCCATTCCAGCTGCCACGGACATCGCGTTCGCACTTGGCGTGATCGCACTTCTAGGCAACCGGGTTCCCGCGTCGCTCCGGGTATTTCTGGCGGCACTCGCGATCATCGACGACCTTGGCGCCGTCATAATCATCGCCGTGTTTTATACGGCAAAACTGTCGCTACCGGACCTGGCCGGGGCTGCGGTAGCGATCGCCGTCCTGATAAGCTTCAATCGCTTCGGCGTACGCCGCCTGACGCCATATCTGCTGGTGGGCGCGGTGCTTTGGGTCCTTGTGTTCCGTTCGGGCATTCATGTGACCCTCGCAGGCGTGGTGCTCGCGTTGACGATACCCATGCAGTGCACCCCCGGTCGCCCGGACGGGGATTCCGATAGTCCGCTGCACAGGCTCGAGCATGCGCTGCACCTGCCAGTCGGTTTCATGGTCGTGCCAATATTCGGGCTGGCCAACGCCGGCGTTGCGGTGCTTGCTCTGCCCGCCAAAGCCCTGGTCGCACCCGTCACGCTCGGCGTCGCGCTGGGATTGCTGATGGGGAAAGTCACAGGCGTCTTCGGCTTTGCCATGCTGGCTGTTCGTCTCGACCTGGCCGATATGCCGGCGCACGCAGGCAAGCGGCAGCTGCTCGCGGTCGCACTGCTCTGCGGGATCGGCTTCACGATGAGCATCTTCATCACCTTGCTGGCGTTCCCGGGCAGCCAGATCCTGCAGTCGGAAGCGAAGCTTGGCGTGCTGACCGGCTCGTTCGTCTCGGGCCTTCTGGGCTACGCACTGCTGCGCAGCGTCGGTCCCGCGCGGCCGAAGGCCGATCCGGCGGTCTAGAACGGGAAGACAATGCGGATCGCGGCCACTGCAACGGCGCAGGTGATGATGTTGAGCGGCAGGCCGACGCGGACGAAATCCATATAGCGGTAGCCTGCCATCTGGTAGACGATGACGTTGGTCTGATAGCCGAACGGTGTCGCAAAGGCCGCGCTCGCCGCCATCATCACCGCGACCAGAAACGGACGCGGGCTGACCGACAGGCTGTCCGCCAGCGCCACCGCGATCGGCGTCACCAACACCGCGACGGTGGCGTTCGACAGCAGTTCGGTGAGCACCATGGTGACGACGTAGAGTACGACCAGCGCGATTAGCGGGTCCAGACCATGGACGCTCGCGATCAGCGTCTCGGAAATGCCGGCGGCCAGGCCGCTTTCCTCCATCGCGGTGCCGATCACGACCATACCGGCGATAAGCACCAATATCTCGGGCTTCAGGCCGTGATACGCCTCGTCCGCGCTGATGACGCGCAACAGGATGAGAAGCACCGCACCCGCGAACGCCGTGGCGGCAATCGGCGCGATCCCTGCCGCGGCGAGCGCGATCGCGACGCCGAAGACGGCCAGCGCCGCGATCGCCTTGCGCGGCTGGAGCGGGCGATGCTCCGCGAACACGCCCGCATCGCCGACCGACGCACTGGCAATGCGGGTCGTGTCGACCGCAGCAGGTCCGCCCTCCGGCACCTCGTCCGCGTGGCGCCCCCCGAGCAGGCGATTGCTGAAGAGGAAAAGATAGAGCCCGCCGACGATCGCCATCGGCAGGCCGACCGGCGTCACTTCGAAGATGCCGAAGCGTGGCTGCCCGGCGACGCTCGCCATGTCGTCGACCAGCAGGTTGGTCGAGGTGCCGATCAGCGTGCAGCAGCCGGTCAGGATGGTGACGTAGGAGAGCGGGATAAGGTAGCGCTTCGGGCTCTGGCCAAGCGCCATCGCAACGTCGCGCACCACAGGCGCGCCGAGAACGACGATCGGCGTCGAGTTCAGGAAGCAGGACACACTGCCGATCATCGACAGGAGCAGCCAGATGCCCGCGGTGCCGAGCCTGCGGCACATCGCAACGGCGCGCTCGATCGCGCGGTCGAGCAGGCCGGACAGCTCGAGCGCGTAGGCGATGACGAAGAGCGAGGCGAGCGCGACGATTGCCGGGCTGGCGAAAGCACCCTGCATCGCGACCGGGCGGACGACGCCCGCCATCAGCAGCACCGCGGCGCCGGCGAGCGCGACGACGTCGGCGCGCACCTTGTCCCAGACAAGGGCTGCGACGACCGCAACGAGGACGGCAAGCGTCAGGATCTGGTCGAACGGCATGGCAGCGAATGCGTCGGACGGGGCGCGCGCTGTGTCAACGTCCGGGTCTGCGCTTTCGGTGTGGAGCGGCGAGCGATTATCGCTATCGTGCCGTCATGCGCGAACCCAGCCCCCGATCCAGTCGTCTCGCCTTGGGTGGTGGCTTGGCCGCAGCGATTGCAGTGGGCACGGCGGGGTTCCTGCTCGGCCGGGAAAGCGTGCCACTGTCGGTACCGGTCGCCGCCGTAGCCCCCAAGACGATCACGCCTGCCCCGTCGCCACAACCCACCGAAGCCGCAGCGACGGTGCTCGGCCGCGCCGACCTGCTGGCGTTGGCAAATGCCGCCGCCGACGCGTTCGCATCCGGCAAGGCGGTGCCCGGTGACGTCGGTTCGGCGGCGGGGCGGCAGTTCGACCTCGTGCTGCCGTTCGGCTGCGCTGGTCCGAACGATCCCGCCGCGACCGCGATGGGGTGGCAATATGACGCCGGCACGGGCACGCTGCGCGTCTCGGTGACGCCGGTCACTTGGAGCGGTGCGGACTGGCACGTCCGCCAGGGGGACGAAGCGGCGACCGCGACCGGTTTCTGGATCAATCGCCCCTGGTCGAGCAACGAGCGCTGCCCTGAGCGTGTCGGCGAAGCCGCGCCCACCGGCACTGAGCCGGTAACGCTGCCCGGCCAGGCGTTGGCGATCGCAACGTTCGGCGCGAATGGTGCGCTTGGCCATGAGGGACGCGCCTTCGAAACGGTGCAACGGGTGCCCGAGTTCGATGGATCGCTGGGCTTCCGCCTGCGTATTACCGGCCGGCTGAACCGCGCGGTATCCGGCGGGCCCGTGCGCTGCGTACAACCCGCTAGCGTAGAACAGCGACCGATCTGCGTGATTGCTGCGACTATGGACGAGGTTCGGATAGAGAACCCCGCGACCCGGGTGACGTTAGCGACCTGGACGGTCGGCCGCCCCAGTTGATGTGGCCGGCGACGCTATCCAGCTCAACCTAACGATACGTGCAATCGCGCTACCAAGGCCGGCGGCGATAGGGGAAGCTTCAATAGCAAAGACCCAAACCCGGTCGCTCTCGACCTGATTGGTTCCAAAAAACGACGTCCGTTCATCTTCCTCCTTCACGCGTTATCGGAGCGAGAACAGCGAAAAGGCGCGGCCTTCGGTATGATGGCCTTTGCGCCGCGAAGTGCCGTATAACAAATCGATGCAGTCTAATTGCCAATCAGATCATTGATCGGAAAAGGGGCCGCGACCTGAATATAATCGCAAACGAGATCGCGGACGCTATGGGGTCAATCGGTGTATTTCACCCTCCTGCAGTATCGAACCGGCTTCGGCTGGCATACCAACCATGCGGAAGTGGTTTCCGACCGGATCGGTTGAAGCGTTAGAAGAAGCATACGTCGTTGCGTCCTGCCCTAGCAAAGAACGGAGATTGCGATGATCGGCGCAGAACGAGTGCTTTCACAGGCCCCTCACCGTACCATGGGCAGGCCGGCAGCGCGCTGACGCCACCGGCCTGTCGATAGTTACTGCGGATCGCGGCTCATGCTGCCGAACCCATTGCCCGAAGCCGAGCCCGAGACGCTACCGGCAAGCGACCCTGTTGCATCGTTGCGAGCATTCGAAGCCGCATCGTGTGCGCTGCCGACCGCTTCACCCGCCCGGCCGCGGGCGGCGCCCACGGCGCTGCCTGCCACCTCCCGCGCCGTGCCAGCCGCAGCCGACGCGCGATCGCGTGCCTGCCTGACCGCACGCGTCGCTGTATCGCGCGCACCACCGAGCGACGAGCGAACCTGATCGGTCCCGACGAGTTGCGCGTCGGCCTTCGCGCTGCGATCGACGCTGGCGCTGCCCGAGTTGCCCAGGTTTCCCGCCAGCGCGCCGCCATTCGCGTCATTCGCCCCGATCGCCGCGCCGGTGCTGCGCGTCACCATGCCGGCTAGACCGGCATCTGCTGCCACCTTGCCCGATTTCGAATTGACCGACTTGTCGCCCCTGACGCTGCCCGAGCCATCGATGCTGTTGGTGACGCCGCCTGTGACCGAGCCGAGCGTGCCGCTCGCCGTGCCCGAGCCGCCGAGCGTGTTGGTTACCGCCCCCCCGAGGCTGCCGGTCGCACCGCTCAGAACACCACCTGTACCACCACCGAGCAGCTGCGCGCTCGCCGGCATCGCCGCGCCCAGCAGCAGCGTGGCAATACCGATCCGCATGACCTGGTTCATCGTCTTTCTCCTTCTATCGCGACCAGCATTGTCCAGCTGGTCTCAGGAGAGCAACGACACCGCCCATCCGATTCATCCCCAGCAGATCGAATTATTTCAGCCCCATCGCGCTCGGCTCAGTGCGGCAGCTGCCACAGACGATCCCGTGCCCCAGCTTTCCGCTGCCCGGCTGCGCCTCGCTCGTCAGCGCCGCCACGCTCCCGCGCGCGGCCAACCGCGCAGTGACGAGCGGCGCAGCGAATGACGTGCCGCGCAACGCTTCCCAGCCGCCGCCGGGCAACGCGCCGACCATCTCCGCGCCGGGCGCGGCGAAATCAAGATGAGTGGGCCGTCCCGCCTCGATCAACGCGCGTCCTTTGCGGTCAACCCCCGTGACCGAGACGACGCCCGAATAGGACGCCGGAAACTGCGGAGGTGCCGCCGGGCCATCGTTGCCGACTGCCGCGACTACCGACACTCCCTTCGCAGTCAGCGCCTTCACCGCCGCCGCTAGCAACGGATTGGGTGGCCCCACGAGGCTGACGTTGATCACCTTTGCACCCCGCGCCGCCAGCCACCCCATGGCGCGCACGATCGCCGTAGCCGAGCCGTTCGCAGCCGAACCGCCGTAGACGTCGGCCACCAGCAGCGAGGCCCCCGTCGCTGCCCCGCGAAATGCCCCTGCCGAGCCGACCAGCAGCGACGCGACCGCCGTGCCATGCCCGGTCGGCTTCGGTGCGCCGCCGAACCCACGCTGCTCGATCTTCGCACCGGCAAACGCCGGGTGACTGCCGACGCCGCCATCGATCAGCCCGATAACGGCTCCGCCGGTGCCGCCCGCGGCGAGCCGTCCGTCGATGGGCGCCAGCGCGGCTCCGGCGGGCTGATAGACATGATCGAGCGCATACGCCCCCTCGCGATCCGCCGCCTGCAGCCGGGCGAGCGCCTTGCGTGCGCGTTCCTGTGTCGGCACCGCGAACAGCGTGATCTCCAACCCCAGCTCCTCGATCCGCTCGCCGCCGATGACACGGAACCCCGCCTGCTGCGCCGCCGCCAGCGAGGCCGATGACAGGCCGATCCCCAGCAGCGCGCTGCGCCGCACCGGCTCGCCCTCGTCGTCGACGTCAAGCGTGTCGCGGTTCTGCCGCACCAGTTGCCGCAGCCGGTCGCGGCGCTGCACCAAGAGG
Organism: Sphingomonas sandaracina; assembly: GCF_036663695.1. Taxonomy (NCBI): domain Bacteria; kingdom Pseudomonadati; phylum Pseudomonadota; class Alphaproteobacteria; order Sphingomonadales; family Sphingomonadaceae; genus Sphingomonas; species Sphingomonas sandaracina. The sequence goes on along the minus strand of NZ_JAXOJK010000009.1, from coordinate 36,181 downwards.
CTCGATGGGGAGGCGTTGCTCACGGTCGATTGAATTCGGGCGAGCGGCGCCTGCACGATCGTTATCGGGTCGCCCTGTGCACGGCCCGGCAGCGGCCCGGTCACGCTGCCCAGCGGCTGCCCCAGCGCGCGCTCCACCCCGCCACCGAGCAATTGTGCCGAGAGCGGCGTCGCAACGCCGGTCGACAGTACCGCCGACGCCAGAAAGGATGTGAACACCAATCTATGCATGCGCTTTCCTTTTCATCGCTATGATTGGATGAAACGAGCCGCAGGCGTCGTTTCATCCGCATGGGCAAGGGACGAGCCATTGGACGCATTCGAACGCGAGCTCGCAAGCGTGATGCCGCGCCTTCGTCGCTTCGCGCACGGCCTGTCGCGCGATGCCACCGATGCTGACGATCTGGTGCAGGCCGCCGCCGAGCGCATGCTGCGATCGCGGACGCAACTGCAACCCGGTACCAGCCTCGTCGCCTGGGCCTATCGCATCACGCGCAACCTGTGGATCGACACCGCGCGGGCACGACAGCGCCAGACTAAAATACTGGCGCCGGAGGAACAAGGGCTCGGCGTCGGCATGGCCGGCGCGGCGGAGGCCATGGTGGAACTGACCTATCTGATGCGCGCCATGGGCCGCCTGCCCGACGAACAGCGCGAAGCGGTGGCGCTCGTGATGCTCGAGGGGCTGGGTTATGCCGAGGCGGCGGCGGTGCTGGGCATACCCGCGGGCACGCTGACCAGCCGGTTGGTGCGCGGGCGCCAGGCGCTGCTCACCATGCTGGAGGATTGAACGATGGCCGATACTGACGAGGCGCGGATCATCGCCTGGCTCGACGGCGAGCTCACGTCCGCCGAGGCCGATGCGGTAGCGGCAGACGTCGCCGCCTGCGCCGATCTTGCGACGCTCGCGGAGCGCCACCGCCGCCTGCGCGCCCGGTTCGCCGCGGCGTTCGATCCGCTCGCCCTGGCGCCTACCCCGCAGGTGATCTCGCTGGCCGACGAACGGGCTGGGCGGGCAACGAAGCCGCAGCCTCGCCGATGGTGGATTCCCACCGGCGCGATCGCCGCGGGCTTGGCGATCGTCGTGGCGTTGTCGCAGTTTGCAGCGGGCAAGAGCGGTCGCCAGGACGATACGCTGGCGCCGCAGGTCGCACAGGCGCTCGACAGCCAGCTCTCGGGTGATACCGGCGCAGTGCGGGTCGCGCTCTCGTTCCGGGATCAAAGCGGCGCATATTGTCGAGTCTTCGCGGGTGAGGCGCAATCCGGCATCGCCTGCCGTGCGAAAGCCGGCTGGCGTCTCCGCGAGACTGCGCCAGCCATCGGCAACTCCACCGACTATCGCATGGCCAGCAGCGCGCACGACACGATGGCCGCGGTGGAGACGATGATCGCCGGCGATCCGCTCGACCGGGCGGGAGAAAAGCGCGCGCGGGCCAGCGACTGGCGCTAGGCGAACGCGGATGACTATTAGCGAATAGATGCACCGACGCGAAATCACGATAGGACAACGGGCTCGGACGCTATCGTATATCCGGCCCACAGTATCGGTCTTCACGCGTTATCGTTGCAGGATCGAATAGCGCATCAACCAGCGGTGTGCGATTTACCCCCTCCAAGGTCGACAAGACCCAAGAGACGACTTTCGCGGCCGTTTAGACATTTCCGAAGAACGGACATCCGTTCACTTTTATAGCTCGCAGGCGTCACCACTCGGATCAGCGTTTGCAATCCCGTCACCCGGAAACGGCGTACGACGTCGCTTGCCGGCTCGGCACTCAGGCCAGCAAGCGAGCAACGTCAGTCGATCAAGCGTCAGCGATCGCCGAGAAGTCCATCGCGGCGAGGTCCGTGAGCAGATCAGGCCCCGTCGGCTCCCATCCAAGGCGCGCGCGCGTCCAGCCATTCGATGCGATCATGTCGAGTGCCGCGAACGGTGCCATCCAGCCGAAATAGCGCTGGACCTCGTCGGCTGCGACCGACCGGACGGGTAGCCCGGTTCCCTTCCCGATCGCCTCGGCGATGGCGCGTGCCGTGACGCCCTCCTCAACCGACGCATTGTAACGAGCGCCGGGCTCGCCTTTTTCCAGTGCGAGGACGTAAAGCTTTGCCACGTCGCTGACGTGTGCTGCGGACCAGCGTGTCTGTCCCTCGCCGAGATACGCCGCCGCTCCCGCCCGACGCGCCTCGGTTACCAGCGGGGTGATCAGCCCAGCCTTGGTGGTATCGTGCACCTGCGGCAGTCGGATGGTGCGCACGTCGATGCGGCGCGCAATCAGCGCCGCGCCAGCCAGCTCGGTCGCGATCCGCGGATTGGCGTGGCGCGGGTTGAGCACGTCCTCCGTCGCCGGGCCGCCGTCGAGCGGCGTGCCGATGCCGACGCCCGACGTGATGAGGATCGGCTTATGCGTCCCCGCCAGCGCCTCACCCATCGCGGCGATGTTACGTTCGTCCTTCTTGGTGTTCTCAAAGAAGGACGCGAAATTGTGGTCGAACGCGCAGTGGATCACCGCGTCGGCCGCCGCAGCGCCTCTCGCGAGCGTCTCGGGCTGTTCCAGGTCGCCGCAATGGACTTCGACGCCTGCCGCTTTGAGGCGCCGGGCACCGGTGTCGGAACGGGTGAGGCCAAGCACTTGATGACCGCGATTGCGTAGCTCTTGAATGACGTGCGAGCCGATGAAGCCGGTTGCGCCGGTTAGAAACACACGCATGGGGAATCTCCTTGTTGCCAAGGAAACGTATCAAGATCCGTACGACCGTGTTAAAGTGGTGATCTTATCGTGGTATAAAGTGTAACAGGATTAATTATCGCCAGCGAGGCGCCAAACCCGCTCGGAACCTATCTGCGGGACCGTCGAACCCGGCTCGACCCGGTGGCATTCGGGTTCGGTAGCGGGCGGCGGCGTACCCCGGGGCTGCGCCGCGAAGAGGTGGCAAGCCGAGCCAACATAAGCCCGACATGGTACACGTGGCTGGAACAAGGTCGTGGTGGCGCGCCATCAGCCGACGTGCTCGACCGCATCGCCAAGGGCTTGATGCTTACTGAGCCGGAACGCGAGCATATTTACATGCTTGGCCTCGGCCGTCTGCCCGAGGCGCGCTACCAACCGGTCGACGGCATCAGCCCCCGGCTTCAGCGCGTGCTCGATGGAATGGCGCTGAGCCCTGCGATCATCAAGACCGCGATGTGGGACGTCGTGGGCTGGAACCGGGCAGCCGCGCTGTTGCTGACCGACTATGCCAAGCTGCCGCGTGAAGGTCGGAACATCCTGCGCCTGATGTTCGGCAGTGACCATGTCCGCGCCCGGAACGAGGATTGGGACGGCATCGCCCGCTACGTCGTCGGTGCGTTCCGCGCCGACGTTGTGCGGGCGGGCGCGAACAACAGCACGGCAACGGCTGACCTGGTCGCCGAACTGTCCCGGATCAGCCCCGAGTTCGAAGCACTGTGGCGAGACAACGATGTGGTCGCTCACACCGAGGGGGTGAAGCGCATCCATCACCCCGATGCCGGACTGCTCGCCATGGAGTTTTCCTCGTTCGCCGTCGAAGGGCGGCCCGAACTTGGAATGATCATCTACAACCCCGCATCGTCGGCGGATGCAGAGCGACTGCGCGCCCTGTTAGACGCTCGCAGTGACTGATGAAGATCGACCGGACTTGGCTCTGTCGAATCGACCCACAACCCGTCGTTCGCGGGGCCATCGCAGTCTCCCAACTTCCGCCACTTGTTCATCTCGTTAGACGGCAGCTTTCCGCGACGGGATCAGCTGTCTGCACGTCCTGAAAAAGGGAGAGATGCGGTCTGGCTGCTCTCGGAGGACAGCAGCAAAAGCAGATGTCCCGGGGTCAAGCCATGCGCGCTGCCATCGGCCTCTCGTCATGCCGAAGCGTAAGAACCTCAACCCCATCATTGGTAACCGCAACCGTATGCTCGAATTGGGCCGACAGCTTTCGATCGTTGGTCACGACCGTCCAACCGTCTTCCTGCGTAGAGACTTTCCGGGTGCCTTGGTTGACCATGGGTTCGATCGTGAACACCATGCCTTCGCGCAGCCGCACCCCCGTTCCCGGACGCCCGAAGTTCATGACTTGCGGCTCCTCGTGCATCTCGCGACCGATGCCATGCCCGCAAAATTCGCGCACAACCGAGTAGCCGTGCTTTTTGGCGTGACGCTCGATTGCAAAGCCGATGTCGCCAGTATGAGCGCCGGGTCGAACCTGGCCGATGCCCTTCCACATTGCTTCCTGCGCAACGCGTACCAGCCGCTTCGCAGCGGACGGCGCGTCGCCAACCAGATACGTCTTGCTTGAATCCGCGATGAAGCCGTTCTTCTCCAGCGTGATGTCGAGATTGATGATGTCGCCATCGCGAACGATCTCGTCGTCCTTCGGCACGCCGTGGCAAACGACATGATTGATCGAACAGTTCAGGACAAACTTGAAGCCGTACTGCCCTTTGCTCGCAGGGCGTGCCGCGAGGTCAACGGTGATGAAGTCCTCGACTAGATCGTTGATCTGCAGCGTCGACATTCCGTCCAGGTCCTGCCCGTCGAGCATCTCGAAGACCGAGGCTAGCAGTTTGCCGGAGACGCGCATGAGCGCAAGTTCGTCAGAGGTCTTCACCATGTCAGGCAGCTTTCGCTTCGATCAGGTGAACATGAACGGTGGCCAACTGTGCCTTGACGATTTCGTTGAACGACAGGGTCGGGTTCGTTTCGGCAAGCATACCGATCTTCATCCAGAACTCAACTTGCCCATTGATGGAGCGGCACATCACGGCGCTGGCTTTGCGAGCTTCTTCGTGTAGCGCGTCGTCAATCTTCACAATGCCCATAACCGCACCTTCGTACCGACCATACGAAGCATATACGTATCGCATGCTGCATGGTCAATTTGACGTGGTGAACGAACGACCGAATAGGGCCGCCGTTGGCTGGGATAGACAAGCCGTTTTGGGGGACGTGCCCATGCTCCACGGTTTCCGGCCAGACCCATACCCGGCCATGGGGAGCGAACTTTCAGCTTCCCATCAGCAGACTTTCGTTCATGTCGGTGTGGCACTACTCCGGGGGGGCAGGCCGCACCTCAGAAGGCGCAAAGATCGGGACTTATCGGTGACTCCCGAAACGTACCTTGACTGACGCCTTTTGGAAGCTGTCGCGATAACAGACGAGCTTCTGATTTGCGCGATATTGCATGGCATCAACCGCAAGGTGCGTGCTCTCGCGGTCGCGCCAGCGACAGTTGCTCCCGCAGAGTGGCCTTGGTGACTGGTCCCCGCCGCCTGGCGCGGGCTCGCCAAACTCTCCGAAAAGTTCAAACGCTCGGCGGTCTGCTACGATCGAACTCAATTTTGAATGTACCGTCGGCCTTTAAGACATAAGAGCAATGATGCCAGTCCTCCTGACCCTCTTTGCGCATGTCAAACCTCAGTGCAGATAGAGCATCGTTGACTGATCGGTTCACAGAACGCTCACCTTCAACGCCATCTACAAGCTCACCGTTCTTTACAATATCATACCGCGTATTCAGCCAATCGTCGTGAACCTCTGCCACGACTCTTACTTCAGATACCGAATCACTTAGCATAGTTGAAATTGCGACGCCGATGCTCTCTAACTGACGGCTACTTTCCATTGCGAATTACCTCCCATTCGTAAATTGCCTAGCCTCGACCTTCCCGTTTATCGAGTACGTCACTTCGATGAACGATGGACGGTTCGATCCATTGGGGTATGTGAGATCTATCTTTGCGTGAACGTCGCTCCCGCCCCGGGCAGCGGTTGCTAGCGTGTTCTCCATCTGCTTCCAAGAGCGTTGGTTGAGCACTCCGTCCATGGGGACCAGATTGATGGCATCGCCGGCGCCGTGAAAAATCGAGGCGAAGAGATGTCCGCCCTGATCCGTCCGCGCGGCGCTGCGGGCGTTCAACGTCATGCAGGCCCGCATCCGCGAGGGCGTCCGCGATCGCACGCAGGTGCTCGCGGCAATCGCGCACGACCTGCAGACGCCGCTAACGCGGCTGCGGCTGCGGCTGCGGCTGGAGCAGGTTGCCGATACGGAATTGCGCGACCGACTGACCGCCGACCTTGCCGCGACGCAGCGCTTGGTCCGCGAAGGCCTGGACCTCGCGCGCGCCGGCGAAAGCCGCGAGCCCTTTTCACAGGTGGACATCGATTCGCTGATCTCCAGCCTGGTCGAGGATAGCGCCGAGTTCGGCGCGCCTGTGACGTTCGTCGGCGGATGCAGTGCAACCGTGCGCGTCAAGCCGGACGCGCTTGCCCGGTGCCTCGGCAACCTTGTCGAGAACGCGCTCAAATATGGTGGAGACGCAGAGCTTGCCTGCGCCCGGCAGGGCGGCGCGATCATCGTAACCGTGCGCGACCATGGCTCGGGCATTCCATCGGACGCCATGGCAGCGATGTTCCAACCCTTCCAACGTGGCGACCAAAGCCGCTCACGCATTACCGGCGGAACAGGCATCGGCCTGACCATTGCGCAGGCACAAGCGAATACCTTCGGAGGCGTGGTCACGCTGGCCAATCACCCCAAGGGCGGCTTGATCGCGACCGTCACCTTTGTGAATGCCTGATCGCGGAAAGTGCAACCGCCGGCGCTGGCTTGCCATTGGTTGCGGACAATTCCGTAGGAGTTGAAGACCCACAAGCAGACACTCGCGGGCTCCTTCGGCCTTCCCAACTTCGGCCGTTTGTTCATGTAGGCATATCGTCGCCGACCGGGCCGCATGGACCGCAAGAATTTGGGACGACGCCGTCTTTCGAATAGACGGCGGTGACTGTTGGCTTCTGATGAACGGCCATTCGCAAAGCCTCAGAAATCGGCCCAGCAAGCCTGCAAGCAAGCAACGTTGCCGGTTTGGAACTCATGCCGAAAAGGCGTCGTCGTTCACCTGACGAAAAACCCTCGTAGTGAGGTTGTCGCACACTTTCCCATTCCGACAGGGTATCTCGTACAATCATGAGAAGAATGGAGCACTAGCGACACCACGTACGCCTCACCTCTGCTGCCTTTGCGGCGGGCCGCGTCGAAAACATGTGTTTTCCGACAGTGGGGGGGCCGTTGTTTTGCTGAAGGTTCCAATCGGGAATGGCGGATCGGCGTAGATGGATCGGCATTCAACAGATAAAGATCCCCACAACGACGGGGTAGACGGATATGAACACGGCACTGGGCATGACGCGCCGTAATATGATGGGTAGCGCGGTGGCCGCAGGGCTGATGGCCTCGCCACTGGCCGCTGCAGTGCAGTTCGATCGGCGCAAGCGTGGGTTCGATATAATGCGAGACGACGGCGGCGTGGTGTCCGTGTTCGTCGACGCGGACGATCTAGCCGGCGTTCGTCGTGCCGCGGGCGATCTGGCTGCGGATATCGGTCGCGTAACCGGCACCGCGGCGCAGGTCGTCGGCGACCGTGCGCATCTGCCTGCGCGGATCATCTTGGTCGGGTCGATCGGCCATAGCCCGCTGATCGACCAGTTGATCGCCAGCGGCAAACTCGACGTCGCCGGTATCCGCGGCAAATGGGAATCGTTCGTTGTCGAGACGATCGCCGACCCACTGCCGGGCGTCGCCGAGGCGCTGGTGATCGTCGGCAGCGACAAGCGCGGCGCGATCTATGGCGCGTATGATTTGTCGCGAATGATCGGCGTGTCGCCTTGGTATTGGTGGGCGGACGTGCCAGTCGTCCGTCAGGCGCATTTGAGCGTAGCGCATGGCCGCTACGTGCAGGGATCGCCCGCGGTGAAGTATCGCGGCATCTTCCTCAACGACGAGGCACCGTGCCTGTCGGGCTGGACCACCGAGAAGTTCGGTGGGATGAACGCGCATTTCTACGGCAAGCTGTTCGAATTGCTGCTGCGGCTGCGTGCCAATTACCTGTGGCCGGCTATGTGGAACAACGCGTTCGCGATCGACGATCCGGCCAATGCGCCGCTCGCCGAGGACTACGGCATCGTGATGGGCACGTCGCATCACGAACCGATGATGCGCGCGCACAAGGAATGGACCGACAACCGCAAGGACTATGGCAACGGCGCATGGAACTATGCGACCAACGGGCCTGCGGTTTCCAAGTTCTTCCGCGAGGGGATCGTACGCAATCGCGGCAACGAGGTCGTCGTGACGATCGGGATGCGCGGCGACGGCGATGTCGCGCTGGAGAGCACAGGTGGTCTCCAGTCCGACGTCAAATTGCTCGAAGGCATCATCACCGACCAGCGCCGGATCATCGCGTCGGGCATGGGCGAACCCGCCGAACAGGTGCCGCAGGTGTGGGTGCTCTTCACCGAAGTCTATAAATATTACGATGCCGGGCTAAAGATCCCCGACGACGTGACGCTGATGCTGGCGGACGACAATGTCGGCAATCTGCGCCGTCTGCCGACGCCTGCCGAGCGCGGCCGCAAGGGCGGCTTCGGCGTGTATTTCCACATGGACATGCACGGCGGGCCGTTCGCCTATCAATGGATCAATTCGAACCCGCTGCCCAAGATCTGGGAGCAGATGAACCTCGCCAACCAGTACGGCGCGAACGAGATGTGGATTGCCAATGTCGGCGACCTGAAGCCGCTCGAACTGCCGATCGAGTTCTTCCTCGCGATGGCGTGGAATCCCGCCGATGTGGCCAAGGACAAGATCGCCGACTGGACGCGCGCCTGGGCGGAACGCCAGTTCGGGCCGGACCATGCCACCGAGATCGCGTTCCTCGCGGCGCGCTACGCGAAATACAACGGGATGCGCAAACCCGAGCAGTTGCGGCCCGACACGTTCAGCCTCGAACATTACCGCGAGGCGGAGCGCATGTGCGAGGCGTGGAGCGATCTCGTCCGTCGCGCCAATGCGGTCGACGCCGCGCTGCGCCCCGACCAGCGCGACGCGTTCTATCAGCTCGTGCTTTACCCGGTCCGTGCGTGTGCCAACCTGACCCTGATGTACGTCGCGGCGGCGCGCAACGCGCGGTTCGCCGAGCAAGCGCGCGCCAGTACAAAGGCCGAGGCGGACGAGGTCAGGCGGCGTTTCAAATACGACCACGAACTGCGCGACACCTACAATCACGTGCTGGCCGGCGGCAAATGGAACCACATGATGGACCAGACGCACATCGGCTATTTCGACTGGTATCCGCCCGAGTCCGACATCATGCCCGCGGTCGCCGATCTAGACCTCGACGGCGTGACCGGCTTCGGCATCAGCGTCGACGGGGACAGCCGCGGATGGCCGGGCTATTACCTGCCCCCCACGTTGCCGACGCTCGACAGCATCACGCGGCTGCCGACCTATCTCGACGTGTTCCCGCGCGGGTTGGCCGAAGCACCGGTGACCGTCACCGCGGATCAGCCCTGGGTGACGATCCGCGAAGGCAAAGCGTTCAGCGCATCGCCGCGTGACAAGCGGTTCTGGATCGATGTCGACTGGGCAAAGGCACCGGTAGGCAAGGCAAAGGCGACGATCGCGGTCAAGGGCGACACGACGATCACCGTGCGGCTGGATGCGGTTCGCGCCACGACGCAGCAGGAGAAGGACGCGCGCGGTGCGTTCGGTGGGCTTGCCGGCGCCTTCGCGCTGCCCGTTGCCGAGTTTACGCGGTCGGTCACCGTCGGCAATGTGCGCTGGGACACGATCCCCGATTTCGGTCGGGTCGAGACGGCGATGTCGATCTTCCCCGTCGATGCGCCCTCCTTCGCGGACCCGACGCGCGCACCGCGTCTGGAGTATCCGATTTTCCTGGCGGCAGCGGGCAAGTACCGCGTTGATGTTGTGACCGGCCCGACGCTGGAGGTCATCCCCGGACGCAGGCTGAGCGTTGCGGTTTGGCTCGACGATCAGCGGCCCGAGATCGGTACGGTCTTCACAGCCGAAGACGGTCCGTCGCAGGATTTCCTCGGTGCCAAGCACGCGGTCAACACCGCCGACAACGCGCGGACAATGCGGTTCACGATCGCGGCGGATCGCCCTGGCCGCCACATCCTGACCGTCGCGATGATCGATCCGACGATGGTGGTGCAGGCAATCGCGATTGCGAATGACGATCCCAAGACGTCGTATTTCGGACCACCGATGATCGACACGCGCCCTGCGAAACTTGGACGACCGGTATCGCCCTGGGCAATCGTTCGGTCATGACGCTCATCCGCGCGCGCCTATTCATAGGCGCCCCCGCCTCGTGTCGGTTAGCGCCGGCAGCCTTCCGTTAAGCTGGCTGTCCGTTTCCCTCACCTCAACCCAGACATTCCCGAAACTGGTCGACTCTGGGAACGCCGATGCCGTCTCGCCCGCTGCCCAATCGAGAAAGCCATCGCTTTGAGATAACAACCACCGCAGCCTGCAGCTAAACGAGGCGATCAAGGCCCGCTGCCACTGTAGGCTAATAGCTCGCCAGCTTGATCTTCAGCACCTGCGGCAATGTCGTGAGATTGAGGCCGCTACCGGTCTGATCGCCGTTCCAGACGCGGTCGAAGATCCATCGACCATCTTGGAAATGCCCTTCCTCGACCCTGGCGAGCATAAACCTTTCGTCCTTTGCCGAGCCGAACCGGACGCGGACGCGGTGCCCGACGAGGAGGAACTCGTTCGCCGACAATTGCGCAATCACCGCGCCGCCATCCGGGACTGCACGATCGGGTACCGGGTCGGCCTTGCCTAGCCAGCTGTCGCCGACCGTTCCCATCTGCCACTCGCCATAGGTAAGTGTCGCGGTCCAGTGACCGCCAAGCTGCAAAGTTTCGGGTTTGCGATCGTCGGCCTCGCCCGCCCCCCAGACCTTGTTCTCGAACGAGATTCTGGCCCATTCTCGCGCCATCGGGGCAAATTGACGGTAATGGACCGCAAAATTGTCGACGGTTTGCGCGTTCACGACCCTTGCCCCTAGCGGGTAGTTCGAGAAGCCTGAGTAATCCAAACCGAATGGCGCAAAGCCGATGCCCTGCCGGCCAAGGACGTCGTAGAAGTGCCGAGCATAGCCTTTGTCGCTGCCGATTTCGGGAACGAACAAGGCATTGTCCGCACGTCCGTACTGGTCCAGGGTTTTGCGAACCCTTGCGCTATCACGGTCATAAATATCCGGCGCGATGGCATCGATAGTGGGCGCTGCGGTCTTCCAGACGTCCAGAACGTTCCAAGTCGGTCCGCCCGAGGAGTAGGTAAACGGATCCTGGTATTTGAAAGGATCTCGCAATGCGGCGTTGACGTACATCGGCAGCGGCAGCGTGCGCTTGCCGGCTGCTGCGACCTCGTCGACGTACCGAGCGATATGCCAAGCGTGAAAATATTCGTCGGCGTCCTTGTCGAATGCTTCACGCCAGGTGCCGGGCTTGGCGTGCATCGCCTTGACCAACTCGGCCGGTGCCGGCTGGTTAAACAGCCGCTGCGCCGTGGGTGAGAAATCCCGCACCGCGCTGTACGTGCCGGTCTCATTTTCGACCTGGACCATGATGACGCTATGGTCCTGATCGACGGCTTTCAGGTGCTGCATGAGTGCCACGAATGCGCGCTTGTCCGCCTCCAGCGTTGCCCGGAAATGCGGCGAGAGCGAGTTCTTCATCTCGCCTTTCGCGTTAATGACACGCGGAAAGCGTGCGTTGTTCAGCTTCACCCATTCCGGGGCGTAGTCTGGGTTGTTGTTCTTCCAAGTACCGAACCACAGGAGGACCAGCCTGACGTCGTTGGCCCGCGCCTGCTTCAACAACTCGTCGACGAAGGAGAAATCGAATTTCCCCTCGATCGGCTCAATCTGCTCCCAAGCGACCGGCATTTCCAACGTGTTGGCGTGGGCAGCCTTTATGGCGGGCCACACCGTCAAGAGTTGAGACGGGTAATTTGCCGAATTGTTGGCCTGAACGCCAAGCATAAGGAACGGTGCACCGTCGACCATCAGCGCGTGCCGGCCTTCCTTCTCAACGAGTTGTGGAAGCTCACTCGCCGTCGCGGTGCTGGCCATTGCGATGGTCGCGAGCAGTACCACGGGCGAAATCCGCTTCATGATACCCAGCATCGTCATCTCCCCGTTGACGCCGTTACCCATACGACCTTGCCGCACGATATCATCCATCTAGGGTGACTTTCGGTAAGGAGCCATAGGCAGGTGCTGGCGATGAATTCTCTTGATGGGGACCATCGGGAAGATGCCCACCTTCTTGATTCCCGATCCTAATCGGGAATGCCTCCCCGGTCGCAGCCCGCGCTATGCGATCCTTGAATGTACGGCAGACAGGTGATTTCTGACGGCAGCCTCTCACGCGCCGGGAAACGCCGTCGCCAACCCGGATTAGCAGCTATCGTGTGGTTCTGGTTAGGTCAGGGAATGATCGACTGGGTACGATACGGCTCAAGGAAGGGCGTCAGCAGCGCCAGCAGGGCGTCGGGTGTTTCTTCGGGTACAAAGTGACCGCAACCCGGGATCACGGCGCAGTGAACATCATCAGCGACACGGCGAAGCTGCTCCTCTACCGCCCCAGCGCACGCCAGCTCACCCGCAAAGCCGAGCACGGGCATCATCAGTTTGGTCTTCATCCGTTCGCGATTAGCAGGGATGTCGTCGTCGATTGCGCGGTAGTAGTCGAAGCTCGCCCGTAGCGTTCGGCGATCGCGCTTGATGAGGTCGATGTAGAAGCTACGGATGTCGATCGGGATCGGGTTAGGCACTGCAATCTTAGTGAACTGATAGTCGAAGAAAATCTCCTCACGACCAACCACTAGTTCCTCGTTGATCCCGCGCACGCGACAAAAATTGTTATGCCAAAGGAAATCGCTTGTCTGCCGGTCGTCAGAGATCAGCGGCGGAGATACAGCGACGCCCGGGATGATCGCCTCGCCGAGTGCGATCCGGTCGATGCGCTCGGGCTGGTCCGCCGCCATCGCGTAGCCGACCCACATGCCGCAATCATGACCAACCATCGCAAACCGTTCGTGGCCGAGCGTCGTCATGAGTCCGAAGAGGTCGCGTCCCAGCGTTCCCTTGTCGTAGCCATCCTCTGGCTTGTCCGAGATGCCGAGCCCGCGCGGGTCGGGTACGACGAGAGTAAAATGTTTTGCCAGAGGCAGCATCACGTCGCGCCAGATGTACCAGTTCTGCGGCCAACCGCCGAGGAGGAGCAATGGAGGACCTTCTCCCCCGATCACCGCGTGAAGCGCTACCTCCCCTGTCGGCGCCTGGTAGCTTTCGAATACGTCGTCGAAGCCGGACGGTAAGCTGGGCACTCCGTGGACGGAGCCAAACCCGGTGACGGTCGGAAAGGGCAAGCGGGTCATGCAATACGATCCTTATCTTTAGCGATCGATATAGACTAGCGTATTGCGTTCTAGCGTCAAGCTGTGTTTAGTGATCGCTATGGATAAGCCACGACAGCGCCGCTCCGCGGGTCCGCGCAGCTTCAATCGCAATCAGGCAGTCGAGACAGCGATGCGTCTGTTCTGGCGGCACGGGTATGAAGGCGTCTCGGTTGCCGACCTGACAAGCGCGATCGGTATTGCTCCACCCAGCCTGTACGCCGCGTTCGGGAGTAAGGCGGGTCTCTACCGCGAAGCACTCGACCTCTACGCCGGTCTTCCCGGTGCGCTGGACGGCATGGAAGGTGCCGAGACCCTCGGGCAGGCGGTGACGGGGCTACTCGATGCCGCCATTCGGGCCGTCACGGCCGAGCATCGTGGTTGCATGATCTCGACCGGCTTGGTCGAAGGCGCGACCGAGCAACAGGATCTCGCACGCGAGCTGGGCGATCGACGACGCGCGCTCCGCGGCCGCATAGCCGACGCCTTGTCCCGATGGGTCGAGAGATCCGAGGCAGAGCGGCTCGCTGCCTACCTTTCTGCCGTACAGCAGGGGATGTCCGTGCAGGCACGAGACGGCGCAACAGCGGAAGAATTATCGCGCATCGCCGACGAAACCGTTGCCGGCATCGTTGCCAGAAAGGTGAAGCACGTTTCGTGACCCTCATCGACGCTGCTAGATGTGATGCTTGCAGGTAGCATGGAGATAGCAAGGCACTCGCCTAGGACGCACCGTACTTTCTCAAAATACCATCAATTTTGAGAACGCCCACGCCTTCTCACTAGCCGGGCCGTTTTCGGGAAAGCTCGGCTGAGTGTCGGGTGCTCATAGGTGCAACTCATGGGTACAAGCTGGAAGATCAGGCCATTCCGATTACCGGACTCGTCAACGAACGCGCATGCCGTTGAGAAGCAGGTCCACCAGGTGAGCAACGCGCGACGCTGGTGCACTGTCCTTTTCGACCGCCATGGATATCGCACTCACCACACAGATGATGTCGTCGAAGCTGGCGTCCTCACGAATGACACCGGCCTCCTGCGTGCGCCGAAGCAGTCGCTGCCCCTCCGCGGTAATGGCAGTACAGCCGGATGTCCCGTGTTGGATGACAGTTCCTAACGAAGCGGCAAGGCTCTGGTAGACGCTTGTGTTCATCGCGAGATCCCCAAGAAAGCGGCGCATCGCCTCTCCGGGATCATGATCCGCGTCGCGCGCGCGGCTCGTCTCTGCGACAGACATAAATCGCTCGTCGCTGGTGGCCGCCAACAGCGCCTCGCGCGTCGGAAAGCGGCGATAGAGTGTTCCGATCCCAACGTTCGCCCGCTTGGCCACGTCCTCCAGCGGGATGCCTGCACCGCGTTCCAGGAATAACGCCTCTGCCGCAACGAGGATGCGTTGGCGGTTCCGTTCCGCGTCGACACGTAGGCCAGCCTCGATCAATTTTACTTCCCCTTGCTAAGTGGAGGAATCCTCCATATCTGAAGTGGAAGAATCCTCCACTTGTACGAAAAGGTAATATGATGGCGAAGCGGTTCGAAGGCAAGGTCGTGGTAATTACGGGTGGTAGTGACGGCATCGGGTTGGCAACCGCACAGCTTTTTGCGGAAGAGGGCGCTCTGGTGTACATCACCGCGCGGCGTCAGGCGTTGCTCGATCGAGCCGTCAGCCAGATCGGTCACGGCGCAGTCGGTGTACAAGGCGACGTCACGAACCTTGCCGACCTTGCGAAGCTCTACGAGCGCGTCGAGCGTGACCACGGCAGGGTTGATGTTGTGTTCGCCAATGCCGGCATGCACCAGCCCGTCCCCCTTGAAGCGATCGACGAAGCGCATTTCGATTCAACGTTCGGCCTCAACGTGAAAGGTCTGGTCTTCACGGTGCAGAAAGCACTGCCGTTGATGACGGAGGGGGGTGCGATTGTCCTCAATGGCTCGATTGCGGGCTCCAAGGCATATCCGGGCCAGTCGCTCTACAATGCCAGCAAGGCCGCGGTCCGCTCGTTTGGGCGGAGTTGGACCAACGATCTGAAAGAACGCGGCATCCGTGTGAACGTCGTCTCCCCAGGTGCAACGGAAACACCTCTGATCCGGAGCTATTTCGACACTACACCCGGAGCTGAAGAAGCGGTCATCAAGGGAGTTCCGCTTGGGCGCCTGGGACGCCTCGAAGATGTCGCGAATGCCGTCCTTTTCCTGTCGTCGAACGAAAGCAGCTTCGTCGCGGGCCACGAACTCTTCGTGGATGGCGGTGTCGCGGCGGTTTGATCGTGAACAGAAATTCCAGACGCGGTTGGCGCAGGGATGGATGGATGGCCCTGCGCCTGGGATCATGGCGTTCCGGGCCATCTATTCTACCGGATGCGGAGGCCCGCTCTGCATCTATTCCGGTAGCATGCTCGCGATCAGTTCGTTGGTCTTTCCGTCACGTTCGGCAAAGCGGAACGGCTCAACGCTCTCAACAATAATTTCCTCTGACGGTGGCTGCTGATCGAACAAGGCCATCACTTCGTCGGCGAAGTCATCCAAGGGCACGCTGTAGGGTGAGTCCTTGAGGGTCGGCGTCAAGGCCGTCGCAACCTGCGGCGGTACGATCTCGATCACCTCGACCTTACCCTTCAGGAGGGCGCGCAGAGAAGCAGTGTAGGAATGAACAGCGGCTTTTGTCGCGCTGTATGTCGACGACGGAGCATAAGGTACGAAAGCCAGGCCTGACGACACGTTAACGATCGCCGCGTTTTGCTTGATTTTTAGGTGCTCGATGAAGGCGTCAATTATCCGGATTGGTCCGAGTAAGTTGGTAGCGATCATGGCTTCAGCGTCGGACAGGTCTCGCGCGCTGGTTGGATCCTCTGCGAAGGAGGCACCGGCGTTGTTGACCAGCACGTTGAGGTCGGGATGCTCGCTGATGATACGATGTGCGACAGCTTCGATCGACGCAGGATCGGCAACGTCGAGGACGTAGGAGGCCATCCCGGTGCGGCCGGCGACCGTTTCATCCAGCGGCCCCGCTTTGCGGCCAACGACAATGACCGTGTTGCCCAGATCATGCCAACGATGCGCCAGCGCTCTTCCGATTCCCGATCCACCGCCGGTTATTAGAATGGTGTTTCCCTGCTTCTGCATCGTGGTTTCCAGGATCGTTGGTAACGACGCATATTGCGCCAGGAGACAGGAAGATGGGGTCCGCCGATCGCGCGATAAAGCTATGGTGACGGGAAGAACCATCCCATATTCGGGATGGCATGGATCTGAACGCACTCCGTAATACGCTGTCGATCATCAAGCATGGAGGCCCCAGAAGGTGACATTCGGCGTCGCTTTCCGTCTTGCCAACTGCGGACATCCGTTCAGCTGCGCTAACAGAGCGAAATTGCTTGAGCTATCTTCGTCGTCGTGCCGCTCTGCGGCAAATGCAAGTTCGACGGGCGTTCCGTAGACTGTAACTAGGGGGATGCACTTGCGCGGTCTGGATTTCAGCTCTTGGCAGAGCCTACTCGCCACCATCCTCGGGCTGACGCTGGTTACGCTGTTGGGGGTTGGCATCCGTCTGCTCACCCAAATGACGTTCCAGCAGCGCCGTGAACGCATGAACCGGCAGATCAACGAGCGTCTCAAGACGCTTATCGCCGCCTATAAGGTCCTCGGCGGCTCGTTCACGGGGGACCTAACCGTCGATCCGGCCCACCGGCGTGACCTGCGGCGTCGGGAGCAGGGCAGCGTCGCAGAGGAGCCGATGGCCGCATTGGACCTCAGTGCGGAAGGCGCGGTGCGGTCGGACCGCACGCGCCGGATTCGCGACGCGGTCGAGGCCGCGCTGTCCGACATCATCCTGCTCGGTACCGAGGAGCATGTCCGGCTCGCGGACAGGGCGGTTCGCGAGCTGGTCGCGGGCCACCCGGTCCACACGCACGAGCTGGTCGTGTCGCTTCGTGCGTTCGTGCGCGATGCGCTCGACCTCGACCCGATCCCGGCCGACCTGACCATCGCGATGCAGGGACCCACGCGTCCCGCGCCGTCGGGCGGCAGAGGTGGTAGCAGCAAAGACGATGCTGGCCGGAGCGGCGGCGGTGGTGGTGGGGGCATGGGTGGCGGCGGGGTTGGAGTCGGCAGCATGGGTAACGATGTCCCTGGCGACGATCCACACCACGTCGCGGCGCGAAACGCGGAGCGATAGGCTAGCCTCCTCGATCTCAGTCGTGCCTGACCCATAATCGGCCATTCGCGCCCCCCTCCCCGCTTCCCTACTTCAGACATTCATTCGACTTCGCGCCGGCAGCTTTTGGCGTCTGATATCCCGTTATGAACGCCGTCATGAGAGGAGAACGGCGGTCTGCTTTGAGGGTCAAGCTATCGATACCGGCCGTTCCTTCACGGGGTCAAAGACCACCGCTCTGCACGACCTTCGATCCAGTCATGAGGCAGTTGCGCCTCAAAATCCGGCTTGCGGGTCTACCAGCGAGTTGCATGACTGCCGAAGCAAAGGCGCCTGCAGACCCGCCACGTCGCCTCGCTGTCGATTGTCTGGAGCTCCGATCCAGAAAACTTCCGTTTCCGCTACGGAATCTGGTGCTGTCATAGACGTGAAACTTAACCCTCGTATCGCAATGCGTACCGAACAAAGACCAATTTTGTTCAGCGTTCCGACTGCCGATGGCCAGCGGAAACATCAAAGCCGCGCGCCATCGTATCCGTAGGGGAAATCATGTTTATCTTCACTGGTGCCGCCTCGTGCGGTCGCCGGCGCGTGGGCGCGTCGTCTGCGCTCGCACTCGCCACAATGCTGGTCGCCGGCACGCCGGTTATCGCGCAAACCGTACCACAGAACCAGACGCCCGTCTCCGATGCGTCGGCTGACGGCGTGCAAGACATCGTCGTGACGGCACAGCGCCGTCCCGAAGCCGCACAAACCGTGTCGGCCGCGCTTACCGTGATCGGTGGTGGCGAACTCGATAAGCGCAACGTTTATAATGTCACCGACTTGGAGAACAGCGTTCCCAGCCTCGAGATCGATAGCCAGTTCGGCGGCGGCCAGCCACAGTTCCGCATCCGCGGCGTCGGCGGCACTGATTACGCCGCGAACAATACCGGTACCGTCGGCGTCTACGTCGACGAGGTAGCCTATCCCTATGGTTCGATGACGCAGGGCGCGTTGTTCGACATCGCGCGCGCCGAGGTGCTGCGCGGCCCGCAGGGCACGCTTTATGGGCGTAACTCGACCGGCGGCGCGATCAACATCATCACCAACGCACCGACCAAGGTGCCGAGCGCCGGGATCGACGCATATTATGGCAGCTATAACGAGACGAGCGTCGAGGGGTTCGTGTCGGGACCGCTGGCCAGCACGCTGAGCGCGCGTCTAGCTTTCTCGGTCAACGAAGGCGGCGCCTGGCAGTATAATCGGGACACTGGCGAGAAGCTCGGTGCCAAGGACCAGCAATCGGGTCGCCTGAAACTGCGCTGGGAGCCGAGCGCCGCCACCATCATCGATTTTTCTGGACACTATGTGCGCGACAAGTCCGATGGTGCGGGCCTGCAGCTGCTCAACGATTTCCAGAGTCACAATTACGCGCCGCTCGGCAAGGCCTACCTGGCCGACACCAATCCGCGCGTCACCGGCTGGGGCATCTCGCCCTATTTCGCCAAGCTGATCGGCGTCGGCACCAACGCCAAGCCGTTTCGCAACAACGAAGGCTATGGCGCGAGCCTGCGCACCCAGACCGATATGGGCTGGGCCACGCTGACCGCGATCTTGGCGCACGAATCGTTTAAGCGCCGCGAGTTCAACGACTGGGACGCGACCGCCTCTAACGAAGCCGGCACCTATTTCTTCAATGACATCAAGACGACGTCGGGTGAGATCCGGCTGGCGTCGAACGGCGACGGCCCGTTCAGCTGGCTCGGCGGGCTTTACCACGCCAACGAAACGATCAGCGGCGGCTTCTACTCCGACTTTTCGGAAGCCTCGACGCTGAAGAACTACTACAGCACGACCTACGACCAGAAGGTGCAGACCACGGCGATCTTCGGCAATGTCGAGCAGTATATCACACCTAAGCTGAAGATCTCGGGTGGCGCGCGATACGAATATGAGACGCGTGCGCTTGATGATTTCGTGTCGGCGGTGATCTATCCGACCTATCGCCTGGCCGCGGCCGCCAGCCCGCGCCGCGACATGCGCGAATGGTCGGGCAAGACGGCGATCGACTGGGCGATGATGCGTGACGTCCACAGCTATGCCAGCATTTCACGCGGGGTGAAGTCGGGCGGGTTCACGACGTACAACAGTGGCAACCCGCTGCAAGCCGAGCCGTATGACCCGGAAACGCTGGTCGCCTATGAAGTAGGGCTGAAATCAGACCTGTTCGATCGCAAGGTGCGGCTGAACCTGGCCGGTTTCTATTACGATTATCGCAACCAGCAACTCCAGGGCATTCTCTATACTGAAACGTCGCGCGTCGGACGGATCGTCAACGTGCCCAAATCGCACATCTACGGCGTAGAAGGCGAATTGACGCTGGCGCCGGTGCGCGGACTGAACATTTCGCAGTCGCTCGCCTACAAATATGGCGAGTATGACGAATATGCCGCGCCTGACTCCGCGACGCTGAATGCGGACGGCACCTATTCCAATATCACCTATGTCGATCACGCCGGTGAGCGGCTCCCCTTGCCAAAGCTCGATTACAAGGGCTCTGTGTCATACAGCTTCCCAGTGCTCGGTTGGCAGGTTGAGCCCGAGTTCAACTATAATTATCGTTCGTCGCGGTTCAGCACGTCCGACGCGTCTGTGATCCCGTCATACTGGCTGGCAAACGCCAACTTCACGATCTCGCCACCGAACTCCGCGCTGAAGGTTACGCTCTGGGCGCATAACGTGTTCGACGCGTATATCGAGGAAACGCGCAACCGCTTCATTACCGCACGGACCGTGTCGGTCCATCCGCCGCGCACCGTCGGCGTACGCGCCAGCTACCGCTACTGAGCACTTGGCGCGGGGGCAGGTCCGTCCGCGCCGATGCCTTCCAGCACAAGGTTTCCCCAAATGACTTTTCCCTCGTTCGACCGCCGGCGTTTCCTGGCTGGAGCCGCGATCGGCGCGCCCGCGCTGTTGCTACACGGCCGCGCCTTTGCCGCGACCGATCCATTTTCGCTCGGCGTGGCGAGCGGCGAGCCCGAGCCTGACGGCTTCGTGATCTGGACGCGCATCGCGCCCAACCCGCTTGCCGAGGATGGCCTGGGTGGTAACGTCGCCCCGATGCCCGTACGCTGGGAGGTATCCACCGACGACGCGTTCCGTCACATCGTCGTGCGCGGCGAGGCGGTGGCACAGCCAGCGCTCGCGTCCGCCGTCCATGTCGAGGTCGCCGGGCTGAAGCCCGATCGCCCCTATTGGTATCGCTTCCTCGCCGCCGGCACGCAGAGCCCGGTCGGCCGCGCCTGGACGGCGCCCGCGATCACGGCGTCACCCGCCGCGGTTCGCTTCACCGCTGCCACCTGCTCACACTGGGAAATGGGCTATTTCTCCGCCTATCGCCACATGGCCGCCGAGGAGGACAGCCGCTTCACGCTGTTTCTGGGCGATTACATCTATGAGGACAGCGCTTCGCCCGAACGCTTGAAACAGGCCGTGCGGTCCTACGGCATGGGCCCGGCGCAGACGCTCGCCGACTATCGTCGCCGTTACGCGCTGCATCGGACCGACAGAGATCTCCAGCGTCTCCACGCCGCAGCGCCATGCATCGCGACATGGGACGATCACGAGGTGCAGAACGATTATTCGGGCATCTGGTCGCAGGACCCGGCGTTCACGCCCGCGCAGTTCGTCCTGCGCCGCCTGACCGCGTACCGCGCCTTTTGCGAGAACATGCCGGTCCGGCTGTCGCGGGTGATGCGCGGCGACACGTTCCGGCTCAACCGTCGCTTCCGCTGGGGCGATCTGGCGCAGTTCGACGTGCTCGACGGTCGTCAGTTTCGCTCGCCGCCCGCCTGCATCGACGGGCAGAAGACGCGTCGCGGCCATATGGCGCCGATCAGCTGCGCCGATCTCGCAGATCCGTCACGCACCTTTCTTGGCTTCGAGCAGGAGCGCTGGCTGTACGACGGCTGGGCGAAGAGCGCGGCGCACTGGAACCTGCTCGTCCAGAACCTGCTGGTCGCGCCGCTCGTGGTAGAGGGCAGCCCCGAGCCGCTCATCTGGACCGACACATGGAACGGCTTCGGCGGGGCGCGAACGCGCCTGCTCGATGCTATGGTCGAGACGAAGCTGTCCAATCCGGTGACGCTGGCGGGCGATTACCATTCGTTCTGGTGCAACGACCTGCGCCAGCGCTTCGACCGGCCCAGCGATCCGGCGGTGGCGGCGGAGATCGTTGTCAGTTCGATTACCTCGAACGGTCCGCCCGATGCCGGCATCCGTGCCGCGCTGCCGGCGAACCCGCACATTCGCTATTTCGACGCGACGCATCGCGGCTATCTGAGCGTCGATCTGCACCGCGACCGGATGGACGCGCGCTGCATGGCGATCAGCGATCGCGCCGATCGGGCCGCCACGGTCGGACTACTGCACGCGGTGTCCGTCGAGGCGGGGAGACCGGGCGTGGCCTGAACCGGCGGCGCTTTACCTGAGCAATCGGCAGAAAGCGTATGCGATTTATTGTTGCTTTGACCGGATCGTTACCCAAATGAATGGTCAACCGCTTCTGGGAGAACTCAGAGTAGCTAGAATGTCGGATCTTGGGCGTTAACCGAGAGAACGCCCTCGGCGGGTAGAACCCACAAGTGGACGTTCAACCCGCGATCGTCGCTTTCCGAAAGCGGATGCTCGGTCAGCTTCGCGGTAGCTATCCGTGTTCAGAGCGGTTCCACCACCCGCCGCCAAGCGACTGAAACAAGGCTGCGGTGTCGGCGTATAGCGTCGCCCGTGCCTGCAGGACGGCAATGCTCGATTGCCAATAGGCCTGTTCTGCGTTGAGCACCTGAAACGGCGCGATTGCCCCCAAGCGCGCTTGGTCCCGGGCGATGGCGAGGCTGTCGGCCGCGGCTCGTCCGGATCGCTCGGCAGCGCGCAGGTTGTCGCTGTCCGTAGCGATGGCGGCCAGCGCGTCGGATACGTTCTGGAACGCCGCCAGCACGGCACTGCGGTAATGGGCCTTGGCTTGGTCATAAGCGGCTTCGGCCGCGTGCTGCCGGTGGCGCAAGGCCCCGCCGTCGAACAGCGGCGCGGTCACCCCGCCGACGACGCTCCACAGGACGTTCGCCGGCGCGAGCAGGGTCGCAAAATTGGTCGATGACCCACCGGCACTGCCGCCAAGCGTGATGGCGGGAAGCCGGGCGGCGATGGCCACACCCACTTGTGCGCCCGCGGCATGCAGATCGGCTTCGGCGGCCCGCACATCCGGCCGCTGATCGACCAGCCGGGCGGGCAGGCTGAGCGGCAGATGGGATGGAAGCGTGAGGCTCGCGAGATCGAGACGCGGCTGTTCGACCCCAGGCATCTGCCCGGCGAGCGCCGCGATCTGATCGCGCTGCTGCGCCAGTTGCTTCTGCAGCGGGGGCAGCGATTGCTCGGTCTGGGCGAGCAAGGTCTGCTGGGCGGCGACATCGGCGCGCGCGACATCGCCGAGTTGCAAGCGACCGCGCAGAATGTCGAGGATATGCACCTGAGCCGCGATGGTCTTTTCGGTCGCCACGATCTGCTCGCGCAGCGAGGCCTCTGTGATCGCTGCGACGACGACGGTCGAGGTCAGCGTGAGATAGGCCGCCTCGGTCTGGAACCGCTGTGCTTCTGCGTCGGCTGCACTGCTCTCGGCCTGGCGGCGAATGCCACCGAAGACATCGAGCGTGTATCCGACGTTAAGCTGCGCTGTGGTCAGCGTATAAAGGTTGCTGTTCGACTGCAGCGGCGAGGCCAGCACGCCGGGATTTCGCGATCGCGTCGTTGCGGCATTCGCCCCGACGCTTGGCAGGAAGGCACCACGATCCGCCTTGGCCAATTCCTGCGCCTGACGCAGTGCCGCGCGGGCACCGGCGAGATCGGGGTTGCCGGCGATCGCTCGCCGGACGAGTGTGTCGAGCGCCGGCGAATGGAACAGGGTCCACCAGTCCGCCGGAATGTCGGCACCGGGAACGACCGTCTGGAGTCCGCCGGGCTGCGCACCCGGCAGGTTCGCATAGGCGGCGTCGGCAGGCGCGCTGGGTCGCTGGAAGCCGGGGCCGACCGCGCAACCGGCGAGCAGCAGACAGCCGAGCGACACGCCGGCGCTGAGGGCGGAAATCATGCGCATCGGATCATACTTCCGTTTCGCGTAGTGGCGCACCCTGCGGTTGCTGGTTCTGGCGCTGGGTCTGGCGTTCGCTCCGGCGGGAGACGGCGCGCTCGATCACGAAATACAGCGTCGGCACGACGAACAGGGTCAAGGCGGTCGCGACGATCAGGCCGCCGACCACCACAGTCGCCAATCCTCGCTGCACGTCGCTGCCAACGCCGGTATTGAGCGCCGCCGGCAGCATCCCGATGGTGGCGACGGTTGCGGTCATCAGCACCGGACGCAGCCGTTCGCGCGCGCCCATCATGACGGCCCCCAGCAACCCTTCGCCATCGACGCGGCGGGTGTTGAGGTTCGAAACCATGATGATCGCGTTCTGGATCGCGACGCCGAACAAGGCGATGAAGCCGACCGACGATGCGACGTTGAGCGTCGCCCCGGTCAGGTGCAGCGCCACCAGTCCGCCCAGCGTCGCCAGCGGTACCACGCCCAGGATCAGCAGCACCTGTCGCAACAGCGCGAACTGCACGTAGAGCAGGAGCGCCATCGCGCCGAACATGATGCCCAGAATGACGCCAAGCCTGCTCTCCGCGCGCGCCTGATTCTCGAACTGGCCACCCCATTCGAGATGGTAGGCGGCATGATCGAACGTGACCTGGCGCGCGATGTTGGCTTGCGCATCGTGCAGGAACGAGGTCAGGTCGCGGTCGCGATAATCGAGCTTCACGGTCAGATGGCGGTGGCCCATCTCGCGCGTGATCGTGCTCTCGCCGGACTTCAGTGAAACATGCGCGACCGCGGAAAGCGGCACCTGCGCGCCGCTCGCCGTGGTGATCGGCAGGGTGCCGATTTCGGCGATGGTGCTGCGCGTGGCGGCGGGGAAGCGCACCGCGATATCGTAGCGCCGATCGCCGACATACAGCTTATCGATGCCCTCGCCGCCGATTCCGGTCTGGATCAGATCGGCGACATCGCCCGCGTTGACGCCGAGCCGCGCTGCGGCCGCGCGATCGACCTGCACCACCAGTTGCGGCAGCGGCGGCTCCTGGTCGAGCGCGACATCGGCGGAGCCTGGCGTCTTGTTCAGCACGCCGACGACCGCGTTGCCGATCCGGCGCAGTTCGTGGAAATCCTCACCATAGATTTTGATGACCAGTTCGCTGTGCGCACCTGCCATCTTGTCGTAGACACCGTCGATCATCGGCTGGCTGAAGCCGATGTTGAAGCCGGGCATCGTCTTGAATTTTGCATCCATGCGGCGGATCAGATCGGCTTTGGTCTCGCCGGAGGGCCAGGTGCCATACGGGTGCAGACCGACGCTTGCCTCGATATGCGAGGGCGTGAAGGGATCGGTGCCGTCATCGTTGCGACCAAGCTGGGTCACGATGTAGGAGGTCTCGGGGAAGCTGCGGACCGCGCGGCGCAGTTCGCCCGCCATTTCCTTGCCCTTCTCCAGCGATATGCCGCTGGGCAGCTGGACCTGTAGCCAGATCGAGCCTTCGTCGAGCGGGGGCAGGAATTCGCGGCCGACGGTCGCGCCAAGGAGCAGAACCGCCAGCGCAGCGGCGATGGCAATGCCATAGATGATGACCGGGAGATCGAGGCAGCGGCGCAGTACCACCACGTAGCCGCGATCGATCCAGGCCAGCACCGGGTTATGGAAGCTTTTGGTCGGTTTGCGAAAGGCGATATAGGCAAGGCCCGGCACCAGCGTCAGCGATACCAGCAGCGCGCCGAGCAGCGCATAGCCTACGGTGAACGCCATCGGCGTGAACAGCTTCGCTTCGATCCGTTGGAACGCGAACAGTGGCAGATAGGCGGTGACGATGATGATCGTCGCGAAGAAGATCGGACGGCCGACCTGAACCGCGGCATCGGTCGCGTCGGCAAGCGTAAGCGGCTCCTCGGGCCGTGCTTCACGCCGCCGGAGCAGCGATTCCATCATCACGATGGCGCCATCGACGATGATGCCGAAATCGATCGCGCCGAGCGACAGCAAATTGGCCGGCACATGCGTCAGGTGCATCAGAATGAACGCGATCAGCATGGCGAGCGGAATGACGATCGCGACGATCAGGGCGCTGCGCGCGCTGCCGAGAAACAGGATCAGCACGATCAGGACCAGGCCGACGCCCTCGAACACGGTGTGCGACACTTTGTCGACGGTGGTGTGGACGAGATCTGAACGGTCGAGATAGGGAACGATCTTTACGCCCCTGCGGGCCAGCTGGGTATTCAGCGTGATCACCCTGGCATGGACATCGTCCATCACCCGCGAGGGGTTCTCGCCGCGGAGCAGGGTCACGATCCCCTCGACAGCATCGCCGTGCCGGTCCTTGCCGAGGATTCCGTGCCGCTCGACCTGGCTCAGTCGTACCTTGCCGAGATCGCGGACCAGCACCGGCGACCCGCCCTTCTGGGTGACGACGACGCTGCCGAGATCGGTCAGATCGTGCAACGCGCCCACGCCGCGCACGACATAGCCCTGCTCGCCACGCGTAATGACGCTGCCGCCAGTGCTGTGATTGTTGGCGGTGATCGCATCCTCGACCGACTTCAGCGAGAGACCGAAGCGCTGCAACTGGACCGGATCCAGCTCGACTTCGTACTGCGTGGTGATGCCACCGAAATTGTTGACGCCGGCAACGCCCTGGATCTGTCCCAGTGCCGGGATGATTTCCCATTGCTGGATTTCGGACAGCTCGCGCTGACCCAGCGTGTCGGACTCGAGCGTGTAGCGATAGATTTCGCCGATGGGCGAGGTCAGCGCGTCGAGCCCCGGCGTGATGCCCGTCGGCAGGGTGACGCCCGTGATGCGTTCCTGGATCCGCTGGCGCGACCAGTAATCTTCCGATCCGTCGCGGAAGACGAGCGTGATGAGCGACAGGCCGAAGGTACTCTTGGACCGCATGATCGCCAGGCCCGGCGTGCCGTTGAGCGCACGCTCGATCGGCACGGTGATCTGCTGCTCCACTTCCTCGGCCGCGAGCCCGGGGGCCTGGGTAATGACCTGCGAGCTGACGTCGGCGATGTCGGGATAGGCTTCGATCGACAACTGCCGCCACGAATACCAGCCGTAGACGGCGATGAAGACCGCGATGAACATCACGATCGTGCGCCGCGCGATGGCGAGCCGAATGAACCGATCAATCATCGAGCAACACACCACCCTTGGCGATAACCCGCTGGCCACTGATCAGGCCACCGGTGATCGTCGTGCGGCCACCTTGTTCCGCGCCGGTTTCCACCACGCGGCGTATGAAGGTCCACGGACTTACCTCGACATAAACCGTCGTCGCGTCATCGTGCAGAAGCAGCGCGGTGGTCGGCACGCTCGGCGCGATTTTGGCGGGCGGGGTGAAACCGACGGTGGCGAACATCCCCGGTTTGAAGCGCCCGGCCGCATTGGCGACCGCGATCCGGACCTTGGTACGCCGGGTATCGGAATCGAGCATCGGCGCGATCGACTGCACCCGTCCGGCGATGGTTTCCCCGGGAAAAGCGCTGAAGGTGATGCTGACCGGCTGGCCTGCGCGGACCGCCCCCAGATCGCTCTCGGCGACATTCGCCGTGACCCAGACCGTACCGATGTTGGCAACGGTCATCAGCGCTGCGGTCGGATCGGTCCAGAAGGCACCGGGTGCGGCGGCAAGGTCGGTCACGACGCCGGAGGACGGCGCGGTCAGCGCGAGGCCACCGCCCCGAACCGAAGCGGATGCCCCAACCTGACGCAGTCGCGAACTCGCGCGCGCCGCCTCTGCCTGAGCTGCGGCATAGTCGGCCTGCGCTTGCTGGACGTCCTTGTCCGCGGCACCGCCGATCGCCTTCACGCCCTGCGCGCGTGCACGGGCGGCGGTCGTCAATCGCAATTGGGTCCGCGCACGCGCATCGTCGGCGAGTGCCGCGGAAAGATCGGGTGACGCGAGTTCGGCCAGCATCTGCCCGGCGCGGACATGATCGCCGAGCCGCACCCCGAGTTTTACGATCCGGCCCGAGAGCGGGGTCAGGACGTGGTTCTGCCCGGCCGGGTCAGCTTCGACGACGGCAGGCGAGACGATCTGCCGAGCGATGTCGGCTTCGCCCACCGAAGCAATCGCGATCCGCGATCGCAGCGGCGAACTTTTGGGGATGACCACCCGGTCGCCTTGCATGACGAAGGCCGACGCTTCGGGAGGCACCAGGGGAGCCTTTGCGCTGCACCCCGTCAACCACGCCGCACATGCAAGGATTGCGGGTCCGAAGGCCACGCACTGCGCGGTCCGGCCCAAGCGTGCTGAACGCACCGTTACAAAGCCGATCGGCATCACGCGCCCTTTGGTCAGTTTCGTCATTGCGCCAACCAATGCGTTTCGAATGTTCGAAAAGGCAGGATAGTCAGCGATTGCCCGATAGGTTGGCCAGCCCGAGGGCGCGATATTCCATTGGGAAAGCCGACCTATACGAAGGTATATCGAACCCTCGCTTCCGATTGGATCGGGGGCCGCCGAGTTCTATGCTGTGCGACGATCACACCGACGATCCGGGGATCGCTGCGGATGATCGCAGTCATGGAGGCACAGAACACATGCCGGAAGCGCCACCGACACAGCCGACAGGCCGGGCCTGGACGTTTGGCGGGGCCTGGGCCTTCGGGGGGCTGGGCCGGTCGCTTCGGTTTCCGGCGATCCGGGTTGGGGCGATGGCGGTGCTGATGGCTGCCATCTTCGTTTCCGACACGCTGACGGACCTGGAAATCGCCACCGCGGTCTTTTACAGCGCGGTGATCCTGCTCGCCGTCGGTCGCTTCCGCAGCCGCCACGTCGTAGGTCTCGCGGCGATTTGCATGATGCTGACCCTGGCCAGTTTCCTGCTGACGAAATCGGGCTCCCGGGACGCCGGCGTCGTCAATCTCGCGATCAGCCTGTCGACGATCGCCATTACGACCTATCTGGCGCTGAAAGTGGTCAGGGCGGAAGACGTTGCGCACGAAGCTCGCGCGCAGATGATCCGCGTGGCGCGGGTGACCGGTCTCGGCGCGCTCGCCTCCTCTATTGCGCATGAGGTCAATCAGCCGCTCGCGGCGATCGTCACCAGTGGCGATACCGCCCTCCGCTGGCTGGGCTCCGCTCCGCCGAACCTCGACCGGTCGCGGGCAGCGATCGAACGGATCGTCGCCGACGCGAGCCGCGCCAGCACCATCATCTCCCGCATCCGCGATCACGCCCGCGGCGCTCCGCCGGTTTTCCAACCCGTCCGCATCGACGAGGTGATCGAGGAAGCCATCGCGCTGTCACGAAGCGTTCTTGAACGAGAGGACATCACGCTCAACCTTGCGCTCGCCGCTCATTTGCCGGACGTGTTGGGTGACCGTGTCCAACTGCAACAAGTCATCTGCAACCTGATATTGAATGCGATCGAAGCGATGACGAACGTCGAGCCGCACACGCGAACGCTGTCGCTCGCCGCGGTGTCGGACGCGAGCGGCGACATCGAGGTGTCGGCAAGCGATACCGGAAGCGGCATCCAGGAGGAGCATCTGGCACAGCTGTTCGATGCGTTCTGGACGACCAAGGGCAGTGGCACGGGGATCGGCTTGACGATCAGCCGAACCATCGTGGAGGCGCATGGCGGTGCGATCTGGGTGGACCGTATGAAACCGAACGGCGCGAGATTCCATGTCCGGCTGCCGGCCCAGGCAGCGACTGGCGCATGACCGCAAAAAAGGGCCCGAACCAAGACCCGCCGATCGTCTACATCCTCGATGACGACAGTTCGGTTCGGGCGGCACTTGAGGATTTGCTCGCGTCCGTGGGATTGACGGCGAGAGCGTTCGGATCAACCCGCGCGTTTCTTGATGCCGACCGGCCCAATGTGCCGAGCTGCTTGATATTGGACGTTCGTATGCCAGGCCAGAGCGGCATGGAGTTCCACGGACAAATGGTGGGCCGAGGCATCCGTATCCCGGTGATCTTCATTACCGGTCACGGTGATATTGCCATGTCCGTGCGTGCAATGAAGGCTGGCGCGATCGAATTTCTATCCAAGCCGTTTGCCAATCAGGACTTGCTGGATGCAATCCACCGCGGGATCGAGCTTGATCGAAACAGGCTGTCGGACGAGCGGCATGTGCAGGATGTTCAGCGACGTTATAGCCAACTGAACGATGGTGAGCAGGCGGTAATGGCGCTGGTGGTTCAAGGTTCTCTCAACAAGCAGATCGCGGGGGAGCTCGGTGTCAGCGAGATCACAATTAAAGTCCGGCGACGCCAGGCTATGTTGAAGATGGGCGCGACGTCGCTGCCGGAACTCGTGCGGATGTCCGATATGGTGGACGCAGCCAGCCGAGGGGGCGTTTGATCAACCCGCATGTAACCTCAGCAAGGTAACAGCTTGTACCGGCCGCCCGGTTTGGCAAACTGCTACAGCGTAATCTTCGCGCCAAATCACAGCATGCAGAGTTCGACGGTACGACTGCGGGCGCCTCCGACGCCATGCCGGCACCCGATGCGACCCTAGCAACGGATATATCGGGATCGTCGCTGGTAAAGATCATCTCGACGGCACGGCTCAGTCAGACTGGAGGATGTTCTGCTAACCGTGCCTCATCGGATGAGGGCCGCAAGACGGCACTTTGAAGCCGCAGGGCGCACGCTTCCACCCTGAACGATGCTGCTTCGTCAACCTCGTGCGCGAACCTGTGAGCAAGTCGATACGCATAGGGACGCGCATGCAGAGCGCCGCGGCCTCGGAGCCTGTTCCGCCGGATATGGCCAGGAAGCGGCCTCTTCCACCGTGAAACCGATCCTGGTGTGTCGCGCCGGGCGGATTATAGATCAGGACCGGTGTGTTGGACACCAGCGGAGCACCACCCGCCGACGACATATAGCGACCGGCAAGCACCAGAACAAAATGCGCTTCATCATGGCTGTTTCGCTGAACTTCCTCCTCGGGCGAGTTCGCGTTCTATACATCGAAGCTAAAGCCTCCGGCCTGCCGCCCTCGGGCCGCTGCCCAACAATCCGTTTTTGTCCGTCTGAGAACAATTTGAGGAGTTTGAACGAACTGCGATCAGCGCGCCATTCAAACGGCAGGGCTTAGCGTACGTTTTTGAACACCCTCTCACCGGTCCCCTACTCAATCGACGAGATGCTGAAGAAGATGTGGAAGCTAAGGGACGCTCCGGGACACCCAATTCATCTTCAAGGCGATGTTTCACTATTTTGAGTGCGCCCGGCCCTGACCAGCGGAGGGCGCGGGTGCGCAGGCGCTTGCCAGCGCGTGCGGTGCCGAAGGGGCGTCCGACAGTGACGGAGGCGGCGCCGCGCGTCCCCAGTCCGAAGGCGCGGAGCCCATCGTCAATATCAGCGTGCCGCCATCGGCGATCTCCCCGTGCCGGAACCAGGCGCTGTGCAAGGGGCGGCCGTTCAGCTCGGCCGAGACCACATAGCGACCGAGCCCGGTCGGATCGAAATTGCGGGCAATGATCCGCAACATCTTGCCATTCCCTAAGGCGAGGCTGGCATCGGGAAAACTCGGCGTGCCGATCAGATACACGTCCTGTCCAGCCAACGGGTAGAAACCAAGCGACTGAAACACGAACCAGCTCGACATAGCGCCGGAATCCTCAGGCCCCGGCAGGCCGCCGCGGGTGTCGAGAAAGCCCTTTTCGAGATACTCTGCCACACGGTCCGCGGTCTTGTCGGGCCTGCCGGCCCAGAGATACAGCATCGGGATCAGGAATCCCGGCTCGTTGGTCATGTCGAAATGGAGATGATCGAACGTCGTGTCGAGCCGCTTCACAAAGGCTTCGGGGCCGCCCGATATCGTGATCAGCCGGCGCACATCCTGCGGCGCGTAAAGCGAATAGGTCCAAGGATCCCCTTCATACATGAAGGCAGGCCATTCGCCGCGCACGGTCCAGTCGGGCACCGCCCAGCTTCCATCGGCGTTACGCGGCCGCAGGAAGCCGGCGACGCCTTCCCGCGTCAGCTCGGGGTCCCAAAGGTTCAACCAATTGGAGGCCTGGGCCGCGAACCGACGCGCCCTCACCGTGTCGCCGAGTCCGCACGCCACCTCGGCGATGGCGAAGTCGTTATAGGCATATTCTACCGTCCGCGAGCCTGAACGGGGATTGGCCTCGCTGACATAGCCCTTGGTGAGATAGTCGGGCAGGCCGCCCCGCCCCTCCTGCTCGTCGCGTGCAGGCGAAACCGTCGCGTCCTTGAGCATCGCCTCGTACGCGGCGCGATAGTCGATGCCCTTCAGCCCCTTAACGTAAGCGTCCGCCACCAGCACGTTGGCGTTGCTGCCGCCCTGGGTACGGCCATTGCTCTCGCCGCTGCGGCCGTCGGGCATCCAGCCGGTGTGGCGATAGATGTCAATCAGCGACCGGATCATGTCACGCTCGCGATCGGGCGCGATCAGCGTAAGCAGCGGGCCGGTAGTCCGGAACGTGTCCCATATGGTGTAGAAGTCGTCGTAATGCGGCGCGTTCGACCGCCAGACCGGGTTTTCGCCGTTATGATCCGACGGCATTAGCATGGAATGGTAGAGCGCGGTGTAGAACTGACGCCGCTTGGAGGCGCTGCCACCGGTGATCCGCACCGGTTCGAGCGCCTGTTGCCACAGCGTCCGCGTGCGGGCGCGGGCTGTATCGAACTGCCAAGCGGGCGGCTCGCTCAAGACATTGCGGCGTGCCTGGCCCATGCTGACGAACGAGAGGCCTACCTTGGCCTGCACCACCTGCCCCGCCCGACCGGGAAAATCCAGAGTCGCACCGAACGGTTGGTCGGCGTCGATCGAGGCGTTCCGGGCCGCACTGATCCCCCCTGCCGTCCAGGTCCGTTGACC
This sequence comes from Sphingomonas sandaracina, assembly GCF_036663695.1. Taxonomy (NCBI): domain Bacteria; kingdom Pseudomonadati; phylum Pseudomonadota; class Alphaproteobacteria; order Sphingomonadales; family Sphingomonadaceae; genus Sphingomonas; species Sphingomonas sandaracina. The sequence goes on along the minus strand of NZ_JAXOJK010000009.1, from coordinate 3,807 downwards.
GGAGGAGGGCACGTCGGTGACGATGTCGAAATAGACGCGGTACTCGCCACCGTTGTTCCAGCCGCCCTCGTAACGGCCGACGCCGCGAATCTCATGATCCGACACGACCGCAATCGAGCCGCCGAGAAAGCGCTGACTCTCGGTCCCACGCCCTTTGGTCAGGATCCGATCGAGCCGGACGGTCAGATGCGCCTCCTCCGGTCCGGAGAAGGTGTAACGGTGAAAGCCCACCCGGCGCGACGCCGTCAGCTCCGCACGCGCACCGTAACGGGTCAGCGTCGCAGCATAATAGCCGGGCTCGTTGCTTTCGTCCGTCCGGGGTGAGGCGATATCGGCGGGGTTGAGAGCCCCGGTGACGGGAGCGACCAGGATGTTGCCATATTTGCCCGCCGCGCCGCTGAGATGAAGGTGGCTGAAGCCGACGATGTTGCCCGAGGTGCGATAGCCGAATTTCGATGGCACGCCGTCGAAGCTGACCATGTCCGGCCCGACCTTGACCATGCCGAAGGGCGCGGTGGCACCGACGAACACCTGGCCGTACCAATCTGATCCGATGAACGGGTCGACTTCGGAGACGAGGTCCGGACTACTGGCGGGCTCGGCAGTAACCGCTGCAGGCGTGGTTGACTGAGCGTGGATGACCGATGCCGCCACCACCGCAGTGCCGAAAAAGCGCGAGCGGCGGCCGCCCATGGGAGAGGCCGTGAGTGTCATTGTCCCAACTCCGTTGCGGTGTTGGCCCTAGCGAGATCCGTGGCGGTGCTCACCACGCCCGCCCGGCAATCAGGCGGACCTCGGCAGAACATTGTTCAGCGGCCGGCGCCGGAGCGCGGGTCCGCAGTGCCGCCAGCTCCGCGCGTGCGGTATCAAGATCGTGCCGATAATCGGCCGAGCCATGCAGCGCCGCCACGTAGGAGGCGGCCGTCATGTAACCGGCTTGGACTGCCGACACCGAATGCGATCCACAGATCGCGCGACTCTCGCCGTAGGCACGCCCCCTAGCCAGGATGCCCGTGGCGCGATCGGGCAGTAGCTCGGTCAGGACGAGCGCCGTCGTCCAGCCTGCCGTGGTGTGGCCAGAAGGGTAATCGCCATCCGCCGCGAGATGATCGGTTTCCGGCTCGCAGATCGGCAGACCGGTGCCAACATACGGGCGGCGGCGATGATAATGATCCTTCGGCCCCTGCACGAAGCCTGCACCGGTGGCGGCCATCCGGACGAACAAATGCGCCGTTGCAGGGATGTCCGACGGCTTGAGCAGCATGCCGATCGCGCAACTGAAATGATCCAGCATCGCCTGGAGCGAGCCGTTGACGTCTGCCGTCGCCATGACCCAGCGCGGCGAGCCCTTGAGGGCGCGGGTCCGACGGAAGACGGCTGCGTCGGCAGCTGCGAGAGGCGACCGATCAGCCGGCGGCTGCGGCAGGATGCGGGTCGCATCCGGCAATGCCGATGCAGGAAGGTAGGGCTTGAACCCGGCAGCGGACATTCCGCCCGCCCCGCGCGGCGCGAGCAACGTCATCGGTGCCGCCTCGGCGCGTTGCCAGTCGGCGTCGGCGATGCGTTCGACCGGCAGGCCGCCGCACTTGCCGCTGGCGCGCACCGGATTGCATATTGTCGCGAGGTGATCCGGCAGGCGGACCGCGAAGCCGCCAGAGAAGCGCGGATCCGGCCAGAGATAGTCGGTGGACACCATCTGCGCGCCCGAGCGCAACGCGGCGTCACGGTGGCCCGTGTCGTTGCTGCGCGCCTGCACCGTGTCGGAGTCCGCGCGGGTGCGTACCAGAAAGCCCGCGCGCACGTCGGCCGCGATCCGCCCGCTCTGCTTCACCGGATCGTTGAGCGTCAGATAGGCCGCAGCGGGTGACTGCTCATCGGTGTTGATGAAGGCGACCCGCCCCTCCAACGAACCGCGGTTGCCGCGATAGATCGCGACCTTCTCTGGGCTCTCGTCGAGCGCGAACAGGATGTGCCCACGCGACGCGCCGAGCGTCGGCCAATTGTTGTGCAGCACCGCGTCGCGTAATGTTGGATAGCGGCCCTGTACGTCGTTCGGCGTGACCAGCTTCGATGGCGGCAGTACCTCGCGGATCTCGGTGTCGAACGCGTCGAAAGCCGGCCCGTCAAACGGCAGCAGTGGCACGCCGCCGGGCGCGGCGCGTCCGTCCTTGGCGTTGACGAGGATGGTTATCGGCGTGTGGCGTGGATGCGCGTCCGACCATTGCCGGATGACACCGAGGCATTGCTTAAAGGTGAGGCAGCTCGAACGGAAGTCGAAGTCCGGAACGTGTAGCACCTTGAAGCCTGGCTGCTGCATCGCAGCCGTCCAGCTCGGATCGAGCGGCATGTGGGTCAGCGCGGCGACCTCGGGATGGGTGTAGCGGCCGCCCTGCGGATCATAGACCACATCGATTTCAAGCTGGCGCGCGCCGGCGTCCAGTTCCGCGGTTAACGTCTTGTGGGCATAATCGAGCCCGGCCGCGCCCGTCGGGTTGACGGCGGCGATGACCGCGTAATCGGCAGGTGGGATCGCCTGCTTGTAGCTGTTGTGCGTTCCCACCGTGAACAGGTCGTTGAGGCGAAGGTGCCGATCCATCCACGGCTCCGCGCAGTCCGGTCCCGCCGCCGACGCCATGGCCGCATCGAGGTGGCAGGCCGGCGGCGCGGCGTGGGAGACCTTCACGGCGGCAGCTGTGACGAGCGCCGATGCCAGCAGGCCGGCTGTGAGCGAGAGATTGCGCATGGTCGGTGCCCTCGGGAAAAATTGCGAGACGGGCCTGGAGTTTCAGGTCGAAGTTTAAGAAGACGGGGTTCGACAGCGCCACCATGTTGTCGCTCAGCGCCATGGAGTTGGGCATCTGCGGATAGGGAGTCTGCGGCCCTTTCACCATTACCCTATAATATATACGGTCCTGCACTGCCGGCGTGTCGGCGAAGCTTGCCGATCCGGTCGCCGGGTCCGTGTTGTACGAGCCCATATCCTGGCCGTTCTTGACCACCTTGACGCGGTAGGACGCCCCCTTGATGCCGCCGCCCACCAGCCTGGCCTGGAACGTCACGGGCCTGTCGGTCGGCTTCGCATATCGCCCATCATCATGTCCGGCTTGGCGCCTGCCGGTCTTACGCGATCGCCGGAGTACTCGCCAACGCGCCGGTGAACAACGCGACGGCAAGCGCCGCGCCGGAAACGGACGTACAGGTCATTGCAGGCTCCCAATGATTAACGAGACAGGGCGCCTATGATAGTGTTCGATATCATTTTCATGACAGCGCTGACGCGCAAATGTCACGAACGGCGGCCGCTGCTAAGGTACCTGGTACACGAGATAGAGATCGACGTCCTCTTCCTTGAGCATCTCGTCGATCGAGTAGGCGAACTCCACCGACAGCCGCATGCGCCGCAGCAGCAGCGTCCGGTCAACGTGCGGGAAACAGCGTGCGTAGGGTGCTATTCCGCCCCGTGCCGGATCGCCCTGGCGTACGTAAGAGTGACTTTCGTGTGCCGGGCTGCCTAAACTTATATTGAGGCCCGTTTTTATCTGACGGCGCGAGGACGTGGTGGACGCGGTCGGCGTGTCAGTTTCGACCTTCTGTCGGCATTATCCGGCTAGGGGCAGAAGCGCACAGGGTTACAAAGAGCACTGACAGGACGTGCTAGCGGCGGCAAGGAGCGGCTGGGGCGCACAACACAGATGGGCGAGCGTAGCTTGCGGAGGCTTCTTATTATCGGCGCAAGTTCGGTTACGAAGGTTGCGGCGCGTGACCCCGATAAAGCCGGCGCATGGCTGGCCGGCATGCTGGCTCGCA
>NZ_JAXOJK010000008.1:0-106125 GCF_036663695.1 Sphingomonas sandaracina | reverse complement strand
GTGTTGGTGGCGAACAATTGCGCGCCGTTGACGGCATCGGTCGACCCGGCATTCAGCGCACCGGCAGCGACATTGGTGATCGTGCTCGCAACCCCGCCGCGCGATGCGTCGAAGGCACTGATCGCAGAATTGAACAGCAAGGCATTGCCCTGCAGTGTAGTGATGTTGGTCGTGTTGCCGACGACGAGGTCGTTCGTCGCGGACAACTGGCCGCCATTGATGGCATCGGTCGAGCCCGGAGCCACTGCACCCGCAACGACGTTGGTCAGGACCGTACCATTTGCCCCGCCGAGCACGAGCGTTCCCCTCGCTGCATCGGTGTACCGGACTGCCAGCGGATCGGCAGTACCGTTGGCGATATTGGTGGTAAGATTTGTAATGTCCGCCGCATTGGTATCGACGCGCGTGTTGGTGGCGAACAATTGCGCGCCGTTGACGGCATCGGTCGACCCGGCATTCAGCGCACCGGCAGCGACATTGGTGATCGTGCTCGCAACCCCGCCGCGCGATGCGTCGAAGGCACTGATCGCAGGATTGAACAGCAAGGCATTGCCCTGCAGTGTAGTGATATTGGTCGTGTTGCCGACGACGAGGTCGTTCGTTGCGGACAGCTGGCCGCCATTGACGGCGTCGGTCGAGCCGACGGCAATAGTACCGTCTGCTACATTCGTGATCCGCGTCGCCGCGCCACCACGGATAGCGTTGAAGGCGTTTTCGGCGGTATCGAAGACCAGCGCGTCGATCGGGGTTAGGCCAAGCGTCGCTTGCTTCAACTGCGCGACGTTGACGGCATCGGTGTCGGCCGAACCGCCCGCAAGGCCGGTGAGACGACGATCGCCGATATTGACCTCTGCAGCGGCAGCTCCACCGATCAGATAGGCGCCATTGCCAAGCGTCGCGCCTGTTGCGAGCGAGTTCTGGCCGAGAGCGACGCTACCGGGGGCGCCTGCTGCAACACTCGCGCCAGTGCCGATTGCTACCGCGCCGGTCGCGCCGAGGGCGGTATTGGCACCGTTACCAAATGCGATCGCATCGAGTTCCGCGGCGCTGGCATAGGTCGCGCCGGAGCCAAGCCCGGTGATCCGCCCCCCGCCCAAGGAAAGTCCGGCGGGCGTCGTCAGCTGGAAGCCATCGGCTTGCTGCACACACTGCCCCGGGCCTACTGCCGTGATCGCGTTGCCGTTGATGTCGAGCGCGTTGAGCGTGATTGGCGCGCCGGCAGCAGTGCTGGTCAGCGTAGGCGTGATGTTCAGGTTGAGCAGCCCACCCGTCAGCGGACCGAGCAACGTTTGCGCCGGCGTCAGTACAGGCACCAGCACACTGCCGATCAGATTGGTGACGACCGAGCGTGGCAGGCTGACCCCGGTGCAGGCGCCGACTACAGAAGTCTGGGCACTGGCTTGGCTGCCGGCAAGCGAAGCGAACGCCAACGCGGCGAAGGAGATGATGCCCCGCAAATGATCGGCGCGACGCGACTTGCGTGCGGTGGCGCCGATGACGTGTGATTTCGTAATTCTCTCAAGACACGCCGATGCACGACTCGCGGTAAAGGCGTAATTAATAGCTACAAGGGGGGTTTGTGTCGTGACTACGAGTTTTGACATGTGAATATCTCCTGCTCCTGACGAGCAGTGTGCAGCGAAATAACTACCTAATACTTAATGCATATATACAGGTCATATTGGCTTAAATTAGTGACCAACTCTGTTATTTCTATTAATTGCAACCGATGTGCCTTGTATTTAGATACTTTCGATTTAGTATTTTAATAAGTAACTTATATACGGTATCACAGCCAAGAAAGATTAAAGCCAAATTGATTTGTTTCATTTAATCGATTAGTTGTTGAAAACTTCCTGCTCTTACGTCCTTTGTGGACCAGCTAAAACTGAAGCACACGCCCAAGAAATAAACCACCATAGTGAGGGGTAGGACTGCCATTCTGGCTGCCAAAGGTCTTAATCAAAATGGCCGACCATATTTCGTCGACACAGAGCACATGCAATTATGCGAGGAGTTACAACGACCGCTTAGAACAAGCTGCGACGAGACCGTCATTTTTCCAGAAGATGAGCGAAGCTTGGACTAATAGACTAGGTCTACAGGTCGACAGGTCTACAGACCGCCAGGTCGACAGGTCGACGGGCCGACGGGCCGACGGGCCGACGGGCCGACGGGCCGACGGGCCGACGGGCCGACGGGCCGACGGGCCGACGGGCCGACGGGCCTACAATTTAGCATCAGGTACTGCCGCTGGTCGTCGAGATGCTCAAACGACGCGGCATGCCGATCCCAGCAACGCTTGCAGCTCGCCACGATCCGATAGATTTATCAAGGATAGGTATTTCGGCGCGAATGCAGTTCACAAGACAATATTCTTAATCGGTCTTTATTTTGGACGTTCTGTTACATCCTTGCAATTATTACCTGATGTATCGAACTACAATGTTCATCTAATATGCTGATATGTAGTGGATACAAGCAATACATTTTGCCTTGATGCTCATAAGATAATCACGGCACTTGACAAGTTATATAACCAAATATCTGATAATAGCCAGGGCTTAATTCATGATGTATATCATCACAGGCATCCTGCTCGTCGTCGTGATTGCGACAGGATGGTATATTTACTCGAAGATGTTGAAATCAAAGAGAATGCGCAGTTTTGCCCGCAAACGTGGGCGCGATGCAGCCGCATGGCAAAAGGTATTGGACCAGAACGCCGCAGATCGCGCGAAAGCCGACCTTGCCGCAAATAGGGCTTGAATCTTTTTCGTTGTATCCGATTTCTGTACGCCGATCTAAAGAAACCGCTCTCCGGCATGATCACGGAACAGTTCGTGGTTGCGGACATAGTCGGACAGAATCTCTAGTGATTTATGGCGACTTACTTCCTTCATTTTGAACACCGTTGCACCTTGTCGCGCCGCTTCGGTCAGGAAACCCGCGCGTAGCGAGTGGCCCGAGACGTGTTCGGGATCATAGCCTGCAGCAGCCGCGCGCGCCTTTACGACCAGCGCCACGCCTCGGTCGCTCATCGGCTTGGCCGTGATCCGCCCCTGCGGGGTTAGCTTGCGGAATACCGGACCCTTGTCGAACCCTGCGCAGGCGATCCATGCTAATAACAACGCCTTGGGACGGATCCGCCGACCTTCGGGTACCGCAATGATCGCGCCTTCGCCTTCCTGATCGGTCTTGGATTTGCGAACCGTGATCATCAGCCCCTCGGGCGTGATCGCAACGTCATCGATCTTCAGCGCGACCAGTTCGGATCGGCGCAACGCCGCGGCCATGCCGATCGCCAGCAGCGCCCGATCCCGCACCGCCCGAACGCTATCGGCCCCGTCGCTTTCGCAGGCGCGCAGCATGTCGCGCAGCATGTCCCCGTCCGCGGCGCGTTTCTGGACCTTCTTGATACCGTGCGTGCGGCGGATACCGGCGACAGCATTGCGGATCGCCACGGCCCCCGCCTGTTGCTGCGGCGGATCGAACCCGGCCTGCGCATGCATATAACCGATCGCGGCCAGCCGACGCCCGATCGTCGAAGGCCGTACCCCCGCCTGCGCTTCCGCCGACAGGAAGATCGCGACCGCCTCGGGCGCGGCCGGCAACGGGTCGATCGCGCGCGGTCCGCACCAGGCCAGGAATATACGCCAATCGGATTCATACGCCCGTCGCGTCGCCGGCGCGCGCGCCGCGGCGACATACGCACGCGCCGCCTCGATCTCTTCGCCCAGCAATAAAGGAATTAACGGTGTCGTCGAAATTCGCGTGAGCGCGGTATCGTCGAGGTCGTCGTTCATGCGTCACTGCCTCGGTTCGCCTGGAGCCCTGATCACCCGGTTTCGTCTACGGCGAGCAAATACGCTCGAACGACATGGCCCGCACCGAACATGCGGACAATTTTCCCGCATCAGGACCGGTATCGGTTTATTCCGAGAATACCATTTATCGGAATAAACGGGCTTGTAAACGACGGCGCTGCAATCGGTTCTCTGATGTCGCGCGAAGCGTCGGGAAGTTACGCTGTGGATCGCCGCGTCGGCTGCGAAACGGTGCCGCACGGCATCGCTCGCCCCCCTCGCGGAATCCCGCATGGCTGCGCTGTAATGATCGCGACTTGTCGTTACGCCGGTTGCCGGTAAGGAACCGGCTTCTTGCAGAACATGTGAAGGTGTCGAACATGGCCGATAACACGCGCGTAATAGTGGTCGGGCTCGGCTATGTCGGGTTGCCGCTCGCTGTTGCGCTGGCCAAGTCGTTCGAGACCTGGGGCCTCGATGTCGATACCGGCCGCATCGCCGAACTCGAACGGCAGCATGACCGTACCGGCGAAATCGACGCCGATCGTCTCGCCGCATCCAGCCTGCGCCTGACGACCGATCCGACAGCCTGTCCGGATGCCGATTTCTACGTCGTCACCGTGCCGACACCGGTCGATGCCGACAACCGTCCCGATCTCGGCATCGTGATGGCTGCGACGCGTACCGTAGGCAGCATGCTGAAGCCGGGGCGGCGGTCGATCGTCATCTACGAGAGCACCGTCTATCCCGGGGTGACCGAGGATTTGTGCGGGCCCGAGCTCGAACGCGTCAGCGGCCTCGTCTGCGGCGAGGACTTCTTCCTCGGCTATTCGCCCGAGCGGATCAATCCGGGCGACCGCGAACATACTGTCGACCGGATCACCAAGGTGATCTCCGGCCAGACGCCCGCGGTGCTCGAGGCGATCGCCGATCTCTATGGCAAGGTGACAACGGGCGGCGTGTTCCGTGCCGCCTCGATCAAGGCGGCCGAGGCGGCCAAGGTGATCGAGAACGCCCAGCGCGACATCAACATCGCCTTCGTCAACGAAATCACGCAGATCTTTGCGAAGATGGACCTGTCGGTCTGGGACGTGCTGGCCGCGGCGGGCACCAAATGGAACTTCCTGAAGTTCGAGCCGGGTCTCGTCGGCGGGCACTGCATAGGCGTCGATCCCTATTATCTCGCACACCGCGCGACCGAGCTCGGCTGCGATCCGCGCATCATCCTGGCAGGCCGAGACATGAACGACGGCATGGCGGCATGGGTGGCGAAGGACGTGCATGACTGGCACGCCGGTTCGGGCGGAACGGGCGGTTCGGGCACCGCGGGCGGTAAGATCCTGATGCTCGGCCTGGCATTCAAGCAGGACGTGCCCGACCTGCGCAACTCGAAGGTCGCCGATCTGGTCGCGGCGTTCCAGGCGCTGGGCCATCAGGTCGACGTGCACGATCCGCTTGTTTCCGCAGCTGAAGCGCGTCACGAATATGGTCTGAAGCTCGTCACGGCACCTGCCGACGTGACCTACGACCTGATCGTGCTGGCCGTTCCCCACCGTGAACTGGTCGAAGATTTCGCCCGGTTTACGGGACAGTTGGCACCAGGCGGCGGAATCGTCGATCTGAAGAACGCACTCGCTGGGTCGGATCAGGTGGCCGACGGAATGAAACTATGGACGATGTAACAATCGCGCTTACATGCAGAGGGAACGGTCGCCGTGCGGCCGCCCGTGTCTGCGTTCGAGGTTTGCGTGTTCTCTAAGTTGTTCCGCCGCATGTCGGCCACCGTATCGTCGAAACCCCTGTTTGCGGGCCCACCCGGCACGCGACTCTATGCTGTCGGCGACGTCCATGGCCGCCTCGATCTCGTCGACGATCTGCTCGGCCGTATCGAAGACGACATCGCCGATCGGCCGGTGGAGGCCGCGGCGGTCGTTTTCCTGGGCGACCTGATCGATCGTGGTCCGGAATCCGCCGGTGTCATCGATCGGTTGCAGAGCATCCGGCATTTTCCCGCCAGGATGCTGTTTATTCAAGGTAATCACGAAGAGTTTCTGTTGCGCGCGCTGGCCGGCGAACCGGGTGTCGCGCATGACTGGCTTGGCTTTGGCGGCGATGCCTGCATGGAAAGCTACGGCGTTGCGACCGCCGCCCTGCAGGCGATGGACGAACAGCGGATCGCCGAGGTGCTTCGTGAGGCGATCCCGGCCGCGCATGTCGCCTTCCTGAAGACCTTCGGCGACACTTTTCGGTTCGGCGATTATCTCCTGGTTCATGCCGGCATCCGGCCGGGCGTGCCGATCGACAAGCAGCAACCGCGCGATCTGCGCTGGATCCGCCAACCCTTCCTGTCCGATGCGCATGATCATGGCTGCATGGTCATCCATGGCCACACCATCAGCGACGGTGTCGATCAGCGCACCAATCGGATCGGGATCGATACCGGTGCCTATCGGACCGGCATTCTGACGGCAGCGGTGATCGAGGAGGAGGATCTCCGCTTCCTGGCGACGGGCCCGCAAGACACCGTTAGCGTACCCGCCTGAAACGGTAAAACTGCGGCGAGTCCCACCGCGCGGCCAGCACGATCGCGAGCGGAGGCAGCATGGTCAGCGCGATATCGACAAGCATCGGGCCAGGGGCCCAGGGATAGCTGTCGACATAATAGCGAATGAAGTCGAACGCCTCGTTGACCAGTTCGACGCCGAAAACGAGGATCAGCGGCAGCCATGATCCGAGCGGCAGACGCAGCAGCCAGCCAAACCCCAGGGTCAGCAGCACGCCGAGCAGCAAATGGAAATCATGATGCGTCAGGCCGGATGTCGCGGTCAACCAGACCTTGAACATCTCCCAGTCTAGAACGATCGCAACCATAGCGCTGCTATGCGCAACAACGCCCATCAGTCTGCCTTCCCCGGCGCGATTTCAGTTATCGGCGTACCGGGCATGTCGATGAATTCGGCCTGCGTCACACCGTGATCGTGCAGTTTGAACATGATTTTGGCGAGACACTTCGTTCGTGCAGCCCGCGGAACGATGATCCTGACCGGTCGACCGGCCGCCCATTCGGCTGCGTATTTCTTGAAGTCGGCATTTCGCAACGTCCGCCCGGCACTCGACAGATCGCATTTTCGGGATTTCGCCACGACCATAATTTCGCTGGGGATCTCATCAGGCTCTGCGCTATTCGACAAAAACAGCGCAAGAGCGGCGATAAGGATCATGCAACCGCATTCGCTACCCTGGCTACGCTGTCAACACAGTCTCGATCGCTATTGCGACAAGGGCCAGCTTATTGCCTGTCTCATTGAACATTTCAGTGCTCGACTTGCGGCAGACCGGGGTTAATTGTAGGTGTGTATCCGTGCATCACGGGGATGCAGGGTCGGTTGCAGGGCAGTGACATTATGAAAATCGGATTGATGGGCCGGATGGCCATCATCGGTCTCGCCTTGCTGCTGGCGGCGTGCGCGTCGACGCGCGGTGGAAAGATCTCGTATGATTCCAGCAACTTCGGCACGCCCGACGCACCCAAGGTCGTCGCGATCGACGATACCTACAAGCTCGCCCCGCTCGATACGGTAAGCGTCATGGTATTCCAGGTCGCCGATCTCAGCCGCGACTACGACATCGATCAGAGCGGACGCATCACCATGCCGTTGCTCGGCCGCGTCGATGCGGTCGGCCTCAGCACGACCGAGCTCGGCACCGTGATCGGACACCGGCTGGACGAGAAATACCTGCGCAATCCTAGCGTTACGGTTTCGTTGAAGTCGTCGGCCAGCCGCGTCGTCACGGTCGATGGATCGGTCCGCCAGCCCGGCATCTATCCGGCGACCAGCACGCTTTCTCTGGTTCAGGTCATTGCACTAGCGCGCGGTACCGACGATCTCGCCAATCCCCGTCGCGTCGCCATTTTCCGGACCATCGGTGGGAAGCGCATGGCGGCCGCATTCGACCTGACGAGCATCCGCCGTGGCGAGATGAAGGATCCGGAAGTCTATCCCGGTGACACGGTCGTCGTAGACGGATCGGCCGTCAAGAAAACACAGCGCGACCTGATGCAGAGCCTGCCGCTCGCATCCATCTTCCTGGCGCTTTGACGCCTCGCCTTTAGGACTTTTGTACATGGCAAGCCCAGGGGCCGTGGGTCCTACGAACCTGACCGTGCAACCGGATCAGCGCCGCGATCTCGCCCCTTTGACCCCGGAAAGTGGGTATGGCGGGTATGGAACCACGAATAACAGTAGCGAACTGTCGTTGTCGCTGTTGTGGCGCATCGCCGTCGAATGGCGCTGGCTGATCCTTGCAGCGATCGGCACTGGCATTGCCGCAGCGGTGCTCATCACGCTGCTGACACCTCTAAAGTATCGCTCCGTCGCCACGCTTGAGCTCAACCCACCCGAGGTGGAGATCATGGCAGACGAAGGGAATAAGAGTGGGCGGCAAAGCAGCGGGCGCAACGATACCAATTTCGTCGGCACGCAACTTGCCCTGCTTGGCAGTAGAGCGCTCGCCGAACGCGTCGCACAAAATCTCAATCTTGCTGCCGACCCGGCAATTGTCGGCGAGAGTACCGATCGCGCCGCCAACACCGAGATCGCGGCAGGGTTCGTACAAGGCGGAACGAAGGTAAAACTTCAGCCGCAGAGCATGATCGTTATCGTATCGTTCGTTGCACGCGATCCGCAACTTGCAGCGAAGGTCGTCAATGGTATCACCGACGCATACATTGCGACCAATCTGGAACGACGCTACCAGTCGTCATCCTACGCGCGGGACTTCCTTCAGCGCCAGATCGCGACCACGCGGCGCGACCTGGAAAAGTCGGAACGCGGGCTCACCGCCTATGCGCAACAGCAACGGCTGATCAGCACGGGTAGCAGCGAAGAAGGTAGCGACACCAATTCGCTGACCGGTAGTTCGCTCGTCTCGCTGAACACCGCTCTTGCCGCCACCCAGGCACGCCGGATCGCAGCCGAACAGAAATATCGCGAGGCGACCCTGGGCGGTGCAACGACTGAGGGAAGCGCAAACGCGGCGCCGTTACGCGCGCAGATCGCTGCGCTCGATGCCGAATATCAGCAGAAACTCCAGACGTTCCGTCCCGACTATCCCGAAATGGTCGCGCTCAAGGCGCGCATCGATGCCTTGCGGGCGTCAGTGGTCACCGAGACGCGCACCGCCAATTCCGATCGCGTCGGCACGCTCCGCCAGGATTTCCAGGCGGCACGCGCCGAGGAAGACCGACTTCGTGCGCAAGTGTCCGGGCTTAGCGGCACGGTGCTCAATCAACGTGGCCGGCTGATCCAGTATAACATCCTGAAGCGCGACGTTGATACCAACCGTACACTCTACGATGCGCTTTTGCAGCGCTACAAGGAGATCGGGGTCGCGGGCGGTATCGGCACCGCGGTTGCGTCGGTGGTCGATCGCGGCCTTGTTCCTGGTGGGGCGTTTTCCCCTAATCTCTATCTCAATCTTTTGATCGGTGCCGCCCTCGGCTTTGTCATCGGCATGCTGGCCGCGATCGCGCTCGAATTCATCAACGATACGATCAAGACGCCAGACGACGTCCGGAACAAGCTGCAGCTACCTTTCCTGGGGGGCATCCCCACCGCCAAGAGTGCAAAGCCCGTCGAGGAATTGAAGGATACGCTGTCGCCGGTCGCCGAGGCCTATCTGTCGACCGCTTCCGCCATGCAGTTCGTGACCGAAGGTGGCGCACCTAAGACGCTGCTCGTCACCAGCACGCGTCCGGCAGAAGGTAAATCGACATCGGCTTGGGCGCTCGCGCACAGCTTTACGCGGTTGGGCAAGTCGGTCTTGCTGATCGATGCCGACATGCGCCGTCCTGCCTTCGTTACCGGGCGCGACAATATCGGCTTGTCGCATATCCTCACCAACACGGGTTCGCTGAGCGAGCACATCCTGCACACCGATGTGGAAGGGTTGTGGATCATGCCATCGGGTACCATTCCACCGAGCCCGCCCGAACTGATCGCCTCGGCGCGTTTCGCGTCGCTGCTCGCCGACGCCTCCGCGACGTTCGACGTCGTCGTGATCGACGGTCCACCGATCCTTGGTCTCGCGGACTCTCCGTTGTTGTCGTCGATCGCTCAGGCGACGTTGATGGTGATCGAATCCGGCCGCACCAGAACCCGGGCAGTGGTCGAGGCGCAAAATCGCCTTAGGACTGCAGGCGCGCATATGGTCGGCGCCATCCTGACGCGCTTCCAGGCGCAGGCATCGTACGGCTATGGCTATGGCTACGGACAGACCAAGGATCAGTACCGCTACGTTGCCGACGACAATGACAAGAAACGCCGGATCATGCTGACGACGCACGATGAGCCGTAAGAAGAGCAGGCATACGCTGCGCAACGCCTTGAGCGTTCGCGGCATGGCCTCTGCCGCGGTCTTGGCGGTCGCCGGTGTATCGCTCGGGTGGCTGTCGTTCAAATCCGCAATGGTCAACACACTGCCGGCCTCGTCGGCGGAGATCGCACGCCTGGCGCCTGATCATCCCGACGTCGTGCTGGGCCGAACAGCCGCAAGGCTGGTCGCGCAACACGGCATCCTGGATGCGCAAACCCTGAACGCCGTTCGGCAGGCGGCCGCAGCGGCGCCCCTCGATGCCCGCGCGTACCTGATCCTCGGGCATCAACAGTTGCTCGACAACACACCGGACCGCGCGGTCGCGACGCTGGAGGCCGGACAACGGCTCGATCCGCGTCAGCGGTTGATCCATCTGCTCCTGCTCGATCGGTATCTGCGCACCCAGCGCTATACCGATGCCGCAACGCAATTTTCGGTCCTGGCGCGGATCCTCGGCGCGACCCAGGCGCCGATCGCGACAGCGATGGCGCAGATGACGATGGTGCCCGAAACGCGCGATGCGGTCCGCCGCACGCTGAAGACCGACCCGGCGCTCGAGCGCGCGGTACTCACCTCGCTGGCCAAGTCCGCCATCACGCCGGATGCGATCTTCGCGCTAGCAGGCCCGGCCGCGCGGGCCGATGCAGGCAATGCCGACAGCTGGGGGCCCGTTCTGGTGAACCGTCTGGTCGAACGTGGCCAATACCCGACAGCGCGGTCGGTGTGGCAACGTATCTACGGTATATCGCCCGCGCAGGCCGCGATGGCGATCACCAATGCCGGGTTCCGCGAAACCAGGGCGGCCCCCCCGTTCGACTGGACCCTGACCGCCAGCAGCCTTGGCGCGGCGGATTTGCGGGGCGGGAGTCTGGCGGTTGAGTATTATGGACGCGACAGCGGTGTCCTGGCCAGCCAGTTGCTGGTGCTGCGGCCCGGTCGTTACCGGTTTGCCGTCACCGTCGATCCGGGCAAGACCGATGCGGCCGCCAAGCTGTATTGGACACTCGCCTGCAAGACCGCGGCGACCGATACGCGCGATCCGCTCATGACCCTCGCCGTGACCGCAACCGCCAAACCCCACCGCATTGCTGCCGATATCGCGGTTCCGGGCAATTGCCCGAGCCAGATCCTGACGCTGCGCGGCGAGGCCGGCGAATTTCCATCACCGCTGAGCGTAACGCTACGCGATCTGGATCTTCGCCCCGCACCGGACTCCAAGCCATGATCCGCCACGCGATCGTCCCCGTCTACCTTCTGGCCTGCCTGCTACTCGGAGGCGCGAGCGCGGCCGGCTTCACCGCCAACTTCATTCTCCAGGTCACGAGCCTGCCGCTGATCGGCTGGGCGTTGTGGACCATGATGCAGGAACGTCCGCCGGCGCAGATCCGTGCGCCGCTGGGCCTGCTCGCCATCTTCGTCACGATCGCGGTCCTGCAGCTCGTTCCCCTGCCTGCTGCGCTGTGGACGCTGCTGCCGGGGCGCGGCTCGGTCGTGGAAGGCTATCGGCTGCTCGGCATTCCCCTGCCCTGGCTGCCGCTGACGCTGGCGCCCGATATCGCGCCATCGAGCCTGTTGTGGCTGCTGCCTGCGATCGCCACGCTGTTGAGCGTCGTCGTGCTCGGTGCGTTTCGCGGACGCTGGATCGCCGCGGCGATCGTCGCGGTCACGCTGACGTCGGTCGCACTCGGCGCCCTTCAGGTCATCGGCGGGACCGGCGCCTATCTCTATCGCATCACCAATTACGGCGTCGCGGTCGGGTTCTTCGCCAACGCCAACCACAATGCGACGCTGTTGCTGGTCTGCATCCCGTTCCTGGCGGCACTCCAGACGATACTGCTGAAACGCAGCAAATCGCCGCGTAGCGCCTCGGCGGTCCACCTGCTCGTTGCCGCGACCTATGCCGTCATCTTCGTCGGCCTGCTGATCAATTCCTCGCTGGCGGGGATCGGCCTCGGCGTGCCCGTGGCGCTCGTCTCCTGGCTGACGTTCGGGCGTCGGCGCAACGCCGTCGTCCAGCGCAGCCTCGTCGTCGCAACCGGGCTGGTATCGCTCGCCGCCATCGTCACGATCGTCGTCGGACCGTTCGGCAACAATCTGTTCGGCACCCAGAAGGCCAATGTCGAGCTGTCGCGCCAGACCTCGTTCGCACTCACCTTGCGTGCGGCGCGCGCGTATTTTCCAATCGGCTCGGGCACCGCCAGCTTCCAGCCGGTCTATCACATGCAGGAGCCGCTCGCGTCGGTCACGACGACCTTCATGAACCATGCGCATAGCGACTGGCTCGAACTGCTCCTCGAAACGGGCGCCGTCGGAATGGCGTTCGCGGCGCTATTCCTGGCATGGTGGGTCATCCGCCTGCGCGCGATCTGGCGGGCCGAAGAGCCCGATCCGTTCGCCCAGGCCGCGGTCATCGCGACCGCCGCGATTCTGCTCCACAGCGTCGTCGACTATCCGCTGCGCACCGCCGCGCTGTCCGCGGTGTTTGCGGCCTGTATCGGCCTCATGTCGGGGGTGCGCCCCTATACGCAGCGCAGTCGTGCCCCCTCCTCGGCGCGGCATCTGAGCCTGTAGCTTAGGGCTGCGTGACCCCGGCATCGGCAGGCACGCCGGCGGTCGCGCCGGCGGTCGCCTTTGCGATCGCGTCGAGATACCGCGCTTCGACGACCGACACGTCGAATTCGCGCTCGGCAATCTCCCGACTGCGACGCCCCATCGCCGTCCGCTCGGCAGGGTCGAGCGCGAGGAAGGCGAGCATCGCGTCGGCCAGCGAACGTGCGTCGCGCACGGTGCACAGGAAAGCGTTCTCGCCGGCCCGCGCGATTTCGGTACAACCGGGCACGTCGGTCGCGATCAGCGGCCGCCCCATCGCAGCCGCCTCGAGCAGCGAGCGCGGCATGCCTTCGCGGTACGACGGCAGCACCACGGCTGCGGCACGGACCAGATGCGGCCGCACATCGGCCGCCTCGCCGAGATAGCGTAGCGTGCCCTCCCGTTCCCAGCGCTCGACGGTCGAGCGGTCGATCGCGGTCCGGTTCTGGACGTCGAGGAAACCGAGCAGATGAAATTCGACGTCAGGCCGGCTGGCGCGGACGATCCGCGCGGCATCGGCGAACTCGACCACGCCCTTGTCGCGCAACAGCCGTGCGACCATCAGGAAAACCAGGGGCGCGCCCTCCCCTGCCGGTTCGGGAACGAACTGCGCCAGATCGATCCCCGAGCCCGGGAGCAGCGCGGTACGCTCCTGACGGACTAGCCGCTGCTCTACGAACAGATCGCGGTCGTGACGGTTCTGGAAGAAGACGGTGGCTGAGCGGGCGAGCGCGGCCCGGTAGAGCAATCGAACCACCCGCGTCACCAGGCCGATCTTGATGAACGCGGTGCCGAGGCCGGAAATGTTGTTGATGACCGGGATACCGAGCGCGTGCGCGGCCAGCGAGCCGTAGACATTGGGCTTGATCGTCCAGCCCAGGAACGCGACCGGACGCACCTGTTTCAGGATACCGAAATACGCCGCGGCAAGCTTCAGGTCGCGGACCGGCGAGAGTCCCTTGCTGTCGATCTCGATCGGAAAATACTGGACACCCAGCGCGACGAGCGCGTCGCTATGCGCGTCACGCGGCGCGATCGCGACGACGTCATATCCTTCGCGCTGCAGTCTAGCGATCAGGTTGCTGCGGAAATTCACGATGTTCCAGGAGGTATTGATCGACAATACGATAGCGCCAGCCATGACAGTCGGTTCATCCCTTTCCGGTTATGGCGCAGGCTCTACCGGGTAGACCTGCCAAGCGCGAGCGCTATAGCTGCGTCGGTGGATCGCATGGACGCCTCTTACATTGTGCCGAGGCGGACGTGACGGCGTATTGGATCTTGTTTGCGATATGGGCGGCCGGTGCGGTTCAATTCGCCCGTCGGCAATATCAGGCCTATAATCGATCATTCTATATCTTCGCCGCAACGCTGACGGCGCTGATGATCGGGCTCCGCTACGATGTCGGGGGCGACTGGGTCACCTATCTTCACATGTATGAGACCATTGCGTTCCAGACGCTCGGGCCTGCACTGACGACCACCGACCCGGGATATGCGCTTTTGAACTGGATATCCGCGGGCGCGGATTGGGGGATCTGGTTCCCGAACCTGGGATGCAGCATCCTGTTCATGGCAGGCCTGGCACGACTTGCGTGGCGGCAACCCAATCCGTGGCTGGCTGTCCTGGTCGCGGTACCGTATCTCATCATCGTCGTCGCGATGGGCTATACGCGCCAGGCTGCGGCGATCGGCATCATCTGCTGGGCAGTCGCCGACGCATCGCCGAAGCGGCTGGGGCGGCTGGTGCTGATGATCGCCTTCGCCGCCCTGTTTCACAAGACCGCGATCCTGTTCCTGCCCATCCTCCTGCTTCCGGTGGTCATCCGCAGTCCGTTGCTCGGCATCGTGGGTGCGGTCGCATTCGCGCTGCTGTTCAACGTTTTTCTGGGCAGCTCTTCCGACGATCTGATCAACAACTACGTCAACAGCGACTATAATTCGCAGGGTGCGGCCATTCGGGTAGCGATGAACGTGGTGGCAGCCATTATCATGCTGCTGTTGCGAAATCGGCTCGGGCTGGAAGACTTTGCCAAGAGTTTCTGGACGAATTGCTCGATCCTATCCATCCTGTCCGTATTCGCTCTATTGGCATTCTCGGCCTCGTCGGGTGTCGATCGCATCGCCCTGTTCCTGATCCCGTTACAGGTGGTGACGTTCTCGCGTATTCCCTACGCGCTATCGACCACCGGCCGACCGCAGTTTTCGGGGGTGCTCGCGGTAATCGGTTACAGTTTTGCGGTTCAGTTCGTCTGGCTCAATTTTGCCGATAACGCCGAACTGTGGAAACCGTACGATACAGTGCTTAGGGCAGATGACCTCGGACAATAGCCGGCTTTATCAGACCTCGACGTCGACGCTGGACGTCGGACCCGCCGTCATAAACACCCGTAAATCATCGGGAAGAATATCTGGAGAGTTTGGGTCCTGCACACGACATCGATGACGCGTCGAGATCGGCTGAGCCTGCTCATTGCACTGCCGTGGTGCGGCTGATACTGGCGGCAAATGAATGCTTTTCAACCCGATGACATCCAAATGCCGTCTGTCGAAGTACCCTTGCAAGGTACGTCCGACCCGCTAATTCGGCAGTTGCCGGTACTGGGCGATCACCGCGGCAGCCTGATCGCGATCGAGGGGGGCAGCACCGTACCGTTCGACGTGAAACGCATTTACTACATCTTCGGGACGCAGCCAGGGGTGGAACGAGGGTTTCACGCGCACGTCGCCTTGCGCCAGCTTGCGGTCTGCGTGGCGGGGAGCTGCGAGATGATCCTGGACGACGGGCGGGAAAGAACCACGTATCTGCTCGATCGTCCCGATCGCGGGCTTCTGATCCAGGCCATGATGTGGCGGGAAATGCGTAACTTTTCTGCGGATGCCGTGCTGCTCGTTCTCGCAGACCATGCCTATGACGAAGCCGACTATATACGCGACTATGACCGCTTCCTCGAAACGGTGAACAGCCTGGCATGACGATCCCCTTCCTTGAATTGAAGCCTATCTACGACGAGTTGAAGGGTGAGATCGACACGGCGATCGCCGAGGTTATGGCCAGCGGCTGGTTCGTGGGCGGCCCCATCTGCACGCGGTTCGAAGAGCGTTTTGCAGATTTCTGCGGTGCCAAGCACTGCGTCGGCGTGGGTAACGGGCTGGATGCCCTTCATTTGGCGATCCGCGCGCTCGGCATCGGTGCCGGCGACGAGGTCATCATCGCCAGCAATTCGTTCATAGCGACGGTGCTGGCCATAACGATGGCTGGCGCTACGCCGGTTTTCGTCGAACCGGATCCGATCAGCAGCAATCTCGATCCATTACTGATCGAGGCGCAGATTACGCCCCGAACCCGGGCGATAATCCCGACGCATCTGTACGGCCAGCCAGCCGATATGGCGCCGATCAAAGCGATCGCCGACCGTCATGGCCTGAGGCTGATCGAGGATGCGGCCCAGGCGCATGGTGCGCGGTATCGAGGAAACCGCGTCGGCAGCGGATATGGCGACATCGTCTGCTGGAGCTTCTACCCTTCGAAGAATCTGGGCGCTTTGGGCGATGGCGGTGCGATTACGACCGACGATGCCGACCTCGCCGAACGTATCCGCGTCCTGGGCAATTACGGTTCGCGTGTGCGTTACGTAAACGACGAGCGCGGGGTCAATTCCCGGCTTGATCCGCTTCACGCCGCAGTGCTGGCGGCAAAGCTGCCCTATCTCGACGCCTGGAACGCGCGCCGTGCCCAGGTCGCGGCACTCTATCTGACCGAGTTGGCGGATTGCCCGATCCAGTTGCCGCAGGTGCCCGAATGGGCCGAGCCCGTCTGGCACTTGTTCGTCATCCACACGCCGCGCCGCGACGAGATCCGTACCGCTCTGGCGGAGCAGGGGATCGCGACCCAGCTCCACTATCCGATCCCGCCTCATCTGCAGGAGGCCTATGCCGATCTGGGGCTTGGCGAAGGCAGCTTCCCGATCGCCGAGCGGCTTGCACGAGAAACGCTGAGCCTGCCGATAGGGCCGCACCTGGCCCTCGACGATGCACGGCGGGTCGCAGACGCCATCAGGACGTGCGTGGGATAAACCGATCGCCGTCCGGTGCGGCAATCCCTTCGACGAACCGCGTGGCCTGTTTACACGGATCAGGACACCGCCGGGCACCAGATACGATACCTATGCGGCATGCCATTCAGCAGGATCATCCATGACCAATTCTGAGCATCCCTTGGTCAGTGTGATCATCCCCGCCTACAATCACGATAAGTATGTCGAGCGCGCTATTCGCAGTGTCTTGACCCAGACCTATCGCCACATCGAGTTGATCGTAGTCGATGATGGATCGACCGATGATACGCTCGCGGTAATCGAGCAGGTTCGCAGAAAAGATAAAATAGATTTCAAGGTCATAGCGAAACAGAATGGTGGCGTATCGTCTGCGCTGAATGCCGGCATAGCCGCTTCGCACGGCGAATATGTCGCGATACTGGCATCGGACGACTGGTTCCTGCCGGAAAAGACCGCGCGGCAAATCGCGATGTTCAGCGCGGCGGGTCCGACGACGGGCATGGTCCACGCCAATGGTTTGATCCAGAGCGAGGACGGCGGACCACCGGTGAATCTGCTTGGCAGCTATCGGCCCGCCGAGGGTCTATGTTTCAAGGAACTGGTTGCTCGCGGCGTTACCGCGATCGCACCAAGTATCATGGTACGGCGAACGGTGGTCGACGAAGTCGGTGGCTTTGACGAGACGCTCGTTGGCGAGGATCTGGATTTCTATGCAGCGGTCGCTGCCCATGGCTACGCGATCGGATTTGATCCGACCCCGCAAATCGTGAAATCTGCACGCGGAGACAATCTGGCGACGAGGGTAGAGTTGTTCTTCAACGATCCCTTCATAACGCTTGCCAAATATCGTGACCGTTTCACCGCAGCGGAATATCTGGCGATGGAGAACGGATTTTATGCCGGCATGGGCCGCGCTGCGGCAGGAGTCGGCGAGTTCGCCTTGTCCTGGAATGCCTATCTGACGCTCTTCCGCCGACGGCGAAATGCCGCACCCCTTGTGGAATTTGCCGCTCAGAACGCACGATACCTGGCACTTGCCGCCTTACCGCGATCTTTGCGCTCCCGTCTCAGACGCGCGCGCGCCGGCATTCGTTCTAAAGCAGATAGGTGACAATGCGGTTCACCTAGCTTTCGACGTTTGTCTAAGCTGTTGCAGGCGGGTTCGTGCCATCATGGGCAGAACGCGGATTCCGACGGCGCTCTTCATCCATCGGCGACTTGCGAAGCGGAGCGTCATCAGTCGCGACGATGTGCTCAACTCGCTCCACCGGCCCACGCGATCGAAATAGGCGAGATCGCGACCGATCCGGCTGGATAGGGGAAATACGCCTTCAGCCTGCCGCCCATGCCATGTCCTGAAGCTGTCGAGCGTGGTCCCGAAGGCGGCTGAGCGCCGCTGCCACTCGCGGTCTGCTCGTTCGATCGCTTCGCGATCGGTCCCGGCTGCGCTCTCGAAATTGGTCAGGGCGCCCGAATGGCGGCGATATTGGACCAGCACGTCAGGAACATGGGCGATGCGCGCGCCCAACGAAGCGAACGCCAACCCGAGCCAGGTATCTTCGAACAAGACCATCTCGTCGTTGCGGGGCCGGCCCAGCGCCTTCAATTGCTCTGTGTCGTAGACCGACGACGCGCCGTGGATGTTTATCCCCTCGGCCTGGGGAATATAGTCCTGCGGAGAAAATCCTGAATCGTCGAACCGATAATGATCGTCGATGATCGTGCCGACGTCGTCGATCACCGCATAGTCGGCGAACGCAGCCGCATAGGGCCGGCGGGACCATGCGGTGGCCATGACCTCGGTGCGCCGGGGCAGCGACACGTCATCCGCCGCGCTGACGATGAGCAGACGTCCCGATGCCAGTTCGGCTATATCCAGAAGGTGGTGGAGGACGCCGCGATTGATCGGACTACGACGCACCATGAGGCGATGCGGCCCTTCGTACGTTGCCGCGACCGCCTGCATGCGACGCATCGTTCCATCCGACGAACCGTCGTCACTGACGATGATCTCCAGATTCTCGTAGGTCTGTGCAAATGCCGCGCGCATCGCGGTTTCGACGAACTGCTCCTGGTTGAACGCCATGATGCAAAAGGTGAGCAAGGGCGGTCTAGCGGCCGATACGACGCTGTCATCCGGCAAGGTGCTCGTACCGGTCATCGGACGGCCCGCGCGGGATTGCCGACCATCGTCGCGCCCGCCGGCACGTCGTGGGTCACGACGGCCCCCGCGCCGATCATGGCGCCTTTGCCGATACGCACGCCCGGCAGTATGATCGCACCGGCACCGATGCTGGCCCCCTGCTCGACCACGGTTTGCGCGTAAACCGTGGGATGCTGCTTGGAGCGGGGCCGCTTGTCGTTCGTGAAGGTGGCATTGGGCCCGCAGAAAACGTCATTCTCCAGCGTTATGCCATCCCAGACATAGACGCCGCACTTCAGCGTCACGCGGTCGCCCAATATCGCGCCGCCCTCGACCAGGGTATGGGCATTCAGATTGCAGTCGCGACCGATCACGGCACCTGCCAAGACGACCGAGAACTGCCAGATGCGGGTTCCCTCCCCGATGACATCGGACATCACGTTTGCCAAAGGGTGAATCATATTGGGTATCCGATATGGGGAGGATTGGTGCACGGTCCTGCGGATGACGCCTACGGAGTACGTAACCGTCACGCGGTATCGTTCACCCTAATTTGCGCAGCCAGACGAAGAGGTTGCGGCGGTCGTGATGCTGATACCAGGGGCGGATCATCTCCTTGGCAAACGTCTTCGGTTTGCCGAGATCGACAGCGCCGCGATGCTGCAAGAACGCAAACCGATGGCGCATGCTCGGCAGGACCGGCTCCAGTCCTGCAGCAGCCGCCATCGCCTCGATTGCCGGCTGGGAGAAGAGGTTTACATGTTCCAGCGGCTGAACCGGTACGATCGTCTGATAATCGCCGGCATACTCTCTCTCGCGCAGACGCTTTATGAGCGACATCTGGTCCGGGGCGGTCGGCACCGATATCTTCAAGATGCCACCAGTGCGCAGCGCCTGGGCCAGGCACCGGAGCATATCGAGCGGTGCGATCAGATGCTCGAACACCTGCTCGGTGTTGATGAAATCGAACTGGAGCGTAGCAATCTCTTCCAGATCGACGGCCTTCACTCCGTGTGAACGCGCGAAATCCATACGCGACTGAGACAGGTCAGATCCATAGGATTGGCAACCGAGGATCGCGGCTATTCGCGCCCACAATGCCCACCCCATGCCGAAATCCAACGTCCGCAACTCCTGCAGCGGAACGCCCAGATACGACGCGGCAGCCATCACTTCATGCGCATCGCGCGACAGCAGCGGCGCCCGGATATCGCGCCGGTACGTATCAATTTCCGCTTCCGGATCCTGCGGGTTCTCGACCCAATCGGTATAGAGATCGCGCAGCAACTCGTCCGAACCAACATGATGCTGATATACCAGATCGCACTTTGCGCATTGATCAAGTCGATAGGTCGCTCGCGAGAGTCTTGCGGTATCAACGCCGTAATAGGTCCGGACGAACGTACCGATTCCAGCCTGATCGAACCCGCTTTCGAACAATATCGTGCTGTCCGGGCATTCGCACGCAGGGCAAACCGTCCGGGCCTCGAAATCGTACGATGATCGAGAGGACGTTCCAAATTCTGTCATATCGCCTCCAGTGCGGTCGCATAATCGCCGACGGCACGATCCAAAGAGAAGTGCGCAAGGCCGATCGCGCGCGCGCGTCGGCGAAAGTCTTCGGCGTCGGCCGCCATCAACCGTTCTTCCAGCCACTTGGCCGCGGCATCGTGCCCTGCATTTTCGTCCATGAAGACCCCTGCCGCGACCGCGCTTCGCACATCACCGATCGCTGCCGTGCCGACCACCGGCGTTCCACACAATAGATATTCGGCGACCTTGACCGGTGCGACCGCGCGCATGGAAAATCCGGTGTTCCGGTATGCGGTCGCTACGTCGGCGCAGGCAAGATAGGCCGATACCGCATCGGGCGGCACACGGCGAACGATCACATGGTGCGGGCTGTGCGGCACAGCGGCCAGGGCGTCGGGCACCAGGTCGGGCGAGCCGGTCAGGATCAACAGCTTGGCATCGGGCAGCCTCCGCCGCACGGCGGCCAGCAATCTGACGCTTTCCTCAAGCCGATATTGCGGCCCTACGGATCCGGCATACACAATCAGCGGCGCATCCGTCGCCACCCCCAATTCGGTCCGGATCCGCACCCGTTCGGCGTGCGCGATGGGCGCGAACAGCGTTTCGTCGCGCCCATTGGTGACGATGCGGACCCGGGCCGGCGATACCATCGGCCCGGCCCGCGCGAGAAGGATATCCCGGGCCGCATCGGTCCGGGCGAGCGTGATATCGGCCTTCCGAACCATCGACGCCTCGATCTCGCGGAGCAAACGATAGGGCGCGCCATTCGCATCGAGCCCCGCAAACTCCACCCGCTCGTCCGCCGGCAGTCCGTCCGCGTCGAAGATGATAGGCTGCGTCCAGCGACGACCTGCCAGAATGGCCAGCGCCGGCATCAGGCTGCGCGGCATGATGACATCGCTACCGAACGCCGCAGCGGCCGACCGCACGGCCCGCGCGCCGACGACCGCGGTCGCCATCGCACCCAGGCTGCCCCCGCGCCGCAGGACATTGTGAAGGCGGAGGCCGATACCGGCCTCGGCGCAGAGGCGCTTCAGTGGCTCGGCGGTGTCATCGGAACCCCAGCGGAACTGCACGATGTCGAAATGAAACCCCCTTCCCCCAAGAGCCTTGAAGATCGGGACGAAGAGACCTTCGACATAGCTGACCTGCGGGCCATCCCAGGTCACGAACAGAACTCTCTTCACCTATGGCGACCATGACGGAGTGACAAAAAGGGGCGAAGCAGGTATATCGCGACCCTATATGGCATATCCCGAATTATCCAAGGGATATCAAGTGAAACTACACTTTTAGCAATATCCAACATTACCAGCTTATCTTTGCCAGAGGGAATTCCTCTTTTAACGATAGCCAGTAGATTTAAAATAATATTGTTTCTCGCGATGCGTAACTTGCTCACAGCTACACCATGGTGAATAGCAAGCCGTAGAGTGCGCATATTTGTAAGAGCCTGCCCTAATATTTGCTGAGCAGTATATTCGCGAGTCTTGTCACGATATATGTAAACTCCCCGATTTCCACCTACCTGAGCAGCAGATAGAAAAATGTATCGCGTAATTACCTCGTCATCCGAGTGACCATGAAAATCAAAGTCATTTGTTGCCGCATCGTAAATTTCTCTTTTAAATACACCCATAGGATGAATTGCCCACCCACCGATCGTTCGACCAAAAGCCTCATTTCCACTAATCACTTCTGTTAATGGCGGTATATAAAAATGCGTCTTTCCACTCTGATCAAGTCTTAGCATAGTATATATCGAAATATCGAGTTGACGATTAACTAGGTCAGCAGCCGCATCTCTTACTGCTTTGGGACCGAGAATATCATCAGAGTCGAGAAAGGTGATCAGTGGATAGGACGATAATGCTACGGCTTGGTGCCGGGCCCTTGCCGCCCCCACATTAGCAGAGTTACGAATTATTTTAATTTTTGGGATGTTGGCCAAGGTTACCAATGACACCGAATTATCCGTTGAAGCATTGTCAATGACAATGACCTCTCCAATCATGTCATCGGTAGTATCGATGGAGTTAAGACATTCAATAATATAGGATGCGTCGTTCCACATTGGAACAATGACCGATACTAGCGTCATAAGCGCACCGCCCCTTTGAACTTTCCGATGATTCGCCTCAGGCGCTCGCCTATGACTGCATCAGTGGCGCCTATCGCTTTCAGTCCACGGATTCCGAGAACTGTTGCGACCAGTATACCGACCACGAGCCCTGCAATGTGCGATTGAAGCGAAACGAGGCATATGCCAACTGCGCTAGCGCATACGACCAGAGTTACTGCCCAGTTTTCCCATGATAATCTTACACCCCGCCGCATACTTAATATTACAGATAATGTAACCGACGATATCAGGCCAGCAGCATATCCAACAGCAATACTGTTAAGGCCCAGCGTCGCAAAAAATATCCATGGCATTCCGACCAGAAATACATCAAACGCTACTTCTGCTGCAATAAACCCTAACACGCTGCGTGTAACTATAAGAATATATCCAAGCGCCCAACTTAGAATTTTCAGACTGTCCGCAGCCACTTGCCACTGAAACAATGGGACTGCAGTAGAAAAATCTCTACTGTATAGTAATGGCATAATCCATGGCGCCATAGCTATTGCTGATACTAATATTGGCGCCGATAATATCAACGCTAGTTTATATTGTTCGTTCAATATATCCGTAAGATCGGAAGAACTGTCTGCTGACGAACTAAGTTTGGGAAAATATTCTACGCTCATAGCGGCCAAAACTATGCTGAGATTCACATTTGTCAGGGTGTAGGCTGCCTGAAAGAAGCCCGCTGCCTGAAGATTACCGCGTTCGGTAATAATCCACCTTACCCAAAGCTGGCCAAAATTGCCTATCCAGGCCGCGACGGATACGCCAATACCGAGCATCAAGAGCGCGCGCCACTCGCCCAGAACCGCTTTATCAAACCGGCGCCAAGGCATGCGGGGCACTCGACGAAAATAGGGAACCGTGACCAGCAAACTTGCCAGCGGCATTGCAAGCACCGCCATATACAGGCCCGGTGTTCCAGTCGCGGCGACCGCGATTACGCCAGCAATCGCACCGAGCACAGAACCATAAATGCGAATACGGGCAATATCGCCGATACGGCCGTAAACCTGAAGAAAGACAAGTTGCGCGGCGTTGATCACCGCGACTGCAACCGCCAGAGCAATCCACGGCACGGTCGGCGAAGCGCCGGCACCATCTGTATAGAACCTCTCAAACCCCCACAGACCGACCCCGCCGACGACCGCTGCGACAAGCGCAAAATACCAGACCGCAGACTCTGCTAAAGACCTCGCTTCGGTGTTGGTATCATGCTCGCTAATCTGCCGCACACCGCTAACGCCAAGATTCAGGCCCGCTAAAGCGGAGCCCGTGGACCATAGTACGTTAAGTAGGCCAAACAGACCGACTCCGGCAGGGCCCGTTAAGAGCGCAATTACCTTCATCCGGCCAAGACCGACTAGCAGCGATATCACCGTAGCTCCGCCGATCAGCCCGGTGGACCGCAGCGTCCGCTTCATCGATTCGTTGCTGTTTTCCACGCCGCTATTTCCCACGGCGCCGACCTTGCGCAGCATCACGGAAGGCATCGGCCATTGCCGATCGTTGCGACTGGAGTGAATAGTGCGCCTCGACCCGTGCCCTGCCATTCGCGCCCATGGTGGCACGCAATCCGGCATCACCCATCAGCAAACCGATGCGATCGCGCCACGTCTCGGGCGACGTGCACAGAAAACCCGTCCTGCCGTCTTCGACGATCTGGGCATTCACCCCCACCGGCGACGCAAGCGTGGGAAGTCCGCACGCCATGTACTGGATCAGCTTGTACCCGCACTTGCCGCGCGCCCATGGTTCATCAGGCAACGGCATGATGCCGATATCGATCTGCTGGACTTCGGCGATCTCGGTCGCTTCCTGCCATGGAATATTGTCCACGCCCGCATGGCGATCCGCCATCGGTCCTGCACCGACCGCGCGAAACCGCCAGCCGGCGCGCTCGATAAGAGGCAGGAGTTCGGGCAAGATCGGTTCGACGTAGCGCCACGTCGAGGGCGATCCGATCCATCCTACCGTGCCCCCCCTGGACGCTGGCGAACTGTCCTGCTTCGTGGGAATATAGGCTTCGACGTCGACCACGGTGGGAATGACCCTGACATCGGCGTGCGGCCGCACATACTCCGCCAGATACGCGTTGCCAGCGACGACCAGCGCCGCATGGTCGAGCAAAGTGGCGATCTTCCCACCTAGCACCTTGCGAACGGCGCCATTGGCATGCGCGTCATATTGATGGAAGATCGCGTCATCCATATCGACCACGAACGGGGGACCACCCTTCATCGCCAACAGCTCTACAAATGCCGGCATGAAAGGCAGTGCCTCGAAATGTATCCAATTCAGATCATAGTCGTGGTTCTTCACCAGAACCCCAAGCCTGTTGATATACGACTTTGCGACCAATAATTTGTTTTTGGGTTTGTTCTGCGCCAAATCAATCAGATATTGCGTATCGAACAGAGGTTTTACGTCGACCTCAATCCCCTGATCGGCCAAAAATGGCAGATACTGCAAAAGGCGCTGTCGCGTACTTGCGGCTTGCCTTTCATATTTGGTGAGGGCAAGAACACGCATATATTGTTACAATTTCTCTTTGCCGGCTAACCGCTTACTGCGCTCCTCATGATGCCGGTTTGTTACACGGTAAAGCTTTTTTTGCCGTTGCCGATCTAGCGGTTTCCAGTGTGCATGGCTGTCGCTCACCGGACTTTGAAGTATCGGTCAAACGCTCTCCATGCTTTGGCAGAGCCCTTGACGCTCTTCGGATCGATCAGCTGCGTGACCTGTAACCTGTAGTACACGCCCCGCCCGACGGC
This sequence comes from Sphingomonas sandaracina, assembly GCF_036663695.1. NCBI lineage: Bacteria > Pseudomonadati > Pseudomonadota > Alphaproteobacteria > Sphingomonadales > Sphingomonadaceae > Sphingomonas > Sphingomonas sandaracina. The sequence continues at coordinate 80,716 of NZ_JAXOJK010000008.1, read as the reverse complement.
GCGCCGGCGGACCAAGGCTCCTTCAGCAAGACCTTCCGGTCCGATACCCCAGTCTCAAGAGGCAGGCCAGTCGCTGGACTTTACCGCAGCGATACGCTTTGGACCTCCCTGCTGCGGTTCTTGGACTTGGTGTCATCGCTGGGAGAGTATCGCATGTGTGGGATAGCAGGATATTGGAGCGCATCGCGCGCTGCCGTCGATGCCACCCCGATGGCGGCCGCGCTCACGCATCGCGGCCCCGACGATGGCGGTGCGTGGGCCGATCCTGCGGTCGGGATCGCCCTGTCGCATCGCCGCCTGTCGATCATCGACCTGTCGCCGGCCGGGCATCAGCCGATGGCATCGCCCTGCGGACGCTACATGATCGTCTTCAACGGCGAGATCTATAATCATCTCGACCTGCGCCGCGAGCTCGAGGCGGCCGGAGCGATCGCGTGGCGCGGGCATTCGGATACCGAGACGCTGGTCCACGGCATCACGCACTGGGGCCTAGATGCGACACTCGAACGCGCGGTCGGGATGTTCGCCATCGCGCTATGGGACCGCCACGCGCACACGCTGAGCCTTGCGCGCGACCGGATGGGCGAGAAACCGCTCTTCTATGGGTGGAGCGAGATCGGACTGGTGTTCGGCTCCGAGCTGAAGGCGTTGCGCGCGGCCCCCGGCTTCGCCAACCCGGTCGATCCGGACGTGCTGTCGCTGTACCTGCGCTTCAACTACGTGCCCGCCCCCTGGTCGATCCTTCGACATGTCTACAAAGTGGAACCCGGCGTGATCGTGACGCTGGGTCGCGACGCGCTCGGCGCACCGCCCGCACTGCCGCCAACCGCAGCCGGGGCAGCTTCACCCGGTGGGGCGTCGGCTGGTGTGACATGCCGGCGTTATTGGTCGCTCGATGCGGTGGTCGCGGCCGGTGCCGATCCGGCAATGACGGAAAGCGAGGCGCTGTCCGGTCTCGAAGCGCGGCTGACCGAGGCGGTGAAGATCCAGACGGTCGCTGACGTGCCGGTCGGCGCGTTCCTGTCGGGCGGCGTCGATTCCTCGGCGATCGTCGCGTTGATGCGCAACGTCACCAGCGCTGATGTGAAGACCTTCACGATCGGCTTTGCCGAAACCGGGTTCGACGAGGCGCCGCATGCCCGCGCGGTCGCCGCGCATCTCGGCACCGATCATCACGAGATGTACGTCGATGCCGAAGACGTGCGCGCGGTCATTCCCGATCTCGCGCGGATCTACGACGAGCCGTTCGCCGATTCCTCGCAAATCCCGACCGTGCTGCTCAGCCGGCTGACGCGGAAGTCGGTCACCGTCGCGCTGTCGGGCGATGGCGGCGACGAACTGTTCTGCGGCTATAATCGCTACCTCGTATCGCGCCGCTACTGGGATGCGGCCGCGCGCGTGCCGGCCCCGTTGCGGGCGGGTATCGGCAAGGCGCTCACCCGGTTGTCGCCGGGCACCTGGGACGCGCTGACTCGGCTCCCGGGAGTACCGCGCATCTCGATGCTGGGTGACAAGGTCCACAAGGTCGGCCGGATGCTGCAAACCGAGGTCGGGATCGCCGACATCTATCGCGCCTCCAGCGAGGAATGGTCGGGCGGGCTGCCGCTGACATCCGACATACGCCTGGCCGCATCGATCGATACGCCGCCTGCGCTGCGAAACGAGGCAGCCGAACAGATGATGCACTGGGACATGCAGTCCTATCTGCCCAACGACATCCTGACCAAGGTCGACCGCGCGGCGATGGCGGCGAGCCTGGAGACACGCGTCCCGCTGCTCGACCACCGCGTCGTCGAGCAGGCGTGGCGCACGCCGCTCGCGTTCAAGGTCCGTGACGGCCAGGGCAAATGGGCGCTGCGCCAGATCCTGTATCGCTATGTCCCCAAGGCGCTGATCGAGCGGCCCAAGGCGGGTTTTGCGATCCCGATCGGCGCCTGGCTGCGTGGACCGCTACGCGACTGGGCGGAATCGCTCCTGTCGGTGCAGGCGCTGGCCGAGCAGCCGACGCTCGACGTCGCCGCGATCCGCACGCGCTGGGCCGAGCATCTCGCCGGCACGCATGACCGGACCGCATCGTTATGGGGCGTGCTGATGTTCCAGGCCTGGGCGCGCGAGTGGCACGCGCGCTGATCCCCGGACAGCCTTTCCAGGCGACCGGCCGTTGCCGTTTGCGGGACCGGGCCGTAGAGGCATTTTGAATTTTCAGGAGTGACCGCATGCGCGTTCTCGTTACCGGCGCGGCCGGGTTCATCGGCTTCAACGTCAGCCGCCACCTGCTTGCACGAGGCGACACGGTGCTCGGCATCGACAGCCTCAACGACTATTACGACGTCACGCTGAAACATGCGCGACTGGCCGAGCTCGACAAGCTGGGAGACGGCTTCGCGTTCAAGCAGGTCGACTTCTCCGATCATGTCGCGCTCGACGCGGTGCTCGACGACGAACAGTTCGACCGCATCGTCCACCTCGGCGCGCAGGCTGGCGTGCGCTACTCGATCGAGAACCCGCGCGCCTATCTGCAGGCCAATCTCGCCGGGCACCTCAACATGATCGAGGTCGCGCGGCACCGGAAGGTCGAGCATATGGTCTATGCCTCGTCCTCGTCCGTGTACGGCGGCAACGATACGCTGCCGTTCCGCGTCGAGGACCGCGTCGACCAGCCGCTGTCGCTCTATGCCGCCACCAAGAAGGCGGACGAGCTGATGAGCGAGACCTATGCGCATCTCTACCGGATCCCGCAGACCGGCCTGCGCTTCTTCACTGTCTATGGCCCCTGGGGCCGTCCCGACATGGCGATGTGGCTGTTCACGAAAGCGATCCTTGAAGGCCGCCCGATCGATGTGTTCGGCGAAGGTCAGATGCGCCGCGACTTCACCTATATCGACGACATCGTCGCCGGCATCGTCGCATGCGTCGACAACCCGCCCGCGGACGATGGCGCGCTCAAGGCAGGCGGCAGCGTCAGCCCGCACCGGATCTACAATATCGGCAACAGCCAGTCGGAAGATCTCGGCGAGATGATCTCGCTGATCGAGCAGGCCTGTGGTCGCCCCGCGGAACGCAGACTACTGCCGATGCAGCCCGGTGACGTACGCGATACCTTTGCCGACATCAGCGCGATCCAGAAGGATCTCGGCTTCGAACCGCGGACGACCATCGCCGAAGGCGTTCCGCGTTTCGTCGAATGGTATCGTAGCTATCACGGCCTCTGAGCTACCTGGTACTTCGGTCAAATACGTGGAACCACGGTCTGCGTCACGATTTCGGCGATGGACTGGACTGCAACGACACAGATGAAGGAACCTGCCGTTGCTCGCGGAGTTTCAATATCGTCGATAAGTCTATGACGAATACCAAGAATCATCGCAGTTTTGATGTAGACAACGTCGACTGATCCGGTCTATGCGAGCAGCGATATCCGGTTTTCCGAATCCTAAAAGGGGATGATGGCAATGAAATTGAAGGCATTTTACACGGCAATGACGGCGCTTTCGCTCGTCGCAGCGCCGACGATCGCAGCAGCGGCTCCCGTTGCTACCCCGTTGACCCAGCCGGCCAAAGAGTCGGTTGACGGCGACAACGCACTTGCCGGTGGTGGTTTCATCATCGCTGCACTTGCTGTTGTTGCAGTCGGTCTCGGCATTTTTGTTGCCGTCGACAAGAACGACGATACGCCCAACAGCCCGTAAGCCTTTTCCGGCTTTCGGTAGAAAAAGGCTCGGATGGTCATCCATTCCGGGCCTTTTTCTTGTCTGCGTTCGTAAATCGATCGATTGACCGCACATGCCTTCGATCCATCACCTGCTCGGGATACTCGGTGTCGTCGCCTCGATCGCGACAGGACCGATCATCGGTCCTGCGTCCGTGCAGACCCGTCCCCCTCCCCTGTCGCATTCAATCTCGGCGCCTGCCCCGATATCACGTCAGGTATCCAGCCCGGCATCGACTCAAGTCTCAGGCCCGGTAGCGACATTGCCGGGCCGGGAGGCCGATGGACGGGTAGAGCAAATCGCCTTCCGTCTCGCCACCGCCGGTGCCGCGCATTGCCCGGCACTCGAGCCGGATCTCGGCCTCGTACTCCAGCATCTGTCGCAATTCGAACTGGCCGACCGCCAGGGCATGATAGCCCAGCAGTCGCTCGATCGTGGCCCCGGCGTCATAGCGGTCGTTCCTGGCGGTCCCGCGGCATCGGCCGGGATGCGTCCCGGCGACGTCCTGCTCGAGATCGATGGCCGTAGGATTCCCCCAGAGACCGCGCTTGCCGCGCCGTTCGACGCAACCCGGGCACATGCTCGCGCCGACGCGGTCCGCGATCTGCTGTCGCACACGAAGGACGCGCCGTTTGCGATCTCGCTGCTGCGCAACGGTACAGTCTCGACTGTCACGGTGACACCGCGCCTCGCCTGCCCGTCATACGTGCACCTCGCGCGGTCGGACCAGCGCAATGCCTATGCCGATGGACGGCATGTATTCACGACCACCGGTCTGGTGTCGACGGTGCGGAACGACAACGAACTGGCGTTCATCATCGCGCACGAGATGTCGCACAACATCCTGCACCATGCCGTCGTCATGCGGGGCGGCGCGGTGACACGCGGCATCGGCCGCACGCTGGGACGAAGCGGCCGGATCGTTCGCGAGACCGAACGCGAAGCCGATGCGCTTGGCGGGACGCTGATGCTTGACGCCGGGTTCGACCCGGTGAGGGGGGCCGCCATCCTCGGGCGTCTGGGTGGCGGCGATCTGGGCATCGAGATATTCGCCGCCCATGACTCTGCCGGCCACCGTGTCGCCGCGATGCGGGCTCTGATCGAGGCACGGCGCGCCCTGGTCGCGGCACGCCAGCCCCGATGAGCCAGCGTGATTTCTACCAGGTCCTCGGCGTAGCCCGCAATGCGTCGCCCCCCGACATCCGCGCCGCGTTCGTCCGACTGGCCAAGCATCATCATCCGGATCATGCACGATCCACAGCGGAACTGCCGGGACGGCTGCGCGAAATCCAGCAGGCCTATCATTGCCTGTCGGAACCCGGCGCGAGGGCCCGGCATGACGTTGCCCTGGTGGAAAGCGATCGACTCCACGTCGCACGCCAGCGCCGCGTTCGGGACCGGCTGGACCGCTATGACGGGCGCCATCTCAGGCCCCATCCCACCTCCAACCAAACGCCCCGCCTCAGCTTCCGTCGCAGGATACGCTGGTGGGCGGTCGGCGTGCTGATCGTGAGCGGGGCGATCCTGGCAAACATGTTCGCGCTCGCCCCACTGACTCTCTGGCGCTGACTATTTGGCGCCGAAACCGGTGAGCATGATCCCGATGGTGCGCAGCGCGATCAGCAGATCGAGCCACGACGAGAAGAATTTGATGTAATAGAAATCATAGTGAAGCTTGACGTGGACATCGTCGAGACCGGCGACATGGCCCTGGTTGACCTGCGCCCACCCCGTGATTCCCGGCCGCACGATGTGGCGGTAGGCGTAGAAGGGCAGTTCGCTCTCGTACCATGTCGACAGTGGCACCGCTTCCGGCCGCGGGCCGATCCAGCTCATCTCGCCGCGCAGAATATTGATGATCTGCGGCAGCTCGTCGATGCGGGACCGGCGAAGGAAGCGCCCGATACCGGTGATCCGGTCGTCGGCATCGCGCGTGATCGCCGAGTGGCGCGCCGCGGCGTCGCTGGTCGTCGTCGCCTGCTCGACCATCGTGCGGAACTTGATCATGTTGAACGGCACGCCGCGATATCCCATTCGCTGCTGACGGAACAGGACGGGGCCCGGCGAGCTTGCCCGCACCAGCAGTGCGACGACGACGAGCGGCAGCAACAGGATCGGCAGCAGGACGATGCTCGCGACGATATCAATCGTACGCTTGATCCCACGATAGCCGAGCGCCGGCAGCAACGAGCCGAAGCTGTTCTCGGACAGATGCTCGATCTGGACGCGCCCGGTCAGCGATTCGCGCAACTGCTTGGTATGGTAGACGGGAATGCCGGAGATCGCCGCCTGCGCCAACATGCGCTCCCATTCGGGGGAGTGGTTCGAGCGGAGATCGACGACAATCGAGGCTTGAGGATCGTCGGGCACGACCGGTTCGACGAGCTTGATCCAGTCGATCTCGGGCGTGTCGTCGACGATGCCCGTCTTGCCCACGGGGACGTAGTACATGCGCCTGGGTGCTGCGCTCTGATTGAAATAGCCGAGCAGGAACGTCACGCCCACCGACGCGAGATACCCGGTCAGCAGCATCGAGCCGCTATAGCTCACACGCGAAGTCAACAGGATCGCCGCAGCCACCCCGAATGTCGTCGAGAAGGCGGGCAAGATGAAGCCGAACGCGCGCGCGCCCGGATAGATCGTGACCCGCCGGAAGACGAGCAACGCCGTCACCGCCGCGATCAGCGACGTCAGCTGCGTGTTGCCCGTGCTCGAAAGGTCCAGGGAAAGCGTGCCCGATGCTACCAGCGGCGCGGCCAACGGAACGAAATACGCCGTCAGAGCAACCAACAAGAGCGGCTTCAGTAATCGAACGTCGGTATGGCTCACCCGCGTGGATCGCCCATTTTCGCCGGTTATAAGCAAGAACCACCCCATACCGAATGTAACGGCGCGTACTTTCAGCCGAGCCGCTACCAAATTAACTTGAATAGTGCGGTATGCCCTCCGCAGCTCTCCAGCAAGCAATAGAACCCTGCGCTCTGCCCGGGTGACAGCTCTAAATCGCCTACTTTGCCGATAGGAGCTGACTTATCCTATCAATTCAAATCTCATTCGGAAATCGCATTCAGGATTGCCCGGCCATATGCCGTCTTTTTGAATCGCTCGCCCGCTTCGCGGGCCTGCTCGATAGTGATGAAGCCCTGCTGGAACGCGATCTCCTCCAGGCACGCGACCTGGATCCCTTGACGCTTCTGGAGGGTACGGACGAACTCGCTCGCTTCGAGCAGGCTGTCGTGCGTGCCGGTATCGAGCCATGCATAGCCGCGACCCATCTGTTCGACGAACAGGTCGCCCGCGTCCATGTAGAGGCGGTTCAGGTCGGTGATCTCGAGTTCGCCGCGCGCCGATGGCTTCAGGTCGCGCGCGAATTGCACGACCCGGTTGTCGTAGAAATACAGGCCGGTGACCGCATGATGCGACTTGGGCTTTGCCGGTTTTTCCTCAAGGCTGACGGCCTTGCCGCCTTCCCCGAACTCGACCACGCCGTAGCGCTCGGGATCCTCGACGCGGTACGAGAATACCGTCGCGCCGCCCTTACGCGCAACCGCGCTCGCCAGCAGTTCGGTCAGGTGCGCACCGAAGAAGATGTTATCGCCGAGCACGAGAGCGACATCGTCGTCGCCGATGAAGTCCGCGCCGATCGTGAAGGCTTGGGCAAGGCCCTCGGGGCGAGGTTGTTCGGCATAGGAGATCGCCAGGCCGAATGCCGCGCCGTCCTCGAACAACCGACGGTAATTGTCGAGATATTCGGGGCTCGAGATGATCAGGATATCGCGGATGCCGGCGAGCATCAGCACCGACAGCGGGTAATAGATCATCGGCTTGTCGTAGACCGGCAACAACTGCTTGTTCACGGCGAGCGTCGCCGGATGCAGGCGCGTGCCCGTGCCGCCTGCGAGAATGATGCCCTTCATTGGGAAATGTCCTTCTTGGGGGCCCCGAGCAGTTCGTCGAGGATATTGCCGAGCGCGGTCTGCCACGCCGGCGGATGAATGCCATAGTCGCGCGTGATCGCGTCATGGCTGAGCAGCGAATTGGCAGGGCGTGTGGCCGGCGTCGGATACGCGCTGGTCGGGATACCCTCGACCTCGGCGCTGGCCCCACCCCGCGCGGCGCTCTGCGCGAAGATCTCGCGTGCGAAGCCGGCCCAGGTGACCGCGCCGGCATTGCTGAAATGATAGATGCCGGTGGGGGCTGCCGGATCCTCGACGAGACGCATCGCGATCGTCGCGAGCGCAGCTGCCAGATCGGTCGCCGACGTCGGGCTGCCACGCTGGTCGTCGACGACGCGCAAGCTCGGGCTGGTCGCACCGACGCGCAGCATCGTCTTCACGAAGTTGGTGCCGTGTGCGCTGACCACCCAGGCGGTCCGGACGATCGCATGGCGCGCGCCCGAGGTTCGTACCGCGAGTTCGCCCCCGAGCTTCGACGCGCCGTATACGCCGAGCGGCGCGACGGGATCGGTTACCTCCCAGGCGCCATCGCGGGCGCCGTCGAAGACGTAGTCGGTCGAGACCTGGACGATCGGGATACCGGCCTTGGCGCAGCTTTCCGCAAACGCGGCCGGTGCCATCGCGTTGACCGCCCAGGCGGTGACGATGTCGCTCTCGGCCTTGTCGACCGCGGTATAGGCACCGGCGGAGATCACTGCGGCCCAGGGCTGCCCGCCGACGCCTTGGGCGACCATCGCCGCGATCGCATCGGTATCGCGCAGGTCGAGCTCGTCGATGTCGATCGCGATGACCGCCCAGCCCTCCGGCCAGGCGTAGCGCTTCAATTCCGTGCCGAGCTGGCCATTCCCGCCGGTGACGAGAATCTGCTTCATACCGGCCCCGCTCACACCGAGAGGCCGCGGCGCTGATCGGCCTTGTGCTCGGCGACGATCGCCTGCCACCAGTCCTGGTTGTCGAGATACCAGGCGACGGTCTTCTCGATGCCGGTCTCGAACGTCTCGGTCGGTTCCCAGCCAAGCTCGGTCTTGATGCGGGTCGCGTCGATCGCATAGCGCTTGTCGTGGCCCGGACGGTCCGCGACATAGGTGATCTGGGTCGCATAGGACTGGCCATCGGCGCGCGGGCGAAGGCGATCGAGGATCGTGCAGACGGTCTTCACGACCTCGAGGTTCTGCTTCTCGTTGTTCCCACCGACATTGTAGGTGCGGCCCGGCTCGCCCTTTTCGAACACGGCGTGCAGCGCGCGGACGTGATCCTCGACATACAGCCAGTCGCGGACTTGGTCGCCCTTGCCGTAGACCGGCAGATTGGCGCCAGCGAGTGCCTTGACGATCATTAGGGGCACCAGCTTTTCGGGGAAGTGATACGGCCCGTAATTGTTCGAGCAGTTGGTGATCAGCACCGGTAGCCCGAACGTGTGCCCCCAGGCACTGACGAGATGGTCGGAGCCTGCCTTCGACGCCGAATAGGGCGAGCGCGGATCGTACGGCGTGTCTTCGGTGAACAGCCCGGTGTCGCCGAGCGAACCATATACCTCGTCGGTCGAGATGTGATGGAAGCGGAAGCGTTGGCGTGCCGCCTCGTCGAGCGACAGCCAATAGGCCCGCGCCTCGGCAAGCATCGTGTAGGTGCCGACGACGTTGGTCTGGATGAACGCGCCGGGGCCGTCGATCGAGCGATCGACATGGCTCTCGGCCGCCAGATGCGTGATCACGTCGGGCTTGAACTCGGCGATCGCGGCGCGGACCGCATCGACGTCGCAGATGTCGCCCTGGACGAACCGGTAGCGGTTCGACTGCGCGACGCGTTCGACCGTCGTCAGCGTGCCGGCATAGGTCAGTTTGTCGAAGTTGAGCACTTCGTGGAGCGTGTTTTCCAGCAGGTGGCGGACGAGCGCCGAGCCGATGAAGCCCGCCCCGCCAGTGACGAAAATGCGCATCAATCTATCCTTCAAACGAGCGAGACGAGCGGACAGCCATCATAGGAAAACGGGCTATCGAAGTTTGCCAGTAGCGGCTGGACCTGGTCCTTCGCGCTCAGCTCGGGCGTCGTACCGATCGGGATCGGCCAGGCGATGCCACCCGAACCGATTGCGGGATCGTCCCAGCGTATGCCCCGGTCGGCTTCGGGCGCATAGGTGTCCGAGCATTTGTAGATGACTTCGCAATCGGGCTCGAGCGTCAGGAAGCCGTGCGCGAAACCGATCGGGATAAAAAGCTGGTCGCCGGTCTGCGCCGACAATTCCGTTCCAACCCACTTGGCAAAGGTCGGCGACCCCTTGCGGATATCGACCGCGACGTCGAAGATTCGTCCTCGAATGCACCGCACCAGCTTGTCCTGCCCCCGCGGCGGTGTCTGGAAATGCAGGCCGCGCAGCGTGAACGCGGACACCGACAGCGAATGATTATCCTGCACGAAACGACACTCGATACCCGATCTTGTAAAAGTATCGACGTTGTAGGTTTCGGTGAACCACCCGCGGGAGTCACCATGTCGCTTGGAGCGGATCAGTTGAACGGAAGACATTGCCGGGCGGCATAGCCTTACGCTCATTCATGAGCAATTGACGGGTTCACGATCGGGTTTATCAAAATCGCCACCCATCATGCCGGCATACCCAATACGATGCAAAAATCGGTGGAGACCTGTACTTTTGGCTAAGGACAGAGCTCTATCCCCCCGCGATGGGGAGAAACAAAAGCACCCGCGGCATCCATGTGGCTTTGATCCGAACACACGTTATCCATGCATTCTACGCATGTTTGGAGAGTCTGGATCTGCCACGCAACCAGTCCCTGCGTAGGTGGCTCGGTCCGCCCCTCATCGCACAGCACCTAATCCAGCATCGCTACGCCACGGGCGCAACACGATCCTGTCCGAACACGTCAATCCATACCTCAGCTCTCGGCCTTCACCTCGATGCTACAGTGCACGGTCTTCCTGACCTTTCCAGCACGCTTGCGACAGGCTTCCGGCGTTTCGCGATTAGTGGCTGCCAGCCGGTTGCCCGCCAAGATTCCGGCGAACGCCTGCGACGACGCCGCCCGCATCAGGCGCTGTCCGCCTTCCCACATCGGCATGCGTAACGTGCGCGCGGCCATCCGCTCCGGCCACAGCCAGTCGGGCGGCATGGCCCGCGCGAGTGGGCCCGCCAGCGTCGCCCACACGACCATCCCCAGCACCAGGCCAAGCACGAGCCCGATCAGCCCGACATGACGCACCCGCCTGCCCTGCTCTTCCGCCATGACATGCGAGTCCAGCTGACGACCGAGCTTCGTTGCGACCTCCTCGATCAACTGCCGGGCAGCGGCGATGGCACGGCGATCCTCGCTCCGCCCCGCAGTACCGACCTCTATGATCTGCCGGCCGAATTCATGCGGAGTAAGCGCTAGCGCCGGACTGTTTACCACCGCATCGATGCGCTGCGCCGTCGCGGAGAGGTTCCGGGATATGATCCCCAGCGTCTCGGCATAGTCCGGCGTGTCCGACGGTTCGGCGCGCTCGGCCGCCAGCCGCTCGACCGCGCGACGCATCAACGACACCTCGGCACGAAGGTCCTCGAACGCCCGTGCCGCTTCGTCTTCGCTGTCCGCCATCCGCCCCTCCTATCGGCTCAAATCATGATCCTGCTGCCGGTCGCGCTCCAATTGCCTCTGGCGATCGAGCACCTGCTCGATCGACGGCGCCCGCTCGATGCGGATCCCCAGCTCGGGTGCGCGGCGGGCCAGCTCTTCCTGCAGCATGGGGTCGTGCCGGAGGTCATCGACCATGACGGCCATGCGCCGCGCGACGGGGCCTGTACGGGCGTCACCACGTTCGGCCTCCAGCAACCGCCAATGCTCCATGAACCGGTCAGCACGCAGCGCCGGATCGGCCCGGACCCGGGCTTCCTCCGCCAGGGCGCGTGACGCGGCCCGCACGTCACCGCCCGCCACATCCCGGGCAAGCTGCGGGTTGCGCGCAAACGCAGTCGCAAGGTCGCTGCTACCGCGGTAGCGGGTCCGATCCAGCGCCTCGCCGGCACGCGCTAGGGCGGTTTCCTGATGCGGCAACACCGGGAGATCCTTACCCTGCATGCGCGCAATATCGACCGCGGCACGCGCATAACGCTGGATCGCCTTCGCCTCACCCGCCCGGCTCGTGCTTTCGGAAACATGGTCAGGCACCTCCCGTAGCTTCGGCCTGAACCCGGCGAACATCGAACGCGCCTTGGCCTCGACCTTCTCGATCATCGCGCGCGCCCGCTCCGGCAGTCGGATCTCGCGCCTGTCGGCAAAAGCACGAGCGGCCTCCTCGGGCTCAGCCATATAGTCGGCCGCCATGTCCTTCGACCGGTCGCGCGACAGCACCGCGGCAAGCTTCGCATCGCTCGCGAAGTCGTCGCGCCCGTAATGCAGCTGCACCCCGTCGCGATGCCGCGACAGGGCAACATAGGCCGCGTGCCGGTCCATCCCCGGCGTAGCGAGCACGTCGACGCGGTCGACCGTCACCCCCTGCGATTTGTGGATGGTAGCGGCATAGCCATGATCGACATGGGCATAGTCCTTGAGGTCGAACCCGACCTCACGCCCGTCATCGAGACGCACACCCATATGCTCGGCCGATACCGCGTCGATCGTGCCCAGCGTGCCGTTCTTCACCCCCAGCCAGCGCTCGTTGCGCAGGAACATGATCCGGTCACCGGTCGCGAACTGCCGCTCACCACGCTCCGCCTGCACGACGACATCTTCGCCAAGGTCACCGGTCGCCCGCAGCCGTTCACGCGCTTCGCCATTGAGCGTGAGCACCTCGGCGTTGGTATGGGTGAGGATCATACGGGTCGAACCCGGCTCTGTCTGCCGCAGCCGGTCCCAGCCCTTGACCAGATTTGCCCGCGCCGCCTCACGCGTATCCGCCGCGTGCACCATGTCGTGCTCGCGGTACGCGCCGATCGCCTCGGCTGTCCTACCGGTCGCAAGCCACCGGGTCGCGTCGCGCTGCCACGCCGCGCGCTGCCGACGGATCTCGGTAATCTCGGCAGCCCCATGACGCTCGCTGATCGACCGGAATGCCGCGCCCGCCTCGATCGCCTGCAACTGCTCGGGGTCACCCACCAGCACCACCTTGGCACCGGCCTGGTCCGCAGCAGACAGCAAGCGCTCCATCTGCCGCGTACCGATCATGCCGGCCTCGTCGACCACCAGCACGTCGCGGGGCCCGAGCTGTTCACGGTCCCTGCCCCAGGCATATTCGAGGCTCGCGATGGTGCGCGACGGGATGCCGGAACCACTCTCCAAATTCTCCGCCGCAATCCCGGACAATGCGGCGCCGCGCACCGTGTAGCCAGCCTCCTCCCACGCCTCGCGCGCAACCCCCAGCATCGCCGACTTGCCGCTCCCGGCATAGCCGACAACGGAGGCAAGACCTTCGCGTTCGGTGATCCGGCCGAGCGCGTCCCGCTGCTCGTCCGACAGGGTGAGCCCCCTGCCCTGCGCGGCGTCCAGCGCACGCTGAACGCGAGTGGCAGCGACGAAATGATCCCTGCTCTCTACAAGCCTGTCGGATGCCTGTTCCAGCCGCGCTTCGGTCGCGATCATCTCACGGCTCGTGAACCGCTCGTCACCGCGCCCGTCCTTGCCGAGCGCGACAAGGTCTGGCGACGCCTTTGCAGCCGCCATCACCCGGTCATACTGATCCTTCCCATCCGAATGCCGGAACGCGAACAGGGCAAGGTCGCGATTGGTGAACGTCGCCTGCGTCCGCGTGATCGCATCGAGCGCGATATTCGGGTCGGCGATAATGCGCTCGCCATTCTCACGCGCGATGCGGTCGTGATCCTCGAGCCGTTCGGCTTCCAGCCCCTGCCCCGGTCGCCGCGATGCAGCCGGTCCGATCTTGTGCTGCGGCTCGAGCTTTATACCCTGTTCGGCATAGGAGCGATGGTCGATCCGCGCATCGATCCCGAGCTCCGCCAGTCGTTCGTTGACGTGTGCGCTCCACGCCTCCCGCCAGTGCTGCAACAACTCGTTCCGGTTCCAGTCGCGCGCCTTCTGGCCAAAGCCGTCAGGCCCCACTTCACGCATCGCCAGCATGACATGTGCGTGCGGCTTCGGGCTTCCGTCTTCAGCTCTGTCCCAATGCACATTCAAATCCGCGACCATGCCGCGCTTCACGAACTGCTCCGCGACGAAATCGCGCGCTAGCGAGATGCCCTGCTCGCGGTTCATCTCACGCGGGATCGAGAACTCGATTTCCCGGGCGAGCTGGGCGTCCTTGCGCTTCTCCGCTGCCTCCACTTCGTTCCACAGCGTCGTGCGACCCCGCAACCGCTCGGGCGCGCCTTCCGGCAACATCACTTCTGAGTGAACAACGCCGGTCTTGTTCGTGAAGTTGTGATGCCGTTCCAGACGGTTATCGAACAGTTCGGAAGCAGAGCGATACGCAGCCGCAGCAACGGCGCTCGATCCCTTTGCGCGGCTGATGACCTTGGCGGAGAAATGGTAGATCGCCATGACGCCGCGTCTTCTACACTTCTGAGCGAACGTCGGCAACGACGTATAAGCGCGCACTCACGACCACTTCGTTTGGTCGCTCATGACTTGATGCTGTAACGCGCAAATGACATAGTCTGCCTTCGTGATGAGCCATGCAGGAGCACACACGATGCGTAAAGTCCGTGACTATGACGCCGAGCTCAAAGCGCTGAACGATCGCGCACGAGACCTCAAAGCAAAGAAGATTCAACAGCTTGGTGAGCTGGTCGTCGCAACCGGTGCTCAAGGACTCGAGCCTGAGACACTTGCAGGCGTGCTGCTTGCTGCGGTTGCGACAGATGATGCTGATCGAAAGGAGGCGTGGCGCGCAACCGGCGCTGCCTTCTTTCAGCGACGAAGCCGCAAGGCCGTTTCAGACGTCGCGCCAAGGGGTGAGGCGAAGCCTGACCGCCATAGCGACGGCGGAGCGGCGCAACAGGGCCCTGGTCCTGCGTCTGGAAGCGGCGCGGCATCGAACTGATACACGGGGCTGGGTCGTGCAACGCCGCGAACGCACCCGTCACCTGATCGAGCTGGGCGGTCTCGTCCAGAAGGCGGGCCTAGTCGATCTCACCGACGACGATCGTGCCACCATCTACGGTGCGCTGCTGGAACTGGTCGGTAAGGCGCGGCGTGAGGCAGGTGATGATACGCTGGCATTGTGGAAACGACGTGGCAGACGCGCTTTCGCCATGGACGAAAAACATGAGAGGCAACATGATCGGCCCGACGACGGCGTCCCCAGCATGATTTCACCTCATAATCGCACAACTTGACGTAGCTGGGTGCTTGATATTGATCTCGTCGAACGAATGGCTCGACCTGCTTACCCGTGGGCCTCCCTCGGCCCCACGAGCTTTGATCTGTGCTCCAGAGCAGATGCTAATCGTAGCCGAGTTGCTGCGCTGCGGGTTCACCGGCCTCGACAACAACTCGCCCACCCCCCATCCGTCAAATTTCTCGTGACGCTGCCGACGGACACCAACGTGTTTAACCTCAAGCGACTGCGAACGAGCGTACCCGCCCAAGTGATCACATGCGTCCTGGGGAGGGGAAAGATTTCTGTGGCGCTTCGACGCAACGAGGGGTCTTCGGCGCGGTTCTGGGCGCTTTATCTTTCCTCGATAAAATGGGAAACGGAGACGATGATGATCCACCGACGCACCATCCTTCGTGGGGCTCTGCTGGTGCCGTGCGCGTCCCGCGCGTTCGCAGCGCAAAATCGCGTTTTCACGCCGGAAGAGTTCGGTGCAAAAGGTGACGGCGTAACGAACGACAGCGCTGCGATGGCCCGCCTGTCGACGGCGGTACGAATGTACGGCGGTGGGACTGTGGAATTTCGTCGCACGACATATGTCGTGGGCGCACAAGGCCTCCAGGTGCAGGGCGCATTCGCATTCCCGCCCCGCGACCTGCTGACTTTCATCGGATGTTCCTTGCCGCTTCATCTGAAGGGCAACGGCGCGCGCCTGCTGTGCGAACCGGACTTGCGGTTTGGGGTGTTCCGCGATGGTGAACCGTTCAGACATGCGATGCCGTATCTCGGCCCAGGGGTAGCCTCGCCCTACAACTCGATGATCCTGGTCGAGGGGTGCACTGCCCCGGTTCGGATCTCGGATCTTGACCTTGAAGGCCCCGGCGACAGGATCGTGGTAGGGGGCCAGTACGGCGACACCGGCTGGCAAATCCTCTCGACCGGCCTGATCCTCCGAAACAACGAAGGGTCAGAGATCGTAGAGCGGGTTCGCACCCATCGTCATTGCCAGGACGGCATGATGATCGACGGCGTCGATGCCGATACGCCGGGCGTCGAACGCAGCCTCGTGGGAGTCACAGCCGATTCCAACGGGCGCCAAGGGTGCAGCATCATTGGCGGGCGGGGCTACCACTTTACCGGCTGTTCGTTCACCCGCTCCGCGCGGGGCAGTATCAAATCCGCACCGGGTGCCGGCGTAGACATCGAAGCCGAGGGCAAGAAACACGTACGCGACCTCGCATTCTCCAAATGCCTCTTCTCCGATAATGGGGGGTGCGGCATGGTCGCGGACTCAGGGGATACCGAGCGAGTTCGCTTCGCGAACTGTACGTTCATCGGCACGGTCAACTGGTCCGCCTGGCCGAGCAAGCCGTTCTTTAAATTTGAGGATTGCACCTTTGTCGGTGCGATGACGAGAGCATTCGGCGATAGCGCAGCCGCGCGCGCAACTGCGTTCGTCCGATGCACTTTCGACGATGATCCTGCGCGCTCGCCCACCGGTACAGTCTTTGGCGGAGGCGACGCAAATGCACCGATCGTCAATCTCGGAAACAATCAGAACGTGTCGTTCGACAAATGCCGTTTTTCCGCGCTTCATGGCTCGGTTCTGCCGTGGTCGACGGGCGCAATCTATCGCGACTGCATCATGGCGCAGGGCAACCGCACATTCGGTTATCCCCGCGGCCAGTTCGTCGGGACGAACCGGATCACCGGGAAAGTCGACCTTTATAACTCGAAGATTTCCGGCGTTTTGACGGTGAACGGCCGCCTGATTCCGCCATCCGGATGATAGAAGGACCTATGTCGACATGTATTAGTGTCGACATGTCGTGTGCCGAGAAAGGTGCGAAAAACGCACGTCTCGTGTGGTGGTTATGATGCCAAGAAGGGCAGAATGACACGAGTTGCCGTAACCAAGTTGGCCTGCGGCTGACATTGGAATCGACCACTCAAGGAATTGCAATGTGATCAGGATTTTGCCAGCCATTCTGCTCGTTGCTTCGGTCCCTGCCCACGCGGCGGTTTTCTACGTTGCCCCCCATGGCAACGACCGAGCGGTCGGGAATTCGCTGGGAACAGCGTGGCAAACCGTCCAGCGCGCGCAGCAAAGTGCGCAACCTGGCGATACGGTTTACTTTCGTGGGGGACGCTATGTCGTCACGTCAGGCGTCAACCGTTGCACCACGCGCACAGACACCGTGAATGCTGTCACGTTGGACAAAAGCGGCTTCGAGGGAAAGCCGATCCGCTATTGGGCTTATCCCGGCGAAAAACCCGTGTTCGATTTCTCCGCGATGAAGGACGAATGCCGGGTCAAAGGCTTCAACGTCACCGGAAGCTGGCTACATCTGAAGGGACTCGAGATCACCGGCGCACCGCAGCAGCCGAACAACCATCTCAATCACGAATCCTGGGGCATCTGGAACAACGGCAGCCACAATATTTACGAACGGCTCGACCTTCATCACAACATGGGGCCGGGATTGTTCATCCAGGATGGCAGTTATAATCTGGTCCTGAACACCGATTCTCACCACAATTACGATCCCTATACCTCCAACGGCGCCGGACAGAGCGCGGACGGCTTCGGCGCGCACATCAAGGCTGGCCGCCCGGGCAACGTCTTTCGTGGTGACCGCGCCTGGGCCAATTCGGACGACGGCTTCGACCTGATCAACGCGTTGTCGCCGGTGACGATCGAACAGTCCTGGGCATGGCAGCAAGGTTATCTGCCCGGCACGCGCACGCCTCTGGCGGCAGGCAACGGCAATGGTATCAAGGCTGGCGGCTATGGCGGACGCTATGTTGCGAACGCCGTCAAGCACATCGTCCGCTTCTCGGTCGCGTTCGACAACAAAGCGGCGGGATTCTATGCCAACCATCATCCACTGGCCTTGGACTTCATCAACAACACCGCTTTTGGCAACGGCGTCCAATACGATATGCTGGGTATCTCGGCCGATGGCTCTCCGATCGCGCTTGGCAATATGCGCAACAACATTGCCTGTGGCAAAGTTTTGACCGCGCATACGAGCGGCCTGGACATGGCGCACAACTCTTGGACCTTGCCGATCCGAGTGACGCGCGCCGATTTTCAAGACGTTTCTGACCATCATTGGGACGCACCACGCCAGGCCGATGGGAGCCTCCCTATATTACGCAGCTTCCATCTGCGATCCGGAAGTCCGCTGAAAGGTATGGGCGCGTTCGACTAAGGGAAGCATTCATCATAGGTCATTGCGCTGACCCGGTATCGGGTCAGACCTTGGCCGTGCGGTCCAGCCGATCCGACCAAGCGTTCCGAGGATGATCGAGTGCGGCACCTTGAAGGTCCGGCAGACGGATGTCTTGCTGCCCCCGCCATCCAGCGCGGCGGTGATCCGCGCCGTTCCGCATCTTCACGGCAGTGTAGATGTGCCGGACGAACGGCTCGCCCACGTCGCGCCGTTGGGCGGGAAGTACATTGCCTCACGGGCAACTATCTGACGCGGTGCCGCTGTCCTACGTCGTCGTGCCGTGATCAGGTACGGCATGGTCCAGACATCATGCCGCAACCCGCACGACGAGCCTGTATCATGCCATGTGCAGACCCTTCCCAGCGTGTGCACTTTGTGAACTTCACTCGCCGCTCAGCCCCGAAACACGGCGATCGGGCCCGAACGCACGAAGGGCGGGGCGTGACCGATGTCACGCCCCGCCCCTGTCACGTCCAGCGTATGCCCTGTGCGGGCAAAGGCTTAGAAGTGGGTGATGATGCCGAGCATCGGACGGAAGCTCTGCGCTGCGCCGAAGGTGTTGACCTCGGCGCGGATGCGGAAGCCTGCGTTGCCGGTGATGCCCTTGAGGCCGATGCTCTGCGGACCGACTTCTGCGCCGATGCCGTAGGTGATCGCGTTGTAGTCACGGTTGGTGTTTCCGCCATTGGTCGCGAACTGCGAGAAATGGTCGAAGTTGACCCACTGGTAGCCGACCTTGCCGTACAGGATGCCGCTGTCGCCGGCGCGGAAGCCGAAGCGGCCTGCTGCGCCATATTCCCAATCGATGTTGCCATCGACGCCCTTGATGACGTTGCCTTCGACGCCGACGAAGACGGGGCCGAGCGGCACGTTGACGCCGAGGACGCCCTGCACGAGCGCGCCGTCTGCGCGGTAGTTGTTACGGACCGAGCCGTCCGAGTTCAGGGCGCGCGGGATGCCGTGGTTGCCCTGGTTGTCGAACTGCTCCCAACCGCCCATCACGCCGAAATACGGCTCGATGCCGAACGCCTTGGAGCCGTCGGGTGCAGCCGCTTCGCCGGGGGCTGCGCTGTTGTCGACGGGGGCTGCGCTGGTATCGACGGGCGCAGGCGCCGGTGCCGACATGTCCTGTGCGAAGGCAGGGGCTGCGAATGCGGTGGCAGCGAGGACGAGGGCCAGGGAAAGCGTACGCATGGAGAATTAGACCTTCTATCGTTTATTTCGTGGCCCCCGGCCGCACGATGCAGCGGCTTGGATCAGGCTTCGAAACCGGCCGCTACCCGCTTTGTTGCAATAAAAATACAGCTGCGCAGGAACTTTCCTGCGGTGTTGCACTGCAGCAACGGTTCCTGACAGGATGATGAACGACAGGCCTCCGCGGCTACGAGCTGCTTTTGCAGCGTCTGGGAGAGTGGCCTTGTTCGGCGTGATCAATGGCTCCCAATCGGGCGTACTGTTGCCGGTACGCTCATCGATTACCTGTCGATCCGAATGTCATTTAATCGCCGATCGGGCTTTCGCCATGCTTGCGCAGGACGTCGTTGAACGCTTCGGCCATCAATGCCTGGAGGCTCCTGCCCTGTCGACGCGCCAGCGTATGCATCGCGAACGACATTTCGGGCGAGAAGAACCCCGCGATCTGTTTGCGGCCCTGCCGACTGGCCGGACCGGTCGATGCCCCCTGCCCCGCCACCGATTGGACGGGAGCGACTGGCTCGGACGCGGTACGATCGCGCAGATTGGCGAACGAGGGTTTGCGGCTCATGCTGTGATCTTCCTCTTGTGCGCCGATTTTACGGGCTGTGTCGACGTGCCAGTTTGTCGACATGTCCACTCGTAGATATGTCGAATATCCTCGGCCGCCTTGCCGCTCGGCTCGAACTCCATGACGGTACGGCCTTCGGCACTGGCGTGACGGAAAGCGGCGCGATCGGGAATCTGGATCGGGCAGGCCGGCGTCCCGAAGCTTTCGACGAGTTCGCCAGCTTCCTGATAGACTCGCGGGGCATTCGGCGATCCCGCAGTGAACACGACGAAGGCAGGTTTGCGAAGCAGCTGAACCAGTTTGGCGGTCGTCTGGATCGCCGACAGGTCGAACGCGCTGGGTCGGCACGGGATCAATACGAGGTCGGCGATCTCGACCGCAGCGCGTGCGGCGCTGTCGGCATGCGGTGGTGTGTCGATGACGATGAACTCGGCCCCCTGTTCCTTTGCCTGCGCGACCTTGGCAGCCAAGCGCGGTGGCGGACTGTCGATCACCTCGGGTGGTGCTTCGCTTCGCCATGCAGCCCATTGGCTCGCAGTCGCTTGTGGATCGGTGTCGATAACCAGTGCCACGCGGCCGGCGTCATGTGCGGCTGCGGCGAGATGCAGGGCCAGTGTTGTTTTTCCGGCACCGCCCTTCTGGCTGATGATGGCAATTGTCGTCATGTCAAAACCCCTACATGTCTACATGCGGACAAATCGCTGGTATTGGCAAGCCCTTTATATCGATCTCGGGCCGTATGCCGATGCGTCTGCGGCGAAGGCATTCGGACAACCTCTCGTATTCTATCGATATGACGCGGCAACCTCGAAGACCGCCACGTTTGGTGACGAACCACGCTCTCCGCTTGCTCCAGCTAGGGAGCATTTCGACAGTCGATTTGCGTGATGGCTTCTGTAGTTTTTGTCGGTGTTCTTTTCGGCGCTCGCTTTCTAATTAATCAACTCTGTAGGGGTTGAGACTGCATTTGAGACTCGCGCTCGATGCGATCGAGGCTTGCGCCTAATTTCGCAAGCATCTTTCCCAGTTGCCCGCCGACCGTCACGTTCGCCAAATCCCGACATGACAACCCCGACATCATTGCCGCGAGGTCCTCGGCCCGATCTCCCTGTTGCTGAACGACGTCGTCAGGCATCGGCGCGGGCCGCATCCAGCGAGGCAGATAGGCAAGCACGCGTTGGGGCAGGGTAGGGCGGTACACGTTGGACGTCTGCCGATAGCGCGGTCCTGCTCCTTGTGCTTCGACGCGCTTGAATCGCCGTTGCCTGACGAGAAACCCGATATCTTCCAGGATATGCAGCGCGCGAGCGATCGTTGCACGGCCGAGACTCGTCGCGTTGGACAGATGGTCGTAGCTTGGAAAGACGCGCCCCTTGTTGAGCCGCGCCAGGGTAAGGATCTCTTCGTAGACCCGGACCGCGGCCGCAGTGAGCAGGACGATCCGACGTTCGGCCGCGGTCAGCGTGCGATCGCCGGCCCGCGCCTCGCGTCGCAGCTGACGGCCTGCATCGAGCGTGCGCCTGGCAATCCGCAGCAGCTTGTCGGTCTCCCCCTTGGCGGGAATGGTGAAGAACAGCTCCTCGAATGTCCCCGCCTCAATGCTGTCGCGCAACACCGGCGCACCGGTGCGATGCGGACTGCCTGAACGTACGTCTGTCCCTAGAGGCGGCCTACGAGACGAACGTCCTCCTGCACATGCGCCCAGCGCGCGCGCGGTCGCCTGGCCCAAGGTAAAAACAGCCATCTTCCATCCCCTTATGGGGCTGGGACCAAGACAAAAAGAGACCATGGCGCGAAACGCGCATCCTTGAACCGAGGTCCGTGTCAGGCTATGTGGAGAGGGTCGGTGAGTTTCGACCCCGGAATCGACGTTTGGCGACGTCGCTCCATCAATAACTTGGGATGCCCGGCCTTCGTGCCGGGCTTTCCTTTATGGGGTCACAGCCGCTCCAGTTTGAGTTCCACCGGTATCATCACCGACATTGCGCAATTTTCGCAGTTAATCGCCAATAACGAAAGCGTCTGTGGTTCGTGCTTTCGAGTATCAATTACGAAAAATGATCGATTATCTTATCGAAAGTTCGTGCTTTCGAGTATCAATTCATGCGCGCATTCGTGCTTTCGAGTATCAATTCGCGGGAAAGTTCGTGCTTTCGAGTATCAATTAAAACAGGTCCTCCGACTCGGCGTCGCCTGATTCGCGGCCCGATTCGCGGATCGTTTCGCGAGCCGTTTCACGGGCCATTTCACGGGGCGCCTTCGACATCGGTTCCGCTGTCGATAAAAGCTGACGGGACAGACGGGGTTTGGGATGTTCGTCGAGCGCCGTGAGCCGCCTAGTGATCACAACCCTGACGGGGTTGGTCTTGCGGCCTCGCTTGACGACATCGGTGCTGTCGGGATCGCTGACGGTCTCTACCAGTTCGAGCCTGTAGTCGGGGATCGTGTCCGCGACGACGATCTGCCGCAACGCGGCACGAAAGTTCGCCAACGGGTTCTGATAGCCGATCTGCAACCGGAACGTCGCGAGATCGATCTCGAACCCATCGCCATTGCCCGTCGATCGCGCGACTTCGTAGATCCGCCGTTCGATCGGACCGAGTTGAAAATAGGCCGCGGCATAGTCGAGCACGTGTCGGTCGAGCAGGATCGCGCGAAACAGCCAGTCGCACAGCCGCACTTTGACGGCCTTCAGACGGCGTTCGCCGGCGCGGGTCTTGTTATAATGAAGCTTGGCTTCCGATAGCCAAGAGAAGAACCCTTCCTCGCCTTCGCCGCCCGCCTCGATATTGGTCTTGATCTGGGTACCCTGGAGCCGCTCGAGCGCCTCGGACAGGCGTCCGTAGGAGCGCGCACTGTGGTTGCTGCCGGTGACGCTGAACAGATCGTGCGCGGTAAAGACAAAATCTTGCGCAACGTCCTCGCCGGCCTCGAGCTTAGCGGCCATGAGACTGGCGATATAAAGTACGATCTCCTTGTCGTAGATCGTCGCGACGCCACTGGCACTCGGCCGCACTTCGATCGTGACGGTGTCAGTCTTGTAGCTCAGCGGCTTCATCCACGCATTCTTGCTGAGCGCGAAGAACGGGAACGCCATCAACGATCGCTCGCCGCGGATCTCCCCATATAACGGGCTGTCGAGCAGGAAGAGGTCGCCCTGCGGGATATCCGCCTGGCCAGCGCTCGACTTGCGGGCTTTCGCGCGCGGGGCAGGGGGGCGCTTGGTGGGGCTTGGTCGGGTCATCGGCTATTTCTACTCGAAAGCACGAACTTTTGGGAGCCTGCCAAGGGAGACCGAGGGGAAAATCACGGTTTTGGGTAGAAAGCTCGTGCTTTCGAGTATGAATTCACCGGATGGCGTACCGCAGGCCATGACAGGCTACACGTCGCTGCGCATCGCGATATAGCGTCGATCAACAGACATGTCTGCATGTCGACATGTACAATTAGGATAAGGGGGTTATTGCTCCCGTCGACGTAAAAAGCGGCTCCATGCCCCAGCAGGAATCTCGGTAGGCAAACGCGGTTGGCCACGATCGGTACGAAAGGCAGCTATAGAAGGCATAAAAAACCGGTTAGCGGGCGTTCAATTTTGATAGGACCCAATACTCACGCGGGTTTTATACCATACATGTCGGCACGTATACACGTCGACACTGGTACATGGTTCCTGGTTGTTGGCAGCATTGTCGGCCAGGCACAGCCGACAATGCTGCCGAGACAGCCGCAAACGTGCCCGACGAACCTGGTACAGAAAGCGGGTCGGGGGCGGGACGCATGTCCCACCCCGGACCCGATCCGCTCAGGCCTTGGCCTTCATCGCCTCGATCAATTTCTTGACCTCCTGGCTGCGGCCGCGCGGCATGATCAGGACGTCGTTACCGCTGGCGACCACGATAAGGTCCTCGACGCCGACCAGCGATACGCGGATGCCGTCGCTGCGCACGAAGCAGTTCTGCGTATCGATCGCCAGAACATGGCCGTCCTTGTCGCTGCGATGCGCGTTGCCGCTGGCGTCGAGGTCGCTGATCGCATGCAGTGCGTCCCAGCTGCCGACGTCGTTCCAGCCCATCGCGACCGGTACCACCGCAACGCGGTCGGCCTTTTCCATGACCGCATAATCGATCGAATCGTCGGGCGACGCGGCAAAGGCGGCCGCATCGGGATAGATCCGCGTGCCCTCGGTCCGGGCCGTGTCCATCGCTTCGCGCGTCGCGACGAGGATACCCGGATGGAACTGCGCCAGCGCCTCGAGATAGGCATCGGCGAGAAACAGGAAGATCCCGCCGTTCCAGGCATGATCGCCGCTCGCCAGCATCGACTGCGCCTTATCGAGTGGCGGCTTCTCGACGAAGCGCGCGACGCGGTTGATACCGGGCTGGAGTTCCTCGCCGATCTGGATCCAGCCATAGCCGGTCTCGGGTGCATCGGGCGCGATCCCGAAGGTGACGAGCCAGCCCTGTGACACGAGCGGCATCGCCGCCTCGATGGCTGCGTGGAACGCAGCGACGTCGCCGATAACGTGATCGGACGGCATCACCAGCAGCGCGTCGCCACCGCCACCCGCCGAGGCGGCCTTTGCCGCGAGCGCGGCCAGCGCGATCGCCGGCGCGGTGTTGCGGCCGGCGGGTTCGAGGATCAGCGCCTGCGGCGTCGCACCGGCCTCGGCGAGCTGCCGCTCGACCAGATCGGCATGGCGCGCATTGGCGACGACGATCGGCGCGGCGAACCTATCGCCCAGCGCCCGCCCTGCGGTCAGTTGCAGCATGGTCTCGTCCGCCGTCAGTGCCAGCATCTGCTTGGGCATTTCGGGACGCGACATCGGCCAGAGGCGCGTTCCCGAACCGCCGGACAGGATAACGGGAACGATCTTACGTACGGTCATGAGTCCTCCAGATTTCGCCGAGCTATAACGGCGGGTCCGTCCCTGCCGAAGCCGTCTTCTTTCACGGGTTCAAGCATCCTTCGGCTATGTAGACCCAGGGCCGTACAGCCAGATCACGGGTGCTTGCCCTCGCGGCCTTTAAGCATGAAGCACGCCGAAATTCAATCATACCATCCTACATGTCGACAGGTCGAGGTGTAGGATGCTGGTATTACGAGATCGCCGTAACCTGCCCGCTGGCCGACAAAGCGCCCGACATGTTTGCAATTCCGTGCCGCGGACTGGCCGCTTCAAGCCGTGCGATCACACCTTCCGTCACACGCGTGAGCGCTTCTTCGGAAAAGAAACCGCCGGGTATCAGACACTGGTCGATGAGCACGCGGCGGAAGGCCGCAAAGGTCTCGGGGTCGGGCTTGCCGGGGTCACGCCAGAAATCGTCCAGCGATCCCTGAAAGGTTATACCCTCCATATCATAGACTGCATGGCCAAGCGCGATCACCGGAACGCCTTGCATCAACGCCAGCGTGCCGCTGGTACTGTTGATCGTCACCATGCCTTTCGCCTTGCAGGCGATCGGAACCATATCACCGCTTTCGAGATAGTCGATGCGATCCGATACGCCGTGCAGTGCCGCAAGCGACGCCGTTTCTTCGCGCCAGTCTCGGACACCATTATCGAGCGGATGCTCCTTGATGACCAGCCGCAGGGGGGCTGCGGTGTTCTCCGCAAAGGAATGGATGACCATCCGCAGCGCATCGGCGATGCCGGCAAAGCTCGAATGCAGCCGGATCTGGGCATCGGAATCGAGCTGTAAGGGAAAAAGGACGTAAGGGTCGCCGCGGTTTTCCAATTCCGTGATCAATGCAGCCGAGCGCACCGCCGCCTCCTTGCGCCCGCGCAACCGGCGTACCCAGCCCATTGCCTCGACCAGCGGATGCCACGGCCGGTGATTGGCCCAGTGCGGGTAGTACCAGCGGCTGAAGACGTCAGCGACGTTATAGGCGACGGCCTCGAGTGCGCGGCGACGGAACGACGACGCCACCTGCCGATGCTCCGGGATCGGCGGAAGCGTTGCCGCCTGGGCACGGTACCAGGCGGGATCGCGGGGTAAACTCGAATGCCCGTTCACGCCGCCCAGTTCCAGCGTCACCCAGTCCGGCCGGATATAGCCCTCTTCGAACACATGAACGGGGATATGGAGGTCTCGGCACACTTGGGTCGCGCCCAGATGCATCGCCCGGCAATCGCCGAACAGCATGACATCGGTGATCTCATGCTCGCCGAGCAATCGCACCAGGGCGTCAGGCCAGTCGTCGAGCGATCCGCGATAATCGATGCCGTTCGGCAACCGCCAGAACAGCCGGTCACCGCCATTGAAATTGACCTTGTAGACCCCGTACCCATGCTTGCGCAGAGCCTTGCCGACCCGGGCGAAGAGGGGGCCCATCAACCCTTGCAGAAGCAGGATGTTACGTCGTGCCGGCGGTCGCACCGAACTCGGCGCCGCTATCTTGGGGGTAATGTCAGGCACGTCGGCAAAGGGAGGAAGCATGCGGCAGCCTTTCATACATATACGATGCAGGCGATAGACATATAATGCGGTGCATCATGGCTGTTGTCCGTCGGCATTCGAGGCGTGGGCCCGGCAGCTAGATAGGTTGACGTGCCGAGGCAAGATTACCGGACGGTGACAGCCTGACGGCCGGCCGCTATAAGCCCGCCCCTATACATTCGCCGTCGTCTACTTTTGCGCGTCGATTTCATGACCTCCCTTCGAGCCCGATAACGCGGCAGACCTGTGACGATCGGTTTCATTTCATTCCTGCTGATGCAGAGCGTCTCGCTGGTGCTCGATGCGACGGTGCGGCCGCGACACCGCCATCGCGGTCGCGTGCTGCGAAGTGCTCAAGGGTTGATCCTGCACTGTCTGACGATGACGGCCCTGTTCGGCCTGATCCTGGCTGTTTCGGGAAGCGCGCCGGTTGCCGCCACCTTGGTCGTCGCGCTCATGGCCGTGTTCGTAACCGCGTCGAACGCCAAGCATGCCATGCTGGGCGAGCCGCTGCTCTTCTCTGATCTGGCGTTGCTGTCCGGGCTCGTCCGTCATCCCGGGTTCTATTTCACGGCGCTTTCGACGCAACAGAAGGCGGGGCTGACGATCGGCGCGCTCGGCTTGCTCCTCGCGCTGGTCTGGCTGTTCGTCGCGTATCTCACGCCACACCTCGTGGGCGCGGGCGTGCTGCTGCTCGCAGGCGGTGCCTTGGCCGCGCTGCTCTGCGGCAAGGCCTTTGCCGGTCTGGCGCGGACACCCGACATCGACGCCGATCTCGCCCGCCATGGCCTGATCGCGACCTTGCTACTGTATTGGCGGCGGTGGCGGGAAACGCCCGATCCTCCCATGTGCCCGGCCGGACCTCCTGACGGATCGCTCCCCGCAGCCGATTTCGACCGCCCCGACCTCGTCATTGTCATTCAGTGCGAATCCTTTGCCGATCCCGTCGACCTGACGACCGATCCCCGACACGCCTTGCCCGGCCTCGCCCGCGCGCGCGCATCGGCTGCGCAATGGGGGAACCTCGGCGTCAGCGGGTTCGGCGCCTATACGATGCGGACCGAATTCGGCGTACTGTTCGGTCGTAGCGAGGCGGCACTGGGCTTTCGCCGCTACGATCCGTTTCTGACCGCGCGTGGGGAAGGCTCCTATGCCTTGTCCGCGAGGCTTGGTGCAGCAGGCTATCGCTGCCTGTTCGTGCACCCGCATGACCTGCGCTTCTACGGGCGCGACGAGATGATGCCGGCGATCGGTTTCGATCGGCTGATCGGGGAGGAGCATTTCCCGCCGGCGATACCGGGCACCGGCCGCTACGTCGGCGATCGGACACTCGGTGCGTCGTTACGCACGCTGATCGCCGATGCTGCAGCACCGACGTTCATCTATGCGGTGACGATGGAAAACCACGGTCCCTGGATGAAGGACCGGTTGACCGGTTCGCCGGGTGGGCTCGACGCCTATCTCCACCATGTCCGCAACAGCGACACGATGCTGACGGAGCTGATCGACGGTCTCGCCGACACCGGTCGCTCCGCGCTCCTGGTCTTTTTTGGTGATCATCGACCGAGCATCCCCGGCGTGGCGGAGCCGGGACCGGTCCGTCACACGCCTTATGTGATGCTGCGGTTCGTCGACGGGAAAGCCGTCCCGGACAATGATGACCGCGTCGATCTTACCCCCGACCAACTACATCATGCCATCTTGCGCGCCGTCCGCGGAAGCTGACATCACTTCGGCCTGAGGCTGCGCAGCAATCGATCACGTAAGGCGGCCGGCAACAGACGATCGACCAGACGCAGCGCGGCAAACGGCCAGGGCAGGACCAGATGCGCCTCTCCCCGCGCGCTCGCCCGTACGATCCGCGCGGCAACGTCGTCCGGTTGCATCAGAAGGCGCTGTGGTGCCGCGACCTGACGCCCCTCCGGGGTATCAATCGGGCCGGGCGAGGCTAGCATCACGCTGACGCCATAAGGCGCTACGCCGATACGCAGGGCCTGCGCGAAGCGGGCAAGTCCTGCCTTCGATCCGGCATACGCCGCGGCGAAGGGGAGGGCGTGAAAGGCCGCAGCCGATCCGATCAAGACGATATGGCCGCGACCGCGCGCCGCCATCCTGTCGGCCAGCGCCGCGGCCATCGCGCTCGGGGTGACGAAGTTCACCAAACCCAGCCTGACCATCCGTACAGGGTCTTCGCTCCGTTCGTCGCTACCCTGAATATCGCCGAGCCCGGCAGCGAGCACGGCGATGTCGATGGCACCCACGGCCTCTTCCTCGTCTATCGCAGCGAGTGCTGCTGCCGGATCGACAAGATCGAGCAAGCGGAGCGTCACCATCGCCCCGGTGCCGCGGCACTGCTCTGCGACCCTGTCGAGCCGCTCGCGATCCCGTCCCCATAATACCAGCAGGACATCCGGACCGGCATAGTGCCGCGCAATCGCGGCACCCAGCCCTCGCGATGCACCGGTAATGAGAATTCGCTGTCGCACGTCTATCCTGAAGGCCCCTTATCCCGAACGGTTTTGGCAGGTGCATCGTCTACACCACAACTTGGCCCGATCTGGAACCAGAACACCGACGGATGCCATCTGTGGTAAGCTTCGGATAATCTATCCCTCGTAGTGTGACTTGACAGCGGTACCCCGCCTCTGTCCATAGCGGCGGTATGAGTATGCGTAGACAAGAGCCAAAGCCGAACCACGGCGGGGGCGCCGAGTATCCGCAACGCCTCCGGCTGTTTCGCAGCGACCTGCTAGAACGCCTTACCGTGATATCGCCCCGGGCGTTCGTGGCAACCTGGTCCGTTCTTCTCGTACTGGTTGCATGGGCTGGATGGGGAACAGTGACGCCGCTGACCTGGGTCGGACTGGTGATGACGGGTCTGCTGATCTGGTCGCTGTTCGAATATTGCATGCACCGCTTTCTTTTCCACCTGGAATTACAGTCGGAAATGGGCCGCTGGCTTGGCTATGTGATGCATGGCAACCATCATTCCGATCCAAACGATCCCTATCGCAGCCTGATGCCCCCGATCGTCAGCGTAACCTGGTCGGGAGCGATCTGGGCTGGCCTGGCGATGGCGTTCGGGCCCGCTGGAACGGTAATCTTCCTGGGGTTTGCGATCGGCTACGTGTCGTATGACGCCATTCATTACGCGTGCCATCAGCTACCGGCCCGTGGCCGCATGATGCGCGCGTTGCGCCGCCATCACCTTCGGCATCATTTCGGCCGTCGCGACGGCAACTATGCGATCACGACGATTTTCTGGGATCGCCTGTTCGGCTCGCATATCTCCGCCAAGGCAGCGGCAACCGCACCGGAGCCCCGCGCGCACTCCTGAATTTGGAGGCGATTGATCCAAATCGAATGACGATTGCGGGATCAGGGGGGACGTGACGACAGACCCGGTGCGTTGCCCTCAGCGACGCCCTTTCATCATCCGGCCCTGGATCTGGCGAAGACGCGTGACCCAGCCAAGCCGATTGACGGCATCCCCAGCGACCATCCGGGCGAACAGGGTTTCGGGTTCGCAGGGCAGGCCGCTTACCGGGTCGAGATACCGCGGATAGAGGATCAGCACGCCGGCCACGAGTTCGTCGAGCTTCAGCCCGCGCCCTCGACGGTCCGACAGCGGCATGAGATCGCGCGTCAGACCCCAACCGGCATAGAAGGGCATGCCGTGACAGGTAACGTCGCACCCGCGCAGTAACGCCTCGAAACCGGTGAGCGACGTCAGGACATGGACCGCGTCGACCCGTTCGAGCAGCGCGGCCATGCCGCCTCCGCGGACAATCCGGTCGGCGACCTGCAACGCATCGGCATCGGGGACAGCACCTTTGCGATGTCCCGCATCGACATCGGGGTGCGGCCGGAACCAGATTTCGGCCTCGGGCTCCAGCGCGCGCGCGCGCCGCAGCAGCTCGAGGTTGCTGGCAAGGCCTCCGCCACCCAGTTTCACCGACATGTCGTCTTCGACCTGCCCGGGTACCAGCACGAGCCGGCGCCCCGGTTCGCGTGCCGGAAACACATGTTGGGCGCTGCCGCCATATTTGCTGATCCCGCCCGCCAGGATGGCTGCGCGGAGTTGTACTGCGCGCGCTAGCAACGCCGGCGGAAACTGCGTTTCCGCGAGCAAGGTCTCGAGATCGCTGGCACGGCTCGGATCATAATGGATCCCCCGCCAGTCGATGGTGATCGAGGAGGGCGGCACCATGTCGCTGCCCAGTCCTACCGATCGGACGAAGCCATCCTCGACCCGTACCAGCGGGACGCCCGCGGCCGCGGCATCGCGGACCATCGCCGGCGATATCCGCGACGGCCATACCGCGACGGCGCCACCCTGCCGTCTGGCATGGGCGATGGCGCGGTGTTCGGACGAGAAGAACCGCAACCGGCGATCCGGCTGCCAGAGGAAGCGCGCGATCTCGCGCCGCTTCCACCACGCGATACCGCAGGCTGCGCCGATATCGCGATTGCCCTCGCATATCCGCCGCCAGAATCCGAGATGCGCGATGGTCGCATCGACGCCGGCCGCCAAACCGGTCGGCGGGTCGCGATACCGGATGCCGAACACGGCATTCGCGATCCGCTGGCGTCGCTCATGCGGGGTCGTATCGAGCGTGCCATAGGTACCGTCCGACAGCACCCGTACGCGACATCCAACAATATCGGCCAAGGCCACCCATTCGTCACCGCCATGCGCGAACAGCTGCACGTCCTCTTTGAGCAGCGACCAGGGATCGACCTCCCCAAAGACTACCGCCCCACGCAAACGCGGCGCGCTGAATGCCGGGTCGCCCGCCAGACCGGCCGGCAGGAGCCACAGGACCGTGTCCTGTTCCGCATCGGCCGTGCCCGCGCGGAGGTCGGCGATCTCGGACGCCGACCATGCGCGGACGATCGTGCGGGCGTTTGACGCAGCGACGGGTCTCTCCCAGAAGGGTCCGCCTACCCTGGCATCCCGAATGGCGGCAAAGACCCGCTCGATTTCGGCGTCCTCGATCACCGGGACGGTGACAGGTTCGACTCCAGGTATCGAACCCGGATCCGTCACGGCAGCGCCGGGGAAAGGCGGCGCCCGGAGCAACGGAAGGCGTACGCCCTGCAGGGCCGCGTACGTCACGGTACCGCCACCCCGTCCGGATGCGCGGGCGCAGCCGCGGTCTTGAGCCCGGCATTGCTCCACGGCTGGCCGAGTATCCTGCGCAACCGATCGCGGATCGACCATGCCAGCGGCGCGCGACGTTCCGCGATTCCCGGCAGGCTGAACGGATCGAACCCCGTCCAGGGCAGGAAGGGATTGCGGCGCCCATAGGTCCAGATCTCGATCCGCACCGACGGTCGCACCGAAGCGCCCCGCGCGTGAAACCCCGACGTGTCCGCGACGACCAGGGTATTGGCCGGGACGGCAAACGCCTGCGGTTCGGGAAGGTCGAGCGCGGCAAGTTCTTCCGTCGCGATCCGCAACGACCCACGCGCCGACAGTCGATCGAGACCCGCACGCGCACGGACGCTGCGGTCACGTTCCCAGGCCAGCCGCTGCGGCGTCATCCGGTGGGACCCTGGCACGTAGACGAACGGCCCTTCATCCACGGCAACGTCGGTCAGGAACAACCAGGCCTTGACCGTCGCGTGGAAGGTATCGGCGTGCAGCGCGGTCTGCGGGTCGGGCGCGGCATCGCTCACATGGCTGAGAATAGTCTGGATGTAGGCGATCGGCTCGCTGTTGAAGCTGCCGACATAGCGCATCAGCCCACGCCAGCGGGCACTGCCGATCAACCCGGCGACTGCCGGCATCGCCGCCAGCGCGGCGGGATCGAGCGCGATCCGCCGGGTGATCGTGTCGCCCTGCACCATTTCGCGCGCGGGACCGACATGCGCCAGCGCCTGTCGCTTTAGGTCGGCGAACATGTCGGCTGGAAGAAAGTCCCGCGTGAGGACGAAGCCGTCGCGGTCGAACGCAGCGCGATCCTCGGCCGAGACGAGATGCGCGAGCCGCTTGCGACGGACAGCGGCCAGCATCCCCGCCAGACGAACGCGCGCGACATGCAGGCCCCAACGATTAAGCAGGGGCGAACCGATGATCGGATTGTCGCTGAAGGCCTTGGCGCCGGTCGGCAATTGCGCGACCCACCAGGGCAACAAGAGGTAACGGGCCGGATTCATCGCCACCCTCTCTTCGAGGATACGGACGGACGCAAGCGTGCTGGGCACGCGCGCGCGATCATGGGCGGATCACGGGCGTCGATCCCAGGCGACGAGCTGCGCGCCGGCATCGTCAATCCGGATGATTCCGAACGCGCCGGTCCGCAATTTCAAGGTGGCGCACGCGCGTGCCTGCGTCATCAATGCGGCATCGGCGAGCAGCGCGAAGCGCGCGGCGCCGTTGCTCGTGACCAATAACGTCGTGCTGTGCGCCGACTCCGTTGGCGCGCAGATGGAAGTGGGTGCCGAGAAGAGCGCGCGCCATCCCGCAAGCCGCGCCTCGGCATCGACGATCCACCCAGGGGGCGCGGTGCCGTGTGTTTCCCATGCGACCAGTGCGTCGTTGCCGATCCGGTCGATCACGTCGCTCTCGATACGATCCTCGTCGATACCGTGGTCGATCTCGGCGAGCAGCGGCGCGGGTATACTCGTCGGAGCCTCGTCGAACGCGCCGCGGATTGCCTCGGCTGTCTCGCGCGTCCGCTGCAGGGGAGAACACAGGATGGTGTCGAAACGCCAGCCTTGCTCGGCGAACCAGCAACCCAGCCGTCGCGCCTGTTCATGACCGCTGGCAACGAGCGGCAGGTCGGTTCGTGCACCGATCCGGCGCGGCGCTTCGTGTTCGGCAAAGGTATTGCCGTGGCGGACGATGACGAACGTTCGGATCACGACGCGTAAGGATCGCCAAACCGACGGATCAGGTCCTCAGCGAGCGCGACATCCTCGGCGGTGTCTATCCCCGACATGGCATGGGTAGGCGGCGCGACCGCGATCGTCTGGATATCAAGACCCATTTCGAGAAAGCGCAACTGTTCGAGCCCTTCGAGACGCTCATAGCGGGTCGGGGGCATGGCCTCGAAGCGTTCCAACGCGTCGATCCGATAAGCATAGAGACCGAGGTGGCGGAACACCGGCGACAGCGCTCCCTCCGCGCG
The DNA here is from genome assembly GCF_036663695.1 of Sphingomonas sandaracina. Lineage (NCBI taxonomy): Bacteria > Pseudomonadati > Pseudomonadota > Alphaproteobacteria > Sphingomonadales > Sphingomonadaceae > Sphingomonas > Sphingomonas sandaracina. Next base: position 47,207 of record NZ_JAXOJK010000008.1, on the reverse strand, counting down.
CAGGACGTCCTCGTCGCGGACGGCTGGGATGATCGTCTTCGAGAACCAGAAGGCCTTGCCTTCGGCATCCCTGGCGCAGGTCGTACCGCTAAACGGCGAGCGTGTCTTGTGCACACGCATCGCATCGAGTGCCGGCCAGTCAAGTTGGACAACCGGGGTGACGCAGGCGGCGGGGCTTGTGCGCGCGGCCGCAACCAGCGCGGCGACCATCTCGGCCGGAATGAACGGCGCATCACCCTGAAGGTTCACGACGATATTCGGGCGTATTTCGCGCTGCACCGCCGCGGCGCACGCGCGTCCCGAGCCCGACCGTATATCGCGTGCCGTCATTACTGCGTCGCAGCCGAGCGACCGGGCATGGGCCGCGATACGATCGTCGTCGGTCGCAACGACCACATCGCAATCGCCGGCGATCGTGGCGGCGGTGCGTGCGACTTGTACCACGCGCTCCAGCAAGGTCCGTCCGGCGATCCGGAGAAGCGGCTTTCCCGGCAACCGCGTCGATCCGTATCGTGCGGGAACGACGATCAGGTCGGTAGAAGGCGGAATGGGACTCAGACGACGCCAGCCCGCAGCAGGTCATGCACGTGCAACACGCCGATCAGCCTGGTGCCGTCGCACACGAACAACACCATGACGGCATTGGCGTTCATCGTGCGCAACGCCTCGGTCGACAGCGTCGTTGGCGGTACCGCCAGCGGGGTCGGCGTCATGTGCGCCTCGATCGGATCCTGCAAATGCTGGGTCGCGAAACTGCGCCGCAGATCGCCATCGGTAAACGCGCCGACCAGATTGCCCTCGGCATCGACGACGGCGGTCGAGCCATAGCGTTTGCGGCTCATCTCGAACGTCGCATCCATCAAAGATGCACCAAGCCGGACCACGGGGACCTCGTCGCCGCGGCCCATCAACTGTTCGACGGTGACGAGCTTTGCGCCCAGCTGGCCGCCCGGATGCAGCGACAGGAAATCCGACTTCGAAAAACCGCGTTGCTCGATCAGCGCGATCGCCAGCGCATCCCCCAATACCGCTTGCAGCGTCGTCGACGAGGTCGGCGCGAGTTCGTTCGGGCAGGCCTCGCGGACATGCGGCAGGACCAGGCAGATATGCGCAGCCTTCCCCGCCGTGCTGTTCGCCTTGGCGGTCGCGACGATCAGCGTGATGTTGAACCGGTGACAATAGGCGATGATGTCGCCGAGCTCGGTGGTTTCGCCCGACCAAGTGATCGCGAGCACGACGTCGCTCGGCGTGATCATGCCCAGATCGCCGTGGCTGGCTTCGCCTGGATGGATGAACAGCGACGGCGTGCCCGTCGAGGTCATTGTCGCGGCGATCTTGCGGCCGATGATGCCGCTCTTACCCATCCCGCTGACGATCAGCCGCCCTGAGGTCGCCGCAATGGCCGCGACCGATCGCTTGAAGGCATCGCAGAGCGCGGAATCCTCCAGCGCGATCGCGAGAATGTTGAGCGCCTCCTGTTCGATCCGAACTGTCTTCAACGCCGACGCCAGCGCGGCGTCGCCGACTTTACGCATTTCCATGGTCTGCAACTCGCCACCTCGTCGGACGGTCTCGTCATATCGCATATGGCGAAGCCGCCCCTTAAAAGATACACGACGGTCAGGGGCCGTCGCGCAGCGCATACTGCAAGTGCGACGGGCGATCCAGTTCATACAATTCTCGTGATCGACCGCAACGATACCGATTTTTCGCCGGTAATTGCGGTGGTCGTGGAATGACAAAAGGTAAAGCTAGATGCAATTGTGCGGCAAGGCGGTAGGCTCGACGGAACCTTTGTTCCTGATCGCTGGTCCATGCGCGATCGAAAACGAGTCGCTTGCGCTGTCGACCGCCGAGACGCTGAAAGGCATCGCGGACCAACTGGGCATCCTGCTGATCTACAAAAGTTCTTTCGACAAGGCCAACCGCAGTTCCGGTCTGTCCTTCCGTGGACCCGGGATGGACGAGGGCCTGCGCATCCTCGCCAAGGTGCGGTCGGAGATCGGCGTGCCCGTTCTCACCGACGTCCATACCACCGAACAGGTCGCTTCCGTCGCGGAGGTGGTGGACATGCTCCAGACGCCGGCGTTCCTCGCACGCCAGACCGATTTCATCGCGGCGGTCGCGGCCTGCGGCAAGCCGGTCAATATCAAGAAGGCGCAGTTCATGGCGCCGGGCGACATGAAGAACGTCATCGATAAGGCACGGCGCGCCGCGACCGAGGCGGGCTGCAATCCCGACAGCTTCACCGTGTGCGAACGCGGCGCGACGTTCGGCTACAACAATCTGGTATCGGACATGCGCAGTCTGGCGATCATGCGCGAGACCGGATGCCCCGTGGTGTTCGATGCGACCCATTCGGTGCAACTGCCGGGCGGGCAGGGCGATCGATCCGGTGGTCAGCGCGAGTTCGTGCCCGTCCTGGCGCGTGCCGCGGTCGGCGCCGGCGTTGCAGGCCTGTTCATCGAAACGCACCCCGATCCGGACCAGGCACTGTCGGATGGCCCGAATGCCTGGCCGCTGGGTGACATGGAGCCTCTGCTGCGTCAGCTGATGGCGATCGACGCGGTGGTCAAGGCGACACCAATGCTCTGACGTGCCGATGTTCCGGCACGCCCGCCTTACCGTGCGGGGAGGGTTTCCAGCCAGCGTTCGACGATGGCGAAATGCCCCTCCCAGCTCGGTGCGCGGTACGCGCGCATCGCCGCGATCTGCCGCGCGCGTTCGGGGGAGGGACCGCAGAAATCGAGGATCGTGCGTTCCCATTCGCCAGCGTCATGGACAGAAATGAACGTCGGGATCGTGTCGGCAATCTCGCGGAATACGGCAAGGTCGGATGCGATCACCGGCGCGCCGAGCTGCATCGCCTCAATGACCGGCATGCCGAACCCCTCGGCGAAGGAGGGCATCAACAGCGCTCGTGCACCCTTCAATAGCCCGGCCAATTCGCGGTCGTCGCATCGGCCGCGTTCGATCACCATGCCCTGCAGCGCCAGACTCCGGTCGAGCAATGCAAACGCCCCCTCGGCCTCCCAGCCGCGTTGCCCGACCAAAACCAGGCGGGGGGCGGCATCGCCAAGCCGTTCGACCAGCCGCTTCCACAGTTGCAACAGCAGCAGATGGTTCTTGCGTCCCTCGATCGTGCCGACGACCACGAAATAGGGGTGCTCGGCAGGCGTTGGCACGACATCGGACGGCAGAACATCGCCGGCGAGCCACGCAGCGACCATCGGCGGGCAGGGCAGGCTATGTGTTGCAGCGAAGTTGCGCAACGCCGTCAGCGTGGCCTCCGAATTGCCGATGATCCCGCTTGCGCTGATCAGTGCGTTAGTCATGCGCTGCACGTGCCGATCGGCTTCCCCCGGACGGCAGAATTCGGGGGTCTCGATCGGGATGAGATCGTGGATCAGATGGACCGCGCGCAGACCATGGTGGGCTATCCAGGCCACCAGGCTGTCGTCGTTCAGTCCGGTATGGCCGATGTTCAGATACAGTTGGCCGCGCTGCGGCGCGCCGGCAAAGGCGCTCGGGATCGCGCTGCCCAATATCCTGATCAGCTGTTGCCGGGACGGAGGCCCCGGTGCGACGAGCAATGCCATCAGGCGTCGCGAATGGTCGGCGGTCAGGACGATGCGCCGGCGCTTCCATTGCACGACGGCCTGCGCGCGCGGGCCGAAATGCTCGACATACGCCAGGCATACACGATCGATGCCGGTCGGTAGCCGACCAGACCAATATCGCCAGATCGAACGGCTGACATCGATAAGTACGGGGATCGGCACGGGACCATCATCGCGCGCGGATACGGGAGGGCGGTCGATCACGGTCATGATCGACGGTCACCAGACCGGTGATCAACGGGATAACGAACCCGGTAGAGGAATTGCACGGGGATGTCTGTCCTCGAAAACCGACGTGGAAGCACGTCGGAATGTGGCTCACCGAGGAATGCCACGGCTGCAGCTAGCGATATCGTCACTAGCTGCAGATTGCCTGTCGGCAAAGCTACGCCATCGACGGCCGAGACCGTCGATGGCGCTAACCGCTTACTTGAAGCGGATACCGATGCCGCCCATCACGCGCTGGCGCGAGGTGTGGTCGGAATACTGCGAGTAAACATACTGCGCGTTGACGTAGAGACCCGAAAGCGGCCCCTGGAAGCGGTTCGCCATCGAGGCTTCGACGCCACCGCCGACCTGATAGCCGTCGGTGTTGAAGTGGTTGTAGAAGCTCGTCTGGCCAGCCGGTGCGTCAAAGCGCTTGCGCTGCTCGTTAGTGACGTAACCGCCCTTTGCGAACACCAGCAGCTGCGGGGCGACCAGAACGCCTGCGCGAACGCCGACGCCGTATTCCTCGAACGACTTGTGGCAGATCGACCCGCCCGAAACGCCGGCGGTGCAGTTTTCACCAAAGCCGCTCGAACGCCAGTAGGTCGCTTCCGGTCCGATCACGATCCGCTCGCCGATCTGGCCGTCGAAGCCGATGCTCGCGCCGTAGCCGAGATTGTCGTCGTGGCGGCCCTGCGACTGGAAGCGATCGCCGCCAGCGTTACCTTCGATGCGGAAACCACGGAACGAGGTTGGACCGGTATCGGTTGTGGTCTGGGTCGTATCCGACGTCGTATCCTGTGCGAGGGCCGGGGTAGCAACGGCTGCAAAGCCCGCGATCGCGCAGAGCGCAACGAATTTACGCATGAAAAACATCCTTCATTGGTACGGTAGACGACGTTGAAACCTTGGCGCTGGCGGGACGTTCCCCGCCCAACTTAGAATAATCGGAGCGTGACTTTTGGGCCACAGGGGTGCCGCGCCATCTGGTTCCCACTATTTTAGCTTCGTTAAATTTCGGTTAGCCAATCGATATCCGGCGGGCATGATCGCTTCATACGGCTGTGCCGGTGGCTAGAGGTATGCCGTAAAATCCCTGTCCGCCCCTCAGCCCACACGCTAGGGACCCTGGCATGCGATCAATCAAATGGTGGTGGATCCGCGTATCCGCGCAGTTGCCGCTCAGCCAGCGGTCGGGCGGGGTTCGGGTCAACAGAACAACAGCCCGACACATTCGGACCGGAAATGCCGCCCGGGACCATCAGGACTGGCAAAGCGCGGCCGTCGCCTACCGCCATGCCTTGGCGCGCGAGCCCCATTTGCAGCATGTCTGGGTGCAACTGGGCCATATGGAAAAAGAGGCCGGCGAGATTGATCAGGCCACCCGCGCCTATGAAGAGGCCGCGCGCCTGAGGCCGGACGATACCGAACCGCTCCTTCGGCTGGGCCATCTCGCGAAAGCGTGGCGCCAACCGATCGATGCAGCAGCATATTTCATCGCGGCTCTACAGCGCGACCGCGGCAATTTGCAGGCCCTCTCCGAACTCGTGCGCCTTTTCCCCGATCGCGACGATGTCGAACCGGACCTGTGGTCTACCGTGCTCGACGTATTGGAGATCGAACCGAACGACCGGATATCGGACGATACGGGCCACCTGCCTACGGGGGCAGTGGTACTCGACGTTACCGACCTGCTCGCCTTTTTCGGTCAGCGCCGTCTGCCCACCGGCATCCAGCGCGTCCAGATCGAGGTGTCGCTGGTGTGCCTCGAACAGATGTTCGATCCACAGCCGGTATTCTGTGTCTATTCGAGCGCACGGCGCGGTTGGATCAGACTGTCGCGCGAGCATTTCGACACGCTCTGCCGGCTGGCTAAGCAAAGCGACGATGTCGAGGATCCGGCCTGGACCAGCCAGCTCGACCGGATGTATCGGAAAATCGCGGTAGCCCGTACGCTCCGGTTTTCATCGTCGACCGTCCTGGTGAATTTGGGGACATCGTGGGCGGACCGGAACTATCTGCTCGATGTCCGCATCGTCCGCGCGCGCGATGGCGTGGTGTATGTGCCCTTGGTGTTCGACCTGATCCCGTTGATCGGACCCCAGTGGTTCATGCAGTCGCTGGTCCGCGATTATCGCGCGTGGTTCGGATCGCTGCTCCATTCCGCCGACGGGTTCCTGGCGATTTCGCAGGCCACGCGCGAGGATCTGGTGCGGGTTTCCGCGGAGTGGCGGGCACCTGTCCCCCCGGCATCGGTTCCGGTGGTCCGTCTCGACGGTGACTTCCGCCAAGCCGCGGCCGATGGCGCTTCGCTGCACGCTTATGGTCTTGAACCGGGCAGCTACGCCCTGCTTGTCTCCACGCTCGAGCCCCGCAAGAACCATCGGACCGCGTTCGAGGCATGGCTAGCGCTCGCCGACACGCTGGGCGAAGCGCGCGTTCCCCGGCTCGTCTGCGTGGGTGGGCGCGGCTGGCTCAACGAGGGCCTGCACCAGATGCTGCGCGAGAAGCCGGCGCTGCGGCGCATGGTCCTCATCCTGCACGGGATCCCCGACGATACGCTGGCGGCGCTCTACGAACATTGCCTGTTCGCGCTGTATCCCAGCTTCTACGAGGGATGGGGCCTGCCGGTTTCCGAAGCACTGTCCTACGGCAAGGTTCCGGCGATCTCGCGCGTTTCGTCGCTTCCCGAAGCCGGCGGACGCTTCGCGCATTATTTCGATCCGAGCGATCCTGCCGATATCGCTGCGACGGTCCGTGCCCTCCTGGATGCGCCGACCCGGCACACCGCCGAAGCGGTGATCCGGCAGGACTATGTGCCGCGCACATGGCGCGGGATTGCGCAGGACGTCGTGGCGAAGGCGAGAAGCGTCTCGTCGCGCGTGCAGGAAACGCTGCCTTGCCTCACCGATGCCGGATCATGGACCTTGGCATTGCCGCATCAGGCAGACACGTTCGATCGACCGTCGGCAGACGCCTGGCAAGGCGAGGCCCTCCGTCAGGGTCGGGCATGGCAGTCACCCGGTCTTTCGGGATGCAGGGTCGATGGCAACGATGCGGCGCTGTGGTTCCATTGGGCAGGACCGCCAGGCGCCATGCTGCATATCCATTTCGCGCCCGGCCGCGCCGAGGCCATGGTCGAAGTCGGGATAGGGGGTGTGGAAAGGACAGGTCGTATTCGGCCCGGTATGCCGGAGATCGTTTCCTGCCCGCTGCCGAATGCGGCCGAGACGATGTGGATTACGATCGTACCGATCGTCGGCGACGTCATCGTCGAAAAGATCGAGATCGCGACCTAGAGACTAGGCTTCGAAGATCCGCATTTGTGTGTTCGGCCGGTCGAGCCAAATGGTACAGCTGGGCGATATACTAAAGCTGATACCCGAAATCGCACATCACGTCGCGAAACATCGTTGTCAGCTTTTCGATAGTAACAGGCTGCAGCTTGTTTGCGTGGTCTCCCGGGGTTCCACGGCGGATATGTCTTGTCGGATCTTCGGATACCGGGCGAATATCGTGCGCCATTGCGACAGCTTCTATCGCCGTCCTATCTATGTTTATCCCGATATGCGATATAACAGCTTGGAGCGACCGGTATTTATCGAAGAAGATATCCTCGTAACGAACTATGAGCAGATTTTCATCGAAAATACGCTCCCTGTAACAGCGTAGCTTGTCGTGCAGAACCTCGGCATGGTCGATCACATACTCGTCTATCTCCAAATGCTTGTCGCGCATATGGTACTCGACGACAGAGTCCGCATTCTTGTTGGGCAGCCTGTGAGAAAAATGCTTTCCGCCAAAGGAGAAATACTGCGATGTCAGTATGTCTCTCGGATCTCTTATGAGGAAAACCTTGCGAACCGCACCGAACCGCGCGTAATTTTCCAATACCGGGGGGAAAGACCGAAATCCGAAATACACGTAGCCCGGCGTGAACATCGGTCGAATATCGTCGTCCGCCTCCCAAGCGTGATCGCCGATACCTTCCAGAAACAAGATATCCGGTATGGATATTGCCGGAACCTCGCATCTGGCGAAGAGATCTTCCAGCATGCCGAAAAGTAACGAGCTTCCCGCTTTGTGCACCGAAAACACAAAGGACTCGCTACCGACCCCGGCCACGGGCATCTTTATAATGGAACTATAGTCCATGCGGATTTCCGCGTGTTCTATATGTCGCCATCACTGCCTATCCGCCTAGAGTTTACGCACTCCCGGCACCTCGCGACGAAACAGGAGAGACCTAGCCTTCAATCACGGGACGGTGAACCAGGATATTCTCAGGGACGTCTATCATGACTTCGAACAAAATGAAGCCGAGTTCCTGCCCAGGCGGGCGCAGCACGTCGCTGACTTCGAACGTTACATCGATATCCCCTGTTGGCCAGTCCACCAGCCATGCGCGACGCTCGACGTGACCGATCGGGCCGGCCAGGGCCGCGCACCAGTCATAGGCCCGTCCCGCAATCACCGGGCGGACGCGCTGATCGCGGACACCCGCGGCCAAGGCGAGACGCAATGTCCGCGGTCCGCCGACCGTGGTCCGCACGCGGATTTGGCAATTATCGCCCAGACTCCAGCGGAAGGGAGCGTGCAGTCCCTCCTGCGGGACCGCCGGTTCTTCGGGGAGAAAGCGCGCCACACGCTCCCAGTCGCCATCCACCGCCAGCATCGGCGTCGGCCAGGCCGCGGCGGGTACGAGCGCGAGCTTCGTCTCTTCCCAGCCTGGCACCGACGATACCGACTTGCCGGTCGCGCTCAGCCCGATCACGTGAAGGAGTGGAGCGCCGGCATCGGTATCGCCATGCCGTTCGAACCGGACGCGGGTCGGGCCGGCGTCGTACGCGCCAGCCACCGATACCGTCTCGGCACCCTCCACACCGACGCAGAACGTCGTTGTCCCTTCGCCGGCATGAACCGTCCATGTGTCACCCGGCGTTCCCCGGACATGCACCCGCAGGCCCGACATGTCTGCATGGTCGAGGCACACGATGATTTCCGCATCGCGTCCGCCGATCGACAGGCCGCGCTCCCCGTCCGCGGCGACGAAGGGCACCGCGTCGCCCAGCACCGCCATCGTCGCGGAGCCGGCGATCGGATCGAACCATCCGGGTCGATCGGCGTCCCGGTAGGATCGTACCCGTACGGTCCCGCCGCGCAGATGCAGCGGCGACGATCCGCCGACGCCGCGCAGATCCGGGCAATGCTCGTCGATCGCGTTGGCGAGCGCGACCAGCGAGCGCGTTGCCACGATCAGGTCGCGGAACCGGCACGCGTCCTCCGTCGTGTCCTGCGAAAGGCGCGTCGCGATTCCCAACTCGTGCAGATCGTCTTCGGGGCGCAAGACCCTTCCGCTCTGGTCGAGGACCATGAGCCCGCACGCCCATGCCGCGCCGGCAAGCATCGTGCCCCCTGGCTCGGATACGACCGCGGCGTCCGCCGCACTGAGCAGATAGGACAGCAGCAGCGGATCGGCGATTGTGTCCAGCGCAAGCACCGAACAGTCCGGCGTCGCAGACGATGAACCATGTCCGAAATTCAGGATCCGCGACGGGCCCTCCACCATCGCGGCCACCCGCGCGATCGCCGTCGCCGTATCCTCTACGGATGCCTCGGCTATGCAGACGATCCGCTCGTCGGGAGCAAAGCCCAAGCGCTGGCGTGCCTCGCGCCGATCGCGCGGGAGAAGCAGATCGGTATCTACCGCCAGCGGCAGGTCGACTGCACGGCCTGCCTGCCCGACGAGACGCAAGATTCCACCGTCTAGGGCGACTGTCATCGTCGCATCGGTTCGATCGGCGATATTCTTCGATGCGACGACCAGGCCACCGGGGGGGAGCGTCGGCACGGAATCGGCACCGGCGACGATGTGCCGAACGTCATACCCCAGCAGCGCGAACCCCGCCGCCAACAGCGCGGCCGGCGTCCGACCCAGCATCGGTCGATCGCCGTCGAGTACCCATATCACCGGCGGATCGCACACCGCGATCGTCCGCGCGACGGCCTGGGCAAGCGCGCATCCCACCCGGAGCGCTGCGCTGGTTTCGACCGTGGCGCGGTACAACACCGGTGCAGCTCCGCGCATGCTCGACAATTGCAGCGAGCACCCCATCGAATCGCGCTCGTCGACGAACCCTGCCGCAGCGCCAGCACCAGTCGCATCAAGCAGAGCCGATGCCGCGTCTATGCCGCGCGGCGACATCACCGACCCGCGCTGCAGGATCAACACCTCGTCATGGCCCGCGGCGTGGAGCATGTGGCGCAACAGCTCTATGTCGAGATGCGGCCCTGCGATATCGATGCAGCCGGCTATGTCAGCGTCGCGAGCACGGACGACCCGGTCCAGTGCCGCGCTTTGGGGATCGCGGACGACGAAGATCGCCGTGCCAGCCGGTGCAACTGCAGTGCAGCCGGCCAGGCTCACATCGAGCAGATCGGGCTCCTCGTCCTCGCACAGGATGGCGATCGCCAGCGCCCGACGATCGGACCGTGTCGGCTGGGGAGGGGGCAGAACCGGTCGGCGCAGGAACGCTTCGTCGGTGCTGGTCGCTTCGCACCGGATCAGCAATACGGATCGCGCGTCGGGCGGGCCGTTGCAGTCAATGAACAGGCTGTTTTCGCCCAGTTCGAGCCAGCGTACCGTCTCGATCACCTGATCGACCAGGGGTATGGGCGCCCCGAGCGTTATAGGCTGCGGTTCGCGCGCGCCGATGCCAAGACCAATGACGATATCCTTGCGGCTCGCCCGAAGCGTAAGACGGAGCCGATACCGACCGGTCGCGGGGACACGTATCGCGATCTCGGCACGGCAACCGTTGATCCAGCGAATACCGCCGGGGAGCTGATATTGCGGATACGGTCCTTCCGGTGCGGCGAAACCCATCACCGGACGACAGCTCCCGCTGAGTTCCGGTCGGCCATCGCGCAAGAGCGCCGAGGCGGTGAGCATCGCGGGGTCGTAGGCGGTCTCGATCCAGCGCGCGCTCGCCTGGTCGAACGTGACGATCGTACCGAGCACACTCAGTTCGGACACGTCCGGCAGGGGGGCAGCCGTGTCGATCTCACGGCGATAGGCGTCCATGTCGCCCGACAACTGCCCGACACGACGGCGGTGATATCCCGTCAACGAGTCGACCGTACAGTGCCTGGCAACGCGCGCCATGCGACGCCAAAGATCCCAGTCGCCAGCGAGGCGAAACGCCGTATCGACGCCACCGATCGCGTTCCAGACCCGCCCCGAGAAGAAGGTCCCTTCCTGCATCAGGAAAGATAGCGTGCGACCATCATGAAGGCCCTCGGCCAACGCCTTGCGCGCATAGGGAAGCGCTGGTGCCAGTACGATCACCGCACCTGCCTCGTTGAGCAAGGCGGTCCGGCCGCTGAGAAACTCGCACCCCGGTATATCCTCGAACACGCCGCCTACGGTGACCAGCGCACCTTGTGCCAAGCCGTCGTCGCTGTTGATCCAGGTCAGGATATCGCTGTCTTGCGGCGCCAGTCGCGCAAATCCGCGCTGCAACGCGTCGTACATCCCGCCATCGCGCTCGGACTCGAAGGTAAAGACGATGTCGCCCGCATGAGGAATATACAGACCCTCGCGCAATCGGCGGTCCCACGCGCGCAGCTTGTCCACCGTGCCGTCGGTCGAACCACCGTCCTGCACGTGATAGTGGAGCGAATATCCGGGAAATCCCTGTCGCAGCACCGACGCGACAGCGTCGTCTATGAACGCCTCGGCGTTGAAGACGGGTGTGACGATCAGGAAACGTCGACCGCCTGCCTCCGCCATATGATGCGATGCGCCCTCGTCATCCGCCGTTTCGACCGGCTCATCGGAAGGGGGTTGCGGCAAGGAGGCCCGGCCTTGCATGAGCAACCGGAAGCGGTCAGCGAGCGCCGCATATCCCTGCTTCAAGCGAACAGGTCCGGCCGACGCAGGCGCAGCGCCTGGACGAGGATCAGCGTCTTGGCGTCGAGCAGCCGGCCGTTGTCGGCATCCTGCGCCAGTCGTGCCAGGGATAGTTCGTGCACCATGATATTCTCATGCTCGTCGTCGCACCCGCCACCTCGGCCGGTCCTGTTCGCCATAGTGTAGGGGGCCAGGAAAAGATCCAGACGTTCGGTCGAGATCGAAGGCATCGTCCACAGACAGACGACGTGTTCCAGCGATCCGAGTTCGACGCCTGCCTCCTCCATCGCTTCCGCACGAACGCGCGTGGCGGGATCGGCAGCGTCGAGCCGTCCTGCGATCACTTCGAGGACGGAAGCAGCTCCGCCGAGCATGACCGCTGCACGCGGCTGGGAGATGAGCAAGGCGGTCCGGCGCTCGCTATCATAAGGCAGCACGGCTACGCCCGGGCCATGATCCTCGACATGCCGCTCGACCAAGGCGCCATCGGGCATTTCCATGCTGACCCGACTGACATTGATCCATCCCTGCAATACCATGTCGACCGCAGCGATGCGGGCGCCGGGGTCTTTGATCACCGTCACGCCGATGGCGCCCATGTATTGACGTCGACCGCCGCCTGAAGCCGGCGAAGCGATTGCCATGTCTCGGCAAAGGCCTGGTAGTCGGCCTCTTGGCCGAGCTTGGTCGTCTCGCGCGCCGCGCCCGCGATTGCCGAGACCAGAGCGGACCAGTCAAACAATGCCGCCCGCTCCAGCCCGGCGTGGCGCAGACCGTCCCGCACCGAGACCGACGTCAGTTTGCCGAGCGCGGCCGCCATCTCCGGCCGGGACGCGCCGTCGATGATCACGCAGGCATCCCCCGTTACCTCGGGCAGCGATCCGCGCGCGGTCGTCACGACCGGGCATCCGCAGGCCATCGCCTCGAGGACCGGCAGGCCGAAACCTTCGTACAGCGACGGGTAGATCAACCCTGCCGCACCGGACAGCGCAGCCGCCAGATCATCGTCGGACAGAGCGATCCGCTCGGCCTTCACGGCTGGAGGCAGTGCCGCCAGTTTTTGGGGCGCGATCGTCGGCTCGCCTCCGATGCACAGGATATCGAAGGCATCGATACCGAACGTGGCCACCGTATCGAACAGCAAGGCCCCGTTCTTGTAATTGAGATGCTGCTCGCGCGAACCGACCGTGACGAGATAGGGGCGCTGGTCGAAACCGATCCGTTGCCGGAACGCCGCGACCCGCTCCGCGTCGACCGGATGGAACACCGCGCTGTCGAAGCCCGGATGCGCGACGTCAACGTGATCGAGCGTCGGATAGCAGGTCAGCAGATCCTCGCGCGTGCTCTGCGAAATCGCGATGTGCCGCCTGGCATAGGCGATCGCAACGGCCTTCTCCTGCCAATGGCGGTGCGTCAGATCGAACTCGAACAGCTCAGGAATCATGTCGTACACGACGAGGAACATCGGCGTGGACAAGGGCGTCGTGTAATAGGTCGATGTAAAGACATCGATCGCGTAGAAATCGCAGATCCGCTGGATCAGCTCGCTGTCGTCCGCGGTGTAGAGATCCTTGTAGGTCGGGAACGGGATCCGCGTCACGCCCTCGAGCGCGGGCATCCCGCCGCGGTCCAGCACCAGCACGTCGAGCCCGTCGATCGCGGCCAGCGCGGGCAAGACCGATTGCCACACGCGGGCGATGCCCGAACTGGCAAGCTGGAAGAACACACCGTCGACGAGAAGCTTCACGCTACCACTCCTTCGCGCCGCGTGCCCAGCGCGAGCAGCGCGGACTGGACGATGTCGTACCGACGCCCCTCGCGCAGCGGCGCCGCGTCGATCTCGTCGACCCTCGCGAGAAACTCGTCGTCGGAGATTACGAGCATCGGCGATACGATCTTGCGATAGAGGTCGCGGGAAACCGCGTACGCTTCGATCGCACCGCGCGTGTCCGGACGCGTGGACATGCCGTCGGGATTGACGAAATAGGCGGCATGAGCCTCGTTCACCTTGTAGAAGGTCTTTCCGGCAGCCCGGCAGCGCAACCAGAACTCGAAGTCCGCAGCAGACTGCAGCGACTGGTTGAACGGGCCGACGTCGCGGTGCAACGCCGCGCGCCACATCGGCGCATTGTGCGGACTGTTGAACTCCATCAGATTGTACCGGCTGACGACCGGCAGGTCGCTACGAAAGTCGCGTTTCGCGATCTCGTCGAACGGCAATCGGGGTTCGAAGCAGTAGAGGACATCCTGGTAGGCGACGTCAACGAAATCGAGCGTGTCGAGCAGAGCCGCCTGTATTTCGAACGAGTCGTTGCGGCGGATATCGTCGACATTGGCATTGGTGAGATAGCGCCCCTTGGCCATCCCCGCCGCGATATTCCAGGCCTCGTAGATGCCAACGCGCGCGTCCATCCGCTTGTAGACGATGTTGGGAAAGTCCCGGCAGAATTCCTCGATTACCGCGCGCTCGTTCTCGGGCGAGTTGGCGTCGATGATGATCAGTTCGCAATGCGTCCTGAAGATTGTCTGGGACGTCATGTTCTCGAGGAAGGAACGGATGAACGCCCCACCGCGATAGAGGCTCGTGAGGATACTGACGACGCAGTCCTCGGCGGGCCGCAGACGGACGACGCTTCCGGAACCAAGGACATCGTGCTTGATTGCAGTCTTGGCGACAGGCTTGGTTCCGGTCCGCCAATCCGCGAGGGTCACTGCACCGCGCGAACCGAATATATACGCCAGATGGGGATCGTTGGCGTGCTGTGGCGGTAGCAGGCGCTTGCGCGCTTCGTCGGCGAAGAGTTGCCAGACAAGCGGCGAGATATCCGATCCCTGCTTGTCGACCATGCGGCGAAAATGGTCCACCTCCGCAGCCGCAGCACCGCGACCCAGCACGATTTCGAACGCAAGCTGGACCTTGGTCCCCGGCACCACGTCGAGCGCCCCGCGGATCAACTTGGCCTCTGCACTCTCGCCGATGCCGAAAACCACGTTCGACAGACGACCTCCGTTGCCGGCTGCGCCACGCCAATTTTCCAGATCCGCCGGGCCGGGCATGCGCCCTAGTGCCAACCGGTACATAATCTCGATCGTCCGATCGATCGAGGCGTCGTCCTCTACCGACTCCTGCGGAAGCTGGGGTGGCTGCAAGGCATCCCGAAGCACCACGGCGAGCGGGGTCCCGCGTTCGACATCATCGACACGCAACTCCACTTCATAAGCCGACGGGGCATCGCGCCTGGCCGCTTCAAGTGCGTACGCCACGACCTCGGCAATGTCAGCTCGACCGATCGCCAGCATCCCCTCGGGAAGGCTAGGCCTGGACGGCTCGGCGTGGGCCCGAACGGACAACGCCTCTTGGCTATAAATAATGTCCGATACGGCCGTCATCGCGCCATCACGCTGCATATTTGCCATATGCACGGCTACCTCGCCGTCACCCGGGTCCCGAGCGAGAAAGGCACGATATAATTGCCGTACCAGATCGGCCGCCTGGTCTGCAGGTACGGCATGCTCGATTGTCATCAACACATTCTCGAAAAGGGGCTCGTAAGCGAAAAGGGCGGTCACACGACGACGGCGCCGTGCCTTACTCGGCCGTGGACGCTTCCAGGAACGCATCGACGGTCGAGCGGATGCCGTCGACAAGCTCGATCTTGGGCGCCCAGCCCAGTGCCCGCAGGCGGCTCGAATCCATCACCTTGCGCGGCGTACCGTCGGGCTTGCTGGTGTCGAACGCAAGGTCGCCCTCGTAGCCGACCACTGACGCGATCGTCTCCGCCAGCTGGCGGATCGTGACTTCCGACCCGCTGCCGCAATTGATGTGCTCATAGTCGGTGTAGTTGTCGTGACAGAAGACCACGCCGGCTGCCAGATCGTCGACATGCAGAAACTCGCGCATGGGCTTGCCCGAACCCCAGACCTGGACGGTCGGGCTTCCCTGGCGCTTGGCGTTGACGATCTTGCGGATCAGCGCGGGCATGACATGGCTGCTGCGGAGATCGAAATTGTCGCCCGGGCCGTACAGATTACACGGCATCACCGAGATATAGTTCCGGCCATATTGCCGCATATAGGCTTGGCACATCTTCAACCCGGCGATCTTGGCGATCGCGTACCATTCGTTCGTCGGCTCCAGGCTGCCGGTCAGGAGGCTATCCTCCTTGATCGGCTGTTCGGCGAATTTCGGGTAGATGCACGACGAGCCTAGGAACACCAGATTGTTGACTGCCGCAAGATGCGCAGCGTTGATCGTGTTCACCTGGATGCACAGATTGTCATACAGGAAGTCTGCGGGCAGCGTGTCATTGGCCATTATCCCACCGACCTTGGCCGCGCAGAAGATGATGGAGGAGGGCTGGTTCTGCTGAACCCAGTCGCGCACGTCGCGCTGATTGGTGAGATCGAGCTCGGCACGGTCGACGGTGAGCACACGCCGCCCCTGTGCCCTGAGCGCCCGCGTAACGGCACTGCCTACCATGCCGTTATGGCCAGCGACCCAGACAAGCTCGTGCATTCAATACTCCATCGGAAAGCGGCGGTGCTACCATAGCCGTTTGCGCCGTCCAAGCAGGACACCCCATAGGAGTCCTGCTTTCTTGTTCAACACAACAGATCGTATCGGGCTCTGATCGCTGCCCGTGTCATGACCGCCGCGGTATCTTCGACCGCCTATCCATCTTTACGACGCCGGACTGCGACGTACCGTACGGCGTTATCCAGTTCGTCCGACGATGATGCCCGGCAGGTCGTTTCCATTGTGATCGGTCAGATCGAAGATCAGCCCGATCTCCGTACCAGCCGGCCCGTACAGCCGCCCGTTAAACGCCCCCACGTAGACACCATCCGCCGTCACGGCAGTACCGGTGAGGCGGCCGGTCTGCACATCGACGCTACCTTGAAACACGACGTTGATTGCCGCAGCCCCTCCGGTCAACGTGATCGCGACGGTACCGCCGACACGCCGGGCTGCCGCATCGACGACGAGCGTCTGTCCAACAGCCGACGTGCCGATCTGTGCCACGGTCAATCGATAGGTGCTCGTCCCGGTCGTAGGCAGTTCGCCGACGGACGTCGGGGCGCCGATCAGCGCAAAGTTTACGAGACCCACCGGCTTTACCTGTTCATCGTCGCGCACATAGCCGACATAGGTCGTGTCCGTGGATCCGCGATAGACGGTGAGTGTCGCGGGGGAGGTGCCGATCAGATAGGTGTAGACCAGGCTGTCGCCGGTCTGCGCGAGCGTCGCGCCCATCATGCCCGGTATGATGGTCGTGCCGAACGCCGCGATCGCTCGCGTTGCGGCGGTGTACGCGATCGTGCCGGAATCGAAGCTACCATAGCCGATCCTCGCGGGAATGGTCTGCGTTGTACTTGCCGTGACCAGCCCTGCAAAACTGCGATCACGCGTGAAATCGAATACGGGCTGATATGTTGAAGGCGTCGGCGTCGGCGTCGGCGTCGGAGTTGGCGTCGGTGCCGGCGTTGGCGTTAGTGCCGGAGTTGGCGAAGGGGAGGGCGTTGCTGTCGAGGAATCGCCGCCGCAAGCTCCCAAGAGCAGAAGACACACCATCGGCAGCGGCAGATACCGGTGGGTCTTTACGGCCATCCCCACCCATTTGTTTCGCAAGACATATCCCCCAGATGGTTTCGACAGACAGCCTTAGCTCCCTTATCCGTCCTTCCACATCTTGCCGCCCGCTGCCACGCCCTTGGCGACATAGCTTCATATCCGTCCGGTCTAGCGGACCAGCAACAGCATGACGTCTTCGGTAGGTGGTGCCGCAAGGATCGCCGCGCGGGTCGTGGGCTGGATGCCCGCCTCCAGTGTGATTTCCGCGAGCGTAAAACCGTCCGCGACGATCCGGTCGATGAACGCACCCGGATCGTCGTACCGCATCCGCGCGAATTCGAGGACGATCGTCAGCGGCCGCGCCGCCTGCAGGATACCCGCCATCCCGCGCCAGATCGCCAGTTCCGACGTATCGGCGTCGATCTTGATGAGGTCGGCATCCAGCAACGTGGCAAAGCTGTCCAGCCGACACGTCCGCATCAGGCGGGTCTCGGTCGCCTGATCGTCCGAAACCGGATGATCGGCGGGCAGCAGATGGCCGTTCTTGGGTTCGTCGGTCGGCACGACCAGCACAACGTCGGTCTCGTCATCGGCCAGCGCCTGCTCGTACACCGTGGCGATATCGTGGAAGCCGTTGATGGCGATGCTCTGCGTCATGCGTCGCGCCAGATCGGTGTTCGGTTCGAACGCATGGACATGGCCGGTCGGCCCCACCAGATCCGCCATCAGCAAGGTGAAATAGCCAAGGTTCGCCCCGACATCGACGACCTTCATGCCCGGCTTGATCAGCGTCGCCAGTAGTTCGGTAAGCCACATCTCCCAATAACCGTCGAGCAGCAGATGGCTCGACAGGCCGACGTCAGTCGTATCGACGATCATCTTGTATCGACCCAGCACCCGGCACAGCGAGCGGTTGTCGCCGAGATAGGCGTTGGCACAGAGCTGCCGGATCACTGCCTCGTTACGCTGCCGCGACTGGGTCTGCAGATGATCGAGGTGGAACAGACGGACGCCCGCCTCGGCGGTCGATCGACGATGAAGGCGAGACACGATACTCGACAGAACGGAAGACTGATTCATGCGGGCGCCATATGGCAGGCCGCACGATAAGGCGACCATAACCCGGTGAAATGGTACGTCACACGGGCCGATGCGACAAAAATAGCGCGGCGTCTTTCGACATCGAGAAACCGGCCCCGCGATATGCCGCGCGAGAACGCGTACCTGCTTTTCTCTCAGCCTGGGCGGCTAGCCGGCGCTTATTCGGATCACACATTTTGATCGCACATTTGGATCTCGGCAGCATCCAAGATGCCGGTCGGGCAATCACTGCGCGTTCTTCCCAACTCCGACACGCTCCGTCGCTGCCACGCTTGATTAAGGGGCGTCGAACGGCTTTGACCGGAGCGATATCGATGGAAGTGCCCTTTCCCTACCGCAATTTGCTGATATTGCGCGACCATGGACACTATCCCGAACATGCAAATCTGTTGGGCAGGCTGAAATTGGCTGACGCGCATTCCTCACGTGGTTCGCGGGGCGCCTCGCATCGCCATGCCAAGCCGTCTTGCGCAAGCCAGTGCCGCGTTTCGGCATCACATGCGTCGCGCATGCCTTCCTTCCGCCCGCTGGATGCTCGGGCATGACGATGATTTCGGATACCTCGGGGTCGACCGGAGACCGTGGCTTCTGGCGCGGCTTGAAGGTGCAGGGCGATGTGATC
Organism: Sphingomonas sandaracina; assembly: GCF_036663695.1. Classification (NCBI taxonomy): domain Bacteria; kingdom Pseudomonadati; phylum Pseudomonadota; class Alphaproteobacteria; order Sphingomonadales; family Sphingomonadaceae; genus Sphingomonas; species Sphingomonas sandaracina. The sequence goes on along the minus strand of NZ_JAXOJK010000008.1, from coordinate 28,173 downwards.
GGCGCGCTGCTGATGCGCGAACTCCATACCCGCTACGGCCGGGAGAATATCGGGTATCTATGGATCTTCCTGGAGCCGATGACCCTGGCAGGCGCGGTCGCCTTGCTGCATATCGGTGGCGGATCGTCCCATGGGACGGGCATCAACCCGATCCCCTTTGCTATTCTCGGGTACACGCTTTTCATCATGTTCCGCGGCATGGTCACGCGCGCCGACGGTGCGCTGGAGGCGAACATGCCGCTGCTGTACCATCGCCGCGTCACGATCTTCGACATGATGTTCGCGCGTGCGTTGCTGGAAGGCGCAGGTACGATCGTAACCTATGCCGTGCTGATCGGCTTCGTCATGATCATAAATCTGGCATCGCTACCGGCACGCCCGTTGGAACTCCTGATCGGGATCATCCTGATATTCTGGTTCTCGTTTGCGGTCTCCCTGCTGATCTGCGCCTGGACGCATGACAATCGGCTGGTGGCACGATTTGTACACCCCATCACCTACATATTGATGCCGCTATCGGGTGCCTTCTACCAGTTGGCCTGGATCCCCGAGCCGTATCGAACGTGGCTTACCTGGTTTCCGCTGACCACGGTCTTCGAGTTGCTTCGCTACGGCCAATTCAGTGCCGCGAAGGACACGTACGTCGATATTCCTTACATCGTCGGCTTCTGCCTCGTGCTGACATATGCCGGGTTGGTGTCGATCCGGGTGACGCGGCGTCGCATTCATCTTCACTAAGGTAACTAGACTTGGATAACGTCTCTTCATTGGACCGGCCAGGGCGCGGCGGTGCGCTGCTTGGGTGGGTGCGTGCTCATCGCAACTGGTGCCTGATCGTTCTCGCTCCAACGCTGCTGATCGCCGCCTATTATTATCTGATCGCGTCCGATCAGTACGTCTCCGAGGCGCATTTCGTCGTGCGCACGTCGGATACACAACCCGCTGCACCCAGCGGGCTTGGCCAGGCACTGAGTTTGGTGGGAGGGGCTTCGTCCGAGCGGGATGCCTTGCTGGTTGCCGATTACCTGAAGTCGCACGACGCGGTCGATGCCTTGCAGTCGCGGATTGGGCTGGCCGAACGTTTCCAGCGCCCCGAAGCCGATATCGTCTCGCGCCTGTGGCATGCGAATCCCACTCCCGAACAGCTGCAGAAATATTTCGAAGGCAAGGCCGAGGTCGAGGTTAGCACCGAGACGGGGATCACCACGTTGAAGGTGCGCAGCTTCCGACCGGAAGATTCCTATCGGATCGTCCGCGAGATGATCCAACTGGGCGAAGCGCGTGTGAACACGCTCAATCGGCGCAATTACGCCAATGCTGTTGCCGCGTCGAAGCGCCAGGTCACCGAAGCCGAGACCAATCTTGCCCAGGTACAGGGGCAGATCACCCGGTTTCGCCGTGACGAACGCGATTTCAATCCGCAGGTGACGGGGACCTCACGGACCAGCATGGTGTCCGAACTGCAGGGCCAGCTTGCCATTGCCCGGGCGCAGGAATCGTCGATGGCGGCGGTCCTGTCGCCCAACAGCCCCCAGTTGATCGCGACCCGCCAGCGGGTAGCGGCGCTCTCTCGTCAGGTCGGCGCGGAAACCGCCAAATTGTCGCAAGGGCCAGGCAATGTCGCTGCCGGCATGGGTGCGTATGAGAACATCAAGATTCGCCAGGAGTTGGCGGGCAAGCGGTTCGAACTCGCGTCCGCGGCACTGCAGCGCGCGCAGGACGACGCTCAACGGCAACAGCTGTATGTCGTACCGGTGGTCGATGCCAATCTGCCGGTCCGCGCACTGTATCCGCAGCGTACCAAGATCGTCCTGACCGCATTTCTCGCGCTCTTGCTGATCTACGGTATCGGCTGGTTGATCACCGCTGGTGTCCGCGAGCACGCCGCGTAACCCGAATGGGCTGGTCGGCGCGATGCTTCGCACCGACTAGCCCATCACAGCCCCAACCCCAGCCGACGACAGCGCGATCCTGGGGCGAAAGATCATGGACGGCCTCGTGGCAACGGGGCTCTACGATGCCGGAAGCAGATCGGGGCTGTTCGATGGTCGCCGATCGGCGCCGACCGATCGAGGCACCCATGTCGCAGCGTCGCCCGCGCTCAGGTCTGGCGTAGTCTTGCAATCCCCCGCACGCGTTCGCCTGAGCGTAGCGTATAGGCCAGCAGAGCATGCCGCGCGGCCAGCACATGGGGCCCCGCGGCGATGGTTTCGAGCAGCCCAGCTTCTGTACGCGGTGCGATTGGCATCGGTCAGGCAGCGCTAGCGTACCCAATCGTCTACCGTTGTCTCGCGCCAGAACGGCGGTGTACGTCCGCGACGGGGCCGTAGAAATGCGCCTGTCCCGTAGATCGATGATCGATGCGCCGCGGCGCACCGATCACGTCATCAGCGCGTCGCGTTCTGGACGGCGATGACCGGCGAGAAGAGCTGGCCCAGCGCCTGCACCAGCTTCAGCGGCTGGTTGGCGGAGGCGTTGGCGATATACACCACGTCCTTGTCCCGCATCGCGAACTGCTGCGCCAGGAAGTAGTTTTGCGCGCGCAGCATATCGATCCGGTAGACGATCGGCCTGACCGTCGCGGGTGCTGCGCCTGGCTGCTTGGGCTCGAGCGATGCCGCCCCGGCCGGCAGGCGGAAAACGAACACCGAGCGAGGATCGGCACGACCGTCGTTCGGCCCGCCGGCGCGCGCCAATGCCTCTGCCAGCGTCAGCGTACGGCTTTCGAAGGGAACCTGCGATATCCGGTCAATCGCACCGAAGACGGTGAAGGTGCGCGGCTGCCGGATCAGCTCGATCCGATCCCCGCCCAGTAGCACCAGGTCGTCCGGCGACCCCGACACGATGGAATCGAGCGGCTGCTCGACCGTCCTGCCGTAACGGGTAAAGCGCACGATGGAATCCTGGGTGCCGGTGCCGGTCGCGGTCGACGAACCGGATTGCGCTGAACGGGAAATTCCCCCCGTATCCGCGATCACATCCAGCAAACGCTCGCGCGCCAGCGTCAGCGGTATCCGTCGCGGGGTGGTCACGGCGCCCATCACGACCACGGTATTGGCGACGTTGTTGCGCAGCGACACGATCACCTGCGGGCTTTGCGACTTGCCGCGCAGGCCGGCGAGAATCCGCTGCTGGACCTGCGCGAGCGTCAGCCCGGTGACCTGGATCGTCCCGACATAGGGTACGGTGATGTTGCCGTTGCGGTCGACGGTGATACCGCCTTGGCCGAGCGTCTCGCCACTTGCGGACGGCGTATCGCTGCCGCCAGACATGCCGGCACCGCCGCCAGCGGCAATATTGGCCCTGCCGCCAAACAGCGAAACACCGACTTCGTAAATCTCGATCGACAAGACGTCGCCCGGTCCCAACGTATCGACGAAGCCATCGGCCGCCAGCGTGGCCAGCGCACCGCTCGGAACGTCCACGGTCGACAGCGCCGCAATGTTACCGGGCGCGATGTCGACGATCTGGTAGCCGATATCGTTCGCCTTGGTCGCATCACGCGTGATCTGGCCACCGGTCGGCCCGTTGCGGGGCAGCGTTGCACAGGCGCTCATCGCCGTCATCACCAGCAAGGCAAGGCCAGGTCGAACGACCCGCGCCGTGTGCATAACACGCATCATCTTCACTCCAGTGTACCAATCGCAGCTGCGGGATATAGTCGAATGGGTCACGTTCGATCCGGGAGCCTGCGCCGTGCCACGCGCCTAGCGCGTCGCGACCACTTGGTAAAGTTGACGAATGCGTTCGGCAAAGACGCCGCCCGAGAAGGTCGCCGCCTGGATCGGTCCCTCACTCGAAAGCCGGGCGCGCAATGCGGCGTCCGTATCGAGCCGTCGCATGCCGTCGACCATGCCATCGACGTCGTACGGATCCACCGCAAGCGCCGCCTTGCCGGTCACTTCGGGCAGCGCGCCGGTCGTACTCGACAACAACGGTACTCCGGCCGCCAGCGTCTCCAGCGCGGGAAGCCCGAAGCCTTCGTACAGCGCCGGAAACAGGCTCGCCTTGGCGCCGTGCAACAGGTCGGTCAGCAAAGCGCGCGGGACGTAATCGATACGGCGGATCCGGTCGACACCAGGCAATTGCCGGCCATGCGCGCTGCCCAGCAGCTTCAGCTCGCGCTCGGCATGCCAGGCTTCAGCGCCGACGATGACCAGAGGGGTTTCGAGATCGGCCTCGAGATAGGCCTGGATCACGCGCCCGAGGTTCTTCTTGGGCTCGATCGCGCCGAAGAACAGGAAATAGCCCTTCATCTCCAGGTCGAACAGTCGCCGCAGCCGCCCGGCCAGACCGGCCGGATCGCGCAGCGGGGGAATGTCGCTCGACTGATAGCAGTTCGTGACCCGGCCAGGATCGGCGCCGAGCAGTTCGATGATGTCGTCGCGCGACTTTTCGGAGACCGTCACGATATGGTCGCCCCGCGCGACGCAGGCGCGCGCGAGCCGGTCGTAATAGCGCTTGTCCTCGAGACTGGCTCGGGGCAGCCGCAACGGCACGAGGTCGTGCAGCGTGTAAATGTTGCGCGCCCCGGCCACGCGAAGCGGCAACGGATAGGTCCAGTGCATGATCGTCGGCGGGTTGGGCATCCGCAGCGTCATGAACGTGCCGTAGCGTCGGAAATGCCGCGCGCAGACGTCGTAAATTTCGCTCAGATTGAACAGCCGGTCGAACCGCGGCAACCGGTCTCCCGCATCCGCCATGATCGCCCGGCCGGTCACCGGGATCTCGATCAGGTCATGTGCCAGCGGATGGACGCGCCAGCGCCGCACGCGCTTGCGCCAGGTCAGGCGATTGGGCACATCGGCCCCCAATTGCCCGAAAAACAGCGATTCCCGAAGATCGATATCGGCCTTGCGCGGAATGTTGACGCCGAACACGAGATCGACCGGATAGCCGAGCTGGTCGATCGCCGCGGCCAGGTTGCGGCCATAGGTGGCGACCCCGGTACCCTGCGGCAAAGCGAGATTATAGCCATCCAGTCCGATCCGGATGGCCGATGAAGCATGGTCGGTCATGCCGTCCCGTACAGGGATAGCAGGCGCCGTGCATAGGGGCCGAGCGCAAAGTGTTGCGCCCGCTGCCGGCCCAGGCGCGACAACCGGTCGCGCAGCGTCGCATCGCCGTCGATCGCGAGCAGCCCGGTGCGTAGCGCGGACAGATCGAGTGGATCGACCAGCAACGCCGCGCCGTCCGCGACTTCGGCGAGCGCCGCGACGTCGGCCGCCAGCACCGGCGTACCCAGCGCCATCGCCTCCGCCACCGGAAGCCCGAAACCTTCGGCGAGCGACACGAACACGAGCGCGCGCGCACTGCCGATCAGGTCCAGCACGCGGCCGCGCGGCTGCAGCCCAAGCCGAACCGCTCCGGGCGTCGCGGCGATATGGTCGTCGATGCTTGCGGCATCCAACCCGTCCGGCCCCGAGATGACCAACGGCGTCGTGATCCCGCTGGCGCGGTAGGCGTCGAGCAGCCGGTGCAGATTCTTGCGCGCCTCGACCGCCCCGACATACAGCAGATAGCCGCCCTCATGGAGCGTGCCGGGCAACGGGGCCTCTTCGGCACCGGCGACATCGATAGCCTGGTGGCAGCAGGTTACCGTCCCCGCGGGCCATCCCATCCGCGCGACGATCTGGACACGCGCGGCCTCCGATACCGTCGCGAAATCGCCGCCCGAAGCCCGCAGCGCATCGAGCAGGCGACGCAGACGCGGGCCATTGACCGGACTGGGGATCGCCGGATCGAGCGGCAGCACGTCATGCACCGTGTAGAGGTTGCGCCAGCCCATAATCCGCAAGGGCAGGGGATAGGTCCAGTGCATGATCCCGGGAGGGCCGGGCAGGGCGATCGGCATCGGGCGCTTGTGGATATCGAAAAATACCTGCGCCTCGCGAAAGACGTCGCGGACCAGAAACCCCTCCGCACTTACGGTTGCATGACGGCGCCACGGGCGCGCTGCCGCCAGCAGCTTGCCGATCCGCGAACGGCGAACCAGCGAACCACCGTCCTCGAGGATCGGCGGGCGGATCCCGACGCCGTGCAAGGCACCGACAAGGGTACGCGCGAATTGCCCGACCCCGGTACCGGCACCACCATCGGACATCATCCGCCCGTCGATGCAGATCGGCACTGCCGGCGAACGGACCGCCGCTGCTTCTCCGAAACGTGTGGCGCCGGATATCAGGCTGCCAAATCCTGCAAGGTCATGGCCTCGATCAGCTCCTGCCGCGCAAGCGTGTTGTCGGCCTGCGCATAGCCAATCGAGCGTAGCCCGATCGCGTAATTGCGGACTTCGCCCGGCAACTGGGAATAAGATCCGACAACGCTGAAACGCAGATGGAGCGCTCCATCTTTACCGACGACGGCCGGCATGCGAATCGCTCCCCCGGCATGCCGAAGATCGTGCAATCCGATTGACGCCGTTTCCGTATCCGACACGATGTCGGTTATCTTCAAACGACACTCAAGCGCACCGGGTGCGATCGAAACCTTGAGATAGACCAATAGCGATGTGCCCGCTGCCATATCGGTCGCTATCGACAGCTCCGGATTGGTCCCCCTCATCCACACTCCATGGTCTTCGGCGGTGTAGAAGAACGCGGACTCTGCCAACAAACGGTTCAGCCGCCGAAAATACCGATGCGTATCGACGCGATCGCCGGGATGGACCCGGAAAGAGAAATTCTCACCTTCCTTGAGCGTCGCCGTGAACGGCGTGATCGGCGTATCCTGATGCAGCTTTGTCTTTGCCAGGAAATCGGCGCCGACATCGTTCCACGTCCGTGCAACGAAACGATCGCGGATCGCCTCCACCCGGCCACGAAGATACCCCCGATCGGTGATCATTCGCCGAAAGACCTCGACCCCCTGGGTCAGGTTGAAAGGATCGACATAGTCCACCAGGTCGCCGCCAACCTCGGGGATGGAGGACGTATCGGAGGCGATGCACGGGCGTCCGTGGAACAGGCTTTCGCCAACCGGCAACCCCCAACCTTCGACGAAGCTCGTGAACACCGAAAATTCGCATCCGGCATATACCGCGTTCAGCTCGCCATCGGACAGGTTGTGCGCGATATGCACTCGTCCGCCGAGATTCTCGGTCGCCATCAATACATCGGTAAGTGCGCCGATCTTCCAGCCATGCCGGCCGACGAAAACAAGATCGGGCACATCGACGCCTTCGGCGATCAGACGTCGCCAGGCGTTGATGACGTACAGGTGATTTTTGCGCCCCTCGATTGTCGATACATACGCGACGTAGGGCTTCCCCTTCACGCGCCGGAGCTGCTCGGGCCACGCGACGGAATGGCCAGCTTCGCGCGTCAAATGATGCGCCAGCGGGACGGTCGTCATCGGGATCGGCCGCCCCCCGTTTTCCGCGATGAAGTTGGTCAGCGCGATGCGCGTCGCGTCGGAGATCGTCAGAACGAAGTCGGCCGTACCGCACAGCTCGCAGATCGCCATCGTAAAGTCGGTGACCAACGCATCGTCGCAGAATTCTGGATGCGTCACCGGGATGATGTCGTAGACATAGGCACCGATCCGCACACCATCGCGCTTGGAGCGGACGAAATTCTGGATGCTGTTCCCCAGGCCCCAGAAAGCGCCTAGCAGGATGATCGTACTGCCCTCGAGCGGCCTGACGCGTTCTGCGGCATTCTCGCACGCCATCAACATCGCCCGCAGCGTTTCGTGATCCACCTGCCGTCCCGAGGCATAGTCGATGGCTCGCATCATCTCAGCGTTGTCGACCATCCAGAACTCACCGGCGGGAAGCGCGGGCGTTTCGGGTCCGACATTGCTCAGGATGAAACGAACGTCGATGTCGGTATCCCGTATCGCATGCATGGCGATGCCAGCTTGCACACGCTGGATCCCGGACATCGTCACATGCGCCTTGAGATACCCGAAAAGATCCTGGATCGCGAAGAAGGTCGTGCCCTCCCCCAAACCCAATGCCTCGGTTGCCTTCGTGTCACGGCGTAGCAACCGGATTTGCTGCATACTTTCGACGTTGGGTGCGATGTCGTTTACCCTCTCATAGGCTGCAAGTGCGTCTTCGCCGCGACCCAGTCGCCGCAGAACGTCGGCAAGGTGGATGCTGGCATCGGCATCACGGCTATCGAGGTCGGCCGCGGCCTGATACGCGTCCGCCGCCTCGGTCAGAAGCCCTTGTTCCTTGTAAGCGTGACCCAACTGAACCCATATAGGCTGGTCGGTTCGGTTGACCGCAAGATGCCGCGCATACGCAGCCGATGCGCCCGCCCAATCGCGGGCATTACGGCATTGATTACCGGTACGGCGATCGTTAGCCCGGCTTTTCTTGTTCAAAAATTTTGAAAGCATGTTTTGCTCCTACCGCGCCCGAGCCGTCGAGTTCCACTGTTGCGGCGCTCCCTGCACCAGCGGGCATCGCCTCGCAAGCAAGGGACATTATATACCTACCGATACATCGGGGCGCTTATTCTGATGCTGGCCGTCGCGCTGGCGGCGATGTCGGGGTTCGGCGGGGGGGATCGATCAGTCGCGACCGCAGCGCCTGCGCCGGCGCCCTGCGCCGCGATATCGCGCCTGGCCGGCAGCGGACGCGATGCAGGACCCGCGCTTCAGGCCTGTCTGGACGCGACCCCGGCGAACGGGAAACTGGCGCTTCCATCCGGCCGGTATGAGATCGCAACGCCCGTTAGGCTGCGACGTCCGGTGACATTGACGACACGCGGCCTTTCACCGGATGCGCGTCCGTGCTTTGCCGACGAGCGTCGCTGTGCGGTCCTGCATCTCGCGATCAAAGCGTCCGCGATCGCGGACGCGATCATGCCGATCACGATCGACAGCAACGCGGTCCGGCTCGATCACCTGGTGTTCCAGGGAACGCGACTGAGCGATCCCGCCCTGTCGGCAAAGCGCTGCGCATCGGACAAGGAACGGCCGATGGCGGGCGGACTTCTCGTCAACGGGAATTCGGTGACGATCACCCGCTCGGTTTTTCGCGATATGGCCTGCTATACCGCGCTCGAATACGGAACCGGTGTCGAGGCCGTCATCAGCGACAACGCCTTCATCGGAAATGGCACGCATAACGCGTTGCTGCGCTGGGCGGACGGTTTGACGATCCATACCGCGCAACGCTTCCAGATCTCGGGCAACCGATTTCGCGACAATACTGACGTCCAGCTGATCTTCGGCAGTTGTGTCGGCTGCACAGTTACCGACAATCACTTCGATCATAGCGGAACTGCCGAGGGCGGCGCGTTCGCCGAGATCATGCTGCAAGCGTGGCCCAACGCCACCAGCGGCGATTTCACTGGGACGCAGGTCACCCGCAACACGATCGATTGTGGCCCGCAGCGGCGCTGTGGCTTCGGCATCATGATCGGGTCGGCGCCCTGGTATGAGGCGCCGACATTCGGAGGTGCGGTGACCGACAACCGGGTTCGCGGGGCCATGCTTTCGCTCAACGTCGATTATCTGACGGGGCCGATGGTGATCGCGCGCAACGACCTCGAAGCAGTCTCCGGCACCTATCCGAGCATGTGCGGCCCGCAACGGATCTCCGGCGCTTCGGCGAATTTCTCCGCAAGGTCCCGGATGGTTTTGCCCCCGACCGCCACGGATACGGCCACGACCGCCAAGCATTACTGCATTCTGAACTACAGTATCCGCTAGGCTAGAGCGATCGCATCTCGACTTCGACTGCATGGTTTAGAATATCGACCGTCTTTTCCTTGGCCGTAAGGTTGAGGACAGTCGTCCGGGCATTCTCGCTTAGCTGCCTGTATTCGTTCAGCGTAAGCGCCTCCAACGCTGCGATGGCCTGCTCGATGGTATCTGTGACAATGGAGTTTTCGGGACGCAGGAAATACTCGCCGAGCGTTTTATCGCGCATGAACTCATGCGTACTCACAACCGGCGTTCCCAGCATCATCGACTCCAGGCACGACAGACCATAGGCTTCTTCGTCTTTGAAGTGTGCCGTGAAGAACGATGTCGCCATTCGTGCATTGCATTGCGCATGTGTAAGCAGGCCATCGGTCGCTTGATGGCCGAACATGTAGCAATTCCCCTGCCACTGCGCACGAAACGCTTCGAAGGCAGGCAGTCCCCGCTTCCAGAACGTCGGCATACTTATGAATGACGCGATCGTCCGGTCTTCGAACGACTGAACAATATCCTTGGCAGGAACGTCGGCAATTACGGGTCGCGGAAAATACAACAACCTGTGCTGTATCGGATCCGGATAACTTCGCCAAAGCCCAACATCCGGGCATATCAGGATATTGGATATATTCGGCTCGTACACATGGTTTTGCTGAGCGATATTGAGGATCATCTTGTCGCCATGCTCACGCGCAATAGCCTTTAGATCGTCCTCCTGCGCCTTGCATCCGATCAGCACGAAACCGGGTTCGGTCTTCATATAGTCTTCGAGGGATAGGATCTCGCCTCCAAGACCGGTATTTTCAGCAAAATACTTAATCCGCCCCCAGTCACTATCGGGACTAAAAACCTTGAAACCAATCGATTTAAAATCACGAATTAACGCTTCGGTACCCTGGGGATGATAGTTCTGGATAAGGATAGATTTATTCATGCATGTATTTCCCAGCCCGTGTACCGATTGAATAGTAATATCTTACTGTATGGACTGATTATGCATGTGGATATCGATGGCCTCGTCTATCGTTTCGTAAAAACTGAGCCGGCCATCCTGCAAGACCGCGCCGCGTTCGCAATACGCACGCAAAGTATTCGGGTCGTGACTGATCATCAACAGGGTTCCGGCCGAGCGCCGATGATGGAGCGCGTCTTCGCAGCGCTGCCGAAAGCGGTCGTCGCCCGCCGCAGTAACCTCGTCCACCAGATAACAATCGAAATCGATCGCCAACGAAATGCCAAACGCTAGACGCGCCATCATACCGGCCGAATAGCTATAGATCGGCTGATAGAAATAAGCGCCCAGCTGCGCAAAATCCTCGACGTAATCGAGCAGCTGCTGGATATCCCTGCTGTAGATCCGCGCGATGAAACGCGCATTGTCGGCGCCGGTCAGGCTGGACTGGAAGCAGCTCGAATACCCGATCGGCCAAGAGCACGATACCGAGCGTGTAATGCGACCCGCGCTCGGTGCCTCGACGCCCGAGATCAGACGCATCAAGGTCGATTTACCGGCACCATTGGCGCCGCATATGCCTAGACTGCATCCGGTCGGAATATCGAAGCTCAGATCGCTCAGCACATCCTTGCGGAACTTCCGAATGTGATAGCTTTTGGATACGTTTTCAAACGAGATCATCAATTGAACCACAATATATCAATGTCATCGCCCTGTGCGATCACGCTCGGATCTACCGAGCAACTCAATGCTCCGTGTCACCGCGGTCGGGACCCTGTGTAAGGCGCCGAGACGTAATTCTCAAGCAGCGGCATTAATATCGCTTGCTGGATCGGACGGACAAACATACCGTCGCCGCTGCTCGATTCCATCCCGAAATTTGACAGTTTTGAGCACATTTTGCGATGCCTTACAAATACTTAGCCGATCAGTATCTGGTCTAGTAATCAGGAGTTACAATGGTCGACAGCCCATTTTGGCATTATCAAGCCCGGTTTGACGTTCCAGGAACTATACGCCGTCATGCGGCTGGCCCGCAGATCGCACGCTCCGACTATGCGCTCAATTATTTCGGTGTGGCGATCGATCCAAAATTCTTTCCCGAGCATCTTGAGCCGATGAAGGGGACCGTCGAAGTCGACGTTATTCCGGCCAATTGGCATGCCGACATGGCAGAATTCGGAGCGGCATTGCGCGCCGTCGATCTGGCTGGCGATGTGTTCACCGTCATCGAGCTTGGCTGCCACTGGGGCTGCTGGATCAACATTACGGGTGTGGCAGCGCGCCGAGCGGGTAAGAAAGTTCGCGCGATCGGCATCGAGGGCGAGCCAAATCACGCGGCGTTCGCCCGGGAATCAACCTTGGCAAACGGGTTTTCCCCCGAAGACGTGACGATCCATCACGGGGTCGCAGCGCCCCGTTCGGGAACCGCATTTTTCCCGCCTGAGGGGAGTGGGCTCGATCCGATTATCAACGGAACACAAGACCAGGAATCGAAGGCGGGAAACAGCGGGCTCTACCACAAGCTGCCCGCGGTCGGTTTCGCCGATCTTGCGGTTGGCGTGGAACGCGTGGATTTGCTGCATATCGATATCCAAGGCGGCGAGGCCGACCTGGTCGCCAGTTCGCTGGACTTCCTGAACGAGCATGTCGCTTACATGATGATCGGGACGCATTCGCGCGAGATCGAAGGCCGCCTCTGCGAGGACTTGCTATCGGCGGGGTGGCAACTTGAGGTCGAACGTCCCGCCATCATGGATCTTGCCGGCAAGCCGACGCCGCGGGTCGACGGTGTCCAGGGCTGGCGCAATCCCCGCGTCACCGGTCATGCCCGGTGACGTTTCCGCAGCCGCTCCTGTCGGCAGGAGCGGCTGCCATAGCCTTTTGCGGGGGTTTTCGTATTAGGGCCTAAGCGTCGCCCGAGACGTACATCCACTGCAGCGTATCGGCGAGGCTCCGCGGCCGCCAGTCCGGCAGCGTCTGGCGGAGCAGCGTCGCATCGCCGCCCAGCACTTCGACATCGCCCTTGCGGACGAACGCCTGGTTGACCTCGACCTCGATATGGTGACCGCTGATCGCGGTCAGTTGCTCCAGGATGTCGCCGATCGAGGATACCGCCCCCGTCGCGACGTTGACCACAGGGGGAACGTCCGCCGCCAGCGCCAGACCCGCATAGGCGGCCGCAACCGACCGCACGTCACCGAAATCGCGTTCCACCCAGGTATTGCCGAGCTCGATCACATCGGCGCGCCTGCAGAAATGATCGACGATCTTGGGGATCAGATACTGCGTGTCCTGACCGACGCCCGTATAGTTGAACGGCCGCGTCACGACGATCTCCAGCCGGTCCCGCCACAGGTCCGCGGCTTGCTCCATCGTGCGCTTGCTGATCGCATAATGGTTGACCGGATTGGTCGACGCTTCCTCGGTGATCAATCCCTCGGCCTTCGGGCCGTACACCTGCGCGCTCGACGCCAGGATGCACCGTGCGTCGGGCTTTTTGCGGCTGACCGCGTCGAGCAGGTTCAGCGTACCGAGCTGATTGACCGTGTAGAAGGACATCCAGTCGCTCGCATCGACGAACGCATGACCGGCAAGATGGATGACCCGGTCGAAGTCCAGGCCGTCGACCGCCTGGTCGACGGCCGCTTGGTCGCGCAGATCGCACTGCAGCATGACCGGCATCGCGCCGGCCTGCTCCAGGGCGTCGGACACGAAGCGACCGGTAAAGCCGGTTGCTCCGGTCAGCGCGACCCGCATCAGAACGACCAGCCGGCAGTGTTGCGACGCATGTCCGCTTCCATCATCAGCCGCGCGAGTTCCTCGAGCTGAACCTCGGGCTTCCACCCCAGTTCACGCTCGGCCTTGCCAGGGTCGCCGATCAGCAGGTCGACTTCGGACGGGCGGTAGAAGGCCGGATTGACGCGCACGAGCATCTTGCCCGTCTTGCGGTCGATCCCGGTCTCGTTCTCGTCCTTGCCCGACCAGTCGAGCGTGATGCCAACATGGCCAAAGGCCAGTTCGACGAAATGGCGGACCGGCTCGGTGCGGTTGGTCGCCAGTACATAGGTATCGGCGACATCGTGCTGGAGCATCAGCCGCATGCCTTCGACATAATCCTTGGCATAGCCCCAGTCGCGCTTGGCATCGAGATTGCCAAGCTCAAGCATCTCAGCCTTGCCCTGGGCGATCTTGGCGACCGTATCGGTGATCTTGCGGGTGACGAACTCACGCCCGCGCAGCGGCGATTCATGGTTGAACAGGATCCCGCTTGTGCCGAAAATCCCGAAGCTCTCGCGGTAGTTCACGGTCAGCCAATGCGCGTAGAGCTTGGCCACGCCGTACGGGCTGCGCGGGTAAAAGGGCGTGTCCTCCTTCTGCGGGATCGCCTGGACCTTGCCGAACATCTCGGAGGTCGATGCCTGATAGAAGCGGATGTCGCGATTGACGGTGCGGATCGCTTCCAGAAGATAGGCCGCGCCGAGGCCCGTAATCTGCCCGGTGGCGATCGGCTGGTCGAACGACACGCCGACGAAGCTCTGCGCGGCGAGGTTGTAGATCTCGGTCGCTTCCGACGTCTCGATCAGCCGGATTGCCGAGCCCATGTCAGTAAGATCATATTCGACCAGCTTGAGCTTGGGATGATTGGTGATACCGAGTTCATCGATCCGCCAGAAATTGACCGAGCTCGTCCGCCGGTACGTCCCATAGACCGTATAGCCACGGTTCAGCAGGTTTTCCGCCAGATATGCGCCGTCTTGGCCGCTGATCCCGGTAACGATAGCGGTCTTGGACATAGTTTCTTCCCTCGATAACATTTCGGGGGCGATAGTAGCGTCATGCGACGATAACCAGAGATCACGCGCATTTTTTGCGTTTTCGTGAGGCAATACCGTGCTGAAACGCCCCTTTACAGCCCCTTCTCGACTGCCCACCGGGAAAGCCGCGTGACAGACGGGTGCGACGGCCCGGACGGGGTTGCCGCGGTATCCGGCGATCAGCGCGCGGCCTGCTGCCCGCGCACCGCGAAATCCGCTCTTTCGTACAGCGCCCAGTCCAAGCCCGACAAGTGGGCGCTGCGGCGGGCGACGACCTGGCGATAGCGCCAGCCGCACCGAATGGTCGTCGGCGATGCCTTTGCCTGCGGGCTCGGATCGACGTGCAAAAAACGCCGCGCGGGACAGTCGCCAACGATCGTGAGCGGATACCGCGCCTCGGCCGCGGCGACGCGCAAGACCGCGACCGGACGCAGATAATCGACCATCACGACGGCGCCGCGCGGCGCACGCGCCGCCATCGCCGCGATCGCCGCCCCGGGATCGCCGCGGCGCAGCGCCGCTTGCGCGAGATCCTCGTAAAGGCTGGCGACGACGATCGCACCGAGCGCGGATACGGCTAACACCCCGCGCCATCCCAGCCTGCGCCATCCAAGCTCGCCCTGAGGACTGGCGAGCGCCCTCGCGATGCCATCGGCGACCAGCAACAGGATGGCCACCGCGGTCAGCAGGAAATAGCGCGGGAAACCGCTGTTGCCGATCTGCAGAATCGGAAAGATGAACGGGAAGACCAGGCACGCGACGATCGCGAACGGCCCGATAACCGATCGCCGGCTACGCGGGCCGAGACCGAGCCACACGACCACGACGATCGGTACGGCAACGATCCATCTCCCCATATCGGACAGGCCGAGCGTAGAACCGATCATCGTCGTCATGGCGCCGGACCACCCGGCCAGCGAAAACTCACTGTAATCGCCGACCTGCATACCGGTCGTGCTCAGCGCCGCAGCGCCGATCGTTGTTCCGATCGCAAGGATACAGACCCCGATCGTGGGCAGGAGCAGGCAGAAGGTCGATCTGAGCGCGGCGTCGATCGGCATCCGTCGCGCCATCACCCACACGGCCCAGACGGCGATGGCCCCGACGAAAAACAGCATCGTCAGTTGCGAGAACAGGCCCAGCACCGCCAGCCCGCCGAGGCACCAGGCCGTGCGCGGCGTGCTGCGCTGCGGGTCGTCGAGCACCCACGCAACCCGCCAGATCATCGTCATCGCGGCCAGCAGCATCGGCGCATAGCCCCGCGCTTCCGACCCGTAGTTCACGAGGATCGGCGAGACCGCGAACAGGAGCGCGGCGACCAGCGCATGGGCGTCACCCTGCCGGGCACCGATCGCCGCAGCCACCAGAATGGTGAGGGTGCCGGTCGCGATCGACAGGCTGCGTAGCGCGATCGGCGCGGCACCGATGCCCCACATCTGCATCCACAGGCTGTTGAGGTGATGATTATTGTCGTGGTTGATATCAAGGAACACGCCGAGCGGCGTTCGGGCCCGCGCCGCAAAGACCGCCGACCACGCCTCGTCGACCCACAGCCCCCCGCGCGCGGACCAGATCCGCAGGGCAAGACCCAGCAAAATGATCGCCAACAGGGCAGGGGCGTAAAGACGGTCGCGCACATCCCGACCGTAGGGCAGCATGATTAAGAGCGGATTAGTCACCCGACACCCACCGCGTGCCTATCTGCTGCCGACGGCCGGCATGATGCGCGCGGCCAACCCGCGAAAAGCTTTGGTCCATACCAGCGTCGGAAACATAGCAAACAAGTCCGCCGCGACTAACCGCTTGTTCCATTTTGTCTTTATCACGAACGATAATGCCGACGGTCATTAACACCGGCAATGCGACGATGCTGAATAGCCGATTCTAGGTAGCGAAAGCGATCAGGCAAGTTCATGCGATCTTGCGTCGAGATCAATAAATGACGATGCGATAACAATGATACTTTCCGTGTTTCTGCTCCCTCCCGCCGCGACGATCGGGAATTTTAGTCATGTGCGATGAAACGCGAATTGAGCCGCGGACAACGGTCGAATTGTATCGCAGCGACACCCTGCTGGTACGGCAGGTGGTTGCTGACTCGTCACAGCGTTGGGTCATCACCTTTGACCATCACAGCATCGGCGATGGCTTCGACCGGTTCGGGTTTGGCGAGGAATTTCTGCTCGCGAATGGCATTTCCGCGATCCACGTCCTCGGTCGCGGAAACGACTGGTATCAATATGAAGACATCTTGGATGCAATGGCCGCCGTTCGTGCAGCGACCGCTGGCGCTTCGCGAAGAGTAACATACGGATCGAGTATGGGGGGTTATGCAGCGGTACGTTTGGCCGATGCTGTGGCGGCGGACGGCGTGCTTGCACTATCCCCGCAATGGTCGATCAACCCTGCACGCGCCCGTTGGGAAAACCGCTGGCCACAGGATTCACACAGGATCCGCTGGCTCGATACGATCGATGGATCCGTGACATGCCGCGCGCAACCGGTGCTGGTCTACGATCCACACATGCCACTGGACGGTCAGCATGTCCGACACATCGCGGCAGAGACGCCGTCATTGCTGGTTGCGGTGCCGTACAGCGGACATCCGGCGAGCACCTTCCTAGGCGAAATCACTTTGCTGAAGCCGATGCTGGAGGATTTGCTGCACGACCGTTTCGACGCCAATGCCGTGGCGAAGACGATCAGAGCGCGTCGATCGACGAGCTCGGTGTATCTTGGCGCACTTGCCGAGCGACAGCCCGATGTCCGCCCGCGTACGGCGCTCGCTCTCGCGCGTGCCGGGCACGCCGCACGACCTGACGGTACGCTCGGCATGCTCAGTCTGGCGCGCATCCTGACACGTACCGGCAACCATTGCGAAGCGGTGACGATTCATCGCGAGATCTCCGTCAAGACAGAACGCCTGCCGCTGTATCTGGTCCCTTTTGTCGATGCGCTCTGGCTGGCCGGCGTAAAGAGCGAAGCGATTGCGATTGCGGAGGAGGTGGTGGAGGCTTTGCCGGAGCGTGCCCATCTCAGAAACTGGCGTGCCATAATGTTGTGGAAGCATGGTGAGCGATCAGCGGCGATCGGCCAGCAGAAACAGGCCGTTGCGCTTAATCCCAATAACCGCCGATATCGGCGTAAGCTCTATCTATACCGGATCGCACGATGCGGATGGTGGTTACCCGACTTGATGAGGATGGGGACACGGCGCATGATCTTTAAACGGGAAGCGCTGCAACAAGATAATTCGCTATGTAATTCAGTTTTAGGTTAATTAGCTGAGTTTTATATAAATAAGTTTTCTACTAAACAGAGATATCAATAAAATATATTATGATGTCGACATATATTATTCAGTTTTATACATGATCGCGTTTGCTTTCAAAGCGATTTAGTTTTTAGTTTATTAACATCCTGACGGTAATGAATTTTGATTTGTAAATCAATATTAAACATTCAATTCGCTAATGTAATAATCATAAAACCCGACAGCTGAAAACCCCGCACTTGCACGGCCGAAACTATAGCCGTAGCGTTTTTCGTACTAAGAGGAACGGACAATGGAAAAGATTTCGCTAGTGCGGGCCTCTGTAATATTGGCAGCCCTGACGCTTACGTCATGTGGCGACGACAGTGCCTCGTCGGGCCCCGGTTCTGTTAGCACGATCCCTGGCACCACCCCGACACCCACACCGGCACCCACACCCACACCGACGCCGACGCCGACGCCGACGCCGACGCCGACGCCGACGATAGCCTATACTGCCGCATCTGATTTCACCCAAAATCGTAGTTTTAGTGCAATCTCTATGTCTAAGACATATTCAACTGGCGGCGTCCTATATGCCGTTACTACGCCGCAACAAGAAGTATCGTCCGTCGGATTTGATTACAATGCATCAACCCGAAACTATCAAGTCCGATATGACGGTACTACGCTTTCTGCTGGTCCCGCAGTCCAGAAAATTGATTCATTTGCATACGATCATTGGGATAATGTTGTTGATGACGGAGGCGTGCGCGTTGTGAAATCCTATGATCCCGACGGCACAGCGGTATACTCGACCTACTCATTGTTTGACAGATCGCCGTTACGTTTAAAGGCGACCGGCAATGGCGCTTATGCTCCATCGGTATACTCGGGTTACGCATTATGGCAGCAGACGACCGACACCTCGCGCATGTCGCGTGGCTTTATCAATTACTACCTCTTTGGCGCACGAACCGTTACGGGTGATTTGCCGACCTCGGGAAAAGCGACACGCTCGGGTTTTTCAAACATATACAACCTTGGAAAACCTAGCATTCCTCCATTTAACGGCACTGAACCGACCTCTATCACCGTCGACTTTGACCTCCATACCATCTCCGGCAACACTTCAATATTCGGAGGTAACGGCCAGATTATTATCGGCTTCACTGGCACCATAGATCCACTTACTGGTCGCGTTCACGGAAATCTTGATCAGTATGTCACCGGTACTTTTGAGGGCGCCTTTTACGGTCCCCGCGGCATCGAGCTAGCGCTGATGTTTAACGGCGCGCCCTACATTGGCTTCTCCGTCGTCCAGTGATTGTGCGGCGAGGTGTCACCGCCAGCGCGCCGAAGCAAGCGATGAACGCCTAAAATAGCGGGACGGCCTTGCCGCGCCATGAGGGTTCATCCCCGCGGCTTCGCCCTCCGCCGGTTCGAACACACCCGGTACAATAGGAATACGAAAGGCGAAGATTTCGCTTTCCTTCGAATCGGCGGTGACTCATAGAATCACGATGCCGATCCGCCCCGAAAACCGCTGGCTCTATCCGATCGACTGGCCGCAACTGTCGCAGGCGATCCGGTTCGACCGGGCCGGCGCGCGCTGCGAACGGTGTGCGCGGCCGCACCGCCGGTTCGTCGCGCATCTCGGCGACGGACGCTGGTGGGACGGCGATGCGGCCTGCTGGCGATCCGCGCGCGGGCGGCGGGTCGCGGTCCGCGATCGCTTCGACCTCGGCAGCGTCCGCACGACCTATGTGGTGCTCGCCTGCGCACATCTCGACCATGATCCGGGCCACAACATGCCCGCCAATCTGGCCGCCCTGTGCCAGCGCTGCCACATGCTCCACGACGCGGCCGAACATCGCTGGCAACGCTGGTGGAACGTCTTTCGCCTGTGCGCGCTGCACGACCTGTACGAGGATCCCCGCCTGACGCACGCCCGTATCGCCCGAAATCCGGTGTCGGCGCGCGGGGAGGGTGCATCGCTACCCGCTTAGACGGCAGACGAGGCGCGCGTGCTACAGGCGTGCTGGCCCCACATGCTCTGCACGATGCATTGCCGTTGTCATGCTCGACGTGCTTGACTGCGGCAATTTGGAGAAGATGGCGAAGCACTTGTGAGTGTGCCTTGCCAGTTTCGGACGTTATGATCACCGTTTGCCACGGATTTGTCGAAAGTAAGACAATGAGTGGACTTGGCGCGGATGATGCCCAAGCTACAGCAAGCGCAGCGGATCGCTCGAAGAATGCTGTTTTGTCAGCCCTATCCCAGTAGTTTTGTCGGAAGGTGTCGCGTCTCCGAATCCGGCCAACGCAGCGAGAAGCGAACAGGCAGCACCTGAAGCAGTACGGAGCACTACACGACCGGCCATCCGCATAGGCTTACCGAATGCCCTATGGGGCAAAGAATTAGATGGCAGAGGTCCGGAACATGGGCGTTGGCGACCGGCAACGGGGGCATATTGGCTGTGGCGGAGGATCCCATCTGCCAGGTCGGCAAATTTTGACACTCTCCACTGCCTGCCCTTAACTCACAAATCATTGATCGAATCTGGCAAAAAACGCTGTCCTACAAACCTCGCCGTATGCTTGAGAAGTAATGCGCGTTGTTCTGACAGGCGCGCTCGGTTGAAGGGGTCATCGTGGTAGACATTTCTAACGATATTACTTCGGCGGGCGGTGGTTAGGCACGCGTCCTAAAAAAACTCTTCCTCCAATAAGTTACAAGATCTGTGACTTCAGGTCATCGACGAACCTTTGCGGCTTGGAGCTACTATTGTCGCTCAGGCCGTGCCAGCGATGATCAACATCTAGACGGCTTAAACTGGCTTATATTTGGCCAATAACGAAAGAAAATCACATGGCTGACATGGAAGAAACTGCCGCGCTGACGCCGCCCGGCGTCTACACCACGCTCGTTGCCGGTCGCGACGCCGTCGCGACCAACGCGACGTTCTGGGCTCAAGATCGGGCTGGAGTTTCGCTGTACCGCAAAACGGCAGCAACGACCGAGGCGCGCGTCATGACGATCGGCAGCGACCCCGGCATCCGCCTCAGCCTGGTCGCCACGCCGGATGCGAAGATCGTCAACTTCGCAACGATGGCTATCGGATCGACGACGCTTACCGCGCGCACGGCAATCTTCGACGCATCTGACATCGGCAAGTCCGTTGCTGTCGCCGGCGCAGGATCCGCTGGTGAAAAATTAACCAGCACGATCGCGTCTGTTCAATCGGCCACGCAGGTTACCCTAGCTAACCCGGCTGGCACCGCCACGGATGGTCGTGGTGCAACGCTTGGGACGAACTGTGGTCCTGCCTTCGCAGCTGCGCTGGCAGCACTTAACGCGGCAGGTGGGGGCGAGTTGATCATCGACGGTCTGTTCTTCTTGAGCACACCTGTTGTCGGCTCGTTCAATGACAATGCAGCGCAGGTAGCGATCGTCGGCTACGGTGGGGATGCGGGCATCGTCATTGCATGTGACAGGGATAAAGATGCGTTGCTGCTCTCGGGCGGCGGGCGTCTCATGGTCGACGGGGTCAATTTCATCGGCACCCCCTTGGAAATCGCGGACGCGCGTCGCGCGCTCAGTTTCCACAGTTGTCGTGCCATGCTCCGCAATACCGGGTGGTTCGGCGTGGCATGTATCGGTACCGATGATGGTGCTGTTGTATATGCCGAGAAGACGGACCTTACGACAGAGGACAATTTCTTCGGATCGTGTGTCGGGGGCCTGGGCAACGCTACAATAAAGCTCCGGAAGTTCATGGGCTTCCGATCTGCTCGAGATTGGTTTCTGGACTACGGCCGCTTCCAGAGCATCCTGTTCATCAAGACAGGCATGTCATTCACCAGAGCATGGATTTTTGCGGAGGACCAATTCGAAAAAGACTCGAACGCTGTCGGTCAAAGCGTATTTCGCGTTACTGACACTCGTTGCGACGAGGGTTGCCTTTACGCGATTGCCGCAACAACGAGGAGCGGTACCGGCAACAGGATTAAACACGTCGAGATCACTGGGCTGCAGGCCAACAACTCGTTTGGCGGCAACGCGATCTACCTCGAGCGGGTCGACCACGCAGTCATCGACCAGCCAACGATCGGATGGCGAAATACACCAGGCGATGGCCTCGTGCTCAACGATTGCGGTTCGGTAACTGTGCGCGGCGCGTCCATCACGACCGGCGCTCCGGGCGCACCGACCGGTATGGCGGACGGTATTCTCGCAACCGACGTGCGCAGCCTAATTTTGGAGGATGGGAACTTCGCGCGCTTCACCTTCACGCGCGTCGACCGGTTCCAGCAGGTATCCCTCGGTCAGGGCGGCGTGGCACCTTACCAGAAGGGTGGACGCATAACGGACGCAGATTTTAAGGTTCCCCCCCCGGTGGGAACGATCGGAATCGATACGGCGAACAAGCGGATCTACGGCCGTTTTGCACAGGGCTGGCTTGCCACGCCGATTATGACAGCCAACGATGATCCAACCTTCGCTCTCCGTAACATCACGCCGAATGCGGGCGCATTAACGGGCTTCACCAAGTATACCAAAACATCTGGCGGCAACGTGTGGGGCGAGGCGACTGCCAACCTGTCGCAGACCATGCGAGGCAGTTTCCGGTTGCGTATGCGTTTCCCCAACGCCGCTCCGGGGAATTACGTGGCTGCGGGTGCGTCGCCGGCAAGCTTCGGCGCGAACGTCGGAATCAATAACGCTGGTGTGCGACTGGGTCTACTGCAGAATAATGGCACTCAAATGTACGCGACTGCCAATGGTAATGTCATTACCGCCCCATTCCCATACGTGGCCGGGCAGGTGGTGCAGTTAGATTACAACGCGGCGGCTGGTACGTTCCAGATGACGATTAACGATCTTGTAGTCGTTAGTCCCACGGCGGTTCCCGCAACCGTCACACCTGACCTCGAGCAGCGGTTCTCGTCATCGATCTACAACGTCGGTGGTACGTTCGAACTGCTCGAATACTCACCAATCTAACCACTGGACCGTCAGCATTTGGCAGGAACCTCGCGGCCTTTACGGCCGCGGGGAAGGGGGCGGTGTATGATCCCTCTCGGTAACTTCGTCCGTGCCGTACGTGCCGAAACTCTGAAGGACCCAGCATGAATGGTATTGACCTGCTCACCAGAAATTATGCGATTGGTAAGTTAGCTCGTCAGATGAAACCGAACGATGCGGCGAGGCCGTTTTACCGAGGATTAAATCATTGGGGTGCTGCGCCAGCATGAGGCTCGCGTGAAGACCGCGAAGCTGTGCCGGAAGGACGGGATCAGCGACACGACATTCTATAATCGCTGCGGTCAATGGTCAGAGCTGGTCGCGTGCCCCACGGTCATCGAGCAAAGCGAACACGGCGAAAGATCGACAGCCAGATCGCCGCAATCTTCCGCCGACATATTGCCGTGAATCTGCATCACTTCGGCCAGCAGATCATGGGTTACGCGCACCCGGTTGATTCCGTCTCGATATCCGCCACGCCAGCCCCCTGTTCTACATCCGATAAAGGACATTATCGTATGTACGATGACCAAAGAATCTGACTATAGCTTGCGCCCCGCACAAGCCGAGTGTATGTACAAATTTGTCAATACAGAATTCAGCGTGGCGTTCGAGTGGGATAACGAAAAGGCTGCTTCGAATCTCGCTAAACACGGCGTTTCATTCGAATTAGCAAAAGAGGTCTGGAAAGATGCCTTCCACGTCATCCTCCCCGATCGGATCGAGAAGGGGGAACAGCGATGGCACGCTCTCGGCCTAGTCGGGCCAGTTGTCGTGCTGGTTGTCGTCCATAGCTACCCCGATCCCGACGACGAGAATTGGACGCGCATCATCAGCGCCCGAAAGGCGACGAAGCAGGAAAGGTACCGCTATGAGCAAGAAGGCGCTTAGCCCCGAATTGCAGGACCAGCTCGACAAGCTCGCCGCCCTGCCTGATGAGCAGATCGACACGGCCGACATTCCCGAAGCTTCCCCCGAGGCGTGGCTGCACGCTCGTCGACCTGGCCTCTATCGGCCGATCAAAAAGCCCGTCACGCTTCGCCTCGATGCCGACGTGGTGGCTTGGTTCAAAGAACACGCGCAGGATCGTGGATACCAGACCGAAATCAACCGAGTGCTGCGTCGCTATGTATCGGAGGCGCAAGCCTGATACGGCATTCTAATACTTCGCAACCGCAGAAAGCGCATAGTTATACCTGCTGCATTAATGGTTTAAAGCGAGCCAATTTCAGGTATTATAATAACGATTCAAAGTAGCTTCGGCAAAAGCCACCTTGAACAATAACTTAGCTCCGACTAAGCGCCCTTGATCACAGGTAATTGTTTGAACGGGAACATTGGGGCTGACGGACGATGGATACCTTTTGCAACGACGCCTAGTCGCCGAGGTGCCGGGATAAGACACGATTGGGCGGACGGGACACGGCATCTCCGACGCCCCAATCGGTCGGCGCCAGAAGACATGAGGCCACTTGCTCGTGATCGCCTCCGAGCCAGGATGACAAGCCGGGCAACCGATGAGGCACGCGGCCGCGGCCTCTGACGGTTTGAACACGTCCGGTACAAGACGAAACGAAAGACGAAGATTTCGCTTTCCTTCGAATCGGCGGTGACTCATAGAATCACGATGCCGATCCGCCCCGAAAACCGCTGGGTCTATCCGATCGACTGGCCGCAACTGTCGCAGGCGATCCGGTTCGACCGGGCCGGCGAACGGTGCGCGCGGCCGCATCGGCGGTTCGTCGCGCATCTAGGCGACGGACGCTGGTGGGACGGCGATGCAGCCTGCTGGCGATCCGCGCGCGGGCGACGGATCGCGATGCGCGATCGCTTCGAACTGAGCAGCGTCCGCACGACCTATGTGGTGCTCGCCTGCGCGCATCTCGACCATGATCCGGGCCACAACATTCCCGCCAATCTGGCCGCCTTGTGCCAACGCTGGCACATGCTCCACGACGCGGCCGAACATCGCTGGCAACGCTTGGAACGTCTTCCGCCTTTGCGCGCTGCGCGACCTGTACGAGGATCCCCGCCTGACGCACGCACGTATCGCCCGACGTCCGGTGTCGGCGCGCGAGGAGGGTGTATCGCTGTCAGCTTAGACGGTGGACGGGGGCGCATGCTCTACACGATGCGTTGCCATTGTCGTGCTCGACTGCCGTTGCACGACTAGATCAATTTTCGCGGACAAATGTTTCTCAAACCCTGCCCAAGAAAAAGGGACCCCTGCTTTTGCAGGGGTCCCGAGGCGGGGAGGCCGGTCCGGGCGAACGGGGCGCCATTTCCCCTCACCGGAGAGTATCAGAAGGCGAACCCGGCGCCGACCGCGCCGCCACCCTTGCCGCGGGTGTTCATCGTAGCTCCAGCCTTGACGATGAAGGAGCCATCGGCATTTGCCTTGGACACGCCGACCGCGAAGCCCGCTTCGCCGCCCCAGTTGCTGATGCCGCCACCGACCATACCCATACCCGGCCCGTACGCCTGCGGGATCGTTGCTAGCGCCATCGCCGCTGCCGTGCCGCCATTCGCATCGCGGCGCACTTCCTTAAGGTCAAAGCCGAGCTGGTTGAGCCGCGTGTCGGTATACGTGTTGGCCTGCGCCAGCGTCTGGTTGAGCCCACTGCTAAGCTGCCCGACGTTCACCGCATCGCTCGGCGAGATGCCGGCTGCGACGTTGGTGATCTGGCGGTTCGCCGCTGCGGTACCGACCGACACGCTGTCCGCCCGATCTGCGATCGACCCGGTACCGAGTGCGACGCTGTTGGCCGCCGTGGCATTCGCTGCGGTGCCGAGTGCGACCGCATTGGCACCCGACGACGTCGCTCCGCCGCCCGCTGCGATCGCGTTGACTCCGCTCGCCACCGGGGTCGGGTTACCAGCGGTGTTGTTTACCTGGAAGAAGCCAGCGGTGCCGCTTTGCAAGTTGGTAATGTTGGTCGTGTTGGAGGCAACCTGCTGCCCGACCGCATTCAACTGCGCACCGTTGACCGCGTCGGTAGAAGTTGCACCAAGCACGCCATTCGCCACGTTGGTAATGCGCACCGCGGCACCTGCCGTTCCGCCCACCAGTGTCGCGACGTTGGCACGGCTGCCATCGGCGTTGCGATCATACTGGATTGCATTCTGCGAAGCCGCAGCAATCGCCGCTACCTGGCCGCCGTTGACCGCGTCGGTCGAACCAACAGCGATCGACCCCGCCGCTACGTTATGCAGCCTGACCGGCGCTGCCACGTCCGCACCGATCAACGTCACGTCGTTCGTCAGTACGCCGCCGTTCGGGGCCGTCGGTGTTGCGGCGTTCGAATATTGTACGGGGCTGACGGCCGATCCGACCAGCGTATTGCGGATCGTCGTGATCTCGGTCGTGTTGTTCGTGACCTGTTGGTTGGTCGCGAACAACTGGCCGCCATTGACGGCGTCGGTCGAGGCGGCGGAAAGCGTGCCGGCCGCCACGTTGGTCACCGTCGTGCCGGCCGCTCCGCCGAGCGTCACGCGGTCTCGTGTCGCGGTATCGTACGTTACGCTGGTGTTCGCCACCTGGGTCGCCTGCCCACTGACGCCGGCAAGCGCATCGCCCACAGTGGCGTAGGTCGCGCCGTTGATGACATAGGTCGGACCAGTCAGGGTACCGGTCGCCGCGGTGTAGGCAGCACCTCCGCCGAGGCTGGTAGCGAAAGCCGCGCCCAGCGTGTCCGATACGCCGCGCAGCTGCGCCACATTCACCGCGTCGGTATTCGCGCTGCCGGCGCCGACCCCGGTGATCTGACGTTCACCGAGGGGAAAGAATTGCCCGGTGGTGGGATCGATAACTTGCACACTCCGGGCGACCGCGATTTCGCCGACCGTGCTTTGCGCGGCGGCTAGGCCGAACGCAGTATATCCCACCACGCCGCCGCGCTGCGTCGACGCCCCGCGACCCAATGCGACACTGCTAACGGCTGATGCGTTTGCTTCAGCGCCGATGGCTACCGAACCCGTCGCCGATGCGACGGCGTTGGTCCCGAACGCGGATGAGGCAAAGCCCGATGCATTGGCATTTTCGCCGACCGCAAGCGCCTGATCCGCACCGGCTACCGACATCGTGCCGAGCGCGGTAGAATTGAGCCCGATGGCCATGGCGCGGTTACCGAAAGACGCGGCGCTGTCACCCGAAGCGCTAGCGTCGTTACCGACGGCAAGCGTATCGTTGCCGGTGGCGATGATGTTGTTGCCGAACGCCAGTGACTGGTTGCCCGTAAGCCGGTTATTGTTGCCAATCGCGCTCGCCTGGGCCCCGTTGACATTATTGCCGGTGCCGATCGCGATCGCATTGACACCGTTCAAGGTGTTCACATCACCGATTGCGACCGCGCCCGCGCCGACGGCGTTGTTGTTGCCGCCGATGCTGACCGCCGAGTCGCCGGTCGCGAAGTTGGTATCGCCGAGCGCGACCGCGCCGATCCCTGTCGCCTGGTTGTCGCGGCCAAGCGCGACCGCGCCGTCGCCCGTCGCGATGTTCGGATCGCCGATCGACACTGCGCCATCGCCCGAGGCGATGTTGGCAAAGCCGATCGCCACTGCCTTGCCGGTCATCGCGGCCGATCCGTCACCGATCGCGACCGAGCCTGCGCTCATCGCCATAGTATTGCGCCCTGCGGCAATCGATCCGTCGGCCCCGGCCATTGCTGCCGGACCGATTGCGGTGGAGTCCGTACCCGCCGCCTGCGAGTCAGCCATGACGGAGTTCGCCCGGAAGTACCGCAGGTTGCTGGCAACGGCGCCCCCGATCGATGTCTCGATCGCGGAAACCGCCCCCTGGACGTTGCCATAGGTGGCACCACCATAGGCGATGCCCGCAGTCACCTGTCCTGTCACCGGATCGTAACTGGACGTGCCGCCCAGCGCCGCGGCGAGGCTATTGCCCAGCCCGAACACCTGCGCGCCGTTGACCGCGTCGCTGCTGGTCGCGCTGAGCACACCCACAGCCACGTTGGTGATCCGCTGCGGCGTGCCACCCCGCGCGGCGTTGAAGGCCTGAAGGCCGCCGTCGTACAGCAACGCGTCGGTCTGCAACGCTGCAACGTTGGAGTTGAGCGTGGTGACCGACCCACCGAGGTTGGTGATGTTCGCGGTATTGCCCGCCACCGCGTCGTTCGTCGCGGAAAGCTGGCTGCCATTGACGGCGTCGGTCGAGGTCGGGTTCACCGCACCCGCCGCGACGTTGGTCAGGACCGTACCGTTTACGCCACCCAGTGCGAGTGTACCCTTGGTTGCATCGGTATAGCGCACGGCGAGCGGATCGGCTGTGCCAGTGGCGATGTTGGTGGTGAGGTTGGCGATGGCCGAGGTGTTGGAGCCGACCTGAGTGTTGGTGGCGAACAATTGCGCGCCGTTGACGGCATCGGTCGACCCGGCATTCAGCGCACCGGCAGCGACATTGGTGATCGTGCTCGCAACCCCGCCGCGCGATGCGTCGAAGGCA
>NZ_JAXOJK010000007.1:0-134877 GCF_036663695.1 Sphingomonas sandaracina | reverse complement strand
TCTTCTGCCGCTTCACGAACGGCTTTACGTAGGCCGGTGGAATGAGCCGCGTGTCGTGACCTACTGCGGCGATCTCGCGAGCCCAGTAATGGGCGCTCGCACAGGCCTCCATTGCCAGACGCGGGTGCCACCCCAGCCCATCCGAGCCGGATCATAATAGCTCGCAAACGAGAAGTGATGCTTGGCCTCGAGCCAGCCATGGTTGGCACCGCCAAGGCTGTTAAAAGGGCGACGGTCGATCATCTTTGGTCTCCTCGGGAGCCTTGCTGCTCGATGACCTGAAGATGCGCCACAAGCGGCCTTGACGAAACGGCAAGTTTGGCATCTCATTCTTGCCGAAAATGATGAAGCGTCTTCCCGATCTCGAAGCCTGGGCGATCTTGGCCAAGGTCGCCGAACATGGCTCCTTTTCGCGTGCCGCACGCGAGATAGGTATGTCTGATCCCACTGTCTCCAAGGCGATCGCGCGACTGGAGGCGCGTCTCGGCCTGACGCTGATCGCGCGCACCTCGCGGCGCATCGCACTTACCGATGCTGGCCGCGCTGCGCTGGAGCGGGCAATGCGTATCCTTAGCGAAGGCGAGGCAGTCGAGGATGAGGCCGGCGAGCAATCAAGGTTCCGCGTGGACGCGTGCGCATCAGCGCACCCCTGTCGTTCGGCATCGCCTATCTCGGTGCAACGCTGCCGGCCTTCCTCCAAGCATATCCCGAAATCACCGTCGACTTCGCGCTGAGCGACCGCAAGGTCGATTTGGTCTCGGAAGGGTTCGACCTGGCGCTTAGGATCGCAAGCCTGAACGACTCCTCGCTGCTGTCGCGCCGGTTATGCACGGTCCGGCTGCTGCTGGTGGGTTCCCCTGACTATCTCGACCGCCACGGCATGCCAACGCACCCCGCCGAACTGAGCAGGCACTGCGCGCTGGCCTATACGGGTGGCGCGTCCCGAATGTGACGCTTCACGAATCCGAGGTTCGGCGAGGAAGCGATCGAACCGCCAGTACGGGTCTGGACCGACAACGCGGATTTGCTGAACCCGCACTCGTCGCGGAACAGGGGCTTGCAATCCAACCCGAGTTCCTGGTCTGGCGCGAACTGCGCGACGGCAAGTTGACGGTGGCGATGCCGGAATGGTCGGTGACGCCGTTGGGGCTCCACCTCGTCATGCCGCCAAGCCCACTGCGACCGCTCCGGGTCCAGGCCCTAGTCGATTACCTTGCGCGCGAGCTGGCGAACGCGCCATGGGACCGAGAGTAGCTACCCGTACCCAATTTCTTAATTTCGAACGCGGCGTATGTCGCCATTCCTGCGACGATCAAATGATCGGAGCGAGTTCTAGCTTATCGCCATCGTGATCCCTTCTGCGACCGAGAGGATCACCGTTTTGACGGCCGATGCCGAACAGGGGCAGTCAGCCTGATTGACAGCAAGGGCTCTGCTGCGGGATTGCCCTGAAAGGAGACGAGGAATCGACAGGGGGAATGACGTGACATCTGAGTTGCCGACAGGTGAGGAATGGCAGTCGGATCATCTTCGTCGCGCCGTAAAGGCCGCAGGCGTGGCTCTTTGGGCCTGGAACGTCGATACCGATCTGCTGACCATGGACCGTCGCAGCTTCGCGCTGTGGGGAATGCCATGGAGCGACAAGGTGACCTTCGAGGAGCTGTCCTCACACATTCACCCGGCGGATCGCGATCGTGTGCGAGCAGCTTTTGCGGCGACCCGCGCAATCCTGGGCGCCTACGAAACTGACTTTCGTATCGTGATCAACGGCGAGGTCCGCTGGATCGCAGCGCGGGGGCAGGGCGAGGATCTCGACATTCTGGGTCGGACGATGTTCGGCATTTTCCTCGACGTTACCGGGCGCAAGCAGGCCGAAGAGGGGAACGAGCTTCTGGCCGGCGAGATGAGCCACCGGGTCAAGAACCTGCTCGCGATCGCGTCTGGCCTGACGACGATCACGTCGCGATCCGCCACCAGCATCGAGAACATGACGCATGAACTCATCGGGCGGTTGACCGCGCTAGACAGGGCCCACGACCTTGTACGACCTCTGTCTGCCGGACAGGGTGCGGTCGCCCTTCTCGGTGATCTGCTGTCGATCCTGCTTGCGCCTTACGACGATCTCGGCGCCTTCAAGGGACGCATACGGGTGGCAGTGGAGCGTACAGGTGTGGGCGAAGCGTCCGCCACGGGCATCGCGCTCGTGATTCATGAGCTTGCGACCAACTCGATGAAATATGGCGCACTCTCGCAGGCGACCGGTACGCTCGATCTCACGAGCGCTACCGAACAGGACAAGATCGTCCTGACATGGGTGGAGCAAGGTGGCCCAGCCGTCGAGGCGCCCGATCAAACCCAAGGTTTCGGCAGTCAGTTGATCAAGCGGAGCGTGTCAGGCCAACTCGGCGGATCGATCGACTATGATTGGTCCCAGGGCGGCTTGATCGTGACGCTCCGCATCGCGCGGGATCGCCTTGCCCTTTAGCTGAACACGATGCGGCGTCCGGACAGCGACCCATTAGAAACGGTTCGATCGCGACAGATAGTCAACTCAGAGTGCTGAGTTTTTGATGGTCGAAAACGAGCCGTTTGTAACCATGGTCCCGCCTAGCCTGACTGCGAACGAGGGGAGCGCCGTCTTCGAGATCAATCACGCTGAATTACGCGCGGTCATTGAACGTAGAGAGGATCGACCGCAAACGGCTACCGCGTTGGCAGCTTCGATCCGTGCCCCGGCTCCGCGTCTGCCCAATCGAGATTGACAACAGATACGCAGCGTGGCTGATTATGCCCATGGGGACTGCGATCTCCCCACGAGGCGTCAGCCGAAGAATCGCGTCCAGCCCGACATGCCAAGGACGCGCCATGCCTGTTCAGAACGCCATCACACCCGAGAAACTCGCACGCCTCATCGCGCTGCCTGGCTCGCCGCATATCGTCGATCTGCGTCATGCTCCAGGAGAGACGATACCTGGATCACGGCCATCTCCTTGTGACGACCCGAGCCGCTGGGGTTATGACATCAAGACCGCGGTGGTTGTCGTGGACGCCGATGGCAGAGGAAGCGCGGTGTCTATAGCAGCCATACTGCGCAGCGAGGGCAAGGTGGCCGAGATGCTGGAAGGGGGCTTTGCCGCCTGGTCAGCAGCGGGTCTACCGACAGTGTCCCTTGCTCACCTGCCCGAACGGCATGACGACGGCCGGACATGGTGGGTCACGCGTGCACGGCCCAAGGTCGACCGCATCGCATGCCCGTGGCTAATCCGTCGCTTCGTCGATCCGGATGCGCGTTTCCTGTTCGTCGCGCCTACAGAGGTGCTGACCGTCGCCGCGCAGCACAAGGCAGAGCCGTTCGACATCGCCGACGAGCGAGTGTTCTGGAGTCACCGCGGCGAGCGCTGCACCTTCGACGTGATGATCGAGGCCTTCGGCCTCGGCGCGCATGCACCACTTATTCGCCTCGCCGCGATCGTTCGCGGTGCCGACACCGATCGGCTCGACGTGGCACCGGAGGCGGCTGGCCTGTTGGCGATCTCGCTCGGGCTATCACGCATCCACAGCGACGATCACACCCAACTGGAAGCCGGCATGGCGATCTATGATGCCCTGTACCGTTGGTGCCGCGACGCTCAGGGAGAAAGACACGACTGGACTTCGCACCAGCCCTCGCGCGCAAAGGCGCAGGCATGAACGCGGTAGCGACGGAAGGCGCGACCCAGACGCCCCCCGAAACAGTCACGCTAGGCGAGGCCTTCTGGGTCTGGCTTCGGATCGCCCTGTTGTCATTCGGCGGTCCGGCCGGGCAGATTGCGGTGATGCACCGCATCCTCGTCGATGAGAAACGCTGGATCGGCGAGCAGCGGTTCCTGCATGCGCTCAACTACTGCATGCTGCTACCGGGGCCGGAGGCGCAGCAGCTCGCCACCTATATCGGCTGGCTCATGCACCGGACGAAGGGCGGCATCGTCGCCGGCGTGCTGTTCATCATCCCGGGCGCGATTGCGATCATGGCGCTGAGTTGGGTGTACGTCCTCTATGGGCGCGTAGGCATCGTTTCCGCACTGTTCTTCGGCCTGAAGGCGGCAGTACTGGCGGTCGTGCTCCAGGCGGTGGTGCGGATCGGTGGTCGCGCGCTCAAGACGACGCCATCCCGGTTGCTGGCCGCGGTTGCCTTCATCCTCATCTTCTTCCTTGGCGCTCCGTTCCCGCTGATCGTGCTCGGTGCCGGGTTGATTGGCTGGTGGTCGGGCAGGCAAGGGCATACTGCCTTTCGCGGCGGTGGACATGGTGCGTCGAAAGGTACGGTCGTTGCCGACGCCGATACCCTTCTGGGCGAGGACCTGCCGGCCCATGCTCGTCCCACCTGGCGCGAGACGGTTCGGACCGCGCTCGTCTGGTTAGCGCTGTGGCTACTCCCGGTCGCAGCGTTGCTGATCACGCTTGGCCCTGACGACGTGTTCAGCCGCATTGCGACCTTCTTTTCAACGATGGCTATGGTGACGTTCGGTGGGGCCTATGCTGTGCTTGCTTATGTCGCGCAGCAGGCGGTGGAGAATTACGGCTGGCTGAGACCGAAGGAGATGCTGGACGGGCTTGGCATGGCGGAGACAACGCCAGGGCCGCTTATCATGGTTCTTCAGTTCGTCGGCTTTCTGGGCGCGTATCGCGACCCCGGCGTATTGTCGCCATTGATCGCGGGAACGCTCGGCGGGCTGCTCGCGACCTGGGTGACGTTCGTACCGTGCTTCCTCTGGATCTTCTTGGGCGCACCGTTCATCGAACGTCTGCGCGGCAATGTCGCGGTGGCAAGCGCGCTGTCTGCCATCACCGCAGCCGTTGTCGGCGTGGTCCTCAACCTGGCGGTCTGGTTCGCGCTTCACACGCTGTTTCGCGAGACGGCGATGGTGACGTTCGGGCCGATACGCTTTGACGCGCCAGTGCTAGCCAGCATCGATCCTTGGGCGGCCTTGCTTGCAGTGGGTGCGGGCGTGGCGGTATTTTTCCTGCGAGCCAACGTGATCGTGACGCTGCTCGCCACGTCGGCCGCAGGTATCGCGTTCCACTTCCTTGGTCTTGTAGCCTGATGTCCGCGTGTTGCTTGACGATGGCGCCCAACGCCCCGGCCCATCCCCGTTGGGGATGCGATCGTCCGAAACCCCGTTCTGGATTCCTGGCATGCCGGGGCGGTGTAACTTGCGGGGATGGCTGCATCGAAGGTCATGCGGCGGGGACTTCACTGCGTTAAAACTGAGCTTTGGATGCGCGTGAATTTCCGAGCCGAGCGAGACGCTGGCAGCCGCTAAAGTGGTCGATCGGAAATCTCGATAGACGAAATAAAATTGTTTGCCTTTCCGTCAGTTGCTCACGACTTAATTTTGGTCCACATCGGATATAATTATTCACGCCCATAATATATTGAGAATCTAATGAACGATGAGATTAGCGCAGTTGAATTGGCAGCCGAACTGACTGCTGCATGGTTGGCAAATCCCAACACACGAACCAATGCGGACGACGTTCCTGCGTTTCTCGTTTCGATGCATGTGGCCGTCGTACAATTGACCGGTGCAACGGCCATGGCTCAGACAGAGGAACCCGCTCAGACTTATGAGCCGGCTGTCACTGCCCGTAAGTCGCTTGCTTCGCCCGACCACATCATCTCCATGATTGATGGCAAGCCATACAAAACTCTACGCCGCCACCTTGCGACTAACGGACTGACCCCAGAGGACTACCGTGCTCGCTATAACCTCAAGGCGGACTATCCAATGGTAGCCCCGACCTACTCGGAAGCGCGCCGCACGATGGCCAAGTCGATCGGCTTGGGGCGGAAGCCCGGTCAGACCGCGGCGAAGACGGTTGATGAAGCCCCTAAGGCTGTACGTAAGCCTCGTCCCGCCAAACCAGTCGACGAGTCCTAAAGACCAATCGGGAGGAGCCGACAGGCGCTACCGCGCCAGCTGGGTGGCGTCGCCTCTCCAACCCGACCCATCGATAAGTACCGGTGCGCTTGCTGAATTTGCCGTGTTCGAGGCGGATACGAAGCTTCTGGCGCACCGCCCGGTTCGGTCCCGCCCGAAGCCGGGCGGCTACCCTAGCCATCGCCGGCATGACCGCGCGTGCGATCGTCAAGATCGCCGCGATGAAGCGCGATGAGACGGCATTGAAGATTGGCGCGACCGGCGGAGTAGGCACTTCGCACCTTCCGCTCCTATCGCACGCAGGCGGAACACATCGAGAACTCGTTGCGCTGACGATCCAAGAACGAGTAAAGACGCAGGAATATGACGATGGCGGATAAGCTGCCACGCAGCCGTCGTGGGGAAGCAACCGTTGATCAAAGAAAACAACAGTCACAAGCGCTCCGACAAAAGCGTGGCAGACGACGAGCGGATCGCGATCCAGTTGGCAGGCATAGATCGCGATACGGACCCATTCGTGGCGATGGTGCACGCCACTCGGATGCCGATGATCATTACCAATCCTCGGCTTCCCGATAATCCTGTCGTTTTCGTCAATGACGCCTTTATCCGCTTAAGCGGTTACGAGCGGGGAGAGATTATTGGCCGGAACTGTCGTTTCCTACAGGGACCAAACACAAATCCGGAAACAGTGCGGGCGCTGCGTGATGCTGTAGACCAGGTGCGGCCGCTCACGGTCGACATTCAGAATTTCCGTAAGGACGGCACGTCGTTCTGGAATCGCTTGCTGATGGCACCCGTGTTCGATGCCGATCAAAGACTCGCTTACTTTTTTGCGAGCCAGGTGGATGTGACGACCGAACACGAGCGGCTGTCAGGTCTCGAGCGGGACAATGCCGCACTGATGGCCGAGGTGACAAGTCGGCTGCGTACACAGCAAGAAGGCGAGCGCGAGCTGGCGCTTGCGCTCAGGGCGGGTGGGTTCGGCACATGGAGCTTCGAGCTCGCAACGCAGACGCTGACTGCGTCGGATGAGTGCAAGGCGCTGTTCGGGCGTGCGCCAGACAAGCCGTTCTTTTTCGAAGAGCGAATGGCCGCGATCCACCCCGACGACCGTGGGCGTGCCCTTGAAAGTATGACCGATACTAGCGCCCGCGGGCGCGAGCATTCTGCGGAATACCGCGTATTTTGGTCGGATGGCTCGATGCGATGGATATCGTCCCGCGGGCAGCCCTTTTTCGATGCGAACGGTAAGCCCGTGCGGGTGGCCGGTGTTTCGATGGACATTACCAGCGCGAAGCGAACAGAGCTCAAGCGCCAGGCATTGGCGCATCTGAACGATGTCTTCCGCGACATGGAAGATTTTGCCGATATCTCCTTTGCCGCGGCCGAGATCCTCGGGCGGACGCTCGACGTGAGCCGCGCAGGCTACGGCCTAGTCAATCGTGCCAAGGAGACGATCGTCATTGACCGCGATTGGAATGCGCCGGATGTTATCTCGATCGCCGGAACCCTGAAGTTCCGGGACTATGGCTCCTACATTGAGGAGCTGAAGCGGGGCGAAACGGCCATCGTCGAAGACTCCCGCCTCGATCCGCGTACTTCCGATACGTCGGCACAGCTGGAATCGATCAGCGCTCGGTCGTTCATAAATATGCCTCTGACGGAACAAGGTGGCCTCGTTGCCTTGCTGTTCCTCAACCATGCAGAGCCGCGTTCCTGGTCCGCTGATGATCTGGATTTTGTGCGCGAGGTGGCCGAACGCACCCATGATGCGGTTGAGCGGCGCCGCGCGGAGCGCGAACTGGCGGATCTGGCAGCTTCCCTCGAACAGCAAGTCGCGGAACGCACTGCGGATTTGATTGTGGCTGAGGATGCTCTACGTCAGTCACAGAAGATGGAAGCGGTCGGGCAGCTGACCGGCGGTATCGCACACGACTTCAACAATCTCCTGACGGGGATCAGCGGCAGCCTGGAAATGATTCAGCTCCGCTTCGCGCAGGGACGCGGTGCCGATGTCGACAAATACGTCGATGCCGCTCAAAGCGCTGCGCGACGTGCTGCGGCTCTCACCCATCGCCTGCTCGCGTTCAGCCGGCGCCAGACCCTCGACCCGCGACCAACTGACGCGAACGCGCTCATCGCCGGGATGGAAGACTTAGTTCGTCGAACTGTTGGTCCGTCGGTCGTTGTTGAGACGTCGCTGGCGCCGAGCCTCAGCTCGACACTGGTCGATCCCAGCCAGTTGGAGAACGCGCTGTTGAACCTGTGCATCAACGCTCGTGACGCGATGCCGGATGGCGGCCGGATCATGATCGAGACAACGGATCGGGATGTTGATGCTCGCGCCGGCCGCGAGCGCGATATCGAACCGGGCAAATATGTTTGCCTTTCGGTGAGTGACACTGGGACGGGCATGACTCCCGATACGATCGCTAGAGCATTCGAGCCGTTCTTTACTACCAAGCCCATCGGGAGCGGCACAGGCCTTGGCTTGTCGATGATCTACGGCTTTGCGAGGCAGTCCGGCGGGCAGGTGCGTATTCACTCAGCACCTGGCTCCGGGACGACGGTGACGATCTATCTGCCAGGTGATGGACAGGCTGCTGTGTCGGAATTGGAACCAACTCCCCTGTCGAAGGCACCGCGCGCCGACGGAGGCGAAACCGTGCTCGTCGTGGACGACGAAGAGTCGATCCGGATGCTTGTTACCGAGACATTGATCGATCTCGGTTATACCGCGTTAGAGGCGGCCGATGGTCCTACGGCGCTTCGCATGTTGGCAGCCGATCGTCACATCGATCTGCTTGTCACCGATGTCGGTTTGCCGGGGATGAACGGGCGGCAGCTCGCCGATGCGATCCGGTCCAGCCGGCCTGGACTCAAGGTGCTCTTCATCACCGGCTATGCCGAAAACGCCGTACTCAATCACGGTCATCTTAAACCGGGCATGCACGTCATCACAAAGCCGTTCGCGATGGAGGCACTCGCAACCCGGATCAAATCGCTTATTGCGACGTAGCTGCTTGTATCGACTCGGAAAACCGCCGTATCGGGATCCGCGTTATACGGGCAGTCCGCGCCGTCGCCTTCGCAATCACTGCCGATCGTAAAGTGAGAAGTTTCCGTTCCTCGGCCTTGACCTGATCGAGGACCAGGCTGGCATTTTCGACTGCTTCGCGCTCCCGCCCTGTCCCAGCTGCGGTTTAGGCCCCAACCCAGTTATCAGCCCTTTCGAGATTGACGACATGATGCGAGATCGTGGCGAACGCAGCTACCCTTCGATCGAGCTCGATCAAGCGGGCTTGTTGCAGACGATTGTCGCGCGTGAGGTGCCGGATATGGGTTTGCATCCGGCGAGGGGCATCTGGCGGGTGACGGTCTGAGCTGAGATGTTAGCCACAGTGCAAGCACCGTGGTTTGCACCGTGGCTAGAGACGTGGCGATGACCCAGATCACTGTACTGTCCGGCGTTGAGCGGCGTCGCCATTGGAGCGACGAGCGCAAACTTGCCCTCGTGGAGGCAGCCATTGTGCCGGGCGCGTCGGTTGCCACTATCGCGCGCGCTGCCGATATCTCGCCGTCGTCGATCTACCGTTGGCGGCGCGAACTGTGCAGTAAGCTTGTGCAGCCGACTGGCTTTGCGGCCGTGGCCGTTCATGCGGATCCGCCCGAGATCGACCACGGCGTGTCAAACATGCTGGTCATCGAGCTCCGCCGTGCAACCATCCGTGCAGCTGGCGGCGTATCTGCGAACTTGCTGGTGGCGGCGTTGCGCGAGCTCAAAGCATGATCCCTATTCCGAGCGGGGCACGGGTCTGGATAGCCACCGGCAAGACGGACATGCGCAAGGGCATGTCGTCGCTGGCGATGCAGATCCAGCAGGGGTTCGGACGCAACCCGCATGCCGGCGACCTTTATGTTTTCAGAGGTCGCCGCGGCGATCTGCTGAAGATCCTGTGGCACGATGGGCTCGGAATGTCGCTCTACGCAAAACGGTTGGAGCGCGGTCGGTTCACCTGGCCAGCGACATTTGACGGCGTCATTTCGATCTCGGCGGGGCAACTCGGCTTCCTGCTGGAAGGCATCGACTGGCGAAATCCACAATACACGTTCAGGCCCGAATTAGCGGGCTGAAACGCCCGGTTTTCCTAGGCTTTCGGCATCAAGCGCCTCGACAAATCGGCGGTTTTCTGCTGTAAAATGAGCCTCGATGGATACCGGCGCCGAGGCCCTTCCCGATGATATCGAAGCGCTCAAAGCGCTGCTGATTGCCGAGCGCCACACCGTCCTCATTGCCCGCGTAGCTCTACTCGAGGCCGAGGCACTTGCCGCCATCGCCCAGGCTGAGGTCGCCGATGCACACGCCATTATCGAAGACCTCAAGCTGCGCATCGCTAAGGCACGTCAGGACAAATGGGGGCAGTCGTCCGAGCGGCACAGGCAGTTGCTCGACCAGCTTGAGATGCAACTCGAGGACGTTGTTGCCACGGCGACCGAGGATGAGCTCGCCGCTGAGATAGCGGTCGCCAAAGCTAGTGCAGCCGGCGTTCCCGTGGTGCCGTTCACTCGCAAGAAGCCGACCCGCGCTCCGCTATCTGCCGACCTTCCCCGGCACCGCGTCGTCGTGCCCGCGCCAGAGAGCTGCCCATGTTGCCACGGTGCAGAGCTCAGGAAGATTGGCGAGACCATCACGGAAAGCCGTGAGGTCGTTCCCCGCCAGTGGATCGTCGTGCAGACGGTCCGTGAGAAGTTCATTTGCAAGGCCTGTGAGACCATCACGCAGCCGCCAGCGCCCTTCCACCCCATTCCGCGTGCATCCGCTGGCCCCAACCTGCTGGCGATGGTCCTGTTCAACAAGTTTGGCCTGCATCAGCCGCTCAACCGCCAAAGCGAGACCTACGCCGCCGAAGGCATGAGCATCAGCGTGTCGACGCTTGCCGACTATGCCGGCCATGGCGCCGTCCTGCTGCGCGGCCTGGTCGATCTCATTGAGGCGCACATCCTCGCCGGCGAGCGCATCCATCATGACGATACGACCGTGCCAGTCATGGCGGCCGGCAAGACCATAACGGGCAGAATCTGGGCCTCCGTCCGCGACGACCGCCCCTTTGGCGGCACCGACCCGCCGGCCGTCTGCTATTACTACACCCGCGACCGCACAGGCGCCCATCCGCAGCGGCAGCTTGCTCGGTATGCCGGCATCCTGCAGGCGGACGGCTATAGCGGCTATGACGCGCTCTACGCCGCGGGCCGCAAACCAGGGCCTATCCTGGAGGCAGCGTGCTGGGCACACGCCCGTCGCCCGTTCTTCAAGGAAGCCCGCCTGAGCCGGACGCCGCTTGCGGTCGACATCGTCACCCGCATGGATGCGATCTTCGCTGCCGAACGCGTGATCTGGGGTCGGAACGCAAGCGAACGGCTCGCCGCGCGGCAGGTCTACGTCGCCCCGCTCGTCGCCGACCTCGAGCAGTTCCTGCGCCAGCAATATGGCCGCCTGTCGCGCAAGGGCGATCTGGCCAAGGCCATCAACTACATGCTGTCACGCTGGGCTAGCTTTGCACGCTTCGTGTCGGACGGCAGGATCTGCATGACCAACAATGCGGCCGAGCGACGGGTGAGAACCGTCGCGGTCGGGCGCCGGAACTGGACCTTTTGTGGCTCGGACCGCGGCGGTGACCGTGCGGCCGCCATGTATACGTTGATCCAGACCTGCCGCCTCAACGACGTCGACCCGCATGCCTGGCTCCGCGACGTCATCGCGCAGATCTCCGACCATGCGCAGACACGGCTTCACGAGCTGTTGCCGTGGGAGTGGAAAGCTCGACAGCAGCGTCCCGAAGCCGTCGCGCAAGCCGCCTAGCCGTGCCTGCGACAAGCCGCGTCTTCACCCTGCGACACGCTGCCAGACTGTTGGGCGAGACCGAGGACACCGTCTCCGACGCGGCCATCAGCATGTTTCCCAAGGATGGCGCCATCCAGGTCATCGACGACGATTTCGGCGACGAGGATTGGGCCCTGGCGTCCGCCTTCACTGATGAAGGTCTCGAGAACCTCCGATACATCATCGGCGAAACCAGGCTCCACGGCTCGTAGCACCATCTGCGCCAACCTCGAGGGCGCTCACCGAATGCATACGGATATTGTGCGAGAGCCGGGCATAGTCCCGCAACCCGGTTTTGAAAGTGGCAAACGGCCGTGAATGCCGAGTGAGGATGTATCCGCGTTCGCCGCGCAAGGCCTGGTTGAGAGCCGTATCCATCTGTTCGGCGCTGACAAGAACGTCGAACGTATGGGCGCGCCACCATTGTGCTTCCACTTGCTGGCTCTCATTCGTCGCCGACAATCGGCTTACGACGACGACCAGCGTAAGCAGAATGATAAAGCTCACGGCAAAGATGATGACGGATCGAGCTCGGATCACGTGCGCAATCATACGCTGTCCGATAGAAGCGGTAGGAGTGAGGTGGAGTCTGTACCGATACGATGGCATTCCACTTGGGTAAGAATGAATAGTAAACAGTTGAACTACAACGCAGGGTTGTCATCTAATACGAAAACCTGCCAGCAGGGCTCGTTCGAGCGAGTGAGCCCCAGGAGGGATCGGGCGCGAAATGGAGGGTGACAAGTCATGCAGGAGGCTCGAATCGTGGCTAGTATAATTTACGTCGAGGATAATGACCTGATGGGCCGCGTGGTTCAGGATATCCTGCTCTCCGTCGGTCATGCGATATCCGTAGTTTCTCACGGAACCCGCGGGTTTGACGCAATCGTTTTTGGAAAACCAGAACTGATCATTCTCGATATTTCGCTTCCAGGCATGAGCGGGCTCGACGTCGTCAGAGCACTTCGGCAGCTCCCTGCGACATACCTTACGCCTATCCTTATGCTGTCGGCGAACCGCAATGCGTTCATAGCCGAACAAGCCTTATCTGCAGGGGCCAATGAGTTTCTGGCCAAGCCCTTCTCGCCAGATGGGTTGGTCAGCGTCGTCGATGCTATTCTTGATAACCATCCGTTCGGCTGATTTGCCATGCACAATTACGCAATCTGGAGGCAGGTGATGGCAACATTCTTGGTCGTGTTTTCCGGGGTAAGCTGTGAAGCCGTCGTCTCTATGTGATAAAATTTGCGTATCGTTCAAGCTATTGGCTGTCGCTTTAACCCGGCGTTATTCGCATTCGATTACAGTTAGCGGTATCGCAAGTGATACTGGACCGTTCCGTGAGGTTAGCTAATAGCAAAAACCGTGACATCGTATTGGCGACGTTGGCGGTATCAGTACTGACGTTTATTGGCGTCCGGGTGAATGCGTTCGAACGGATTTGCGCCTTTGTGGCGGCCTCTGCGGCGTGGCAGTTGGACGCCGCGATCCTAGCCGTGCTCATGTCTGGTACAGCAGCGTGCATCCTATTGGGCAGGCAAGTGCGAAATTCACGGCGCGATACCGGCTGCGGTACAACCGCTGGCTCTGATAACGCGAC
Source organism: Sphingomonas sandaracina (assembly GCF_036663695.1). Classification (NCBI taxonomy): domain Bacteria; kingdom Pseudomonadati; phylum Pseudomonadota; class Alphaproteobacteria; order Sphingomonadales; family Sphingomonadaceae; genus Sphingomonas; species Sphingomonas sandaracina. The sequence goes on along the minus strand of NZ_JAXOJK010000007.1, from coordinate 121,472 downwards.
GTTAGCTGGTGAGCTGGCGGAACGTTTGCTGCTACAGGAAACTGCCCGCGCTAACGCACAGCAGCTTGAAAGCATTCTGGCCATCGCGAACCAATCGATCGTAACAATCGATGGGCATGGCATGATCCGGCAATGGAACAAGCACGCCGAATTGAGTTTCGGTTGGCCCGCCAACGAGGTGATTGGCCGGCCGTTGTCAGAGGTCATCGTGCCGATCGAGCTTCGGGCGGCGCACGATGCGGGACTTGCACGTTTCATGGCGAGCAAGTCGGGTAGGCTGATCGGCAGCCGGGTCGAAGTAGAAGCCTTACGGCGCAATGGCTCAACCTTCCCAATCGAACTTGCCCTCAGTGCGACCAATGTTGGCAAAGACTGGCAATTTACCGCGCTGATCCAGGACATATCCGAGCGACGGGCACAGATCGAATTGTTTGAGAACGCGTTCGATCATGCCCCCATTAGTATGGCGCTAGTGGCGCTCGACGGACGCATGATGAAGCTTAACACGGCATTTCTCGTGCTGATCGACCGCCAACCCGACGATCTCGAACCGCTGAATTTCCGAACAATCACCCATCCGGACGACCTAGAGCGTGACTTGCAACTGATGGAGCAGTTGATAGCCGGTAAAATACCCAGCTATCGTATGGAAAAGCGGTATATCCGTAAAAACGGCAGCTTTGTTTGGGTAAGGCTTTCTGTCTCACTTGTATTGCACAAAGACGGCAGTCCCAACCATTTGATTGCGCAGGTCCAAGATTTGTCGGTCGAACGTGAAGCGGAGGACCGGTATCGGTTGCTCGCGGACAGCGCCAGCGACATGGTCGGCCTCTATTCCATGGACGGACGCTGTATGTACATGTCGCCGTCAACCATGCGGATACTGGGCTACGAACCAAAGGAATTGGTAGGCGAAACCGCGCTCGGTCTTGCACTAATACCCCCCGGAGAGCGTGCCGCAATCATCAGGGCCTTGCAACGACTCCGGGGGGAGCCAGCGGGCTCGATCGTCACTGGGGTCATTCGACTTCGCCACAAGGACGACCGTCTTGTCCATATCGAGTTCACTGCCCGTATCGTTAACAGCGATAACGGCGACTGGCGGATCGTGTCAGCAAGTCGCGACGTCACGTCGCGGATCAAGGCGCAGATGGATCTCGAAGAACGATCGGAGGAACTGATCCGCGCCAATGCGGACGCCGAACGGTTAGCAGCGGTCGCCCGGCAGGCCCAAGAATTGTTTGAAGGAGTTTTCAACAACGCGTCGGATTTGAACTTCGTTTACGACGTCGTAGACGGATCTTTTACGATCGCGATCATGAACGAGGCTGCTGGACGGTCCCTTGCGACGACAATTGCGGACGCGCGGGGCTCGGATCTCGACATGCTATTTTCGCCGGCACGTGCAGACGAGACCCGGCGGGAGCTGTTCGAGGTGGTCGCGACGGGCAAAGTCCGGCACACGATCGAACAGGACCCTACCACGGACACAACGTTCGACGTCCGGCTCGTGCCGCTGCGCGATGACATGGGGCGCGTAATGCGCGTCTTCGTCAGTAAACGGGACATCAGCGTGCTGAAACGCGCCGAGCAGGCTGCACTGAAAACCAATGTTTTAATGCGTTCGGCCGAAAAAATGGCTCACATGGGCTACGTCACCTACGATCTGGTATCTCAAACGATGACCTGGTCCGACGAGATATGGAGCATTCTTGGGCTCAACTCCGAAACTAATACTCCATCAATTGAGGCGTTTGCGGAACGTCGCCACCCAGACGACCGCGCACGTTCGGCGGATAAACTGAACATGGCAATCAGCCGCGGCCTCAGTGAATATGACAACGATTATCGGTTAATGTTGCCGAATGGTGAGATCCGCCATGTTATGACTCGTGGCACGATCCATCGCGAGGGTGGCGTCGCGGTAAGCGTCTTCGGTGTGTTGGTCGATATTTCGAAGCTCAAGCGCGCTGAAGAAAAGGCACGCGAAAGCGATCAACGCTACCGGTTGATGGCGGAAAACGCGACTGACGTGATCGTTACCAGCGATATGGAAGGCCGTACAACGTTCGTCTCATCAGCATCGGTAATAGTCACGGGCCATACAAGCGAGGAACGGCTCGGGGGTCGGGTCAACGAAATTGCCCATCCCGACGATATCGCTGAACTGCGGGAGACTTTCCGTGCGCTCCGGAACGGAGCTGTAGGGAAACACGTTCGATGGCGCGCATGGCACAAGCTTAAGGAAGAGTGGGTCTGGCTCGAGTCAAGTCCGGCTTTGCTTCGTGATCCCACGACGCAGATGGCGACAGGGTATCTCGACGTTATCCGCGACGTGACAATGCAGAAGGAACAAGAGGATGCACTCGCTGCGGCCCGGCTGAAGGCCGAAAACGCGATGCATTCAAAAGAACGCTTTCTCGCAAATATGAGCCATGAATTACGCACGCCGCTGAACAGCATTATTGGCTTCTCGCGCCTACTGAACGAAAGTCCCGGGCTCGAACCCGAAGATCAACGCCGCGTCCGCCTCGTGCATAATGCCGGGCTTGCATTGCATGCAGTGGTCGACAACGTACTCGATTTCTCGAAGCTGGAGGCGGACAAACTCGCGCTGCATTGCGGCCCGTTCAACGTAGCGGACTTTTTTACCGGCACGGTATCGCTTTTGGAGCCGCAAGCCGCAACCCGCGACGTTTGCCTCCGGGTGGAAATTGATCCCAAGATGCCGGATTGGCTGGTCGGAGATATGGGACGGCTGCGTCAGATCCTGCTCAACTTGTTGTCCAACGCGGTAAAATTTACCCAGGACGGTTCGGTTACAACACGCGTGATCCTGACAGGCACACGTCACCCCGATGCGCAGCTCCGCGTAGAGGTGACGGATACCGGTGGTGGCATTCCGCAAGACAAAATTGCAACGCTCTTTAACCGGTTTGCCCAGGCGAGCGCCGCAACTGCTGTTCAATATGGCGGGACGGGCCTCGGCCTTGCAATCTCGCGGCAACTCCTGACGTTGATGGGCGGCGAAATCGGCGTGTTCAGCACAGTAGGAAAAGGCTCAACATTCTGGTTCGAACTTGCGTTGCCGGTTGTGACCACACTGACTTGCGACGAAGCGATGAAGCCGGGCGTCCTGTCGCTTGAAGGCAAACATATTCTGGTGGTCGACGACGTCGACTTAAACCGTGAGCTAATGGTTGCGATGCTCTCTAAATATGGCTGTAAAGTCGATCTTGCAGAGAACGGCGTCGAGGCGCTGGCGGCAATGAACCGACATAGCTTCGACATGGTTTTGATGGATTGCCAAATGCCGATCATGGACGGATTTGCTGCGACGCGTGCCATTCGCGCTGTGAATGGCCCAACGGCAACGACACCGATTATAGCACTAACGGCAAGCGCACAGCCCGAACACCTCGCGCGATGCCGAGAGGCGGGTATGGACGAACACCTGACTAAGCCCCTCGACCCCGGCGCACTAGAGTCGGTGCTCAATCGCTTTCTAAACAGCATACACGTGCCTGATGCATACGTTGCGTCGGGCCGCCCGATGCCAGATGCTGCACCCCAAGGCGTAGCGATGGCGGACGACGACCAAATCTTTGTACTACCAGAAACCACCTGCCGCCTCACTGACGGGTCAGCAGAGCGCGGCCCGAGCAGTTCATTGCGGGACCGATACATGGTGCGCCGGGCGGAGACACTCGAGGCGCTGGACTCCATGATCCGTGCTGGGCTGTTTACCAACCAGGAAATCGCCCAAGTAGCGAAGATGGCACACAATTTGGCCGGCACTGCCGGCATGTTTGGAGAGGCGGAACTCGGCGATGCAGCGGCAGCGCTCGAAGTTGGGCTTGAGCATTGGAACGCCAGCGAGCGCCCCCGCCTTGTCGAAAAATCAGCAGCGACTATGCGGCAAATTGCAGATGATCAATACTAAACTAAATTTATCTATGAGCATCAATTGGCTAAACGAAATAATTTAAACGTGATGATCACAAGATTTATAACGTAAATTACTACATGGCATCTCATCACTAGCAAAAGGTTTTTCGTCATCGAATAGCGCTAATTTACGATAATTATCTACTTACTTTAAATGACCAAAACTTTGCTTTGAGAGCGTCTCGCAACTTTTCAACGAGTGTCTCTGCGTCAAGCGGTTTCACAATGCATCCCTTGGCTTCAGCCAATAATTTCTCATCAATGAGTTTGCCACCGCCCTTACATGTCGCTACCCAAAGCAGGCCATCCATAATTGGCAATTACGCTCACCACGATAACCTCAATTTAAAAAAGTTTCGAGAACCTCAATCGTTCCGTCTTCAATCCGAACGATCCCGTGCTCACTTATCCTGGTTTGCTCCAGCGTATTGAAGACGGCGGTGATTTTACCGCCATCGTCAGAACCATGCTTGCGGGTGGCTGCCGATATGCGATAGCCTCAGCTATGTCGCATCTGCTCTCTCTGGTGCTAATGGCCTCAACCGGCCAGGCAAACCTGTATTCTGCCGATTCGGACACGCCTGATGCCCCGGATCGAGTCGTCTGGAGCGGCACGCTGCCTATGCGGCCGGGCAGGGACGATGCGCTGGTGATCCTCAAGTCTGCGCAAGGGTCGCCGGTCATATCGCTACGCCCGCCCGAGGCGCGCAGCACGACGCCGCCCCCGCCGGCGCCGCTCCCGCTGTTCGCCGACATCCTCGCTGACGCAAGCCCGCGATTCTTCGGGAGCGATGGCCGCTGCGTCGTGGAGGTGGATGATGCTGGCAAGCCACGGCTACACTGCCGCCCCGGCACGTCCGTCAGTGGTGCAATTTGGCTGTTCGACGGCCGCATTCCATCGGACGCCACATTGGAAGCGCAGGTCTCAACCGCCGGCGATCCGGGCTTTCAGGCCGAGATCACGGCGGCCGGCGCCGATGCGGGCACACCGCGACCACTCCGCATCGGAAACGATCGGCTGCCGCTGCCCGACCTGGCGGGGCAGGTGCCAGCGCAGCTTGCAGTCATCGCGCCGGTGGAGGGGGGGACGCTGGACCTCCAGCGGATCGAGATCGTCCCAGCTGCGGCGGTCGTGATGCGCGGCGACCTTGCGGCATGGGCATGGTCGATCGACCTATGGCGCCGTACGCCAGAGGCGCTGGTGGCCGCCGCGCGGTCGCGCAATGTGACACGGCTGTTCGTCAGCCTCGACATCGTGGGGGAGGCGGTCCGCGATCCGCGCGCCCTTGGACGTTTCGTACGACTCGGGCGCGCCGCGGGGATCGCGGTTGATGCGGTGGAGGGCGATCCCGAAATGGTTCAGCCGGACGGGCTGCGACAAGCCCTGATTCGCGCCCGCGCGTTTGCCGCCTATCAGCGTCGCGCGCCGATCGCGGAACGGCTGGCTGGCATCCAGTATGACGTCGAACCCTATATTCTGCCCGCATGGGGGAGCGGCACGTCGACCTATGCCGGCTGGTCCGCCGCCATCGTTCAATTGGCCGGCGCGGCCGGGCAGCCGGTCGATCTCGTGCTGCCCTTCTGGATCGCAGGGGCCGATGACAGCCTCAGTTTTCTCAATCGGGTTGCGGGTTCGGTGCGCATGCTGACGGTCATGTCGTACCGCACGGAGGCATCGGTCCTCGGCCGGATCGTCCAACCGCTGCTGGCGTGGGGAAGCCGCCACGCAAAACCGGTTAGGCTGTCGCTCGAGGCAGGGCCGCTGCCCGACGAAGTGGAGGAAGTGTTTCGTCCGGCGCCAACCGGCACGCTGGCGGTGCTGCCCGGCGCGCAGCCGCGGGTCGAACTGTTCGCAAGTCCGCGGTCAGTTCCCGGTGCGGCCATGTATCGCTTCCACCAGCGCACGACGATCCGCGGGAGCACGCAAAGCTTCTCGGGGCGAGAGGAGGCGATGCGCGACATGGCGACCCGGACCGCTCCGACATTCTCCGCATGGCCGGCGTTTAGTGGCTTTGCGCTGCATGGCCTGTCATGGCCTACCGACCCAGCGCCACCTGCTGCCGCCCCTTGATCCCACGCAGGGTTACGCTTTTCTGCGCAGCCTTGGGAAGCAGCACCCGCACTCCGTCCAGCATCTCGGGCGCATCGACCTGTAGCGATCGTCCGTCATAGTCGATCTCGGCGAGATCGCGCGCGCTCCACCAGTCACCGAACACACCCATCGACCCGATCCACAGGCGACCCCGCAGGCGCGCGATCAGCTGCCGTTCGAACTTCAGCTTGTGCCCGGTGACGTCGGGATGAATCAGGATCACCGCCACGCCGCCATGCTGCGCGATCCGGTTGATCACACCGATCGCTGCCTCGAGCCGGTCGCCCAGCTGCGGGCGCTTCTCGTCCTCGATGGTGACGGGAAACTCCCATACCGGCAGAAGCGCCTTGCCCGATCGGCCTTGACTGAGCTGAAACGGCAGATGCGTCTGCGCGCTGTTGGCGGTGAGCGTGGACGAATAGCGATAGCCGGTTACCGCCAGCGCGTCTGGCAGCGCCTCTGGATAAGCGAGATAGCCCGGCCGGAACGATCGCACGCGGCCGCCAACCAGAGTGTCGAGCAGAAATTTCGATACGCGCAGCTCGCCATAGATGGTGCCACCGCGGGCGGCGGTGCGGCTTTGCACGAACGGCCGGTAATCGGGATAGCGTTCGTCCCCCGAACCGAGCGGGAACGCCTTGAAAACGCGCGCATGCGATACGCTGTGGCTGGCGATCTCCATGCCGTTCGCGATTCGCTTAAGCGTCGGCAGGTTGGCCTTGTCCAGGAACACCTCGTCGTTCCAGTCCTTCACGTATTTGGTCTGAATAAAGAACGTCGCCGATGCGCCCTCCTTGCGGATGGCATCGGCGTAGGTTGCCGCATTGCGGACAGATCGCGTGTAATCCACGTCGTGCGTCAGGATCACACTGCCCTGGTGTCCCGCCGGAGCGGTTGCGATAAGATAAGGATCATCCTCGCCAGCGACGTACAGGTCGCGGATCCAGCGGAACATTACGTCGAGGCCGGGTTGGTAGGTGTTGACGAACGCGGGCGAGAACATCTCCGCGCGGCCGTTCATGGCGCGTTGCGCCATTGATCCGGGGTCAACACCCAGAATACACGCGCGTCCGCCCACCCGCCTGCACACAACTGCGGCGCGTCCGTCCTCGAACCGGCCGACGACTTCGGCGGTGGTCGGAACGGGCGCCAGGCTGCCTATCCGCACCTCGGCGCGAGCGCTGCTAAAGCGGGTCACCCGATCTTCCGGCGCACCGGAACCCGTCCAGCGTATCTCAGTGTTCTGCCTGCCGGGCACCTGGCCGCTGATGCCGAACAATTCCTCCAGCCCGCCACCCGCCAGATCGGTTGTAAGCAGCGTGCCCCCGCCGCGAACGTGCCGGGCGAGCGCCTGAAGATCCCCGCGTTGGAGCAACTTGCCCGAAATGCTGGGATAAGCGATCACGACCTGATGGCGCAGCGCCTTGGTCGGGCTGGCGGTGAACACTGCAGGCACGCCCTGCGCCTTTAGCCCGCGCACCAGTCCCATCCAGTCAGCACCGGGATCGGTTACCAGCACGGCCAGCCGGTTGGGTCCGCCCGTAACCGCGTCGAGCCGCAGCGGCGCGGGAGCCGCGATCATGTCGCGCCCCTCGGGGCCGGTGACGCCATCGAAACGGTAGATTGCCGCCGGCCACACACGATACCCGCCGCTCCACAGGCCAAGACCCACGACCAGGGCCGCCAGGGCAACCACCACCAGCAGCTTCTTCATTGTATCGATCCAAGTGCGCGGCATTGTTGCGCGGCCGACATCACGATGCCTGGAACCCAGCCCGCGGCACCGCGGCCCAGCCGGTGCGGCGGCGCAGATGGCGCCACATGCCCATCAGACGGAATGCGCTGTTCATCTGGCGATAGCCCAGATTTTCGATGATGGCGGTCATCGCCAGGATGGCGAGCCCCTTCGCACTGGGGGTGCGCCGTACCTGCAATTCCTCATGGATCAGCGCGCCAAGGCTGAGGAAGATGCCGAACAGCACGCTGAGCGCCAAGAAGCTCAAGGCAACCTGCGGTGCCAGCAGACCCAGAGCGAACAGCGTCGGGATCAGCGCGTAGCCGAGCACCTCGAGTGGCGGGCAGATCACATCCTCAAGAATCATCATCGGCAACGCCACCAGTCCGATCCGACCGTAACGCGGACTGCCGATCATAGCGCGATGACGGATAATCGTCTCCAGCGCACCCTGCTGCCATCGGGCGCGCTGGTTGCGCAAGCCGCCGATCGTCGCCGGCGCCTCGGTCCAGCACACGATCTCGGGCACGAAGGTGATGCGATAGTCCCGCTTCTGCTCGCGGCAATGGCGGTGGAGGCGAGTGATCACCTCCAAATCCTCGCCGACCGTGTCGTGGCGATAGCCTCCGATTTCGACCAGTGTCGAACGCCGGAAGACCCCGAAAGCGCCGGAGATCAGCGTCAGCGTCGACCAGTTTGAGGATGCGATACGCGAGATCAGGAAGGCGCGCAGATATTCGATCGTCTGGAACCGCGGGATCCAACCACGCGGAACGCCCACGGTCAGTACCTGGCCACTACGCACCTGGCATCCGTTGGCGATACGGATCGCGCCGCCCACCGCAACGAGTGCGCCATCGTCGGTCATAAATGGCTCCGCCGCGCGCAGCAGCCCGTCGGGCTCGATCATCGAATCTGCATCGATGACGCAGACCAGAGGAGTCTGCGCATAGCTCAGCCCGCAGTTGATCGCGTCCGCCTTGCGCCCGTTCTCCTTGTCGATGACGTAGAGCCGGCGATTGGTTTGCGACCGGTACATGGCCACGGTGCGGGTGGTATGCAGGACGACGTCCGTGTCGATGGTCGTCACCTCCAGCGCGAACTCGCGATGGAGTACCGCCATGGTGTCGTCCTTGGAGCCGTCGTTGATGATGAACAGCCGGAAGTCCGGGTAATTCAGCGCGAGCAGCGAGCGGACGCTGTCCGCGATCGTCAGCTCCTCGTTATAGGCCGGAGCCAAGATCGTGACCGGGTAGGAATAGTCCACTTGTCGCGTCCAGAGGTCCAGCGACGTCTTCGTCGCGGCAGGGCGCCGCCACAGCGTGAACGAGCTCGTCACGAGCTGAAGCAAGTAGATTCCGTTCTGTAACCCGACCACGATCGTTATCACGATCGTGAGAAGGAGGACGAAGCTTGATCCCAGGCCGCTGAATTGCGCGAGCGCGCCGACGGTTTCGTCATTCATGCCGCACTCGATCCCGTGCCGGAGGCAACGCGCATAGCGGCCAAGGCTTCGCCCGCGCGATATCGCACCCACCATTGTGCATCCTGCAACATCGCCTCCAGCTGCGGCCGCGCCTGCTCCAGCTTCATCCCCCCGGCGCTCGATGCGGCCTGCACCCGCACGGTCCATTCGGGATCGTTCAGCGCCGCCAGCACCGCCGATGCCATGGATGGATGGCCAAGCTTGCGCGCGGAGCGTAGCCCCTCGCACCGCATCTGCGGATCGGGATCGAGGATCGCCTCGCGCAGCGCGGCGAACGCGCCTGGGGCGAACACATCGCCCAACGCATCCGCGATCGCGAGGCGCGCAGGGCCGTGGCCGTGCGTGCGCCACGCCGCAACCATTTCAGCGGGCCGGTACGATGCCAGCGCGCGAAAGATGATGCGGTGCGCGGGCGCACCATAGGCGCCTTTGTCCAGCGCCTCGATCGCGTCCGCGACCGGGGGCAGGGTGCCCAGCCGCACGAGGGCCAACCCCGCCTCGAGGCGGATGGTGGAGTGGGGATCGGTGCGCAGCCGGGTTTGCAAAGCATCCTCCACCCGAGGCGCGGGAAAACTACCGAGCTTGCGCACGGTGGCAATCCTACGCGCCGGGCTGGAGGAATTCAGTCGTTGCAGCTCGCGGTCAATGTCGAGCAGGTCGAGCGTCTGAACCAGGTCGAGCAATCGTTCGCGCTCGCCTCCACGCAACAGCTGAAGCAGATGCTTGGCAACCTCCAGAGCCCCGGGATCGCCGCGCCACGCCTCCAGCGCCGCCACCGCATCCACGTCCCGGCGACCGATCAACGGCAGCACCGCCTTGCGGAACGCGGCGGCACGCTGCGTTTCGAAGCGCACACGCTTTTCGTGCACGCTTCGGCGCGCCACGACGGCCGTCAGCGCGACGAAGAGAAGTATCGAACCCCCGCCAGTGATCGCCAGAAGAAGTTGGGCCAGTGGCATGCCGTGGCTAGAACCCGACTGACAGACCGGCCGTGGCGCTATCGCGTCTATAAGCGCGCTGGCGGGTTTCGCGTTCGATGCCGATGCGTAGGCCGAGCGTATCGCTGACTTGATAGGCACCGCTGATGAACGCGGATTCGATCCGCCGGGTCACCCCGCCCTCGGTTTCGGGATAGCGGGCATAGCCGGCCTGAAGACGCGCCCGCGTCGAGAGCAATTGCGAGATGTCGGCCGCTAATCCCACCTGATACGATCCCGCCTCGTTGATGAAGTTGACCAGGCTCAGCCGGATGGCCGTATGGCGCTGGGCCGACCAGCCGCGCACAGACGTTGTCACCGAACCGCTGTTCACGCGGCCATAATTCGAGAAGCGTGCGTCGACCAGGATGTCCACGCGCGCGGATACGGGAAGAAAACCGCCCGCGCGAAGTCCCCAAGTTTCCCGGAAGTCTGGGTGCACAGTCGTCAGCGCGGCAGCATAGACCGATCCTTCGCCGATCCGGTGGTCGGCCCGAAACTGGAACCGAACGTCACTCGTGTCGAAACGGCGGGAATGCTCGACCTCAAGCGCAACGCTGGTGGGACCCTTGCGACGTGCGATGGTCGCCTGCGTCTCGTACCAGGCGGGCGAAGCCCGCGACAATCGGCTGACGGAATAATCGAGCGCGGTGATCCAGATCGCCTGGCTGCCCGTCTCGCCCCCAGTGGACGCGCCGGCCAAGCCAGCGCGCAGCGCCGCAAGGTCAGGATGATCGGCCGATACCGCGGCGACGCGACCTATGTCTGCGCGCGCGGCGTCCAGCCGACCCTCGCGCAGGTTAAGGCGAGCGCGCGCTACGAACACATCGGCATAGGCCGGCGCCACGCTGGCGGCATGATCGAGTGAGGTGCGGGCGCGGACCAGGTCACCCTGGCGCGATGCGATCAACCCGGACAGCAGCAGCGCATCGGCATCGTTGGGCCGATCGTTGAGCAGTGCGCTCACACTGTTCCGCGCTGCGGTCAGATCGCCAGCGCGATACGCCGTCGTGGCGCAGACATATCGGTCGAGCGAGCAATCGACGAGGCCGGCCGGCCCGGTCTGGATCAGCTGCGCGTCGGACACGATCGGCCAGGCAGCACCCAGCGCGGTTGCGACCGCCGCCGCGATACTACGCAGGCGGATTTGTCGCACGGAGCTGGGCCAGGGCCAGGGCGGTTTCCACGCGGACGAGCAGCTCTTCGGGGATGAACGGCTTGGTGAGGTAATCCGCCGCTCCGCCACGCAGGGCGGCGACGACATCCTCCTGGTTGCGCCGCGCAGTAAGCATGATAACCGGCAGCATCGTGCTCTCGGGATCTGCCTTCAGGATGGTGAGCACCTCCGAACCGGTCAGGACTGGCATCATAGCATCGAGCACGACCAAATCGGGCCGCTCACTCTTCACCGCGTCCAGCGCGACAGCGCCGTTCTCCGCAATAACGACGCGGTGCCCGGCAGCTTCCAGCTTGAACTGGACCAACGCAGCCAGCAGCTCGTCATCGTCCGCAATCAAAATGGTTGGCATGCGCCGTGGCTCCCGTTGACAGTCTGGGATCATAAAGGAACGCTGGTTAAGACTAGTATAAAGTTGCCTCAATGATATCGCTCGCGATGACGGATTTAGGCAGCGCGGAAGAGGTCCTCGGCAAGGCTGCGAGTGCCATCCGCAAGCGCCGGCGCCGCAGCGTTGCACAGCGCCTCCTCCTCCAACTTGCGAGCCGCATCGCCAAGGCGCGCATCGCCGAACATGCCTGCCGATCCCGACAGCTTGTGGCAAATGCCCGCGATAGCTGCGCGGGACTCCGCATGCATCGCATCGTCGGTATCGCGCAACAGTGCCTCCAGTCGCCGTAACTCGGTCGAGAAGCTCTGCTTGAGCGCTTCGTAGCGGCCCCTCAATGCAGTCACTATCGGATCCTCCAGCGCGTCTTCCGGCGGATCCTCCGGCGGGTCTTCTGCTGAACACGCCACCGGGATCGGCAACCGAACGCGCGGGCGGTCGCTGATCAGGCGCGCGATCGTCGCGATCACCGTTTCGGCGTCCATCGGCTTGGACAGATACGCGTCCATGCCCGCCGCGCGGCAGACCTCCGCATCCGAGGCGAACGCGTTCGCGGTCAGCGCGACGATTGGAACCGTGGCACCTGCGCCGCCAAGCGCGCGGATGTGCCGCGTTGCCTCCAGCCCGTCGACCTCCGGCATCTGCATGTCCATCAGGATAAGGTCGTAAGTAGCGCCCGCGGCGGTGAAGGCGGCGATCGCCTCGGCGCCGTTGGATACGATATGCACCTCGTGCCCATGTCGTTTCAGGAGAGCCTCGATCAGCAGCTGATTGATCTCGACGTCCTCCGCCACCAGGATCCGCGCCCGCACGCTCAGTGCGTAGGGCCGCATCATCGACGCCTTGCGCGGCGGCTCGACCCCCAACTCCGCCTCGCGGAGCGGCAGGCTGACCTGCATCCGCGTTCCGGATTCGTCGGACTTCACCAGGCGGATGTCCCCGCCCATCAGCATCGCAAGACGCTGGCTGATCGCCAGGCCCAGGCCAGTGCCGCCGTACCGCCGCGCGATCGAGGCATCGCCCTGCACGAATTCCTCGAAAATTGACGCCTGCCGGTTTGCCGCGATCCCGCTGCCCGTGTCTTCGACGATGATCTGCAGCATGCCGCTGTCCATAGTCGCTCCGAGCCGGATAACCCCGGAATCGGTAAATTTTACCGCGTTGGACAGCAGATTCAGCAAGATCTGGCGAATACGATGGCTATCGCCCATCGCGCAGCCCGGCAAGCCGCCGTCGATCAGCAGGTCGATCGACAAGCCCTTCGCGGCCGCGCTAGCGGCGATGATGCGCACGCTCCCACTGATCATGTGCGGCAGGTCGAACGGCTCGTTCGCGATCTCTATCTGGTTGGCATCAATCTTCGACAGGTCGAGAATGTCGTTGAGCAGCGTCATCATCGTGCGCCCGGACTCGCCGATCAGGCTGGCGTAGCGCCGCTGCTCGGTGTTCAGGTCGCTGGTCAGCAGCAATTCGGTAAAGCCGATCACGCCGTTCATGGGCGTGCGAATCTCGTGGCTCATGTTGGCGAGGAATGATGCCTTAAGGCGCGCGGCCTCCTCTGCCCGGTCGCGTGCAGCCAGCAAATCTTCCTCCAGATGCTTCCGGGCGCTGAAGTCCCGGACGCTCGCGATGAACTCCAGCGGCTCGCCGGTCGCCTCGTCACGGACCACGCTGTAGTTCGCCTCGACCCAGATATAGTGGCCATCCTTATGCCGTTGCCTATAGATAGAATGCGCGGGACCGTTAGACTCAACGGCTTGTTGGTTTCGTTCCTCCACCGCCGCGCGATCGTCCGGGTGAACGCCGAAAAAGGGGGCCTGGTTGATGATCTCCTCAGGAGCGTAACCCAGCAGGGTCCGGCTGCGCGGCGACACATACCGGCGAACGCGATCCATGCCGGTCCGCACGATCATGTCAGCCGAGTGCGTCGTGACCAAGCGTAGTTCGCGTTCTCGCGCGGCGAGCGCCAGCGCCTGTTCGTGGCGCTCTGTGATATCGCGAAGGCTGCCGACGGTTCCGATCAGGCGCCCTTCGTCGTCGGCCTGGCGTCGGATCGTCGCCTCGACCCAGCGCAGGCTGCCATCGGCATGCCGGAACTTAAGCTGCGTCTGGAGCTCGCCCGACGGGCTGACAAGCAGCGCACTCAGCCGGTCGCCGATCGCGTCAGACTCCTCAAACGAGATCAGGCTGGTCGCGCGAACCCCGATACTGCCTGCGACGCGAAGCCCGGTCAGCTCCTCCCACGCGGGGTTGAGGAACGACCAGCGGCCTCGTCGATCGGTGCGGAACACAACGTCGCGAATATTGTCTGTAATCGATGCACGCAGCATCTCGCTGTCGCGCAGTGCGTCGGCCAGCCGCGCGCGTTGCGCGAGTGCTGCGGCGACCGGAAGTGCGGAGACGAAGCTAGTTGCGACGAACAACTGCAGTATCGTCACCTTTGCGCCAATCCCGTCCACAAGAGCAATCGGACCGGTGTGTAGGAACGTCGCCAGCCCGCTCGCCGTGGCCGCTACGATCACCGCGCAGGTGGCACCGATGGCGCCGAGGCGGAATGTGGCTAGCAGCACGAACGGCGCGACTAGGAACAGCAGCGGGAACCGATCCTGCGTGAACACGCCGATGCAGACGAGCACCACGCTTCCTAGCACCCCGGCCGCTTCCATGACGTGGCGCACCGTTATCTGCGGCCGCGCTTTCGACACCTCGGCTAGGATTAGCAGGATCGGGACAACTACGATCTGACCCAACGCATGGCCCTTGGCATAGGTCAGCCACACTCCCCAGTCGGATGTGCTGCGAGCGAGATCAAGCACCGCTGACGCCAACGTGGCTGTGGCCGCGGGCACTAGCACTCCGGCCAGAAGCATGAACAATAGCAACGGCCTGAGTTCGGTTAGATCGGCCTTGGCAGGAACCAGCCGACGCATGCCGAAGACGATCGTGAACGCTTCCAACATGTTGCAGCTCGCCAGCCCCGCGGCGAGCGGCCAGCTATCGCCCGAAGCCAAGTTGGCGCTGACGTTAGCGGCAAAACATGCCACCAGCTTCGCGCCGCGCTGCTCCTCGCTCCGCAGCAATGCCGCGACCAGCAGCGCGTTCGGCAGCCAAAGCGCGGCGATCCGGCCGGTTTCCCGGGTCAGCGCGATGCCGGAAAACGCGAGAGCGAAGAATAGCAATGCCAAGCCAATGGTCGTTACCCAGGGCAGCGCGTCCGAATTGTCTCTCATAATGTCTGGCTACCCCTGACGCTTGCACGGTTTCTAGGCGGGCAACTTTGTAAAATGGTAAACGGCTTGAGGTTTTCCCCGAAATTGACCTGCTCCGGAGAAATCATGCCATTGGTAAATTAGCTCGTCAGCGCAACGGGATGGCGTTCGTACCAGCTGCGGACCTGCTAGGGGTCCAGCAAGAGTTTGTTCGACCAGTTTGGTAACGGGCGGTCGCGCTGAGAAGTCGAAGGCTGGCGGTTAAGCGTGCCTTCGGCCACAGGTTTTATTGCCAGGTCGATACAAATTGTGGCAAGATGATCGCTGGCGACCTCTTCATCGACTGTTCGGGCTTTCGGTCTCTATTGCTCAGCGACGCGCTGGGCGTACGGTACGAGGATTGGACGGGGTCGGTTCCGGCTGAGGGCGGAATGACACCCTAAGCGACGGTGTCTTTGGGCCAGAGGTATTCGCCGGTGAGGAGGATATGTGCCCATCCGAGCGGTGAGACATGGGCGAGAAGGTGATCAGGCGTATCCAGCCCTTCGCGTCGTCGGGCCTCGACGGCATGGCCGAGGTGCACAGTGTTCCAGTAGACGATGATGGCGGTGAGCAGGTTAAGTCCGGCGATGCGGTAGTGCTGACCCTCGGTGGTGCGGTCGCGGATCTCGCCTTGGCGGCTTATGCGCAGGGCATTCTTCAGTGCATGGTGCGCTTCGCCTTTATTGAGGCCGACCTGCGTTCGGCGCTGCATGCCGGCATCGAGAATCCATTCGATGATGAACAGCGTCCGCTCGATCCTACCAACCTCGCGCAGTGCGGCTGCCAGATCGTTCTGGCGCGGATAGGCGGCCAGCTTGCGCAGGATGCGGCTTGGCGCGACCTGCCCCGCGCTCATCGTGGCCGCGCAACGGAACAGGTCGGGCCAGTTGGAGACGATCAGCGCCTCGCGCGCCTTGCCGCCCACCAGCGGCCGCAGTTCGGTCGGCGTGGCGGCGGGATCGAACACATAGAGCCGTTTGGACGGCAGGTCGCGGATGCGCAGCACGAGGCGATAACCGAGCATCGCGCTGATTCCGAACAGATGGTCGGTGAACCCGCCGGTATCGGCGTACTGTTCTTCGATCCGCCGGCCTGCCTCGTTCATGGTCAGCCCATCGAGCAGATAGGGTGCCTAGCTGACGGTCGAGGGGATGGTGCGCGACGCGAACGGCGCGAAGCGGTCGTTGACGTGGGTGTAGGCTTTTATGCCGGGATCGTTGCCGTAGCGGGCGTTGACCGTGTTCATCGCCTCTCCCTGCCGCGCGGCGGGGTAGAACTGGCCATCGGCGGACGCGGTGGTGCCCATGCCCCAGACCCGCGCCATCGGCAGGTCGCCTTGCGCCGCGACCACGGCCGCCAGCGCCTGGTCGATCGCATCGCTCTCGACATACCAGCGCGCGAGGCGGGAGAGTTGCCAGTAGTCGTGGGTATTGCAGGCCTCGCCATCTTGCGCAGACCCAGGTTCAGTCCCTCGGCGAGCAGGACGTTGAGCAGGCCGATCCGGTCGCCGCACGGTACGCGGGTGCGCAGATGGGTGAAGGCGTCTGTAAACCCGAGTGCGGCGTCCACTTCGAGCAGCAGGTCGGTGATGCGGACGGGCGGCAGGCGACGATACAGGTCGAGCACCACTTCCTCGATCCCGTCCGGTGCATCGGCGGTGAGGCGGTCGGTGCACAGCGTGCCGTCCTCGATGCTACCATGCGGGATCGTGCCGTTGCGCGCGGCGCGACCGAGCCGGGCAAGGCCATCGGCAAGCCGCGCCTTGCGGTCGGCCAGCCAGAGATGCGGGTCGGGTGGGACCGCCAGCTTCATGGTGCGCGCGACCGTCATCGGCACGAGGACATGGCGCAGGTCGCCGTAGCGATGCGAGCGGTCGAGCCAGATGTCGCCCGAGCGCAGCGCATCGCGCAGGTGGAACATCACCGCGACTTCGCGGAGGCGGGCATCGTGCCCACCCTTTACCCGCAGCTGAAGCCGCCATTTGGAATGCGGGCGCAGGAAATCGTCGGTCGCCGGCAGTTCGCCCCTCGCGCCGATGGCCGTTACTGCATCGAGCAGGGGCCGGGCGACCGGCGCGGCTTCGAGGTCGAGGCAGCGCAGCATACGCGGCGCATAGCGGCGGAAGCGGTGATAACCCTGATCAACATGGGCCAGCGGATCATCGCCCAGCGTATCGGTCAGCGTCCTGGCCGTCGCGACGAGGCGGTCGAGCCGGTCCCATCCCGCCGCGCGTGCGACCGCATCCTCCAGCGACGCGCCGTCACCATGCGCGTCGAGTAGCGACTGGCCGAGCGCAGTGAACCCGTCCAGCGTCGCGGTGACGGCCCCTCTGGTTTCCGCGGCGCGGGCATCGTGCACCTGCTTCGCCTCGCGCCAGGTGCGGCCGACGATCCGATCGTGCGTCTCGATCACCGCGTCGGCGGTCGCGGTAGCCCATTCGATGACGCAGACTGCGAGAATGGCGCGACGCCGGTCCGCGTTCAGGTCACGCAGGCCATCGGTGAAATAGCGTTCGCCCTGCCGGCGCAACCGGGCGACGCGGTGCGGCGGGACGCCCGTGAGCAGGCCCGCGCCGAGGTTCATCGCGCGCAGGAACTCCAACCGGTCGAGCAGCCGGTTTGCCGCAGCCGAATTGTTGCCCGGCTCGATCCTGCTCAGCCAGATGAAGCGGCTGATCGCGCCCGGCAGCATTTCGGTCATCAGTTGGTCGAGCCGTGTGCAGGCGACGCGATCAAGGCGCATGGCGATGCGCTTCTCGATACCGCGCTCGGCCGCGACCAGTACGTCTGCGCACAGCCGCTCGATGGTGGTGACTGCCGGCAGGATGGTCATGGTGTCGCGGCAGCGGACGATGAAGCGCCGGGCGAGATCGTCGTTGGAGCGTGCCTGTTCGGCCTCGGCGAGCAGCCAGTCGCGGAACGTCCGTGCCGGTGCGCCCTGACCGGGGAACGTCCTGTACCCGTAAATCCGTCGCAGCACCTCCATATGCTGCTGGCGCGTCTGGCGGCGGACGGCATAGCGGACGAGCGTGTCACCGGTGATGCCAAGCTGGGCACCGAGGAAGGCCGATACCGAGAGCGGGATGACCTCGCCCGGTGCCAGCATCCGGCCGGGATAACGGAGCGCGCATAGTTGCAGCGCGAACCCGATCCGGTTCTCTGGCCGGCGTCGCCGGTCGATCTGGATCAGATCGTCGTCGGCCAGGATGGAGTGCCGCAGCAGCGATGCCTCGTCTGACGGCAGGTCGAGCAGCGCCGACCGCTGCCGGGCGCTCAGGATATGGCGTCTCGGCATAGCCAAGTGTCCCAGTTGAACAGAAGTCTGTTTTGGACAACACTGACCCCACGCAAATCAAGGGTTTTCGAGACCCGATTCCAGGAAGGTTCAATTGGGACAACGTGCCGCCATCTACGCCCGCGTCTCGACCGGCGACCAGTCGTGCGAGCGGCAGTTGCGCGACCTAGCCGGTTTCGCCGAGCGTGGCGGCTACGAGGTAGTCGAGGTGTTCCGGGAAACCGCCTCGGGCATGAAGGCCCACCGCTCGGCGCGGGCCGAGGTGATGAAGCTGGCGCAGGCACGCCATATCGACGCGATCCTCGTCACCGAACTCAGCCGCTGGGGGCGCTCGACGCAGGACCTACGTGATACGCTCAACCGCCTGTCGGGTTGGCGCGTGTCGGTAGTTGCGATGAGCGGCATGACGTTCGAGGTCGACACGCCGCACGGACGGATGATGGCGACGATGCTCGCCGGCATCGCGCAATTCGAGCGCGACATGCTCAGTGAGCGCGTCCGCTCCGGCCTCGCCGCTGCACGGGCACGGGGGCGAACACTTGGTCGACAGACCGGCGACCGCCCCAAGTCCGACCGGCTCGCCCCCAAGGTGCTGGCGCTAGTCGCCGAGGGCCGCAGCTATCGCTGGATCGCGCGCGACATCGGGCTCAGCAAGAACACTGTCGCCGCGATTGTAGGACGGGCCAAGGTGGACACCGTTCGCGACATCGGCGTGGTGGCGTAAGGTCGCCCGACACCTGATCGACGCCGCAAAGGCGGGATGCGCCCACAATCCTCTTGCTGCCGCTCCAGAACACGCTCACTCTTACCGCGTGCAAGCGACAGAACTTCCTCATTCGAGCGTGCACCTTCCGCTTTTTCCCGATGGCTGGCAGCTAGTAACGATGGCAGTGCTACCGGACAGATCGCTTGGCCTGCTGGGCACCAATGTCGATCTCGTAGGTGCCTGGGCCCGGGTGCATCGACAAGAAACCGAGCCCTTGGCCGCTGACTCACCCGACCGGCCGCAATCAATAGCGACGCGTGGCATCGCCCGCGTATGGCGGTTGGACGGCACTGCCTTCCACGACGGCCCGACGGTGCCGCTCGAACGCCCCTCGCTCAGGCTCGCCGGTTTTTCCGATGGCCGATGGCTAATTACCGCCACCAACGCGTGCGACGAAGCCAATGGACGCGTATTCGCCCCCGACGGCACGTTGCTGAGCCGCATCGACCTCGGCGATGCCGTCGAATACCTGGACATTGATGCCAATGACCGTGCCTGGGTGGGTTGGTTCGACGAGGCATTTTCGGCAACATGGAGCGCTTCACCGACTCTATAGAGCGAACGGCGGTCGTTGCGGCCTGCTTCACCTCTGATGGCGCGCTTCTGTCGGTCGGGCCAGTGCCGCAAGCTGCTGGGTTCCTCGCTGACGTTTATGCGATGACGGTGGCTGGTGATGGCGCTTGGGTGTGCCCCTACACCGAGTTTCCCCTGCTTCACCTACGCCCAGGCCAGCCGGTTCGGTGGTGGCGCAACGCGCTGACCGGAGTGAATGCGATCGCCACGGATGGCCGCTATGCGCTGCTTGCTGGCGGCTATGGCGACGACGCCACGAGGCTTGCCTTGGTCGCATTGGATGGCGATGGACAGGTTGAAGATACGAGGATGCTCACCTCCTGGCGGTTGCCGCTCGTCAAACGTGTTCCGCTGGAGCACGAGCATCCTTCGCTCGCCGAGCATTTTATCTGGGAACGCCCGATGCTGCTCGCCGGGAAGGGCGACATGCTGCACCTCGTTAACGGTGACAACTGGTATAGCTGGCGAGTTGCAGATGCTGTCGAGGCTCTTGCCCAAACGTAGCAGCCTGACTGACGGATTCCGCCTTTTTGCGAACCTCTCACGAGCCCCCGGCATTGCCATTTAGATTAGGGTGTCATTTCGCCCTCAGCCTGAACCGACCCCAACTATGCCGGCGCAGCGTCAGACATGCTCCCATCGAGCCATTTCAGCGCCGGTACAGAAGCAAAACCGGATTGCAGCGCCCTCCGATCAGTCTCGACGAGAAAGAACGTCAGGTGCGGCGTGCCCAACGAGTTTTCTCACAGTCTGGATGGTGTTTCGGGAATATCTGGGTCAGCTGAATGCCGAGACAGGCAAGCGTCTACGAAGCCAGTCGGCAATTTTTGCTGCTTCGGGAGCATCGACATGAGGAGCTAGATGGATCGTCTCGGCACCGTAGTCGAAGCGGACGGTGCCCCATTGTTGCTTCGTATAAGGCACATACTGGGCTCCGTCAGCGCCGTCTCCGTCCCAACGGGACATATCTATCCGCAGATTGGTGATCATCCCGGTGCTGTACCGCCACGTGCGGGCAACGGGGCCAGCACGTCTCGTGATGGCCAATTCGCCTTGATGGACCCGGATGATGTTGACGCCGACAAGTTGGCCCAGCAGCAGAAGCGTCGTGCCGCCTAACACGAGCAACCAAAGGACAAACCAGACTGGTGTCATCGGGTCCTGAAGGTGATTAATTGCTGCCTTGCCGCCACCCCAGGCCCAGAGGAGTAGCCAGGTACTCAGCAATGCCGACCCGAGCCACGCCCTTTGCGCTGGGAGCCGAAGATGCTCAACGCCTTCTTTCCACTCGATACGATATCTCGGTCGACCGGCTTCCACAACTCTCGCACCTAACCCATGAACTGAGTTCCGTTATGGGTGCCAGCGGTTAATGCCGAATGAGCGGCCTGACGGCTATTTCCGCTGATGGGCTGGTAGCGCCCTATCCGACATTCTCGATTTGGATCGAAGTTCGGGAAAGACAGGTCGGCGGTTTGCTAATTGATCAGGATTCATTACCCGGCCGTAACCGATGGCTCCCTCCCCTAGAGTTACCGGCTCATTCCCACTTCAGCATATCTGATTGCCGCGATCACTCGCTTTGCATTTAACGTAATCCCGCCTTCGCAATGAACGGCAGGCGGCGACATAATGCTGGCTAAAGCCTTAAAGCTCGTTTGTGCTCTAACCACTGCGTCCCGTTTCTCTCGGGCGAACGCGTTGGTTTAAGTAAGCCGCCAAAAAATATGACGGAGACTGCCACATACGTAGCGCATGCGAGCCATAAACTTTTTTGCATCCGACACCCCCGGTCAATATTTACCACGGTGAACGAATGGCGGCTATCGTGTTGCCTTCATGCCGTCGCAGTGTCCGACTGTGGGCGTTCCTGTCGATCCAGCGCCCCGGTCTCAATCTAAGTGTTTAGTCCACGATTAGCTAACCCGTCGCCGAATGCCAGGGGTCGAGTGGTAGTCCGCGCGACGACGAACGAACGTGCCATAGTAGTGCAGCGGGTCGTCGATCGCGGCTATTTCGTAAGAGGCGTTGGCTGTCAGCAGGTCGATGTTCTCGCCAAACGTAGGGGCATCGCAGATCAACTCAATGGTCAATGCGGCGCGAGCGTACTTTGGAAACTGGATGACCGCCTTTCACCCTCAATCACGTAGGACCCGACGTCGTCCGGTCGATCGTTTGGCGTAATGATGCCATCGGCCAGCATGTAAAAGGACGGGCTGCTGAGGTCGAGCGGCTGTTCTTCCTCAAGGTAGAACCATTCCCCTTGAAGGGCCTCTTCGGTGATCGTTGCCATGCTCGCTCCCTCAGCCGGTCGTTCTATGAACTTGCGGACGGAAACGGAAGGCGTAGGTTGCCGCGATGGCTGGCTTTGATGATTCCGTAGATCCCGAACTCGGTGAGGCATGCAACCGTCTTGCCGCTTGGGTTGAGCCTTTGCCCGAGGGGCAAGTGATTGATCAGGCGTCCGGCCTGACCGAGCGCGACCTGGCGATGATCCTGCGCCGGCTGCACGCGACACGCGAATATTCGCCGATCCCGATCTTGCCCATGGATGATGCCAAGGAGCGTTCCAGCAGGCCATCAGTTCCGGTCACGAAGAAAGGGCCGTGGGCATGATCAAATGGGCCGGCACGCCCAACGAGCAGGTCACGGCGGTGCCTGAAGTCGACGTGCTCGCAGCATATCGGCGGACGCGAGCCTGGGGAAGCTAACGCCGATGCGGTGCTCGTCGAGATCGAAAGAGGCAATCTTAACATATGACAGTGGGTAAGATCGTCCATAAGATCGCCGCGGATCAGACGAAAGACGTCGCCGTATTTGAGCATGACCTCGGGCAAGACGTGATCGTCCAAGTCCGCAACGCACGCGGCCAGGTGCTGAAAATGCGCGTTGATGTACTGGCCGATCGGGTGCTGGTGCACTTCAAGGACGGAACGAGCGAGGAATTGACAGTGGTGATCATTGGCTAGCGATCCGGTCATGACGGAACGCGACGTCTGGTTGAAAGCGGCGCAACTTGTTCAAGCGCATGGCCATGCCGCTCCCAGGGCGGTACTCAATTCCCTCGGCGATATCCTGTCCAGTCCCAAAGGCTGCGATGACTGGCATCGTGTTGCCCTTGCTGTCGATATGATCCTATTCGCTAGCCCGCAGTAGTTAGGCGCTGGTTTCCGAGTAGGCTCCTGATCGCCGCAACTGGCGTACAATCCCGTTGAACGATGCGGTTACGCTCTGGCTGCGGCCGATCTCGTTATCCTGCATCGCGGCTTCCCAGAACATCACGAGCGGCCAGCGTTCGGGGCAGTGAGTCCAAAGACAGTGCAAGGCCAAGCGAACAGCCACGGTATCGACGCGACCGGCGCTGGTCTGTTCGAGAGTCGAGCGCAGGATCTGTACCGCCAGATCTACCGTGATTCGCGTTTGCCGGTGCATCATGCTATGGAACGTAACAAGAACGCACTTGCAAGGATTCGATTTGGCTAACCGGTGCCGCCTCTCACTAGCAACGACGACGATGCCCTAATCGAGCATGTCGCCGCTTACATGTGGGAGAGCCGAATGGAGCGGGCGATGATCGCACGCCATGGGTAGATGCCGGTGCGACATTGAAGACGGCGTTTCGCGAGATGGCGGTTGCCGCCCGCCAAGCACTAAATATAACATGAGACGTTGCTGCGTCATCTCTGCCTAGCGGTTTTCTGCATAGCCTTGGACTAGCATGGACTTGATGCGCGTGAAGCTATGATCGCGCCTTCCCGATTATGATCCTTTTCGAGAAAGCGGGCGGCACCTCGCAACGTTGGCCAATTACCTGGCGACGCCAAGGCTGCGGAACGCTGACCGCCAGACCTAGGCCGTCTCGAAGCACCAGCTCCCCGGGACGGCGGGACGTGCGGTCCTTCAGAGGTATACTCAAAGCGTGCCAGTACAAAACTCGATTGGTGCCAGGCATGACGTCACGAGCATAGGGAGGGTGTTTGGGTCTGAGCGGGGGCTCTATTCCCGACAGTAGACGGCATTAAGCACCAAGTGGTCGTCACGATGGGAAACACCGCGTTATCAGAGGCATACCCTGAGTGAGCATGTGGTTTGGAACACAAATCCCGTCTAAACAGGGTAGGTAACCGCGAGATTGAACACCTCATTCGGGAGGTCTGGACCCTGCTTGGACACATTCGGGATGCGGCTGGCCTACCCGCGTGGATCGCTGGGTCAGCCTCTGCCTTCAGAGGGTAATCACGGGATTCGTAGTCGATGACATGAGCGTCGGGACGCTTTGCATGTTTGGCTCAATGGGAGATGGCTTTGGAGTAGCTGAAGATAGTCCATGTTGCGCAAACATCTCCGGTACAGGCCTTTCTCGAGCCACCTCCGCACCGAGGGATGCGAACTACAGAATTGATGTTCCCCATTCGTTCGGTTTGCAGTATTCCCCGGCCATGGTCGTTGATCCTGTCCGAAAGATCATTCACGTCGATATGGATGCCTTCTTCGCGTCCGTTGAGCAGCGGGACAATCCAGCACTCCGAGGCCAGCCGGTTGCGGTCGGCCATGCTGGGGCGCGTGGCGTCGTCGCGGCCGCCAGCTATGAGGCACGCGAATATGGGGTGAAGTCCGCCTTACCGTCGGTAACAGCACAACGTCGCTGTCCGAACCTGTTATTCGTGCCGCCGCGCTTCGAGGTTTACCAGCAGGTGTCTCGACAAATTAACGCGGTATTCGCGCGCTACACGAACTTGATCCAGCCGCTGTCGCTCGATGAGGCTTATCTCGATGTCACCGACAACAAGGCAGGCCTGCCGACGGCCTGGCTCACCGCGAAAGCCATCCGCGCGGACATATTCCGCGAGACTGGGCTGACGGCATCCGCGGGGATTTCATACAACAAGTTCCTCGCCAAGATCGCGTCCGATCACCGCAAGCCGAACGGTCAGTTTGCGGTCACCCCCGACATGGGGGCGGCCTGGGTCGAAACGCTGTCGGTGGCTCGGTTTCACGGCGTCGGTCCTGTCACCGCTGCCAAGATGAAGCGGCTCGGTATCGAGACGGGAGCCGATCTTCGCGCACAGTCTATGGACTTCCTGCGGCGGCATTTCGGCAGTTCTGCCGAATGGTATTACGGTATCGCTCGTGCGCGGGACACGCGTTCCGTCAATCCTAACCGGGTTCGCAAGTCGTCCGGTTCGGAAACGACGTTCGATCGCGATCTGACGGACGAGAGCGAGATCGAAACCGGGGTGCTGCGAATGGCGGACGATGTCTGGAACTGGTGCGAACGGCGCCGAGCGTTCGGCCGGACCGTAACTGTGAAAATTAAATATGCCGATTTTCAGCAGATTACGCGAAGCCGCAGCCAATCGGCCGTCGTGACGGACCACGATCAGTTGCGTCAGGCGGCGATCGATCTTGTGCGCTCGGTCTTTCCCTCGGCCAAGGGCATCAGGCTCGTCGGCGTAACGGTGTCGAACTTTGCGGAGGCGACCGCGGTAGAGGTGGAGCAATTGCCGATCTTCGCCGAGCCCGCAGCGGCATGATGCTCGACCTTTTCGATATGCCGGTACTACCGGGGCTGCGTGCATGTCCCGACTTCCTCGATCGGGACGAGGAGCGGGCACTGATCGCGCGGATCGACGCGACCAATCCAACCCCGTTCAAGTTCCAAGGCTGGACCGGCAAGCGCCTCACCACGTCATTCGGCTGGAGTTACGATTTCGAGGTGGGACGTCCGGTGGCTGCCGAACCGCTTCCCGACTGGCTGCTTTCGATCAGGGACCGCGCGGCAAGTTTTGCCCAGCTGGACTCGACCCTTCTCGTTCAGGCACTGCTGATCCGGTATGATCCTGGTGCAGGCATTGGCTGGCACCGTGATCGACCGGTCTATGAGGATGTCATCGGCATATCGCTCGGCGAGCCAGCAACGATGCGCTTCAGACGCCGGTGCAAAGGAGGCTTCGAGCGGGCTACTGCCCCGCTAGATCCCCGCGCTGCTTACCATTTGAGCGGAGCTGCTCGCTACGAATGGGAACACAGTATCGTCGAGATGGACCGACCCCGGTGGTCGATCACATTCCGCAGTCTGTCTATGATCGGGCAAAGAATCTTGGCCGGGGAACCCATTTCGCGCTCCTAGAACGTAGCCAGCCGCTCCACAGAGATCTGATTAACAAATGTCGTTTGAGGGCAGCGGAAAGTCAACCGCGAATGTCCACAACGGGGTCTGACGTGATGTCCGCAGCCATCGGACGGTAGTGTCGTCGAAAGCACGAATTCCGAGGGCGATGGACGTTTGATTCGATCACTGCCGGCTGCGTCAGTCGCGATCCACTGGACGGCCGATGCCAGCAGCTACGATCGCATCGCGGACGCGTCGAAAGAAGCTGGCGGGTAAATAGCCATAGCTGATCGCCGGCTCGCGCCCCGCAATCGGCCGGATATCATAGCCGGGCCACGCGAAACGGTTCCACTCGGTGATGATAATCCACGATCGGTCACCGGATAGTCCCAGGTCACGCCGCACGGCCTCAGGCACTTCGATCGCCAACTGATCGCGGGTAGGGGCCTTGGTGGTCAGCGGCACGACGTGCACCTGATCGATCCCATCCTTCGGACGGGTCACCAGAACGACGGCGACGGGCCGGTCCTTTATACCTTCGTCACGACCTTTAAGGTACTCGTATTCCCACAGGTAGCTGTAGTTGAGGACTTCACCCGGTTGCGGCAGCGTTAAGCCTTTTTTCGGCGTCTTCGGCGCCGCGGCCGGGTTCGACGCCGCGGATGGCTTCGAGGGTTTCGTCATCAAGATCCTCCACGCGGCCGGCGATCCGTTCACGACGGCGCAGGCGCTCATATTCATCGACGGGGACCATGACGAAGCGCACGCGGCCGTTCCGACTAACGCCGACCGGGCGGATCATCGCCTCGTCGGAATAGCGGCCGAACTGCTTTTGCAATTCGCCCGAGGGTACGATTTCCATGCTCGTCGCCATGAGCGGGTGTTCCTGTGCTGGATGCCTTGCAGGTTGCTACCTGCGCGGCGGGATCTCGATCGCATGCCGGCTGCTGCCTGTACGCGGGGGGACTCGGTCGCGCGTGCGGGCTCAGCCTGCACGCGCGGATCGTGGTAGAAGCACGACCGGCTTAAAGCCGATATTGATGAAATAGGGAAAACAGGGATAACCGTCAAGATACGTGAAGCTGGGGTAGCCGGTGACAGCAGGAGAACCGGAATGACGGCGAAAGTGCGGAGCATCTGGCATATCATTCTAGCGATAAGACTAATTCTCGCTAGAAACATTCTGGCGTGAAAGTGGCCAATCGCGTATCGGTCCGGGGCCACAAATGTGGCAAGTCAGCTGTTTTGATGATCGAGCGAACCGACGTGTCACACGACGCTGAGATTGACATGAGCCTGGCTGGCGACCTCGTCATAGCCGATCAGGTCAGCACGCTCGCCGCATACCTACCCGATCTGGCACCGGACGATCGCGAACGCGTCGACGGCTATGTTGCACGCGCATCGGCGGAAGCGACGTTGCGTGCCTACCAATCCGACTGGCGGCTCTTTTGCGCTTGGTGTGAGGAGAGCGGCTATTGCTCGTTGCCCGCGACGCCGGCGATCGTCGCCGCATTCCTGACCCTACTGGCCGAGCGCGGGTTCGCACCAATAGCGCCGCATCGGGCGCGGGGAGGGCGCGAGGCGTTGGCCAAGCCGCTCAGACGTTCGACGATCGGTCGACGGCTGTCGGCAATAGTCTTTGCGCACCGTGCAGCGGGGTTCGATCCGCCGACGCAACAGTTAGACGGCGCGCGGTTGGAAAAAGTCATGCGGGCCATCCGACGCGACAAGCGCGACGATCCATCGGGTAAGAAGCGCCCCGCGGATGGCGACGTGTTGCGTGACATGTTGCGGACGATCGATGGCGAGGATCTGCGGTCGTATCGTGACCGGGCATTGTTGGCGATCGGGATGGCGGGTGCGTTTCGCCGCTCCGAACTGGTGGCGATTACCGTCGGGCGGGTGTCGGACGATACGCGCGGATTGCTGGTCCGCGTGCCAACGTCAAAGACCGACCAGGAGGGCAGGGGGCACAGCGTCGCTATTCCCGATGGTCGGCGCCTCGAGCCGGTGCGGCATTATCGCGCCTGGCTCGAGAAAGCGGCGATCGACAGCGGTCCGGTGTTTCGTAAACTGACTCCACAGGGGCGTCTCACCGAGCATCCGATGAGCGCGCAAGGTGTGGCCCTTGTCGTGAAAGCGGCTGCGCGATCCGCCGGCTATCCGGAAGACCTATTCTCCGGGCACTCGCTGCGGGCCGGCTTCCTGACCGAGGCCGGCCGGCAAAATGCCAATCTCTTTAAGATGCGCGAGCATAGCCGTCATGCGTCGATCGATATGGTCGCAGAGTATGTGCGCGATCATGAGCGCTTCCGGGAACATGCCGGGGAAGGCTTTTTATAATGTTCTACAGTAATTAGGTCGCCGTGACGTCGTGGCGACTACGCTGGCCGATGGTTCGGCAGTACTTCGCCAGCGATAGGATGCATGCAGCATCGCCTTCCCGCGGGAGAGCGATGCTGGGAACCCACAGCAGAAAAGTCGCCCTAGCGATTACGCCGGTAGCCGTAGCGCCATCCCTCTTTTCCCAAAATCTGTTCCCGATTGCTCTTTCCCGAAATTGCCAATCAGAGATGGGAAAGCAGGAATGATCGCGCCTAACGAATGGGTGCGCTTGTTGCGCAGATCGCCAAGCTTAGCGTTCGACACTGGGCGCTTTCAGGCCAGCGGAAGAAGGTCGAGATGCTGTTTGCTCACCTCAAACGCATCCTGGAACTGGATCGATTGCGCCTGCGAGGTCCCAACGGCGCCAAAGACGAGTTCCCCCTCGCCGCTACCGCCCAGGACCTCCGCAAGATGGCCAAGCTGATCCCGACGCCGGCGCAGATGGCACCCGCCTGAGGCGCCGCGCCCGCCTAACTCTGTTTTAAACCACGGGCCTGCCCGCGGCCGATCCCGGCTTTTTCAACACAATCGGGCGGAAACGGCCCGGCCGCTTTTGAGCGCCGGCTGCCGCCGCGCACTGTCGGAAAACACATGATTGTCGTCAGACGTCAAGTCCGGCGATCGGGGGCGCCCCAATCTGGGCGTGGCACATGCGACAAACCCTGTCGCTTCGTCAGATTGTGCGGGAACCAAAATCCGGAGGTTTTCCGTCGCCGACCCAAAAGGACGGGAAGTCATGTTCAGCGTCAATCCGGGTATACCCAGAAGGACGTTGTGAAATCGCGCTGTACGATCAGGGTCGATTTCGCAACTGAACAGGTGTCATTTTCCCACCGTGGCAAGACATTCGGAGGGCCAGCCTGCGCCTCGCGAAGCAGGGTAGGGAAAGTGTGTACTCCCTTGTTATCGCGGTCGGCCTCAAGCGGGCCATGATCTGCACGTTCAGCGGTTTACGGGCCATTCCGGCCTGACGATTGCTCATCTTAAGAGCCACGGCGGGTTGCTGTCATCGGTGCCTTCCGCTTCTCCGGACAGAGCAGCTGGACTCAAGCCAAGCACGCTTACGAGGTACTTCCCTACAACCACCGGATGATTGATGCCGCCAGGGCTGAGCGGAACCAGTTCACCTGGCCTGCAATGCCGATCGGACCTGCTCTCACTTGATTTCGCGCGTGATAGGATAGCGAAGAGGGTAGGGGTGCCCTGATCCGGCGTGCGCATAGAACCAGGCAAGCCGTGCATCGGGATTGGCGGCAAAGCCGGGATCAGCGGCTACCTTTGCGTCGAACGCGCTTTTGATCGCCGGATCAGTCTTCAGCATGCGATCACCTAAAGCGGCGAGGATGAACGCGTCCGTGCTGGGCGCCGGGGTCATCATCTCGGGGAAGAATCCCCATGCAAGGAACGAATCCTGACTTTCCGGCTCCAGCAACGCTGCGGCCAAGAGACCAAGCGGTTGGTCAGCTGTCACGCGGACGCTGCCGACGGGCATCACTTGCTCGCGCTGTTGGTGCGAGAAGGTCGCGGTTATCGGCACGCGCCCTTCGCTCGGCGGTGAGAGCTTCGGATCGATCAATCGGACCTGATCGACGACGAGCGTCTGCGGTTCGGCGATGGTCTCAACCGCGATGCCGTGGAGACGTAGCCGATCGAGTACCTCGGTCTGCGCAGCCGGCACCCACCAAGCCTTTGGGAGTCGCACCGTCTCGATCGGCGTCTGGCCGATGATCGGCATGCGGAAAGTAATCGGCTTGCCGAGCCAGCGTTGTTCCATGCGCCCGGATGCCGGTGACAGATAGGTGTCGAACGCGATGCCTGTGAAATGTTCGATCCAGCCGATCGGCTGTTCTGCGGGCTGCCAGCGTGTGAGCAGTTCAGCGGGACGGCTGGCACGATCCTTTGCCTTGGCCGCTGAGATCCGGTTCGCGTCGGTGGCGGCAACCTTCATCGCCGCTTCCAGCAGCACATAGGTGCCAAGGACACGTTGCCGGTAAGGCTTGAGCATGTGGTTCTCGACGAGGACGGTCGGCACGCCAATGAAATCGCCATAGCCTGTCGAATAGCGCGGACCTTCCGGACTGAAGCGAATGCCCTTGCTCGGCTCTCGTGTGTCGATCGGGCTCGGATAGATGGTGGGGGTGTGGCCGGCCTTCGTCAACGCCGTGGTCACGGCGGGTCCGAAGCGCCCCTGCAGCCAGTCCGCCGTAGCGTGATGGCGCGCATATTTGCCCCATCCCGCGTAGGTGAACGTCACGTCGTACTGCATGTCGAAGCCCTCGCTGACGTGGCAATCGACGTAGAGGATGGGGTCGAGCTCGCGCAGCAGCGTGATCATCGCACGGGTCTCAGGTGCGTCTGCCTTGGCGTAGTCGCGGTTGAGATCGATGTTGCGCGCGTTCGCATCGCGACCCTTTTCAGCGGGCCCCCGGATATGGACGAAATTGTAGGCGCTCATCTGCTCGTGACCGTCGATGTTGTAGATCGGCACGAAGACCAGATCGACATGATCGAGCAGATCATCCTTTCCGTGCAAGGCGATGTCGCGCAGCAGCATCAGCCCGGCGTCCTTGCCGTCAATCTCGCCGGAATGAATGCCTGCCTGCACAAGCACCACAGGCTTCTTGACGCCCCCCTTGCTGGCACGAACGTACAGCAGTTCGCGTCCTTCGCCTGTGCGACCGAAGCGCTGCAGGGTGATTAACGGTGAGGCTGCATCCAGCCGCTCAAGCCACGCTCTCACCTCGGCGTAGCGCGGCGTCGTCTTGAAGCCAGACGCTTCGGCCGGCGTCATCCACGGATCGCCGGCTTTTGCGATCAATGCCTCGCTGCTGCCTGACCACGGCAGAGTAGGGGGTAGGGGAGCGGGACCCTGAGCAGCGACTGAGGCTGGGGCCGCCAGCAGGCCGAGGCTTATCATGGTGGCTAGGCGAGGGGGCAAGGATCGACTTTCTGAACGAAGGTGAGGAACTGGCTCAGCGAGAGCCGTCGCGGCCGATCTGGCGCATCTGGGCTGCTCCCGCAGCGAGGACGATAGCTGTGACCGCCAACAGCATGAGCATCGGAACG
This sequence comes from Sphingomonas sandaracina, assembly GCF_036663695.1. Classification (NCBI taxonomy): domain Bacteria; kingdom Pseudomonadati; phylum Pseudomonadota; class Alphaproteobacteria; order Sphingomonadales; family Sphingomonadaceae; genus Sphingomonas; species Sphingomonas sandaracina. Next base: position 90,219 of record NZ_JAXOJK010000007.1, on the reverse strand, counting down.
ACCGGCCAGGATGCCGTTCCGCTGCGCGCGGCATAGCTAGGCAGCCAATCGAAATCGGCACGCGTGAATGGCCGATCGAAGAACAGATACGGGTAGAAGAAGCTTCGCAGTTCCTTGTGGAATGCGCCAATGCTGTCCTGATAATCAAGCCGCGCAATCAGGTCGGTGTCGGCGAGGCGATGCAACATGCTTTGCGCAGCGACGTTGGGGAGCAACCAGCCAAGGCGTGTTGTCCAGCGCTCGCGGTCGCGCAGGCTTGCACGATATGCAGCGACTTGCGGCGCTACAGCCTCGTCGCCCACCTGGTGCATGGCAAACAGCCATTTCCAGTGGAACCGACCCTCGAACTTCTCATGGCCGCGCCACTCGGGGTGAGTGGCGAGGAACCGGTCAAACGTGGCGGCCTTGGGGATGTCCCAGCCGTGATGAACGATCTCACGCTGTGCCAAGGTCAAGTCGATGCCTTTACTGACGGGCACCGCCCGCGCGATCGCGGCATTTGCAAGTGTAGGGAGGAGCAGGGTCAATGCAATCCAGCACCCGAGCGAAGCGGCTGCAGCTGTCGCAGAAGCGCGTACCCGGCTGGCAACAAGCAAGCTCAGGCCAAACCAGAAAGCAAGGTACACCGCGCTGACTGCGACGATACCGAGTCCAAGGATCACGGGCGCGGTCGTCGCGACCAGTGCAATGCCTGCGGGCACGAGAAGGGCGAGCGTCACGAGCAGATAGCGCAGGCCGATCCGCCTGCGCCACAAGCCGGTGCCTGGCATCGAAAGCAACAGGCGCAGCCGCCCGCCTTCGCGTTCGCTGGTAACCAGGTCGTGGGTCAGCGCGATCACGACCAGAGGCGCGAGGTAGATGGCGACGAACGCGAAGTCGAACACGCCCGGCAGGGCCTGTTCGGCGTTCAGGGTCTCGGACTCGTAGAGCTGCTGCTGCAGGCTTAGCGCCCGCACCCGCAAGACGGTAGGCTGTACGTCGCGCTGGCCCAGCGCGAGGAAGGCGACAGGGGAGGGCCGGTCGTGTGTCAGGAGGAAGGAGTAATAGGCAGCATAGCCTGCCTCACCGTCCGGCTTGCCGTACTCTTTGGCCACCGCCGCTAGATCACGTGCCTGTTCGGCGGTTACGCGTGCGATCGTTGCGTCTTGCCGGTCGACTGCCGACAAGCCGGACCAGATCGACAGGGCCGAAAGGACAAACAGCAGCGCGAGTGAAGCGGCGGCCAGTCGTGAGCGCAGGATCAGGCGCAGTTCTGCACGGAGCAAGCTCATCGAGCGGCCCTTCCTAAACGTCGTGCGATCGGCACCGACAATAGCAGCAAGCCCGCCAACCAACCGCCGAGCACCAGCAAGTTCGGCCAGATCAACGCGGAAGGAGGCGAATAGGGGCGATAGCGGAAGCGAGGGATCGTCTTCCAATTGTCGGCAGACACGCGAGGATCCTCACCGCCGCCCACGCTCGGGATTTTTTCAGCCTGCATCCAGTTCAGCGCCTGCACGAACCGGTAGCGGAACGCCTCAGACTGGCTGAGGAAATCCTGGTGGGCTGCAAGGCCGGTGCCAGTCAGTGCCGTCGATAACTGCCGGACCGCGATAAGCGGGCTGATTGTGCCAAAGGCGCGAACGAAGCCGTTCTGTTCGGCCTCACGTCCCTCCAATTCTTTTGCGGATTTGGCGTAAAGGCCGGTCGTCAGCCGCTCGCCTTCCATACCGACAAGGCCGGCATATTGGACGGGCATGTCTTCGACGCGGGATACTCCATATTGCGCAAGCGCCCGCGCCTTGAAGTCGGCGAAATAAGGATCTTCGGGATTATGTGCGTCGCCGATCTGTTTGAGGTCGCGGTGGAGGGCAATCTCGGTCTCGATTTTGCTCGGCAGTACAGCAAGGGTCGCCGCTACTTCGGGTAATGCTCGTGGCAGAAGGATGACACTAACCATCCAGATTCCGACAAGCGCCACCAGCGCATCACGCGACCGGGTGACCAGCGCGGAAATTAGCACCGCCATCGTCGCCCAAAGCAGCAGCCAGGCGGCGTAGCCAAGCATGAGCAGACCGACCGCGCTCCACGGCGCGACGCCGATTGCCGCCAGCCAGACAAGGAGCAGGAAGGCCGGTGCGCCGATCGCAAGCGCAATGATGCCATGCCCCAGCAGCTTACCTGCAATCAGCTGTGGGCCGCTGACGCCTTGCGCTAACAGCAGTCGCAACGTGCCCCGCTCGCGTTCTCGCGCGACGCTGGTGAAGGCAAGGAAGATGAGCAGCAGCGGTGCCAGTGTCTGGAGTACGAACGCCGGGGTCAATTGGCCGAAGCGGAGCAACAGCGACGATTGCCGTGCCTCGGAGAAATTGGCGCTGTTCTGCCGATGCCCTTCAAGGAAGATGGTGTTGCCGGTGAAGCTGTCGACACCGAAGTCGACGAATGCCAGTGGGCTGAGCGGGCGGAACACGAACTGCCCATAATGCACCATCCGGTGAGGATGGCGCGCAGGCTGATTGTCGAATCCTTTGTCCACTGATGCCTGATAGCGAGCCCGCTCGGTTTCGATCCCGGCGCGGCGCTCGAAGCTCACCACGGCAGACACGATGATCAGCGCAAGAAGGAGCAGGGTGGCGATGAGGCCGGCGCGATTGCGAGCGAGGCTGCGCCATTCCTCGGCAGCAATCCGGATGATAGGCGAGCTCATGCTACGGCTTTCGCGCCGATGTAGCGGGCATGGAGTGTGTTGAGGTCGAACCGGGCAGCCCCCTCACTAGCGGCAAGCTCCTCTTCGATCTGGCCGTCGGCAAGGAAGCCGATGCGGTCCGCAACGTCGACGGCACTAAGCAGGTCGTGCGTTACCATAAGAATGGTGACCTGGCGGTCACGCGCTGTCTCGATCAGGCGATTGAACTCCATGGTCGCACGCGGATCAAGGCCAGAGGTTGGCTCATCGAGCAGTAACACTGGAACATGACGCGCGAGCGCAAGCGCAATGGCGACCTTCTGGCGCATGCCCTTGGAGAAGCCGCCAACACGTTGGTTCCAGGCGTGATGCGGCAGGCCTACCGCGTCGAGCGCTGGTTTGATGACGTCGTCCGCGGACCGGGGAGCTTTGGCAAGCGCCAGGAAATAGTCGAGGTTCTCGCGCGCGGTCAGGTGATCATACAGAGCGACGCTCTCGGGTACGTACGCAAGCTGCGCCCGCGCTCGCTCCGGATCAGTAGCAGGATCAATACCAGCAACGCTTACGCTACCTGACGTTGGCGCGATGAAGCCGAGTAGCGCCGAGAGGGTGGTCGACTTTCCAGCCCCATTTCCGCCGAGCAGCGCGTAGATCTCGCCAGGGGCAATTGCGAGATTGAGCCCGCGCAACACTTCTCGGTCACCATAGCTGTGGCGGAGCTGGCGCACCTCGATCGGCAGATGAGTGCCCGCATCATTCGTCATAATCGTGTCACCATATTTTCATCTTGCACCGCAACACGTGCCGTTTATGAGACGATGTATCGTGACGCAAGGCGTAGATGCTCGCGTTTTCAGCTGAGATTGGGATGATGATGGTCGGGGCAGTGTCGAACGTAGCGTGGAAATATCAGCAAAGGCGCGCGTCGATATGGGGGAGTGCCTCCCTCGTTGCGCTGTGCGCAATAGCGTTTCCAATCACGCCGGCTTCCGCCCAGGAGATCACAGAAGAGAGTGCCTCGACTGCCGATGACATCGTCGTGCTTGGCACACGCAGCACGGTGGACCGCACCCTGTCATCCGATCGCGTGACGCAACGTATGTCGCAGTCAAGCCGGTCGATCGAGCGGGACATTCTGGACGCAGCAGGGACGTACCGTCTCAGCGACGCGTTGGAGCTGGTCAGCGGATTCAGCCAACAGAACAATCGCGGTGGCGTGATCGACAATTTTGCAGTTCGTGGTTTCCTTGGCACACCAGACGGTGGTGCCGAATATTATCTGAACGGCTTTTTGGCGAACCGGGGCATGGCGCCTCCGCGCGATCCCGCCACGACCGAGCGGATCGAGGTCTTGAAGGGACCGGCGGGCGCATTGTTCGGCGACGTCGACCCCGGCGGGCGGGTGAACATCGTGACCAAGGTCCCGCGCTTTACGCCGCACGCCAACGCCCTGATCAGCTACGGCTCCTTCGACACGCGCCGGGTGGAACTGGACGCCACGGGACCGCTATCGCGTACGCTGGCCGCGCGGATAGTGGTTGCAGGTGAGGACAGTGACGGTTGGCGCGATACTGTCTCGATCCGCCGGCGCGTCGTCTCGCCGTCGCTTACGTGGCAGCCGAGCGACGCGTTGCGGCTCACCTATACCGGGGAGTTCAGCCAGTTCGACACCCCTTTCGACCGAGGAATCCCAGCAATCGACGGCGACGCCAACGCCTTGCCGCGCTCCAACTACTACGGCGAACCGTCGAACGGCATCACCAGGTCGCGCAACAACCAGCACCAGCTCACGGGGCTTGCCGAGCTAGGTAATGGGTGGACGCTGAATGGCGGTCTGGTGTGGCGTAAGGGAACGCTGAAGGGACTGTCGGCTGACCAGTCGCGGATTGTCGGCACGTCGCTGTGGCGTCAGCGCCGGTCGCGCGACTTCAGTGTGGATGACCTGGCAGCACGGCTGGAGCTTTCCGGGCAAATTGGGCGTCATCGGGTGAGCGTTGGCCTGAAAGGTTATCGCTTTCTCTACGGCGAGCGCTGGATGCGCATAAACCCCTCGGAAGCCGCACCTTACGGGATCGATCTATACAATCCCGTTTATGGATCATCAGTGGCAGCTCCACTTCGCCCGTTCACCAACAATGATGAGACGCGACTGGCTGGTACGTTCTACGTTCAGGACATGTGGGAACTGACGGACCGCCTGACGCTTGTCGGGGGCGCACGTATCGATCCCTACCGGCAGAAGATCGTCAACAACAACACCGGCGGCACCGGTCGTAACGTCGATGAGCCTGTGAACTTCCGGGTTGGCGGCCGGTATCGCGTGAGCAACGTAATTGCGGTGCATGCCAATTGGGGCGAGAACTTTTCGCTCAACACCGGCACGGACCGCAATGGCATCGGCTTCGGGCCCGAGACGGGCAAGGGTTACGAAGTGGGTGTTGCCGCCAAACTGCCCGGCATCGACGTGGCGGTGACGTGGTTCGACATCCGCAAACAGAACATCCTCACGACCGATCCGGTCGATGCCAACTACCTTGCGCCGGTCGGCAACCTGGTTAGCCGCGGGATCGAGATCGACACTTCGGCCAAGCTCGGCGAACGCTGGCAGATCGTGGCGAACTATGCCTGGCTGGATGCTCAGGCGGACGACACGGCATTCCCGACACCAGACGTTCTCAACGTGCCGGAGCATTCGGGCACACTGCTGGTCGTGCACCGCGTTCCGACGACGCGCGGCGACTGGCAGTTGAGCGGCGGTGTCGCTTACGTCGGTGACCGCGCCGGATCGCTGACGGCGAAGCCCGTGGTCCTGCCGGAGTATGTCAAGGTGAAGGCGGCGGTCGAAGCACCGATTGCCGAAGGTTTGCGGTTCCGTCTTGAGGCCGATAATCTGCTTGATAAGCGCTACGCCGCGAGCTCTTACAGCGCGTTGTGGATCTATCCTGGCGCCCCGCGGACCGTGCGCGCCTCGCTCCGCTTCGAGCTTTGAGAGACCCTCGTTCAACAATTCACCCGTGCGGTTCCAAAGGTGAGATCCATGCCTGACAGCAACGACCTATTCCTCGACATGTTCTCCGATCGCGAGCGGATCGTACACTATGCTGACGGCCCGCGGCGTTTCACACCCGGTCTCGACGCCGTGCATCGCATGACGGAGCTTCTGCTAGCCGAGCATGCGCCGGCGAATGCCCATGTACTGGTCCTCGGTGCGGGTGGCGGCCTGGAATTGAAGGCACTGGCCCAAGCGCAAGCCGGCTGGCGCTTTACGGGTGTCGATCCAGCCGGGCCGATGCTCGACCTCGCACGCGAAACCATGGGCGGCGATGCGGGCCGCACCGATCTGATCGAAGGGTATATCGATGACGCGCCCGAAGGCCCGTTCGATGCGGCGACCTGCCTCCTCACGCTGCATTTCCTCAATCGCGACGAACGCGTGCGGACATTACGCGAGATGCACCGACGCATGAAGCCGGGCGCACCGCTGGTGGTGGTTCATTCCAGCTTTCCGCAAGCCGAGCCCGCGCGCACGCGATGGCTCGAGCGCTATGCCGCGTTTGCGGTCGCTTCCGGGGTAGATCCGGCTCAAACCGAGCAGGCGCGGAGTGCAGTGGCCTCCAGCTTGGCGCTCCTTACTCCCGAGGAAGACGAGCTTTGTCTATACAATGCCGGCTTCAAGGAAGTGGAATTGTTCTACGCAGCCTTCACGTGGCGGGGTTGGGTGTCCCGCGCATGACGCGCGTCCCTTAGGTTAGCCGATGGTCATCTATCGAGGCTCAGTCGTGAACCTCGGGACCACCAACGGCGAACGAGGATCCCGCGCTCGGGCCGACCGCCTGCTGCAAGGCGAGTTGCTCATCACCACTTGCCATGAAGGGGAGCGGATCGATCGCACGGTCGGCGACGCGCAATTCATAATGAAGATGGCTTCCGGTCGATCGTCCTGTCGAGCCGACCAATGCTATGACGTCGCCGCGGTTGACCCGTTGACCGGATTTCACCAAGATCTGCGATAGGTGACCGTACCGGGTCTGAACGCTGGCACCATGATCGAGCTGCACGAGATTGCCATAGCCCGATGCAACTTCAGCGCGGCTGACGATCCCGTCAGCTGTGGCATGGACTGGAGTTCCCGTTGGGGCTGCCAGGTCAATGCCTGCATGCATTGTAGCGGTCCTGCGAAAAGGATCGCTGCGAATGCCGAAAGACGAGGTGTAACGGAAGCTGTCGACGGGGCGCTGAGACGGTAATGACACATGCGGGGCTGTCGGCCGATCGAACGCTTTCCACTGATCGAGTAGCTTCCGAAAGACGCTACCCTGCTTGTCCAAAGCCTGGACCGATACCGTAGACGCAGCGGCAACGGTACCTGTCGTAGCCGGCACTGGCGCCGCCTGCACCGCACCGCTCAAGCACATAGACATCAAAGTTACTGGTGCCGCGCGTAGCCCGGCGCGACGCGCCATCCGACGAATATGCATGTGATCCCCTCCCGCCACCCACACCGTGGTTGACCAGGTGAAGGTATCATCCGGCAGATGAGAATACGCAACATGTGATGATATCGCATATCGACCGGCTGGTGTGGTGGCACGACGCGCTGCTGTAATTAGAAGTTTACTGCGATCTCAGCGTTTGACGAAGCCGCTTCCAACCGATCACGACACCGGTGATGCTGAACAAGAACCCGGCAATCAAGGGAATCAACGTCAGTACGCGGCGCACTATCGGCCTCGTGGTCAAACCGGGCACGTTGAAGGTGTGCAGCGCGTAGTAAAACCACGCATACGCTGCCCGACTGGTATCCATCACCGTGAGGATCCCGCCATCGGCCGCATCGACATAGATGTCCGGCAACGACGACGAGACAAACGTGATCCGTCGTGCGGTGGATGGCCAGCCTTCCGCCATGGCATAGGTGGAAAGCGGGTCGACCGGCGCGATCCGATTTACGCGATCACCGGGCCACGCACGCTCTGCCGCGACCTTCAGCAGACGGCTCAGTTGGCGATCGTCGATCACCCTGCCACCAACATCGAAGCGCCTGGCGGCACGAGTGCCCTCGTAGGTAGTGAGCATGGCCGTGCCCGCGATGACGGAAAACGCGACTTCCTTGGCAGGGGGCAAGCTGCGCAACGTCATAGGATCCAGAGGAGTGAATGCCTTCTCACGTGTCAGCCCCTGATAGCGCATCGCCTGCGGCAGCGTGACCGTCCCCCGGGAGAAGATTCGCCCATGATCCATGGAGAGCCATCCGCTCATCATCCAGCCGAACACGAAGATGCCGACGAACAGCCCCAGAAGGTGATGCCAGCGGAGCCACCACATTCGGTAGAAGGTGAGCGAGGGCGTACGCATCCGTCGTGCGGCCGCCATTCGGATAAAGCCCAGAGCAATGCCTGCAACGACGACCAGCAGGCAGACCAGTGACACCCACCAGACACCGCGGTCCCATGCCGTAAAGCTGGCGCGGAGCGGAGTGACATAGGCCCAGTGCAGCACAGCGCCCGCCCAGTTCCATGCTCGGTTCGAACGGGTCGTTCGTTGCAGCAGCTCGCCCGTGCGTGCCGAAAGGTAGATCTGCGTACCCATCTTGTCGTGCGCATCGAGGCAAAAATAGGGGCGATATGGGTCAAAGCGATTGTGGACGATCCACTGGTCATAGTCGACCGGACCGACTGCGGTGCCGGCCACCGCGAATAACCGCTTCGCTTCCTCCGAAGCGGAGGAAGGCGACAGGTTTGCCAGCAACGTCCCGGTCCGTGCGTCCACTGCCACGGCGCCGGCCGGAACCACACCACGTAACTGGAGCGTCCCGCGCGGTTTATCAGCCGAAGGCCGCTTGCCTGTCCGCTTACCGTGCGAATTGCCACGGCGGGCGGCACGGTGACCGACCGGACATCGAGCGGAGCTTCCAACGTGAGTTGTGCTGTTCGACTTAGGGAAGGGAAGGGGACGAACAGCAGGACGGCACCGCTAGCGAACCAAGTCGCCACGATCACGCAGGTGGTTACCCCCAGCCAGCGATGAAACCACACCAGCATCGCCACGGCCTTTCGTCGCCACGCTGCTAATCTAGAAGCGGGCGAGAAGGCTGACTTCGGCCCTGCGGGGCTCGCCGAGCATGACCTGTGCCGGGTAGTAGATATCCGCCCATTGGACGAACGTCTTGTTCCAGATGTTGTTGACCCGTCCGGTCAGCGACAGCCTCGGGCTCGTCGCGTACGTCGCATAGACGATACCGGTTGCATAAGGCTTCAGCGTCAGATCATTCGCGGTGTTGCCATAGCGTTTTCCGACGTACTTGATCCCGCCACCTGCCTCTAGAGGCAGGCCTGCCACATGCTGGACACTCGTCCAAACATTACCGACCAAGGCCGGCACGTTCGGGGGGCGGTTCCCGGAAGCCGCAATGCCGTAGTTTGGATCGACGAAGCGGCACCTATGTCGCATCGACATAGGTGCCGCTGCCGGTCACTGCCCAGTTGCGAGCGAGCTTCATCTCGCCCGAGATCTCTATGCCACGCGACTTTTGGCTGCCGACGTTGCTGACCGCGTCGATACCCACCTGAGTCAGAATGTCTCGCCGTTTGATGTCATAGACCGCGATCGTCAGCGAGCCCCGCCCATCCAGCACATCCGCCTTCAGCCCGATTTCCGACTGGCGCGAGCTGGACAGGCCGAAATTCTCGGCCGCATTGACCAGGAAGATGTTCGATCCGACCGGATCCTTGCCCGTGCTGTAAGAGGCATAAGCCGTGACTGCAGGTGCTACGTCGTAAACCAGGCCTGCGCGCCAGTTGAAGGGCTTGTAAGTCCGCCGAAAGCTGCTGTTTGCGTCGACGTTGTAATTCTCTCGTGTGAGATAGAGCCGCTCTGTCCGCAGGCCTGTGACCAGTTTGAGCCGAGGCGTCAGTTTGAGTGTATCTTCGGCAAAAAGCGCCACCTGATCCCAACGAGTGGGGCTGCGCCGCTCTACCAGCGGACCAAAGCTGCCGCGGGCGGGCGCGAGAGGATCGACGCTGTCGCCATCAGGAAACCCGCGCGCGCGAATGAAGTCGAGATGACTGTAATCGACGCCGACTACCCAAGAGTTTTCAAGTCCGAACACTGTGTGGCGCAGCGTGGCGCTCGCCTGGTCTCCTACAAGATCCTGATTGTGGAAAACAAAGAAGCGATCGCGGTCGATGAGCTCTGTCGATGGGTTGAAGACGTAATTCTCGGCGTTGATCCACTGGCGCTCGGCGTGGAAGTAATAGGCCGTGTTGAACAGGGTCAGGGCGTCCGATGGCGACCAACTGACGACGAGGCGGGGCCAGAACTGCGAGCTATGTGCCCGATTGTCTGCGACGTTATAGTTGGTGAAGCGGGTCCGCCGATCGATCACGCTGCCATTGCCGGCAGCAAGAATGCCGCGGATCGGTTCAACCGCGAACGTCGCTGGAACGAGCGGCGTTCCGTAATAGGTCGAAAGGTTGTCGCGCAAATAGTCGACGCTCAATTCTACCGACAACGAGGATGAGGGCCGAAAGAGCAATGCGCCAGATGCATTGAACGAGTTCGACCCTGCATCGTCGACATAGCCAGCCGTACGATGATAGCTGACGTCGGCTCGGCCAGCCAGGGTCTCGCTGAGCACCAAATTTCCTCCTACACCCAGGCTGATCGTGTCGAAGCTTCCGTACGACGCGAGTGTCTGGCCGCTGCTTTTGCGAAGGTCAGGGCTCTTGTTGAGGATGTTGACCGCGCCGCCAATGGCACCTTGCCCATAGAGAACGGATGCGGGTCCTTTCAGCACCTCGATACTGGGATGTTGAAGGTGTTGCCGGGCCGGTTGATCATGTTGGCAGGCCCTAGATATAATCCGTTGTGCAGGATGGTGATCTGCTCGCCAGTGAAGCCACGCATCGAGAAGAGGGAAGGATCCCCCGGTGAACCTCCCGAGATTATACCCGGCAGACTAACGGTTGCCTCCTCGACCGTGCGGAATCCGCGGGTCAGGATCTCGTCGGCGCCGATGCGGTCGAGCGTCGCTGGAACGTCTCGAACGGACAGGCCCAGCCGGCTGCCCGTGATGGCGGGGGCGTCGAGCTGGCGAAGGCGCCAGCCGGTTACAGTGATGTCTTCGCTGTCCGAAGTTGTCGGCACGTGGGCCGTGTCCGTCAACATAGACCCATCGGACGACCCTGGGTTCGGAATAGCCTCGTGAGCGCAAACGGGGGGGCTGATGCTGATGGCAAGTGCCGCGATCGATATACGAAGCGCCGGCTGGACCGACATGATGTTTCCCCCTTGTTATTGTATCAGCGACGCGCACGCGGCCAGTGCCAGCGATACGCCGTTCGCTCGTTCTACGTGTTCAGGTAGCCGGACCCCGACGCCACTTGCCATTCACCGGCAGCGCGCGGCCAGCAACAGGAGAATGATGATCGCGGCTGCCCCGATGCCGATCGCAGAGAAGACGCTGTCAGGTAGACCAACATTCACGCCCGCCGTTTCGGCGAGAGCATAACCCGCCATCCCGTAGCTCAGGGAGACGACAAGCCAGCCGACGCCCCGACGATAGCGTCGTATTGTAGGGGCTGACGGGCCTGAGGCGCGCAGAAGGCGGCTGACGATTTGACTGTCGAGTGTGTCGGCCGCGAGCATCCCCAGGGCAAACGTGGCTGCTATGGTCAGAGCCGCGATTGTACCGCCTTTTGCGGTCGCTGCCGCGCCCCAGGCTGCAGCTTGCGTAGCCGTGTCGAACACAAGCCCGAAGATGATGCCGGTGGCGACCACAGCTGCAGGATGGGTGCTGGTACGCAGGCGCTTTGGCACAAGGCCCGCCCGCCACCCGATCGGGGTATAGTCTCCAGGCCGCATCAACGCGGCGAGGTTCATCGTGCCGACGAGCAACAATAGGACGACCACAGCCACGTCGATAAGCGATGCCGTCCATGGGGGCACGGCAATGGCACCTGCGACGAACGAGACGCCGACAGCGATCGTGGCGACCGAGAGACTATGGCCGAGCGCAAACAACGTTCCCGTCCAGGGTGCAAGGCGCGGCCGTGCATCCACGGTTCGAAACACGATGTTGTCGATCACGGCGACATGATCGGGATCGAGCCCATGGCGTAAGCCAAGGACGAACATCAGCCACAGTGCCGAAAGTTCGATCATGCCTGTTCCTCGGTGACGCGTAGGCCTCGATCGGCGAGCTTGTTCAGTCGCGCGGGAAGCGTCTTGCTGATCGCTATCAGCCGCGGACGCGACACCTTCTTCCACTCGCGGCATTCGCCCAGTGTTCGACCGCAGGCGACGCACCAGCCGGTTTTACCGTCGAAGCGGCAGACACTCACGCAGGGGCTCCTCACGCCCGCGCTTCCATGTCGAGGATCCCAATCCGGCCGTCCTCGTCGCCCCAGCCGAGCCGGGTACCGGCATCGTTCCAGGCAAGCGCGGTGATAAAGGCGCCGCCCTCATCGATGAGCACGGTGTTCTCATCTGCGGGGCGAGCAAGGATCACCGTCCCGTCGCTGTACCCTATCGCAAGGATGTCGTCGCGTGGATGGAAAGCGACACGCGTAACGATCGTGCCCTCTCGCTTAGCGAGCAGCAATGGAGCCCTGCCAATTGGCCCGAGCTTGCCCTCGAAGGGCCAGAGGATCGCCTGCGCATCGCCCGCTGTTGCCAGCCACTTGGCCTTGCGATCCCAGGAGAAGCTGCGGGTCTTGGTGGCGTAGCCAGACATACGCATGTCTCGCAACTCAGGGAGCTGACAGCCATGAAGTCCCGTCTCCTGCAGGCCGGTGACAAGATAGCGACCATCGGGGCTCATCGTACAGGCGATGTGCGAACCGACCCAATTGAGAGCAACGCGGCCGCTGTCCGGATTGGTGCCGTAAACCAGGGTTGCACCATTGTAGTGCGCAATCCCGAGCCGCTTGCCCTTCGCGTCGAGCGCGAGGCCACCGATCGTTGAACCAACGGCGTAGCGATGGGTAGGCTCGGTCGAGCCCTTGATCCACGCCACCGCCTCGCGGCCGACCCCTGCGACAATGAGGCCAGACGCGGGGCTAGCGACAAGATGCTCGACCCATTTACGCTCGAAGCGGCCAATCTCGGTAATGTCGCCGTCGGTTGCGACCCGGCACACGCGGCCGTCATCGCCTCCGGTCAGCACGGACATGCCATCAGGATGCCGGCAGGTGGTCAGGATCGCTCCGGCGTGCACCGAGCGTGTCAGCGGTCCACCTTCGTCGTTTAGCCAGTGTACGCTACCATCGCCAAGCGCGACTGCGGCTAACGTCCCCAGCCACAGGATCGCAGTGGGTTCGGCGTCGAGTTCGACGTGCCGGCCGTGACGATGGACCAACGCAGCTCTTTCGAGAAGCTCAGCCATCAGGCAGCGCTAACCGCGCAGGCCTCGAAGCCTTGCCGTAGAGCAGCGGCATCGAGATTGCGGCCGATGAACACCATGCGGCTGGCACGGACCTCATCCGGCTTCCAGTCACGCTGATGATCGCCATCGAGCAGCATGTGAACGCCTTGTACGACATAGCGCTGCTCCTCATCGGGGAAAGCCAGCACGCCTTTGAGGCGCAGAATATCCTGTCCTTGCTCGGCCGTCAGGTTGCGCAGCCAAGGCATGAATAGTTCTGGCCGGATCGGGCTTTCCGAGCTTAGCGATACCGATGTAATCGCGTCGTCGTGCTCGTGATCGTCCTCGGACAGGAAATTGGGTTCAATTTCCAGAATGCGATCAAGATCAAAGGCGCCACGTTCCAGAACCTCCTCAAGAGGCACAACGCATTTCTGTGTTTCATGCAGCCGTGCCGGGCCGTTGATGGCGCGAATGCGCTGGCGGACCCGCTCCAGCTCCTGTGCGTCCACGAGGTCGGTCTTGTTAAGCAGAATTACGTCGGCAAAGGCGATCTGCTCTTCTGCTTCGTGACTGTCTTCAAGCCGGGCAAGGATGTGGCGCGCGTCGACGACGGTCACGATCGCATCGAGGCTGGCACGCGCACGCACGTCGTCATCGACAAAGAAAGTCTGGGCAACAGGTGCCGGGTCGGCGAGCCCGGTCGTCTCGATGATGATGGCATCGAAGGCACCTTTGCGCTTCATCAGGCCTTCGATGATACGGATCAGGTCGCCGCGAACGGTGCAGCAGATGCACCCGTTGTTCATCTCGAACACTTCCTCATCGGCATCGACGATGAGCTCGTTGTCGATGCCGATCTCGCCAAATTCGTTGACGATCACCGCATATTTGCGGCCGTGATTTTCGCTGAGGATTCGGTTGAGGAGGGTGGTCTTGCCAGCGCCCAGGTAGCCGGTGAGAACCGTGACGGGGATCAATGGAGTGGAATTCATAAAGCCTCTGATATAATATATCACCTCCCTAGCTTTGTGATTTGCCGCGCTCAATGGCAAATGCACGGCCGGGCAGCATTTTATGCCATGCGTTGCCGAAGCTCGGCCTACAACCTAGATCCAGCCAATGGGTCATGCCGCACATTTTCACCAAGAGCCTCAGGGCGCAGCATTAATCGAAGCTGCGCGAGAGGTACTTATTGCCGCTGGAGAGCAATGGACGCCGATGCGTGCAGCGGTCTTCATGACCATAGCGGATTTTGTTAAGCCGGCTTCTGCTTATGATATAGCTGACGGCTTGTCGCGTTCGGAAAACCGCAGGATCGCCGCAAACAGCGTCTATAGAATATTAGATCTCTTTGTAGAGAGTAACATTGTACTGCGGATAGAAAGTAGAAATGCCTATATTGTAAACGCTCATCCTGGTTGTCAGCATGACTGCATCTTCCTTGTTTGCGATGTTTGCAGTAGCATTGATCATATTGATGATGACGCAATCGCAACTAACCTGCGCGCAGCGGTAGGGCTTGCAGGATTTAATGCCAAGCGCCCCGTGATCGAGGTCTGTGGAACCTGCGCTACCTGCAACACCTGATTATCTTCCTGCTGTTTGCTTTGGCTAAATCCGCTCATACGTCCGGTTGGTGAAGTTAGAGAGGACTGCGTATTGATCAATTCCGCGCCTGGGCACTGTTGCGGAGTACCGTCACGGGACGAGCCGATAGTCCGACCTGATCGCAGCGCTGCCTCATGAAAATATATCATTTTAAAACTCATCCCTTGTGACAATATAACGTTAAGGTATGGGCGTGTTGAAGTTCAGGGAAGACACGTAATGAACAAGTATCTTATCGGCGTAAGCCTCTTGTCGATTCTTGCCGGACCGGCATACGCTCAGTCCGCATCAAGCGGGACTGCTCTCGCCAATGAGCGGGATGGCCCTGCCGGAGGAGCCGTTCCAACACCGTCTCGCTCCACTGCCGTTGGCGCAGATATCATTGTCACTGCACCCCTCCAGCAAAGCGAACGCGACGTTTTGCAGGGTACATCGGTGCTGAGCGGAGAGGCGCTAACCCGTAACCTGCGTCCTACCCTTGGCGAAACCCTGGCGCGCTTGCCGGGCGTCTCTGCCACGTCGTTCGGACCTTCTGCATCTCGGCCCATTCTTCGAGGCTTTCAGGGAGAGCGCATCCGCGTCCTGACTGACGGGATCGGCTCGATCGATGTGTCGAACACGAGCGTCGATCATGCCGTTATCATCGATCCACTTCTCGTTGAGCGCATCGAAGTATTACGCGGACCTTCTGCGTTGCTGTTCGGCTCGTCAGCCGTTGGCGGCGTCGTCAACGTCATCGATACGCGCATCCCCCGGACGGTGCCCGAGAACGGCTACCGCGTGAACGGCATCGCCAACTATGGCAGTGCCGCCAACGAGCGCTCCGTTGAAGCCGCAGGCGACGTGGCCGTCGGCAAGCACCTCGTGCTGCATGCTGATGGATCCTATCTGAAGTCTGACGATCTGGAAATCGGCGGTTACGCGCTGTCGCGCCAGGCCCGTGCAGCTGTGCTGAGCCAGGTGGGCCTCCCGCAGGCGGTCGAGCCCGGCGAAGAGCCGATCGACTTTGCCGGGGCGGCGCAGATCAAGGGCCGCCTGCCCAACTCCTTTTCAAAGACGTGGACGGCAGGTGTCGGCGCTTCCATCATTACCGATACCGGTAGCCTGGGCGTTTCCTACAGTCATTATGACAGCTTCTACGGCGTGCCTATTCGATACGCGACCGAAGTCGGGCAAGAACAGGAAGCGCCGCGGCTCGACATCGTGCAGAACCGATACGATCTGCGCGGCGAGATCGAGACGGGCGGTGGCTTCCTTGAGCGAATTCGCGTTCGCCTTGGACATGCCGACTACCGTCACTTCGAGTTGGAGGAGGATGGCTCGGTCGGCACTGCCTTCTACAACAATGGAACCGAAGGTCGTCTCGAACTCGTCCAGGCGAACCGCGGGGGCTGGAGTGGTGCATCCGGCGTCCAGTACTTCAACCGCCTGTTCAACGTAGTGGGCGAGGAGGCTTTCCTCCCGCGAAACGAGACCAACCAGACCGGGATCTTTACTCTCCAGCAATTCAACTCCGGCGCGTTCCGTGCTGAGGGTGGCTTGCGGTATGAATGGAGCGACCTGAACGCCCGCAACGATGAAGAAAGCCGCTTCTTTACAGGGCGGCGTAGCTTCAACGCCTTGTCCGGATCACTTGGCGCGTCGTACGCACTGAGTGACGCGGTCCGCGTGGGCATCAATGGTTCACGCACGGAGCGTGCACCTTCTGGTGAAGAGCTCTTTGCAAATGGCGGACATGCCGGCACCCAAGCCTACGAACTGGGTGACCCGAACTTCCGTTTGGAAAAGTCCTGGGGTCTCGAGGCAACGCTGCATGCCCATACCGATCGCGTGAGCTTCGACGCCTCGGCCTATTACAACTGGTTCTCCAACTATATTTCGGAAAACCAGGTTGGACCGGAAGTTTGCCAGGCTGCGACAACGTTATACGGCCGCGATCCTGCCGATGCTGGCGAAGTGGACCTGCCGTGCTTCCAGTACCAGCAGGCGGACGCGCGCTACTACGGCTTCGAAGCAAACCTGTCGGCAACGCTCTTCCAGGTCGGTGAGACGCGGATCAACGGTGACGTGCTCGGCGACTACGTACATGCCAACGTCGTCGATCAAGGGCCGATCCCGCGTATCCCGCCGGCGCGTGTCCTTGGCGGCATTGAGGCGCAGGGCGGTCAGTTCACGCTACGCGGCGAGGTGGAACATCTGTTTGATCAGAAGCGCATTGCAGCGTTCGAAACGCCAACGAAGGATTATACCATCGTCAACGCAAGTGTTAGCCTTTCGCCGTTCGGTCGTGACGGCAAAACCAAGCTGCTTCTGTCAGCAAATAACATGTTCGACGTGAACGTTCGTCGACATGCAAGCTTTCTCAAGGACTTCGCTCCGCTTGCAGGGCGAGATATCCGCGCTACGATCCGGTTCGGGCTTTAACGTAACGAGATGTGCTGTGGCGGCGGATCGTATTCCGCCGCCACGGCTTCGTTGACTCTTGGCAATCGCTCAAATTGGTTGGCTGGGAGAATCCCCAGATGCTGTGCATCTTGTGCAGTATCCAACGATCTCAGTAACGTAGCGCCGGGGCTGGAATCCTTTCGCCTCCGCGACGTCATCGAGGACAGTCCTGATCGCGCCAGCGTCGGCTGTTGTTGTCACGTCACAGTGACGACAGATCATCGTCAACATTGGGAATGGCCGGTGCAAGACATAACTAGCTAGCGCTTCGATCCTGTCGACGGCCTGGGTTTCGAGTAGCCGACCTACCGCCCGAAAGACCGAACTATGGTGAATGCCAGGTTCGCTTTCGGCGATGCATAGCGCAATTGCGTGAGCGCTGAGCGGCTTTCCAGAAACGTCGAGCACGCGCAGCACTTCATTGTGGAGCCAGCCGTAAGGGCGCCGCACACAGAACGCTTTTGGCTTGCTGAAACGCCTAGCAGGCACGACGCGAACGCCAGTTCAGAATGTGCGCCGTGGCGAGGGATACGCCGCCAAAGACGACCGCGATCGTCTCGACCTGGCCTTCGGGAAACACAAAGGCGCCAAGTAGTAGCAAAGTGAGTCCAACACACCCGAAGGCGACCGGAAAGACGGTGCGGTGGCGCGCTCTACCGCTCGAAAGGGCAATCACCGCCGCGGGCGCAGCGAAGGCAATGACCCAATGATGGAAGCTCTCGGGTATAAAGAAAAAGATGGAAACGGGCGCAGCCGCGAGCAGTAGCGGGAGCGCCAGGCAGTGCACCATGCAGGCTGCGGATCCCACCAGCGGAGCCCGGTCAAGCCAATCGATTGTTCTCGTTTGCAACGTCTGGTCTACTACAACTGGCTCCGGAAGAGACGATACATCATATCTGGTTTAAGGCAAGCGCGCGATCCCGAACGGGGCACCTGAGACTTTTCGACCCTTGGGCGTGTCGGCCGTTCGTACCTCAATCTTCACTAGCGCTCCTGCCCGCATGAGCGGTGCTGACCTTTGACGGGGTGCCGCCCAGCGAAGATACGTATGATACCGGCTCGATATCTTGTATCATGAGGCCGAGTGCGTCAGTGCGTGCAAATGCTCCTAGCTACAAAATTCTGGCGCTTACCCAACGGTCGACAGGTCGATCCAAGGCTCGACCTTTGAGCCTCATACCCATTGCTTTTGGCATAGCCGCCAGCCTAGCAACACTTGCCGGGGGGCTGCTGGCGTTGCGCCTGCAACACAGGATCGTGTTTGTTCTGGGTATTACTGCAGGCGTGGTACTCGGGGTGGCGGTGTTCGACCTTGTTCCTGAGGCACTCGAGCTTGCGCACGGCTATTGGAGTTCGCGAGCATTGGTCGGGTTCGTGGCGGTCGGGCTTGGCTTTTACATGCTGCTCGATCGAGCGCTGAGACAGGCAACATGGCTACCGGCGGGTTGGAGAACGCATCTCGGCCCCGCCACCCTGACGCTACACAGCTTGATGGACGGTATGGGCATCGGCATCGCCTTCCAGATCAGTGCGGACGCCGGGTGGCTCATCGCTCTGGCGGTTCTAACGCACGATATTGCGGACGGCGTAAACACGGTGAGCCTCTGTCTGGCAGCAAGGTCGGAAAGAGCAGCACGCCGCTGGCTCGTGTTGAACGGCTTCGCGCCTTTATTGGGTGTGCTGCTTGGCCTCGGCATAACCGTCCCGCCAGCCATGCTGGCCCCGTTGATGGCCGGGTTCGCTGGCGTCTTTCTGTATATTGGTGCGTGCGAACTGTTGCCGAGAAGCTATGCGCTCGATCCACGATTGCGAACGACCCTGGCCAGTATCGCTGGAATGATGCTGATGTTCGCTGTGACCAGCATCGCACACTAACGCAGCACGAAAATCGGGGGCATGATGCGGTGTCGTCAAACGGATTTAGTCATGACCAGTTTTGCTACAGATCACGATCACCCTGAGCATCCCCATGGTACTAAGGGCGACGCTCACGCCCATGCACAAGGCGAACGCGCAACAACCTTAGTGCTCGGCCTGACCGTGGTATCGATGATCGCCGAAGTGGCAGCGGGGTGGTGGACCGGTTCAATGGCACTGCTCGCAGACGGCTGGCACATGGGGATGCATGCTGCTGCCATGGGAGTGGCGGTGTTCGCTTACCGGTTCATGCGACGTCATGCGACGTCGGGACGCTATTCCGGTGCACACCGTGCGGGCGACCTTGGTGGCTTCGCGAATGCCGTGATGCTCGCGGTAGTCGCCATATTGGTTGCAGGTGAGTCTGTTGCTCGTCTCGTCTCGCCTGGACCGATCGACTTTTCAGCCGCGCTGGTGGTGGCCTTGATCGGTCTTGCAGTGAACCTTCTCAGCGCCTGGCTGCTCCGCGAAGCGCCGCATGCGCATGGTTGTGGCCACGATCACAACCGCGAGGCTGCTTTCGTGCACGTGCTGTCCGACGCGCTCACCTCCGTGCTAGCGATCGCCGCGCTTTGGTGCGGGCGGCGCTACGGCTTGGTATGGCTCGACCCGCTTATGGGGATTGTCGGCGCGGCGGTTATTCTCCGCTGGTCAGCGAGCCTGCTGCGCCGAACGGGCGGAGCGCTGCTCGACGTGACCACTCCGCGGAAAGCCTGCAACCACACACATCACTGATCGCGAACAGATAATGGAAAACCATTTGACGAGCGTACGTACGTGTATATATTAGTACATGTTCATATGTTGGTGTTTGCATGACACACGATGAGGGAGCGCAGCTTGCCGAGCTGTTTCACCTTCTTGGCGAGCCGAACCGGCTAAGGCTGGTAGCGGCGTGCCTGGAGGGGCCACGGTCGGTGGGGGACCTTACCGAAGAGGTCGGAGTCAGCCAGAGCCTCGTTTCGCAGCACCTTCGTTTGTTGAGGGCAGGGCGGCTGTTGAAGCAGACACGTAGCGGACGAAACGTCTTCTATGAGCTGCCCGACTGTCACGTTCGCACCATGCTGACCAACATGATGGACCACGTGCTTGAACCCGAAGACCACATACACGAGGAATAGATGATGAGCGTCAACGTCGAAATGGTAAAGTGTGCTTGCAATGATTGCGTCTGCGTTGTCAGCACGAGCAATGCGGTAGAAGCAGATGGTCGCATCTTCTGCGGCGACAACTGCGCCACTCACCACCAAGCGTCCGCCGGCTGCAACCATGCCGGCTGCCCTTGCACCGGCTGAGGTCGCGAAACCTTGGTACATTGAAAGGGGTCGGCTTGCCGGCCCCTTTTTCGTCGTAGAACGCGTTTCCTCTCGCACTCCGTGAAATACGAGGAGGTCTACCTGCGGACTTATAGCTAGGCCAGCGTCGCGCCCGCCTTGTTTGGCCGGTACTTGGCCTTCTACCTCGGACGACGCCCGCACTCGTCGCTTGACCGCAGGACGCCCTATCACGGCTACTTCAACAGGCAACTTCTCGCAGCGGCATGAAAGCCGCGAACGGTCCACTCAGCAATCGCGCCGAACTGTTTCCCGCAATAGCTGCGCCACCAACCGATGATCATTCCCCTCGTTTCTTTCAGCCCCCGCCTGAACGCTCGCCGCGCGACACGGCCGCATCGGCCGCATAGTATTGCAAGATCTACCGCCACCGGAGACACTGTACCCGAGAGCGCAGCGTGCTAGCGGTTAGAACGCCAGACGCGCTCGTGCCAGCAGCCTGTCGCCCGTGTGCCGGGTATCGGCATAGGGACTGGCGCTATCGTCACGGCTGAGGTCGGTGCCGATATAGTCGACGCCCAGCGTCAGCGGGCCGGTCACATGGTCCACGCCGATCCGCCAGTCGTGATAGCGCCCGTCCGCCCGCAGCCGCGCGGCACGCGCCGCAGTGCCGGCACCGGTCGTCCGGCCGGCGTTCGCCACCAGCGTGAAGGGCGTGCCCGGGATGCCGGCCGTCGCACCCCCGTAGAGATACAGGGTGCTGCCGCCGACCGACGACTGGCTGGGCGCATAGTCCAGCCCGGCGTCGACCATCAGCGGGCCAAGCGCATACGAGCCCCCGCCCCCGATCTCGACATAGTCCAGCCGGTCGGGACCGCCCACAAACAGATGTCCCCGTCCGCGCAGTTCGACCTCGAATGCGCCGAGGCGCCGACGGTTGGCGATGGTCAGGTCGATCACGGCGTCGGCACCGCCATGACGCGGCGATCTGCGCAGCGCGACGACGCGCGACGACGCGCGCCAGTCCGCCATGTCGAGCGAAACATCGGCCGACGCGGAGCCTTTCCCCTCGCTCCAGCTAAGCCCGCGCCGCCGCTCGTCGGTCGTCACCTCGAAACCGCCGGACAAGGGCGATTGCGCGGTCGCGGTGCTTGCGGCGACGGTGAGCGGGATCGAGGCCAGTGCGCCGACTAGGGCCGCACGCCACACACGCCTCATCCTGCGCGCGAATCCCCATGGGCGCGGTCGATATCGCTGCGCAACATCTGGTGATCCTCCCGTGCCACGTCGATCAGGTGACCCCGGAGTTCGTCGCGACGACCGGCGACTTCCCGCGCGATCGCGGCGCGGTGTGTGCTGCACCAGCCGGCGCGGCGGCCTTCGATCGCGCCGGGGCGCTCCATCGCGCGCGTGAACAGCGAGCCGGAAGCATGTCGCGCGTCACGTACTACGGCGATGTTAGCGCGCCAGACGCAGCCGAGCGTAGAGGCACGGCCGCCCGGGCTGACGGTGCCAACCTGCTGGTGGATGATCGTCACGTCGCCCCGATACTGCGCGTCGACCGCGCCCGTGGGATGATCGATCCGGGTCTGATGTTCGATCGATCCGCCTGCCGAAGCAGCGGCAGCAAGCAGCGCACTCGTCAATAGGATATTCGTCATGATGTGCTCCTTGCGGCACCCCGATCCATGTTGATCGGTGGTACATGACAAATCGTTCATGTTTGAATTGGTTGCGCGCAGCGTGCTGTATTTGCCGACACCGTGCCGCTGCCGTGACGAGGCGTCTCCCTCACTGCGGAGGCTGAAGGTATCTGGCAAGACAGAACGCGTCGGGTCGCAGTCGAGGACAGGTTCCAGGCGCCCTGGGCGCAAGTGTCGGGCTTGTGATCCTTTGCAGCCAGCATACATGCCCTAGTCCAGCGCCACAATCTGCGAAATCAAGGGCTTCTTGCGCGTCGACCGGCAGTAATGCATGGCCGAGGGGCTGGTCGGTGGCGAAGGCTTCGCTGTCGATGCCAGCCTCATCCGGGCCGATGCCAATCGTCAGACTGGCGGCCCGGGTAGCGAGGGCCTGCCGCCCGACGCCGACACGCCTGCCGTTCGCGAGTATCTTGCCGTCCTCGACGATGCCGCATTCGGAGCGGCCACGCCGGTGGTGCCGAAGTTTCTGGCGCCGGCGGATCCGGCGTCGCGCTGGACCTGCGCGCATGGCGGGCAAGCCTATTACGCCTACTAACTACCTCATCGATCTCGACCATGCCGTCATCATGGACTTGGAGCCTAGCACTGCGATCCGGCAGGCCGAGGTAACCGCCTGCAAGCGGATGATCGAGCGCGTGCAGGACCGCTTCGGCGTCTGGCCCGAACGGCTGGCGGCGGACACCGGTTATGGCTCAGCCGAGATGCTCGCATGGCTCGTCCACGAGCGCGACATCCACCCGCACATCCCCGTGTTCGACAAGTCTGCCCGCCGCGACGGCACCTTCGCGCGGGCAGACTTCCGCTATGACCTGGGCGACGACCGCTATGTCTGCCCTGCCGGCAACCGCCTGCGTCCGCGCAACCGCAACTTCACGCAGTCCCGCGGCGATGTCGGCCAGGACGGCTTCATCCGCTATCGCGCCCGGCAGCAGGACTGCGCCGCCTGCGACCTGCGGCAACGCTGCACGCCCAACATGCCGGCCCGCAAGGTCACGCGCTCCATCCACGAAGGCGCTCGCGACCTGGCCCGCGATATTGCCACGACGGACGCGTATGTGACGTCCCGTCGGCAGCGGAAGAAGGTCGAGATGCTGTTTGCGCACCTCAAACGCATCCTGAAGCTGGATCGATTGCGCCTGCGAGGTCCCAACGGCGCAAAAGACGAGTTCCTCCTCGTCGCTACCGCCCAGAACCTCCGCAAGATGGCCAAGTTGATTCCGATGCCGTCGCAGATGGCACCCGCCTGAGGCGCCGCGCGCGCCTAGCTCTGTTTCAAACCACGGGCCTGCCCGCAGCCGATCCCGGCTTTTTCAACACAATCGGGCCATTCCAGACATTCAAGCAATTTTACCCGCTTCTCAACGCAGGCCATTATGGGATGGCTCGCCCCTTATCCAGCATCGGATATGATGCGGATCTTTGAAGAGGAAGGAGCGAGTCGATGTCTATCGCGTCTATTGCAATCCTTGGAGTTGATCTGGGCAAAACATCTTGCAGCATGGTCGGTGTCGATGAGCGGGGCACAGTTGTCCTGCGCCGGTCGCTGCGACGCCAGACGCTGATCGAATACGTGGCAAAGCTTCCGGCCTGCGTGATCGGGATGGAAGCCTGCTGCGGAGCGCATCATCTTGGCCGGCTGTTTGCCGCAAGCGGTCACGAGGTACGGCTGATGTCGCCGGAGTATGTCCGTCCGTACGTGAAGGCGCAGAAGAACGATGATCGGGACGCGGAGGGGATTGCTGAAGCGGCCTCTCGACCAACGATGCGCTTCGTCGAGCTGAAGACGCAGGATCAGTTGGACATCCAGACCCTACACCGCGCGCGGTCCCGCCTGGTGGCTGAACGGACCAACTTGATAAATCAACTTCGTGCGGTTCTGTTCGAACGTGGGGTGAGCTTTCCGGTCGGACGGCGCAAGCTTGAGCAGGGCATCGACGACTTGCTCACTGACGGTGACAACACCCTATCGTCGCGGATGAGCCGGTTGATCGCGGAAATGCGGGCGGAATGGAAGCAACTCGATACGAAGATCGAGATGTTAAATGGGGAGTTCGTCGAGATGGCGGGCAGCGACGCTGCGATGCGTCGACTGACGACCATTCCAGGCATTGGCGTACTCAATGCAACCGCGCTGGTAGCCGCGGTCGGCGATGGTAGCAGCTTCAGCAAAGCCCGAGATCTCGGCGCTTGGCTCGGCCTAGTCCCTCGCCAACACACAACGGGCGGCAAGCCGCGCCTCTTGGGTATCTCGAAACGCGGCAACACGTATTTGCGTACGCTGCTCATCCATGGCGCCAGAGCTGCATTGCCGTCCTTGTCCAAAGGCGACACGCCGCTTGGACGATGGTTACAGGGGATGATCGAACGAGGCGTGCATCGCAATGCCATCGTGGTGGCGCTTGCCAACAAATTCGCTCGCGTCGCGTGGGCTGCCCTGCGCAGAGACATGCCATTCGAACGTAACTACCCGGTTGCAATATAAACAGTTCGGCAGCGTGAGGTAACACGCGTAGCTTACGAGGTTTGCAGGAAGGAGTGGAGATGGCCTGATAGTCGATCGGCGTTTGGAAGGCCCGATGAACGAATTGGCACTCGATGCCGTGGACATTATGAGGCTTCAGACGCGCGGATTTCCATCTTGGCCGTGGGCTTGCCTACGAGACCGCATACGTTGGCGCAGACTAATCAGATCATCAAAAATCTTACTTGCAAACGGGGCGTGCCATACGTTCGTTCAGCTGGCGGGATGGAAACTGACGTGGCAACGAGTGGCCAAGCGTCATACCGGATTGGTTTCCGGTCATCCAGCAATGCACATCATTCATGCATCGGTAGCGGATTACAACGTCGATGGCACTGCCGGCGTACGATCTGCGTTCGACGGCAATGACTGCGCCAACATTACCCGCTGACCGTCGAGACATACCGTCATGGGGGTTGATTGCGGCGATGCTGCTGAGCTTCATCGCTGCAGAATATCCACGTGCGTTTTCAATTGATTGGGTCCGGGCGGTGCCTGCTGTCATGGCGTTAGTCGCACTCAGCGTGGCTATCATCATCGGCCGGCGCAACGCGCGACCTCGCTTCGCTGCTGGCGCAACCGCCTTCCTCCAAATGACCCTGTTTACGTTACTGGGCGTCGTTTTAGCCTATGCGCTGGCCGCGAAGTCGGGAGTGCTGTGGGACGACCGTCTGGCAGCGGCAGACCGCATGATCGGGTTCAACTGGCCAGTGGCACTGGCTCTCCTCGACAAATTTCCGACAGCGATCTGGGTGCTAGGATTGGCCTATCACAGTCTAACTTTGCAGATGATTGTCGTGATCGTGGCGCTAAGCAGTCTATCAAAGTTCGACGTGCTCAGGACTACCGTGTGCGCCGCGATCCTTTCCGGGTTCGTCACGATCCTGATCTCAGGTCTGACGCCCGCGATGGGCAACCTGTTTGATCCTGCACACTACCAGCATCTTTGGCCGTCCGTGGCATGGCTCGAGCAAGGATTGATCACTGGCCTTCGCGATGGATCGCACAAGGTACTGGATCTCACGATGCTTATGGGAATAGTCAGCTTCCCGAGCTTCCATGCAACGCTCGCCGCGATCTTCATCTGGTCTTTCCGAGCCATACCACGGCTGACGGTCCCAGGCGCCGCATGGGCGGTACTTACTATCCTTGCGACGCCAGTTTTCGGCGGCCATTATGGGGCGGACGTCATCATGGGCCTGATCTTGGCGCCACCTGCGATCATCTTTGGCCATCGCCTCACGCGGCGTAGGCCGTCTCCTTGTTCGCTGACCTCGGCCTTATCGGTATTAGGTCACCTTGATCGCCAAGGGCGGCATTAACTAACGCCGCTGCTTCGGTCACGCCCCCGCCGGCGGCAATATCCGCGGCAAACTTGCGAGCGACGCGGCGATAAGTCGGGATGGTCAATAGGCGTCGCAACGCGGGTTCGAGGCTGCCCCGACGTGCGTCCGCCGGAGATACAACGCAAGCGGCGCCGATCCGCACAAGACGTGCAGCCGTCGCTGGCTGTTCAAACGCCAGTGGCACGGCCACGATCGGGATCCCGGCAGCCAAAGCGTCCAACACGGTGTTGAAGCCGCCGTGCAGTATCGCGGCCGAGCATTGGCGCAGGATTTGGGTCTGCGGTAGGAACGCCCGGACCAGCGGATCACCGGGAAGGGAGGCGGCTTCGATTTCGTTCAGCCCGCCGCCATGCGCTACCACTGCACGAGCACCAACAGCGGCGCATGCGCTCGTCATTGCTGCAAACAGCGCTCGCCGCGCACCCTGTAAGGATCCAAGCGAACAGAATATCAATGGCCGCTGGTCCACCGGAAGGGTTTCTGCCAGTTCACCAAGCCGCCATGGTGAACCATATCGGAAACTTGCTGGAAGCGCGGCGCGGGGGAAG
The DNA here is from genome assembly GCF_036663695.1 of Sphingomonas sandaracina. Classification (NCBI taxonomy): domain Bacteria; kingdom Pseudomonadati; phylum Pseudomonadota; class Alphaproteobacteria; order Sphingomonadales; family Sphingomonadaceae; genus Sphingomonas; species Sphingomonas sandaracina. The sequence continues at coordinate 63,826 of NZ_JAXOJK010000007.1, read as the reverse complement.
TCGAGGCTGGCTGGACATTGCGCGATCTGCAAGCGTTCCGACCACTGATATTTTGAGCTTGGATCAAGACCCCAACGACGAGCGTATGTCGAGACGGTCCCGGTGATCGGTCTCATTAGCAGATCGCTTACCGCGTAACCGCCCTTGTTCCGGTTGATACCGACTGCATCTGGACGATACGCCCACCCAAGAAACGGCGGCGGGACCGTTGCCTCCCGGAGGAGGGGCAACCCGGTAACTGCGGTGATAAATGGCAAACGAAGATACCGAGCTACCAGCGCGCCAGCCGGTTCCACGGAGTCCGCAATCACCGCGTCGATGCCAAGCTTGGTCAAAGCTGATGGCAAGGTCTCGAGAAGCAGGCGGGTCATCGCAGCGGTGCTGCGGATCATCCTTTGAAGTCCGATAAATCCTGAAGGGTTTGCCAGCGTGTACATATGTTTCGCGAGCGAACCTTCGTAGTCCGCCGGATGGTCGATCGCGGCGAAGCGCACTGCCGAACTCGTTACAAGCGATGCCGCCGCAGCCATGTGAACCACAGTGATCCGGGAGCCGGTCGATGCAAGGGCGGCACCCAGAGCTACCAAAGGGTTGATATGCCCGGCGGTTGGCGGCGCAATGATCGCGATATGTCGCCGTCCAAAGGTCACGTTCTTATAGCTTTCCACCGCCACCAGGTAATCACCGGCTCCTATCAGCAATCGCGTCCGACGATAGTTCCATCAACTTGCCCGATGATAGCGTGGGTCGTGTCCGACCAGCTGTCCGATTGGCAAGCACCAGCGCGTTAGCAGACGCTCCGCTTTCCTCCCCATCACGGCATTCGCGAGCGAATAGCCGGGCTTCAAAATCGCTCATTCGCAAAGATGCACCAGCGTCGGAAGTTGGGACACAAGGGAAGGGGCGTGAGCGTTCGATTGTGGGTCCAAGCAGACATGGGTATGTCTGCCAAACCCTTCTACGTCAGCCATTCGAAAGCGCGCTTCAATTCTGCCGCACCGTTGCTGTCGAAAATGCGGCCGTGGGCGAATATCACCCGCTCAGGCTCAAGTGCCACGATCGCTCGCACGGCGTTTTTAGCCTTTGGGCCTCCGAGCCGTACTGGCAGGCGCAAGTAGCGTGCCGTCGTGCCGCGCGTCGCAGCGGAAGCCTGCATCACTAGCCGCGCGATCGGCGGCAACTTGTCGGGCTCGAGATTTTCGATCAGGTCGACAAGCACGAGCGTCCGGGTGTGCCGGTGGAAGAACCAGACTTCGTTAAAGCCAGCCCCTCCCGGTACGATTCCCTGGTCAAGCGTGTCAGCCCACTCGGCGGGGGCAATCTCGCTCAGCTCGGCATCGATCCTCACTGTCGATGCACGAACCTGCGCTCGGTCCCGCAGTCCCGGTGCGCCCCAGGTAGTCACCTCAGGGTAGGCGCGTTGCCAGTCGGCGAGGAAAGTCCAGTGTGCGATGTTAGGAGCAACGAGGTGCCGCACCCGCCCAAGCACCTCGACAGCCTTGGCCACCTCGGCCGAAAAGGGGGTCGGCGAATGCAGCAGTAGATCGCCGTCTCTGAGCCGGAAGATCGTCATCCGCAAAGGTAGCTTGAGGCCCATCGCGTTGATCGGCCCGCTGTCGACGATCCAAACGCCTTCGACGACAGCCTTTGGAACGTCCAGCGGCGGGTATGTCGTACGCTCGCGGGCTGCTGCATTGTCCGATCGTTGCTTGCCACGCGCCAGTGCCCAGATGCCGATGGTTGCAATGCCGGCGATGCCGACGGCAAGACGTCGTCCGCCGCGCTTCGGTGATGTCTTGTCTGCAAAGAACCGTCGCATATCGGAAAGGAGTCGCTCGGGTTGCTCGAGCGCCGCGAAATGGCCGCCCGCGTCCATGTCAGTCCACTGGACGATCTTATAGGTCTTGCGGGCTTGCGAGCGCGGGGGTGGCGGGAAGACCGGATCGGGAAACGCCGCAACGGCGGTCGGCACCTTGATGCGGGTGCCGGCCGGGAATTGGCCCGACCTCTCCAACACGCGGCCTCGATACATCCAGGTGGATGTGATGAAAGACCCCTCGACCAAGTACAGCATGATGTTCGTGAGAAGCAGGTCCTCATCGAACGCCTGCCATAGATCGGGCCGTCCCTGCGCGTCGCGTGGCACGTCGGCCCACGCGCCGAACTTTTCCAAGATCCAAGCTGCAACGCCAACAGGGCTATCCGCCATGGCGATGCCGAGCGTCTGCGGACGTGTGCCTTGCTCCTGCGAGTAGCCGGTCTCCTCCTTAGCCAGCTTTGCGCGCTGCGCGGCCCAAGCGAGTTCATCAGGCGTCTTCGGCACTGCGTCTGCAGCCTGGATCAGGACCATGTTAAGGTGCAGCGCCGCGACGGATTCAGGGTGATCGTGCGCCATCCAGCTCCCGATCGCCGCTCCCCAGTCGCCGCCTTGCACCAGATATGGGGCATCGCCGAACAGCTCGGCCATTAGGCCATGCATGACCTCAGCCGTCCGGCGCGGGCCGATCGGAGAGGCGGGGCGCCCAGAGAAGGCGTAACCGGGAAGTGAAGGCACAACGACGTCGTGGCCGTCGGCGACCAATGGAGCGATCAGTGCTTGGAATTCTATAAACGAGCCCGGCCAGCCATGCAGCAGTAGCAGCGGAGGACGCGAACCATCACCGCGCGCGTGAATGAAATGGAGCTTCTGGCCGAGCAGTTCCGTGGTGAACTGAGGCAAGGCATTGAGCCGGCGTTCCTGCGAACGCCAGTCGAACCGCGTGCGCCAATAGTCTACGAGGCGCTTGAGATCCGCAAGGCCGACACCCGACTGCCAACTTCCGGCGTCCGGCAGTGCGCCCCAGTCGAACGATGCGACCTTGGCGCTGATGGCGGCCAGCCTCTCGTCCGGCACTGCAATCGTGAAGGGCTTTGGCATTCCATATCCTCGCATTTCGAGGAGGGATGCCCTTCTCGACGCACACCAACGCACTGGCGAAGATCGCGTTCAGAATTTCGGCCCACAGGCCGTAAAACACTCACTCACTCACTCACTCACTCGCTCACGCTCGCTTGCGCGCTAGAGGGCGGCCTGCCGGGCAGGTGCACCTTGCGCAACTCTGGTGGCCACGCGCTCGATGAACAAGCGTCCGGATTAGGGAGTCAGCTATGCTTCGCGAACGTCGGTTTGTGGGTCTTTGCCCCTGTCTGGGTTGCGGCACCTACCGACCAGTTCAATTCATTTCACAGTGTACGCTGGAATGCCCGCTAACTCCCAAAGCGGAAAACCCGGTTAATCGTACACTACCCGTGCCGGCCGTAGGGCCACTCTAATTGCCGGTGAGACGCCAAGGTGACGGGGCATATGCCGACAATGCCCGACAGCAGCTTGTTTTTGTAGTCGGAATTGGAATTTCGCCGGAGGCATGAGTTCGTTTACGATCGATAATTTGGTTGCCAGCGGGCTAGCCATAATGGACTAAGCAACCAGCTTTCCACAGGTGCCGGAGCCCTATTTCATGCAAACACTCAAGCGTATGCATGAGGCCTACACGGAATGGGTCCAACAGACAAAGTGGGTGCATCGACCGCTGTTTCTAACGGTCAACGCTTTCATGATCGCGATGGGTTTCATGCTAATAGTCTTTATACCAGCGGTGATTCTGCTGGCTGTCATGCACTCTTCAGGAATCAAGAATCAGAACGGAACTGAGTTCCTATCGATATCCGTTACGCTAAAGGTTACGTTATCAATCTGCATATTATTCGTAGCCGTAGTTTCTGGCGCGCTTGCAGGCTTAATGCGATCTTTATTTCGTGGCGGAATGTTCGATATCTGGTGGGTCATGCTTTCCTTCTTTGCAGCATCTGCATCGCTGTTTATTTATGTCAGCTTCGTCGTAAGGCAAACTACAACAGCCCTTACCTCTGTCGGCGGCGACACGCCGACGGTAGTGGCGTTCTTGACGGGATGGCTATTGCTTCTCGGCTACACCGCGAAAGTTCCATGGGATGAGTTCAGGGACCGCTGCGCTGCACTGTTCGATGGCAAATGGGAACTTCGTCGTTATTGGGACCAAAGTCTGCAGAATGCGACCTCTCCGACATCCTCCTCGCGAGGGCGAAGCGGCAGTTAAAGGTAGCCATGTGTCCGCACAACAGCCTTAAGCCATGGTTAACGCAACTGCGGCGCCAAACTTTCGAATATCAGCTTAAATGAATTAAGTTTAATATATCATGACTGATACTGCATAAGTGCTGCCTGGTAAGCCGAATAGTTCCTTTAATATCAGCATAACACCGGGGACCTCATGTACCGTGCATCTACTACGGGACAACGTTACTCTTCTTCAGCATCGCGTCCTTGAGCGTATTGCCAGCGACTCCCCCGGCAGCGACTGCAACAACGACATTCCCTACGAAAAACTCGACGATACCAACGACGCTGCCAAACGCGATCAGCGCCGACGTCGTAACCGGCAGCGCGGCCGTCGCCTTACCGATCGCAACCTTGGCCTCCTGACGAACGAACCGTAGCCGCTCAAACACGGGCTCAAGCGGCCTGGCGTGGTCAACAGCCGCGATCAGATCGCCGAGGGCGCCATGCAGTGCCTTCAGTTGCTGCAACGCTACTGCACGATCGGCGTCGACCGGCCCACCATTGTCGCGGGCGAGTTCTTCATCGTCGATCAGTCGCTGAACAGCGTCCAAAGCAACAGGCGCTAACGCCTGAATGACAGCGGCATGTTCGCGCAGAGAAGGGCGCCCGGTCCACGTCGCCGAACTGACGGCATCCGGTCCTCGAACTTCGTCCCAGAGCGCCTTAAACTGCTCACGGACCATCTCACGCCGCAGGGTGCGATCCTTCGTCTCCCGGGCATGACGTACGAATGCCTCAAGGCTGGGCTGGGCCGCGACAAAGGCTGGCGCCAACGCCCGCAGGTCGGTCCGGCCAAGCAGCGCCCGCCGCAGCGCCTTGTAGCGCGTGTCGTCCGCCAGATCCTGAATGCCATCGCAGGCGCCCAGACATAGCGTCTGCAGACGCTGCAGCGCCTCTTCGTCGTTCAGCCCTTCCGGCCAGTGTGTTCCTGGACAGCCCATCGCACTCGATCCGTTTCGACTTAGCTGCTTTCGAGTGAACGAACTCGCGAGTGTAGGACATAGCAAGAACAGCAAAGCGTCAGAACGTCGCTGGACATACCGCCAGCGATGATGTTGGTGGACGGTACCGATGCCGATACGCCCCGAACATGTCTTCCTGTACCCAATCGATTGGCCCCAGCTATCGCACCTGGTCCGCTTCGTCCGGGCAGGGGGACGCTGCGAACATTGCGGGCGTCCGCATGGACAACGGGTCTTCCACATGGGCGACGGGCGCTGGTGGGACAAAGGCCGGTCGTATTGGCGTAACGGCGACGGCCGACGTGTTCGTCGGCCGACCGAGAACATCCTCCATGTCGGGAAATGGACACCGGTGGTTCTGGCCTGCGCGCATCTCAATCATAATCCCAGCGACAGCGCGCTTCACCAGCTGGCGGCGCTGTGCCAGCGCTGCCACATGATTTACGACGGTCCTGAGCATCGCCGTCGACGTTGGATGAATGCGCATTACAAACGTGCGCTCGGCGATCTGTTCTACGGCCCATATCCGATGCGAGGGGCGGACTGGATCACGCCGACGCCGATCAGCATGCTTGACGACAGCCGATCGCTATACGCGCACGTTCGGTAGTTCAGAGCACCGGATACGCTGTGCCGGCTGCGTTCAGACAAAAAAATGGGCCGCCAATAGCGACCCTGGAAGTTTTTAAGAGAGGATGCCTGAAAGGCGTCATCTTGGTATCCCGCAGGTCTGGCGATGGCGAATGCAAATCTGTCTAATACGGATTGCATTTCATGCACTTGCGCGGATGTCGGTGCCCAGGTCGTCCCTCGGCCAGCTTAAAGAGGTGTCTGAACCGTGAGTATGAGATTACCGCGAGCAGCCGTCGCCCGCGTTCCCGAAGGCACGCGGATCGTGAGCGTCGAGCGCATGTCGCGGGCGTTCACCAAATATCATCTGGATGACGGACGCGCGCTGCACCGGTTCAAGATGGAAGAGCCGCACGCCACGCCGCATGATCACCCATGGAGTTTCGACACCGAAATCCTTGATGGCGGCTATGTCGAAGAGGTGTTCAATCTGGATCCGAGCGGCGGTTGGCACAGCGAACTCGTTCACCGGCTTCCCGGCGAGATCTACCATGTCGATGCCGCGCATATTCACCGCATCGTCGAGCTGCCAACCGGCGAGTGCTGGACTCTCGTTCGTGCTGGTTCCCGTGCGCGGGAAACCCGGTTCTGGCGGTTCGGGGACATGGTTCAGTCCCGGGCCTGGCATGAGCGACGGTGGACGCGCTTTGGATAAGCCGTCACGGCGAGAGCCAGTCCACCGCGACGTTCAAGACGGCGTTGGCCGGGGAAGGGCATCGAGCGCTGCCGATACCTGCAGCCGCAGATCGTCGTCCCGGGTGATCTCCAGCATCGCGCTAAGGCTGCTGCGGGCGCCGGCCACATCTCCTGCGACCAGCTGCAGTCTGGCTCGCTCCCACCAACCATGGGCGTGCGTGGGCGCCACGATCGTCATGCGCTCATACAGGACCAGCGCGCGCGCGGGATCGCCAGCTTGCTCGGCACGGGTCGCTTGATTGAGCAGCAGTCGAACAAGCGCCGATCGGTTCGACAAAGGAAGCATCCCGTCGGAAAACCGTGCCGGGCCGGTCATCTGCTCCAACAAGGCTTCCACCTGTCCAGGGGCGGCGATGCGACCGTCGTTGAAGGGATCGATGATCAGCGCATCCGATGCGTCGCCGAGGCGGACCAAAACATGGCCGGGGGTATTGAGCGGCATAGCCGACCAACCCAAGCGGCGTGCCATTGCCACATAAAGGATGGAGAGACTGATCGGCAGGCCGAGCCGTCGATCGACGACGGCGATCAGATCTGCATTCCGGGGATCGTCGTAGTGCGTGCGGTCGCCGGAGAAACCGAACTCTTCAACCATCACGCTGCTCAGTGCCTCGGCCTGAGCGGCGGTGCCTGCTGCGTCACCTTCGGCAGCGCGGAGAGCTATTTCTATGTCGGTAAGCTCGTCGATATATTCATCGAGATCGACACCGGGATGATCGAGCGCTGCAAGTTCTAGGGCGGCCAGATCGAGCTCGATCTCCGTGTCTTCCATGAGCCCGAGATGAAGAATGGTGTTGGTCATAGGGCGGTAGATGGGGGCTATTCCGATCGTTCCTATGACAGCGCAGGATACGGTTAGCCGGTCCCCCGTCTACGATATGAGCGCCTCGTCGTGCGGCACATGGGGGTCTGCCTCGTCCCTTGCCAAGTGGTTCAGGAAATTGCGGATCTTGGTTCGTCGGCGCTTCATCGGCAAGCTCAGCGTCGACGCCGAGCATCCACCATAAGGAACAACGGGCAGGATCACGGCGTAGGGCAGTCAGCTCGCCTGCGCGCGTTTTTACATCGCCGCAGGACTATGCGACCCAGTCATTACCAAGTGCCTTGCCCGGACATTGTATTGGATGAGGCAGGTATGAGACAATTTAACATAACATTTATTATCGATCCGATTTGCACTGGTGACCCTGAAGCTTCGAAACCGCGTTCATAACGCTACCGACGTCGTGTTCGACGCGCCTTCGATCTCGACCCGGTAAAACCCAGCTCGATCAGATTGGCAACGCGCGCATCACGCGCTGAAACACTGGTCTCGCCCAGCACGACGACCACGATACGCCGACCTCGACGCATCGCCGACGCTGCGAGATTGTAGCCAGCGTCGGACGTGTACCCGGTCTTGATGCCGTCGACGCCCGCAACCCGACCGAGCAGATGGTTGTGATTGCCAATGCGGCGCGATCGCCACTGGATCGAACGCCTGCTGAACCGGGCATATTGCCGCGGAAATCGCCTGACGATGGCGCGCGAGAGCTTCGCTATGTCGCTCGCCGTCGTCACGTTCCCCGCGCTCGTTAGCCCGGATGCGTTTGCAAACCGCGTGTTCCGCATCCCAAGCTGGCGAGCCTTTGACGTCATCATTCTGGCAAATTTTGGCTCACTGCCAGCAATGCGTTCGGCCACGGCAACAGCCAGGTCGTTCGAAGAGATTGCTGCGATAGCATCCAGCGCCTTGCCGACCGTGATCCTCCCACCTGCGGCTATGCCTAAATGCGTAGCCGGCTGGCGGGCGGCCCGGCGGGATATCGGCAAAGGGTCACTTGGTCGTAAGCGGCCATCGGCAAGCGCTTCGAACGCGAGATAGAGCGTCATCAGCTTGGTCAGCGACGCCGGCCGTCTCGCCGCATCCGGCGCCTGCGAAAACAGAACGGTACCGGTTGAGGCATCGACGACGATCTGAGAGACGCGTGATCGGGCATATGCAGCCTGCACAGGCAGGCCGAATGCCAAGCTGGCAACGATAAGACCGATCTGCAAACGCCGTAGGGAACTGAAAAACATGCCGAGGTTGGTATCCTCAATGAGCATTGAAGATGCCAACTCTCACCTGACTGCTGCCTTAAGCGGCACGCTTCGAAGGGCGCCTCGGAGCGCCGCTACTCGAGGTCACTTTCGGTCACTGTTATCAGGTTGGCCGCTGGCCGAAGCTCAGCAAGATCGGCGCAGATCTCGAGAATTTCGTCGCTAAACCGCACGAACAGTTCCAGGGCGTCATTGTCTGGTTCGTCGCCGCCCACTTCACGCAACACGGCGTATTTCACGGCAAAATCGCGGTCGTCGCTATCCATTTCGGCCGTAAACTCGACCTGCTTTTCGCTGTCGTTGTCGACCAGACTGTCTTGGTCAATCGTGAGACGGTTCGCCATGTATCACTGCTTCCTTGGTTGGCAGGCTCCCCTGCCCCAAGGCTACGCGACGCGCAAACTCAGCAAAGGCTGATCCCCCGGTACGTTGCGTCCTCAACGATGATCTCGGCAGTTCCCGGCCCGACGATCGTGTTCACCTTCCCAAGCGTCGTATCGATCGTATCTCCCGGAAATACGATCTCGACCACATGGGAATTGGCGACTGGGAGGCCATCGGCGTCGATTACCATCGGCGCCGGCAGGAGCTGAACACGATAGGCAGTTACGTCGGATTTGGTCATGAAGCCTTCTGTAGCCTAGTGGATCAGTGTCAATGCCGGGGAACTGCAGCCTAGAAACCGTTCCAGCATGGGGCAGCATTACATAGGCGAGATTAAACGCACTCGCGTAAGATAACTGCCTTTAAAGCCAGCAAGTTAATCACGCACTTGGCACATCACCCAACGGCTTATAGGAGTGACCGTCTTAATCATCGACGCAATCCCGAAAGTCAGGTTTCATGCAGGTCATCGTCCGCGACAACAACGTCGACCAGGCTCTTCGCGTTCTGAAAAAGAAGCTGCAACGCGAAGGCGTGTACCGAGAGATGAAGCTGCGCCGCCATTTCGAGAAACCGTCGGAGAGGCGAGCTCGCGAACACGCAGCGGCCGTTAGCCGGGCGCGCAAGGCCGATCGCAAGCGCGCGGAAAAGGATCAGTAAGCCCAGGGTTTAGTAAGACCGTCACGGTATTGGTGCGTTCTGTTTGTTTAGGCGCCGGACAATGGAGACGAGCGTCGCCGTTGCAGGGTCATGGATCGGCTTGGCGGAGCCATTCCTGCATCTGTCCGGCGCCTCCCCCTCCCTCCTTGAGCCATGCGTCCATCGGTTAGCCTAGGGAAAGGTCAGTCACGATGACGCCTATTCGTAGTGAGGACGCTGCACGGCGTCAGAATATAAGACGGACCCAGATACGCTAAACGCATACGAGTCGGGTCAGACGGCGCAAAATACCTCAGAGCGTCCGAAAACGCATCTTGGCAGATGCGAACTCGATCGGGTGTCGAACCGTCGCATAATAGTGACACTATGCTGTCGTTTCAAAAAACGTAAACTGGGTGCTCACGAGTACCGATAGATCATAGCGTGAGAGATCAGCTGACGCGACGAATGCGTCGGCTCCCTTATCGCTCACAAGATAAGGCAAGGGCTTTCCCAGACCGGTATTTCTACTCCCATCCGCGACAGGTTCGCTGGAACGGTAACTGCCACCAGTCATGTTTGCCATCTCAGCCTCGCTATGCCGACAATGCCACTGGCTGTGCCGCCTGCGGCCGGGCTCGAACCGACACGGATACCTCGACCTCGCGATCGAGACGGCCAAGAATCGAAATGAGACGGTCAATTGTGAACCGACCTAGATTGACGTTGCGGATACGCGAAAAATCGGCTGCGGCGATGCCGGTGACACCGTGGGCAGCGCGGACGCTGAGCTTGCGCTCGTCCAGCGTCTTGATGATCTCCGCCGCCAAAAGCGCCTTTGTCTGGCGGACTTCCGGGTCAGGCAGGTCAAGATCAAGGAACACATTACCGCTTCCTTCGATGATGGTCATATCGTCGTCGCTGGTCATCGCTTCAGTTCCTCTTTCAGACGCTTGATCCGCTCCGCCACGACATCGATCTCGGCCTTCGGGGTGGCAATTCCGCTTTTCGACTTCTTCTGAAAGGCGTGGACGACGTAGATCGACTCGCCGATCTGAAGGGCATAGACGACGCGGTAGGCATCGCCACGCTCCCGCAATACGAGTTCCCAGACACCCGACCCGAGACCGGTAAGCGGCTTGGCAATCCCCGGTGTCGCACCATCGGCAACGATCGTTAGCGCGTCGACCGCCTTACCTTGAGCCGTCTCAGGAAACCGCTGAAAGTCCCTGAGTGCACCTCTCACCCAGTTGATCTGTCGCGTGTTCCTCATGCTATCGCTCTGTTGTCATATATGACAACACATGTCAACTTCTCCGAAGTTACTGTGGACTGCATGTGAGGATCCAAGGGCGCGTACCACTGCGTCGTCGGGTTGCTTGTCATTCATCGCCGGCAGGCTCTTCCTCCGAGGACTCCCCGCCGCAAGCATTGCGGTTATCCAGTCGCTGCCCTGCTTTGTAGGCGTTCCGCGCTTCGCTGAACCCCAGCCCGCAGCTGCCACGGGGGTAGTCTGGGCAACGACGCCGCGGGCGCCCAGCGCAGTCGCATAGGCTTCCCGATAGCGGCGAAGGTCCGCCGGACCTGACGACAGCGCCCGGCCATCTTCGTCCCGATATTCGATCAGCATTTTGACGAATGGACCTTCATGTTCGCCGGCCACCCACACCCTGTCATGTCCCGCGAACACCCTGCCCGCTAAGGCCAACACGGCCGCTTCGTTGACTGCAGGGTCCGTGCCTACCGGCATCGAGAACGTAAGTGCTAACGCGATTACGGACTGTTCATGTCCGTTTCCCCCGGCATCGATAAGCTGCCAGCCCTCCACGAAATCCCGCACCATGTCCGGCCAAAGATTCCGCGGTTCGGCATCCGCGTCGTAGGAATCAGGATAACGCGGCTGACCCTGGTCGAACATCCGGAGCAGATGGCGCTTCAACGCCTTGGAATCGGATATGCGCTGCACCCGGACGACGGCTTCTGGCGGACCTGGCGCTACGTCTTCGGCCCGGTCACCCACCCTTTGACCTCCCGTCAGCCGGTCGATCGCCGCCTGGATCGCCGGCCACTGCGCCAGCGAGTGGCGGGGATCGCACACATACTCCTCGTTCGCGGGCGGCCCTACGCTCACAACCATCCGCCAGAATACCAGCGCCCGCGGCACCCACCCGGTTGCGGCGGGGCCGCGCGTGATCCAGCCATTCTCGTCCGGCTCGGGTATTTCGAAACTGCCATACAGCCAGTCGCCTTCCTCGCCAGCCGCGGGCGGATTTGTCCGTTCTCCGTTGCACAGCGCCTGATCCAACATCGCCAAGAGCGCAGCGCGGTCTTGTTCGGACATATCATCCATGTCTCAGCCCTCCGGCTTGATCTCGATTGCACAGTGCACAGTCTTCCCTGCCCGGACAGCCCGCTTGCGACAGACCACCAGCGTCTCGCGATTGGCGGTCGCTAGCCGGTTGCCCGCCAAGATTCCGGCGAACGCCTGTGGCGACGCCGCCCGCATCAGGCGCTGTCCGCCTTCCCACATCGGCATGCGTAACGTGCGCGCGGCCATCCGCTCCGGCCACAGCCAGTCGGGCGGCATGGCCCGCGCGAGTGGGCCCGCCAGCGTCGCCCACACGACCATCCCCAGCACCAGGCCAAGCACGAGCCCGATCAACCCGACATGACGCACCCGCCTGCCCTGCTCTTCCGCCATGACATGCGAGTCCAGCTGACGACCGAGCTTCGTTGCGACCTCCTCGATCACCTGCCGGGCAGCGGCGATGGCACGGCGATCCTCGCTCCGCCCCGCAGTACCGACCTCTATGATCTGCCGGCCGAATTCATGCGGAGTAAGCGCTAGCGCCGGACTGTTTACCACCGCATCGATGCGCTGCGCCGTCGCGGAGAGGTTCCGGGATATGATCCCCAGCGTCTCGGCATAGTCCGGCGTGTCCGACGGTTCGGCGCGCTCGGCCGCCAGCCGCTCGACCGCGCGACGCATCAACGACACCTCGGCACGAAGGTCCTCGAATGCCCGTGCCGCCTCGTCTTCGCCGTTCGCCATCCGCCCCTCCTATCGGCTCAAATCATGATCCTGCTGCCGGTCGCGCTCCAATTGCCTCTGGCGATCGAGCACCTGCTCGATCGACGGCGCCCTCTCGATGCGGATCCCCAGCTCGGGTGCGCGGCGGGCCAGCTCTTCCTGCAGCATGGGGTCGTGGCGGAGGTCGTCGACCATGACGGCCATGCGCTGCGCGACAGGCCCCATGCGTGCGTCACCGCGTTCGGCCTCCAGCACCCGCCAATCCTCCATGAACCGATCGGCACGCAGTGCCGGATCGGCCCGGACGCGGGCTTCCTCGGCCAGGGCACGGGACGCCGCCCGCATGTCGCCAGCCGCGACATCCCGGGCAAGCTGCGGATTGCGCGCGAACGCCGACGCAAGATCGCTGCTGCCGAGATAGCGAGCCCTGTCCAGCGCCTCGCCGGCACGCGCCAGCGCGGTTTCCTGGTGCGGCAACACCGGCAGGTCTTTGTCCTGCATACGGGCGATATCGACCGCGGCCCGCGCATAACGCTGGATCGCCTTCGTCTCACCCGGCCGGCTCGTGCTTTCGGTCACATGGTCAGGCACCTCCCGTGGCTTCGGCCTGAACCCGGCGAACATCGAGCGCGCCTTCGCCTCCACCTTCTCGATCACCGCTCCCGCCCGCTCCGGCAGTCGGATCTCGCGCCTGTCGGCAAAAGTACGAACCGCCTCCTCAGGCTCGACCGCATAGTCGGCCGCCATGTCCTTCGACCGGTCGCGTGACAGCACCGCGGCGAGCTTCGCGTCGTTCGCGAAGTCGTCGCGCCCATAATGCAGTTGCACCCCGTCCCGGTGCCGCGACAGGGCGACATAGGCCGCGTGCCGGTCCATGCCCGGCGTAGCGAGCACGTCGACGCGGTCGACCGTCACCCCCTGCGATTTGTGGATGGTGGCGGCATAGCCATGATCGACATGGGCATAATCCTTGAGGTCGAACCCGACCTCACGCCCGTTATCGAGACGCACATCCATATGCTCGGCCGATACCGCGTCGATCGTGCCCAGCGTGCCGTTCTTCACCCCCAGCCCGCGCTCGTTGCGCAGGAACATGATCCGGTCACCGGTCGCGAACTGCCGCTCGCCACGCTCCGCCTGCACGGCAACGTCATCACCCAGGTCGCCAGTTGCCCGCAGCCGCTCGCGGGCTTCGCCATTGAGCGCGAGCACCTCGGCGTTGGTATGGGTGAGGATCATACGGGTCGAACCCGGCTCTGCCTGCCGCTGCCTGTCCCAGCCCTCGACAAGTGCGGCTCTGGCCGCCTCGCGCGTCTCCGCCGCGTGCACCATGCCGTGCTCGCGGTACGCGCCGATCGCCTCGGATGTCATACCGGTTGCAAGCCACCGGGTCGCGTCGCGCTGCCATGCCGCGCGCTGCCGGCGGATCTCCGTAATTTCGGCAGCTCCATGACGCTCGCTGATCGACCGGAATGCCGCCCCCGCCTCGATCGCCTGCAACTGCTCGGGGTCACCCACCAGCACCACCTTGGCACCGGCCTGGTCCGCGGCCGACAGCAACCGCTCCATCTGCCGCGTACCGATCATGCCGGCCTCGTCGACCACCAGCACGTCGCGGGGCCCGAGCTGTTCACGGTCCCGGTCCCAGGCATATTCGAGGCTGGCGATGGTGCGCGACGTGATGCCGGAGCCCGCTTCCAGGTTCTCCGCCGCAATCCCGGACAGTGCGGCGCCGCGCACCGTGTAGCCGGCATCCTCCCACGCCTCGCGCGCAACCCCCAGCATCGCCGACTTGCCGCTGCCGGCATAGCCCACGACGGAGGCCAAGCCTTCGCGTTCGGTTATCCGCCCGAGCGCGTCCCGCTGCTCGTCGGACAAGGTAAGCCCCCTGCCCTGCGCCTCATCCAGCGCGCGCTGGACGCGCGTTGCAGCGACGAAGTGATCCCTGCTCCCGACAAGCCGGTCGGATGCCCGTTCCAGCCGCGCTTCCGTTGCGATCATTTCACGGCTCGTGAACCGCTCGTTGCCACGCCCGTCCCTGCCCAGCGCGACGAGGTCTGGCGACGTCTTTGCAGCCGCCATCACCCGGTCATACTGATCCTTGCCCTCCGAATGCCGGAACGCGAACATGGCAAGGTCGCGGTTGGTGAACGTCGCCTGCGTCCGCGTGATCGCATCGAGCGCGATATTCGGGTCGGCAATGATGCGCTCGCCATTCTCACGCGCGATGCGGTCGTGATCCTCGAGCCGCTCGGCTTCGAGCCCCTGCCCCGGCCGCCTTGATGCAGCCGGCCCGATCTTGTGTTGCGGCTCGAGCTTTATGCCCTGTTCGGCATAGGAGCGATGGTCGATCCGCGCATCGATCCCGAGCTCCGCCAGTCGCTCGTTGACGTGCGCACCCCACGCCTCCCGCCAGTGCTGCAACAGTTCGTTCCGATTCCAGTCGCGCTCCTTCTGGCCAAAGCCGTCAGGCCCCACTTCACGCATCGCCAGCATGACATGTGCGTGCGGCTTCGGGCTGCCGTCCTCGGCCTTGTCCCAGTGTACATTCAGATCCGCGACCATGCCGCGCTTCACGAACTGCTCCGCGACAAAATCGCGCGCCAGCGAAACGCCCTGCTCGCGGTTCATCTCGCGTGGAATCGAGAACTCGATTTCCCGGGCAAGCTGCGCGTCCTTGCGCTTCTCCGTCGCCTCCACTTCGTTCCACAGCGTCGTGCGATCCTGCAACCGCTCGGGCGCGCCTTCCGGCAACATCACTTCGGAGTGAACAACGCCGCTTTTGTTCGTGAAGTTGTGATGCCGTTCCAGACGGTTATCGAACAGTTCCGAAGCAGAGCGATACGCAGCCGCAGCAACGGCGCTCGATCCCTTCGCGCGGCTGATGACCTTGGCGGAGAAATGGTAGATCGCCATGACGCCGCGTCTTTTACACTTCTGAGCGCACGTCGGCAACGACGTATAAGCGCGCACTCACGACCACTTCGTTTGGTCGCTCATGACTTGATGCTTTAACGCGTGACAGGCATAGTCTGCCTTTGTGATGCGCCATGCAGGTCGAGAAATGCGGACCCGTCTCAAACCAATGTCCAAGCCGCAACGCCGTATCCCCGGTGATAACCCGCAAGCCCTTCATCATATGGGTTAGCCGGTTAGCTGGAACATTGTTTTTCCTGAAAGCTCGGCTGCTTTCACATCTAGGATTGCCCGCTTTTCACGCAAGATCTCACCCGGACAGATTAAGGCAGCTTCATCGCGGACCCTGCTTGCAGAGGCTGTTAACTCGACGCTCACCGGCTTTCCGCGGGATCCTGTACGCTTTGCGGGAGGAGAACTGGAACAACCTCGTCGCCCTCGCGGCGATAGCGAACTAGTTCGCGCCATCGGTCCGAGTGATGTTTGATCGTGTGACGATGGGGTGTATCGTCTTCCTAAGTGTAAGCCCGACGACCTGCGGTAGAGAGCTCCCGCACAGCAAAATCACCGTCGCGCTCCAGCTCCTCGACGATCACATCCCCAAGTCGATCTCGTCGCCGAAAGCAATCGGATCTAGCATTAGAATTTCCTTTCGATGACGGTCATCCCATCAGCCGGATTTAATATCAGCGAAGCGCTGCCGAGCTTGCCCGTACACATCGGTCGAAATTGATAACGACGCCGCCTGGCGATCACGTAGATCGCCCAGACGGACGAGCACTTCGTAGGCGCCGTCTTGGCCGAGTTCGATAGCGGGTTCCTCCAAGTTGCGTACCATGCTGCCTCCTGGTTTTGAATGGAGGCAGACCCGGCTCGATGAGCCGGGCATTGGAAACCCTCCACAAGCACAAGGCGATGCCACTTTCGTGCAAGCCACGGACATGCGTGACAGCCGCCCGGCCGAATAGTTCGACCGGTGCTTGTGATTGTTGGGGTTTCGACGCCCCACGGAGGGAATTTGGCCGTGCCGCGCGCTCTTGATTGCGAAAGCGGCCGTTGCGCGCAAGACATGCTTGAGGAAGCAACCTGCGCAATGATGCCAGTTAGGAGATTGCCCATGCTGTCCGTCAGCGCCTTTTCCGTTGCTGCGGCCATATTGGTTATCGCTTATCGAGCCAAGACGATCAGGCCATGGAGCGATGCCCTCCCGAGTTTTTCGCATGCCCGCGGAGCAAGCCGTCTAGAGTGCCCTGCTATGCGACCTTGCCAGCCGCGATCGAAGAAATGAAGCAGTCTTGGTTTTCTTGAGCGAAGCGACTCAGACGCGGCGGTGGTCGCCGATGCAACGGTCCGTACCGGCAGTGTCAGCGATGCGCTATCCGCTGGTCTGCTCGCCGCTTCTGATCGCTTCTATGCTCCGCCTCGGGTCACCTGAGCGGTCGCATGCGATACGCTCGGCAGTCCGGCGCATATCGGCCGCAAGCGGCATCCGTTCGAGCGGCTAATCCGGCAGGCCCGTGAGCGGGCGTAGGCCCTACCCTCGCCGATAATCCACCCGATTGGGCTTGCTGACTACGCCAATGCACTAGGGCTACCACATCCCGACGCCGAGCTGGCGATGCTGGATGAGGAACTGGCCACGATCGCGCTTTACCCCGAAACACTGGATACCACGCCGTTTCCGCGAACAGGGCGTTAGTATCGCTGTAGCGTCCAACCTCGCCCTGCCCTACGCGGACCCGCTGAACGCCTTCCTAGGCTATCTGGTGGTTGTTCTGGTACTTCTCTTCGACACTGCAAGGATCAAGCCATACAGGGCGTCCTACGCCGGCTTGACGATGCCTGGAATGAGATGTCAGTGAACGGTTGATGGTAAGCGACACCCGGCGCGACGATATTGTCGACGCGGTCGAGGCTGGATGGCGTGTTCGGGCCGCACCTTCTATGCCCGCCGCTTCATCGCCACTCGCGGATTGGGTGACGGCTATCCCGGTCACCGCATCGCCGCGCAAATGTCGCCGCATGAAAGCATCCGTAATCGCCATGTAAGACGCAGGCGGCGTGTATGTGCTTCAAAGGCCGGCCGACACCTGGAGAACCTCGCGCGAGATTGATCCGCTGCCATTGGCGGTCAGCTACAACGCCACGATTGCCCGGTTTCAAGGACGGAGCCACTCCATTCTGCAGCGATCTGCAGGCAGCCTGTGATTAAATTATGCGGCTGGATACAGATACGACCTGATCCATTATCAAAAATATAGAAACTCACTGGTTAGAGGGTTTATACCTAAGGTTAATAAGTTAAGCGGCCTCTTGCGCGGCTAAAATGCTGTGTTCGTCGTAGGTTAGCTCGCCGCCGCTGTTCCCGATGTGTCGTATCTCCGTTCCTGGAGTGTCGACCATGAGGTTCCCGAAGGATCGACTCTACGTTCCTGAAGGAGCGAACTTTGTTCCTGGAGTGTCGAAAGCCCGCCCGATCACGTGGTTTTGCGAGAGGAATTGAATCAGTTCGGCGAAGATTGTTCGAAGCGACGTTCAATTGCGACAGGTACCCAAGCGTTAAGTGGCAGGGACATTTGCGAGCACGACACTTCGGGAACGGTTGAGGCAGCCTGAGCGGTTTTGACGTACGCGCGGTTCCCCTGCCCTCCCAAGCCAGAGGCGGTTCTTAGGACGAAGAATTGCTAACGCCCAAGTTCGTGGCGGTGTTTTTCATGAAAGCGCCGGACGAAGCCGATGAACGCCGCCTGATAACTCACCGGTGTGCGCGCGCTGTCCGCCCCAACCCACGTACGAAATTCATCGTGCAACGTCTGGTAATCCCATCCCGGGCACTCCGCTCGCAGCGTTGCCATCGTTGCATCTGTGATTTCGCCAGCGGTGGCGCGGGTCGCGAGACTGGTGCGCGATCGTCGCAGCAGAGCTGTTACGTCCATCGTCTCATTCGCGTGGTCGCCTGTGGCAGAGAGATTGGTTGACCCTGGCCTTGATGCAGCCTTAGCGCCCCCTGCCCCGTGCGCCGCCACGGTCTTTACAGGACGCTCGACGTCGCTGCGGCGTTGCATCCGCAGTGATGGCTCACGCTTGCCAGCCGGCGTTTCCAACGCGAGTGCATAGCCCGGCAGTTCGTTACGTTCGACGATCTTGGCGATCTCGAACTTGAAGCGGCGATATTGCCCTTCGGCGCCCGACTTCTCGAACAGCGTCGGCATGGCAATGGCGAAGCCGACCTCGCCTGCCCCGCCAGCATGCTTGCGCGCAACGCGGTAGAGCCAGCGCTCACGCCCGCCGGTTAGGTCGAAATAGGCACGGTCGATCGACAGCACCCCGCCCTGCATCATCACACCTTCCCAGAACCAGTTCGACACCTCAATTGTCATCCCGCGCGACCGCTCTGTCTTTTCGTCGACCAGCTGGGTCCAGCCGTCGAGCCAACTGAACGTCGCCTCTCGGCGGTTCTCGGCGCGGATGTTGGTCTTAATCGTGGTCGACACCAGACGGTCGAGCGCCTGGCCGAGCAGCTCATACGCGCGTCCCGTCGTGGGTCGCCCGATCGCGCGGAGCATGTCGTAAGGCATAAGGTGGAGCTTGCGCGGAACGTCGTTGACTCCGCGCCGGGCCATGTCCGCGAGCACGCTCGCGCAATAGATTAATATGTCCGCGTCCCAGATCGTCGCCATCCCGTAATCAGGGTTGCCCGATACGTGCACCCATAGCTTGCCGTCGGGGCTGTGATAATCAATCGGCTTGACCCGCTTCGACTTGGCAAGGCTGAAAAACGGACGTTCCATCATCTCGCGCTGGTCGCGCAGCGGCAGGTCGGCGAGATAGGGTAGGAACAGGTCGAACTGCTCGGACACCCTCTGACGATCGGCGCGGGTCATGCCGTCATGCCCTGAGTGTTTCCCTGAGGAAACACCGTCGGCTTGGTGGCGGCAACCGTCCGCGTTGATATGGAACGCAGCGTGTTTCCCCGGGGAAACACGCTCATCGCTGAAGTCCGCGGCCTTCGGCCTCTAGATGCACGAGCGCCTGCCGCAGCGCGTCAACCAGCTCATCGTTCCCTGCGCCCGACCCGGCATGGAGCCGTATCGTCACGCCCTGCCGGTTGCTCGATTGGATGCTGAGCCCGGGGCGGCCATGCGGTGTGGTCCATATGAAAGGGGGGACGGCATCGGCAAGATCGCTTGGCGCATCAAGCAACCGCCGCAGCACGTCGGCGGCAGGGTAGGGGGCCGCACCCCGATCGAGCCGCGCGGCCTGTTCACGCGCGAGATCTCGGGCAACACCTTGGATAGCCTTTGCAGCCACCTTGTCGTCGAGTGCTTGTGCTAATGTATAAGCAGGCTTGAGTTGCACGTCGGCGGGGGAGGCGAACGCGGCGATCACCGCGTCGGGGATCCGTGCGACCTTGACCATCTTCGACAGCCAACCCTTTGACACCTTGAGCCGCTCCGCCATCCGCGTCAGGTGGTTGCCGTAATGCGCCTTCAGCGCCTCGGCATAATTGCGGGCGCGCTCGAGATCTGACACATCTTTCCGCGCGCGGTTCTCGAGATCGGCGAGCCGGAAAGCCGCTTCGTCGTCAAGGTTGGCAACCTGCGCTACGAACTGCATTTCAGGATAGGAATGTGCGCGTAGCCAGCTGATCGACCAGTGGCGTCGCGTGCCTGCGATCACCTCGAAGTCATGTGCAGGATCGCCGTTGACCCGGCGTATCACCGCAGGAACCTTCTGTCCGCCTTCGGCGATGATGGAATCGATCAGCTCGCGGCAGCCTTCTTCCGTCAGATGCTGGTAGCTGCGCGCATTACCAGGCCAGATTCGCACGCGCGCGGGGTCAAGCAGAAGCTGAGTCACCTGTCGCACTTCCCCGCTGGTTACGCGCGCTAGCGCAGTCTCGCGGTTTAGCAGCGTTGTCCCACGCGTCCGCTCGGGCGCCAACGGGACAGGGGGAGCGCCGGTTTCGGTTTCGGCTGGTTCGTCGGCAAGCAAAGCCGCGAGATAATCGGATTGCTTACGCGCCATGCGGCACCTCCCGCATTAGATAAATTAGGCACATTGCCGTGCAGGACAGCGCCAATTCTGACTCACGCGACATGAAGTAGATCCTCCTCGCGTGCGGGCTCGACCCGGCCCCAACCTTGGCGGACGAGTTGCTCGATTTGCCCCATGGCCTCGTCAAGATTGGCCCGGCAGCGCTTGTGCGTCTTGGGCGTGCCAATCGGGCGTTCAAGTTCGTAGATCGTCATCATGCGCATGGCGGCGTGGCTGATCTCGGCGGATTCCAGGATCGGCACCGGGAGTAAGGCCGGACCGAAGCTCTGTTCCATAATCGTGCGGACCATTGCATGGCTGGGATCATTGCTGTCAAACTTCGAACATATAAGCCGGAGGAAACTGTATTCGACCTGGATTCCGGCATGCGCGAGCTGCTGTAGCACTTGGTTCATCATCGACAAGAATTGGACCGTCGAGCAAAAATCGGGCGTCGTCGCGGCGAGCGGGACGAGCAGCGCATTTGCCGCCTGCATCACCGCGAGGCTGATCGTCCCCAGCGCAGGCGGGGGATCGAGAAGCACCACATCGTAATTGCGCGCGAGGTCGGCCAGCCCCTGTTTGAGTTTGCGGAAGCGCGCGGCGAGCACCGACTGCCCGTCCGATCCCGCCGCGGCGAGTTCATATTCGACGTCGAACAGTTCAAGGTTCGATGGGATAAGATCGACGTTGGGCCACGGCGTTGATTTGACCGCATACAGCAGATCGGCCTGGGTCGGGTCGATCGACAGATAGGGGTAGAGCGTCTCTTCTCGTGTAATATTAAAATGGGGGTTAAACCCGAACAGTGTTGTCGTCGTCGCCTGGCTATCGCAATCGACCACCAACACCCGGTACCCTTGCACTGCGAAATAATGCGCGAGGTGGCAGGTGACCGTCGACTTACCCACACCACCCTTGAAATTCTGCACTGCGATGATCGCGGGGATATCAAGCGGTGCGCGGGCAGGAGAGGCTCCCAGCACTCCGCGCATCTGGAGCAGCTCCTCGACTGAATAGCCAAGCCTCCGCCCATTTTCACCTGCCGGGGCAGGGGGGAGGCGTCCGTCGTCCTCAGCCATGCGGATCCGATTGGTCGAACAGCCGAGCAGTTGCGCGGCCTCGGCAATCCCAAAACGTACGTTGAGGCCCTTGCGACTTTCGGGCAAGAATGCCTTGCGCCGTAGACGTTCGATCATCCGCTCGCCCGCATCTGCGAGTTCGCCGATATGATTGACGATGACATTCATAAACCGGTCCGATCGCTCGTTTGAAGCATTCAAACGGAATCATACGCATATGGAATTCAAAACGTAAGAGTGGACGCAAAAAAGGTCCATATGGAGCCATGCTTGAAATTAGGGCGCTATGCTGCGATCTTGCAGGCGCTATCTGCGCAAGATTCGTCATTAGCGAATGCCTGATCCCGGCATCTTGCAACACGCGGACGACCAGTCGGACTCGGCATCGTCGACTGCGGTGATCATGTCGCATCAACTTCTATCGAACGGTGATGCTTATCCGGGGGCAGCGACTTACATTTGTCGCGCTACCAAGCGATCGATGCGGTTGATGTCGGGCGACTGTTGCTCATGCTTGAGGCGTTCGACGACACTCTCGCACCAGGACACATCATCCACGCCCCGTCGTCTCAGCTCCCTTCAAAGACCTGACGCCTTCTCGACGTGGTGACCAGCAGCCTACGAAGGGCGCTAAGTTTTTTGCTTTGATGTAAGCCGTCGTACGAAACTGCGACGTTAAGTCGATGTTCTCAAAAACGATCGTTTCTGATGCGCCATCATGTGAGAACCTGTAGCAGTCGCTGCCGACGTCTCAAAACACTTTCGCGTTTCGGCAGTGCCATGTTAGGCATCAGACATGGGTTTTGAGAATGCTTTATGCTGATTGGCTATGCACGGGTGTCCACCCCAGAACAGGATCTTACTCCACAGCTCGAAGCGCTGCGGAGTACGGGTTGCGAGCGAATCTTCTCGGATAAGGCCAGCGGAGCAAAAGCCGACCGTGCCGGGTTGGCCGACGCGCTCTCCCATGCACGCACCGGCGACATCCTCGTTGTGTGGAAGCTCGACCGGCTCGGGCGCACGATGAAAGGGCTGATCGACCTCTCGACCGATCTGGCGGCAAGGGGGATAGGGCTAAAGTCGATTACCGACGGTATCGACACCGAAGGCACGGCGGGCAAGCTCGTTTTCCAAATTATGGCGGCGATGGCCGAGATGGAGCGTGACTTGGTACGCGAGCGCACGACGGCTGCGTTGATCGTCGCACGGCGTGAGGGCAGGGTAGGTGGCCGCAAGACAGTAATGACGCCCAAGCGCCTCGAGGCCGCGCGAAAACTTCTGGTCTCTGGAATGACTGCCCGCGAGATTGCCCCGACCATCGGCGTCTCGATCGCGACGCTGTACCGCCATTTGCCCGCGCCAGAACAAGAGGCAATTCATGCGGAAGAGAATGTCGCTTAGCAGCGGGGGGCTGAAGCCTGCCGCACGCACCATGAATAGTCTAGATAACTTGACGATATCGGGGGTAACGCAGACGCTTCCTTGATCATCACGTAGATGCGCGCGAATCCAAATTTATACTAACGAACTTATTCCATTAGTCACAGGCTGGCTCCCCGTTTCCCAGGAAGCCAGCTCCGTGGATTATTCCGCTGCGGCTTCCTCGGCCTTGCGCTTGCGCGGAGCAGGAGCGGGCTTGGTGTCTGCCTTAGCTGCATTCGTCTGGCCAGGCTTGCGACCCAGGCCAATGCTCTTAGCCATCGTGCGACGTGCTTCTGAATAGGTAGGAGCGACCATGGGATAGTCAGCCTTCAGGCCATAACGCTCGCGATACTCCACTGGCGTCATGCCGTTAGTGGCGAGGTGACGACGCAGCGTCTTGTACGGCTTGCCATCGATCATGCTGATGATGTGATCGGGGCTGGCAAGCGACTTACGGGCCGTTACTGCCGGGGTGTACTCTTGAGCAGGTGCTTCGGGCTCAGCAGCCGTCGCGTTTCCGCCGACCAGCACCGAAACAGTTTCGTACATTTTGTTCAGGAAGGCCGGAACGTCGTCAGCATTGGTACGCGTGTTGGGATTGGCTAACCAAGCGATTGTCAATTCCGTGGCGAGTTCAACGGGGTTCAGGTCGAGGGTAGTGTCAGACATAGAAGGGCTCCATTTCTGGAGGCGTCACTAGGTATTTGATTGGTCTCTGGCAATCTAAGAATGCGCGAGACTATCTATTTGTATTAGCTACATAAAACGGGCCCATAAATATGCTCCCATGAGTGCCATTTGAGACATTGGCCAAATTCACTTTTCGATGGCGCCGACGCCAGCGACCGTTTGAACCTTGGCCGGTGTATTGCGTACCCCTGACGACGACTGATCTCATCCGCAGATGGTTACCGCCCTACTCGTATCTGTCGCTCAGCCTGGGCGCCCAATAAGACAGACGTTCTGCATTATTCGTGTAGGAATGATCCGATTTCATTGCAGGATGGTTGTAACAGTCGTTTTCTGGATTTGTAACGCCTATGTGCCACGTGCTGATTATCGAAGACGAGTGGCTAATCGCAGACTACGTCGAGCACCTGGCCCGTGAAGCGGGCGCGACCACAGTTGATATTGTAGACTGCGAGACTGATGCCGTACGCTCTGCAGACGGCAGGTGCCCGGAAATCATTCTGTCCGACGTCAATTTGCGTTTTGGCACCGGTCCCATCGCGGTTTGCACGATCCAGGAGAGATGGGGTCCAATCCCTGTTATCTTTATCACGGCCACACCCGCCGACTGCGTTCCACGCCACGCGCAATCGGTCGTGCTAACCAAGCCACTCAATGCAAACGCATTTGCTGAAGCTTTCAACAGGCTCGTTCCTTCCTGACCGGACAGAGTCAGCCTTGAGTGGCCCTCAGCCGACGATGAAGATACCCCTCGTCGAAACCTGCAATCCTGATCATCAAATTGGGATCGATGATATCCAGGCTTCCACGTCGCAGCGCCATAGCGCCAGCTAGACGCAGTTCCTTGAGTACCCGGTTGATGTGAACGTTGGTCATACCCAACGCGTCGGCCAGCAGGATCTGTGACATCGGCAGGGAAAGGGTGGCTTCGTTGGTGAGGCCGATATTGCGTGCCCGCAGGTAGAGTTCGCACATCAGATGCGCGACACGTTCGGTACTGGTCCGCCGCCCCATACTGGTAATCCAGGCGCGCATCGTGCCCTCGTCGACAAGCTGCGATATATACATGGCCTTCGCGATGCCGTGCCGACGGTCCATGAGCGTGTCCATATCGGTCCGCTCTATGGTGGCCACGCGGGCGGGCGTGATGGTCTGGATGCTGTGATCCATCTCCCCAAGCAGCCCGATATGTAAGTCGCATGCGTCGCCCGGCATGAGAAACGCCAGAACCTGACGCGTACCGCTCGGCAACACCTTGTACCGGCAGGCCCACCCTTCGAGCATGACGAACACGGGTCCCGGACGATCACCTTCCCGGATCAGATCCTGCTTGGCCGCGAAGCGTCGTGATCGCGCTGTTGCGAGGACAAGCTCAGCGACATCCTCCTCGTCCAACGTGGCAAAACCACATAACTTGTCAGTGAAGCGGTTTGCCATTCACCCTCCTCACACGAATGAGTAGGTTATTATATTGTCAGGTGTTGTAGACGAAAGTTAATCTCAATGGAGTTTGAGCCGGTAGGGTTCTGATAGGCCTACTGCATCGTCAGCACAAAAATAGGCCCTGACGACTGTGAGCTTTGCAACGCTCTCGCCTAATGCGGAGCACTGCCATGACCTTTTTGATCAACGACAACGAAGGGCTGCACCCCGCGGCACGGTTCGACGAGCCCGATGCACATGGGCAGGCGGCGATGCTACTTGTGGAAAGTCTGATCCACACGCTGGTCGCCCGGTCCGTCATCAGCCTGGAAGATGCGATCGAGGTCACCACCGTAGCATTTGACGTCAAAAAAGAGATTGCCGTAGATCTCGGCGATACAAACGATACGATGGATAAATCTGCCGCGCTGCTCTCAAGAGTCCTTCAGAGCCTGAGCAACGATTTAATCTAGGTAATTGACTTCATTAACTTGTTAAGCATCTGATATGCCGCATCATTATTCTGATTTTAATAGGGTTTTTTAGGAGAGCGCCCTAATCTTTGTTAACCTATGGTAACAATATTATTGTCGGCGCTACTACGAACAGATCTCGGGAGATAGCTCGCATAAGCGAACCTACATGCCCTGTGAGACGGTGATAATGGAGGAAGCGATGCGCATCGTATTGAAGCCGCAGGCACCCCTAGCACCATTTATGGCGGGTCCCCGATACCGAACTTTAGAAGAAACGGAACGGGGGATTGGCACATGATATTTATCCCATCGGCTCCAGGTGCTCCGCCTGCGACATCACCCACGTCAGATAAGCCGATATTCAATCCACAACGGCGTTCAGGGGAGGTCACGGACTACCACCGTGCGCGCTTGGCCGATGCACTCGTTCGTACCGGTGATGGAGATCGCGATGCGTTCCGTGAGGTTTATACTCTCAGCTCCGCCAAACTGTTCGGTATCTGCTTCATGATTTGCGGCAACCGACATGCGGCAGAAGACGTCCTGCAGGATGTCTACCTGAAGGTGTGGCGGTATGCCGGAGCCTGGGACCCCGCCGTTGGGTCCGCAATTGCTTGGCTCGCTGCCATTGCCAGGAACAGATCAATCGACTGGTACAGAAGCCACGCGGCCCGCCCGACCGACCCGCTCGACGACGCACCTGATGTGCCCGATGCGGCGCCATGTGCCGAAACCAGGCTGCTATCGACGGAAATGTCTGAAGGGCTGTTGGCGCGTCTGGCGATGCTCGATCCCCGCACCCGCGCCGCTATCGCCGGAGCGTTCTTTCAGGGCTTCAGCTATGCTGAGCTGGCGAAGCGCGATGATGTGCCGCTGGGAACGATGAAAAGTGTGATCCGCCGGGGATTGGCGCGACTAAAAAATCAGTTCGATCTTTTCGAACCCGCACCGGCAGGGAGGATGCGTCTGTGACCGCTTCTGCTCAACTCTCACCCGACGCGGCAAACAGCCTGTCAAAGGCGCTGGTCCTGTCGTCGCAAGCGCCTGTACTCCTGCTCGATGAAGCCCTGACGATACAGGATGCCAGCCGCTCATTTTGCAATGCCTTCCAGCTCGACCTGGCGAAATTGGCAGGTGTAAAGCTAGCTCAGGTCGGACAGGGCGAATGGGACAGCCGTCAGTTGAACGCGCTGCTCAAAGCTACCGTCGACGGCAGAGTCACGATCGACGGATACGAGATGGATCTCGTTCGCCAAGGCCAGGCACCGTGCTGCCTGGTTCTGAATGCCCAGAAGCTAGACTACGCCGATACAGACCACATCCGTGTCGTCCTGACGGTTACAGACATCACCGCGTCCCGGCTGGCGGCCAAGGTGAAGGACGATCTCGTAAGGGACAAGGAAGTGCTGCTGCAGGAGCTGCAGCACCGCGTGGCCAATAGCCTTCAGATTATTGCAAGCGTCCTCATGCAGAGCGCAAAAAGGGTACAGTCGGAAGAGACCCGCTTGCATCTGCACAGCGCCCATCACCGTGTGATGTCAATCGCCACGCTGCAAAGGCAGCTGTCCACATCGAGGGTCGGGGAAGTCGAGCTGCGGCCATATCTCCATGACCTCTGCCAAAGCATCGGCGCATCGATGATTCCCGATCTTGACAAGCTCTCGCTGACCGCCACGGTAGATGATAGTCGTACCGATCCGGATACATCGGTCAGCTTGGGACTGATCGTAACCGAGCTGGTCATCAATGCCCTAAAGCACGCGTTTCCCGGTGAACATGACGGCGGCAAGATCGCCGTGGACTACCGTGCCCAAGGCACAGCGTGGAGCATGACGGTAAGCGACAATGGCGTTGGAATGCCGGCAAGCACGGGTTCGGGAAAGCCGGGACTCGGAACCGGAATTGTCGATGCCTTGTCAAAGCAGCTGGATGCCAGCGTCAAGGTAACCTCGACATCGGCTGGGACGCGGGTTTCAATCACACACGCCGTCATAAACAATTGATAATGTCTCAGATTAAGCTGGCGTGGTATGCTCGCTCATTGTCAGGCGAACTAATGGGCTCTGACGGCTGGAAGATACGTGCGCTTCCGCCCTGTGCTGGCGGGAATTCATGATGCACGATTTAGAAGAAGGCCCGCTCGCGGGCATGGCCGATAAGCTGGCAACTCAGGCGATCCTATCGGACGAGGATCGCGCCGCACTGCTCAAACTGCCCCATGCCTCACGCTCCTTTGAACCGGGAAGCTATCTCGTCCGCGAAGGCGACGTTACCAATACATGTGCCGTACTCGTCAGCGGCTTTGCCTACCGGCACAAAACAAGCAGTAACGGCGGTCGTCAGATTGTCGGCATCCTGTTTCCCGGCGACCTCCTGGATCTGCAACAGCTTCATATTAATGTCGCTGACCACAATATTCAAACGTTGACGCGGTGCGAAGTGACGAAAGTACCGCAGTCGGCCCTACGCGCGATTATCCGCGACCGCCCTTCGATCAGCGACGCTATCGTTACCAGTGTCCTGATCGAAGGATCAATCATGCGAGAATGGTTGTTGAATATTGGTCGACGGGATGCACGGACCCGCGTGGCGCATTTCTTATGCGAGTTCGTTGTGCGCCTGAACCGCCAAGATTTGGTATTGAAACATACCCATCACCTGCCCATGACGCAGGAGCAACTGGGCGATGCGCTCGGGCTGACGGCTGTTCATATCAACAGGACCTTGAAGGTCCTAGAAACGGAAGGTTTCATCACGAGGGATAAGCAGCAGGGATTTGCTTTCCCAAAATGGAAGAATTTATGCACCACGTCCGACTTTAATAGCCGTTATCTCCATGGCATTATGGAAATAATATGAGCAACAATGATATTGTTTTTAGTCAACCACTAAATCAATTAAAGGTGGTTTATATGACTGGTATAATTTGCAAGATCGCGGGAACGCTTAATACCACTTTCGGAAAGATCAAGCAAAACGCTGACGGACAATCCTAAGATAAGGAGGGAACCAAACAAGAAGCACTAGCATCTTCACCCGCCTAGTAGCATCGCAATCACCATTCCCATTTCCCGATCGAATTTCAAGAATGTCTGGGTTGGGACGGAAAGCGGTCCGGCGCTTTCGGTACTACAGGCAGCGAAAGCAGACGTTCCGGTGTTAAGCCACGCGCGCCGACATCGACTTCTCGTCATGCCGAAGCGTCAGAACCTCCACGCCATCGCTTGTAACCGCGACCGTATGCTCGAATTGGGCCGACAGTTTTCGGTCGTTGGTAACGACCGTCCACCCGTCATCCTGTGTAGAGACCTTCCGGGTGCCTTGGTTGACCATGGGTTCGATTGTGAACACCATTCCTTCGCGTAGCCGCGCACCCGTTCCCGGACGCCCGAAGTTCATGACTTGCGGCTCCTCGTGCATCTCGCGACCGATGCCATGCCCGCAGAATTCCCGCACGACCGAGTAGCCATGCTTTTTGGCATGACGCTCGATTGCAAAGCCAATGTCGCCAATATGGGCGCCGGGTCGAACCTGGCCGATGCCCTTCCACATTGCTTCCTGAGCAACGCGTACCAGCCGCTTCGCAGCTGGCGGTGCCTCGCCAACCAGATACGTCTTGCTCGAATCCGCGATGAAGCCATTCTTCTCGAGCGTGATGTCGAGATTGATGATGTCGCCGTCGCGAACGATCTCGTCTCCCTTCGGTACGCCATGGCAAACGACATAATTGATCGAGCAGTTCAAGACGAACTCGAAGCCGTACTGCCCTTTGCTGGCCGGGCGTGCCGCGAGTTCCACGGTGATGAAGTGCTCGACCAGATCGTTGATCTGTAGCGTCGACATTCCGTCTAGGTCCTGCTCGTCGAGCATCTCGAAGACCGAGGCAAGCAGCTTGCCGGAGACGCGCATGAGCGCGAGTTCGTCAGAGGTCTTGACCATGTCAGGCAGCTTCGGCTTCGACGAGGCGAACAGGACCGTTCGCCAACTGTGCTTTGACGATCTCGTTGAACGACAGGGTCGGGTTCGTTTCGGCAAGCATACCGATCTTCAGCCAGAACTCTGCCTGAGCATTGATGGAGCGGCACATAACAGTGCTGGCCTTGCGAGCATCCTCGTGCAGCCTATCGTCAATTTTCACAATGCCCATGTCCGCCCCCTGCATCAAACACTATACGAAGCATGTATAGATCGTAAGCTCTGTCGTCAATCTGACGGGATGAACGGACGACTGCTTTCGGGAGTGGTAATTGCCCAACAGGACGTTCGGGTGTGGGCGTTCTTGTCCGATCCGGCTTTCTCGAAAAAGATCCGATTTTGGGAATGTCCGCGTGCCCTTGTCATGCTTGAACAAGCATATCGGATAGCATCGCAAGAATATTGCGCCATGCTCAATCCGGTGGCAGGCGGACTGCCGAAACCATCAGGGAGATACCATGACGTCGGCCAAAATAAATATTGCGTTGATCGTCGCTGCTGCGTTGAGTTTGAGCGCGTGCGACAAAGCACCTTTTAGCGGCAATGCCAGTAGCGGTGGATTGTCCGAAGCCGGCGACGCCGGTGGGCAGCTCGAGGGATATATCGAGGCACATAACCGGCTTATCGGATCGTTCGGTTACTATGAGAGGTCGGGGCTTTATCGCAAGGCCGACGTCGCCCATGCATCGACCGAAGGCCAGTTTCTCGTCTCAGACGGCTGGATCTCGAAAGGCATCGACGCGCTGAAAGAAGCCCGCGCAAAATCCGGTGCCGCGGCTGATCTGAACGCCGCGGCGGATGCGCTGATCGTGTCGCTGACTAAAGTTGATACGCACCTTGCCGATCTTGCAACCTACTACGACAGCAAAAAGTTTCTTGAGGACAACCTTGCCCGTGGCAAGCGCGAGGACCCTCAGATGCTGGCCGAACTCACCGTCGCGGACAAGGACATGGACACCTTCAACCGCTTGCTAGAACGCGACATCGCCAAACGGGATCAGGTCGTTCTGGAAAAGCTGAAGAGCGAGGGTGACCTGCTTGCCTACAACAGCAAGCTGGCACTGATGCATTCCAACGCGTTAATCTCGATGTTTAACACTGCCGATGACCTGCGTAGTTCCGCAATCTTCGCCCGCGCAGACGCCGAAGTGGCGGTTATCGAAAAAGCCATCGACGATGCGCATCAGCAAGCCGCTAAGGTTGGAAAGAAGGACCCGTCCGAGTTGGACGCGCTGAAGACCATGATCGGCTACTACCGGTCACTTAAAAAGAAGCACGAAGCGTCTGATGCTGAAGGCATGATGCGGAACTACAACACCGCTGTCGATGCCGCTAACAGACCCATGCCGTCGAGCTGATTCACGGGATACAGGACGGTCGATCGGGGCCGTCTTGTAACGGATTAGTAGCCCAAGCGAGACTCCCGCAAGGCCAGGGCGGTCGAGACTACCGGCACTATTCTTGATGAGGATCGATATTTGGGAAAGCCGGGATCGGTTAAAACGCCCACTTGCGGACATTTGCGGCGACGGCATAGTGCCGCAATGGACGAACCATTGACCACATTGATAGATCGGCTGGACAGCAAAAGTTGCTCTCAGCAGGAGGACGCTTGGATTGCGATCCGTTCTCGTGGCGTAGTGCTCATACCCGAGTTCAAAAGCGCATATGCTCGATTTAAGAAGTCGGAAGGGAGGGCTGCTCTTGTATTTTATGCAACTTCATTCGCTCGCGTAAGTGAAGATGCTTTTGATTTGGGGAGGTTCGCGCTCAAAGATCCATCTAAATTGGTTCGGGATAGGGCTTGCGGACTGCTTGCATACTCGTTGCGGGCGGATGCTGTTGGGCCTCTGACCGAAACGGTAAACGACCCGGCTTTATCAGTTCGTCAATCGGCCGAGGCCGCGTTGCTCGCTATCAGGACAAAAAATCACCATCTGTTTGTCGACCCGACCCGCAGCGGGAAAATTTTTTGGGTGGTGAACCCACAGGACAAGTTGCAGGCTTAGCGAGACTTTGACCTGCTCCCCGTTTTCAGGCCGCTGATAACTTAGCTTCGGTGTCCATATGCCCCTGGCGGGGGCGGTTCGTAAACTCGGCGGGAGCCATCCCGCCAAGACTGCTGTGCGGACGCACGGTGTTGTAGTCCGTCCGCCATGCCTCGATGATCCGTCTCGCCGCAGCCAGCGAGGGGAACAGGTGTTCGTTCAGACACTCGTCGCGCAAGCGACCATTGAACGATTCCACAAAGCCATTCTGCTGCGGCTTCCCCGGGGCGATGTAGTGCCACCGACCCCCGCGTCCTGACACCAGGCGAGGACGGCATGACTGGTCAGCTCGGTGCCGTTGTCGCTGACCACCATACACGGCAGCCCACGACGCTCGGCGATGGCGCTCAGCTCTCGAACAACCCGCCGATCTGTCTGGACGCGCGCCATGCCAAAGCGGGGCTGAGCGTCCAGGTGAACAAGACCGATGAGAATGACGCGCTCGGGTTGGCCCAGCTCGTACGGACAGGCTGGTATCGAGAGGTGAAGGTGAAATCGCTCGACAGTCATCTGGTGCGCGGCGTCCTCGGAGCTCGAGCGCAACTCGTCAGCACGCGGATTCATCTAACGACGACGATCCGCGGCTTGCTCAAGAACGTTGGGGTATTTGTCGCGGTCGGGCACCGGCAGACATTCGCTAGCGCTACCGAGGAAGCGATCCGTGCACAAACCGGGCTCGCAGCGATGGTCGCGCCCCTGGTCGCCGCCTGGCGCGCCATCACCGAACAGATCCGCGCATATGATGCGCTGTTGCGGCGCCGAGCGGCACACGACGACACGACGAGGCGCCTGATGACCGTTCCCGGCGTAGGGCCAATCGTTGCGCTTGCCTTCGCATCGATGGTGGATGAACCGGGACGCTTTGCCAAATCCAAGAGCGTCGGCGCCTATCTCGGCCTTACACCCAGGCGCTACCAATCGGGAGAAAAGGACGTAACCGGCTCGATCTCGCGCACGGGTGACACCCTCGTGCGTTCCTACCTGTTCGAGGCGGCTAACGTGCTCATGACGCGCGTCAAACGCTGGACCGGGCTTAAGGCTTGGGGCGTCAAGCTCGCGCGGCGGATCGGTATGAACCGCGCTCGTGCCGCGGTGGCCCGAAAAATGGGCGTGATGATGCACAAGATGCTTATCACCAACACCGATTTCCGGTGGGGCAAGGAGGAAGCCGTAGCTGGCTGAGCCTTCTCCCCACGACCAGTTCCGCCAGCGGCGGAAAGATGTCCCTGCCGGGACGAAGCTCGTGGTGATCCCGTGGCCTCTGTTGGGGCAAGACCCCGAAATACACCTTGGGACCTACGACGTCTGAAAGCATGATGAGGCGGCCTTCATGGTCGACCTCGAAGAGAACCGTGACACCGGCAGGAATGTTGAACCGCTCAGGTGCGACCGTCGACAATCCCACTTGCCCGCAATTAGAGAACAGGGGCCTTAGCGGGTTTGATCGACGATGATTGATCAAGATCTCATCCGCGGATTGGTCACCGCTCTTCCCGTATCCGTCGCAGGACATAAGCGGCGTCAGGGTCGCGCAAGCGACGCAACTTGTTCGTCGTTTTGCTCATCATGGATCCACCTTCTCAGGAGTTGTTGCTTCCGACAAATCCGGGGCGGTTCAGAATGATAGTTAGCCGTATTCTGGATGATCCCGTCCTACCAGCTCTTCAGCAATTGCTGATCACTGTGACGGTTGCCGCGCCGCGGTTGATGTTGCCGTCACCGGCGGCAATGGCGATGGTCGCGGTGGCAGTCGCGCTGTAGCAAGCACTGCCGGCGCCCGGAATATTGATGTACTGATATTCATCGGAAGGCGCGAAAGTCAATTGGCCGGTTCGACCAAGCCCGTCATCGTAGTTTAGCGTGACGGTACCCAAGCACGTTCCGATCCGTTGCACAGGGACGCCAAAGCTGAATTCGCTGTTTCCGCTGGCATCTTGGATGCTGAACCCGCAACTGCCTCCAGGTGAAGCCTGCCCCCTCGTCGAGACTAGGCGTGTCCGGTTAGATGCATTGTCATGGGTGATATCGACTGTCGCACCAGACGATGGACCGCCTGCTCGGACCACTCGATTTAAATGTCCAAGCTGATCATAGGCATAAGTCACCGTTTCGGAAGCGGCTACCGGTGAAATACCACCGACAATCAGCATTAAGGTAAGAACAGTGACCCCCCGCATGGCATAATCCCCAATATTTTTGATTGATTTGAGAATTGCATCTTATTGTGACAATTTTATTGCTTGGATGCCAAAATAGCGTGATGGGCGCCGCAGTGTAATATCCATGACACATATTTCTACAATCATGCTCATTAACGGGGGTAGGTCTCGCTTCGGCGCGATAATTTCGATCACATTACGGGGGGCATTATGAAGACGCGGCTGCTTTTTCTGCTTGGTGCATCGATTCTTCCGGCTATCGTGTTGATGCCGGTAGCGGCAGTAGCCCAAACGGCAGACAACCAACCCATTCCGCCGGAGCGATACCAGCGCGATGCGCGCGGCGTCGATCTTGTCACCGGAAAATTCTACTTCTCATCATCCGAACTGGACATTGGGGACACCGCCGGTGGGTTCGGCCTATCTTACTCTCGCGTCCAGCGCGATCGCGGATATGACGACAATTATCAGACCGGAATTGTTTCTCAGGGCGGGTATATCATCGTCTCGCTTGGCAGCACCAGCGACAAATTCAGTCCAGAACTGGGTAACAGCGTCAACGGAACCGGCGCGGTTCTGTCGTCGAACGCCGAAGGCTATATTTACACGACGAGTGACGGCGTCGTGTATCAATTCAGTGCGTCGGTACGATCGGAACTCAACCGGATCGCCTCGCAGCGTGTCGTTAGCATCTCCTACTCCAATGGCCGGAAGGTTGAGATTGCCTACGAGACCGGCCTGATAGGCACACTTCAGGTTAGCCGCCCCTCGACGGTATCGAGCAACGATGGGTATCGCCTGCTATTCGCCTATCGCGGCGGTGGAGAACAAGACGGTCTCGACGAAGGAACCGTGGGCAGATGGATGACGCTTGCGGGCGTGATCGCATCCAATACCGCCGAGCAGAACTGCACTATCCAGACCTGCTTCCTTGACCATCCGACGTGGAACAGAGCGCGCTACTCAGTTAGTGGAGGTACCGAAACGCGCACCGATGCCGAGGGGCGCTTAACTGACATTATCTACGACGCCGCGAGCCGTATCGTCGCTATCAAGCCTGCCGGCTATCCTGCGAATTTCATCACTTTGGCGTATGACGGGGCCAATCGGGTCACGAGCTACACAAAGGGCGGCGCCACTTGGCAATATGCCTATACTGGCACGGCCAGCGAGCAAACCACGGTCATAACCGCGCCGTCCGGCCTTCAGACAGTAGTGACATCCTTACCCGATCGCCAGTTGCTAACCAGTGTGCGAACCGGAACCGGCGGTACGACACGCTATGAATATGATGCGAACAACCGGCTGAGTGCTGTGATCAGCCCGGAAGGCAACCGAACGAACTATACGCGTGATGCCCGTGACAACGTCACCGGCACAGTCGTCGTCGCAAAATCAGGTGGTGAGCAGATCTCGACATCTGCGACTTTCCCGGCATCGTGCACATCGGGACCCTGCGATACCCCCCTGACCACGACGGATGTGCGCGGACAGACCGTCAATTACGAGTATGGCCCACACGGGCAAGTCACCAAAATCGTTTATCCGTCAGCGGGCAATGGTGCTCCCAGCCACCAAAAGACATTCGATTACCAGCAGTTCTTTGCATTTGTCCGGGATCCCAGCGGCACGCTGGTCCAGTCGTCGTCGCCGATTTGGAAGCTTACCCGAACAGCGGAGTGCTCGACTGCAACCGAGTGTCCTGGTGCTGCCAGTGAGACTGTGATGGAGATCGCTTACGGTGCAGCGGGACAGCCCAATAATCTTCTACCTACCAGCGTGACAGTACGAGCAGGTGACAATTCGATCACCAGTACACTAACGATCACCTACGATCTATACGGCAATGCCGTCGCGGTTGATGGCCCGCTGGTTGGCAACGCCGACACTGTTACCTCGCGCTATAACCGGATGCGCGAACTGATCGGGCAGATTGGCGCCGCACCTGCTGTTGACGGGTCCGGTGCGCGCCGGGCTCTTCGCATCAACCGCGACGATGCTGGTCGGGTGAATTTGGTCGAATCCGGTACGGTGAATGGCGTGTCTGAGAGCGACTGGAGCAACCTTGCCGTCTCGCAAAGCGTCCAAACAGAGTTTGATGCCACCGGTCGTCGCATTGCAGAAGTAACCCGTGGCGGCGATCTCTACCACATCTCCAATTATGCCTACGATGCCGACGATCGCGTAAGATGCGCTGCACGCAGAAGCGGTCCTGGTTCTGGTGACGCTTGCGTAGTGCTCAATGGCGGTAACAGCCCCGACGACGTGCGCGAAAGCGTTTATGGTGCCGATGGCCGGGTAACCACACAGCGGCGCAACGGCATCGACGTATCAAGCTTTGGCTATACCGGGAACGGCCAGATTGCCAGCGTAGCCGACGGCAAGGGCAATGCGACGACCTACCAATATGACGGGTTTGATCGTCTGCTTCGGACGACCTATTCTGACGAAAGCTACGAATATATAAGCCGTAACGCCGTTGGGGACCCTACAAATATACGCAAGCGCGATGCGTCAACTATTTCATACGAACATGACGCTCTTGGCCAAACGACATCTGTCCTTCTCCCGGGTGGAGGGGCGAACAGCAATCTATCATTTAGCTATGACCTGCTCGGTCGCATCGCGTCAGCGTCCAATGGCAACGGTCAGGCGCCATGGACGAACAGCACGACGCTCTCCTACGACGCATTGGGAAATCTGACGTCCGAGACAAGCAATCTGGGCGGAATCGGTCCGCGCACGACCGCGTATCAGTCCGACGCGGCGGGTAATCGGACGCGCATTACTTGGGCAGACGGCTTCTTCGCGAGTTATGAGTATCGTCCCGACAACGCTCTGCAACGCGTGCGCGAGAATGGGGCGACGGTACTGGCCGAGTTCGGCTATGATGCATTGGGTCACCGCAATGCTCTCTCACGCGGCAACGGCACGTTGACCACCTACAGCTATGATGCCTTGTCGCAATTGACGGGGCTTGTCCATGACTTAGCAGGCGACAGTGCCGACGTCGTATACGCAAACACCTTCGATAAGACCTCCCGAATTACGATTCAGACGCGCTCGAACGATGCCTATGCATGGACCGGTCAGATCGAAGCCGACCGAAGCTACTCGGCCAATCCGCTGAACCAGTATACACAGGTCGGTGCTGGGGCATTGGGGTATGATGGCCGTGGCAATTTGACGTCGGACGGCAATTCCGGAACGACATACAGCTACGACGCCTTCAACCAGCTTACTGGATCGAATCGTGGCGCGCAGCTCGCATACGATGCGCTGGGCCGTTTGTCCTATACGGCAGTCAATGACGGTGGAATTACCCGTTTTGCTTATGCTGGCGATCAATTGATTGCCGAGTATGACGCAAGTGGAAATCTTGTCCAACGCCATGTACCGGCAACTGGCAACGACGATCCGATCGTGAGCTATGGTCCGCAAGGGCGCAGCTATCTCTACGCGGACGAGCGCGGCTCTGTCGTTGCCACGGCCGATGACGCTGGCAACGCGACCCAAATTCTGTCCTACGACGAATATGGTATCCCAGGGAACAGCTACAGCACGCGTTTCCAGTATACCGGGCAGGCCTGGCTGCCAGAACTCGGCATGGCCTACTACAAGGCGCGGATCTACTCGCCGACCCTTGGCCGCTTCATGCACACCGATCCCATCGGCTATGACGGCGGACCCAACCTGTACGCCTATACCGGCAACGATCCTGTCAATAACACCGATCCAACCGGACTGTTAACAGCCCAGGAAATTGTCGTTTACGGGGGAGGTGGAGGCGGAGGCGGTAGCGGAGGCGGCGATATTGTTGTTACAGGCACGCGATATACAGGTGGCTTCGACTTTGGCGGCTCGTGGCAAAATAACTTTTTTCAATCCTACGGCGATCGTCCTGGATTAAACCCTGGCGAGCTAGGAGGGGGCGCTGTAGCTGGGGAAGGAGAGGAAATTACAGTCACTGCGCCGCAGAAGGATATAGTCGTCGTCGGTCGGCGAGTGGCGCAAGGAACCTTGGGCCTTGGGCTGAAGATATTTGGAGGTCCTTTATCAATTCTTCAGCAACTAGTATCGTCTACCAGCACGGCCTGCATCGCAATGGAGGGATGTAGCGACCCAAATATCATGAGCGTGCTAGACAAGAATCGAAATAAGACTGTAGAGGAAGCTCTTCGTGAGCGTAAAGGCTCAATCAAGAACGCGCCGCTTCCTAAGGGCTCGCCGAGCTGGTCTGACATTGGAAAAACAACGCTCGGCGAGATACAGGCTCGGGCACGTGCCGGTGAGCCAGGATACAAGACGATACACAAACTACTTAATGATACTAGGTTCATCCGATGACAATGATATTTAACATGATGGAACGGCTCTCCCGCGCAGGGATACATTACCGCCTTGAGACATACCGAGATGGACTTATTATGATCATTGCCAGTGTCCCGGGTCGTCGATTTGAAATTGAGGTGTCTAAGGAGAACGAGGTTGAGATTGAAACTTTCCTTTCAAACGGCGAGATCAAAGGAGAGGATGCTTTTGATAAAATCATACAAGAATATACAGACACACTATAGTCAAGGATACTTCGTAAACCATCGTTGAGCTCGATGCTTATAGAGCGTTCCAATGCGAGCGTACTAATTCTCAGGCACCGTGGATTGGTTCCAAATAAG
Organism: Sphingomonas sandaracina; assembly: GCF_036663695.1. NCBI lineage: Bacteria > Pseudomonadati > Pseudomonadota > Alphaproteobacteria > Sphingomonadales > Sphingomonadaceae > Sphingomonas > Sphingomonas sandaracina. The sequence goes on along the minus strand of NZ_JAXOJK010000007.1, from coordinate 25,361 downwards.
TAAAAAAGCGCGCATTGCTTGGTTCGCTGAACGCGAGATTTGAAGCTCCGTGACAATCGCTTCACTCCGTATGCCGATGTGGAGACTGGCAATCACTAAGCATCGTTTGCGCATGTAGTAGTAAAAAAATCTTTAGTCTACCGGACCGGGACGGAGGCTCCGGCATATGGATCGTAGACAGACATGGGAGCCGGGGCTGGCGTTGGAGCGGGGGCAGGAATAGCATTTTGAGGCGGGCCCGGACTCTCCGGCATCGATGTGCCGCCTGCAAATGTTGCAAGCGCATATAAACGCGCTGCGATAACTGGCGCGCCGAAGAGGATGAAGCACCCCATCACCACCGTAGCGCCGCGCCGCAGATCGACCCTTCCCGTCAGCAAAAGAAAACCTAGTCCGGCGACGGCGATGATTGCAATCGCCGTTGCGGTGCTCCCAAAGAGAGCGCCTTCGATCCAGCGCGCAGCGGCAACCAGCGATGAACCTTCCCCCGCATTTGAAGGATAAACTGTCATCATGCGGTCCTCGCCCCTGTCACCGTTGCTGCACCACCTGCGCGACGTAGCGCTGCCCGGCCCGCCGGCCCAGCTGAACGAACAAGCCAATCGTATTGCGGACGTAGTCGCGTACATCCTGCCTGTTCAGCCGTGTCCCACCCTGTAGGATCAGTAGCGCAAGCTGCTCGACCGCTCCTTCGGTGCTGTCAGCATGAATCGTCGTCATTGATCCAGGATGGCCCGTATTCACGGCACGCAGGAACGCATAGGCTTCCGGACCGCGCAACTCACCGAGAATGATACGATCGGGCCGCATACGAAGTGACGCGGAGACGAGGTCGTCCGCGCTAACCTGCGCCTCCCCCAATGCGCCGCGTACTGCCACTAAGCCTACTGTATTAGGGTGGGTAATCTGGAGTTCAGGCGTGTCCTCGATCGTGATAAGACGTTCATGCGCGGGAATTTCGCGGATGAGCGCATTCAGGAATGTGGTCTTGCCCGTCGATGTGCCACCCGAAACCAGAATGTTTCTCCGGGCAAGAACAGCCGCCCGCAAGGCACCGGCGATGTTCGCCTCGGCAAGCAATCCGGCAATTTCTTCATCTTGCGCGGCGTGGCCGGCATCGTCATCGGTCCGGGTCGCTGAGAACGCGCCCGAGCCAAGGTAATCATCAAGCGACAGGTTCGCCGAGACATGCTTTCGAATCGCAAGGGCAAGGTGCGCGCGTGTGGCGGGCGGTGACACGACCTGAACGCGCGCACCATCTGGTAATGCAGCGGACAGTAGGGGGTGTTCACGGCTAATCCCTTGATGCGACCAGGCTGCAACCTGACGCGCGAGACGTTCGAGGACGGCTGCATCAAGCGCGGGCGCGTCATGGCGTTCGATCGTGCCGCCAAGGGTCTCGGCCCAGACCTCTCCCGGCGCATTGACGTAGATGTCCGACACATCGTCGCGCGCAAGCAGCCCGGCGAGAGGCGCCAGATAGCTGCGCAGGTAGCGCCACCCTTCCACCTCGACCGTCATTACGGACCGCTTCGCGAAGTCGTAAAATCGAGATCGCGCGCGACGAACACGCTGACGCTGGTACCGGGTGGTACGGTAAGGGTAGGGCGTATCTCGTTGGGGCGCAGAACACTGCTCGAGATCCCTTGCGTCGAGCCCGGCAGAACCACGACCGTCCCGTTGTTTCCGCGTGATGCGAGGTTGACGCCAATATCGAGCGACGACTGAAGGATCGCTCCGGCAAAATGCTCGAGGAAGTGCGAGTTCACCTTCGCGCGTACGCCCCCGCGTCCAACCGTATCGGCTGCCGGTGAGCCGATATCGATCGTCATGCCGTCGGGACGGATCAGACGCGCCCAGGCGATCATCGCGCGTTTCTGGCCCGGCGCTGTGTCCGCCCCGTATTCGCCAACGAGCCGGCTACCCCGCGGGATGAGTACCTGGCTGCCATCGAACCCCCGAATGTCACGCTGGACAAGGGCCCGCGCATAACCTGGCCGCGTGGAATCAAATCCTGTCTCGAGCACGACAGGAATGAGCGTACCCTGCGGTACCGTCGTGGCACGATTGGCGAGCATCCCGGCGCGGGCGCGTTCAGTCGTTGCGCCGGCCTGGCTGGGCAACCCAAGCGGATTGACGAACTGGCGCGCGCTGCCAGGTTGAGCAGCGCCGTTAGCTGCTTGCGTGGTGTCGACCACCAGGGCTGCCCCCCCTGCGTTACGCGGCGGCGGTGACACCGGAGACGGTGCATTAAAGACCGGAGGGCCATATGTCGGCGTCGGCGCCGGTTGCGGCCGGAAGACCGCAGCCGGAGGCACGGGTATGGGTGCCGGTCGCTGCTGTGGCAATACCTGGGACGCAGGAGCAACCTCGGGAGGTTCAGGCGGGACATACAAGGTTGGTGGAGCAGTCGACGACGGGATGTCGGCAATACGCTCGCTGATCGCCGGCGCGCTGAGCGACTGGCGACGTGCATTGAGCGCCGTGAACAGCAGAACCCCTGCAAGTACCGCGACAACGACAATGACCGCGATCGGCAACCCTGCCGGAGGACGGGTGACGACAGGACGTACGTCGCGTTCGGCAGCAGGCCGTGGAGGCTGGGCGGGGGGCTGCCCCGATGGCGGGATCACCGCTTCTTCTCCCTGGGTAGCGGCGCCCGGTCGGCACGCGCGTTCTTCTTGTCGATCCTAAATATGAGCCGGGACGCTACGCCATCGACGACATAGACGCCCTGACGCATATTGCCGTTGGCGAGCACTTCACGTCCAGCATCGTCGATCGTGTAGGTCGCGGGAAGCGGAGCATCGGGTGCCCACTCGATGAACGTGTGTATATTGTCGTCGTGGATGGCAGCCGGTTGCAGGGCACGCGCACCGCTCAGCCGGTAAAGCCGTTGTTGTTGTGGCATCTGCACGGGTGTGAACCCGCCGGATGAAGGTACCGCATAACGAAACCGTATTGTGTAGGGCGTTGCCGTGTTCCCCAAGGCATCGGAGAGGTCGAACGCATAGGACCGTACGTCGGTGAAGACGGTGAGATTCGTTGTCACATTCGACTGGAGCGGCTTGATAAACAGTCGGTTACCGGCTTTGTTCGCCGTGACCTGCCACGCGGCGCTGTCGCCCACAGCCGCACTTTGCACCGTCTCGTCAGGTGCCAGCTCGATCGTCACCTGGTAGCCGGTTGCAACCTCTACTGCGACGACCTGGTCGGGACGATAATCGACCGACTGGATCCGCGGGTCGCCGCCCGTCGGTTGAGGGTGCATCTGCGCAGTGGCAGTGCCACTCAGCAGGCAGGCAAAAGCCGTCATACCGAGGCCAATCCTCATTGCGCCTGCACCCTTTCGGGCATGACGGTCGGCGCGAATGTACGAGGACTGGCCGGACCAATACCCTGACGGGCACTGCTATCAACGGAGGCTGGTTCGACTGACGGCAGGACTTCGGGGTTGCGGCGGTAACTGGTCACGCGAAACCCAAGCGGGTTGATCATCCGGTCGGCGACACTCATTGGCGCCCCTGAATAGCTGTAGCGGACAATGGCTACCCATGATCCGAGGATACGCGCCTGTCCGCCTGCATCCTTGCGACGCGTGTCGAAGCGAACGAGTGCGGCATTGCGTCCGAGCGGCGAAACGCTTTTGACCTCGACGTCGATCGTGGTCGAGCGTGGAAGCCGGGCAAGCGGGCTTGCCGGGTTGGAGGCCTGCATGGTCGTCAGATAATCGGCGCGGGCCTGTCCGCCGGACCACAACGCCACCTTGCGGTAATCGCTCTGCAGCGCGGTATAGTCATAGCCCTCGCGGGCGATGACATACTGGACGAGGAAGGACTGGGTGAGGGCTGAATCGCTGGTGACGAGCTGGCCATCGACGGGTTTGAGCGCCTGTACGTATCCGGTCTGGCGGTCGACCAGCAGGGTGTAGGGTTCGACCGTCTTTAGCGGGACAAGTGCGACGAGCGCGATGGCCTCGAATATCGCAACGGCGGAGGCTGTGCCGGCCACGATCCATGCACCCGTACGCGATCGCCGCAGCGTGTCGTTCCGGTCACGGGCCCAACTGTCCCCTTCGGCAAAATACGCCTCCAGTGCCGCCTTGTCCTTCTTCATGCGCGTCGATCCCGAAGCCGGCTGCTCGCCGATATGCGTGTCGTGGTCCGCCGTTGGAACCGCTGTCCGATTGGCGTGCCGGAGGTCGGTCCGCCTGCGCTTGCAGCCGTAACGGATCCGCTGCGGCTGCCCATCGCCGAACTGCCTGCAGCAGCGCTGCCTGGCCCACCGATTGCAGCCTCACGCCTCTGTGTCGCAGCGACGGCATCGGCAACGGCCACAGCGCGGGTCCGGCTTTCAGAGGGCGTGGGGGCTGAGCCCGGTGCTGCCGCGGTCGTCGTGGACGATGCGAACGTCGAGCTGGTATCACGCTGGCGATCGGCAGACTGGTGGGATGTCTCTGCGGGGAGGCGCAGGCCGTGAGCAATCCGGGCGGTGACGACAAGCAACCCGGCCAATACGCTGCCGAAAACAAGGGTAGTTGCAAGCAAGGTGGCTGGCACACCCGGAATCGCGATGCCGGAAGCCCGCAGCCCCACGAGATCGGTCAGCCACGGCTCGAGCAGTCCCAATTCGATACCGAGCAGGATAGCTGTCACTAGCGCGCCCAGCGCTGCGCCGATGAGCGCGCGCAACCAGCCTTCGAACAGCCCACGCGTGCCGGCGAACAGCAGGAATGCTATGAAAAGCGGCCCCAAGGCGAGCAGGAATCCTGCCGTAAGGCGCGTGAGCGCAAACCCACCGGCCGCGGTCCCCAGGAACACGATACGCGCGGCGCCAAGCGCAAAGGTGTCGAAGCCTGCCCACAGCGATGGCTCGATACGCTGGGCGGGGTCCTGTGCGGCCGGATCGATGAGAGGCGTGCCGACGCCGTAGATCGACAGCGTCCGGAGCGCCTCGTCAACGCCATCGAGCCTTGCAGACAATCCGCCTGTGGCTCCTGGTAGTTCGCTCACACCGCCAATTTCGCCCGCAAGCTCGCCAGGCGTGCGCAGTACGACATCGTAGATCACCGTATGATAAGCGGGCCAGCTCGTCGCCAGCGCTAGTACGATCCCGATCTTGACGAACGAAACGACGCCTTCGCGCAAGCTCGGCATCTCGCCGAGCAGCATCCGATACCCCATGATCGCTATGTAGATCGTCAGCAGCGCAACGAGCAGCAGCGAGGCGGTCGAGCCCGAAGCAGCCAGAGCGGCATAGCCTTGGCTCCCGAGATTCACCGCCTGGCAGTCGATATAGCCGATGAGGCCACTGGCGAACTGACCGGCTGCGGGTATGGTCTGACAGACAGCCATCACGCCCGCTCCAGCAGCAGCGGCAGCCACGCTTCGGGATCATCGCCGATTTCGTTACGAATTTCGTCGAGCAGCCGCACCGTACGCTCGCGTCCCGACAGGATGGTCAGCAGGTCTTTATCGCCAGCAAGGCTCAACCGCGCAACGACGCTTTCATTACCGTGTTTGATGAGAAAACACCGCGCGCTGTCGGGTAGCGAGCGGACCAGCTCATATTCGTGGGAAGTAAGCCCAAAGCCATCGATATAGTCCGATGCCTGCGCCTTGGGATTGGCCATGAAAATTTGCGTTGCCGCCTGCTCGATGATCGCGCTCGCGATACGGCTTTCCAGGGCATCCTGAGCGCTCTGCGTGGCGAAGCCGACGATACCGTTGCGTTTGCGGATCGTCTTCTCCCAGTCCTTGATGCGACGGACGAATACCTCGTCATCGAGCGCCTTCCAGCCCTCGTCGACGACGATTATGGCAGGGCTGCCGTCCAGTCGCTCCTCGACACGGTGGAAGAGGTACATCATGGCAGGGGTGCGCACCGTTGGATCGTCGAGGATCTGGGTCATGTCGAAGCCGATCGCCCTGATCGCGAGATCGGTCCTGTCCTCGGACGCATCGAACAGCCACGCGCGCTCGCCCTCGCCCCACCAAGGCCGCAGGCGCGACCAGAGATCGCCGGCGACGGGGCGTCGGTCGCCACGGAACAGTTCCACCAGATGCCGCAGCCGGCGCGTCCCGGGTGGTTGGGCAAAGTTCGCGTCGATCGCGTCCTTGATGCGATTGATGTCCTCGAGGTCGGCGTTTCCGGCGAGCTGGGCGACCCAGTCGATGAGGAACTGGCGGTTGGCCGGCGTGTCCTCCAGCTGAAGCGGGTTGAGGCCGGAGGATATGCCAGGCCGGAGTACGTCATAACGCCCACCAATAGCACGAATGAAGAGTTCGGCGCCCCGATCCTTGTCGAAGAAGACGATACGCGGATCGTACCGGCGCGCCTGCGCCAGAAGGAAATTGAGGACGACCGTCTTGCCAGAGCCCGATGGGCCGATCACGGTGAAATTACCCAGATCGCCGCGGTGGAAGTTGAAATAATACGGTCCCGCCGCGGTGGTTTCCAGCAGCGTTACCGCATCACCCCAGTGATTGCCCGTTGCCGTACCCAGCGCAAAATTGTGCCCGCTCGCAAGCCCTGCAAAATTTGCGGTCGATACCAGACCACGACGCGCGATATATTTGAAATTGCCGGGAAACTGCGCCCAGAATGCTGGTTCGAGAGCGATATCCTCACGCACGGCAATGACGCCGAGATCAGCAAGGGTAGCCTGGACCTCTGCAATAGCCGCATCGACTGCGACCGGCGTGCTCCCCCGCACTCCGATCGTCATGTGGTGCTCGCCAAAACCGGCGTGGCCGGCCGCCACGTCGTCCTTGGCGGTGCCGAGGCTCGTTCTCAGACTTATCGCCTCGTCCTCCGCCGAACGCATCCGCCTGAGCGCAAGGTTCATGCGGCCAAGAGCCGCCTGACGTTCGACGAAGCCGAACGACTGGCTGATCACGAGTTCGAAGGGTAGCCGGAGCAGCTCATCAAACATGCCGGCGCTGGTCTGGCCGGGATAGTCCTTGATGGACAGGAGACCCTGAAAATCACGGGGTTGATGACCTGTTGCGCCGAACTCGATCGTCTCCTGTCCAAAGCTCACGCGGCGATAAGGAAGGTACGCGCCGATATCCTGGGTCGGCAGCAAAACAGGGCGCATTTCGCCGTTGAACAGCTGAGACAAAAACTCGATGGGTTCAGAGCATGGGCCCTCCGGCGTGTCGTACGTGCCCAGCAGCTGCGGCTCGTAGCTACCGAGCGCTGCCAGCAGAGCTTCACGGGCGGTGTCGAGCTGGCGCAGATCATGACCGGTCTCACCGGCTGCAGCAGAGCGGCTGAAAAGATCACGGATGCCATCGAGCATGCCGATCCGCCCCTGGAGGGGGCGGCGAACCAGCGTCAGGTAGAGATCGTTGACGTAGAGCTGCCGCTCCCCGAGCCGGGCCTGCCAAGCACTGTCCAACCGCTTCGAAAAGTCGTCCGGAAATTCGCCGTCCAGTGCCACATCGACGCGTCGTCGAACGATGTGATGATACAGGGCGAACCGCGACGTGCCGATGGCCTGCAACATGCCGTCACGCAGGCGTTTGCGGTAATTGAGCTCGTCGGTATCCGCAGTCTCGAACAGCAGTCCACGGAGCGCGATGACCTGCATGAGCAGGCCATCGCGTGTCTCCAGCGTGTGTTCATTGACGTGGCGCGCGTAGGGCAAGTGTTTGCCGGCGGGGACCTCGCGACCGACGACCTTCGGGTCGCCGCTCAGGGGCGGTAAGAGTTGCATCGCCAGATCGCATGATTGCGGATACGCGGGCACCGTCCGATTTTAGTGAGCCAAAGGTCGAAGAAGCGGGGTTCACGAACGCAAAGGACAACTCCTGTGAGATGAATCACAACTGCGATCACTATGACCCACGTCGTTCGAAATACAAGGAAAAGCTCGGTCGCGACCACTGCGTTCGCCGTGAAGTAGCTGTAAGTGACGCCTGCGAACATCTGCGGACGGGTCAGCGCGACGAACACCTGATCGCGTTCGATGTCGCTCATTGCCCGCCAAGCTGTGCGGTCGACTGAATCCCACCAACAATGCTTGCAGCGCCAAACAGAATGAAACAGCCGATGATGACGGTTGCCCCGTAACGCCAGTTGATGCGTCCGGTCAGCATCATAAAACCAACCGCTGCGACCGCAATAACCGCGACCACCGTTGCAACGGTGCCAAGCAGAGTACCCTGCAGCCAATGGACAGCCGACACGATAGCACCGGAACCAGCGGGGTCGCCGATGTCCTGAGCCCACGCCGGGGAGGCACTGCTTATCCCTACCGCCGCACCCAGCGCCGCATGCCGCCAGTCAATATTGCAACGCATGTATTCGTCCTTACTGGTCGTATCTTTCGGCTACCGAATGGTACGTGTATAAACGACACTAAGGACCGGCGTAAGACCGTGCAACTGTCGACAGCCAGCTTTGCCGCCATCCAGGGCAGCGTCTGCACCGTCAAGACGGCACGGTCCTGCGCGTCCAAGCCGACGCCGCCAAGGCGCGCGGCTACACCGTCCGCGCGCTCGCCCCCAACGGCGGCTATGGACGAACTAGCGCGGGCGATCGCGGGCGAGCCGATGACCGTCGCCCTGATGCTCACCGCCAGTCCCGCCACACCGTGCGGCGACAGGAAGCCCGAAATCTAGATCGTCGTTGAGGCCAGCATGTCGGATGCCCGCGACACCGAGGCGCTGCTCCCCCAGGCGCGAGACTAGGGCGCGCGCGTTGTGCTGGTCGGTGACGTGCAGCAATTGGGTAGCGTCTCGGCAGGCCGTGCCTTCGGCCAGTTGCAGCACGCCGGCATGGAGACGCCCAAGCTCGCCGAAATCGTCCGCTAGTCCAACCCGGACACCAGGCGCGCGGTCGAAGCGCTGCTCGTCGGCAACGCCGAAGCCGCATTCGCCGCACTCGACGACGGGGTGGTAAGGTCATCCAGCAGGCCGACCACGATGTGCGCCGTTCGCGGCTCGCCCGCGACTTCACGCGCCTGTCGCCCAAGGACCGAGCCCGTACGCTCGTCCTAGACCCGACCCGCGAGGGTAGCCAGGCGCTCACCGAGGCTATCCGCGCCGAGCTGTTCCGCGACCGCACGCTGGGCGAGCGCGCGATGACCGTCACGGTACTCGAATCTGTCTGCCTCACCGACGCCGCGCGCGCCCGCGCCGCCAGCTACCGACCCGGCACCGTCGTCATCTTCCGTAAAGGTCGAGAGGACGGCACGCTCGCCGCAACACCGGCTACCGCGTCGAGTCTGTTGACGCCGAGGGCGGCACCGTTCGCCTGCTCGACCCCGAGGGGCAGGCGCTCACCTGGTCCCCCGGTGACGGCAGCGCCGCCAATGCCGATGCATTCACCGAGGTCGACCAAGAGTTCCGCACCGGCGACCGCATCCAATTCACCCGCAACAACTATGAGGCCAAGCGCCTCAACGGGCGCACCGCCGAGGTGGTCGCGATCGACCCCGACGAAGGCATCCTCGTCGTCCGCTCCAAAACGGCAAGCGCCAGGCCCTTGACATGGCCAACGTCGCCGACCGTCACATCCGAATAGGCTGGGTCAGGACCATCCACAGCGCCCAAGGGGCCAACTGCGAGCGCGTCATGGCGCACCTCGAATCGTTCCGCAGCAACGTCGACGCCAACATAGCCTATGTCGCCGTCTCCCGCGCCAAGGCCTCCGCGATCATCTACACCGATGACCGCGAGCGGTTGGTGGGCGCGATCGAAGGGCGCAGCAGCGCGAAGTCGGCGCGATCGACGAGACGCTGATGCGGAACGGAGCGACGATTGCCATCCCCGTGCCCTCCAAGGCTGTGGGGATGGCGATCGGCAATTAAAGGCGACGGACGTAGATAGTATCTACGTGATTGTTCCTTGCCCAATCTGAAGCCGAGGAAATCGCTGCCTCATAGCTCGCGTCGCTATCGCCTTTTGAAATATAAAGCGTCTCGTTTCCTTCACTCGATGAGCCAAAACCTGTTCCGAACCACTCCCCAGTTTCGTCTTCTTCAATGAGCACCCATTTCCCTCCTTCAGGAGGATCGCTATCATCCGATGATAGCTCAACAATTTCAGCATTCATTTTTTAACACCTCGGCTTAGGTTTTTTCTGATTCTGCTGCCACTCACCGTAAGCATCCATGACATCTGCTGGACTCATATCAGGATTGTTTCTTCCACCCCCAGAAAATCCCTGCTGTTGCTTATACACTTGATGGAACCAGCGCCTAAATTCACGGTTATTTAGCGCCTGCCGAGCCTGTCCTGGAGTTACACACGGACCTGCACAAGCCGGCGTAAACACCACATCATGCACCGCATCAAGTGCCGTATCGATTGCATCGCCAGCTGCTGCACCCAAAGCGAACGAAGCTGCATCAAACGCAGTGCCGACAGCGCAAGTTACCTTCTTCGCTGCGTCCTTCACCATTTGCGGCGGCGTACCACTTGATCCCTGTGATGACGAACTATGAACGCCCTCATAGTTTTGAGCATCTGGAGTTCCACTACAGGTGGTGTAGACACTACCTGAACTCGAACCTGTAACTGTACCAGATGCTGAATTAGCATTGTACGTGCTACCGCCAGTATAACCCGGACGGAATCCGTTGGTGCAACTGATGGCCATTCCGGAAGGGTCAGTTAAATTTATCGGATCGCTTCCAACATAATTGTACCAGTTTAATCCGTCAGCATAACCAATCGGATCTGTCTGCATAAAACGGGCAAGCGTAGGAGAGTAAACGCGGGCCTTGTAATAATAAAGCCCAAGCGTCGGCAGCCAAATCTGGCCGGTATACCGGAAGCGACCTTGGGTCTTGGAAGACGGAATGCCGGCGGGATCATAGCTGTTCGTAGCGATGATACGGCCACCGCCATCTGTGATCCGAAGAATCGAGCCGCGTTCGTCGCTGTCGAGATAGCGCTTGTCGGTTAGTCCTGTGCCTTCATACCAGACCATCGGTTCGTCGGGGCCGGGCCCGTGCAGATATCGCCGCAAGAGGTTTCCGTTACCATCGTATTCGCCGATCATGTCATTACCATCATAGTCGAAACGGATACCTTCGGCAGTCGAATAGACTAATCGCCCCAGTGCATCGTACACGAATTGCTGCGCTTTTCCCCCCAGTAACGTGGCGAACGCCATCTGGTTGAAACTGTCGTAGCTATAACTTCCGCTTGCCGATCCGGTTAGGTTCCCGCGCCGATCGTAACTGACCGCATTTCCGCCAACAGCGGTATATTGATTGAGACCATTGGTCACATAATCTCGAGTGACTTGGTATCCTTCACTCCAGGCATAGACGTCATTGTCGATCGAGCGCTGTCCAATCTGACCCGCGGGATTATACTGACCAAGCGTGATCGTTGCCCCCTGATCCCCAAAGGCCAGATTCTTTGAGATCAGATGCGATACCTGATCGTAAGCATTTCCCTGGCCTGTGCCGTTCGGGTACGTCCGCACCGCCCTCAAGCCGAGATCGTTATACGCAAAGCTTGCGAGACGCCCGCCGCCACCTTCGCGGACTCCGGCAAGAGCACCGTCTGCATCATAGTCGTACGTATAAAACAGCCCGGTATCGGGTAGATCCATACGCATGCGCATGTTCGCTCCATTGTACCGGTAGCTTTTCTGTTTGGCTGCTCCACCGTTCAACTGAGATGTTTCGGTCAGCTTCCGTCCGACCGCGTCGTAGGTAAAGCTGGTGCTTGTGCTGAACCCGGCGCCACCGCTCGATGCCGATAAGAGGTTGCCGACCAGATCGTAGCTGTAGTCGCGATTGGCGTTGCCAGCCACGTCGGAAGAAAGATGAATGGCGGTTCGGCGATTTAGCGCGTCGTAGACGAACCCAATAAGGCGGGCGTCACGCTCCCGTCTTACGGTTACATTACTTGCCGCGTCGTAGGTCAATTGCTCGTAGTCCGACCCGTCGGTGCTTGGATAATAAGTTAGGGACAATCGATCGAAGCCGTCATAGACGTAGCTGGTAGTCATCCCGTTTGCGGGCATGACACTGGCAAGTTTACCATTTGGCGTATAGGCATACCGCGCCTCAACACGAGCGGCGCCGGTGCCATATCCCGTGGTCACGCTTACCGGCCGGTTAGCGCCGTCATACGTTGTCAGAGAAAGCCGGTCGGGTCCAAACCTGCCTGTTGCGGACAGCCTGCAATCTGGCAGCGCGTTGTACACATCGCGGTTCATACGCTGCATGGTGCAATAGAGACGTCCGCCAGCATCGTAATTATATTGGGTTGCATCGTCGGTACCGGAACTCGCTCCCCAGGTCGACACTAGGGCTTTTCGCGCTTCTGAATCGTAGCCTGTAACTACACGTTGCAGCATGGAAAACGCTTGCCAGTCTGCGTCTGAGGTGCCGCTAACAAGGCCGGTTTCCACCATCGTGATCTGCCCATCGCTGTTATAGCTCATGCGCTGCGCACGTCGCCTGCGGGGCCCGCCAGCATCTGGATCGGGGCCGACTACGCCAGTAAGTTCACGGTCCGGTCCGTAGCGCAGAAGCGTCCGATCATCGGCGTCTGCGCGTGGCGCGTCGACTACAGTCGTATTTCCAGCGGCATCATAGCTGTAGCCCGTAATCGACATGCCGGGGTTTGTCCCAGATCCGATCGAATTGTCGGAAGGCAGCAGATTCCCAGGTGTCGTACCGTCCTGGGCACCGTAATTAAACGACTGACGAACCTCGTCATCGGTACCAGCGCAACTCGCCTGGGTGCGACATGAGGATATGCGCGTGACCCGCCACGCCGGGACGCCAGATGCTGCAATATTCCCGACCGCATTACGGTAGTTCGCCTGGACTACATCGTACCGGTACGTCGTAACGGGCCGAACGCCCCCCGAGGTCGGCGCCGGCAAAGTCACGGTCGCCACGCCACCGTTACGACCATCATAAACGTAGTCGGTCACCCGCCCCAGCCCATCGGTGGTTGATGTCGGCTGGTTACAAACTAGTTTGGTTAGCGTTTACCTGAACCTCAGTTGATCGAATTACGAATAGATTTGGATCACCGACGGTAGTACTGACCAAGTTTAAACCGCCAGGATTGGTTGTTACCTTGACAACCAGATTGCCGGACGCATCGCGGGACTGTTCGTATAGATCGTAGACGCCGTCATGATTTACCGCCGATACGGACCCTCCAACCAGGGAGTAGGTGGTATGTGGAGTGCTGGCTGTCGGGCGTTGAACCGTCAAACTGATTGCATTTAAGACATACTTCCAAACCCGGCCCCCAGATGTCGTCACTTGCGTCACATAACCGTCGCTTGATGACGATGACGCATAAGACATGGTAAGCGGCGTTTGGTTCGGCGTCGAGCATGACCCGGCTAACGGATCACAATAATCATAGGCCAGATTGATGCCCGATATAGATAAAAGTCGGTTAAAGCTCGGCGCAATGCTGGGATAATCAATGGTATCAGCAGCGTAATTGTAATGGAGCTGGTAACCGGATGAATTAGTGACCGACTGTAGACGAACGCGGGTCTGCCTCGACTTGCACACATCATCATTCGTTGTGCAATAACGTGAGTAGGTCCATGCAAGGGTTACTTTTTCTCCAGTAGGGTACGTAATCGTGGATGCTCGAGCTGCCGCTAGGGACTCGAATGTCGATTTGCCAATCACGTCGTAATTTATGATTGTGCCATCGGCACTTGTATATATGTAACCCTGTCCCGATTGAGTTAAAGTAGCCCCCGTATTGCTTGCAGACGCAAACGCAGAGCCGGATTTGACAAACCTCTCCGAAGTCTGCCCAAGGCCGACATTATAGTTGGCGCCACTGATGTAGATTACCAAGCCCCAGTTGGTACCCGCACCGCCAGATGCACCGCCATTGTCCGACTCATTGCTTGCATAGCCAGCGGTACCGCGAACCGATAGGCCGCCACGACCTGACGGACCGATCGCTAAAACTGGATGCGGCACGAACGGCCGCCCGCTTACTCTATCGACGTAAAGTGCATCCAGATTTTGCCGCTCAGGCGGCACCGCATCAGTGACTGACTGTGCCTTTGCCGTTGACGAAAGCGCCGAGCCTGCGAGCAGCAGCCCCATCGCAAGTTTGCGACCTCTCATTACCACCCCTTTATGACCCTAATGTTCTGTTCTGGCCTCGCAACAATACCGAAGTCGCCACGAGTCAACCGATCTTAGTCGGCGCCGAAGATATTATCTAAAAAGATGAGCTGCAGTGCTACTTCGACAGGTAAAACTATCCGGGCACTCTTCCGAACCGACTATCTTCGCCAGTGATTTTGGGGCTTGAGCGGTAAACAATCATTCGAGCATAGCTGCTTTGGCGGGCGGGCTGCTGACCCAGTGCCTGGCGCTTTGGAGGTGCTTGCGTAGCGCAACTCGGGTGACGCCCGCTCACCCGCTTGCTCAAAGATGATGACGCCTTCAGGACCGCTCAAAATACTGCTAACGAGACTATTGGACATGCTAACGCAGTGTACTGCTGCCGACACACAAGCCGCTGTCCGACCAGGCAAATATAAGCTCAAGCTCCGACCCTTTTATACCAAAAATCACTGGACATTAATGACCACCAGTACCCGCTTGCCAAATGGGCGTCCGAGACGTGTCGTACAGTACGACGTTTCCATCATCCTGGACGGCTAGTATTGACCCGAAGAAGTTTTGGCCTGTACCGGTGCTCCAAGGGGCAGAGTTTGATGCAGTATAGAGGACCAGGTTACCGTCGCTTTGCATGACCATACGATTAGCGCCTGTGCCATAAGTCTCTGATGACCATAGCGCCTTACCTTGAAAATAAACGACGAGGTTTCCATCAGCTTGCATAGCTAATATCGTTCTTCCGTCCGGCGACGATATGGATTGGCCTGCCGGGAGCGTTATGCGAATGTCTCGACTATAGAAGGTTGATCGATTATCGACAGAATCAAAGTAAATGTCGTCGCGCCGGCCATCCATTGGTCCAACCGAACGACCTACGCCAACCAGTCGGCCGAACACGTCGTAGCCATAACTAGTAGTCTCAGCAGACGCAGGAAGCGGCATGCTCAAAAGCATTGCGGTCGCTAAAATAAGTCGCACGAAGCCCCCTGCAAGCGATTGTTATCGACCTTTCGTTCATGGCCGGGGCGTTAGCAAGCGATTTCATCGGCCACGGTGGCGAAAAACCCGGCGCCAAACCGCGCGGCCTGCAACACCCAACTTTCCGCGATCCTCGCCATCGTCTCAAGCTAGGACTCGAAGCTGACCTCTATCAGCACATCTCCATCTCAACTTTCAAACATTTATCGAGGCGCTCACGAAACAGGCAGCAGCGTAGTTGCGTCGACCTAACAATGTAGCAGTTTCGATACTAATCGGGGCGATTTGAACGACCAATGCTTGTTGGGTTGCTGCGGGATCGGCATCGGCGCCCGCGTGCCCAAAGCGCGGTTCCGGCCGCCACGCTTGCGCACCGTACTCCCGCTCCTCGCGATACAACCGATAGACCGTTTTCAGTTTCATGCCTTTCCGTTGCGTCTGAGCAGGATCGCAAGATGCCGATAGCCGAATCGGCGCCGCTCATTTGCGATCTCACGCATCCGCTCGCGGACAGCAACATCGTTCACGCGAAGCGGCTTATATTGCCATGCCGGCCGATTGCCCCCCCATCAGCCTAGAAGCACGATGCTAGGAGAACCCGTCAGCCATCAGTTTCTCCACCGCAGCGCATTGCCCTGCAGACCTGGTCAGTTTTTCCCAGCAGATCCTTCAGTGCCGACACGTCCGGCATCGACTCCGCTAGCAGTTTCTTCAGTCGTCGGTTCTTATCCTCTAGGGTTCGCAACCGCGCAGCGTCGGACTCGGCAGCCCGCTGTACCGCGACTTGCAACGTGGCGTCGCTAATTCCATGCTTCCGCACAGGTCGGCGGGCTACATGTGGCCTCATGTCAGAGGATCACGCCGATGACTCTTCTTAGTCGAAACGGCCCAGCCGTATCGCCTTAACTTAAATTCTAACTTTGCCGATGGCATGATCGTTGGAATCGGTCATTCTGGGTATACCCTGCCTGACAACCTCATTTTGACTGATCGCTGGCGCCCGTGAACATGTCGTATTGATACCACCCAGATTAGACAGTTGGGCGAGAGGTGCTCACTCTTCTAAATGCTGGCTTGGTAGACCGGCAGGCGAGGGGGGGGCTCCGTGTTAGCCGTCCCCTTCCGACGCAAGCTCGACCTTAAGCAGCCGGCGATCGCGAGCGATCTTCGCGAGCAGGGTGCGGCTGCAGCCTGTCGCGTCCATAATCTCCCGCCAGCTGCGGCCGTTGCCCAACAGCGAAGAAATCGCGGCGTTGCGGGTCTTGTTCTCTGGACGCCCTTTATAAAGTCCGGCTGCCTTGGCCTTGGCGGTACCCTCGGCCTGACGGCGACGCCGATCTTCATAGTCTTTGCGTGCGACCGCGGCGAGGACGTCGAGCATCATCGCGTTGACCGCGGCAAACATGCGGCCGGTGAACTCGTCGGCCGGCGCCGTCAGGCTCCACGAAGTCGGCAGATCGAGCGCGACAATACGAACCTGTTTGGCGTCGATCAGGCTGCGTAGCCGAAGCCAGTCCGGCGAGGTGAGGCGGGACAGTCGATCGACTTGCTCGACCAACAGTACGTCACCGGGTTCGCAGTCGGCCAGTAACCGGAACAGCTCGGGCCGATCCAACTTGGCGCCGCTCTCATTCTCAACATAGCGCGCTGCGATCCGCAGGCCTTGCTCAACCGCAAACGCATCAAGGATGCCACGGGCACGTGACGCGTCCTGTTCGGAGGTGGAGGCGCGGAGGTAGGCACGTATGAACACGGCTTAGTCCTCTATACGTGGTGCTTGTTTGTCCAGTCCTTTTTGAGTGATCTTCGCGACTATAAAGTACCAGCTACCGGCCAGTCCTCAAAAGGCACACTCAAAAGGAACCAGCGCTAAATCGATCAGTGTCGTAATCTGCAGCGGAGCGGGACAGGGGGGCCGGCAATCGGAAGTGCCCCAACGTGGACCTCTCGCAGCCATTTTGGCTTTCCCGAAACTCCATCTCCATGAGGCCATTCCGGGGAAATGATTTCGGGAACAGATTCTGAGAAAAGCGCGGCACATGAGGAGCGGGGCTGACTGAACAACGCCAGTTATCCCACTAGCCCTCCCTCGCGAGAAAGCCGGGTCGGACCAAAACGCCCAATGTAGGACGCTCAGCTTGGCGACCCCCGGCCCGAAAGCAGTCATCCGTTAATGCCAATCAGTCCCATTTTCTCATCCAACGAAAAGCCGTCGCGGGTGATGACATGGCCAGCGCAGCGCCTATCGCCGCGGTCGAGATCCGGCGCTCCAGAGGAGGACGTGCGGCTCTTTCCGAGCTTTCCTCGACAACGCGGGCTCGGCGTCCGCCAAAATTTACGAACCATTGCGGCGAAGGGGATATAGAAACAGAGATGAGGTAGTCGGCAGCCCCGGAAACAAGCAGCGGGCCTAATTAACCGGACGGGTGCAAACTCACTCCGGACCTACCCATCGAGAGAAAGCATTACAGCCATTGGAGAACGCGACCCGGAGATGGTAGCCGGGACGAAAGAGCCTTGCGGAGAGAACGTCACGTCGATGCCGAAACATGAAGCCAAGGCGCTGATCGCCTCGATTCGAATATCGCCCCTCGCTACCGTGGTCACTGATCCTGCCCTGCCGGATAATCCGATCATAGCAGTTAACCGAAGCTTCGAATTACTTACGGGATACCAGCAATCGGATTTGTTGGGGGTAAACTGTCGAATATTGTCCGGGAAGGGAACGGATCGTCATAAATCGTCACAGCTTGGGGTTGCGGTTGAAATGGGTACATCCGTATGTGTCGAGCTTCTTAATTACCGGAAGGATGGTTCGAGCTTCATAAACGCGGTGATGATCGCTCCTATCCTTAACGAAAATGGTCAACCGGGCTATTACGTCGGCACACAGATGGAAGTGCTCGACGGTGGCAACGACGGGCGATCCGGGGCAGTGTCGGCGTTGGCTGAACTTACCCCTAAGCAGCGAACCGTGCTGAAGCTAATGGTTCGTGGCATGCGAAGCAGGCAGATCGCAGTGGAGCTTGGACTCACGGAGAAGACCATCAGGATGCACCGTGTCGCTCTCGTCCGTCGCTTGAACCTCGCGTCGACCATGGAAGCAGTGCGATTGGCGGTGCAGGCAAAGCTTTGACTGCCCAACTCTGCTGACAGCGTGCCATTGCAATGAGAGCCGGACTCCAATATGGACATAAGTCCATATTGGAGTCCGGTCAGCCGGGCAGGAGATGCACAAATGCGCGCAAAAGATCTCGCCGGCCGCGCCTGTGGACCAGCGTCCATTGACATGCCTGATTTCATTGGCCTGAGCGATGATTAGAGAGCATCTTGAGGATGCATTGGTTGAGGCTGAGGCATCTGCGCTAACCGCTGTCGCTGCACTGATCAGTGAGGCCCTAGACGCCCTTGATAACGCGTCCGATTCATTAACCGAAGGCGCATGATTTTCGGAACACCTCGAGTGAGCAGGTGCCGCTCGCGTGGCTTACCGACGTACTTGTCGGCATCGCTGATCTACCGCAGTCCCGGCTTCACGAGCTGCTGCCTTGGGAATGGACCCGCCTTCGCAAAATGCCGCTCGTGCAAGAGGCTGCCTGATGACCGATCCTCAACCCGAACCCGAACTGATCGAGTCCTCACTGAACCGGTCGATCGAGCGAGGCGGCAGGCGATTGGAAGTCCACATCGTCCGTCTAGCTACCGAGCGAGGGTGGTCTCTCGAAGTGGTCAACGATCACAACACCTCGATCGTCTGGGACGACCAGTTCGAAACCGATCGCGACGCTGATGCAGCCTTCCAGAGCGCGCAGGCCGAAGAAGGTTTCGAGGCCTTCCTCGACAAGGAATGACACGCCAGCCCGGCTCCACGAGCCGTCAACCTGCGGCCTCTATCGGATGCGTACATGTTGCATGCTGATCGACAGTTTGAATTCACAGTCGATGACGGGGGGCTTCCGGGGGTATTTCTGCCGAAGGTGACGGTAGTGCGAGGTGTACTACCGGCATCGGCCCACGAGCGCTTGCTGCAAGATGGCCAAGATCTCGATGAGGGCGGCCGCCAGAAGCTTTTGCATCGGGCTGTTCGTCGAAGGTTTATAATCAACGGCGCCGAAATCGGTTTGATTGACGTTAGTCCGTCGGACATCACGGCTGTGCGAGAGGATACTGACGAAGGCCAGGCCCCATGGCAGAGAGCAAACGGTAAGCGGCACGCATCGTGAAAGGGCGGCAAGGTTCTATCTCAACCGCCATCGCGGCCGGTTGCTTCGAACATTGCTTCCCATAGCAGACTTTCGCGGGCGCGACGCCTGCGGTGCGAGAACGCAGCGTTAAAGTGAGCTTGCAGTTGCATCACATCGCGAAGTTAAACCAGTGTCTGCATTTGGGGAGCGAGGGAAGGGTCGTGAACGGCTGGATCGGGGTCCAGTAGGTGCTTATCCTTGTGGGTATGGCGCGGAATTCAGAAGCTCGGCAGTGTTCGCAAAACCTGTTAACCGTCTGATAGTCGGGACTCGCTAATGTTGCTGCATGCGTTTGGTAGCTATCACGAACTGGGCATATGGGGCGACAGTCGTCTTAACCCTGACGTCCGGCGCCACAATGCTGCTTGCCTCCTCGGCACAGCAGCAGGAGCGGGCCGCTGTCGGCCAGCGCTACGCTCTTGATCGCGCGACCTCGACAATCGAGGATGACGTACTCGCACTTAGCGAGCTTGCTCGCCAGTACGCCATCAACGGCGACGCGTCTGACCTGCTGGCATACGAGGAAGTCCGGCGTGAGCTGGGAACAGTCGAGGCCCGGACGCGGGGTATAAGGGATGCCGGCGCGGGGGCGGACGAGCTGCATAGCCTGCATGAGGCCCTGGGGTGGGCGGACTCCCTTCAGGTACAGCAAAAACAGGCGATCGTAGAGCGGCGTCGAGGCGACGCCCTTGCTGCTTCTCGCATCCTGTTTGCCCCCGAGT
The DNA here is from genome assembly GCF_036663695.1 of Sphingomonas sandaracina. NCBI lineage: Bacteria > Pseudomonadati > Pseudomonadota > Alphaproteobacteria > Sphingomonadales > Sphingomonadaceae > Sphingomonas > Sphingomonas sandaracina. Next base: position 5,325 of record NZ_JAXOJK010000007.1, on the reverse strand, counting down.
ATGAACGTGAGCTCGACCGATCGCGGGCAGCGGTGGAACGGTTCCAATACCGGCTTGATCAACGCACCGCCGACAACCTGCGCGCGGCGGAGAAGGCTTCGCGAGTCTGGCGCTCGGCCTCAGAGGTCATGTTGGCCGTCACAGGCCTGCTGTTCCTATGTGTCCTCTACTTCGTGTTTCGACGACGCATCCTGCACCCCGTCGTCAAACTCAGCGATGTCATCGGTCGGTTGGCGGCGCAGGATTACGATGCCGAACCGCCGCAGTACGACCAGATTGATGAGATCGGGGATATGGCGCAGGCGCTGCGCGTGTTCAGGGAAAACGGGATCGAACGCCAGCGTCTCGAACGCGAACGCGACGCAGATCGTACTGTCCGAGACCTTCTGTCCCGCATGACGCAACGGATGCAAGGCTGCGATACGGTCACGGAATTGATGGACGTGGTCAGGCGTTTCGCGCCTGAAGTCGCGCCGGAGCTGGCCGGCAGGCTTTACCTGTTCGATGCCAGCCGCAACATGCTTGTCGAGGGTTGCTCGTGGCTAAAGCCGCTGCTCTCTGCTGCCGAGTTCTCTCCGCTAGCTTGTTGGAGCCTGCGCCGCGGCGCGGCGCATCGTCCCTCAGGCATCGGTTTCGATGTCCCTTGCGGCCACCTTCTTGGGGGGGGCGCCCCGCCTGAAACCCTGTGCCTGCCGCTTTTAGGGCAGCACGGCACGCTTGGCATGCTGTATCTCGAGCGCCGGACACATGGCTCGTTGACACCGCTTAACGAGGCCTATCTTCAGTTGCTCGGTGAGAATGTCGGACTTGCGCTAGACAACTTGCGGCTGCGTGAAGCGCTGCGATCGCTGGCAATGATGGACCCTCTAACGTCGCTGCCTAATCGGCGCCAACTTGAGGAGGTGCTCGCCAGCGAGCTTGCGAAGGCGGAACGAACGAGTTCTGCCATCTACTGCGCAATGGTCGATGTCGACCATTTCAAACGCTTCAATGATGAGCACGGGCATGATGCCGGTGATGCAGTGCTCCGCGCCGTCGGCCAAATTCTGAGGGAAACGGTGAGGGACGTCCAACTGGTGTTCCGGTACGGGGGCGAGGAATTCCTCATGCTGCTACCCGATGTGACAGAAGAGCTTGCAGCGCGACGAGCTGAAGAGATCAGGAGCCGCATCGCCGGCCTGCGCCTGAAACACGAGGGCAGAGATCTCGGACCGATTACGGTGTCCGTGGGTCTTGCCTGCGCGCCGGGACACACTGACTGGCAAAACCTCGTGCAGACCGCTGATGCTGCTCTGCTTCGTGCGAAGCGGGCGGGCCGCAACCAAGTGATTACCGCGGTGGCGCGAAGCATTACACAGCGTGAGATCGCGGCTGCCCCTCGAGTTTGATTAGGCTTGGCATTGTGAAATAAAAGCACATTATATCCGAGATATGCTAACGTTTAGCAGTAAACAGCCGATGGGGCGAGTGTCTTTAACTGCGGAACAGGTACGGCTTGTGAGGCAGAGATTTGCTTGGATCGTGGCTTTCGCCGCACTCCTACTCGCAGCTTTTCTATCATTGGCTCTTCCTAGAGTATCCGTTTGCGCGAGCACTTTTTGCGACGATATGACCCATCAAATCATCGCGTTTGCGAAAACAATCCACGCTCTAATCGATAACGTAGCAGATATTGAACAGTTAGCTCCGAGTTTGTCGTTATTGGCTGTGGATCGGCGTGGAAAAGGGCTCTGACGCACATTTGATGATCTTAAAGCCACGCGGCGCCGACCAATCGCGCTTCGAGTAGGTCCAGTTTACCGCGTCCGTACATCTGGCGTTTGACCAACTTGAGCTTGGTGATCTGTCCTTCGGTCTGCCGCTGTCAGCAGGGCGGGGTTTGTGGTCATGGCGCCGACGGATCGGCGGATTTGGCGCATCGACCGGGCGGACCGCCTCGAGGAATGCGTGGCTCGCATTCTCCATCAGATGCCAGCGGTCTGCGACTTGGACTGCGTGCGGCAAGGCCTTCGCGGCAGCCCGCGCATACGCACCACCAAGGTCCCGGGCGACGACTGTGATCTGCGGCTAGGTAGTAAGCCATGCCTGAGCCGTTGCCGGTTCACGATCCGGGAGCAGGCTGATCGGCTTTCGCCGCTCCAGATCGCAGATGATCGTGCCGTATCGCGCCAGGTCCTCGGGTGTGACGATGGCCAACGGTCGTGGCGGCTCGCGCCGATGGGCAAGGATGTTGAGAATGACGTCGTCGCTGGTGATACCCGCCAGCAGTGCTTCCTCGTGCATTTCGCGTCCGATACCGTGCCCGCAAAATTCACGCACGACCGAATAACCATGCTTTTTGGCGTGGCGCTCGATCGCAAAGCCGATGTCGCCAATATGCGCGCCCGGTCACACTTGGCCTATGCCCTTCCAGATTGCCTCCTGTGCAACTCGTACAAGTCGCTTCGCAGCAGGCGGCGCGGTACCGACCAAATAAGTCTTGCTTGAATCCGCGATGAAGCCGTTCTTCTCAAGCATGATGTCGAGATTAGGGCTCAAACCCGATCAGGCTATTGATTTGAAGAGGGCTTCCTGACTCACAGAGCGTGTGACGATGGAGGCGGTAGATGGCGTTGTTCTGGTTATCGGACGAGGCATGGAAGGCGATCGAGCCGCATCTGCCGAAGAACCAGCCCGGCGCCCGGCGGGTCGATGACCGACGGGTGATTTCGGGGATTATTCACGTGCTGAAGGTCGGCTGCCGGTGGTGCGACTGCCCGGTGGACTACGGTCCGTCGACGACGATCTATAATCGCTTCAACCGCTGGTCGCAGCGGGGGTTTTGGGTGAAATTGCTCGCTGCTCTGGTCGACGTGGGCGTCGTGACAAGAAGCACCGCGATCGACAGCACGTACATCAAGATCCAACGCGCTGCATTTGGCGCAAAAGGGGGCGCTCCGCGCAAGCGATCGGGCGGTCCCGGGGTGGCTGGACCACCAAGATCCATGCACTCACCGACGTCGTCGGTCGTCCCTATGCGCTGATGCTGACGCCGGGCAAGGTCAGCGACATCAAGGCAGCGCCCGCCCTTCTCGAACGCGCCGGTCGCATGCGGTACCTACTCGGCGACAAAGGCTACGATGCCGATAGCCTGCGCCGTTCGCTCCGTGGGGCAGGCGCCATCCCCGTCATTCCCCATTCGGTACGACAAACAGCGATACTGCGGCCGCCACCTCGTCGAGAATGCCTTCTGCCGCCTAAAAGACTTTCGCCGCATCGCTACCCGTTACGACAAGCTCGCCGCCAACTTCCTCTCAGCCGTAGCTCTCGCAACGGCCGTCGCCTTCCGGCTGTGAATGAGTCTGATCCCTAATCAAGGCTTCTTGAACAGGTTCACCTTCTTGGCGGCCACGGATTTAGATAAATTGTGTTGGCGTTCCACTCAATGACCATATAAAATGGTAGGATCCTATGATTGTAGTTTTTACAATTAGTTGACATGGAACGCCGCTTTTATACCATGCGTTGCAACCATCAGACGAATTTAAGGCAAAGATCGGCATGAAGGCGTTCTTTGAGCAAGCGCGGAAAGCTCTCGATTTCCTCGAACGCCATCATTTATATCCGGACGCCGAAAATTATGAATTTGCGCTCCGCTATATAAAAGTTCCAGCGTCAGAGTTGGCACGCGAGGTCAACGAACAGACGTATGGAGGCTTGCGGCTGACGTCCGATGCAATGCTGAAACTCGTCGAGCGCCATTCATTGCGGAACCTGAATACAGCCCTTGATGAACGCGAACGAACCGTTGCGCGCCAAGCAAAGGAGCTCGGCACACTGACGTCGGATGCCCATGATCTCACCGAAGCGCTCGGCCGTGATGTAGGAACGATGGTGGAGCAGGCGGAGCATTGGCCGAAAAGCACGGGAGAGCTTGTTGCGCGCTTGTCTGATGCAGAGCGCGACTTAGCAGAATTGCGAAACGAATTTCTAGCTTTACGAAATGAGGTCGGCAGTTCCGTCCAGCGACGTACAAACGCCAACCGCGACGAATTGACGCAGGCACTCAATCAGAGCGGCGCGCGAGCGCTGTTCGACCAGTTTGCCGAGCATGGTCGTACCTACGTGATGATGATGTTCAGCATCGACAATCTGATCGGCGTCAACGAGCGGTTCGGGCGTGGGGTTGGTGACAACGTCCTCAGTGCGTTCGCCGCGACGTTGCGACAGGTATTTCCGGAAGAGGAACTGATCCGTTGGACCGGCAACGAGTTCATTATCGTAGCGACCAATCTTGCAACAACGGCCGCTCGTCTACTCGTCGAGGACGCGCTCGCGGCGCTTAGGGCTCGTCAGTTGAAGCTCCGGGGAACCGGAGAATGGATCGGCACGGTTACCGCGTCGGCAGGGATTATAGCCTGCCGTGGCGAACCGCCAGAGGCCGTACTGGCGCATGCCCGTGCAAACGCGCTTTCGGCCGCAGCACGTGGCGGTAATCGGTCGGAAGGGTGACGGCCTGCGACGCAGCACATTGCGCGTGGCAGCGCCACGTTGGTTTGACAGCGCCATCGCCCGCGTTTGTTTTTTGCGAAAGTCTCGCCTCTATATCTGGGGCTGTGGAGGTCGGCGGTAAGTGCCACCAAATTTCAGTGCTAAATGACACGTCGCGCAAGGCGGAACGACGATTCAGGACGATACCATATGATCGACTAAGTCGATTGCCATGATTTCTTGTCCCCTCCCGGCACCAGGGCACGAAGCCATCAGCGCAGCAGGGGCAATTGCGCACGCAGCGCGAAATGCGTTCGATCGCCGACTGACGTGCTAGCGCTCGAGGTTGCATGATAGCCAGCGAGTGGTTGCGGACCTCAGCTTCGACAAACATATCCTGCAGGACGTTCTGGCAAAAAAGCTCTGACGCCTGGAAGACGACGCGAACTCGTCGCGTACGTCCAGGCGTCCCATGCCGTGAGTGAGCGGCGCAGTTGCTAGGCGGCGGTCGTCGGTGCGCTACATCTCGCATAAGCCAGACCAGACACCGCTGGTGATGGGCATCCTTGACCTGGCGGCAACGCGGACACCCGCGAAGCACTGGCGATTGACGTCGACAAGGGGATAAAGGGCGAACAGGTCGTCGCGGCGATGGCACCGATCTCGTCTATCCGCGGCGTGCCCAAGACCATTCGCGTGGACAATGGTCCGTGTGTGGACGCCCCGCTGGATACAAGTGGGTTTTTGAGAGATTTGTTCGCGCAGGTTCAGGTGCTTCCGTGTGTCCGGCCTGTTGATGCAGCCATCATCACGGCTGCTGGCCTGTATGGAGATCGCGGATCGGGTCCAGACCGA
>NZ_JAXOJK010000006.1:0-239981 GCF_036663695.1 Sphingomonas sandaracina | reverse complement strand
CCGACAAAAATACCGACACTCGCATAACCCTCCTCTCGGAAAGCTTGGAGCATCTGGTTTTCTGCGACCGCTGCGTCCAGACCCTGGGGTCGTTCGCTGCGGTGACACCCCTCTAGGACCACCCAGCAACACCGTCAAATGCTTTTTTACAGTTTTTGGTCGGTTTTTCGATCTTGACCGTAAACCCGCTGGGCAAGCTTCCCGGCGACCGTGCGGCAGCCACTCACCGGGGATGTCGTCTTGCAAGTGCGATACCCGCCAGGTTTTGTGTTCTGCCGACATGGCGAATACGCACCATATTGAAGGTTCGGGCGAGCGCTGCGAACCTGACATGGTGAGCCTTCAGCTCCGCTGACCGACATGGCGCCACGCCGGTCGCCTGGGTCACGATAAGGGTCGAGTCCCCGAGCAACACGATTTCCCGTTCGCCGAATTGCGCTGCTATCTCCAACGCGTAGATCGCGGCCAACCATTCCGCATCGCTATTGGTACCCTGCCCGACGTCGTCACGGTAATGCGTGATGCCCTTCAGGACGACAGCGCATTCGATTTTGCCGGGGTTTGGACGACACCCTCCGTCAAAAAACACTTTGGTCCGGCGGTTGCGAGTCATCCTCTTTTATTCGGGGAGATACGTGTCGGAGCGGGCGAACGATTGCGCCATGCCATCGCCGCGCCAGCTCCCAGGAGAGCGATACCGACCCCTGGCGACCCGCGTCGCAAAGCGCGCAGTCCACCAATGGCCGCCAGCGATGCCGCCGACCCGCCGTTCAATCCGGTCACCCGCGCAATAGCGACGAGTCCTACGGCACCTTTATCCGAGCCACGTTCGCGCTGTTGCACAACCGGTGGCATAGACGTTTCATCGGCAGCAACGGTGTCAGCGACCGTCGCACCGCGGGTGCCCAGCGGCGTTGCAACGCCGGTCGTCGTGTCACGTTTGGTCTGGTGCTCGAGTTCGGCGTTCAGTTCGGCGCCGAGTAGAAAAACGTAACCGGACAACCAGAGCCACGTCAGCAGAACGATGACCGCGCTCAACGACCCGTAAGTCGCTCCGTAGTTACCGAAGCGCGAGACATAGAGACCGAAACCAACAGTCGCCGCGAGCCAGATCGCAGTGGCTGCAAGTGAACCAGGCGTAAGCCATGTCCATTTCGCCTTTTGACGGTTGGGACCGAACCGGTAGAGGCACGCCGCCGCGCTCACGCCGAGGGCGGCGAGAACGGCGTAACTTACGAAGCGTATCGCGGTAAGCAGGAAATCGGGCGCATTCGGAATCAGCCCGTCAAGTAGTGCGAAGGCCGCCATCGATAGCGCCGCGAGCAGCGCGAGAACCACGGCCCCACCGGTGATCCCGAACGCGAGCAAGTTCAGCGCAATAAACCCCCGCGTCTCGTGCTCCTCGTACGCGATATTGAGCGCAGTGACGATCGACGCCGCCCCCTTGGTACCACCGTATAATGCGATACCCAGGGCGATGACGAGGCCGAAGCCCTTCTTGCCTTCGGACGTCCCGACGACGGTGGCAAGCTGATCGCCAATCACGCGGGCAGCATCTGCGGGCAAGACATTGAACAACGCGCGGATGTTGGCCACGACGGTCGCGGTATCGGCGACCAGCCCATAGATGAGTACCACCGACGCGAGCAGCGGCACGATCGCGGCAAAACCGTAGAAGGCGGTGCCTGCGGCGATCAGACCGATATTGTCATCCGCCGCCTCGGCCCAGGTCCGTTTCAAGACCTTCCACCATTCAGACATCGACATCGACCAGGGGCTGGCGGCGGTATTGGGTAAAGGCGTCGTATCGGCCAGCGTCTTGGTCCTCGGTAGCAGTCGTGAAGCGAGGAACGCCCCGCATCAGCCTAACGCCGCGTGAACGAAAACGTGCCGGACATAGGGCACTGGCCCAGCATGCCCGTTTTCAGAGCTGGCGAAGCGCCTGGGCGGGCCGAGCACCCAGGATCGGCCACGCACCGATCAACCCGATCGCCATCGTCAATCCAGCACCGCCGACCAGTGTGGCGAAGACGGTCGAATAGTCGGGCAGCCATTCGAACGTGAACACTTGGGTCACCACATACCATGCGCCGCCAAGCCCCAACAGCAGTGCGAGCAGCGACAGGATCACGCTGAGAAACGCGTATTCCAGCGCCTGCACTGCCAACACCTGCCACCGCGTCGCGCCCAGCGTCCGCAGAATCACGCCGTCATAGGTTCGTGCCTCGCGCGCGGCGGCAATCGCGCCGATAAGCACCGCAATACCGGCAAGGATCGCGACCGACGCCGCCGCCGTGATCGCGGTCGCCATCTGCGAAACGATTGCGCGGACCTGTCCCAGCACGCCACGCACTTCGATAACGGACACCGACGGGAAGCGGGGCAAAAGCGCCCGCATGACGCGTGCCTCCTGCCCCGGCGCCAAGTCGATCGTCGCCGCGAGGTTGTGCGGTGCATCCTGAATGGCGTTGGGCGAGAAGACCATGACGAAGTTGAAGCCGAGCGTGTCCCAACTGATCCGTCGGAACGACGCAATTCTAGCGGTACGCTCCACCCCCAGCACCGTGTAGCTGAGCGGATCGCCGATCTTCAGGTTCAGTACCTTCGCCAGTCGTTCGTCGAGCGAGACGAGGGGCGGGCCACGATATTCCCGCGGCCACCACCGCCCTGCCGTCAGTTCGCTACCCTCCGGCAAGGTCGCCGAATAGGTCAGCCCACGTTCGCCGCGAAGCGCCCACGCCCCTCCGGGTATGGTCTTCAGATCGGCGACGCGCGTGCGACCATAGCCGGTGATCGTACCGCGCATCGCCGGGACGGTGCGGATCACGGCGCGGCTGGCGATGCCCGCGACGACCCGGCGGAACTCCGCTTCGCGCGCGGGCGGAACGTCGAGCGCGAACAAGGACGGCGCGCGCTGCGGCACGGTGCGCGCAATGTTCGCATCGATGCTGGTCCGGATTCCGGCCAGCAGGACGAACAAGGTAAGGCCCAGGCCGAGCGCGACGACCAAGGTCCCGGTTCGCGCGCCGGGACGGTGCAGGCCGGCGACAGCCAAGCGAAGCAGCGGGCGACGAGACCGGGGCAGCATCGCGGCACCGCGGCGGACGCTCCATCCCAACACCGCCAGGATCGCGAGGACACCCGCCACCGCGGCAAGGAAGCCCGCGCTCAGTCCGGGTTGTTCTGCGGTCAGCAACGCGAGCGCGACGATCGCCGCACCGGCGCCGATCACCCAAGGGAGCGTTCGACGGAGCGGTACGCGACGCTCGCCGGGCAGCCCACGCAACAGTCCGGCGGCAGGGATACGCCCCGCCTCGATCAGCGGCGGTGCGGTGAAGGCGAGAGCGATCAGCATGCCGTACGCCGCGGCGAGCACTAACGGTGCGACCTGGATCGTAAATCCCGGCGTCACCGGCAGAACGTCGCCTGCGAGCCACACGAGGAGCGGGACGGTCACGACACCGGCGACCAGCCCGGCTGCAATCCCCATCGCCGCAACGACCGCGACTTGCAGGATGTAGATCCGCGCTACGATACCCGACGTCGCGCCAAGGACTTTCAACGCAGCGATGCTGCCACGGCGCGCGGCGAGGTAGGACGATACGCCATTACCTACGCCGATGCCGGCGATGACGAGGGCGGACAGGCCGACGAGCAGGAGAAACTGACCCATCCGATCGACGAAGCGCTCGGCTCCGGGCGCGGCACGGTCGCGTGTCTTGGTTTCCCAACCACCGCTCGGGAAGGCAGCCTTGAACCGATCGATCGCGGTTGCCGGCGAAGCGCCTTCGGCAATGCGGACGCGGTACTTGCTTTCGTAAAGGCTGCCGGGCTGGACGAGACCGGTTCGGTCTATGCCCGCAAGCGACACGATCGCGACCGGGCCTAGCGTGAACCCCTCCCCCAGCCGGTCCGGTTCGCTGGCGACGATACCGCCCACGGTAAATTCGGCGGTGCCGAGTCGGAGGCGTGCGCCCGGCGCAATCCCGAGCCGGTCGGCCAGCGCGGGCACGACCAGGACTGTGTTCGCGTCGAGTGGTCTGGTCGATCCGCCACCGCGCAAGGCCAAGGTGCCGTAGAGCGGATAGGCACTGTCGACGCCCTTCAACTCGATCGGTACGCTGTTGGTGCCGCGCACCGCCATCGCCTGCATCCGTACCGTCTCGGATACAGTGCCGAGGCGGGCCATAGCGGTACGTTCGGCAGGTGTCGCAGCGCGTTGTGAGGCGGCGAATTCGACATCGCCGCCAAGGATCGCGCTACCGCGTGCCGCGAGTTCGCTATCGATCGCCTGGGTCAGGCTGCCGATCGCGGCCAACGCGCCGACCCCGAGGAACAAGCAGGCGAGCAACAGTCGCAAGCCGCGGAATCGCAGGTCGAGTTCGCGACGCGCGAGCCGCCACGCCAGCCGCCAGTCGTTCACCGCGAGCGGTCCGTGACGATGCGGCCATCGCCAAGCTCGACGATCCGGTCGCAGCGTGACGCCAGCGCGGGATCGTGGGTGATGACGATCAGAGTCGCGCCGGTCGCGGCCCGGCGATCGAACAACAGGTCCATGATCGACGCACCGGTCGCGGTGTCGAGGTTGCCGGTCGGTTCGTCGGCGAACACGATATCGGGCCGCGGCCCCAGCGCGCGCGCGATCGCAACCCGCTGTTGCTCCCCACCGGACAATTGGGTCGGATAATGGCGGATGCGATGCGACAGGCCAACCGCGGTCAGTTCCGCCTCGGCGCGGGCGAACGCGTCGGGCATGCCGGCGAGTTCCATCGGAACCGCGACGTTCTCCAGCGCGGTCATGGTCGGCAGCAGGTGAAAGGCCTGGAGGACGATACCGATCCGCCCGCGCCGCGCGCGCGACAGCGCATCCTCGTCTAGCGCACCGAAATCGAGCCCTGCCACCCGCACGCTGCCGCCAGTCGCCTGTTCGAGCCCGGACAGGATCGCCATCAAGGACGACTTGCCCGATCCCGACGGTCCGAGCAGCGCGATGCTGGTGCCGCGTGCGATATCGAGGTCGATGCCCTTCAATATCGTCGTCGACGCGCTTGCGTCACCCAGCGTCAGGGTGACATCGCGGATCGTGATCACCATGTCGTCGGCGGCATGGTCGGGCACGACGTCGTGCGCACTATGGGTCATGGGCGGTTGGGGATCTTCACGTTGGAGCGAAATCGAAAAAGCAGGCGGTGGACACTCTATGGGGTGGCGGGTGTCCTTCTCCAAGCTGCGTTGCTGACCGGATGCGATCGAGGCAGCGAAACCCCTGCCCCGCCCGCTGCCGTCAATGCCGTCGCGCCCGTCGTTGCACCGTCGGCACCGAAAGGCCCGTCCAAGCTGATCCTGGCGTTCGGCGACAGCCTGTATGCGGGCTATGGTCTCGATCGCGGACAGAGCCTGCCGGATGCGGTGCAGGCACGGCTGCGGCGTGACGGCATCAACGCGACGATCGTCAACGCCGGCGTTTCGGGGGATACCAGCGCGGCGGGGCGGCAGCGGTTCGCATTCGCGCTCGACAACATGACGCATAAACCGGATCTCGTGCTGATCGGGCTCGGCGGGAACGACGTGCTGCGCCAGATTGCGCCGGCCGAGACGCGGGCGAACATGACGGCGATGCTGGACGAGGCCAAGCGCCGCAATATCCCGGTGATGCTCACGGGAATGATGGCACCGCCCAATCTTGGGCCGGACTTCGCGTCGCAATTCAACGCGATATGGCCCGATCTGGCCAAGCGCTATGATGCCGAGCTGTACCCGTTCATTCTCGACGGGGTGATCGGCAACTCACAACTGATGCAGGCGGACCATGTCCACCCCAACCGCCAAGGGGTCGAACGAGTCGCCGCACGTGTCACCCCGGCGGTCGAAAGTGTGTTGGGAAAAGCCAACTAATCCCTGCGCTTGAGCAACGCGGTTCGCAGGCACTGGCAGACGATTTCGTCGCGCTGATTGATCAGGCGGTGGGTGAACGTGACGATCCCGGCATTCGGCCGCGACTTGCTCGGTTTGAGGTCGGTCACCTCGGTTTCGGCGCGCATCGTGTCGCCGATGAAGACGGGTTTGGGATGCACCAGCTTGTCGTAGCCGAGGTTGGCGACGAGCGTTCCGAGCGTCGTTTCGCCGACCGACAGCCCGACCATCAGCGCGAAGGTGAAGGTGCCGTTGACGAGGATCCGGCCGAACTCACTCGCCTTCGCCGCCTCGATATCGAGGTGAAGCGGCTGCGGGTTGTGCGTCATCGTCGAGAACAGGAGATTGTCCGTCTCCGTCACGGTCCGGCGGATCTCGTGTTCGATCCGGTCGCCGGTGCTCCAGTCGTCGTAATAGCGGCCGGCCATCAGGCGCCCTTCTCGATGCGGACGAGCATGGTGCCCTCGGTCACCTGCCCGCCCTCGATTGCGGTCAGGTCCGCGACGATGCCGTCGAACGGCGCGGTCAGGGAGTGCTCCATCTTCATCGCCTCGAGCGTCACGAGTTTCTGTCCCTTTGCGACGGTATCGCCGGCTGCGACGTCGACGGCGATAATGCGGCCGGGCATGGGTGACAGGATGGCTCCGTCCGCGGCCGCACCAGCCGCGACCCCCGATGCGCGCCAGGGCGTGAGTTGCCAGGTCTGGCCACTTTCGGAGATGAGCACATCTTCGAACGGCGGCATCGTGCCGGCGTGTCCGCCGAGTTCGACCTCGACCGGCTCGCCGTCGAGCAGGAACATCGCGCTACGGCGTGGCGCGGCGTTGAGGCGGAAGCCGGCGATGGGATCGGCGGAGACGAGCGCGGCGGCGGCATCGGTCAAAGCCTCTTCCGTCGGGTGGGCCGGCGGCATAAGCGCGTCGCCTTCGCGGGCGATCAGACCGGTGTCGAGCGTGCCCGCCACGAAGTCGGGATGGTCGAGCGCCTCGACGAGGAACCCGGCGTTGGAGCGCACCGGCCAGACGACCGCGCCGTCGAGTGCGTCCGCCAGGGCTTCGCGTGCGGTCTCGCGGTCTTCGCCCCAGGCGATCACCTTGGCGATCATCGGGTCGTAGAAGGGCGAGATTTCGGCGCCCTGCTCTACCCCGGTATCGACGCGTGCCGTGGTCCCCAGATCGAAGCGTTCGAGCGTGCCGATCGAGGGGAGGAAACCCTTGACGGGGTCCTCCGCATAGAGCCGCGCCTCCATCGCCCAGCCGTCGATCGCCAGGTCGTCCTGCCGCTTGGGCAAGGGCTCGCCGCTGGCGACGCGGAGCTGCCATTCGACGAGGTCTTGGCCGGTGATCTCTTCGGTGACGGGGTGCTCAACCTGCAACCGCGTGTTCATTTCCATGAACCAGATGCGGTCGGCGCGCAGGCCTTCGCTGGCGTCGGCGATGAATTCGATCGTGCCGGCGCCGACATAGTCGACCGCCTTGGCGGCCTTGACCGCGGCGGCACAAATCGCTTCCCGCGTCGTGGCGTCCATACCGGGTGCGGGAGCTTCCTCGATCACTTTTTGGTGACGGCGCTGGAGCGAGCAGTCGCGTTCGAACAGATGGACGACGTTGCCGTGGCTGTCGCCGAAGACCTGCACCTCGATATGGCGCGGCGAGAGGATGTATTTCTCGATCAGGATGTCGGTGTTGCCGAACGACGAGGCAGCCTCGCGCTGGCACGAGACTAGGGAGTCGGCGAATTCGGCAGCGGTGTCGACACGGCGCATGCCCTTGCCGCCGCCGCCCGCGACCGCCTTGATCAGCACCGGATAGCCGATCGCGTCGGCCTCGGCCTGCAGGCGGTCGGGCGACTGGTCTTCACCGAGATAACCTGGCGTGACGGGGACGCCGGCGGCGATCATGCGCTGTTTGGCGGCGTCCTTCAGCCCCATCGCGCGGATGCTGTCGGGGTTCGGGCCGACCCAGACCAGCCCTGCGTCGAGCACGGCTTGGGCGAAGTCCGCATTCTCGGACAGGAAGCCGTAACCGGGGTGGACGGCCTCGGCGCCGGTTTCCCTTGCGGCGGCGATGATACGGTCACCAACGAGGTAGCTTTCGCGCGCCGGGGATGCCCCGATGTGCACGGCTTCGTCGGCCTGCCGGACGTGCAGCGCCTTCGCATCGGCGTCCGAATAGACCGCCACGGTGCGGATGCCGAGGCCCCGCGCGGTGCGGATGATGCGGCAGGCGATCTCGCCGCGGTTGGCGATCAGGAGCGACGTGATCATTGGTTCGGCCGAGTGAAGTTCACAAAGTTCACACGCTCACGCGACATGCACTTCGGGTGTGACTGCGTATCCCAGGCCTGAGTGTCGGTGGACAGGATGGTGTCTATCATCATGATAATCGGAGAATACACCGATGCGGGCTGTGTAGGACAGGCCATCTCAGTTGGCGCACCCGGTGGTCCGCGAGGACCAAGTGATGTTGGCGATCTTCCAGCGACCAGCTTCACGGACCATGTCGAAATGGTCGGTGCCGCAGTGGGCGACCTTGCCGTCGATCGTAAAGACGTAGGGCGACCAGACCATCGCGATATCGCCGTCGATGTCGACCGCGGGATCGGTCAGGCGTTCGGCGTAGCGTTCGGGGCCGGGCTTTATTGATGCGGCAAATTCCGGCCAGCTCATGCGGCGGATCGTGTGGGTGCCGTCGGGCTTTGCCTCGGCGACGGTGGCGCCGCCGTCGGGGCGGACCTGCGCGAGGATCGCCTGGCCGTCGCGGGCGGCGAGTGCGGCAAAGAGCGCGTCGATCGGGACCATGACGCCGGCCTCTTCGGTCGCGTCCTTCTGCATTTCCGCGGGCGGCAGGCCGGTGCCCTTGACGATCGGCTGGACCGGCGTGACCTGCCCGGCGGCGAGAAAGAGAGACAGCAGGATCATCGGGTTACATCCGGAACACGCCGAACGCGGGGCGTTCGGGGATGGGAGCGTTGAGAGTCGCGGCGAAAGCGAGGCCGAGCACGTCGCGGGTCTGTGCGGGGTCAATGATGCCATCGTCCCACAGCCGCGCGGTGGCGTACCAAGGGTTGCCCTCGTCCTCGTATTTCTGGCGGACGGGCGCCTTGAAGGCTTCGGCCTGTTCGGGCGTCCAGCTGTCCGCGTCGCGGTGGACGGTGGCGAGCACCGACGCCGCTTGTTCGCCGCCCATCACGCTAATCCGGCTGTTAGGCCAGGTAAACAGGAAGCGCGGGGAATAGGCGCGGCCGCACATGCCGTAATTGCCCGCACCGAAGCTGCCGCCGATCAGGACGGTGATCTTCGGGACAGTCGCGGTGGCGACGGCGGTGACGAGCTTTGCACCATGTTTCGCAATGCCTTCCGCCTCGTACTTGCCGCCGACCATGAAGCCCGAGATGTTCTGGAGGAACAGCAACGGGATCCTGCGCTGGCAGGCGAGTTCGATGAAATGCGCACCCTTCTGCGCGCTCTCGCTGAACAGCACGCCGTTGTTGGCGAGGATCGCGACGGGGATGCCCCAGATGTGCGCGAAGCCGCAGACGAGGCTGGTGCCGTAGAGCGCCTTGAACTCGTGGAACTCGCTACCGTCCACCAGCCGCGCGATGACTTCGTGGACGTCATAGGGCGCGCGGACGTCGCTCGGGACGATGCCGTACAGCTCTTCGGGCGCGAATTTCGGCGGCTTGGGCTGCTGAAGGTTCACCGCGGTCTGCGCCTGCGGTTGCAGCGTCGAGACGATGTCGCGGACGATGGTCAGCGCGTGTTCGTCGTTCTCGGCGACGTGGTCGACGACGCCCGAGCGGCGGCCATGCGTGTCGGCGCCGCCCAGTTCCTCGGCGGAGATGACTTCGCCGGTCGCCGCCTTCACCAGCGGCGGCCCTGCGAGGAAAATAGTCCCCTGCCCGCGAACGATGATCGTCTCGTCGGACATCGCGGGGACGTAGGCGCCGCCCGCGGTGCAACTGCCCATGACGCACGCGATCTGCGGAATGCCGAGCGCGGACATCTGCGCCTGGTTGAAGAAGATGCGGCCGAAGTGATCGCGGTCGGGAAAGACCTCCGCCTGGTGCGGCAGGTTCGCGCCGCCACTGTCGACGAGATAGATGCAGGGGAGCCGATTTTCCTGAGCGATTTCCTGGACTCGCAGGTGTTTTTTCACGGTCAGCGGGAAGTAGGTGCCGCCCTTGACCGTCGCATCGTTGCACAGGATCATGCACTGGCGACCGGACACGCGGCCGATCCCGGCGATGAGCCCGGCGCCGGGGACCTCATCGTCGTAGAGGCCGTTGGCGACGAGCTGGCCGATCTCGAGGAACGGCGAGCCGGGGTCGAGCAGCCGTTCGACGCGGTCGCGCGGGAGGAGCTTGCCGCGGGACGTGTGGCGCTCGCGTGACTTGGCGTTGCCGCCGAGCGCGGTGCGGGCGACGTCTTCGCGGAGGGTGTCGGCGAGCGCGCGGTTGTGGGTCACGTTCGAGCGGAAGGTTTCGCTGTCGGGGGACAGCGCGGAGGTGAGAACGGGCGCGGTCATGCCGAAAGCCCCTCCCCTTCAGGGGAGGGGTTGGGGGTGGGGTCGTGCCACATGATCGACGGTTGCGTTCGTGGGCAAGCCCCACCCCAACCCCTCCCCTGAAGGGGAGGGGCTATGTGATTACCGTGCCTCACTGCGCCACCTTGGGTGCGGCGCCGATGAGTTCTCGGCCGATCAGCATGCGGCGGATCTCGTTCGTGCCGGCGCCGATGTCGAGCAGCTTGGCATCGCGCATGAACCGCTCGACCGGCCAGTCCTTGGTATAGCCCGCGCCGCCCAGAGCCTGGATCGACTCCAGCGATACCTTTACCGCACTCTCGCTCGCCAGCAGGATCGCACCCGCCGCATCGAACCGCGTCGTCTTGCCGGCATCGCACGACTTGGCGACCGCATAGACATACGCACGCGCCGAACTGAGCGCGACGTACATGTCGGCGACCTTCGCCTGGATCAGCTGGAACTGGCCGATCGGCGTTCCGAACTGCTTGCGCTCGCGGACGTAAGGAATGACGACGTCCAGGCAGGCCTGCATTATGCCGAGCTGGATCCCCGCCAGCACCGCGCGCTCATAGTCGAGGCCCGACATCAGCACGCCGACGCCGCCATTCTCGGGACCCATCACGTTCTCGGCTGGGACCACGCAATCGGTGAACACGAGTTCGGCGGTCGGCGAGCCGCGCATGCCCATCTTGTCGATCTTCTGCCCGATCGCAAAGCCGGGCATGTCCTTCTCGATCAGGAACGCGGTGATTCCGCGCGAGCCTTCGCCGGTCTTCGCATAGACTACGAGCGTATCGGCGTAAGTCGCGTTGGTGATCCAGAATTTCGTCCCGTTGAGGACATAGCCGCGGTCGGTCTTCACCGCCTTCAGCTTCATCGAGACGACGTCGGAGCCGGCGCCGGCTTCGGACATCGCCAGGCTGCCGATATGCTCGCCCGACACGAGCTTCGGCAGATATTTCGCCTTCTGCTCGGGATTGCCCCAGCGGCGGATCTGGTTGACGCACAGGTTCGAATGCGCGCCGTAGCTGAGCCCGATCGAGGCCGAGGCCCGCGACACTTCCTCGACCGCGACGACATGCTCGAGATAGCCGAGACCAAGGCCGCCATATTCCTCCTCGACCGTGATGCCGTGCAGCCCGAGTTCGCCCATCGCCGGCCACAGCTCGCGCGGGAACCAGTCGTCGGCGTCGATCCTGGCGGCCAGTGGCGCGATCTTGTCGGCAGCGAAACGCTGCGTGGATTCGCGGATCATGTCCGCCGATTCGCCCAATGCGAAATCGAAATCGTTCAGCATGCCATCTCCGTGTCACCCCGCTTGGCCGAGGCTTGTTGCGCGGCGACTAGCACAGCGTTTCGTCGGGCGAAACCGACAGCGAAACGCGTATCCCCCTTCCCGCTCGACGGCGTTCGTGCGAACGATATTTCTTCATGGGGCGAGGCACGTAAGGCACGACGATGCAATTGAGCGGTTTGATCGCGCGGCTGGGACGACATCTGGACCTGACCGACGCGGAGCGGGAAGCGATCCTTCACGCCGAGAAAGGCGAGCGACGCCTGAAAGCGGGCGAGCTGCTGATGGCGGAAGGCGGCGAAAGCCATGCGCTGTACGTCGTGCGTCAGGGCTGGCTGCATTCGTCGACCAAACTGATCACCGGCGGGCGGCAGATCCTGCGGTTTCATTATGCAGGCGACCTGATCGGGACGTCGAGCATGGCGTGGTCGCAGGCGGCGGCGACGTTGACCGCGATCTCCGACTGTATCGTCATCGAGATGCCGAAGACCGCGCTCGGCCTGTTGTTCCGCGCGCAACCGCGTATCGCCGGGCTGCTCTACGCGATCGCCGCTGCCGAGAACGTCGCGATGAGCGACCGGCTGACGACCATCGGGCGGATGGGCGCGACCGAGCGGCTGTCGACTCTGCTGCTGGATATCATGGCGCGGTTGCGGGTGACGGCCGGCGGGATCGTCGACTCGTTCGACCTGCCCTTGACGCAGACCGATATCGGCGATGCGCTCGGGCTGACCAAGGTCCACGTCAACCGGACGATCCGCGCGCTCGAGAAAACCGGCGTGATCGAGCGGACCGGGCGGCGGGTCAAGATCGTCGACGAGGCGGCGCTTGTCACGTCTACCGGGTTCGTCGACCGCTATGGCGAGATCGAGACGGCGTGGTTGCCCGCCGCCGCGTAAGCGTCAGGTGCGGTCGACTACGAACAGCGTGAAGCGGTCGTATTTGATATCGCCGGGATTGAAGATCGCATCGGGAACGAACGAGCGGTCGGTGACCGCGATGTCCTTCAGCCCGGCGAGCTTGAACGTGCCGAGCTTGATTTCCTTGGGCGGCTGACCGTCGCGCTCCAGCGTCACCGCATCGACGAACACGTCGTCGTGCTTGGTATACAGGATGTGCGGCGCCAGCGTGCAGACCATCTTGTTATAGGTCGCGGTGATGCACTTGCGCAGCGCGATCGCCTGCAGGAGCAGGGCGTTTGCATTGGCGGGCGCATTGGCGGACAAGGACGTGTCAGGGGTGGAGGTCATGTTGTGCATCGCAGCATAAGTTCGGGGGATCGGAGCCGTTAGGCCGAACGCGACGGTCGCGACAAGGCCTAACTTGCAGCGATAGCCGGTTTAGCCCGCCGCCTCCACCTCGTCGGTATGGACGTCGAACCCGACCAGACGCGCAGGCCCGAAGCTGGTGGTGAGCGCCGTGTCGGTCGCATCCCTACCCCGCGCCATCAGGATACGGCCGATCCGCGGGCGGTTATGGCGCGCGTCGAGCGTATGCCACGTGCCGCCGAGATACACATCGAACCACGCGGAGAAATCCATCGGCGCGTCGACCGGCGGGATACCGATGTCGCCGAGATAGCCGGTGCAATAGCGTGCGGGGATATTCATGCAGCGGCACAAGGTGATCGCGAGATGCGCGAAGTCCCGGCATACGCCCTGCCGCTCCTGATAGACGTCCCACGCCGTCTTGGTCGAGCGGGCGAAATGATAGCCGAACTCGACATGGTCGTGCGCGAAGTCGACGATCGCCTGGACCCGCCGCCAGCCGGCGGGAACGTGACCGAACAGCGACCAGGCGGTTTCGGACAGGCGGTCGGTCTCGCAATAGCGGCTGCCGAGCAGGTAGATGAGGACCTCGTCGGGCAAATCCTCGACCGCGTGCTGGACCGCGTCGAGCGAAACCGGATCCGGCAGGCCGCTGTCCTCGATCATGAAATCGCACGACAGGGTCAGGCCCCCCTTGGGTACGGTAAAGCGCGAGCAGACGTTGCCGAACGCGTCGAGATAATCATAGGTCGGGACGTCGGGATCGGCAGCGAGCCGATGCGGCGTCACCAGGTCCTTGTTGCGCGACGGATGCAGGCTCAGCATCGCCATCATCGGCGTTGCCACGTCGGTTTCGAAACGAATGTCGTAGCCGGCTCTGATCAGCATCGATGTCCCCCTTTGATGCCTGGTGTCACGCTGTGTGCGAAGATGGATGCGGGTCTGCGGCGGTGTCCGCATCCTCATCGACGGTGATGTCGACGGACACGCTCATGTCGAGGAAGCTTCCGGGAAAGCCGGCCCAGGTTCCCGAGATGGGGACCGCCTGGTAGATGTCGCGCGCGACGGCGACGCGGACGAGGCCGCGATTGCCGACGATGCCGTTGGTCGGATCGAACTCGACCCAGCCGGAACCGGGCAGATACACGCGGACCCAGGCATGCGTGTTGCCGCCGCCGGTACGATGCTCGCGCCGTGTCGGGTTGTAGACATAGCCCGACACGAACCGCGCTGCGAAACCGAGCGCGCGGACCGCCTCGATCATCAGCATCGCGTAATCGCGGCAGGTGCCCTTGCGCCTGGCCAGCGTCTCGATCGGCGATTGCGTGCCCTTTTCGGGGCGCTGGACATAGGTGAAGTCGCGTTTGATCGCGGCGGTCATCTCCGACAGCATCGCCAGCGTGTCGGTCTTGGCGCCGGTACCGACGAAGCGGCGTGCCCAGCTGTCGATCTCGCGTAGCGGGTCGTGATGCTGGCGCTCGATCGAGCGTAGCAGGTCGGGCATATCCTCGGACGAATAGGTGAACGGATATTGCCGGGCGTAGCGTTCGATATCGACCCGCTGCAGCTCGGCGGGGCTGTGGTTCAGGCGGACGGTGCTGTCGATTACCAGATCCTTCGCGCGTTTCGCAAAGGTGGCGATCGCGACCGAATTGCCGAACACGTCGTGCAGCCAGCGGATATCGGAGGGCTCCGGGCTGATCGTCAGCGTGGCGTCGATGAGGTGCTGGTCGTAGCTTTCGCGCGGCCGGACCATGATCCGGTGCTCACCGAACGCAACCGGTTGGCGATACGAGTATTTGGTTACATGAGAGAGCGTTAGAGATGGCATCGAGGATCCACGTCGCATGAACAGCACTGCCAGCCAATCGCTGCTTGGGACCGAAGATGCCGCACCGGTCGTGGTGGTCAACCCCAAAGGTGCGTCATCGTTCCTGTTGATCGGCGATCACGCCGGGAATGCGGTGCCGGAGCGGCTGAACGCGCTGGGGCTGACCGATGCCGAGCTGTCGCGGCATATCGGGTGGGACATCGGCATCGGCGAACTGGGGGCGATGCTGGCGCAGACGCTGGACGCGGTGTTCGTGCGCCAGACCTACTCGCGGCTCGTGATCGACTGCAACCGGAGCGAAACCCAGCCCGACCTGATCGCCGACGTCAGCGATGCGACGATCGTCCCGGGCAATGCCGGCCTTGGCGAGGCGGATCGCGCGGCGCGTCTGGCGGAGATCCATGCGCCGTACCAGGCGGCGATCGCCGCCGAACTGGCGCGGCGCGATGCGGCGGGGATGCGGACCGTGCTGATCGCGCTGCACAGCTTTTCGCCAGCGATGCGCGGTGCGTTGCGCGAGCAGCAGCGGCCCTGGCACATCGGCATCCTGCACGACCGCGGCGACACCCGGTTCGCGCACGCCCTGCTCGACGTGTTGCGCGCCGAGCCGGACCTGACGGTCGGCGACAACGAGCCCTACCGGATGGACCTGATCGACTATACCATCCCGCGTCACGCGTATCCGACGCGACGGCCCTATGCCGAGATCGAGATACGCCAGGATCTGCTCGCGTCTACCGAGGGTTGCGCAGCATGGGTGGACCGGCTGACGCGGCTGCTGCCGGTAGCGGCCGAACGCTTCGCATGAGTGACCACATCACGGCGTCGCAGGCCGTCCAATACTGACGATGTGTTGCATTGCAGTCACAGATACAGCGCGAACTGTGCTCGCAGCGTCATTACGCCTTGTTATGATGTATCATCAAATTTATCCGGCTCCTCGTACAGGGACGATACCCCGCTGAAGACGACGAGGGAATTACATGAAGACGATCTTGTTTGGCGCCACGGCGCTGGCCGCCATCCTTGCCCTGCCCACACAGGCGCAGGCTCAGAACGCCACCGAGACTCCGACGACGACGCCAGCCCCCGTGCCGTCCTCGGTCGGGTCGACGAACCAGCGCGATATCATCGTCACCGCGCCTCTCCAGACGAGCGAGCGCGACGTCCTGCAAGGCACCACGGTCCTCACCGGCCAGGAACTCACCCGCCAGTTGCGCCCGTCGATCGGCGAGACGCTCGCGCGCCAGCCCGGCGTGTCGGCCAGCTCGTTCGGGCCGAGCGCCTCGCGTCCCATCCTGCGCGGATTCCAGGGCGACCGTATCCGCGTGCTGACCGACGGGATCGGCTCGATCGACGTGTCGAACACCTCGGTCGATCACGCGGTCATCATCGACCCGCTGCTCGCCGAGCGCATCGAGATTCTCCGCGGGCCTAGCGCGCTTCTTTACGGGACCTCCGCGGTCGGCGGCGTCGTCAACGTCATCGACACCCGCATCCCGCGCTCGGTGCCCGAGAACGGCTACCGCGTGAACGGCATCGCCAATTATGGCTCGGCAGCCAACGAGCGGTCGGGCGGCATGGCGGGCGACGTCGCGGTCGGCCAGCATCTCGTGCTGCACGCCGATGGATCGTACCTGAAATCGGGCGACCTTCGCACCGGCGGCTACATCCTGTCGCGCGATCAGCGTGCGCAAGCCCTGGCGACGGCCGCCACCACACCGGTCGATCCGAACGACGCCGAGTCGATCGATTATGCCGCATCGGCACGGCTGAAGGGCAAGCTGCCCAACACCCAGTCGGAGACGTGGACGGCGGGCGCCGGCGCGTCGATCATCACCGACACCGGCAGCCTCGGCGTGTCGTACAGCCATTATGACAGCCTGTACGGCGTGCCGATCCGCTACGCGACGCAACCCGGCCAGGAGCAGGAAGCGCCGCGCCTCGACGTCGTCCAGAACCGCGTCGATCTGCGCGGCGAGATCGACACCGGCGGCGACGTGCTGAGCAAGATCCGCGTCCGGATCGGGCAAGCCAGCTATCGCCATTTCGAGCTGGAAGAAGACAATTCGGTCGGCACCGCCTTCTACAACAAGGGGCTCGAAGGGCGTCTCGAAGTCGTCCAGGCGAACCGCGGCGGCTGGCAGGGCGCGTCGGGCGTGCAGTTCTACAACCGGATCTTCAACGTCGTCGGCGAAGAAGCCTTCCTGCCGAAGAACGAGACCAACCAGACCGGGCTCTTCACGCTCCAGCAATATGAGTCGGGCAAGTTCCGTGCCGAGGGTGGCGTACGCTACGAGATCACCGACCTCGCCGCACGCACGCCCGAGGACGATCTGCGCTTCTTCCGCGGCAGCCAGAGCTTTCATTCGGTCTCGGGCTCGCTCGGTGCCTCCTACGCGCTCAACGACAGCATCCGCGTCGGGTTGAACGGCTCGCGGACCGAGCGTGCGCCGTCTGCGGAGGAACTGTTCGCGAACGGCGCGCATGCCGGGACGCAGGCGTATGAACTCGGCAATCCCGACTTCAAACTCGAAAAGTCCTGGGGCCTCGAAGGAACGCTGCACGCGCATGGCGACGGTTTCAGCTTCGACGCGTCGGCCTATTACAACTGGTTCTCGAACTACATCTCGGAGAACCAGCTCGCATCGTCGGTCTGCCAGGCGGCGGCCGATCCATCGGGCCGCACCGTCGACCTGCCCTGCTTCCAGTATCAGCAGGCCGATGCGCGCTATTACGGGTTCGAGGCGGATGCATCGGTGAAGGTCGCGCAGATCGGTGGTTATGCGGTCAACGCCGACGTGCTCGGCGATTACGTTCACGCCAACATCGTCGACGAGGGCCCCGTCCCGCGCATCCCGCCGATGCGTGTGCTCGGCGGGATCGAGGCGCAGGGCGACCGGCTGAATGGCCGTGTCGAGGTCGAGCATGTGTTCGACCAGACCCGCATTGCCGCGTTCGAGACGAAGACCAACGAATACACGATGGTCAACGCCTCGCTCGGCTTCAGCCCGTTCGGCAAGGAGTCGAAGACGACGCTGTTGCTGAGCGCGAACAATTTGTTCGACGTGAACGCACGACGCGCGACGAGCTTCCTGAAGGACTTCGCGCCGCTCGCCGGCCGCGACTTCCGCGCGACGCTGCGCTTCGGACTCTAAGGTCTTGTCCCACCGTCGTTCCCGTGCGGGACTGACGGTGGGACTTCAGCTCTTCGGCGGCACGATATCGATCGACACGGTCTCTTCGGCGAGCAGGTCGGCGAGCGTCTCGCCGGATGCCAGCGCCGTGTCGGCCCACCAGTCGCGCGCGGCGATATGGCGGTCGGCACAGCGCACGGCGATGACACACCGCACCGTCACGCCGTCGTGCCGGCGGCTGAACGCCACCGCCTGATCGGCACGGGTGCCGGTGATGGCGATCGGCTCGTAGCTGCCGTTCGCGAACACCGCCGGATACTCGCGCCGCAACGCCAGCGCGCGTGCGATGAGCGCCATCTTGGGTGAGGCCTCGTCCGCCAGCACGGCCTCGAGTTCGGCATAGTCGACCGGCCGGCGGTTGTCCGGATCGACGAGGCTCAGATCGGCGATCTCGGTACCCTGATACAGGTCGGGAACGCCGGGCACGGTGTAGCGCAGCGCGACTTGCGCTAGCCCGTTCGCCTCCGCCGCCGCGGCGATCCGCGCTACGAACGCGGTCATGTCGTCGAGGAACGCGCGCGACCGTGCCGGATCGAGCAACGTGCGGGCCAGATCATGACAGCGGTTTTCGTATGTCTTGTCCGGTGCCTCCCAGGACGATCGCAGCTTGGCCTCCCGCAGCGCCTTTTCCTGCCACGCGACGATCCGCTCGGCATAGTCCGTCAGGCCGGTTGCGTCCGTTGGGGCGAGCTTTGCCGGCCATGCGCCGAACAGCGTCTGGAGCAGCATGTAGACGTCGGCAGGCTCGACGCCTTCCGCGTGGGGGGCGGCGAGTTCGAGCCAATGCTCCACCCGCGTGCGCCAGAGGTCGGCGATCTCGCTCACCACCGCCAGGCGGGCGCGAACGTCCTCGCCACGCTTGTGATCGTGCGTCGCGGTGGCGAGCATGGCGGATGGCCAGTCGCGTGCGCGCTCGGTCATCGCGGCATGGAACGCGCCGACGTCGAGCGAAATCCGCGCGGCGTCGAAACCGACGTCGTTGCGCGAGAGCAGACGGCCGTAGCGATAGAAGGCGGTGTCTTCGACCGCCTTGGCCGCGATCGGTGCGGAGAGCTGCTGAAATTTCCGGACCGCGTCGGCGGCGAGTGTCGCGTCGCCCGGCCCCTCCCCTGCGAGCCATGCCAGGATCTGCTCGACCACCGCGTCTTCGCCGGGGGGCACGAACTCGGCCACTCGCTCGCGCACGGTCTCGCGGATCGCTCCATCCGCTGCGGGCGCGGCGTCCCCGGTTCCGTAGGTCCGGTACACCGGGAAGACCCAGAGCAGGCGTTCGATCGCGCGGTGCAGCATGCCGGTCGTGAGGCCGTCGCACGCCGGTGACGAGCGGGCGAGCGCTACGAAGGCCTCGACGCAGCGGGCCATCTGCGCGTCGAACTGCCAGGCGAGCAATTCCTGCCGGGCGCGCAATTCCTCGGGTGCGAAGTCGGCGGAGCGGCCGCTGATGTCCGCCCAGAGTTTGCCGAGCGGTTCGGCGCCGGCGGGTGCGTGAAGCAACGCCGTGACCTGCGCCATGAAATCATAGCCGCTGGTGCCGTCCACGCCCCAGTCGGTTGCGAGCGGTTCGCCGTCGGCGAGGATCTTCTCGATGACGATGTACGCCGGACCGGGGGGCGCATCGACGGGACGCTCGATCGCATCCAGTCGCGCGCGAAGTTCGCGGCAATAGCCGGCCGGGTCGGTCAGGCCGTCGACGTGATCGACGCGGACGCCGTCGATAAGGCCCTCCGCATATAAGCGGAAATACAGCGCGTGTGTGGCTTCGAACACGGCCGGGTCCTCGGCGCGCAGACCCGCGAGGTCGTTGATCGTGAAGAACCTACGCCAGTTGAGTTCGT
The DNA here is from genome assembly GCF_036663695.1 of Sphingomonas sandaracina. NCBI lineage: Bacteria > Pseudomonadati > Pseudomonadota > Alphaproteobacteria > Sphingomonadales > Sphingomonadaceae > Sphingomonas > Sphingomonas sandaracina. Next base: position 220,117 of record NZ_JAXOJK010000006.1, on the reverse strand, counting down.
CGTTCGCGACGCGCCACGAGGCGAGCCGGTAATGCTGACGGTCGATCAGCGCGGCGATGTCGTCGGTCGCGGCGGTCGCCTGATCCTCGTCGCGGACGGGCAAGCGGTGTTCGCCATACGCTTCGAGGACGTAGCGCCCGTCGACCTGCTTGACCTTCAGCGCGCCGCTGGCGAGGGTTTCGGCGAGCGGATCGCCGAGGATCGGGAGGACCAGCTTCTCACGCCAGTCGATGTCGAAATAGCGTGCATATTCGCTGGCTTCACCGTGCGCTAGGACATCATTCCACCATGCGTTCTCACCACCGGCGACGCCCATGTGGTTGGGGACGATGTCGATGATGACGCCCATATCGCGCGCGCGGAGTGCCGCGACCAGACTGCGGAACGCCGGTTCGCCGCCAAGTTCAGGATTGATCCTGGTCGGGTCGACGACGTCGTAGCCGTGGGTCGACCCGCTGCGCGCGGTGGTGATCGGCGAGGCGTAGAGGTGGCTGATCCCCAGGTCGTCGAGATACGGTACCAGCGCCTCCGCGTCGGCGAAGGTAAAGTCCTTGTGAAACTGGAAGCGGTAGGTCGCGCGTGGCGTCGTCGGGGCGGTCATGCGGATCTCGTGGCGTTGAGCGTGTCGATGCGAGCGGCGACGTCGGGGCGGTTCAGGAGCGCCTCGGTCGTGTCCGGCATGCGGCGACGCCAATTGGGATGTTCGTCGATCGTGCCGGGAAGGTTCGGCTGCTCGACCAGTCCGGCGAGATCCTCGATCGGGATGATCGCGAGCGCGCACGGGCTGCCGGCAACGTGCGCGATCGCGGCATCGACGACGGGGGCGGTGTCTTCCGGCGCGGGCCGCTCGGTATCGACGTCGAACGCCGACCAGAGCGCGGCAAGGTCCTCGGCGCGGGCGGCGCGGTCTGCGGGTTCGTCGACCGCGTCGGATTTGCGGCCTAGATTCCAGGTCCAGTCGATGTCACGGCCTTTCCACCAGCCGGCGACCGTCGCCAAGTCGTGCGTGCCGGTCATCGCGACCGCGTCGGGCGACCACTTAGCGGGCGGGACGAACCCGTCCCGATCGCGCTCGAACCAGAGAACGCGCATGCCGAGCATCGCGCGCGCATCCATCGCCTCCCGAAAACCGTCGGGGACGGTGCCGAGGTCTTCGCCGATGACGATCGCACGCGCGCGCTGCGATTCCATCGCGACGATCCGCATCAGGTCGTCGAACGGCATGTCGAGATAGGCGCCGTCCGCGGCAGAGGCCCCTTCGGGCACGACCCAAAGGCGGCGGAGACCGAACGCGTGGTCGATCCGGATGCCGCCGGCGTGCGCGAGCGCGGCGCGGATCGTCGCGATGAAGGGGGCGAAGGCGGTTTCCCGGAGCGCCTGTGGGTCGAAGCCGGTGATGCCCCAGCTTTGTCCGTCGGGACCGAGCGGATCGGGTGGCGCGCCGATCGAGAGGCCGGTCAACAGATCGCGCCGTCGGCTCCAACCGTGGCTACCGCCCGGGTGCATGCCGACGGCGAGGTCGGCGATCAGGCCGATCGCCATGCCGGCATCCTTGGCCGCAGTCTGGGCCGCGTCGAGATCGCGACGCGCCAGCCATTGTAGGAAGACGTAGAATGCGACGTCCTCGGCCTGGTCGGCGACGAAGCGGCGGACGGTGGGGCTGGCGGGATCATGATACGCGGCGGGCCATTGCTGCCAGCCGCTAGCGCCGGTGGTGGCGAAGAAATGCGCGTGGAGGGCATCGAACTCGGCATGGCGATCGAGGTCCGTGCCGCCTTCACGCCTGAATGCGGCTAGAGATTCCTCTAGTTCTGGAGCAGCTTGATCGAAGGCCTTGCGAAGTTGTGCGAGCTTGGCCGGGATCGCGTGGTGCCAGTCAATCAGTTCGGGAGTGTCGCGGTCGTCGGACTTTACGCCGAACGCAGCGGGACTACCGTAAAGGGCATTGAGGAATTGCCGGCTCGAGGGTGCATAGGGACTGTAGCGGCTGGCATCGGCCGGAAACAGCGCATGGGTCGGACTGATCGCGAGGGCGTTGGCGCCGCGTTGGCCAAAGGCTCTGGCGGCATCCGCAAGCGAGGCGAAGTCGCCGAACGCGTTTGCCGCGTCGTTGCGGAGACTGGGGATCTGAACGGCAGGCGCCCAAAGCTTGCGATCGGGGAGCGCCTCGGCGATCGTGAAACATCGGCTTGGCGCGACCAGGAGGGCGATAGTTTCGCCTTTTATCGCAAGCCGATGGTAGCCGATCTTGCGTATCGCCGGCAAGGCGCCGTCGTGGATCGCAACCGATCGGGTCGTGCCGTCTTCGAACGTCAGTTTGGCGTTGCCCGATACCCTCGTTGCGAGCTGGATTGCGTCGCCGGCACCGACCGACAGGAAACGCGTGCCTCGCGCATTACGCGCTTCGATTGCGGCAAGGCTGTCGGGGATGTCGCGTTCGCTGGCGGACGAATATCCGAGGCGTTCGAGGATCGTTCGCAACGCATCGTCGGCGACAATCTGGCGCCGACCTGCCGCATCCTGCCATTCCGGTTGCAGGCCAGCAGCGACGGCGAGCTTCTGGATGCCGCTCATCGGTCCAGCCAGACCGCTACGCTACCGGACTGCCCAGGCTCGCCATCGGCGAAGATCGGTGCGGTTCCGATTGTGGGGAATGCGACCGTATTCTCGCCCAAGTTCAACGCGATCGTGAGGACAGCGCCATTGCCCGCCTGCCAGCGTGCGACGACAGCCCCCTCCCCGATCGCCTCGGCACCGATCGAGGTCATCTCATGCAGACGGGGGATGATCGCATCGTGGCGGATCTTCAGCAGCGTGCGGTACAGCTCCTGCCATTCCGCCGCGTCGGGGCCGGGTTGCGCGCGCGACCGCTCGAAGGTTTCGTGCGCGTTCGGATCGGGAATCGCCTTGCGCGCTTCCGGATCGGCGAACGCGGCGAACTTGGCGAATTCCCTGCGCCGTCCTTCGCGGACTGCGTCGGCGAGGTCGTCGTGGAAATCGGTGAAGAACAGGAACGGGCTCTCGCTGCCGTGCTCGTCACCCATGAACAGCAACGGGATCTGCGGGCAGAGCAGCAGCAACGCGGTGGCGGCGCGCAGCTTCTGGCGGTCGGCGAGCAGCGTCAGGCGCTCGCCCATCGCGCGGTTGCCGATCTGGTCGTGGTTCTGGAGGAACGCGACGAACGCCGTCGGCGACAGATGCGCGCTGGGTTTGCCGCGAGGTTTGCCGTCATGGTTGGGCGAACCCTCCCCCTGGTAGATGAAGCCTTCGCTCAAGCAGCGCGCGAGGCGTTCGGCGGGGCGATCGGCGAAGTCGGCGTAATAGGCGCTGGTCTCGCCGGTGAGCAGGACGTGGAGGACGTTGTGGAAATCGTCGTTCCACTGCGCGTCGAACGCCGCCGCGTTCAGTCGGTCGGCGTCGTTGCCTTCGTTTTCGAGAACGAGGTGGACGTGGCGGCCGGCAGTCTGCTCGCGGAGTTCGGCGGCCATCGCGTCGAGGAACGCGTCGTTGCGGATCGCGTGCACGGCGTCGAAGCGGAGCCCGTCGAATCGGTACTCGTTTAGCCACATCAGCGCATTGTCGACGAAGAACCGGTGAACCGGCGCTCGCTCGACCGCGACCGCGCCACCCCAGGGCGTATCGACGTCCGCGTCGAAAAAGCCCTCAGCATAGGCCCCGAGGTAATTCCCGTCGGGGCCGAAATGATTGTAGACCACGTCCAGGAACACCGCGAGTCCGAGCTCGTGCGCGCGGTCAACCAGTGCCTTGAGCTCGTCGGGCGTGCCGTAGCTTTCGGCGGGCGCATAGGGGAGCACGCCGTCATAGCCCCAGTTGCGCGTCCCGCCGAACGCGTTGACGGGCATCAGTTCGATCGCGGTGATGCCGAGCGCGGCGATCGCCGGGAGTCGCTGCGCGACGCCAGCGAAGCCGCCGAGCGTGCCGACATGGACCTCCTGGATGACCATCTCCTCCCATGGGCGGCCACGCCAGTCGGGCGTGCGCCATGCATAGGCGTCGGGGTCGACGACGACGCTCCAGCCATGGACGCCGCCCGATTGCGCGCGTGCGGCGGGATCGGGAACCGTCAGGTCGTCGGCCACGCGGAAGCGATAGCGCGAGCCTGCCCCGACCCTGGCGTCGGCGGTGAACCAGCCATCGGCCTCACGCGTCATCGCGTCCGCGTCGTCTCCCGCGATCTCCAGCGTCACATAGTCGCAGTCCGGCGCCCATAAGCGGAACTGCGTCCGGTCGGCGCTTAACGTCGGCCCCCAGCGCATCATGCCGCGATCGTCCAGGTGAGCACCGCGGCACCCTGTTGCGGAAGGTCGTAGCTATCCGTGATCGGCGTCGGTCCCTGCCCGGGCTTGCTGCTGTCGATGAGGACGGTGCGCTCGACATCCGTCGGCGGCGGCATGTGGAACGTCAGCGGCCCTTCGGACGCGTTGAGCAGCAGCGAGACCACCTGCACCTCACCCGATTCCAGCTCGCAGGCGCGGCGCATAACCAGTGCGCGGCCGTTGGTGTTGTGCCAGTCGTCGGGGGTCAGCTGCTCGCCGCGCTCGTCCCACCATTCGATGTCCTTCAATCCCTCGGCCGGCGTATCGTCGCCGTAGAGAAAATTGCCGGCGCGCAGCATCGGATAGTCGCGGCGCAGTGCCGTCAGCCGCGCGGTGAAATCGATCAGCGCCTCACCCTCGGGCGACTTCGCCTGCTGCCAATCGAGCCAGCTGATCTCGTTGTCCTGGCAATAGGCGTTGTTGTTGCCGCTCTGCGTGCGGCCGAACTCGTCGCCCGCGACGAGCATCGGCGTGCCGAGCGACGCGAACAGCGTGGTCAGCATCGAGCGCATGACGCGCGACCGGGTCTCGAGGATTTCCGCGTCGTCGGTCGGGCCTTCGACGCCCCAGTTGCGCGAACAGTTGTTCGAATGACCGTCGCGATTGTCCTCGCCGTTCGCCTCGTTGTGGCGCTCCTCGTACGCGACCGTGTCGGCGAGCGTGTAGCCGTCATGCGCGCCGAGCAGGTTGACGCTCGCCCAGGGGCGGCGCGCGCGGCGATCGAACAGATCCGCCGAGCCCGTCAGGCGCGCGGCGAGATCGGCACGCTGTGCATGATCGCCGCGCCAGAACTTGCGCACCGTGTCGCGGTACTTGTCGTTCCATTCGGCGAAACCGGGGGGGAAGTTGCCGAGCTGATAGCCGCCGGGGCCGATGTCCCACGGTTCGGTGATCAGCTTCAGCCTGCCTAGCACGGGATCCTGGCGAAGGACGTCGAAGAAGCCTGCGCCAGGATCGAAACCGGTGTCCGTCCGCCCCAGCGTCAGCCCAAGATCGAAGCGGAAGCCGTCGATGCCGAAGCTGGTCGCCCAATAGCGCAGCGAGTCCGCGACCATCTGAATCACGCGCGCCTTGGTCAGGTTGAGCGTGTTGCCGGTGCCGGTGTCGTTGATCGAGAAGCGCGGCTCGTCTTTCACGAGGCGGTAGTAGCTCGCATTGTCGAGCCCACGCCACGACAACGTCGGGCCCTGTTCCGAGCCTTCGCAGGTGTGGTTGTAGACGACATCGAGGATCACCTCGATCCCGGCCGCGTGGAGGCGGCGGATCGAGCGGCGCAGTTCGTTGTGGCTGTCGGTAGCGAAGAACGAGCGTTCCGGCGTGAAGAAGTTGAGGGTATTGTAGCCCCAGTAATTCCGCAGGCCCTTCTCCTGGAGAAACCGGTCCTGGATATAGCTGTGGATGGGCAGCAACTCGATCGCGGTGACGCCGAGGCGCTTGAGGTGATCGATGACCTTGGGATTGCCGAGTGCCGCGAACGTGCCGCGTTCGGAGGGCTGGACCTCCTCGAACAGCTTCGTCAGGCCCTTGGTATGCGCCTCGTATATCACCGTCTCGGACCAGGGCGTGTTGGGCCGCACGTCGCGCGACCAGTCGAAATGGCTGTCGGTCACGACGCCCTTGGGCATCGTCAGCGCGCTGTCGCGCTTGTCGAAACTCAGGTCCGCGCGCGGCGACTTCACCTGATAGCCGTACATCGCATCGGTCCAGCGGAGTTCGCCGATCATTTGCTTGGCGTAGGGGTCGAGCAACAGCTTGTTGGGGTTGAAGCGGTGCCCTTCTTCCGGCGCATAGCGGCCATGCGCGCGGTAGCCGTAGACGAGCCCCGGCTGCGCGTCGGGGAGGTAGCCGTGCCAGACTTCGTCGGTCCATTCGGGCAGCGCATAGCGTTTCAGCTCGCGGCGACCGGTCTCGTCATAGACGCACAGGTCGATCTTCTCCGCGTTGGCGGAATAGACCGCGAAGTTAACGCCAAGGCCGTCGAACGTCGCGCCAAGAGGATAGGCGGAACCGGCGTCGAGCGTGTCGGGCAGAAGATGCAATGCGTGAACCCCCAGATTGATCATAGTGCCCGCGACTTTATCGCGGTGCAGCATTCCTTGCCATGAAACCCGCCCGCCACTTCCTATGTTCCGCATCCCATGGCGAGTTTCCGCCGTCCCCTCCCACGTATCGAGGACCGATCATGCGCCTTCACTCCACCCTGATGTCAATCATCGCATGAGCGGGCCGAAACTGTTCGAGCCGCTCAAGGTCGGCAATTTGACGCTCGCCAATAGGATCGTCATCGCGCCGATGTGCCAATATTCGGCGACAGACGGCTGCATGAACGACTGGCACCAGATCCATCTGGGGCAGCTCGCGCTGTCGGGTGCGGCGCTGTTGACGATCGAGGCTAGCGCGGTCCTCCCCGAGGGGCGGATCACGCACGGCGACGTCGGGCTGTACGACGACGCGACCGAGGCGGCGATGGCAGGCGTGATCGAAAGCATCCGGCGGTGGTCCGACATGCCGATCGCGATCCAGTTGTCGCACGCCGGGCGCAAGGCGTCGTGCGACGTGCCTTGGCAGGGTGGGCTGCAGATCGCGCCGAACGCGCCGAACGGCTGGCAGACCGAGGGGCCCTCGACAGTGCCGTTCCTGCCGGACGAGAACGCGCCGGTCGCGCTCGACGCCGCGGGACTGGCCCGTGTGCGCGATGCGTTTGCGGCAGCGGCGGTGCGTGCGGCGCGGCTCGGGATCGACGCGATCCAGCTGCATGCGGCGCACGGCTATCTGCTGCACGAGTTCCTGTCTCCGCTGTCGAACCGGCGCGAGGACGAATATGGCGGTAGTCTGGAAAACCGCATGCGCTTCCCGCTGGAGGTCTACGACGCGGTTCGCGCGGCGTTCCCCGCCGAGCGGGCGGTGACGATGCGCGTATCGGGCACCGACTGGGCCGAAGGCGGCTGGGACTCCGACCAGACGGTGGCGTTTGCGAAGGCGTTGGAAGCGCGCGGGTGCAGCGCGATCCACGTGTCGAGCGGCGGGACGACCCCGGCGCAGCAGATCCCGGTCGGGCCGAGCTATCAGGTGCCGCTCGCACGCGCCGTGAAGCAGGCGGTGTCGATCCCGGTCGTCGCGGTCGGGCTGATCACCGATTACGAGCAGGCCGAGGCGATCGTCGGGACGGGTGATGCGGACATGATCGCGCTGGCCCGGACGATCCTGTACGACCCGCGCTGGCCCTGGCATGCGGCGGCGCATCTTGGCGGCAAAGTGAAGGCGCCGAACCAGTATCTGCGGTCTCAGCCGAGACAATATAAGGACCTGTTCGAGGGTTGACCGGACCACGCCCCGCCGCCGTCCCTCGCCGATGAGGGGAACGGCGGCGGTTCTTCAAAGTCTTGCAGGCCCGGCACTCACCCCCAGGCGCGCGGACCGCCTGCGTCCAGCGCCCGATCGAGGTAGAACGCCGCACTGATCAGCGCGAGGTGGCTGAACCCCTGGGGGAAATTGCCGAGAGCCGTGCCGTCCTGCGCGATCTCCTCGGCGAACAGGCCGAGATGGTTGCCGTGCGCGAGCAGCTTCTCGAAGTTGAACCGGGCCTCGTCGAGGCGTCCGGCGCGGGCGAGGCATTCGACATACCAGAACGAGCAGGCGACGAATGTACCCTCCTGCCCGGCCAAGCCGTCCTCGATCCTGTACCTGTAGACCAAGCCATCATCCGACAGGTCGGCGCCGATCGCATCCAGCGTGGCCAGCCATTTCGGATCGGTCGGACCAATGAACCGCACCAGTGGCATCATCAGCAGCGCGCCGTCGACGGCCTTGTCGGCGGGTGTATCGCCCATCGCGCGAACGAACCGGCCGAGCTTTTCGTCCCAGAAACTGGCCCAGATATCGTCGTGGATCGCCGTCCGCGTTTCCGCCCAGCGCACGATCGGCGCGGGCAGCGAACGCTTCTGTGCGAGACGAACGGCACGGTCGACCGCGACCCAGCTCATCAGCCGCGAATGGAGGTAGTGCTTGGTCGGCCCGCGTACCTCCCAGATGCCGGCATCGGGCGTCTGCCACGTCTCGCACACCTGATCGACGATCCGCAGGATGCTCTGCCAGCCGTCATGCGACGGTGGCTCGCCGTATTTGCTGCCGAGATACATGGCATCGAGCAGCGCGCCGTAGATATCGTGCTGAACCTGGACGTTTGCGTCGTTGCCGACCACGATCGGCGCGGCCCCTTCGAACCCGGTGAACGCAAGCTCGCGTTCGGATGCGACCGGACCACCGTCGAGCGCGTACATCACGCCGATCGTGCCCTCGCCGCCGTCCCGGCCCTCCGCGGCTATCCGGATGCGCTCCATCGTCCAGTGCATGAAGCCGATCGCTTCACCCTGATATCCCAGCCGGATCAGCGCGTAGATGGTGAAGGACGAATCGCGGATCCACGTCGCCCGGTAATCCCAGTTGCGGACCCCGCCCGGCGCCTCGGGAAGGCCGAACGTCGCCGCCGCGGCGATCGACCCGTGCTTGCGCGACGTCAGCAGCTTCAGCAGCATCGCCGACCGCTCGACCGTCTCGCGCCAGCGGCCGCGATAGGTCGATTGCCGGCTCCAGGCGCGCCAATAGGCGATGTCCTTCTCGACGACCGCATCGAGCGCGGACGCGCCCAACGACACGTCTTCGGGATTGCTGAGGACGAGCGACACGGTCTCGTTTTCGGCAAGATCGATCTCGGCGATCAGGTCGCAGCCGTCGGCGACGAGCACCCCCTTGCCGTGCAAGGCAAGCGCGAGCCCGGATTCATGATCGAACCGGCCGCGTGAGATGCCGGGGGCGCTGCCGTCTTCGGCTGCGGTGAACCCGGCTTCGACGACGGCGGGGCGACCCGCCACGCCGTAATCGAACCGCGGTGCGCAGCGAATGCGGATCACCGCACGTCCGCGGGTGCAGGTGATCCGGCGGACGAGCCGGGGTGGCACCTCGTGCTGGCTGTCGCCGACCGGCATCAGGTCGACGAGATCCACGCTCGCGTCCGTCGCCATCCAGCGGGTCAGGAGGATATTGGTTTCGGGAACGTACATCTGAACGACCCGCGCGCCATCGAGATCGGGTTCTATCGAGAAATGGCCACCCGTCTCCGGATCGAGCAGACGCGCGAAAACCGACGGGCTGTCGAGGCTCGGCCAGCACAGGTAATCGATCGTGCCCGCCGTATCGACGAGCGCGATCGTCTCGAGATTGCCGATCGCGCCGTGGTCGGCGATCTGCGTCACCGCACGCGCATCCGCCACGTTGCGATCGGACGCTCGGCCACCCGTCGCCGGCCGGGCGTCAGCCATTGTCGCGAAAGCCGGGGTAAAGCGACATCGCGCCGTCGATCGTAAGCGTCGATCCGACGATATAGTCCGCAGCGTCCGAGACCAGAAACAATGCGGCGCGCGCGACATCGTCGGGATCGCCGACCCGGCCATAGGGTATCAGTTCGAGCAGCTTGTCCTGATCGGCGGTCGCGTCCGCGTTGATCGCAGTGGCGATCGCACCGGGCGCGATACCGTTCACGCGGATCCGATCGCCCGCCACTTCCTGGGCGAGCGTCCGCATCAGCATGCCGCTGCCGCCCTTCGACGCGGCGTAGTTGGCGTGCCCCGCCCACGGGATGACCTCGTGGACCGAACTCATGAAGAGGATCTTGCCGATCGCCCGGCTGACGCCGCGGTCGCCCTGCTTGCGAAACCGCCGTACGGCTTCGCGCGTCACCAGGAATTGGCCGGTCAGGTTGACGTCGATCACGCGCTTCCAGTCGTCGAGCGTCATCTCGGCATAGGGCGCGTCCTTCTGCATGCCTGCATTGGCGAGGACGATGTCGACGCCGCCGAACCGTTCGGCGGTTTCGTCGAACAGCCGGATCACGGCCGCCTCGTCGGACGTGTCCGCCGCGCAGGCGAACGCCGTCCCGCCAGCCTGGACGATATCGTCGACGACCTTGCGCGCCTTGTCTTCGCTGCTGTTGTAGTTCACCGCGACGGCCGCACCGGCGGCGGCGAAGGCGATCGCGGCGGCGCGACCCAATCCGGAGCTCGCGCCCGTGATGATCGCGGCCTGGCCTGTCAGGTCGATGTGCATGATTGGTCTTTCGCAGGAGATAGTCCACGCCCAACGCGCCGGCTCGCGCATCTTTCCAATCGCGCCCAATCTGGTTGATCCTGATCAATCGCCCCGAAGTGGACGAAACTCTACGGCGTCGTCATGCTTTGTGACTCTGCGGGAAACTCGGGGGCGAACGGTGATCATGGCTGCGAGATCGGTATGGCGACCGCGATATCGGCATGGCCTGCCCGCCAACTCGAGAGTCCTCGTTTGAGATTTGCAGAATTTCCGAAGGCGATGGCCGTCGAAGCGAGACAGCGCCGTGTCGCAGTCGCGATCCCGATCAAGAACGAGGAACACTATCTCCCCGCCTGCCTCGCGGCGATCGATCGGGCGGCCGAGATGTTCGGCGGCCGGGTGACGATCGTCGCGGTGCTGAACGATTGTTCGGACGGGACGCTGGAGGTGCTGACGCGGTGGCGACCGAAATTCGCCGACGTCTGCTGGTGCGCGGTGTCGTTACTGGCCGGCTATCGTCACGCCGGTTGGGCGCGGCGTCTCGCCTGGGACAGCGCCGCCGGACTGTTGGAGAACGACGGGGATCTGCTCCTGTCGACCGATGCCGATACCAATGTCGCCCCGGACTGGATCGTCCGGACGATCGCCCATATCGACGCCGGCGCCGATGCGGTCGCGGGACGTGCCCTGACGGTACGCCGCGAACGTGAAGACCTTGGCAGCGCGGCGCGGCGGCGGCTCGACATGATCGGCCGCTATTATACCGCGCTCGATTACCTGCGCGCCGACGCGGAGGCCTCACCGCACGATCCCTGGCCCAAACATTTCTACGAGGGCGGCGCCAGCATTGCCCTCTCGCGGGGCCTGTACCGCAGGATCGGCGGCGCCCCTACTCCGCCGGTCGCCGAGGACCGCGCGCTGTTCGACCGTATCAGGCGTCACGGCGGGCGCGTGCGCCACGCCCTGGACGTCCGCGTGTTCACCTCGTGCCGCATCGATGGACGCGCGCCGGGGGGCATGGCGGACGCCGTCGCCCGCTGGATCGATCAGCCGGACGACGCGCCGCTCCACGAAACTTACGGCGTGGCGGCCGCGCTCGATCCCGCCGGTGCCGCCGAACGCGATCGGCTCAGCTTTGCCACCCTGCCCGCCGCGATCGCCGAGGCACAGCGCCTGATCAGGCTAACCCGCATCGCCAAACCGCCAAAGGTCGAGCCGGTACGCATCGTACCGGTCGCTGCGGTCGACGGTGACCGCGTTGCCAAGGGCGGCATGCAATTCGGCGAGTGCGTTGTCCCCGCTTTTGGGATAATCCGTTTCGCCGATCCAGTGCACCAGCAGGATATGCCCGCCGGGTAGGACGCAGGTCCGCAGATAGTCGGCCAGTCTGCCTATATCGGCGCTGTCCCAATAATAGACGACCTCCGACAGCAGCACGAGATCGAAGGCGCCCGTCGGCGCTTCGGCGGGCAGGCGACGGCGTTCGATCCGAACGTTCGGCTGGTCCGTACACCGCGTTCGTGCGGCGGCGAGCGCCGTGTCGGACACGTCGACCGCCAGCAGCGCGTCGCAGCGCTGCGCCAGACGCGTCGTCAGTACGCCGTTCGCGCACCCCACTTCGAGTGCGCTGACGAACCGGTCCTGAGGGAGCGCCGCCAGCGTCGCATCGTATTTGGTCGCCTCATACGCGCTGGTCTCAAAGTGCCAGGGATCGCCCCGGTCCTTGTAGAGCGCCTCGAAATAGGCGGGTTCGATCGAATGTTCACGGCGCAAGGCGGTTCTCCAGCAACACGGTGTTCGGGCGATCGATCAGTCGCAGCATCGACTTGGGAAGCCGAAAATTCTCGCGCGCCCCGACGATGCGCCCGCCGCGCTGGCTCCGGTGACAGTCCATCGCCCGGCGTTGCCGTGGCCGCCCCGCCTTGCTGTCGACCGACCATGCACGAACCCCGTGCAGGCGCGACGCCAGGTCGTCGACGGTCCAGCCCCAGACCAGATACTCGTATAGCCGGCAGCGGAGTCGTGCGGCGACGGCGACGGCCAGTGCTGCTGCCGCCTCATGGTCGCAATGCGGCTCGCCTGCCCAAGTCACCGCAACCCGGCGTATGCCGCGCCGGCGGCTCCACGACACCAGCCGGTCTAGGCTGCGTTCGAACAGCGCGTCGCCCGGCCTGGCAGGAGACGCATCGGGCCAATCGAGATGCAGTACGTCTGGCTCCCCGCCGAGCACGCGTACCGCCGCCTTGGCCTCCCGACGGCGCAACCCGGCGATCCGTTTGGCACTCCAGCCGGGCGCGTCGGGATGCGATCCCGATCCGTCCGTCAGAAACGCGGTATGCGCCCGGCCGCCGGCGGCCGTGACCGCGGCGATCAGCGCGCCGCAGCCGAGCGTCTCGTCGTCGGGATGGGGCGCGAGCACGAGCCACGGGCCTTGCCGTGCGGCATCCCTGGCCGATATCCGCCGGGCGCGTCGCGTCAACGCGCGCCACGCGGCACCGCCGGGCGCTACCACCACCGATCGTCGCCCCAGCAATCGTCCTCCAACCACGCCGCGGCAGCCCGGTCCCGCGCCTGATCGGGTACCGGCTGACGCAGATAGAGCCCCAGATCGCGGGTGATACGGTCGATCCGACTCTTCGCGAAGAACGAGGCAGTGCCGACCGATCGCGCTGCCGCCTCCATCGTCTTCAACCCGGCCTCCTCGACGACGCCGCGGGTCATGAGCACGAACGGGATAGCCTCGGGCGCCTGCGTCTCGGCGAGATGCGCGGCGCGCCGGACCCACAGCCCGGCACTGCGCGTGTCGGTCAAACAGGCGGCGAACCTCGCGCGCTGGATCGGATCGTCGGCCTTGCCGGTCGAGACGAGGTGATCGCGCAAATGCCGCACCAGTGCCTCGACGGCGCCGAGCTGCACCGCCGTGAACCGCCACGCCCCGGCACTGAACCGCGGCTCGCGCTCGTAATCGTTAGGCGAACCGATCAATCCCTCACGCCCGACCGTCATACCGGAAAAGTCGAACCCACCGCTGCAAGTCCCACGCATCCCCCGAACCCGCCAGCCGGCATTGTCTGCGCGGGCGGTTTCACCGGCGATCGGCACGAGAACGAGTTGCTTGCCACAGGCTTCGTCGCGCGCGGTGACGAGAATGCGGTCGAGATGCCCCGCCCCGGTCGCAAAGCTTTTCGCGCCGTCGAGCGTCCACCGAGTCTCGTCGGCTTGCTGGATCGCGAGACCGGGAACGGGTTCGGTGTTCCAGACGCCGAACGTCCGACCCGCTTCGACATCGGCGTCCAGCGTCTGCCGTTGTTCCGTATCGCCATAGGTCGCGATCAACTGGACCGCGTTGACGTGTCCCTCATACACGCGCCCTAAGCTGAGATCCGCCCCGCCGATCGCGCGCAGCACGTCGAGCAGCGCATCCGTGGGAATGCCCGGCGTCACGGTCTTGAACGCCGCCAGCGCGCCCGCCTCGAACAGCGCCCGAAGCCGCTCTGCAGGAAAATTCTCGTGCGTATTCTCCTGGTCCCACGATGCCGCGAGATGTCGAACGGCTTCGAGAACGGACCAGCCTGATGGGTATGTCGTCAGTGAATCGATCCCGGACCATCCGGCTGCGGGGCGCGCCGGTCACGAATGGAGAACGCCGGGCCGCGACGAGCGTTGCGTGCCACGGTCCGCCATCACTCAAACAGTTACGCATTCGTAAAACGTGTCCCAACCATCGGTTAACGCTTTGGCCGGTATCCTCGCCCCATCGGACAGACTGGCATGATCGGACAGGACGAGATCGATGGCAAGCAAACAAGACGTCTTCACGCTGGTCGGCAAGCGTATTCGCGGCACCGCCGGTGATCCGCTCAGGCTGGGACGTGGCGACGATATGCCCCCCATCGCCGAACTTATCCGCCGGATCGATCGGGCGCTACAGGAGCGCCGGGCCGCCTGATCCGGCGTTAGTCCGATCTGTCCGCGACCGCGATGGCGGACGCGTACATCTCGGCCGCACGACGCTCGCGTAGATCCTTGAACGCATCACGTGGGTCAGGCGCGTCGCCGGTCGCGCGCAACACCGCCCATAAGGCAAAGCGCCTGCCGGGTTCGCGCTCGGTCCCGAACGCAATCGCGATCTTCTCGCGCCCCTGGTCGACCACAGCCGGATCGATCGTATCGACATCCACAGTGCCGAAAAAATGCTGTAAAACCGCGTCTAGATCCATGCTCGCTTCCTGTAGCCGGTGTAGCCGGAATGCAATCCGTCCTCGCGCCACGATTGCGATCCAGACGGTTGCGATCCCGCCCTCTACCGCTTAGACGCCCGGCCATACACGCGTATCCCGGACGGGTGGCCGAGTGGTTTAAGGCAACGGTCTTGAAAACCGTCGTAGGGGTAACTCTACCGTGGGTTCGAATCCCACCCCGTCCGCCACGATACGATCGCAAAGTCCGAGATCAGTTGATCCGGTCGGGCGGGACTACCGCCAACGGCAGCGCGGCGATCGGTACGCCTTCCTCTGCCAGGGCCTTCGCCTCCGAGACGCTGGCCTGACCGTGGATGACGGACTGCTTCTCCTCACCCAGATGCATCGCGCGGGCGCGGTCGGCAAATGCCGTGCCGACCCATTGCGACGATTCGAGCGCCTTGGCCTGACGCTTCGCGAGCATTGCCAGGGCGGACTTGATCGCCTCCGGGCTTGGCACAGGCGGTTTGCTGTTGCCTTTCGCGGCGATCGCCGGGGCCATGAGCGCCTTGGTCACACCGCTGTCGTTGCAGACCGGGCACCGGACCTGACCTGCGTCACATTGCGTTTCGTATGCGATGCTGGAGCCGAACCAGGCTTCGAACACATGGCCGCCCCCGCACTTCAGATCGAAGACGATCACCGGACCACCGTGACGGCGGGGATCGCACGGCGGTGGGCGATTGCCGGGATGCGCGATCGGACGTCGCGCAGCCGCTCGGCATCGATCTCGGCGAAGCCCAGCCCGGCTGTTTCGCCCATGTCGAGCAGAACGTCGCCCCAAGGATCTACGACCAGCGAATGGCCGTAAGTCGTGCGTTCGTCAGCGTGTATGCCGGTCTGTGCCGCCGCGACGACGAAAGCACCCGCCTCGATCGCGCGGGCGCGCAACAGGATGTGCCAATGCGCCATACCAGTCGGCTGCGTAAAGGCGGCGGGGACCGACAATATGGTCGCACCGGCGTCCGTCATGGCTCGGTACAGGTCGGCGAAGCGGAGATCGTAGCAGATCGACGGACCGACCATCCCGACAGGCGTCTCGACGACCAACGCAGTCTCTCCCGGGACATAGGCGGCGGATTCGCGCCAACTCTCCCCGGTCGGGAGATCGACATCGAACAGATGCAGCTTGTCGTAGCGTGCGCGGATCGTACCTGTATGGTCGATCACGAACCCACGGTTGGCGAACCTGCCATCGGCACACCGCACCGCCAACGACCCCAAATGCACCCAGAAACCCGCCTTGGCGGAGGCAGCGCACACCGCCGCCAGCACGCGATCCTCGGCCTCAGCCACGATCAATCGGCCGGCACGCGAACGATCGCGATCGATCAGGCCAGACATTTCGGGCGTGAAAAGCATCGCGGCCCCCTCGCCCGAGGCCCGGTAGATGGCATCGACCAGTGTCGCCGCGTTGACGATAGGATCGATACCGCTCGTCATCTGGAGAACGCCGATCTTCGGCATCAGGCCAGCAGAGGGTCGAGACCGCCCTTTGCATCGAGCGCCGCGAGATCGTCCGATCCGCCGATATGCTTCCCGTCGATGAAGACCTGCGGCATCGTGTTGCGACCGCCCGAGCGCTCGACCATTTCCGCCTTCTTCGGCCCGCCCATCGTCACGTCGAACTGCTCGGGCTCGACGCCCTTGGACGCGAGGAGTTTCAGCGCGCGCGTGCAATACGGACAGAACGCCTTGGTATAGATTTCTACTTTTGCCATTGTGCGGAGATGTGGTGTCGACCGATCGCTGTCAACTCGGTCGCGGTCAATCGTCCATGGTCGGCGACAGCACGCGCGCCCAGCAGATTATGGTAACCGACCGTGCGCCGGCCTTGAGCAAGGCACGCGTACAGGCGTCCGCGGTTGCACCGCTGGTATGGACGTCGTCAACGAGCGCGATCGCCCGCCCGCGCACCCGTTCGGGCCTGACGATGGCGAACGCGCCGGAGACCGCCTTCGCTCGCGCCTTCCCGCTCAATCCGCGCAGTATGAGGGTGCGTCTTGCCCTCACGAGAACGTCGCGATTGTCGGGAATCCCTGATAGCCCACCCAAGGACTGGGCCATCAGCGCCGCCTGATTGAAGCCCCGCGACCATATACGCCATCGGTGCAGCGGCACCGGTACCAGGAGTTCGGTATCGTCGGGCAGCAAGCGGCGCATGTGCCGCGCCATAGTCTCGGCAAAAGCGATCCGGCCGCCATATTTGAGACGCAGGACGAGGCTGCGCGCGATCGGCCCATAGGCGACTGCGGCACGGACGCCGGCATGGCGCGGCGGGTCGGCGAGACATGGCGCGCAGACAATATCGTCTCCGCGGTCGAAGGCGAAGGGACGGTTGCACCGCGCGCACCACGGTGGTCCGAGAAACCGCAGACTGCTCCAGCAGATCGCGCAGAACCGGTGATCCTCGGCGACAGGCGTCCCGCATCCGGCGCAGCGGGGCGGCAACGCGACGCCGACGATCCGGTGAAATTGTCCCATCATGCCGAGACTCCCCCCGCCTGTAGATTGCTGCCTTGCGGCGCCGACACCTGCAAGACCTTGTCGGGGAAGCGCGACCACGGCACAAGCGCAGCCGTGTCAGATAACCCTCCTGAAATCTTCGACCGTGCGACGCGCCGCCTCCGCCGCGATCGATCCGCATTTGGTTATGCCGGTCATGACTTTCTTCGTGCGACGATGCTCGACGGGATCGCGGAGCGGCTGGACGCGGTCACACGCGATTTCGTCGACATCCTTGATCTCGGCTGTTTCGATGGCGCGTTCTCGCCGCCGCCGGGCGCGCGGGTGGCGCGATGCGACGCAGGCTTCGCATTCGCTGCCCAAACCGGCGGAATACAGGCCGACGAGGATCGCCTGCCGTTCGCCGATGCCTCGTTCGATCTGGTGATCAGCGCCGGCGTGCTCGATCAGGTCAACGACCTTCCCGGCGCGCTGGCCCTGATACGACGCGTGTTGCGCCCGGACGGCCTGTTTCTCGGAGCGTTCGTGGGTGCTGGAAGCCTGCACGCCCTGCGCGCCGCGCTGCGGACCGGCGACAGCGAGCGCCCCGCGGCGCGCCTGCATCCACAGATCGACGTGCGGTCGGCGGGCGATCTGCTCATGCGCGCCGGCTTCGCGTTGCCGGTCGCGGACGTGGAAACGCTGGACGTACGCTACGCGGATATGGGCCGCCTGCTCGCCGACCTGCGCGGCATGGCGGCGGGCAACATGCTCGCGCAGCGCCAGGCACTCACACGCGATGTGCTCGCTCGGACCTTCGCCGCATTTGCCGATGCTGCAGATACGACGGGCCGGACACGGGAAACATTCCAGATCGTCTTCCTGACCGGCTGGTCGCCCGATCCGTCCCAGCCCAAGCCCGCGAGACGGGGCAGCGCGACGGCATCGCTTGGCGACGCGCTCAAGCGCTAGGCGATCAGTCCGTCGCCCTCTGCGGCACGCGCGAGAACCCGCCCGATCGCCTCGAACAGCGCGTCCATGGCGACCGGCTTGAAGATCACGTCGTCCGCTCCTGCGGCGAGGCATCGCTCGCGCAGGTCCGGCGCGATATCGGCGGTGACGACGATGATCGGCACGGTCGCCTTCGCGTCCTGACGCGCCCGGATCAGGCGAATCGCAGTTACCCCATCCATGCCGGGCATCCGCAGGTCGACGAGTACGACCGCAAAATCGCCCTCGTCGAGGATCTCCAAACCGACTTCTGCACTCTCGGCTTCGACCATCGCCACCCCGGCGACGTCCAGCATGTCTCTGACGACACGCCGGTTCATCCGGTCGTCCTCGATGAAAAGCACGTTCACGAAGCGGGTCGCGAAACGGGTTTATTTGGAGATGAAATGGCAGGCATTACGCTGCATCTACGCGTCATGCCGCGCGTGATACAAGGTCGAGAATTGAGTGGTTATTCGAAACTGATCCATGTAATATTTCTGCGACCAATGCGCCTCCACTGATCGGTCTCGCCACAACGCGCGTGACCCCTGTCGACAGCAATTCATCGCGCTCCCGATCCGCCGAAACGGGCCATAGCAACGTCGTTTCTGCATTGGCCAAGACCGCCGCAGCTGCGATCCGCGATAGCGCGACGAGGTGGTCACCCTCTCCGCGCACCGTCGCGTCGTCGATCAGCACACGCGCCACGTTGCCCCGTTCAAGTCGCGAGATCGCTTCATCGACCGACGCCACGCACGCGATCGGACCGCAGCGTGGCTCGAGTAACGCCTTGAACATATTGCGCGTGATGGGATTGCGATCGAGTACCATCGTCACCGCACCTGCGATTGCGCGGGGCTCGGGCACAATACCGGGTTCGGCGCGCGTCAACGGCAGGGTCAGCGTGAACGTCGCGCCTTGGCCCATCGCGCTGCTGACCGTGACGTCGCCGCCCATCGCCCGCGCCAGGTTACGACAGATCGACAGCCCGAGCCCGGTACCGCCGAATTGCCGCGCTGTGCCCGCATCGGCCTGTTTGAACGATTCGAAGATCTCATCGAATTTGTCGGCACGGATGCCGATGCCAGAATCGGTGACCGTGATACGCAGACGACCTTGGCCATCGACGTCGATCTTCAGGGCCACCTCGCCCGACTTGGTGAATTTGAGCGCGTTCGACAACAGGTTGAAGACGATCTGTCGCACCCTCGCGACATCGCCCACGATCAGCGTCGGGCTGCCGTCCAGATCGATCACGAACGACAGCCCCTTGGCGCGCGCCTGCTCCTCCCACATCCTGGTCGCATCGATGACCGCCGCGCGGATATCGAAGGGAGCGGTTTCGATCGTCAGGTTGCCGGTTTCCATCTTGGCCACGTCGAGGATGTCGTCGACCAGCGCGCGCATCCTGACACCGGCACCGTGGACAATGTCGAGGCGATCACGGATCCCGGTCTGAAGCGTTTGATCGGCGAGCATGACCTGGGTCATGCCGAGGATCCCGTTGAGCGGCGTCCGAATCTCGTGGCTCGTGGTCGCCAGAAACTCGGTCTTGGCTGCCAGCGCCTTGCCGAGGGCATCGTTGATAACGGCCAGATCGTCGTTGACCGCCCGCACCTGATCGCGGCTGCGGCGGATCGTGAAGAGGCCAAACGCGAGTAACGCGATCACGACCGCCACCGCCGTGGAGGCTCCCAAGAAAATGTTGCGCTGCGTCCGTGCCCGCGCGCGTTCGAACGCAATACTCCGCTGAAGTTCGGCCGCCTGGAGTTGGCTGATCTTCAACTCCTGGTTCGCGAAATCGAACCGTGCGGCCATCAGTGCGGTCTTCGTATCGGTCGCCAGCTTGGTCGCATCGTCATCGAGTCGTTTGAGTTCCTGCAAATGCTTGAGCGCCAGATCCGTATCGCCCGTTGCGATAAATATATCATAGGCGGTTTGATGGACGTCACGATACGTATCATCAGCACGTTTCGGATCGACTCCAACAAGTGCATCCAGGATCAATTTGCGAGCTTTCGGCAAGTTGCCATGTTGCAATGCAGATTGTGCAGCCGTTGCCCCCAGCCTACCGAAAAAGCTTAAATCGTTCGAATCTGCAACCGTCCGCACGCGAGCTAGTGCCTGATCGGCCAGCGCTAGGTTCCCCATATCGAGTTGTACCCGCGCGATATTGAGGTAGATCTGCTCAAGAAGGTTCCGGCTTCCTAACTTTTTCGCAAGCGCAAGCGCGTTTTTGAATTGCTCCGCCGCCTGTTTGTACTGATGCGCCTCGCCGTAAGCTAAGGCTCTATTGTTATAGACGGACACCGATATGCTTACATCGGAATCGTAGATATCCAGCGCCTGCTTATAATATTTTTCCGCCGTCTCGTTATCTTTGGCTTGTGCGTAAAGCAGGGCGATGAAAACCAGCGCCTTGGACTGCCCTCGGGGGTCTCGCAATTTGCGATAGATGTCGAATGCCCCTTGATAATCGACCAGCGCCTTGCCAACACGTCCCTCATAACTATCTAGCCAGCCCAAAGAAATCAAAAGGTCTGCATAGAGTTTGGACCGTGGCTTGAAGCGGATAATTGTCGCCGCTGCCTTTCGTACCGGAATATCTGCCTTGTCCGGCTGGTTCGTTCGCAGGTACGCTTCGCCTTGGAGCCATTGCGCGGTCGCGACCGCAACATCCTGCGCCCGTTGATCTGCTATTTTCTCGCCAAGCTTCTCGGCGACGATGGCTTTCGGCAGCGCCTTCGCGGGGTCGGCCAGCATCGTTGCCCGGGCGTCGGCCGCGGCAACCTCATAGTCCTTCGCAGGCGATCGACCGGGTGCCGCGTCAGCTGAGATCGCGCTGAACGTCATCGTCAGGCCGAGGATGATCCTGGCAAACGGAGACATCATTACAATCAGGCCCGCTTCCACACCGTCGCCAGACGGTTGAACGGCGCCCGTATATCGGCGGCGATCGCTTGATATTTCCCATCGTTGAGAAAGTGGACCAAGGCTTCCAGGTTGATCGGCCTGCTGATCAGGAAGCCCTGGATCATGTCACAGCCCATCACGGACAGCAGCGCCATAGCGGCCTGCGTCTCGACCCCTTCTGCGACGACCTCCATCTCCAGGGCGTGGGCCAGATCGATCGTCGAGCGAACGATGAGCGGATCGCGATTCGAGCTGGTAAGTTGCGTCACGAACAACTTGTCGATCTTGAGTTCGCGTGCCGGCAGCTGCTTGAGATACGCGAGCGATGACAGACCAGCGCCATAATCATCGATGGCGATAACGATACCGATACCCGCAAAGACGTTCAGGTTGGCAATCGCACTCTCGGGATCGCGGATGACCGACGTCTCGGTTATCTCGAACCCTAGCTGCGCGCCGCTGGCTTCGACCAAGCCGCACGCCGTATTCACGAAATGCCGGTCGGCCAATAGCGCGCCAGCAATATTGATAAAGATGCGCAGATCGTGACCATGGGCCGCGAGCACCGCCTGATCCCGGATCGCGCGCCGTATCGTCCAGAGGGTCAGCGCGACGATGTCGTGCGATTCCTCGGCGAGCGGGATGAAGTCGTTGGGCAACACCAGGCCACGGGTCGGATGATTCCAGCGGATCAGCGCTTCGACGCTGGTAATCTTCTGACGACGCAGGTGAACCTTGGGCTGATATTGCAGGAACAGCTCTTCGCACTCGATGGCGCGACTGAGATCGCAGGCGAGTTCCAACCGGTCGATCGCCGCCGGATTGCCCGTCACGTCCCGTGCGATCGCCGTATGCTCGGTCCGCGCCTCGACTAGCGCGCGTTCGGCTTCCTCGATCAGGTGAACCTCGTCGCGGTGCGCCGCCGCCGCCGCCGCACCCAATCGGATATCGACCATATGCGACTCGCCATCGATATCGAACGGCAGTTTGAAAGCGGTTTCCAGGGCAGCGATTGCCACATCCAGCGCGAGCCTCGCCTCGCTCTCGAACGCGATCTCGGCAACTTCGCGACCAGCTATCTCAACTCGCGCGTCGGGTAACGCGCCCCTGATCCTCGCCGACACCTCGACGATTAGCGTGTCCGCCCTCGGCCGCCCGAGATACCGGCGCAGAACCGCAAAGTTGGCGATCTCAGTAAGGACCAGAAATCGCCAACCAGCTTGAGATGCCTGATAAAAATCATCGTGAGCTAGCGCGGCCGGCGACGCGAGATCCACGAGTCGAGGACCGGGCAGTGACGCCCTGTCCTTGAACTGCTCGTGCGGAACATCTCTCATATCCCCCGAATAGGCAGGACGCATAAACAATCCCTTAAGCACTTATCGCCCCGCTCCGCAAAGAAGATGGTTAACAGCTTGCTAAGATCATTGTTTAACGTCGCGTTAAGCAGTATGAAGTCGGGGCACCTAGCAGGGTGCAACAAGGGAGCATAAAATGCTGAAGCTCATCATCTCGCTGGTCTATGGTACGGGTATTCGCCCCTGGTGAATGACTCGGTCGGCCCGAGTATCGCTGAAGTGTTGATAAGTGACACTTTTCGGTAATCGGGCCGACATTTAGATTTGCGTAGGTTTCGTGACCATCTGTCGCGATAGTCGCCTATCCCATTGCAAAGTTTCGCAATATACCAAAGTTGCTCCGGTCGGACGTCGTACTAGACTCCTACCGGATAGCCGAGGCGCGGATATCTCTTGAAATTCCATGATTTGCGGGCCGTGATTGCTACCCGTTCGCCGGTAGCAATCGGCTGATCCCGCAAGTGTCAGGTTCGCGTTTGATCCTCATCAGCGCACCCTGCGCAGCGGTCTACCTTCGCCGATGTCAGCGGATCACGTGAACCACAATTTTAGCCGTAGCCAGTATCGCGCGACCTAGCGGGCGGCTGCCATCTCTGGTTGGCACGCGCCAACCGGTCGAGGATTGGAAAACCGCATCGCATCGTCGACCGAGCCGAATTTCAACGCCAGCAGGTCGAGCGCGTAATTCTGGTTGAGCTTCCACGGCTTACGCTCGCCCTGCGTGGGCAACGCGGCCGCAGCCCGCTGGACGTAGCCTGACGTGAAATCGAGAAACGCCTCGCTCTTCATCGTCGGATCGTCGTTATACGGGGTCGCCTGGCGCAACCCGCGCTTGGTCATCGTGTTGAGCAGGCGGCAGACATACACCGCGGTAAGGTCCGCCTTCAGCGTCCAGGACGCGTTGGTGTAGCCGAAGGTCGAGGCCAGATTCGGTACGCCGTCGAACATCATGCCCTTGTACTGAAGCCGCCCGGCGAGTTCGATCGGCTGCCCGTCCAGGCTGAACGCGACCCCGCTCATCAATTGCAGTTCGAGGCCGGTCGCAGTGACGATGACGTCGGCGGGCAGGTCCTTGCCCGAATCGAGCCGGATCCCTCCGGGTGTGATCCGCGCGATCGTGTCGGTGACGATCGATGCGCTGCCGGCGTTGATTGCCGCAAACAGGTCGCCGTCGGGCACTAGGCAAACGCGCTGGTCCCAGGGATTGTAGCGCGGCGTGAAATGCGTCGCGACGTCGTAGTCCGGGCCGAGCTGGTCGCGGACCATGCCGATCATCCGCTCCTTCACTTTGGCTGGCTTCTTCCGCGCGAGACGGTAGAAAACCATGCCCATCAGCACGTTCTTCCACCGCGTGATGCCGTAGGCCGCCTTGGCCGGAAGCTTGCCGCGCAGCCAGTTCGCGATGCCATCCTCGCCCGGGCGCGCGACGATGTAGGTCGGCGAGCGCTGGAGCATCGTCACGTGCTCCGCAGTCTTTGCCATCGTCGGCACCAGCGTCACCGCGGTGGCACCACTGCCGATCACCACGACCCGCTTGCCGCTGTAATCGAGGTCCGCGGGCCAGAATTGCGGGTGTACGATCTGCCCGCCGAAGCTCTCCGCGCCCTCGAACTCGGGCGAATAGGCTTTGGCGTAATTGTAATAGCCCGCGCACATCGACAGGAAGTTGCAAGTCAGCGTCACCGCGGCGCCGTCGGAACCGGTCGCCTCGACCGTCCACCGCGCGTCCTCGGTCGACCAGGCGGCGGATTTGACGTGATGGCCGTAACGGATTTTCCGATCGATGCCGTATTCGCGGGCGGTATCTTCGACATAGTCGCGGATCGACGGACCATCAGCGATCGACTTGGCCGCGGTCCAGGGGTGGAAGGCGAACCCCAGCGTGTGCATGTCCGAATCGGAGCGGATGCCGGGATAGCGGAACAGGTCCCACGTCCCACCCATCGACTGCCTGCCCTCGAGGATCATGTAGCTGCGGTCGGGGCAGCGCGTCTGGAGGTGGTAGCCGGTGCCGATCCCGGAAATGCCGGCGCCCACCACGATCACGTCGACATGCTCGGTCATGCTGCATCCTCCCGCCCCGGCGTTACGCCGTAGGTTTCATAACGGAACCTATCCTGTTGCCGACCGAACTCAATAGTCCTTGGAATATTTGACACTTGCGGACTGTCCGCCGCTCGATCCGGCCGCCGACAACAGGCTGAGCGCCCTGGTCAGCGCGATCTCGAGCTGCGTCGAGGTGAAGCCCTTCGCGTCGGTCACGATCTCCACATAGATGTTCTTCGTGATGTACTTGCCGGCGGCCAGACTGGTGCCGCGACCTGTCGCCTGATCCGCGCCGAGCACGCGCAACCGGTCGAACCCGGTCGCCGAACGCAGCTTGCCGAGCGGGTTCAGCCCACCCCCGCCCGACCCGCGCAGCGAGTTCAGCGCAGACGCCAGCTGGATCGCCTCTGTGGCCGACAGATTGGCCGGGCTGGACCCGAACAACAGGCGGCTGAGCACTTCGTCCTGCGGCAGGGTCGGCGTCGAGGTGAACGCGATCTGCGGCTTCTGGCCGGTGCCGGTGATGACGATCGTGACGGTGATGTCGCTGGTCGTGGTGCTCGCCTCGATGTTGATATCCGGATCGGTCAGCGCACCGCCGCGGAAACGGATCTGGCCCTTGGTGACGTCGAACCGCTTGCCCGAGAACGAATAGGTGCCACGGACGATATCCAGGCCACCGGTGACGATCGGTGCGGCGGACGTGCCGCCGATCCGCATGTCCATCTCCCATTCCGACTCCAGGCCCATGCCCGAGACGAACAGCTGGTTCGGTGCGCGGACCCGGAGATCGAGCTTGAACGATCCGGCATTCGGCACCTGCGACCGATCGGTGGACAGCGGCGTCCGGACATCGCCCTTGCGGCGCACGCCCGTCAGTTCGGGAACCTCGGCTTGGCCCTGACGGATGATCTGATAGCGGGCCTCGGGAACCTGGAGATCGCCCTGGATCAATCCACCATTGCGGTCATGCGTCAGGCGAACAATGCCCGTGGTGGTCGCGCTGATCGCATCGCTCTTGGCAAGCTGCGCATTGTTCAGCGTCGCACGGATATCGATCGGGAAGCCGCTGTCCGCCGCGAACCCGATCGAGCCCTGCGCCTGCACGGTGCCGTCGCCGGCCTTCGCATTGAGCTGTGTCAGTTGCAGATCGGTGTTCGAGAACCGTCCGGCAATCCGCATCTGCGACAGGCGCGTGCCATAGGTCTCGTTATCGTAGGTCAGGTTGTCGGCACGGACGACGCCGTTCAGCTGCGGTGCGGAAAGGCGTCCGGAGAAGTCGGCGGCGACAGCGATGGGCCCGGACAGTTGCTGGTTGGGAATCGCGGCGAAGCTGAACAACACCGCGGACGGGCCGTTATAGCGGATCCCGCCCGACAAGGGCGCGGCCATCAGGCGCGTGCTCCACGAGCCGTTGCCAGCGGGCAACGGTCGCAGGTTCGCGACCATACGGCCTATGACCGACGTACCGCGACGGACCAGCGCGCGGCCGGTGGCGCCCTCGCCACCAAGCGTGCCGGCGAACACGATATCGACGGGTTCGGAGACGGCAGCGAGGCCCGAGCGGGTGAAGTTGCTGACGGTCACGCGGGCGTCCGCGGTCGGCAGTGCCGACGAGTTCGCCTGCGAGAAGTCGAGGCTGCCGGTCGCCTTGCCGCCGATGCCGAGGTTCGGGACCAGCGCCGACAAGGTCGACAGGTCGAGACGGTCGAGCCTGACCTGGGCGTTCGTGCCATGGCCATAGCTGCCGGCCAAGCGCGCGGAACCGCCACCTGCCCCACCGAAGTCGAGGCGGGTTGGGGATAGGCGGTATTCACCGTTAACCGCGTGTATGCGGGCCGGGTTGACGGTGCGGAAGTCGATGCCGTTTGCCTGGCCTTGCGCGGCTACGAGGTAATTGTTGGGGCTTAGCCTGGCGTTGAGCGCGAGGCGGAAGGGGACGCCGTTCGAACCGGTCAGCAACGCCTGCGCGGTGCCCTTGCCGCCGACGTAATTCACCTTGGCCCGCGCCGCCGAGAGGACGATCGCGCCGTAGCGCATGTCCGCGATTTGCGCGTCGGCGACGATCTGCGGCGTCGGAGTCAGCACCGCGGTGGCGTTGACGATCGCGCGGCCGATGGTGAAGTCGACCATGCCGGGGATCCTGGCACCGTTCGCGCGCGCAGCGACGTCGGCGCGCTGGTAGCCGCCCTGGTTGGCGAGACGGACATTGCCCGACAGGCCTTGCCCGGCGAACTGCAGTGCGCCCGCGAACGGACCCGCCGCGGTCTGCACGATCCGGCCGCTGCCGACGATCCCGGCGAACACGACGCGGCGCACGTCGACCGCGAGTTGCGCGCCGGGCCTGACCAGCACGTCCGCGGTGAACGGCCCATAGTTGGTGCCGCCACTGGCGGTAACGGCATAGGCGCCGCCACGGCCGACGATCCGCGCGTTGAGGTTGACGAGGCCGACGCCGACGCCCGGCCGCGGTGCGCGCAGGACGACGACAGGCGCGGTCGCGCTGCCCGTCACGCGCGCCGACAACGGCCCGTAGACAGTCGAATACGCATCCGCGTTCACCAGCACGGCGCCAGTGGCGGGATCGAACCGACCCTCGCCGCGCGTGACGCGGAACTGTGGCGCGTTCATGCGGAGATTGCGGAAGGTGACGATGCCCTCGGGACTGTAGCCGATGTCCGAACGGACGATCGCGTTGCCGCCAAGGAAGCTGCGCGCGCCTTCGTTGAAGATCTGCGAGGTCTGCGCGACGACGCGGCCGGTGATCCCGAAGCCGCCGTTCGGGCCCGGCACCAGCTTCGCATCGGTCGTCAGGTTGACGATGCCGATACCGTCGACGCGGTAATTGTTGATCCGCCCCTTCAGCGCGCCGGTGTAGCGCCCGATCGCCATGTTCGCGACGACCACGGCGGTCGCGTCGATCTTGTCCGAACGGATCTTGAGGTTGTCGGAGAGGACATTGACGCCGGAGATCGCGAAGTCGCCGTCGATCGCGACGTTGGTCGCCAGACCGCCGACCGCGGCGTTGAGCCCCGTCACGCGACGCGCCCGCGCCTTGACCGGCACGAGGATGCGGTCCGAGTTTACGCGTGCGAGCCCTTCGGCGTAAAGATTTTCCACGCCCATGTCGCCGAACGCGATCGTTGCCGCGCGGACCTTGTAGTCGACCGTCGGCGTCGCGAACGCGCCGTCGAGAACGACACGCGCGGTGACGTCGCGCCCGTGCAGGTTCGGCAGGATCGCACCCGGCGTCAGCAGCTTTGCGTTCACCGCGAAGTTGCCGAAGCGGCTGTTGGCGAGATCGATCAGACCACCGGCGTCGACGGCCAGCGCGTCCGACTTCAGCGTCATCCGCGTGTCGGCCTTGCGGTCGTTGAGCGTCGTGTCGATCGCGACGTCGAGCTGCGGCGCGGTCAGGCGTTCGACCGGACCTTCGAGATACAGGCCGGGACGCGTCGAGCCGCGTACTTCGATATGGCCGTTCTTTGCGGTCAGACCGAGGTTCGCGAGCTGCCCGCCGCCGAGCGTCGCGACCGCGCGGCCCTGCCACGAGGCCCAGCTGCCACGGCCATCGACGGTCGCGGTCAGCGGCGCCTTGAACGATCCCATCGTCGATACGACGCCGCCGACCGGTGCGGTCAGCTTCACGTTGACGTCGAGCTTGTTCTGCTCGGGTACCGCGTCGAGCTTCAGCACGAGGCGGTCACCGCCGGCGATGCCGGGGCCGGTCAGCGCGGTCGCGTTGGTCGTCAACTGCGCGCGCTTGTCGGCGATGTGCACCGCGCCATCGATCTTCACGATATGCGTCTGGCCGGTGACCGGTTTGGCGATCAGGAAACGGTCGATCACCAGGCGGTTCACGTCGATATCGAGATCGGGGAGCAGCGGTGCGTTCGGATCGGTCGGGGTCGCGTTCAGCAGCGGGCGGCGCTGCAACGTCACCAGCGGCGTGGTGAGCGAGCGCACGTCGACATGGTTCTTGGTGAACGCGAACGGACGCCAGTCGACGCTAAGCTTCGGGCTGGTCAGGAACACGCCCTTGGGGTCCGACACGCGCACGTCGCTCAAGGTCATCGCGCCGTAGATCGATCCGTCGATCCGGCCGACCTTGATGTTCAACCCCGACGCGGTGGTGTAGCCGCCGATCTGGTCCGCGACGAGGCGCCGGCCCGGATCGGTGTTGATCCCGAACAGCACGATCAGCACGAGCGCGACCAGACCGACGATCAGGATGGCGAGCCATTTCAGGATGCGCTGCCACAACGGGCGACGCTCGACGATCACCGTTTCGTGCGTCGTCTCGACGTGGCCCCGCTCAGCAGGTGGAGTGCCGTTTTCGGCCATCAGAATGCCTGCCCGATCGAGATGTAGAGAGCGATCTTGCCGTCGCCCTCGCGTGGGTTGAGCGGAGTCGCGACATCGATCCGCATCGGGCCGAAGCTGGTATAGAAGCGCCCGCCGATGCCGGCGCCGTAGCGCAGCGACGAGAGGTTCGGCGTGCTGCTCTCATAGCTGTTGCCGGCGTCGATGAACGGCACGATGCCGAAATCGCCGAACCGGTAGCGGGCTTCAAGTGCAAATTCGTTGAGCGAGCGCCCGCCGATCGGGTTGCCGTTGGGATCGAACGGCCCGAGCCGCTGATAGCCATAGCCGCGCACCGATCCGCCGCCGCCGCCATAATAGCGCCGCGACGGTGCCAGATCGTCGCGGTCGACGCCCTGGATCGAGCCCGCCTTGGCGCGACCGGCGATGACGATGCTGCTGGAGACGGGGTAGTAGAACGTCCCCTCGATCATCGTGCGGATGTATGGCTTTACCGATCCCTGCACCGATGTTTCGGGGCTGAGGTTCAGCGTCAGGCGATAGCCCTTGGTCGGATTGAGCAGGCTGTCGGAGCGATCGAACTTCACCTGGCCCGGCAGTGCGACGATGCCGTAAGTGCGGCGGACGTCCCTGCCCTGCGCGAAGTCGTAGACGCTCTCGTTCGTCCCGACGAGTTCGCCACCGTAGTAATAGGTCAGCGGCTTTTGCCAGATCGGCGTGGAGTCATAGCTCCAGCGGACGCCGACGCTGGTGGTGAACGCGTCATAGGCGTCGTAATTCGAATGGTTCGCGCCTGCGGTCAGACTGAACGTGCGATCGCGCCGGCCGGCGTTCGCGCGGCGCAGCGTGCCCGACACGCCTTGCTCCTGCGTACCGGCGATGACCGAGGCGAGCAGCGCGCCCTCGTACGGGAACAGGTTGCGGTGCTGCCACGTGCCCTCGGCGCGGAAGCCCTGCCCCGTCGAAAAGCCGACATTGCCGCCGAGCGAACGCGCCTTGCCCTCGCTCTGGCGGACCAGCAGGTCGACCTGCTCGGTGCCGTCCGGATTGATCGTGCCGGTACGGACCGGCTCGACCGACACGGTCGAGAACAGCGACGTCGCGACCAGCGCATCGCGCAGGTCGTCGGTCATCCGGTTGTCGTAGAGTTCGCCCGCCTTGAACCGCGGGAACAGGTTCAGATGCTCGAGATCGAACACCGGATCGCCTTCGGTGCGAAGCTGCCCGAACGACGAGCGCGGACCGGTATCGACCGGCAGCGTGTACGCGCCGGTCGGGGTCTGGTCGTCGAGCAGGATGTCGCGCTCGCCGACCTTGACGAAGGGATAGCCCTGCTGCGGCAGCGTCAGGCTGACATTCGCCTCCGCGCCCTGAATTCGGGCCGCCTGGATCGGGTCGCCGACCTTCAGCGGCAATTGCGTGCGGACCAGGTCGGGTGGGGTCGTGGCGTTCGCCTGCACGGCGATCGACGACAGCGAATAGAGCCGGCCGGGTTGCGCGCTGACAGTCGCCTTCAGCCGCGCGGGCTTGGTCTTGTCAGCATCGGGAATCGTCTCGATCGTGGAGATCGCGGTGGCGTCGTAATAGCCGAGCGACTTGAGCAACCGTACCGCCAGCGCCTCGTCCTCGCGGGCGCGCGCCGCGACCTGCGTGGCGTTCGCCGCCTTGCCCTTGCCCTCGGCGAGCGCGGACAGCGCCTTGTATTCGCCCGCGAGCCCGTCGCCGGCCTTGTCGAGACCCTTGGTCGCGGTCTCGTACCGGATCTCCGGCGCGTCCTTGTCCTTGATATCCCCCGCAGTCTGGAGCGGGGTCGTGTCGAAGCTCGACAGCGGCGTCAGCGGTTGCGCGAGCTGTAGGTCGCTGGGCCCGGTCGGCGGAAGCACGTCGCCTGAGAGCGTGGTGGCGGGAGAAGTCGCGGTTGCTGGCGTAGCGGGTGTCTGCGTGGACGACGGCTGCGTTGACGGGGCGGGCAACGGCGCCATTGCTTCCAGCGGTGCATTCAGGTCACCGCTCAAGGGCGGCAAAGCGCTGTCGAACTCGGCGTCGGGCACGATCGGCGCGTCGGAACGTGGATCGCCGGATTGCGGCTGATCGCTCGGCTTGGGCGCGTCAGGCCCTTTGGCCGGAGCGGTGCCCGGCTTGACCAGCTGCGCCGACGCGACGCCCGCAAATCCTCCAGTGAATCCCGTAGTCGACGCTACCAACGCCAAAGCGAGCCAATGATGCCGGCTGTTCGAAGCTGTCACACGATCCCCTTTACAGGCAGCGATCGTGCTCGATTCACCCCCATCTTCGTCCACGTAACGCACATAGGACAGCTTGGTTTCACAAAAATTAACCGCAGATTTCACCTCATACACAGCCGATGAGGCCGCCGACCGGCATGACGACGGTATCACGCCCGGGGCGGTCGATCCGCAACGTCGCCGACGTCACGGTCGCGCCCGCGGAGATGTCGGCACGAACGGCGACCGCCATGTCGAGAGTCGCGGTCACGTCGCCGCCGCGGTACTGGGTGACGCCGCCGAAGCCGAAGCCGATCGCGGGCGACTGCGTCGTCATCGCGTAATCCGCGGTCTTGCCGTCGATCGCGAGCCGGATCTGCGCGGGCTCCGCGGTCGCCATCGCGACGAGCAACCGGCCGGCGTCCATGCTCCACAGATAGGCGGCACAGCCCTTGGCGGGCAGCGTCTGCTTGCCGATCGCGCCGAGCGGGCCCGGACCTGGATTGGAACTGGGACTGGACCCGGGATTAGCCCCCGGATTGGCGGCAGGTGGCGGCGTCGCAGCTTGAAGCGCGAGAACAAGAGCGAGCGATATCATAGGGTCGCGCCTATCATGAAGAGCCACGCGGGATAAGCCGCGATCGCCAGCAACGCGCCGAACGGAAGCGCGGTGTCCGCCGCCATGCTGCGGCCCCTGAGGTGCGCGGCGAGAACGACACCGAGGCCGATCATGCTCGCGATCAGCAGGACGGCGGGCAACATCTGCCATCCGAGCCACAGTCCGATCGCCCCGAACAGCTTGGGATCGCCGCCGCCCATCCCGTCGCGACCGCGCATGCGGCGATAGCCGAATGCGACCAGCCATAGCGTGCCGAACCCGGCGAGCCCGCCGATCAGCCGCTCGGCGAGCAGCGGGTCGATACCGAGCGCCGCGCCGGCGAGCCCGGTCGCCGCGAGCAGGAGCGTCAGCCGATCCGGCAGCCAGAACGCGACGAGGTCCAGGCTCGCCAACGCCAGCAGCAGCCATCCGAACACCGCGCCGGCGATCCCGACCGGCCCCGGTGCGACGATCCCCGCCGCCACGCCGATGACGAGCCCCCCCACCTCGATCCGCCAATGCACCGGGCCGATCGCCACTCCGCAGCCACGGCATCGTCCGCGAAGGACGACCGCGCTCAGCAACGGCACCAGTTCGACCGCCCGCAGCGTGCGTCCGCAGCTATCGCAGACCGAGCGCCCCTGCATCACCGATCGTCCGTCGGGCCAGCGCATCACCAGCGCCGCGATAAAGCTGCCGAGGATCGCGCCGAGCACGCCCAGCAGCGCCGTCCAGAATGCCGTCTCAGACACCCGTCTTGCGGACCAGGTAGCGATACACGCCTAAGATGTTGATCCCGAACAGCACGATGTTCTGCGTGCCCAGCGCCCAGTCCCCGGTCAAGACCGCGCCGCTCAGCCATGCGATCGACGAACCGACGAACAGCACGAACCCCCACCCCGTCACGCGGCGCCCGAAATCGAGCGATACCATGAACGCGGCGATCACGCCGGACGCTGCGGCACACCATTTGAGCGTCGTTATGAGTGTTTCCATGATGCGAGGTCTAGGCGCACCCGGCCCTGCTTTGTATTGCCGCACATCAACCCCAGATACGGGGACAGAAGAATATATGGAGAGTGAAGTGGCCGTCGATCGAGATCCCATCGTCATCCTGTCCTACGCGCGTACGCCGATGGGTTCGTTCCAGGGGGCGCTTGCCGGCGCGACCGCGACCGAGCTGGGGGCCGATGCGGTCCGCGGTGCGGTCGAGCGAGCGGGCGTGTCGGCTGCCGAGATCGAGCGGATCTACATGGGCTGCGTGCTACCCGCCGGGCTCGGCCAGGCGCCGGCGCGACAGGCGGCGATCAACGCCGGGCTGGGCGATCACGTCGAGGCGACGACGGTCAACAAGATGTGCGGATCGGGGATGCAGGCGGCGATCCTGGCGGCCGATGCGCTCGCGGCGGGGTCGGTCGACCTGCTCGTCGCGGGGGGGATGGAGAGCATGACCAACGCGCCGTATTTGTCGAAGAGCCACCGTGGCGGGGCGCGGATCGGGCATGACCGGATGTACGACCACATGTATCTCGACGGGCTCGAGGATGCGTATGAGCCCGGCAAGCTGATGGGCAATTTCGCCGAGGATACCGCGCACGAATATCAGTTCACGCGCAAGCAGATGGACGATTACGCGATCGAATCGCTGCACCGTGCGCAGGCCGCGCAGACGTCCGGCGCGTTCGACCGCGAGATCGTGTCGGTCGAAATCGCGGGTCGCAAGGGCACGACGACGGTCTCGCTCGACGAGCAGCCGGCGAAGGGCGACGTCGCCAAGATCCCGACGCTGAAGCCTGCCTTCTCGAAGGACGGCACGATCACCGCCGCCAACGCCTCGTCGATCTCCGACGGTGCCGCCGCTTTGGTGATGACGCGGGCGAGCGTCGCCGAACGGCTTGGGATCACGCCGATCGCGCGGGTCGTGGCGCATGCCGCGCATGCCCACGCGCCGTCGTTGTTCACGACCGCGCCGGTGTTCGCGATGCGCAAGGCGATGGAGAAGGCGGGCTGGTCGGCGTCGGACATCGACCTGTTCGAGGTAAACGAAGCTTTTGCCGTCGTCGCGATGATCGCGATGCGCGACCTCGGGCTGCCGCATGACAAGGTGAACATCCACGGCGGCGCGTGTGCGCTCGGCCACCCGATCGGCGCGAGCGGCGCGCGGATCCTGGCGACGCTGCTGTCGGCGCTGGAAACCACCGGTCAGAAGCGCGGGCTGGCGTCGCTGTGCATCGGTGGCGGTGAGGCGACTGCGATGGCGGTCGAGTTGATGGGCTGACTTCCCCCCTCCCTGGAAGGGAGGGGTCGGGGGTGGGTTGCTCTCCGCGAGTCCCGCGCGCAGTCTGATGAGATGCCGCGCGTACCTCCCGAGTTGACGCGGCGCGCACGAGAGTTGCGCAACCATCCGACGGATGCGGAGATCGCGATCTGGCATAAGGTCAGCTTTTTTCGGCCCCGGTTCACGCGCCAACTGGTGATTGAGCGGTATATTGTCGATCTGGCATGCCGGGAGGTGCGGCTCGCGGTGGAGTTCGACGGCAGCCAGCATATCGGTTCGGTTCGGGACATGGGGCGGACGCGGCGTCTGGAAGCGTTAGGCTGGACGGTGATTCGGTTCTGGAACTCTGACGTCGCCGGGAATCCTGACGGGGTGGCGGAGGCTATTCTGGCGAAGGTCATCGACCTTCAACGGCCGACCCACCCCCAGCCCCTCCCTTCCAGGGAGGGGAGCTAGGAAGGGCAACCCGTCTGCCCCTTCTTACCCCCCTCCCTGGAAGGGAGGGGTTGGGGGTGGGTCGGCTTCCGCATCACGCGCCGCCGCCCCCGAAACCTAAAGTCCTAAAATCCCAACCCTCAAGGCAGCACCTCGCCAGCCTCGACACCCCAAAGCCCCGCGATCTGTACGAACCCCGCCTGCCCCTTCACGTCCATCCGGCACCAGCCATTGTTGCACTGGCTAAGCCGCCCGACCACGCCCGGTGCCGCGCGCCACAGCACGCGGCTCCCCGCATTGGGCTTCTCGCGCAGGTCGACCGGTCCCGATCCATGGACGATCGCCGTGCGCGTGCCGCTCAGCAGGTTCGCCTGCATCCAGCCCTCGGTGCCGTCGGGATCGGCGATCTTGCGCCATTCCTTGAAGATCGCGACGACCTTGATCGGCAGATCCTGGCGTTGGTACAGCCAGCTCGCGGGATAGGTGCGCGCCGGCCCCGTCCGCATCCGCGCGCGCGTGGCCGAGATCGAGGCGTAATAGGGCACGCTTCGCTTCGTCGCGTCGGCCGCAGTCGCCGGGTCGGGCACCAGAGCGGTCACAACAAGTGCGGAAAGCGCGGTGGCGAGAATGCGCATGATCATGTCCTAGCTGGCGAACCGACGTCCTATCGCGACGAACTGCTTTCCTCAACCGAAGTTGCAGCCCCGATGTTGACGGGGCGTTGACGGGCACGAACGGCTTCGCCAAGCCGTCCGCATGATCGACACACGCCGCTGTCCGAACCCCAAGGTCGTCGTCACCCGCGAACTGGCCGACACGCTGATGGATCGGATGGAGGCGCTGTTCGACACGCACAACAACCGTGCCGACACGAAGCTCGACCGCGAACAGCTGGCCGCCGCGATGGCCGATTGCGACGTGCTGGTGCCGACCGTGACCGACGACATCGACGCCGACCTGATCGCCGGCGCGGGCGATCGCCTGAAGCTGATCGCGAACTATGGCGCGGGCGTGAATCATATCGACCTGAAGGCGGCGCGGGCACGCGGGATCATCGTCACCAACACGCCGGGGGTCCTCACCGAGGACACCGCCGACATGACGATGGCGCTGATCCTGTCCGTCCCCCGCCGCCTGGCCGAGGGGGAGAAGCTGGTGAGATCGGGCCAGTGGAACGGCTGGAGCCCGGGCGGGATGCTCGGCCACCGGATCGGCGGCAAGGCGCTCGGGATCGTCGGCATGGGTCGGATCGGCCAGGCGGTCGCGCTCAGAGCGCGTGCGTTCGGGCTCACCATCCATTATCATAATCGCCAGCAACTGCCCGCCGTCCGCGAGGCGCAGCTGGCGGCGACGTTCCATGCCTCGCTCGACGACATGCTTGCCGCGGTCGACATCGTGACGATTCACACGCCGCTCAATCCCGACAGCCGCAACCTGATCGACGCGCGCCGGATCGCGCTGATGCGATCGCATGTGTACCTGATCAATGCGGCGCGCGGCGGGATCGTCGACGAGGTGGCGCTGGTCGAGGCGCTGGAGAACGGGCGGCTGGCAGGCGCGGGTCTCGACGTCTGGGCGCACGAGCCGGTGATCGATCCGCGCCTGCTCGCGCTGCCCAACGTCGTGATGCTGCCGCATATGGGCTCGGCGACGTTGGAAGGCCGCATGGCATCGGGCGAGCGCGTCATCCAGAACATCCGGATGTGGGCCGATGGGCACCGACCGCCGGATCAGGTGCTCGACGGCTGGATCTGACGCGGCAGCCGTCGACCCACTCCGCAAGTGACGGAGGGGGAGGACACGGAGCGACGTTTCGCGTGCCTCCCAACCGTCTGGCAAGTGCCAGCCACCTCCCCCTGGCGGGGGAGGATCGTTCCATCACACTTAGACCGCGCGCATCCAGTGCGTGCGTGCGACGGTGCCGGTCATGACCTTCGATCCGAACGCCTTGATGATCTTGGCGGCATCCGCGCTGTTCATGAGCACGACCCGCGTGCCGCCCGACGGCAGCGTCTCGATCGCGCTGATGATTGCACCATGCTTCTTGCACATCGCAACGACCTGAGGCTGTTCGACACTGACGTTCACCGCGCGCGAAATCGGCACGACGGTGTCGGCGCCCGCCTTGTCTGCGCCCGCCTTGTCTGCACCCGCCTTGTCTGCACCTGTCGTCACGATGCGAGCGCCTGAAATACGGTGGAAGAATAGATCGTCATGCGGCATTCCCGGCTCGGAGCGGGAGCGCAAAGCATCTCTCAGTCGCAGCTTGCCCATACGAAGCGCCGCGATGCGCAGGGTATGCGCGCAATCGCCCGAAACGGCAATGGCGGCGCTAGGTCCGGACCCCCAGTAGGGCCAGTCCGAAAGCGACAAAGATCGCACCCGTTACCCGGTCGAACGTCCGCCTGAGCGCCGGTCGGGTGAGATAGCGGGCGAGCGTCCGGCCGCCCGCCGCGTAGATCCCGTACCAGAGGCTCTCGACCACCGCGAAGGTCGCCACCAGGATCGCGAACTGCGGTGCCTGGGGCGAGGCGCGATCGACGAATTGTGGAAGGAAGGCAGCGGCGAACAGCAGCAGCTTCGGGTTGCTGATACCGATCACGAACCCGCCGCGGAACAGCCGGCGTGCGGAGACCGTCACCGGCAGCGTATCCGCCCCGACATCGATCGGAGACCCCGCGCCGCGCCACGCCTTAATGCCGAGGAAGACGAGGTACGCGACACCCGCATAGCGCAACGCGTCGAACACGCGTGGCCAAGCTGCGAGCAACACCGATACGCCCGCCGCCGATGCCGCCAGCACCAGCACCAGCGCGGTCAGGCATCCTGCCATCGCCGCGATGCTGCGGCGTGCGCCGAAGGTCACGCTGCGCGTCATGACGTGCAGCATGTTGGGCCCCGGCGTCCCGCACAGCAGGACGATCGCGACCACGAACAGCCACCATGCGTGGAGTGTCATGTTTGCCCCTGCCCTTCATGCGGATACGGAGAAACTGGCTGCCTACCGGCGCCGGCAGCCTGCTGGAAACCGTGCCGAAAACGGTCCGTCACCCCGGACCTGTTCCGGGATCCACGGTGCGGCAAACTCACACCTTGAGAGACTGCGGCGCCGTGGATGCCGGAACAAGCCCGGCATGACGAAGAAAGTGGCGTATCGGATATCAGCGCCGCCGCCAAACTGCGGTTCGCCACTGCCCCCAGCCTCAGTCGCCCGTCAGGATTCGATCGACCAGCTGCCCGACGCTCGGCACGAACCCGTTCGAATAGAACGGATCCTTCTTGAAATTATACGCCGCATGCCCCGCGAACATCAGGTTCTGATCGATGTCGCCGCCGTGCGCGATGTCCTGCAACGTCTTCTGGATGCAGAAGCTGCGCGGATCGGCCAGTCGCCCGGTCGAGTTCGTCTCGGTATCCGCCCAGCTCGAGAACGAGCATTGCGATAGGCAGCCCATGCAGTCGGCCTGGTCCTTGCGGATCATGCCCTTCTCGGTCGGGCTGACGAAGACGAGCGTGTTGTCCGGCGTTTTGAGCGCGTCGGTATAGCCCTCGCCGAACCACTGCCGCGCGCGCAACAGGTCGTTGCGGGTGACCCAGAAGTTCTTGCCCTTCACGCCCACGTCGAGCTGGAAGATATGATCGCCGGCCTCTTGCGTGGAAAACGCGATCTGGCGGTCGGACCGCGCCTCGAGGCTGCGCAGGAACGGATTGCGCACCGCCGACGAATAGAAGCCGGTCGGCGAGAATTTGTGCAGCAGCACGTCGCCCGGCTCGATCTGCGTCAGCGCATCCTTCCACCCCTGCGGGATCGGGCTTTCGCGCGTCAGCAGCGGCCGGGTGCCGAACTGGAACGCGATCGTTCCGAGCTCGGGATTGTCGATCCAGTCGTTCCAGTCGCGCAGATACCAGACGCCGCCCGCCATCACGATCGGCACGTCGTCGCTGATGCCGCCTTCGCGCATCACGTCGCGCAGTTCCTTCACGCGCGGATACGGGTCCTGCGGCTTCAGCGGGTCCTCGGCGTTCGACAGGCCGTTATGCCCGCCCGCGAGCCACGGGTCCTCATACACCACCGCGGCCAGCCATTCGGCGGCCTTCGAATAGGCACGCTTCCAGAGGGCGCGGAACGCACGGCCGGAGCTGACGATCGGCAGATAGCTAACGCCGTAGGACGCGGTGATCTCGGACAGCTTGTACGGCATGCCCGCGCCGCAGGTGACGCCGGCCACCTTGCCGCGCGTGCGCTCCAGAACGCCGTGCAGGATGCGCTGGGCGCCGCCCATTTCCCACAGCACGTTGATGTTGATCGCGCCCTTGCCGTCGGCGATCTCGTACGCGCGCTCGACCTGCTGGACCGCGCCTTCGATGGCGTATTGGACGAGTTCCTCGTGCCGGTCGCGGCGCGTGAGCGCGGCATAGACCTGCGGGATGATCTTGCCCTCGGGATCGTAGCTGTCGGCGTTGACGGCCGAAACCGTGCCGATCCCCCCGGCCGCGGCCCAGGCGCCGGCCGATGCGTGGTTGGTCGCAGCGACACCCTTGCCGCCCTCAACCAGAGGCAGGACTTCCCGACCGTTATAGACGATAGGCTTCAGGCCCTTGAACACGACGTCACCTCTCCCGGAAAATACGGCCTACTAGAACGCACGGACGCACCATGCGAGGAAATTACGACCTACGTCAGCGCACCGGGGCGCTGCAATGCGGCTTCGTACAGATCGCGGTAGCGCGCGATCATCACGCCTTCGTCGAACGCTGCCCGTGCCTTGGCCTGGTTCGCGGCGCCGACCGACGCTCGCAACGCTGGGTCCGACACCAGCGCCTGAAGCGCGTCGCGCAATCGAACCTCGTTAGGGATGTCGGTCACGAACGGCAGGTTTTCGGGCGCCACCATCCGTTTGACGTCACCGACCGGATAGCTCGCGATCGGCAGGCCCGCCGCCATCGCCTCGACCACCGAAATCGGAAACTGCTCGCTCCGCGACGATACCGCCAGCATGTCGAAATGGCCGACATACCGGTATGGGCGATCGAGGAATCCCGGCAGGACCAGCTTGTCCGCCATCCCCATCGCCGCGGCGGCCTGCACTATGTTCGCGCGCTCCGGCCCCTCGCCGACGATCACCAGCCGAACGCGTCCCGACACGCCGCCGACCGCGCGGACCAGCGCGGTGAGGTCCTTCACTTCGCGCAGGCCGGCGAGCGCGCCGATGACCACTTCCTTGGCGTTGCGCGTGAAGCCGGGGATCGCCTTGGGCTCCGGCTTTTGCGTGTAATACGCCGTGCCGATCCCGTTGACGATCCGGTGGACCCGATCGCGTGGCTGTTTCCAGGTCTCGAGGGCGATCTTTTCCAGCATCTCGGACGGGACGGCCAACGCATACGCCGCGCTGAGGGCGAGGCGCCGATAGATGTTGCGCTCGATCTTCAGCCCGTTTGCCTCGTCGCCGTTGAACCCGTCCTCGTGATGGACCAGCGGCGGCGCGCCCTTGCCGAACACCCGCCGCGCCATCGCGCCGTCGATGCCGCCCCAATTGTACGTCAGCACCAGGTCGAACCGCCGCATATACTGCGCGATCGCCTCATAGCGCTTGACCGAAGGTTTGCCGGTCAACGGCGGCGGGGTCTGC
The DNA here is from genome assembly GCF_036663695.1 of Sphingomonas sandaracina. Classification (NCBI taxonomy): domain Bacteria; kingdom Pseudomonadati; phylum Pseudomonadota; class Alphaproteobacteria; order Sphingomonadales; family Sphingomonadaceae; genus Sphingomonas; species Sphingomonas sandaracina. Next base: position 180,211 of record NZ_JAXOJK010000006.1, on the reverse strand, counting down.
GCGAGCTCGTAGCGGATGCCCTTGGCGATCGAATCCCGCGCGCTGGTCTGCTCGGGCATGCCGGATACGATGGTATGTTTCGCGCGATCCCCGAACGCATTCATCAGCCGCACCGCGCGCGACTCCTTGCCGCCAAGGTCGAACGAGGAATGGAGATGGAGGATGTTGACGGGTGCGGCCATCCCTGACCGATGCCGATTTTCCCGGCTGGTTTCAAGAGTGGCGCAAACCCGCCCGCGCGCCCTCGACTTGCACGATCCGCGGCACGATGCCATGTAGTGGACAAGCAGTCACGCGCAGCAAGCAGCGGGACGACATCCCTAGACTATCAGAGAGTTGGACGAGGATTTCGAGCAGCGGTCGCGCTCGATCGATGATTTTGCCCATTCGCGGCAGGGTCTTCGCGCGGCCCGAACGACAATCCGGTGATGGATTCCCGCCCCCGCTCGTGAAGCGCCGGAGGCCAGGCCAGACCGCAAATGATGAGGCACCACGATGCGGCTCCCTTCTAACGACGACATGACCACGCCCCGGTTCGACGCAGATTCCGACGCCGATACTGGCGGGGCGACGACGATCGATACGCGCGTGACCCGGCGCGGGCTGTTGGGGTCGGCGATCACGGCGGGTGGTGCGGCGATGCTGCCGCTCGCGTCCGCCGACGCGGCGACGACGGAACGCAACGTCGACGTGCTGCTGGTCGGCGGCGGGATCATGAGCGCCACGCTCGCCGTGCTGCTCCACCAGCTCGAACCGACCTGGACGATCGAACTGGTCGAACGCCTCGACAAGGTCGCGGAGGAAAGCTCGAACGGCTGGAACAACGCCGGTACCGGCCACTCGGCGCTGTGTGAACTGAACTACACGCCGGTCAACGCGGCGGACGGTCTGGTCGAGATCAAGAAGGCGATCGAGATCAACGAGCAGTTCCAGGTGACGCGCCAGTTCCTGAGCCATCAGGTCGATGCCGGCATGCTCGTCAACCCGCGCTCGTTCATCAATTCGACGCCGCACATGAACCTGGTGTGGGGCGATGCGAACGTCGCCTTCCTGCGCAAGCGGCATGCCGCGTTGCAGGCGAGCCCGCTGTTCTCGGGCATGGAATTCTCGACCGATCCCAAGCAGATCGCGCAGTGGGTGCCGGCGATGATGCAGGGCCGCGACCCCAGCGTGAAGCTCGCCGCCACGCGCTCGCCACTCGGCACCGATTGCAACTGGGGCGAGGTCACGCGGCAATATGTCGACGCGATGCGCAAGCAGCCCGGCTTCACGCTGACCACCGGTCACGAGGTCCGCTCGCTGGAGCGCAGCGCGGACAAGCGCTGGCGCGTGACGGCGCGCGACATGAAGAGCGACGACAAGCAGATCATCAATGCCCGCTTCGTCTTTGCCGGCGCAGGCGGTGGCGCGCTGCCGATCCTGCAGAAGTCGGGGATTCCCGAAGCCGACGATTATGCCGGTTTCCCGGTCGGTGGATCGTTTCTGGTGACCGACAAGCCCGAGGTGGCGCAGCGTCATCTCGCCAAGGTGTACGGCAAGGCCGCGGTCGGATCGCCGCCGATGTCGGTACCGCATCTCGACACGCGCTATCTCGACGGCAAGCAGGCGCTGCTGTTCGGGCCGTTCGCGACCTTCTCGACCAAGTTCCTCAAGGAAGGCTCGTATTTCGATCTGCCGGCGTCGGTGACGCTCGACAATTTCCGGCCGATGATCGCGGTCGGCTGGGACGATTTCGACCTGGTCGAGTATCTCGCGGGCCAGCTCATCATGTCGGACGCCGACCGGATGACCGCGCTGCGCGAGTATTTCCCGGGTGCCAAGGATGGCGACTGGCGGCTGTGGCAGGCGGGGCAGCGCGTCCAGATCATCAAGCGCGATCCGAAGAAGGGCGGCGTGCTGAAGCTCGGCACCGAGATCGTCGCGTCGAAGGACGGCTCGATCGCGGCGTTGCTCGGCGCATCGCCGGGTGCCTCGACCGCGCCGTCGATCATGCTCGATTTGCTCAAGAAGGTCTTCGCGAACCATCTGGCGACGCCTGCCTGGCAGGCCAAGATCCGCGAGATCGTCCCGAGCTACGGCGTCACGCTGAACGACAAGCCCGACCTGATCGCCAAGACCTGGGCAGCGACCGCGCAGACGCTGCAACTCACGGTGCCATCGCCGGCGGTGCAGGTCGCGACGCAGCCGAAGCCGGCGGCGACACGCGTCGAGGTTAACCGCAGCCCTGATCTGGCACTGTAAATCGGGGCGGCTAGGTTAAGCCCTTGCAGATGCCAAAACCACCCCGTCACCCCGGACCTGTTCCGGGGTCCACCGTGCCGCAAACCAAATTTCGATGAGTTTGCGGAACGGTGGATGCCGGAACAAGCCCGGCATGACGAAGGAGTGTTTATCGCGCGGCAGAATCGCGATCAGGCGGCGAACACATCCTTCGGGATGTGCGTGATCCGGCAGGCCAGGTCCGCCTCGCCGCTTGCCACGACGTAGAAGTCCCCCGCATCGGCGATGCCGGTCGTGAAGACGACGTTGTCGAGATACATCTGGTCCTTCAGCGGCTCGGTCAGTTCGGGCTTGGGCTCGAGCAGCGCGGTATGTTCGGTCGCGACGGTGATCGACGGATCGTCCTTGTCGAGGATCGACCAGTAGGTGCGGTAGATGCCGACCACGCCCGAAGGCTCGACGCCGTGCCACAATGTCAGCCAGCCGCGGTCGGTCAGGATCGGCGGCGCACCTCCGCCCATGCGCGCGGTCGAAACCGTGGCGGCGTGCGGCCGGATGCCGGGCTTGTCGTGCGGCTTCCAGTGGAGCGCATCGGGTGACCTCGACAGGTTGATCGACGGCCCTGCGCGCCATTCGCTACCCGGCGGATAGGCGAAATACAGGTCGCCGAGCGGCCGCGTCTGCGCCCAATATTGCCCGTCGATCAGCCCTTCGAAGATCAGCATGTCCTTGTTCTGGTGATCGAGGACGATGCCCTCCAGCTGCCAGTCGAGCGCATCGGCGGACGAATACAGCGTCGTCGCGTGGCGTTCCGGGCTGACCGAACAGGTCGTCATCAGATAACGGTCGCCAACCTTCGAGATCCGCGCATCCTCGACGCCGTAGCACTGGTACGAGGTCCGCGGCGCAATCGCCTTGTCGTAATGCACCGCGACGACCGAGCGGCCTTCTGCGTCCAGCTCGACCGGCAGCAGCCACGAGAGCGACGTCAGCGCCATCACCTTCCACCCGCCGCCGGGGATCAGGAATTTGCGGGGATCCTTGGTATCGACCATCTGCAACGGCCACGCGTCGAGCAGATATGCGCCGTCCTGCCAGCGGATCGCATGGACGTTGCCGTTCTTGATCGGGTGCCGCAGGGCTTCCGCCACGCGGACCATCAGCAGCAGATTGCCGTTCGCCAGCCGGGTCATCCCCGGATTGAACGCACCGAGGACATAGGTCTCGGCACCGACCTTGCCCGCCAGCGGCGAGCGCGACAGGTCGATATCGGCGGGGGTGAAGACGAGCTGATCGAACATGCTGTTCTCCTGAGGTATCTGGTCTTTCATTCGGTCTCCGTTCGCCCGCCCCCTTTTCAGTTCGCCACCCTATCTCCGTTCGCCCTGAGCGAAGTCGAAGGGTGTGCCCCAAGTGAAGGTGCTTCGACTTCGCTCAGCACGAACGGACTTTAGGAGGCTAGTCGACGCCTACTCCCCCTCCAACGCCCGCGGGACGATCACGATCTGCTGGATGACCGACCGCGTCGGCTGGGTGAGCAAAAACTCCACCCCCGCCGCGATGTCCTCGGCGCGCAGCATCTGCTCCGCCGCGATCATCTGGCGCTGCTTCTCGTCGGGAACATCCGGGTACTGCATGTTGGACCCGACCTTGCCCGGCTCCACCAGCGAAACCTTGACGCCCTTCGGTCCCAGCTCGCGCCGCAGCGCCTCCGAGAACCCGGCGATACCCGACTTGATGCCGGCATATACGGTCGAGCTGGGCCCCAGGATATGCGCGCTGAGCGAGCCGATGATGACCATGTCGCTGATCGGCGTCATGCGGTGCGCGGCGTGGTGCGCGGCCAGCAGATACGCGGTGAAGTTGACCGCGATCGCGTAGCGCAGTTCGTCTTCGTTCATCTGCGTCAGGCCACCCGCTGCGACTGCCGCATTGATAACGGTGATATCGAACCCGCCGAGATACGCCTCGCCCGCATCGAAAAACGTCCGAACCTTGTCGGGGTCGCCCAGTTCGGTGACCATCCCCTCGCCCTCGCCGACCGTGCGGATGTGCGCCAGCGCGTCCTGCAGATAGCCCTCGTCGCGCCCGCAGATATAGACCTTGGCCCCCTTCCCCGCGAGCATCACCGCGATCGCGCGACCGATCCCGGTCGTCCCCCCGGTAATGATCGCGCGGCGACCTGCCAGCGGGCGGACATCAGTGTGTAAGGCGGCGGCGTGTAAGGCGGCGGTTTCGGTCATCAAGTTTCCCGGCAGAGCAGCAGAATGGCGGCGAGGCACGTCGCCTGCCCTATCCCCTAAGCGCGGATAGCCGCCCCCTCAAGCGCGCGCGCCAGCAACCGGTCGATCGGATCCTGCAACATCGTCTCGCTCAGCGTCGGCGCATGCCCGACCCCCGGCACCGTCACCAGTTCGCCGCGATCGAGCGAGGCCGCCATCCGCTCCGCCGTCGCCGCCGACAACAGGTCCGATCGGCCACCGCGGACGATCAGCGTCGGCACGTCGCGGAGCGACGCCAGCGCCGGCCACATATCGGGCCCCGCTTCGTTGCCCGGCACGCGAAACGGCTCGGCGATCTTCAGGTCGTAGTCGAGCACGATCCGCCCCGAACTGTTCAACCGGTACAGGCGCTTGGCCATCGCCAGCCAATCCTCGATCTGCCAGTCGGGATAGACGTCGCCGTTATTCTCCGCGACGCAGCGGGCCGCGTGCATCCAGGTCGGAAATACGCTCGCCTTGCCGACATAGCCCCGGATCCGCGACAGTCCCTGCGCGTCGATATCGGGCCCGACATCGTTGAGCAGCGCCGCCGCCATGCGACCGCGCGACGGCCCCGCCATCAACATCGTGACGATCCCGCCGAGCGACGTGCCGAACGCGATATACCGGTCGATGCCCTGTTCGGTCAGCAACGCCGCGACGTCCTGGACGTACGTCAGGGGCACGTACGACATCGGATCCTTCGCATATGCGCTCTCGCCGCGCCCCCGGAAATCGATCGTGATCAGCCGCCAGCGCCCCGCCAGCCGCGCCGCGAGCGCATCGAAATCGCGCGCATTGCGCGTGAGGCCTGCCATGCAGAGGATCGGCGGCTGGCCCTCCTCACCGCCCGGATAGTCCCGCGCGTGGAGTCTCAGCCCGTCATTGGACCACCAATAGAGGTTTTCGTAAGCGGCCATGGTTGCGTCCTTCGGGTAGCGGCCACCATATCGCGGCATGCCCACCCGCCCGCAAGCCTCCCCCGCCGCACGCTATCGTCCCGCAGCCGAACTCCTGACCCTGGGGGACGGCTTCTTCGATCCCGTCGCGCCCGCTGACTTCCCCGAGACGCGGCTGCGCTTCCGCAACGACCGCGCCGCCGCGCAGATCGGCCTCGACGCGCTGACCGACGAGGAATGGACCCGCCATTTCGGCCGGTTCTTGCCGCTGCCCGACACGCTGCCCCAGCCGCTGGCGCTCCGCTATCACGGCCATCAGTTCCGCAACTACAACCCCGATCTCGGCGACGGTCGCGGCTTCACCTTCGCGCAGATGCGCGACGATCGCGGTCGCCTGATGGACCTTGGCACCAAGGGTTCGGGCCAGACGCCGTGGAGCCGCGCTGGCGACGGCCGCCTCACGCTCAAGGGCGGTGTCCGCGAAATCCTCGCGACCGAAATGCTCGAGGCGCTGAACGTCCCGACCTCGCGCACGCTGTCGCTGATCGAGACCGGGGAAGAATTGCAGCGCGGCGACGAGCCCAGCCCGACCCGCTCCGCCGTCCTCGTCCGCCTCAACCACAGCCATGTGCGGATCGGCAGTTTCCAGCGCCTCGCCTATGAGCGCGACGAAGCGGGTTTGCGCAAGCTCGTCGGCTATACGCTGCGCAACCTGTACGACGAGGACGGGGATGATCCCGTCCGCCTGCTCGACCTCGTCGTCGGTCGCACCGCGCGGCTCGCGGCGCGCTACATGGCGGCAGGGTTCGTCCACGGCGTGCTCAATTCCGACAACATCAACGTCACCGGCGAAAGCTTCGATTACGGCCCGTGGCGCTTCGCCCCGACCTGGGACCCGGCCTTCACGGCCGCCTATTTCGACCATCAGGGCCTGTACGCGTTCGGTCGCCAGCCCGAGGCGATCCACTGGGACGTGATGCAGCTCGCCGTCGCGCTCCGACAGATCGCCGACAGCGACCCACTGGTCGCCGCGCTCGACCAGTTCGGGCCGCGCTACCAACCCGAAGTGACCCAGGCGATCCTGTGGCGGCTCGGCGTCCGGCCGCGCGAGCCGGAGGCCGATCGCGACCTCGTCCAGGCTACCGAGCGCGCGCTGCGCACTTCGGGCGTCGGCATCGATCGCTTCTTCTTCGATGCGTTCGGTGGAACCCTGCCCGACACCTATGCCGAACCTTGGGCCGAAGTGCGCGCGGCGCTTCTGTCCTACGAACCGCGCAAGGATCGTTCTCATCCGTATTGGTCGGGCGAACCCTGCAGCATGCTCATCGACGAGGTCGAGGCGATCTGGGCACCGATCGCGGAGCATGACGATTGGAGCGCGCTGAGCGCAAAGGTCGCCAAGATTCGGGTTATGGGCGAAGCACTGGCCCAGTAATCTCCCCCCTCCCTGGAAGGGAGGGGCTGGGGGTGGGTCGGTTTCCGTATGGTGCGACGGTTGCGTCACACGCTGGCCAACCCACCCCCGCCCCCTCCCTTCCAGGGAGGGGAGAGGAAGAGTGCGCATCACCCCAGTGGAAACTCGTCGCGAATCAAGGCAAGAGCAGCGCATGTCCGACGAGATCATCTCCTACGAGCCGGCCACCGGCGCGATCCTCTGGCGTCAACCGATCGGCGACGTCGATGCCGAAGTCGCCTGCGCCCGTACCGGCTGGTCGAGCTGGGCGTCGAAGCCGCTGGCGTATCGGATCGAGACGATGCGGCGCTTCGCCAACATCGTCCGCCAGCGCAACGACGCGTTCACCGACCTGATCGCACGCGAGACCGGCAAGCCGATCTGGGAGGCGCGCGGCGAAGTCGAGAGCGTGATCGCCAAGGTCGATATCTCCGTCAGCGCGTATGCCGATCGCACCGCACAGCGCCGACTCGAGGCGACGATGGGCTCGCGGATCGCGGTCCGTCACAAGCCGCACGGCGTGCTCGCGGTGCTCGGCCCGTATAATTTTCCCGCGCATCTACCCAATGGCCACATCGTCCCGGCGCTGATCGCCGGCAACGCGGTGGTCTTCAAGCCGTCGGAAAAGACGCCTGCGGTAGGCGCATTCCTCGTCGAATGTTTTCGCGCCGCCGGGGTGCCAGCGGAGTGCATCCGCCTCGTCATCGGTGGTCCGAACGAGGGCAAGGCGCTAGCCGCGCACCCCGATATCGACGGGCTGCTGTTCACCGGCTCGGCGCGCACCGGCCTGGCGCTCAACCGCGCGTTCGCGGAAAAGCCCGAGAAGATCCTCGCGCTGGAGATGGGCGGCAACAACCCGATCGTCGTGTGGGACACGCCCGACCTTCACACCGCGGCCGTGCTGATCATCCAGTCCGCCTTCACCACCGCCGGCCAGCGCTGCACCGCCGCACGCCGGCTGATCGTCGATACGAAGCTCTACGATCCGCTGATCGCCACGGTCGACAAGATGCTCGGCCGGATCATCGTCGGCGAGCCGCACGCGAACCCTGCCCCGTTCATGGGTCCGGTGATCGACAACGAAGCCGCCGAACAGCTGACCGAGAGCTTTCTCGAACTGCTCACGCGCGGGGGCCGCCCGATCCGCCATCTCGAACGCCCGGTCGCGGACCTGCCGTTCCTGAAACCTGCGTTGATCGACGTCACCGATATCGCCGACCGCCCCGATATCGAGCTGTTCGGCCCGATCCTGCAGGTCGTCCGCGTCGACGATTTCGACGCAGCGATCGCCGAGGCGAACAACACCCGCTATGGCCTGTCCGCCTCGTTGATCAGCCAGACGCCGGCGCTGTACGACCGGTTCTGGGCGAACATCCGCGCCGGCATCGTCAACTGGAACAAGCCGACCAATGGCGCGTCCTCGGGCGCGCCGTTCGGCGGGATCGGCTGGTCGGGCAACCACCGCCCGAGTGCCTATTATGCCGCGGATTACTGCGCCTACCCGGTCGTCAGCAGCGAATCCGAGAGTGCCCGCGCATCGATCGGCATCGGCCTGAGCGACGGCTGACCGCGTTTCGGCGCGTTCGAAAGCAATCCTACCCCCCGCCAAAGCATCATTCGGTTGCGGTGCAGCGGGTTGCCGTCCATCTCCTATTCCATGGCAAGCCTTCTAGATCCCACCGCCCGCGGGCGCGTCATCCTCGTCGGGGCGGGCCCGGGCGATCCCGGCCTCCTCACCGTCCGCGCGGTCGAGGCTTTGAAGACCGCCGATGTCGTCGTCCATGACGGCCTGATCGACCTGCGCGTGCTCGATATCGCGCCGCCGGAAGCTCAGCGCATCTCGGTCGCCAAGCAGCGCGCACGACACACGCTGCCGCAGGAGGCGATCAACGCGCTGATCATCGCGCATGTGAAGACCGGCGCGATCGTCATCCGCCTGAAGGGTGGCGATCCGTTCGTGTTCGGGCGCGGTGGCGAAGAAGTCGAGGCGGTCCGCGCGGCGGGCCTTCCGGTCGAGGTCATCCCCGGCGTTTCCGCCGCGCTCGGTTGTGCCGCAGAGGCGATGTTGCCGCTGACCCACCGCGACCATTCCAGCGCGGTCAGCTTCGTCGCGGGCCAGTGCAAAGGTCTTAGCGAGCAGAACTGGGCCGGGCTTGCCGGCCAGGGCCGTACGCTGGTCATCTACATGGGCATCGCGTCCGCGACCGAGATCGCCGACAAACTGATGACCGATGGCGTCGCACCCGACATGCCCGTGGCGGTGCTGGAACGCGGGACGCTTCAGGGCAGCCGCGCGATCCGTACGCTGCTCGCCGATCTGGGCGCGATGGTCTTGCGCGAGGCGGTCAAGAGCCCGGCGATCATCGTCGTCGGCGAGGTCGTCGAACTGTCGGATGCCGAAGACAAACTCGCCCGCTGGGCTCGCGTAGCAGAGGACGCCGCCGCATGAAGCTGTTGACCGGAAACGATCTTCCCACCGGCGATGTCGTCTGGTGGACCGGCAACGGCTGGTCGCGCCACATCGAGGACGCGGTCGACGTCGGCGTTGCGGGTGAGTCCATCCTCCAGGCCGAGGAAGGCGCACGTCGCGTCAACGTGCCCTATCTGATCGAGGCGACGCAGACCGACGATGGTCCCCGCCCCGCCCACATCAAGGATCGTATCCGCGCCTTGGGCCCGACGATGCGACCCGACCTGACCCTCAAACCCGCCGACCCGAGTGCCGGCAGCTGGGTAATCTGACATGTATAAATACGACGAATACGACCAGGCGATCGTCGACAGCCGCGTCGACGAGTTTCGCGATCAGGTCCGCCGCCGCCTGTCGGGCGAGCTGACCGAGGACCAGTTCAAGCCGCTGCGGCTGATGAACGGGCTGTACCTTCAGCTGCATGCGTACATGCTGCGCGTCGCGGTGCCGTACGGGACGCTCGATGGGCGCCAGATGCGGATGCTCGGCCACATCGCGCGCAAGTATGACCGCGGCTACGGGCACTTCACCACGCGGCAGAACATCCAGTTCAACTGGATCCAGCTCGACCAGACTCCGGACATCCTCCAGGAGCTGGCGACGGTCGAAATGCATGCGATCCAGACCAGCGGCAACTGCATCCGCAACATCAGCTCCGACCAGTTCGCCGGCGCCGCCGCGGACGAGGTCGCCGATCCGCGCCCCTGGGCCGAGCTGATTCGCCAATGGTCGACGTTCCACCCGGAATTCACCTACCTCCCGCGGAAATTCAAGATCTGCGTGATCGCGGCGGACGAGGATCGCGCGGCGATGCGGCTGCACGATATCGGCATCGGGCTGCACGTCCGCGACGGCGAACTCGGCGCAAAGATCTTCGTCGGCGGCGGCATGGGGCGCACGCCGATGATCAGCCACGAGATTCGCGACTTCGTGCGCGCCGACGACCTGATGAGCTATCTCGAGGCGTGCCTGCGCGTCTACAATCGCTACGGCCGGCGCGACAACATCTACAAGGCGCGGATCAAGATCCTGCTCCACGAGATCGGGCCCGACGAATATCGCCGCCAGGTCGAGGAGGAATTCGCTGCAGTGAAGGGCCTCGGCCTCGATCCCCCGCGTGCGGAACTCGAGCGCATCACCAACTTCTTCGGCGCGCCCGATTTCGAAGCGGGCGCCTCGACCGACATCGACCGCAGCGACCCCGACTTCGCAGTCTGGCTCGACCAGAACGTGAAGGCGCACAAGCAGTCGGGTTATGCGATCGTCAACATCAGCCTGAAGCCGGTCGGCGGCATCCCCGGCGACGCGTCGGCGGACCAGATCGACGTGATGGCCGACCTCGGCACGCGCTACAGCTTCGACGAGCTTCGCGTCACACATGCGCAGAACATCGTCCTGCCGCACGTCCGCATCGCCGATCTGCACGCGGTGTGGTTGGCGCTAAACGAGGCGGGTCTCGCCGAGGCCAATCTCGACCTGATCAGCGACATCATCGCCTGCCCCGGTCTCGATTATTGCAGCCTCGCCAACGCGCGCTCGATCCCGCTCGCGCAGAAGATCGCGACGCGCTTCGGCAGCCTCGATCGCCAGCGTGATCTCGGCGAATTGAAGCTCAAGATCAGCGGCTGCATCAACGCGTGCGGGCACCACCATGCCGGCCACATCGGCATCCTCGGCGTCGACAAGAAGGGCACCGAGAATTACCAGCTCTCGCTCGGCGGCTCGGGCGCGGAGGACGTGAGCCTCGCGAAGATCACCGGGCCTGGTTTCTCCGAGGACGGCGTGGTCGACGCGATCGAGCGCGTCACCGACCGGTATCTGCAGGTCCGCGATCCCGGCGAACGCTTTCTCGACACCTACCGTCGCGTCGGCTTCGAGACGTTCAAGGAGGCGATCTATGGTTGAGTATCCGGACCAGACGCTGCTTCGCTTCCGCGACGACGAGCCGCATGACGAGCCGGCCGTGACGCTCGATTCGTTCATCGGCCAGAGCAACGCTGCCGCCGTGCGCCTGGAAGCCGGCGACGACGCGCGCGCGCTGTTGCCGCAGATCGACCAGCTTGCGCTGATCGAGGTGAGCTTTCCCGGCTACCGCGACGGGCGCGGATATTCGGCGGCGCGGATCCTTCGCGAGGCTGGTTATACCGGCGAACTGCGCGCGCAGGGCGACGTGCTGGTCGACCAGATCCCGCTGATGCGCCGCTGCGGGTTCGACAGCTTCGCCCCGCAGGCACCGATCGACATCGACGTGCTGCGCACGAGTCTCGAACGCTACGACACGCCCTACCAGAAAGCTGCCGACGGGGCCGTCCCCGTGTGGAAGCTGCGCCATGGGTGAGCCAGCCCGCAAGCTCGACATGATCGACCTGACTCCGGCATTCACGCGCGCCGATGCGCTGGCGATGCAGGACCGGTTCGACGGCGTCTCCGCGCAGGAGATGCTGTTCGAACTGCTGGTCGGCGAGTTGCGCGGGCGGATCGCTGCGGTGTCGTCGTTCGGGGCCGAGTCGGCGGTGTTGCTGCACATGGTCGCGCAGGTCGATGTCGACGTGCCGGTCGTGTTCACCAACACGCAGAAGATGTTCGGCGAGACGCTGGCGTATCGCGACGAGCTTTCCGAGAAGCTTGGATTGACCGACCTGCGTGTGTTTCGGCCCGATCCGCGGTTGCTCGCGATCAAGGACAAGACGGGGTTGCGCTGGTCCTACGATCCGGACGGGTGTTGCGATCTGCGCAAGGTCGAGCCGTTGCGGCGGGCGTTGGCGCCGTTCGATGCGTGGATTTCGGGGCGGAAGGGATTCCAGTCGGGGACCCGTACTGCGTTGCCGCGGTTCGAGGAGGATGAGGGGCGGTTGAAGATCAACCCGCTTGCCGATTGGGACAAGGCCAAGCTCGACGCGTATTTTGAAGAGCACGAACTGCCGCGGCATCCGCTGGAGGCGCAGGGGTATCTCTCGATCGGGTGCGCGCCCTGCACCACCAAGGTCGCGCCGGGCGAAGACCCGCGGGCGGGCCGGTGGCGGAGCTTCGACAAGGTCGAGTGCGGCATCCACGCCCCGACCGACTACGACCCTATGATTTGATCTCCTGTCCCTCGCCCCTTCGGGGAGAGGGAGGGAGGAGCCGTAGGCGACGGAAGGGTGAGGGGTAGTTGGGATGAACCGTCGCGAGCCTCATTCCCCTCTCCCTTCCCACCGCAAGTGCGGCGGGCCCCTTCCCTCTCCCCGGAGGGGAGAGGGAGTGGCGTCGGCGCTTCTACCGAAACGGTCCAATGATCCGACGTTTCGGTCCCTCGCCCTTCCGGGGAGAGGGAGGGAGGAGCCCGTGGGCGACGGAAGGGTGAGGGGCGGTTGGGATCCATGTCCCGAGCCTCACTCCCCTCTCCCTTCCCACCGCAAGTGCGGCGGGCTCCTTCCCTCTCCCCGGAGGGGAGAGGGAGACGATAGGATCAATAATCCGCTAGATCTGAGAACTTCGTGATCGTCGGATCGAACTTCATCCGGACCTTACCCGTCGCGCCGTGACGCTGCTTGGCGATGATCAGCTCCGCTAGGCCGTAGACCCGCTCCATCTCCGCCGCCCACGACGCGTGGTCCTCGAAAATTTTCGAGCTATCCCCTTCCGCCGGCCGCTTGGGCTCCTTCGACGCTACGTAATAATCCTCGCGGTAGACGAACCAGACCATGTCGGCGTCTTGCTCGATCGATCCCGACTCACGCAAATCCGACAGCATCGGCGTCTTGTCCTCGCGTGATTCCACCGCACGCGACAGCTGCGACAGCGCCAGCACCGGGACGTTCAGGTCCTTCGCCAGCGTCTTGAGCCCGCGCGAAATCTCGGAGATTTCCTGGACGCGGTTGCCGTCCTTGCTCTTGCCCGACCCCGACAGCAGCTGGAGGTAGTCGACCACCACCAACCCGATCTCGTTGTTATGCCGGCGCTGCAACCGGCGCACGCGCGTATGCAGCGCGCCGATCGACAGGCCGCCAGTGTCGTCGATGAACAGCGGCAAATTCTCCAGCTCGGCAGCCGCAGCCGCGAGCTGCGCGAATTCGGTGCGGCTGATCTTGCCCATGCGGAGCGATTCGGAACTGATCTGCGATTGCTCGGCGAGAATACGCGTCGCCAGCTGATCCGCGGACATTTCCAGCGAGAAGAACGCGACCTTCGCGCCGACCGAATCCTTCGGGGCGATCCCGTCGGCCATGTCGCGCATCCAGCGTCGCGCTGCGTTGAACGCGATGTTGGTCGCGAGCGACGTCTTGCCCATGCCCGGACGACCGGCGAGGATCATGAGATCGCTGTGGTGCATGCCGCCGATCTTCGCGTTGATCGAATCGATGCCGGTCGTGACACCCGACAGGTTGCCGCCCGAGTTCAGCGCGCGCTCGGCCATCTTGACCGCAGCGGTGGTCGCCTGCGCGAACGACTTCACCGTGTTCTCGGAGCCGCCATCCGCGGCAACCTTGAACAGCTCTTCCTCGGCCAGTTCGATCTGCGCGCGCGGATTGACCTCTTCCGAGGTGTCCATCGCGCGATCGACGAGCGTCCGCCCGACCGACACCAGCGCACGCAGCATGGCGAGGTCGTAGATCTGCTGCGCGAACTGGCGCGCGCCGATCAGCCCGGCACCGCTGCCGGTCAGCCCCGCCAGATACGCCGGCCCGCCGAGCTCGCGCATGCCCTCGTCCGCATCGAACATCGGCCGCAGCGTGACCGGCGTCACCAGCATGTCGTTGCCGCGCAGCGTCTTGATCGCGGCGAAGATGCGGCCGTGGACGGGTTCGAAGAAATGTCCGGGCTCGAGCTTGTCGACCAGATCGTCGGCCAGCCGGTTGTCGATCATCATCGCGCCGAGCATCGCGGCCTCGGCTTCGACGTTGCGGGGAAGCTGCTGCGGCTCGGCCGCGGCGGGTACGGGGAATGCGAGAGTTGCCATGCACCGCACCTACGCGATGCTGAGCGTCCGGTCCAAGCGGACTGCGACGGAATGTTGGGATAAGTCGTCTCTGCTTCTCCCCTCCCTGGAAGGGAGGGGTTGGGGGTGGGTCGGTCTCCGGATCACGGAACGGTTGCGGCAAAAGCCGGCCTACCCACCCCCAGCCCCTCCCTTTCAGGGAGGGGAGCGCGGTTCGCTGTTGGCTAGGGTGGCGTTCGTATCAGTGACAGGTCGAATGCGCCCCGCTATCGAACCTGGATGGCCGACCCGCGGATCATCGATGTGCAACTCGACGAGACCAGTCTCGGCTGGCGCTCGCCCGACGTCGAACAGGAGCGGCGGATCGCCATCTTCGACCTGATCGAGGGTAATCACTTCGCCCCGCAGCGCGCCTATGCCGATGGCTATGCCGGCCCCTACCGGGTCAAGCTCCAGTCGGAGGAAGGACGCCTCGGCATCCATATCCACCGCGAGGACGACACGCATCTCGAGACGCTCGTGCTTGCGCTGGGTCGCTTCCGCCGGCCGATCAAAGATTATTTCGCGATCTGCGACAGCTATTACCAGGCGATCCGGCAATCCTCGCCGGCGCAGATCGAGACGGTCGACATGGCGCGGCGCGGCATCCACAACGAAGCCGCCGAGCTGCTGAAAGAGCGCCTCGACGGCAAGATCGAGGTCGATTTCGACACCGCGCGGCGGCTGTTCACGCTGATCTGCGTTCTTCACATCCGCAACTAGAAGACACATGGCTCACGGACTTTTGAAATTCGCGGCCGCGCTGGCCGCGACCGGCTTCGTCGGCATCTGCGGCTGGACCGCCGCGACCGGCTGGCACCCCGACGTCAAGCAATACCCGTTGCAGGGCATCGACCTCGCCGAGAATGCCGGCCCGGTCGAATGGGGCACGGTGCGCGCAAGCGGCGCCGACTTCGCCTATATCGTCGCCACGTCGGGCACCGACCGCCGCGATCCGGGTTTCGAGGCGAACTGGGCGGCCTTGCCCGAGGCGGGGCTGCGACGCGGTGCGGTGCACGTCTATTCGCTGTGTCAGCGGGCCGACGAGCAGGCCAACGCCTTCAACACCTTCGTGCCGCGTGTCGCCGATTCGCTGCCGACTGCGGTCGATATCGACTTTCACGACGACTGCACCGCGCGCCCGGATCGCGCGACGCTGGTCGCCGACATCGGCACGTTCGTGACGATGGTCGAGACGCATACCGCGCAACCCGTGATGCTGCGGATCAGCAAGGCGGTCGACGCGAAATACACCCTGTCGGGCGCCGTACCGCGACCGTTATGGGCGGTGGCGAACGTCCTCAAGCCCGACTACACCGCGCGACCGTGGCGCATGTGGCGGGCGAGCGATTTCCGTCGCATCGATGGGATCGAAGGACCGGTGAACTGGGACGTAGTGGCATCATGACCGAACACGCACTCCACCTCGTCGCGGCCGCGCGCGATGCCGCGCGCAACGCGCACGCCCCCTATTCGCGGTTCGCGGTCGGTGCCGCGGTGTTGCTCGACGACGGCACGGTCATTACCGGCGCCAACTTCGAGAATGCGAGCTACGGCCTGTCGCTGTGCGCCGAAACGGTCGCGATCGCCACCGCCAGCGCAGCGGGCCGCCTGCGCGACATCGTCGCGATCGGCGTCATCGGCGGCGCGATGGATGCGGACGGTCTTGCGACCGGTACCTCCCCCGTCAGCCCGTGCGGCCGCTGCCGCCAGGTGATCAACGAGGCCGCACAAATGAGCCGTCGCGATCTCCCCGTGTATTGCGGCGCGGCGGAAGGCGACGCGGTCCGCACCTATACGGTGTCGGAGTTGCTACCCGATGCCTTCGGGCCGGCCGATCTCGGCATATCCTGAGCACGATATCGCGCTGGATCTGCCGATCGCTCTTCCGAGATCGATGACGGTGACCGCACCGTCCTAGTCGCGAGCCTCGGCGTGAGCCACGATCGCCTCGCAGAGCCGATGCGTTTCGAGGATGTCGTGCGCAGCGGTCGACCGGCCCTCCTTCACGCCCGCGAGGAAATCCGCGCACATGGCGTCGAACCCACGCTGCCGCGCAACGGGTGTCCAATCGCCGCGCCGATGCCGCGTCACCGCACCATCGTGA
The DNA here is from genome assembly GCF_036663695.1 of Sphingomonas sandaracina. Taxonomy (NCBI): domain Bacteria; kingdom Pseudomonadati; phylum Pseudomonadota; class Alphaproteobacteria; order Sphingomonadales; family Sphingomonadaceae; genus Sphingomonas; species Sphingomonas sandaracina. The sequence continues at coordinate 163,844 of NZ_JAXOJK010000006.1, read as the reverse complement.
TCGAAACGCTCCGCGAGGTCGACGACGGCGTGTTTGCGGCCTTCGCCGATCAGGTCGATCCGTTCTTCGTCCAGCCCCGAATTGCGCTGCATCGTCCCCACCGCCTGATGACCGCTGCCGCCCAACATCAGCGTCACGCCGGACAGCAGGCCGTTATCCATCAGCGTTTCGATCGTGACCCGCGTGCTGGGCGCCTTCGTCAGGAAAAGCAGCGTATCGACGACATGGATGAAATCGTCGAACACCACCCGTCGCGGCAGGTCCGGCTGGGCGCGGCGATGCTTCTGCATCAGGATGAAGGGGTAGTGTTCGGGACGTAGCGCGGCGTAGTCCGGCGCAAAGCGGCGATTGAAGCCGACCGTCAGCAAGCATGACCGGGCCTCCGCGAGCTGAACCAACCGCTCCGCCTCGCCCAAATTGTCCGCCAGCGGCTTGTCGACGAAGGTCGGAATGCGCCGATCGAGCAACCGCTCGACGATCTCGGGATGCGCCGTCGTCGCGCTGTGGACGAACGCCGCGTCGAACGTCGTCGTCGCGAGCGCGGCGTCGAGGCTAAAGTGGAGATGCTTCAGGCGATACGCGGCTCCCAGTTCCGCCAGGACTTCGGGGTTGCGCGTCGTCAGATGAAGCTCGAGTCCCGGCATGGTCGCCAGGACGGGCAGATACGCCTTGCGCGCGATATCGCCGAGGCCGCACATCAGAACCCGCATCGCCGCATCTCCCGCTCAGGCTACCCGCCCTCCAGCCCGACCCTCTAGCGCGAAAATGCAGGCTGTCGACGAATACGGCGTCATCGCCCTATTGCGGTCGCCAACCATCCGCGCGATGGCGCAGCGCAAAGGGGAATGCGTCTATGTCCGTCATGTCCGACCGCTGGATCCGCGAACGCGCGCTGGGTGATGCGATGATCGAGCCGTTTCACGAGGCGCAACGCCGCGACGGCTGCATCTCGTACGGGCTGTCGTCCTACGGCTACGACGCGCGCGTTGCCGACGAGTTCAAGATCTTCACCAACGTCGACAGTGCGATCGTCGATCCGAAGGATTTCGCGGCGAACAGCTTCGTCGACCGCAAGACCGACGTCTGCATCATTCCCCCCAACAGCTTCGCGCTTGCCCGCACCGTCGAGTATTTTCGCGTGCCGCGCGACGTGCTGGTCATCTGTCTCGGCAAGTCGACCTATGCGCGGTGCGGAATCATCGTCAACGTCACGCCGCTGGAGCCCGAATGGGAGGGGCATGTGACGCTGGAGTTCTCGAACACCACGCCGCTGCCGGCGAAGATCTACGCCAACGAGGGGGCGTGTCAGTTCCTGTTCCTCAAGGGGAACGAGCCGTGCGAGGTGAGTTACGCCGACCGCGCCGGCAAATATATGGGGCAGCGCGGGGTGACACTACCGCGGCTTTGATGCTGGCTTTGCCAGTTTGCAGAGCGAAGCGTCGGGAACGGTTCCTTAGTGGTGAAGTCTCTCATCATGGCAACCCAGCCATCCTGGCTTTGACTGCACCGATAGGGCATTACGAGGGTGGCATCCGAACCTGCACCGGTCTCCGCGCAGGCGCAGTACGGTCAGCGTAGGATCGGTCTAAGTTTGCACCTGCGTCAGACGACTTGCCCGCTAGCGATGTCGCCGAGGTGGGTGAGAGGCGCCCGATGGGACCAGACGTACTCGTGCCTCAAGGCCAACGTGACCGCTTAGGCGATGTCTGGATCATCTCCGTGCTTCAGGGATGAGAGGCGAGCCCAGCCTGTCTAGGCCCGCCCCGGTTGATCAGCGCGTCGCGATCTGTTGCGCGGACCGGGCCAGCCCGCGGCTCGCCAGATCGTGCGACGAACTCACCGCACCCGACGGCAGGTCCATCGCGATCGCCGGCCGCTCCAGCACCGCCGCATACAGCGCGCGCGCTTCCGACTCGCGGCCCGTGCGGCGATACACCGACGCCAGATTGAGCATCAATTCGGGACGCCGGGGAAAGATTTTCCGCTCGGCAACGATACGCTGCTCCGCCGCAGCCAGGTCACCAGCGGCGATCGAGGTATAGCCGGTACGATCGACGGGCCCGGACTGGTCTGCCAATGCGGGGGTCGCGGCACCCAGGGTTGCGAGCACGAACAGTAATGTCTTGCGCATCATCCATCTCCATGACCTTCCCGGATCGGAAGGTTTCATTTTTGTGACACCTGCGTGTCACTTCGATGACTGCCGCACAAGAACATTGATCAAGTTCGCCCCCACGCGTGCAGACCCTGCTGCAGTCGGACGATACGCGTCGTTCAGTCTCAAAACCCGCCCCCAACGAACCCACGGCGCACAACGAAAAAAGGGCGGCCCCGGAGGACCGCCCTTTGGCATCTCAGTAGTATTCGCTTCGATACCGTACGCAGCGCGACTTAGAAGTCGTTGCGGTACTGCTCGTTGCCGATGAAGCCGAGCTTGGTGATCGCCGACCGCTTGATCACGGCCAACGTGCGATCGACCACTTCATACCGCGCCTGCGGATCAGGCTGGAAGTGAAGTTCGGGCTCGGGCGTCATGCCGGCGGACTGATCCAGATACTGGCGCAGCGTGACTTCATCGACCGGCGAACCGTTCCACGAGGTAACACCGGCGGCATCGATCGAGATCTTGTTCTTCTCGGGATTGACCGGGTTCTGCGGCTGGTTCGGGCTGTTGACCGGAAGGTCGACCTTGACCGCGTGCGTCTGGATGGGGATCGTGATGATGAACATGATGAGGAGAACGAGCAGGACGTCGATCAACGGCGTCATGTTCATTTCCATCATCGGCGCGCCATCTTCTTTGCCGCCGCTCATTGCCATTCTATACTACTCCTAAATACGTCCGAGCGATCATCAGCGTTCAGTGGTGCCGCCGGGAGGCGGCTCGGAGATGAAGCCGACGCGGGCGAAGCCGGCGCGCTGCATCGTATAGATCGTGCCGCCGATGCACTTGTACGGTGCGTTCACGTCGCCGCGGATATGCGCCTCGGGCAATTCCAGGTCGGCAGCGTTCGCGCCACCCTGGCGATCGATCTCGGCCTTCAGCTTGACCACGGCCTTGTCGAGCAGCTCCGTCGAGGTGACCGGGCTCATGCCCCAGAACACCGCACAGCTGCCGTCGGGCTTGGTCGTCACCGACAGCGAGACGTTCTCGGGCTTGGTCATCGTCGGATCGAAGCGGACCTCCGGAAGCTTTAGCTGCACTGCCTGGACCGCGACGGTCGTCGTCACCAAGAAGATGATCAGGAGCACGAGCATGACGTCGACCAGCGGCGTCGTATTGATGTCCGATATCGAACTCTCGGTGGAATCGCCACCAACACTCATCGCCATGTGCGAACTATCCTATCCATATTATCGCCACCGGAACCGCCGGTGGAAAGGAAGCGGGGCGGCTGCCGACAGCAGCCCCGCCCTTTTCGCGTCTTAGTTGGCGCGCGGTACGCCACCGGTCTGACCGGCGGTCGTGGTCGTCGTGGCAGGCTTGGCCGGAACCGGCTTGGCGCCCGATGCGATCGACGGGCGCACGGCACCGTTCGAAGCAAGGAAGCCCAGCACGTCGTTCGAGAAGGCCGACAGGTCCTCAGCGATCGACTTGTTGCGGCGCTGCAGCCAGTTGTACGACAGCACGGCAGGAACCGCGACGACCAGACCCAGTGCGGTCATGATCAGTGCTTCACCGACCGGCCCTGCGACCTTGTCGATCGACGCCTGACCCGATGCACCGATCTTCACGAGTGCGCGGTAGATGCCGATAACGGTACCGAACAGACCGATGAACGGCGAAACCGAACCCACCGTCGCGAGGAAGGCGAGACCGCCACCCAGCTTCGAGTTGATCGCGGCTTCCGAGCGGGCCAGCGAACCGTGCAGCCAGTCATGCGCCTCGACCGGATCGGTCAGCTTCGAATGCTGCTCCTGAGCGGCCAAGCCGTCATCGACGATCTGCTTGTAGGCCGAGTTCTTCTCGAGCTTGGCCGAACCTTCGCGAAGGCTGTTCGACGACCAGAAGGCCTGACGGACGCGCTTGCCCTGGCCGATGATCTTCTGCTGCTCGAACAGCTTCGAGAACAGGATGTAGAACGACACGACCGACATCAGCACCAGGATGCCGAATACGGTCTGCGAGATCAGGCCGCCTTCGCGGAGTGCGGCTTCGAGGCCGTACGGGTTGGCGTCAGGTGCGGCGGCCCCGGCCGCAGCAAGAATGGTGGTGATCATGATCGGTTAGTCCTCTGACTATCTAGGTCTATGTCTGAAACGAAAACTGCAGCGCGGTGATGGCACCGATTACTGGGGCGGAATCTTCCACGTCACGCGACGCGACGAACTCGACCGGATCGGGTTGCCCGCCGTGTCCACTGCCGGCGAATACCGACCACGCCGTGTGATCGCGGCGCAAGCGGCCCGATCCAGCGCGGACGATCCGCTCGACGACGTCACGCGGCAATTTTCGACGCGACCCTGGGTGTTGATGTCCCACGCGATCCCGACCGTGCCTTCTTCCTCGGCGCGAAGCGAGCTCGGCGGATAATCGTCGGTCGACACCCACTGTGCGGGATCACCCTTTGCACCGGCCGCCTTGCTGACGACTGGTGGTGCCGGCGCAGCTGGCGGAGCCGGCGGCGCGGGAGGCGCTGGCGGAGCCGTCGGCTGGAACCGAGGGATGATGCTCGACGTGGTCAGCGCGGGCGCTGGCTGCGGCGTCACGATCACCGGCGGCGGCGTCACGACCGTGGTCGGTGGCGGCGGCAGGTTTGGCTGGTCGGGTGGCGGCGGCGGGGGCTCGTCGGGTGGAGGCGGCGGCGGTGGCGGCTCCACGTCGAACGTCGTCATCTTTTCCTGGGCCTTTTTCACGTACTGAAACGCGAGGCCCGTGACGAAAGCGTAGCCCAAGGCCGCATGAATCAGCGCGACGATCACAATCGCGACGATTTTGCCTCCGGACATCTTCTGGTCAGTATAGGCCATTCAGAAACGACACTCCCTTAATCTGCCTGCTCCGTACGCACATGTCCGCACTAAGTGCGCGACGCATACGTCTGCCGTTGGCCGGAATAACCACGGGGCAGTACCCGAGTCCTATCGCCACGTTCTTCGACACGCAAACGCTTTGTCGGACGCAACAAACGTACAACCTCAGCATGGCAGAATTATTTCTGTATCGTTCTGTTCGAATGGCGTAGCTCAAAACGATGAAAATTGTCCTTCACGTTACGGCTTCCGTCGCCATCATCGCTTTGGCGGCGGGACCTTCGACAGCGTCGCAAGCCGCAGTTTCCCCCGGTTATACGACAAATGACGCATCCGCCGCCGGCTCACCGCTGCGCTATTCGGACCTCGCCGATCTGGTCCTGTCCGCACCGGTCATTGCCGATGCGACCGTGCGATCGACGTCGAAGATAAAGCCGTCGGAAGCGCCGGGTCTCGTTTCGGGACAGGTGAGACTGTACGTCGAAGTCGACGTCATAACACTGATCCGGGGCGCAAACGGACTGCCGCCGCGAATCGGCTATCTGCTCGATGTCACCCCCGATGCGAAGGGCCGCATCCCGAAGTTGAAGAAGACCCGCGTGCTGTTGTTCGCCCGCCCGGTCGCCGGCGCCGTGAACCAGATCCAGCTTGTCGCGCCGGATGCGCAGATCGACTGGACACCGGCGGCGCAGGCCATGGTCCGCCAGATCGCGGCAGCGGCGCTCGCGGCCGATGCCCCGCCCGTCATCACCGGTGTCGGCAATGCGTTCCACGTCGCCGGCGCGCTTCCCGGCGAAGGCGAGACGCAGATCTTCCTGACGACGGCCGATCAACGCCCCGTGTCGCTGTCGATCCTGCGCAGGCCCGGCGAACAGCCACGCTGGGCGGTTGCGCTGAGCGAGATCGTCGACGAATCGGCTGCACCGCCCAAACCCGAGACGTTGTTGTGGTATCGCCTGACCTGCGCGTTGCCGGCGACGCTCCCGGATCGAAGCACAGCCTCCCTCGAGGCGGCCGATGCGGTCATCGCGCGCGAGGATTACGCGTTCGTCCTGAACGCACTGGGCCCCTGCGGCCGGACGCGGAAACTCTAGGTCCGCGTCACCGCGCGGACATCGATGATCTGACCGGTGGTCGATCGGGCCTGATCGAGAAAGTCCGCCGCGGCGTCGATGTCGGCCTGACGGGCGCCATCCTCGAAGAACACCGCGTTGACCCGGCAATGCGGCGCACGCTCGATGGCGAGTGGCCCGATCGCGGCGCGTGCGGACGCCGTCCACAACGCGCTTGTGGACGGGCTTGCAACGACGACGATCGAGTCGGCTTCAGCACCGCGGACGCGCGAAACGACGTCGCCATCGACCTCCAGCGTGAGCCGCATGACCCTGCCCGGCCGATCAGCGACGATGACGGACGAGCGTCATGCCGATCGATTCATCTGCCTCGGCGATCGCGAGCTTCACGATCTTCACCTGGACGCGCAGCACCCGTGCATCCTGCAGGAACAGCGTTTCGCAGATGTGATCCGCCACCCCTTCGATCAGCGTGAAGTGGACGCCGCTCGGCAGCGCCGTCGTCGCCGCGTTCTTCAGGTCGAGATAATTCTTCGACGCGGACAACGGCGTGTCGGGCGCGAACCGCTTGGGGCACACCATATCGACGGTGAGCGAAATCCGCAGCGGTTGCGGCAGGTGCGTCTCCTCCGAATAGATGCCGGTCAGGACCTGCACTTCGAGATCGTGGACTTCGAGTTGAAGACTGTCTTCCATCGCCGCGCCTCTAGCAGACGCACGCCGAGATGAAAGTCGGCTCTTCGCCACGGGCCCGGCAGTCCCCGGCAAAAGGCGACGCGACGTTCGGCCGGCCTAATTCTTCCCCGGTTATCCTTGCGTTCAGCACCGCCAAGGCTAAAGCGCGCTGCCCCATTGTCCACGCATCGACGTCACGCGCTGCGTTCGGGGCAGGAGATGCCGGTGATGACGCTCGTCCCCCTCGATGCCATCAATCCGACCGCGGTCGAGATGCTGCTCGATGCCGCCTTCGGTCCGGATCGGTTCACGCGGACCGCCTATCTGATTCGCGGCACCGGCAGGCCGATCGCCGCGCTCAGCTTTGCGGCGGTCGAGGACGGCACGCTGGTCGGCTCGATCCAGTGCTGGCCGGTCGCGCTGACCGACGACGAGGGGCAGCATCCGCTCGTCATGGTCGGCCCGGTCGCCGTCGCTCCGACGCGGCAGGGCGACGGCATCGGCCGCAGCCTGATCACGCAGGTGCTCGAGGCGGCCGCCGCGAGCGGGCTCGACGATGCCCTCATGCTGATCGGCGACCCCGACTATTATGGCCGCTTCTTCGACTTCTCGGCCGAGCGCACCGCCCGCTGGAACACCCCCGGCCCGGTCGAACGCCACCGCCTGCTCGCGCGTGGTGAGGCTGTGCCGGACATCGCCGGTATGCTGGGCCCGCTCATGCCCGAGACCATGCCGGTCGTCGCATCCGCGTAAGGCGCCGCTTTACCTCCGCCCCCTGCCCGCCTAGTCCGCCGCCATGCCCATGGATCCCATTCCCGATATCGCATCGCTGAGCCTCGCCGAGATCGCCAAGCTCGTCGAAGAGGCGAAATTGCCGCCGGTCGAAAAATGGAATCCGACGCATTGCGGCGACAGTGAAATGCGGATCGCGCGCGACGGCACCTGGTATCATCAGGGCTCGCCGATCGGGCGGCCGGCGATGGTCCGGTTATTCTCGACGATCCTGCGACGCGAGCCCGATGGCAGCCACGTCCTCGTCACCCCGGTCGAGAAGCTCGACATCGAGGTCGAGGACGCGCCGTTCGTCGCGGTCGAGATGAAAACCGAAGGGACTGGCCGCGATGCGAAACTCGCCTTCCGGCTCAACACCGGCGATCTCGTCACGGCGGGCTCCGACTTTCCGCTGCGGTTCGTAACCGACCCCACCAGCGAAGACGACGCCCCCCGCCCCTATCTGACGGTGCGCGGCGGCATGGAGGCGCTGGTCGCGCGTCCGGTCTATTACGACCTCGTCGAGCGCGCGATCGCGGGTGGCGATACGCCGCTCGGCATCTGGAGCGACGGCGCATTCTTCGCGTTGGAGCCGGCTTCGGAAATGCCCGCATGAGCTTGACGGAACGGCTGAGGGCGGCGCTGGCGACCGGCGCCGGGTCTCACCTGGTGCTGCTCACCGGCGACCAGCGCGACGGCGATCTTACGCCGGCCGAAACGCTGCTGCCGGCCGCCGTCCTGATCGCGGTGACCGAGCGCGCCGATCCCGGCGTGATCCTCACCCAACGCGCCGACACGCTGAGCCGTCACCCCGGCCAGATCGCATTTCCCGGCGGCCGGATCGATCCCGGCGAGGACGTCGTCACCGCGGCATTGCGCGAAGCGGAAGAAGAGATCGCGCTTCCCAGGAATCAGGTTACCGTGATCGGCGAGGCGGACAGCTATCGCACCGTGACGGGCTTCCAGGTGACGCCGGTGATCGGCATCATTCCCCCCGACCTCGTCTTCACGCCGAGCGAGGCGGAGGTCGCCCACGTCTTCGAAGTCCCCCTCGCCTTCCTGCTCGACGAGGCGAACCATGTCGAGGCGACGCTCGAATGGCAGGGTCACGACCGCCATTATTACGAGATCACCTGGAACGATCACCGCATCTGGGGCGCCACCGCGGCGATGATCGTCAACCTCGCGCGCCGACTCCGCTGGTCGTGAGCGGCGGCACCATGACGAGCGTGACGCTGCCGGATACCGCGTGGCGGCACGGCGAAGGCCTGGACGCGCTGACCCTTGCGCTGGGTGCAGGCGACGGCGACGGCGACTCGCGCTATGTCGGCGGCGCGGTCCGCGACAGCTTGCTGGGTATCGATGTCAGCGATGTCGACATCGCCACGCGCCTGCCCCCGCAGGAGGTGATCGCGCGGCTCCAGGATGCGCGGATCAAGGCTGTTCCCACCGGCCTCGCGCACGGTACCGTCACCGCCGTCATTCCGGCCGGCCCCGTCGAGGTCACGACGCTGCGCCGCGACGTGTCGACCGACGGTCGTCACGCGGTCGTCGCCTATACCGACGACTGGCGCGAAGACGCCGCCCGACGCGATTTCACGATCAACGCGCTGTACGCCGATCCGTCGACCGGCGAGATATTCGATTATTTCGGTGGTCTCGACGACCTTGCGGCGCGGCGTGTCCGCTTCATCGGCGACCCCCTGCAGCGCATCGCCGAGGATCACCTGCGTATCCTGCGCTTCTTCCGGTTTCACGCCAGGTTCGGTCCGAGCGACCAGAGCCTGATCAATGCCGAAGGGCTGGACGCCTGCACGGCGCGCGCCAACGACCTCATGGCATTGTCGCGCGAGCGGGTCGCCGTCGAAGTCCTGAAGCTGCTGGTCGCCGCGAACGCCGTTCCCGTCGTCGCGCTGATGGTCGAGCGCGGCCTGTTCCGTGCGGTGCTGCCCGAGATCGACGCGGGCGGCGCCGAACGCCTAGCCCTTCTTGCCGAACGCGAGATCGCAGCGGGTATCGCACCGGATGCGATCAGACGGCTCGCCGTGACGATCGCCCCTGCCGCGGCCGAAGCAGTCGGCGCCAGGCTTAAACTTTCCAACACCGATCGCAAACGGCTGATCGCGGCAACCGCCGGGCCGGGCAGCGAAGGACCGCAGGCGCTGGCCTATCGCGCCGGGCTTCCCGGCGCGATCGACCGACTTTTGGTCGCGGGCGAGGACGTTTCGGCGATACGCGACTGGTCGCCGCCTGCTTTCCCATTCTCCGGCGGGGCGCTCGTCGAACGCGGCCTGCGCAAGGGTCCGGACGTCGCGGCGATGCTGCGTCAGGTGGAAACGCGGTGGATAGTCGAGGGCTTCCCGAGCGCCGAGCGCATCGCATCGATCGCCGACGAACTGGTCGCCGAAGCAGCGGACTAAACCGGCGATACTGCGCTGCCGGACCGCAGACCCTGCGAACTCAGCCGAGGTCGGGCGATGCCGTCGTCGGAGCGATCATCGCATACGCCGCATCGGCCTCGAGTGGTCGCGCATAGAAATAGCCCTGACCGTAGGTGCATCCCAGCGCCGTCAACGTCTGCGAGAGTTCGAACGTCTCGACGCCCTCCGCCGTCGTCTTCATCCCCAGGGCCTGCGCCAAACTCAGGATGGCGCGGACGATCGAAACCTTGTCGCGGTCCGCCAGCATTCCCGTGACGAAGCTGCGATCGATCTTCAGGACGTCGATCGGCAGCTTCTGCAGATAGGCGAGGTTCGAATATCCCGTGCCGAAATCGTCCATCGCCAGCGTCGTACCGAGCGCCTTCAAGGCGTGCATCGTTTCGGCGATACGGTCGGGATCGGTGACGATCGCGCTTTCGGTCAACTCCAGCGTAAACCGGTCGCCGGCCAGACCGGTCGAGGCCAGTGCAGCCTCGACCACCGGTGCGATCGCGTCGCGCTGGAGCTGGATCGCGGACAGGTTCACCGCCAGCCTGACACCGCAATCCGAACCATGCCGCGCATCCCAGCCCGCCAGTGTCCGCGCCGCCTCGTCGATCGCCCATCGCCCCAGCGGAACGATCAGCCCGGACTCCTCGGCGACCGGGATGAACGTGGTCGGGCAATGGATCTGACCGCTCGCGTCGGTCCACCGCGCCAACGCCTCGAACGACACGATCCGGCCGGTGGAGAGATCACATATGGGCTGATACGCAAGCCGCAGCTCGCGGTTCTCGATCGCCCGCCGCAATGCCGTTTCCATGCTGAACTGCGCACGCGCGATCGCGAAATCCTGCGGCAGATAGCTTTCCGCCAGGCCGCTCGACTTGGCGCGTTTCACCGCGAACTGTGCGTGACGGATCAACTCGGCGACCTCGCTCGCCTCGTCGCCGCCATAGGCGATGCCGACCGAGCACTCGACGCTGATCTCATAGTCGGTCAGCCGGAATGGCGTCGTCAACGTACGCTGGATGCGGTCGGCAAGCGCATGGGCTTCCGCGCGATCGTCGTCGACCGTCATCAGGATCCCGAACTGGTCTCCGCCGATCCGCGCCAGCGTGTCCCGTCCGCGCAACGCACCCTTGATGCGGCGCGCGACCGTGATCAGCAACTCGTCGCCCGCCAGCGAGCCGAGGCATGAATTAAGCCGGCCGAACCGATCCAGGTCGATCGCCAGCACCGCGCTAGCGCTGCGATCGCCGACGGCCTCGATCAGTTCCTCGAAGCCCTCGCGATTGGGTAGCCCGGTCAGGCTGTCGGTCGTCATCTCGCGACGAAGGCTGCGTTCGGTCTGGATCTGCGAAGTCTGATCGATGAAACTGACCGTACACCGATCGTGCATCCACGAGAACGTCCGCGCCATCGTCACCCGGTAATAGCGACAATCGACCGCATCCCCCAACGTCCAGTCTGCGTCCGACCGCAGGTGCTGGCTTTCGAGAAACGCCAGGATGCGCGGCCCCAGGTCCGCGATCATCGGTGATCGTTCTGCGACGACACCCAGCCCGGCAAGCCGATACGCACGGTTCATCGCGAAGAGATCGAACTTGCCGTCGATGACGTGAATGTTGACGGCCGGGATCGGTATGAGTTCGAGCGCCCGCGAAACCAGGTCGGTCGCGGTCGTTGGTTGCGCAGTCGCATCCGGAGCTGTCGATGCCATGGCGGTTGCCTAGCCCAGCTTCGTTAAGACGAACTGAAGGAACCGGAACGGTTCATTCCGTAACAGCGCGTTAAGTCTTTGGTTTACGGCAAACTAGCCAAAGCGATTATCGCGCGGGAATCCGGTCGGCGGCATTCTGCCTGCCGCACCGCGCGCCGCGCGCCACGGCCCGAGGTCCGATTCGGTCCGCGTGCGCCCGGTACCGCCGCCCATCGCCCAACTCAGCCCCTCGGCGAAGACGAACGTGATCGCGTCGGCCAGCCCACCATCGCGGTAGCGTTGCAACTGGAGCCCCTGCCCACGAGTCATCTCGACCAGTTCGGCAAGCGGGAACACCAGCATCTTTCGATTGTCGCCGATCGCCGCGACGTAATCGTCGTTGGGCCCGATCGGCCGGACGATCTTCAACTGCGCACCCGGTCGCGGCGTCATCACGGTCTTGCCCTTGCGGGTCTCGGCAACGACTTCCGCCGAGTTCACCGAGAAACCGCGCCCGTCGGTCGCGACCACCAGCAGTTTCGGATGCTTGCTCGCCGGCAACAGCGCAATGATCCCGATGCTGCCGTCGAGATCGATCATCGCGCGCACCGGCTCGCCAAAGCCCCGCCCGCCCGGCAGCTTGTCCGCCGCCAGCGTGTAGAACCGCCCGTTCTCGGCCGCGAGCAACAGCTTGTCGGTCGTCTGCGCGTGGAACGCGAACGCCGGGCCGTCGCCCTCCTTGAACTTCAACGCCTCCGGGCTCGCCAGGTCGTTATGGCCGCGCATCGCCCGGATCCACCCGCGCTGCGACAGGATGACGGTGATCGGTTCGCGCTCGATCATCGCCTCCAGCGGGATGTCGCGGGTCGGCGCGTGCTCCTCGATCGTCGTGCGTCGTTTGCCGAGTGGAGTCTCCAGCCCATAGCGATCGCGGATCTTCGCCATGTCGCGCTTCATCCGCGTACGCTGCTTCTTCGGGTCGGCCAGGAGTGCGGCCAACGTCGCCTGCTCCTTGTCGAGCTTGTCGCGCTCGGTCTTGATCTCGAACTCTTCCAGGCGCCGCAACGAGCGCAGCCGCATGTTAAGGATCGCCTCGGCCTGGCGATCGGTCAGCGCGAATTCGGCGATCATCACCTTCTTCGGCTCGTCCTCGGTGCGGATGATCTCGATCACCCGGTCGAGGTTGAGATACGCGATGAGATAACCGTCGAGCAGTTCGACCCGGTCGGCGATCTTCGCCAGCCGGTGCTCGGTCCGCCGGCGCAACACGACGAACTGGTGGTCGACCCACGCCGCCAGTGCCTCGCGCAGGGACATCACCCGCGGCGTGCGATCCTTGTCGAGCACGTTGAGGTTGAGGCTGATCCGCGTCTCGAGATCGGTCAGCCGGAACAGCCCGTCCATCAGGATCTGCGGATCGACCGTGCGGCTGCGCGGTTCGAGCACGATGCGGATCTCGGTATCCGACTCGTCGCGGACGTCGGCCAGGATCGGCAGGCGCTTGGCGTTGATCAGATCGGCGATCTGCTCGATCAGCTTGCCTTTCTGGATGCCGTACGGGATCTCGGTAACGATCAGCTGCCAGCTGCCGCCCTTCTCCCGCTCCGTTTCCCAGCGCGCACGGACGCGAAACCCGCCGCGCCCGGTCGCATAGGATTCGCGGATCACCGCAGGCGGATCGACGACCAGCCCGCCGGTCGGGAAATCGGGACCCTTGACGTGCTCCAGGATCGCCGCGTCGTCTGCGTCCGGCGTGTCGATCAGGACGATCGCCGCCTCCAGCAACTCGGCCGCGTTGTGCGGCGGGATGCTCGTCGCCATGCCGACCGCTATCCCGCTCGCACCGTTCGCCAGCAGGTTCGGGAACAGCCCCGGGAACAGCTCGGGCTCGTGATCCTCGCCATTATAGGTCGGGCGATACGCGACCGCGTCCTCGTCGAGCCCATCCATCAGGTCGATCGCGACCTGCGTCAGCCGCGCCTCGGTGTAGCGATAGGCGGCGGCGTTATCGCCGTCGATGTTGCCGAAATTGCCCTGCCCGTCGACCAGCGGATACCGCATCGCGAACGACTGGGCGAGGCGCACCATCGCGTCGTAGACCGACTGGTCGCCATGCGGATGGTATTTGCCGATGACGTCGCCGACGACGCGCGCGCACTTCTTGTACCCTTGCGCCGGATCGAGCTTCAGCAGCCGCATCGCCCAGAGCAGACGCCGATGCACCGGCTTCATGCCGTCGCGCACGTCGGGAAGCGACCGCGCGGTGATCGTCGACAAGGCATAGACGAGGTACCGCTCGGACAGCGCGCTGTCGAAGGGGGCGTCGACGATGGAGTCGAACGGATCTTTGAAATCGGTGGCCATTGCACGCAGCGATAGCAGTCGGAACCGCAACGATCAAAGCATGAACGCACCAAGCCTTCCGCCTTGCCGATACGAGAGGTTTGCCGCACGGGAGGAGTATTGCGGAAAAACTTTAGAGACCGAAAGCCGGCGCTGCTTACACATACTGGCAACCGTTCGTCGTGCGCTGAGCACGCTTGACGGGAATTCCTAGCCCATCGATAGTGTATGGATCGGTTACGGGAGACTGGCCATGAAATGGGTTGTGAGTGGCGCCATCGCATTGTGCTTGGGCGGGTGCAGCAAGGCTCCCGAAAGTAGCGCCGGGGAACCTGATATCGCCGGCAGTTCGGTTGCCGGGGTGGCATTCAACTATAGCTATGACCTGGCACTTCCGTCGTCTCGGATCTCGGATCTTCAGGAGGAGCATGCCCGTTCCTGCGAACGGCTTGGTGCAACACGCTGCCGTATAACCGGATTGCGCTACACGGTCGGCCAACAAGGCAACGTCAGCGCAAGCCTGTCGGTAAAGATCGCCGCCCCGCTCGCGCGCGCCTTTGGCCGAGCCGGTGTCAAGCACGCGGAGAGCGTCGGCGCGACGTTGACGGGCGCAGATATCAACGGAACCGATGTCGCGACGGCCGCCGCGGCGACCGCAACCGAGCGGACCGACGTCGCGATCGAGCGCGCCCGGATCGACCGAGAATTGGCACGCGTCGATCTGTCCCCTCGCGAACGTGCCGAACTCCGCCAGCAACAGGCGGCCGCGCTGAGCCAAGCCACGGCCGCCGCCGGGGTCGCATCCGAACAGCGCGAAAGTCTCGCCAACACGCCTATGTCGTTCGACTATACGACCGGACGGGGGACCGGCCTGGTCGACCGCCTTCAAGACGCCGGCGACACCGCGATGGGCTCGATCGGCTTGACCGTCACGGCGCTGCTCTGGGTATTGGCGGCACTCGGTCCGCCGCTGTTGGCGATTTTGCTCGTTGTCATGGTTTGGCGGCGCTGGATCCAGCGTTGGTGGACCGAGCTGATGCTGCGCATCGATCGCCGGACCGCCCTATAGCTGGCGACTACCCAGGACACGTCGCCGCCATCCGAGCGACGACGTAGGGCAGTTTTCCAAGGGCAGCGGTGCGCCGCGATTGCACGCCCCGTACCCTTCGCCTATAGGCGCGGCCTATTCCGGCCTCGGCTTCGCGGTGCATATCGCGTAGGCTGGGGCCGCTCGATTTTCACCGCTTGATTTCCAGGGGACCGCGCATGGCTCGCCGCCGCCAGATCTACGAAGGCAAGGCCAAGATCCTCTACGAGGGTCCCGAGCCGGGCACGCTGATCCAGTATTTCAAGGACGACGCGACCGCGTTCAATGCCCAGAAAAAGGGCACGATCAACGGCAAGGGCGTGCTCAACAACCGGATTTCCGAGCACATCTTCACGCTGCTCGATCATATCGGCGTGCCGACGCACTTCATCCGCCGGCTTAACATGCGCGAGCAGCTGATCCGTCAGGTCGAGATCGTCCCGATCGAAGTCGTCGTGCGCAACGTCGCCGCGGGCTCGATCTCGACGCGCCTCGGGATCGAGGAGGGCACCAAGCTGCCCCGCACGATCATCGAATATTACTACAAGGACGATGCGCTCGGCGATCCGATGATCTCCGACGAACACATCGCCGCGTTCGGCTGGGCGAGCCAGGAGGAGATGCACGACATCGCCGACCTCGCGATCCGCGTGAACGATTTCCTGTGCGGTCTGTTCGCCGGCGTGGGCATCCGCCTGGTGGACTTCAAACTCGAATTCGGCCGCATCTTCGACAACGACTTCGGTCGCATCATCCTCGCCGACGAGATCAGCCCCGATGGCTGCCGTCTGTGGGACATGGAAACCAACGAGAAGATGGACAAGGATCGCTTCCGTCGCGATCTCGGTGGTGAAGTCGAAGCGTATCAAGAGGTTGCACGCCGTCTCGGCCTGCTGCCCGAGGGTGCCGACAACGCCGTCCTCGACCTCGAAAAGCATCGCAAGAACCGGGGCAAGTGAGATGAAACTCAAGGTTTTCGTGACATTGAAGCCGGGCGTGCTCGATCCGCAGGGCCGCGCGATCCATCACGCACTCGGCAGCCTCGGCTTCGACGGCGTGCAGGACGTGCGCCAGGGCAAGCTGATCGAGTTGGAAGTCGCCGACGGCACGGACGACGCGACCATCGACGGCATGTGCCGCAAGCTGCTCGCCAACACGGTGATCGAGAATTACCGGGTCGAGCGGGCATGAAGACCGCTGTCATCGTCTTTCCGGGCTCCAACTGCGACCGTGACATCGCTGTCGCGCTGGAGGCGGTGACCGGCGTCAAGCCGCTGATGGTCTGGCACGGCGATGCGGACCTGCCGACCGATATCGGCTTGGTCGCGGTGCCCGGCGGGTTTTCGTACGGCGACTACCTGCGCTCGGGTGCGATCGCGGCGCGGTCGCCGATCATGCGCGCGGTCGTCGAGCAGGCGGGCAAGGGCCTCCCCGTGCTCGGCATCTGCAACGGTTTTCAGGTGTTGACTGAAGCAGGGCTCCTCCCCGGTGCGTTGATGCGCAACGAAGGGCTGAACTTCGTCTGCCGCGATGTCGCACTGACCGTCGAGACGGCAAGCTCGACGTTTACGTCGGGCTATACCGCCGGTGAACGCGTATCCTTCCCGGTCGCGCATCACGACGGCAATTACTTCGCCGATACCGAGACGCTCGACCGTCTCGAAGGCGATGGCCGCGTGGCGTTCCGCTACGCCGAGAGCGTCAATGGTTCGGCCCGGAATATCGCTGGATTGCTGAACGACAAGGGCAACGTGCTTGGCATGATGCCACACCCGGAGCGCCGTATCGAAGCGGCACACGGTGGCACCGACGGACGGCGCTTGTTCGAGGGCCTGCTCGAAGCCGTCAGCGCCTAAACCACTCCATCACCACCCCCATCCGTTCGCCCTGAGCGAAGTCGAAGGGCCTGAGACTCAGGTGCTTCGACTTCGCTCAGCACGAACGGAGGGGGGGTGACGTAGAGACTTCGGACGCTCAAACCCGCGTGCGGAACGGCGAGAAATCCGTACCTCTGTCGTACACGTCCACGCCCTCACGGCGCTTGAGCCACCCGACCGCGACATAGGTCAGCGGCGTCAGCAACACCTCCCATGACACTTTCAGCAGAAACTGGCTGACCATCACCATCAGCATCGCGTTCACGGGCCAGTCCGGCGCACCGTAGAAGGCGAGCGGGTAGAAGATCAGGCTGTCGAACGCCTGCCCGACCACCGTGCTGCCGATCGTCCGCGTCCATAGCATGCGCCCACCCGTCCAGATCTTCATCCGCGCGAGCACGAAGCTGTTGGCGAACTCGCCCACCCAGAAGGCGCAGATCGACGCGAACACGATTCGCGGCACTTGTCCGAATACTGATTCATATGCCGCCTGCCCGGTCCACCCGGCGTCGGGCGGCAACGCGACGACGACCGCCGACATGAACACCATGAACAGCATCGCGCCGAACCCTGCCCAGATACAGCGTCGCGCGCGCGCGTAGCCATAGACTTCGGTGAGGACGTCGCCGATTACGTAGCTGACCGGGAAGAACAATATCCCCGCGCCGAACGGCCAAGCGCCGATGAACGGCAGGTCGATGACCGCACGCTTTCCCGCACCGATGACGTTCGACAGCAGCAATATCGTCACGAACGCCGCCATCACGAAATCATAATAGCGGAACTCCCCGCCCGACACGTCGCTTGCGACGACCGCCGTGGCGGCCGGCGCCGCCTCCCTGTCGTGATCGATATCCATGGAGCGCGTTATGATGACGGTTCCAAGCGCGCGCAATCCACGCTAATCGAGCCCCAGCGCGCGCCCGTAGCTCAGTTGGATAGAGCAAGGAGCTTCTACCTCCTCGGTCGGGGGTTCGACTCCCTCCGGGCGCGCCAATCATCGTCGCAGGTACGGGCAACCGTGAAGCATACGCGTCCCTAAGCCGTGGCAGGTCGTCGCGCGTATCAGGGCATCCGGCCCGCAAGCGCAGCGATGGTATCGTTACCGCTGCTTGCGATGTTTGGCCGCTGTCTGCCAGCCGGTAGCGCCGCCGCAGTCGCGCATATGCAAATAAGATTGCAAAAATCGCGGTTGCGCAGTCCAGGCGAGCGATTGCATAGGGTCGGACGCAAGTACCGGGGCTTGACGACCCTGCCGAGCAGCATACGGTAACGCTAACAATTCTGGAGGGGATGACATCGTGGACATCGCATTCGCATCAGCGCGGGCGTTGCCTGCCGACTGGGAACAGGCGGCTTTGCTGGGCCGGATCGATCTGGGCGAAGGACCGACACCGGTGATCGTCCGTGGCGGTCGCGTGTATGACATGTCGTATGTCGCGCCGACCGTGGCGGATCTGATCGAACGCGGTACGTTCGATACGGCCGCCGGCACCGATCTCGGCCATCTCGACGACCTGTCGCTGTCGGTCGATGCGGCCGCGACACCGCGACTGCTGAGCCCGATCGACCTGCACTGCGTCAAGGCCTCCGGCGTGACGTTCGCGGTCTCCGCCCTGGAGCGCGTCATCGAGGAGCGCGCACGCGGCGATGCCGCCGCAGCGGCGTCGGTCCGGACCCGTCTCGAAGAGCGCGTCGGCGGCAGCATCCGCTCGGTCGTCCCCGGATCGCCCGAAGCCGCGGCGCTGAAGGCGGCGCTGATCGAAGACGGCATGTGGTCGCAATATCTCGAGGTCGCGATCGGCCCGGATGCGGAGATCTTCACCAAGAGCCCGACCCTGTCCACGATCGGCTGGGGCGGCGAAGTCGGCATCCGCTCCGACTCGACCTGGAACAATCCCGAGCCCGAAGTCGTGCTGGTCGTCGACCGCAACGGCAAGACGATCGGGGCGACGCTCGGCAACGACGTCAACCTGCGCGATTTCGAAGGCCGCAGTGCGCTGCTGCTCGGCAAGGCCAAGGACAATAACGCGTCCTGCTCGCTCGGGCCGTTCATCCGCCTGTTCGACGACAGCTTCGGGATGGACGACGTGCGCGCGTCGGAGATCGCGCTGACGATCGACGGGGCCGACGGCTATCGCCTCGAAGGCAGCAGTTCGATGGATCAGATCAGCCGCGATCCCGAGGACCTCGTCCGCCAAGCGATGAGCGAGCACCAGTATCCCGACGGCTTCGTGCTGTTCCTCGGTACGTTGTTCGCGCCCACCCAGGACCGCGACGAGCCGGGCCGCGGCTTCACCCACGCGGTCGGCGACGTCGTCACGATCTCGAACCCGAAGCTCGGCGCGCTGGTCAATCCGGTGACGACGTCGAAGGACGCCGCGCCGTGGAACTACGGGATCGGCGACCTCATGCGCAATCTGGCGGGTCGTGGCCTGCTCGCGCAAACCAAGAACCAGGGAGCGTAACCCCGTGCTGCAAAAGACCAAAGCCGCCGACCAGACGGCGATCTATCCCAGCCTCAAGGGCAAACGCGTCCTGATCACCGGTGGCGCGTCGGGGATCGGCGCGGGGCTGGTCGAGGCGTTCGCGCGGCAGGGCGCGCATGTCGCGTTCGTCGACATGGCCAAGGATGCCGCGCAATCGCTGATCGAGACGCTGACGCCCGACGTGGCGGTCGCGCCGATCTTCGCATCGCTCGACCTGCGCGATATCGATGCGCTAAAGTCCGCGGTGGCGACGATCGAGAGCCAGCTCGGCGGGATCGACATCCTCATCAACAACGCCGCCAACGACGATCGCCACACGATCGACGAGATCACGCCCGAATATTGGGACGAACGCATGGCGACCAACCTGCGCCATCTGTTCTTCGCAGGCCAGGCGGTGGTGCCATCGATGAAGCGCGCGGGCGGCGGCGTCATCCTGAATTTTGGATCGATTTCCTGGCACCTCGCGCTGCCCGAACTGCTGATCTACCAGACCGCCAAGGCCGGTATCGAAGGCATGACGCGGGCGATGGCGCGCGATCTGGGTGGCGACGGCATCCGCGTGAACACGATCGTCCCCGGCAATGTCGAAACGCCGCGCCAGCTGAAATGGTACACGCCCGAGGGCGAGGCGGAGATCATCGCCGCACAGTGCCTGAAGACGCGCGTGCAGCCCGCGGATGTCGCCGCGCTGGTGCTGTTCCTGGCTTCCGACGATGCCCGGATGTGCACCGGTCACGACTATTTCGTCGACGCGGGTTGGCGCTGAGATGGCCAACGACACGATTGCCGACACAGTCACTGCGACGAGCGTCTGCGACGTCGGGGCGACGCTGGGCGAAGGCCCTATCTGGGTCGCTCGCGACAGCGCGCTGTGGTTCGTCGATATCAAGGCGCCGCGCATCCATCGCTTCGATCCCGAGACAGCATCGCTGGAATCATGGGATGCGCCCGATCAGGTCGGTTGGGTGATTCCGGAAGCCGGGGGCGGTTTCCTGGCCGGCGTCCGTGGCGGTCTGCACCGGTTCGACCCGGTGACGGGCGCGTTCGAGTTGCTTGCCCCGGTACACGTCGACACACCGGGCAACCGCCTCAACGACGCAGCGCGCGCACCCGATGGTCGTGTCTGGTTCGGCACCATGGACAATGCCGAGGCCGAAAAGTCGGGCCATGTCTATCATTGGCATGCCGGCACCGTCACCCAGACCGACATACCGCCCGTCGCGATCACCAACGGTCCGGCGATCTCGCCCGATGGCCGCACGCTCTACACGGTCGACACGCTCGGCAAGAGGATCGATGCGTGGTCGCTCGGTTCCGACGGCGCGCTCGACGGTCCGCGCCCCTTCCTCGTCGTGGACCCTGATGATGGCCATCCCGACGGCGCGATCTGCGATTCGGAAGGCGGCGTCTGGGTCGGCTTCTTCGGCGGCTGGGCCGCGCGCCGGTATTCACCCGAGGGTATCTGCACCGATATCGTCCGCTTCCCCGTCGCGAACATCACGAAGATCGCGCTCGGTGGCGCAGACGGCCGCACGGCCTATGCGACCACCGCCGCCAAGGGCCTCGATGCCGCCGCGCTTGCGGAACAACCGCTGGCTGGCAACCTGTTCACCTTCCGCGTCGCGATCCCTGGCGTGCCGGTGGAGCCGATCACCCTTTAATCCGGGGTCCGCGTCGTTCCGGCAGCTCGGAACGACGCGGACTCTCCCTCAATGATTATGCCGCGGCGTCCTCGCCGAAATACCACGATACTTGACTGCGAAGTCGAGCACGCCGCCCTCGGCGAGCTGCCCGGTCTTCTCGCGGTACAGTTCCTCCCACGGCGTATGGCTTTCCGGCACGGGTGGCAGGCTCTCGCCGCGGCGCCGTGCGATCTCGTCGGCCTCGACCAGCGCATCGCACGTACCGGCAACCAGATCGATCCGGATCACGTCCCCGGTGCGCAGCCACGACAGCCCGCCGCCGACCGCGCTCTCGGGCGACACGTTCAGGATCGACGGACTGTCCGACGTCCCCGACTGACGCCCGTCGCCGAGCGTCGGCAAGGCCAGCACGCCACGCTGGATCAGCGCGTCGGGCGGCTGCATGTTCACGACCTCCGCCGAGCCCGGCCAGCCGATCGGCCCCGCGCCGCGGATCACCAGGATGCAGCCCTCGTCGATCTCCAGCGCGGGATCGTTGATCCGGTGGTGGTAATCGTCCGATCCCTCGAACACGATCGCCCGCGCCTCGAACCGGTCTTCGGCGCCCGGCGTCGACAGATAGCGCGCGCGGAACGCGGGCGAGATCACCGATGTCTTCATGATGCCGAAATCAAACAGATTGCCCTTCAGCACCAGGAACCCTGCCCGCTCCATCATCGGCGCGTCGAACGGCTTGATCATCTCGCGGTCGCGCGTCTCGCGGCCGGCGATGTTCTCGCCGATCGATCGCCCCGTCACCGTCAGGCACGTCGTGTCGAACTTCCCGCCTGTAATCAGCTCGTGCAGCACCGCCGGTACGCCGCCGGCACGGTGGAAACGCTCGCCGAGATACTTGCCCGCCGGCTGCATGTTGACGAGCAACGGCAGGTCATAGCCATGATCCGACCAGTCCTCCGGGTACAGCGTGACGCCGGCATGCTGCGCCATCGCCATGATATGCGGCTGCGCATTGCTCGACCCGCCGATCGCGCTGACCACCCGGATCGCGTTGAGGAAACTGTCGCGCGTGAGAATTTTCGACGGGCGCAGATCCTCATACGCCATCTCGACGATGCGGCGGCCGGTCTCGTACGCCATCTGACCGCGCTCGCGATATGGCGCAGGGATCGCCGCGCAGCCGGTCAGCGACAAGCCCAGAGCCTCGGCGACCGCGTTCATCGTCGACGCGGTGCCCATCGTGTTGCAATGCCCCGCGGACGGCGCGCTGTCAGTGGCGCGATTGAGGAACTCCTCCTCGTCGATCTCGCCCGCGGCCAGCTTGCGCCGGCTGCGCCAGATGACCGTGCCCGAGCCGACCAGTTCGCCATCGTGCCAGCCGTCCAGCATCGGTCCGCCCGACAGCACGATCGCCGGGATATCCACGGTCGATGCGGCCATGATTCCCGATGGCGTCGTCTTGTCGCAACCGGTGGTCAGGACGACGGCATCGATCGGATAGCCGTACAGCGTCTCGACGAGGCCGAGATAGGCCAGATTGCGATCGAGCGCCGCGGTCGGCCGGCGGCAATTCTCGAAGATCGGATGAACCGGAAACTCCATCGCGATCCCGCCTGCGTCTCGGATGCCGTCGCGCGTCCGCTTGGCGAGTTCCAGATGGATGCGGTTGCACGGAGACAGGTCGCTGCCCGACTGCGCGATGCCGATGATCGGCCGACCCGACCGGAGCTCGGCCGGCGTCAGGCCGTAATTCATGAAGCGTTCGAGATAGAGTGCGGTCATGTCGGAGCGCGCGGGATCGGCGAACCAGTCGCGCGATCGGAACGGCCTTACCGGTACACGGTCCACTGCAAACTCTCCTGAACGCTGTTCTTCGATGGGAGCGCTACCGCGGCCGTCGCCATTCGGTCAAGCGCAGACGCATGCGGCAAGACACCGTCCTGGTGCCGCAACCGATTGATGGCATACCAGACTTTAGTCCGACATGACATCATGATGCGGACCGCCATCACGTAGGATCGTTCGAAAACGACGGTTCACCGCGGCGCGGCGTTTTGCTGTCGTCGATCGCCGGCTTGCCTCGGACCGCTGCGTTCGCGCCCCGCTCCCCGACTCAGTTCGTGACGAGCGGACGCGCCGGAACTCGGTATTCAAACACGGACCGAACGGTCGATCGCGACGGAGATTCGTCCGGCGTTCCGGATAACCCAGCGGCCCGTCGCTTGCGTGTTATCGCTCACACCCTTATTTCCCCCTCGACACCGAGCGATACCTACACGTCGCGACACCGCCCACGCACGTCGCGACCGACCTGGAGAATTGATATGGACGGCACCTTCCCGATCGGCGCCCGCGCCGTGAGCAGCGACGATACCTTCCTCGCAATCGATCCGTCGACCGATGCCAGGATCGAACCCGCCTTCGCGATCTCGAGCGAGGCGGATGTCGCCGAGGCCTGCAAGCTCGCCGAGGCCGCGTTCGATACGTTCCGCGAGACCGATCCGGAAGCGCGTGCGGTGTTCCTCGAGACGATCGCGGACGAGATCGAGGCGATCCACGAGCCGCTCGTCGCGCGTGCGATCCAGGAAAGCGGCCTGCCCCGGCCGCGTCTCGAGGGTGAGCGCGGTCGCACCACCGGCCAGCTTCGCCTGTTCGCCAAGCATCTGCGCGCCGGCACCTGGGCCTCGGTCGTGATCGACCAGGCGCAGCCCGATCGCAAGCCGATGCCACGCTCCGACCTGCGCCAGCGTCGCATCGCGGTCGGTCCGGTCGCGGTGTTCGGTGCGTCGAACTTCCCGCTCGCCTTCTCGGTCGCGGGCGGCGACACCGCGTCCGCTCTCGCTGCCGGTTGCCCGGTCGTCGTCAAGGGCCACCCCGCGCATCCCGGTACCTCGGTGATGGTCGGCAAGGCGATCCAGGCTGCGGTCGCCAAGTGCGGCCTGCCCGAGGGCGTGTTCTCGCTGGTCCAGAGTCCCGCGAACGAACTCGGCGCGGCGCTCGTGAAAGACGCGCGGATCAAGGCCGTCGGCTTCACCGGTTCGCGCGGCGGTGGCCTTGCGCTGGTGGCGCTCGCCGCAGCCCGTCCCGAGCCGATCCCGGTCTATGCCGAGATGAGCAGCATCAACCCGGTGATCCTGTTCCCAGCGGCACTCGCTGCACGCGGTGAAGCGCTCGGCAAGGCGTATGTCGGTTCGCTGACGATGGGTTCGGGGCAGTTCTGCACCAATCCCGGCATCGTCGTCGCGGTCGACGGTCCCGACCTCGACACCTTCGTCACCGCCGCCGCCGCTGCACTGGGCGA
The DNA here is from genome assembly GCF_036663695.1 of Sphingomonas sandaracina. Lineage (NCBI taxonomy): Bacteria > Pseudomonadati > Pseudomonadota > Alphaproteobacteria > Sphingomonadales > Sphingomonadaceae > Sphingomonas > Sphingomonas sandaracina. Next base: position 139,489 of record NZ_JAXOJK010000006.1, on the reverse strand, counting down.
GGCGGCACCACAGGTGATGCTGACCCCCGGCATCCATGCCAGCTACGAGCAGGGTGTGTCCGCACTTGCCGGCCATGACGCGGTCGAGACGCTCGCGCGCGGCACCGATGCCGAGGGCGCGAACCGTGGTCGTGCGGCATTGTTCTCGACCACCGGCAAGGCGTTCGTCGCCGACCCCGCGCTGTCGCACGAAGTGTTCGGTGCGGCGTCGATCATCGTCCGTTGCACCGATCTCGCCGAGGTGCACAGCGTGCTCGAGAAGATCGAGGGTCAGCTGACGATTACGTTGCACATCGACGAAGGCGATCATGCCGACGCGGCGGCACTGCTGCCGGTGCTGGAGCGCAAGGCCGGTCGCATCCTGGCGAACGGCTGGCCGACCGGTGTCGAGGTCGCGCCGGCGATGGTCCATGGCGGCCCCTTCCCCGCCACGTCGGACCCGCGAACGACGTCGGTCGGCACGGCGGCAATCGAGCGCTTCCTGCGCCCGGTCTGCTATCAGGATCTGCCCGACGCGCTGCTGCCCAAGGCGGTCAAGCACGGCAACCCGCTGGGCCTTCCGCGCACCGAGGGCTGATGGGCCCGGGAGTTGCTTGACGGCAACTCCCTCTTCCTTGTTCTCCCGCGAAGGCGGGAGCCCAGTCTGGGTCCCCGCCTTCGCGGGGAAACACGATTCTATCTCACCCCAAGAGCCACCACCCCGGCGAAGGCCGGGGCCCAATTGGGGGACATCGCTAACGGAGCGCTGCCCTTCGTTATTGCCACCTTTCCAATTGGGCCCCGGCCTCCGCCGGGGTGGTACCTACGGCACGCACACTCCACCTTCGCTCGCCGCTAACCATGCGTAATCATTGACACGCGTGCGCCACAAACCCACTAGTCCGTCATGACAAACCCAGGCTCGTCGCCGCTTTCGTCGCGCACCATTTCCCTGCCATCCGACCTCGGCAGCTACATCGACGATCTCGCCGCCGCAGGGCATGGCGACGCCACCGCGATCGTCCGCACTGCGCTCGAACAGATGCGCGACCGTGACGCCCTGCAGAAGCCAACCGAAATCCTGATCGGCGGCGGCGAATGCGGCATGCTCGTCCGCCAGCGCGACTGGAGCGCGACTTCGCTCGGGCCAATCGACTCGTGGCCCGCCGAGCTGCGCATCACGCTCGCCAACATCCTCAACTCGCCCGTCGCCAAGGTCGTGATGTGGGGCCCCGAGCACGTCATGCTCTACAACGACAGCTACCGCGCAGTAGCAGGCGACCGCCACCCCGCCGCACTCGGCAGCCCGGCCGCGACCGCGTTCCCCGAAGTTTGGGACTGGAACCGCGCGGTCCTCGAAGCCGGCCTCCGCGGCGAGACCGTGGCCTATCGCGACCAGCCGATCCTGTTCCAGCGCCACGACGGTCCCGAGTTGCTGACGCTCGACCTGTTCTATACGCCGGTCTACTGCGCCGGTGGAACCGTCGGCGGTGTCCTGTGCACGATGGTGGACAATAGCGGTCGCGTCGAGGCCGAGCATCGCCTCGCCGACAGCGAAGCCGAACTGCGCCGCGTCACCGACGCCGTGCCGATGCTGATCTCGTACGTCGACCGCGATCACGTCTATCGCCTCGCCAACGCGCAGTATGAGGAGTGGCTCGGCGTCGCGCCCGAGGCGATGATCGGCAAGCCCGTCCGCGAAGTGCTGGGCGACACGGTCTATCAGGATCGCCGCCCTTCGTTCGACCGTGCGCTGGCGGGCGAAAGCTTCATCGCGCAGACCGTCTTCCCGCACCGCGACGGGCGTCCCCGCCGCGCCGAATTTCGCTACGTCCCGCACACCGCGGCGGACGGCTCGATTCCCGGCATCTACGTGCTCGGCATCGACGTCGAGGAGCGCGCCGAACGCGAGGCGACGATCGGCATCAGCAATGGCCGCTTCCGCACCGCGATGGACGCGGTCCACGGCGTGCTCTGGACCAACAGCCCGGACGGCCGGATGATCGGCGAACAGCCGGGCTGGGCGACGCTGACCGGTCAGGCGATCGACGAGTACCAGAATTTCGGCTGGGCCGACGCGATCCACCCTGACGACGTCGCCTCGACGATCAAGGCCTGGACCGCTGCCGTCCTCAGCAAGTCGATGTTCGTGTTCGAGCACCGCGTCCGCCGCCATTGCGGCACGTGGCGCACCTTTGCCGTCAGGGGCCTGCCGATCCTCGACGAGGCCGGCGAGGTTCGCGAATGGGTCGGCGTCCACACCGACATCACTCACCAGCGTGCGGCCGAAGCGGCCTTGCGCGAACAGGCCGAAGCGCTCGCCCGCCAGGTCCGCCACCGCGAGCGTGCCGAAGATCAACTCCGCCAGCTCAACGAAACGCTCGAAGCGCGCGTCATCCGCGAGATCGACGAGCGCCGCCAGGCCGAGGCCAAGCTCGCCCAGTCGCAGAAAATGGAGACGGTCGGCAAGCTCACCGGCGGCGTCGCACATGACTTCAACAACCTGCTCCAGGTCGTCTCGGGCAATCTCCAGCTGCTCGGCAAGAACCTCGAGGGCAACGAGCGCGCCGAACGCTGGGTCGCCAACGCGATGGCCGGCGTCACGCGCGGATCCAAGCTCGCCGCGCAACTGCTCGCATTCGGGCGTCGCCAGGCGCTCGAACCGAAGGTCGTCAACGTCACGCGGTTCGTGCGCGGGATGGACGACATGCTGCGCCGCGCGATCGGCGAAGGCGTCGAGATCGAGACGGTGGTCGGCGGTGGCCTGTGGAACACCTTCATCGACCCCGCGCAGATCGAGAACGCGCTCCTCAACCTCGCGATCAACGCCCGCGACGCGATGGAGGGCCAGGGCAAGCTGACGATCGAACTCGGCAACGCGCATCTCGACGACAGCTACGCACAGGGCCATGACGAGGTCGAGGCCGGGCAATATGTCATGCTCGCGGTGTCCGACACCGGCACCGGCATGAGCCCGGAGATCATCGAGAAGGTCTTCGAACCGTTCTTCTCGACCAAAAGCGAAGGCAAGGGCTCCGGCCTCGGCCTGTCGATGGTCTACGGCTTCGTCAAACAGTCCGGCGGCCATGTGAAGATCTACTCCGAGGTCGGCGAAGGCACCACGATCAAGCTCTATCTGCCGCGCGCGATAGAGAGCGAGGACGTCGAGGTCGTCGCCGATGCCAGCCCGATCTCCGGCGGCACCGAAACCGTGCTGGTCGTGGAGGACGATGACGAGGTCCGCGGTACCGTGGTCGAGCTGCTCACCGATCTAGGCTACAGCGTGCTGAAGGCGGTCGACGCGGCCAGCGCGCTGAACGTGGTCGAAAGCGGCGTGCCGATCGATATCCTGTTCACCGACGTCGTGATGCCCGGCACCTTGAAAAGCCCCGAACTCGCGCGGAAAGCCAAGGAGCGCCTGCCCGATCTCGCGGTGCTGTTCACGTCTGGCTATACCGAGAACTCGATCGTCCATGGCGGCAAGCTCGATGCGGGGCTCGACCTGCTGTCGAAGCCGTACACGCGTGAGGCGCTCGCGCGGAAATTCCGTCAGGTGCTCGCCAACCGCCAGCGCGCGGGCAGCCCTTCGGCAAAGGCCGCGCGCGACGCCCGGATCGACGCCGACCGCCGCCTCGACTCCCCCGCTCGCCGCACCGTGCTGCTGGTCGAGGACGACGCGATGATCCGCGCCAACACCGCCGAGATGTTGCAGGGCAGCGGCTTCGTCGTGGTCGACGCGGCGAGCGCGGAGGACGCGATGACCGCGCTCCAGACCGTCCCGATCGACGCGCTGGTGACCGACGTGAACCTGCCCGGCGTATCCGGACCGGACTTCGCACGGACGGCGCGGACGTTGCGGCCGGGAGTCGGCATCGTGTTCGCGACCGGGGATACCGCCTCGGTGGCGGACCAGACCGATGCGATCATGCTGGAGAAGCCGTACGGACTGGACGCGCTTGCGGCGGCCGTGCTGGCGTCACTGGGCGAGACGGGATTGGTGAACCACGTCACGGCACCAGCCTCCACTAACGGGGTGACCGAAACGGACTAACGCCCCTAAAGGAATAGCGACGTTGCTGTTCCCCCGCAAAAGCGGGGGCCCAGGGTTACTTAGCGAACCGCTTATGGCTCCTGGACTCCCGCGTACGCGGGAGAACAACGTTGAGCGTGTAACGTTCTTCACAACCCGACACGCGGCACGAACACGCAGCCGACACCAACACCCGCCGCCCGCACGTATTGCCCGCTAAAACCCTGTCAACAACCGTACACGACGATCAACGCAGCAGCGAAGGATCGCCCGTGACCTACCAGACCCACATCGCCCAGTTGACCAACCTCATCGCCGACCAGAACGGCACGTGGGACGCGATCTCGCCCGAGTCGGTCGCCCGCATGCGGCTGCAGAACCGCTTCGCCACCGGGCTCGACATCGCGCGCTACACTGCCGCGATCATGCGCAAGGACATGGCGGCCTATGACGCGGACCCGGCGAACTACACCCAGTCGCTCGGCTGCTGGCATGGGTTCATCGCGCAGCAGAAGATGATCAGCATCAAGAAGCATTTCGGCACCACCGACCGTCGGTATCTGTACCTTTCGGGCTGGATGGTCGCGGCGATGCGTAGCGAATTCGGCCCGCTACCTGACCAGTCGATGCACGAGAAGACCAGCGTCCCCGCGCTGATCGAGGAACTCTACACCTTTCTCCGGCAGGCCGATGCACGTGAACTCGGGATGATGTTTCGCGACGTCGACGCTGCGCGCGCATCCGGCAACGCGATCGAGGAACAGCGCCTGCTCAACGCGATCGAGAACCACCAGACGCACGTCGTGCCGATCATCGCCGACATCGACGCGGGCTTCGGTAATGCCGAGGCAACGTACCTGCTCGCGCGGAAAATGATCGAGGCGGGCGCCTGCGCGCTCCAGATCGAGAACCAGGTCAGCGACGAGAAGCAGTGCGGTCATCAGGACGGCAAGGTCACCGTCCCGCACGAGGACTTCCTCGCGAAGGTCCGCGCCTGCCGCTACGCGTTCCTCGAACTTGGCGTCGAGGACGGCATCATCGTCACGCGCACCGACTCGCTCGGCGCCGGCCTCACCAAGCAGATCGCGGTCAGCAAGGAAGCCGGCGACCTCGGCGACCAGTATAACTCATACCTCGACTGCGAGGAGATCGATCCTACGACTGCGCGCAACGGCGACGTCATCCTCAACCGCGACGGCAAGCTGCTCCGCCCGAAGCGCCTGCCCTCGAACCTGTTCCAGTTCCGCGCCGGCTCGGGGGAGGATCGCTGCGTGATGGACTGCATCGCCAGTTTGCAGAACGGCGCCGACCTGCTCTGGATCGAGACCGAGAAGCCGCATATCGAGCAGATCGCCAGCATGGTCGACCGCATCCGCGAGGTCGTGCCCAACGCCAAGCTCGTCTACAACAACTCGCCGAGCTTCAACTGGACGCTGAACTTCCGCCAGCAGGTGTTCGACGCCTGGGTCGCCGAGGGGAAGGACGTCTCCGCCTATGACCGTGCCCGCCTGATGAGCGTCGATTATGACGGCACGACGCTCGCCGACGAGGCCGACGAACGCATCCGCACCTTCCAGGCGGATTCGGCCAAGCGCGTGGGTATTTTCCATCACCTGATCACGCTGCCGACCTACCACACGGCCGCGTTAAGCACGGACAATCTCGCCAAGGAGTATTTCGGCGACGCCGGCATGCTCGGCTATGTGAAGGGCGTCCAGCGCAAGGAAATCCGCGAGGGCATCGCCTGCGTGAAACACCAGAACATGTCCGGCTCGGATCTCGGCGACGATCACAAGGAGTATTTTGCGGGCGAGGCGGCGCTGAAGGCCGGCGGCGCGCACAATACGATGAACCAATTCGCGGCGTGATGCCCAAGCCGGAGCGAAAGCTCCGGCGCGGACCCGGCATCACGCCCGGCCGGCGGGGCCAAAAGCCCCGTCCGACTTAGCCTGTCCTGAGCGCCTGCCTTCGCAGGCAGTCGAAGGGCGGCTTAGCCGCGGCGCGCTGTGGATTACCCTCCCCCCGTCACCCCGCAACCAACCAGCTGAGTTTCTTCAGACGGATGCCGACCTTACTCCCCTCCCTGGAAGGGAGGGGTTGGGGGTGGGTTGGTTCCTCGGGCCGCGGCAGCGGCCAAATCGGGCCGACCCACCCCCACCCCTCCCTTCCAGGGAGGGGCCTAAAGATCCAAAATGCGTCTGGCACCCCGCCCCCTCCATCGCTACGCACGCCGCCATGGACACCGATATCGCCATCGCCCGCAGCGTCGCGCTGCGCCCCATCGCCACCATCGCGGACGGTCTCGGCATCCCCGACGCAGCGATCGAGCCCTACGGCCGCTACAAGGCGAAGATCGCGCTCGACTGGCTCGAAACACGTAAATCGGGCCCGAAAGGCCGGCTGATCCTGGTCACCGCGATTAACCCGACGCCGGCGGGCGAAGGCAAGACCACCACCTCGATCGGCCTCGCCGACGCGCTGCGCCATACCGGCCGCAAAGCCGTCCTCGCGCTCCGTGAGCCGTCGCTCGGCCCCTGTTTCGGCACCAAGGGCGGCGCGACCGGTGGCGGCCGTGCGCAGGTCGCGCCGATGGAGGACATCAACCTCCATTTCACCGGCGATTTCCACGCCATCACGACCGCGCACAACCTGCTCGCCGCGATGATCGACAATCATATCCATTGGGGCAACGCGCTCCAGATCGACGTCCGCCGCGTGGTGTGGCGCCGGGTGCTCGACATGAACGACCGCGCATTGCGCGACATCGTCCAGTCGATCGGTGGCGTCGCCAACGGCTATCCGCGCGAGTCGGGCTTCGACATCACTGTCGCCTCTGAAGTCATGGCGATTCTGTGCCTCGCGAACGATCTAGCCGACATGGAGCGCCGGCTTGGCGATATCGTCGTGGCGTATACGCGCGACCGCAAGCCGATCACCGCCCGCGACCTGAAGGCTGACGGCGCGATGGCGGTGCTGCTGGCGGAGGCGATCAAGCCCAACCTCGTTCAGTCGCTCGAAGGCACCCCCGCGTTCCTCCACGGCGGGCCGTTCGCCAACATCGCGCACGGCTGCAACTCGGTGATCGCCACACGCGCCGCCCTGTCGCTCGGCGATTACGTCGTCACCGAAGCGGGCTTCGGCGCGGACTTGGGCGCGGAAAAGTTCTTCGACATCAAGTGCCGCCAGGCGGGGCTCGCCCCCGACGCGGTCGTGATCGTCGCCACCGCGCGCGCGCTGAAGATGAACGGCGGCGTAGCGAAGGCTGACCTCGCGCAAGAGAACGTCGAGGCAGTCCGCAAGGGGGCGGTCAACCTCGTCCGCCACATCGAGAACATCCGCCAGTTCGGCGTCCCCGCGATCGTCGCGATCAACCACTTCTACACCGACAGCGATGCCGAGATCGCGGCGATCGTCGACGCCGCGGCGCAACACGGCTCGCGCGCGATCCTGTGCCGGCATTGGGCGGATGGTGGCGCGGGCGCGGTCGAATTGGCTGATGCGGTCGCCGAGATCTGCGAGACGCATGGCGGCGGGTTCGCGCCGATCTATGGCGACGAACTGTCGCTGTTCGACAAGATCGACACCGTCGCCCGGCGCATCTACCGCGCCGAACATGCGGTCGCCGAGCCGAGCGTGCTGGCACAACTCAAGCGCTGGGAGGATGCGGGGTATGGCCACCTGCCCGTGTGCCTCGCCAAGACGCAATACAGCTTCTCGACCGACCCGGCGCTGCTCGGCGCACCGACAGGACACATCGTGCCGGTACGCGAAGTTCGCCTCGCGGCAGGCGCAGGGTTCGTCGTCGCGATCTGCGGCGAGATCATGACGATGCCGGGCCTGCCCCGCGTGCCGGCGGCGGAGGCGATCCACCTGAACGACCAAGGGCTGATCGAGGGGCTGTTCTGAGGCCTCAGATGCTACCTCACCTCCGTCATCCTGACGAAAGTCAGGATCCAGGGTAACCGTCGATGCCCTTAGTGGCTCTGGATCCTGACTTTCGTCAGGATGACGACGGGCGGGGTGTCAGTCTCGCGTGACGACCAGACCGTCTGGCCCGACCGCGACCGACAACCCGACATAATCGACCACCGTCGGATGCGACGTCGTGACCACATGCGAATGCGTGGCCGTAATCACGAGAACATCCGCCCCCGCCGCCTCACCTGCAGTGATCCCGGCAGGGGCATCCTCGAAGACCAGGCAATCGCTTGCCGCGACGCCGAGCCGTCCGGCGGCGACCAGGAAACAGTCCGGCGCGGGTTTGCCGGTCGGAATGTCATCGGCGGCGATCATCGTCGCGGGGATCGGCAGGCCGGCGGCTCTGAGGCGGACTTCGGCGAGCGCGCGGGGCGCCGAGGTTACGATCGTCCAACGCTCGGGCGGTAGGCTGGCGAGGAACGCGGCAGCGCCGGCGATCGGTTCGATGTCGCCGACATCCTCCATCTCGGCCGCGGTGATCGCGGCGGCTTCGGCGACCGGATCGACACCGGGGAGGTTCAGGCGTCGGACCGTCTCGACCGATTGCACGCCGTGGATCGTCGGCACGAACGTCGCGGCATCAAGGCCGTGCGCGATCGCCCACTTAGTCCAGGTGCGCTCGGCGGACGCGATCGAGGTGAGGATCGTGCCGTCCATGTCGAACAGGAACGCGGCGTAGGTGCGGGTCGGAAGGGTCATGCGGGTGCCTGTGATGGGGTTTAGTCGGATGGGCAACAAAGTTTGGTTTCGCTCTCTGCACCACCCCGGCGAAGGCCGGGGCCCAATTGGTATGGCCGCGGTAACTACAAGCGTCCCGTAATCAGGATCGTTCCGCAATTGGGCCCCGGCCTTCGCCGGGGTGGTGGGTGTGGAACCGGAGACGGCACGCAAAGAAAAGGCCGCCCCGGTTTCCCGAAGCGGCCTGTATTCTCACATCAAGCCGAAGCTTAGATGTCGTCGCCGAGCGCGCCCTTGACGCTGCCCTTGACGTTCTGCGCGGTGCCCTTGACCTGCTGCGCTTCGCCTTCGGCTACCAGCTTCTCATTGTCGGTCGCCTTGCCGACGGCTTCCTTGACGTTGCCTGCAACCTTGTTGCCTGCCGCTGCGACCTTGTCGGTGAACTCGCCCATCAGAGCCTCCACTTGCTTTTGCGGACCCGCCAACCGGGCCGCTTGAACTTGCGAAGGTATAACGGCCGTCTTTACCGTGGGTTCCGTGACGTTTGCGTCACGACCCGCGGAATCAAATAAGCCCCGCCAGCGGACTCGACGGATCGGCATAGCGGCGCTGCCCCATCCGTCCGGCGCGATAGGCGAGCCGCCCCGATTCGACCGCGGCCTTCATCGCCGCCGCCATCATCAGCGGATCCTTCGCCTCGGCGATCGCGGTGTTCATCAGCACGCCGTCGCAGCCGAGTTCCATCGCCACCGCCGCATCCGACGCGGTGCCGACGCCGGCGTCGACCAGCACGGGCACCCCTGCCCCCTCGACGATCAGCCGGATCGTCACGCGGTTCTGGATGCCGAGCCCCGAGCCAATCGGCGCCCCCAGCGGCATGATCGCGACCGCGCCCGCGTTCTCCAGGCGCTTCGTCGCGATCGGATCGTCGACGCAATAGACCATCGGCTTGAAGCCTTCGTTGGCGAGGATCTCGGTCGCGCGGAGCGTCTCGACCATGTCGGGATAGAGCGTCTTCGCTTCGCCGAGCACTTCGAGCTTCACCAGCTCCCATCCGCCCGCCTCGCGCGCCAGTCGCAGCGTGCGAATCGCCGACTCGGCATCGAAGCAGCCGGCGGTGTTGGGCAGGTAGGTGATCTTCTTCGGATCGATGAAGTCGGTCAGCATCGGTGCGTTGCGATCCGACACGTTGACTCGGCGGACGGCGACCGTGACGATCTCTGCGCCCGACGCCTCGACCGCCGCGGCGTTCTGCGCGAAGTCCTTGTACTTGCCGGTGCCGACGATCAGCCGCGACTTGAAGGTCTGGCCGGCGACGGTCCAGCTGTCCCCATGCCCACTATCCTCGTGGTCGCCGCCACCGACGAAATGCACGATCTCGAGGTCGTCGCCGTCCTCGACCATCACGTCCGCCAAGGTCGAGCGCGGCACGACCTCCATGTTGCGCTCGACCGCGATCTTCTCGGGCACGAGGCCGAGTTCGGTCGCGAGTTCGGCGAGGCTCAGCCCGGCGGTGACGCGCTTGTGCTCGCCGTTCACGGTAATGGAGACGGTGCCGTCGGAATGGGGCATGATGTATCGATCGCCTGCTGGGTGTCTCGACTTCGCGCGACACGAACGGGTATGAGGACGCGCATATAGGGTCCGCGGCGCCGTGGCCGCAACTGATCAAGACTGAAAGGCCGCCCTTGCCAGACACCATATTCGTCCTGAACGGCCCCAACCTCAACCTGCTGGGAACGCGCGAGCCGGAAATCTATGGCGACGAGACGCTCGACGACATCGCCGGGATGCTGGAGGATCGCGCCCGCGAGCTCGACCTGGAGATCGACATGCGCCAGTCGAATCACGAGGGCCACCTCGTCGACTGGATCCAGGAGGCGCAGGCGCGCGGCGCGAAGGCGGTGATCCTCAACGCCGGTGCGTTCACGCACACCTCGGTCGCGGTGCACGATGCGATCAAGGGCGTGAAGACTCCGGTGATCGAAGTGCATCTTTCCAATCCCCACGCACGTGAATCGTTCAGGCATGTGAGTCTGGTCGGGCAAGCGGCCAAGGGCACGATCGCGGGTTTCGGCGCGCTTTCGTATCTGCTCGCGCTTGAAGCCGTCGCACGGTTCTGACAGGAGGCCCCGCCATGAACGATACACCAGAAACAACAGGCGCCATGCAGGTCGACGTGACCCTGGTACGCCAGCTCGCCGAACTGCTCGACACCACGCAGCTGACCGAGATCGAGGTCGAGGACGGCTCGCGCCGCATCCGTGTCGCGCGCAAGGCCGCCCAGGCCGCGCCCGTCGCGCACTATGCGCAGGCCCCCGCACCGGTGTCCGCCCCTCTCTCGATCCCGCAGGCCGAGGTCGGCGCGTCCGCCCCCGCGATCAGCGCGAGCGCGGTCAAGTCGCCGATGGTCGGCACGGTCTATCTCGCCGCGAACCCCGAGGCGAAGCCGTTCTCGACCGTCGGCCAGAAGGTCAATGCCGGCGACACGCTGCTGATCATCGAGGCGATGAAGGTGATGAACACGATCGTCGCGCCGTCGGCGGGCACGGTGACCGCGATCCTGGTCGAGAACGGCCAGCCGGTCGAGTTCGATCAGCCGCTGGTCGTGGTGGAATAATGCCGCAAATCAAGAAGCTGCTTATCGCCAACCGCGGCGAGATCGCGCTGCGGATCCACCGTGCCTGCCATGAGATGGGCATCAAGACGGTGGCGGTGCACTCGACCGCCGATGCCGACGCGATGCACGTCCGGCTCGCGGACGAGGCGATCTGCATCGGACCGCCGTCCGCCGCGGACAGCTATCTGAACATCCCGAACATCATCTCGGCCGCCGAAATCAGCGGCGCGGACGCGATTCATCCGGGCTACGGCTTCCTCAGCGAGAACGCGCAGTTCGCCGAGATCGTCGAGCTCCACAATATTCTGTTCGTCGGGCCGAAGCCCGAGCACATCCGAACGATGGGCGACAAGGTTCAGGCCAAGCGCACCGCGGGCGCGCTCGGGCTTCCACTCGTCCCTGGCTCGGATGGCGCGATCAGCGACATCGCCGAGGCCAAGCGGATCGCCGAGGACATCGGCTATCCAGTGATCATCAAGGCCGCTAGCGGCGGCGGTGGTCGCGGAATGAAGGTCGTCAACGATGCCGACGATCTCGAAACGCAGATGCAGCAGGCCGGCAGCGAGGCGAAGGCCGCGTTCGGCGACGCCACCGTCTACATGGAAAAATACCTCGGCAATCCGCGGCATATCGAATTCCAGATCTTCGGCGACGGCAACGGCAACGCGATCCATCTCGGCGAGCGCGACTGTTCGTTGCAGCGCCGCCACCAGAAGGTGCTGGAAGAAGCCCCCTCGCCGATCATCACCGCCGAAGAGCGCGAGCGGATGGGCGGGATCGTCGCCAAGGCGATGGCCGACATGGGCTATCGCGGCGCAGGGACGATCGAGTTCCTGTGGGAAGCGGGCGAGTTCTACTTCATCGAGATGAACACCCGGCTCCAGGTCGAGCATCCGGTGACCGAGATGATCACCGGGCTGGACCTCGTGCGCGAGCAGATCCGGGTGGCAGAGGGTCATCCGCTGACGCTGCGCCAGGAAGACGTCCAGTTCCGCGGCCATGCGATCGAATGCCGGATCAACGCCGAGGACCCGCGCACGTTCGCGCCGTCGCCGGGGCTGGTGAAGGTGTATCACGCGCCGGGCGGGATGCACGTCCGCGTCGATAGCGGGCTGTATGCCGGCTATCGCGTGCCGCCTTACTACGACTCGATGATCGCCAAGCTGATCGTCTACGGGACGACCCGGCAGGGTGCGCTGCGCCGGTTACGCCGTGCGCTCGAGGAGATGGTGATCGAGGGCGTCACGACGACGATCCCGCTGCACCGTGCGCTGCTCGACGATCCTGAATTCCAGGAAGGCGCGTACACGATCAAGTGGCTGGAAGAGTGGTTGGCCAAACAAGGGGCGTAGGGACGATGTCGCGGTGGATGTTGCTTGCCGTTCCGGTCCTGCTGGCTGCGGGACCGACATCCCCCGATCCGGTCGAGGGATTGGCCGGGCGCTATTACGCCCAGTTTACCGACGGCACGGTGACCGGCGAAAAATACACCGGCGAGAATGTCGTCGAGATCGTGCCCGTAGCTGCGAACGCAGCCTATGTTCGCGCGCATCTCGATTTCTTCAACGGTCATCAGTGCGACATTGCCGGCATCGCGACTTCCCGCGGAGCGACACTCGTCTATCGCGACCTCGAAACGCCGTTACCCGGAGAACCGGCGTGCGTGCTCACCGTCTCGCATGCCGGGTCTTCGCTCAAGCTCGATGACGGCAATCGGGGGTGCAGCACCTATTGCGGCGCACGGGGAAGCCTGACGAACATGAGCGTGCCCTTCGCAAGCCGCCGCCCGATCCGGTACATGCCGCGTCTCAAGGCATCCGAGCAATATCGGCGGGCGATGACCGAATGGCGGACGGGGAAGCCGACATCGTGAAGGCGACGATCTACCACAACCCGCGCTGCTCGAAATCCCGCGAGGCGCTTGCTCTGCTGCAAGAAGCCGGGGCGGATGTCACGATCGTCGAATACCTCAAGAACCCTCCCTCCCGCGCGGAACTCGTTCGCCTGTACGACCGCGCGGGCTTGACGCCGCGCCAGGGCCTCCGCATGGCCGAGGACGGCGCGAAGGCGGTCAAGCATGGCGACGCCGAGGCTATCCTCGACGCGATGATGATCGATCCGCTGCTGATCGAGCGCCCGCTGGTCGAGACCGACAAGGGCGTCCGGCTCGGCCGTCCGATCGCGCGGCTGCGCGAAATCCTGTGATCGGCTCCCCTGCCCTTACATTGCGCACGCACCGCCCGGATGCCGCAATTTCGGGCAGTGAAATCAACCACATTCCACGGTTGCCCGAGGGCGCCGCGGCTGGCACGCTTGGTGCAAGGCGCCCGCGAGGGCGTAAACTGGACCCGCAAGGGCGTTCAGCTCGGCCGAAAGGGCGAGGGTTTCAACAATCGGGGGCGTACCTGTGAAAAAGATCGAAGCCATCATCAAGCCGTTCAAGCTGGATGAGGTGAAGGAAGCGCTGCACGAGATCGGCGTGAGCGGCATCACCGTGACCGAGGCCAAGGGTTTCGGCCGGCAGAAGGGCCACACCGAGCTGTATCGCGGCGCGGAATACGTCGTCGACTTCCTGCCCAAGGTGAAGCTCGAGGTCGTCGTCGAGGACGGCCTTGCGCAGCGCGTCGTCGAGGCGATCGCCGCAGCCGCGCAGACCGGCCGGATTGGCGACGGCAAGATTTTCGTCATCCCGGTCGAGAGCGCACTCCGCATCCGCACCGGCGAACGCGACGACGACGCAATCTAGTTCAGAACCACGCATGGGCGTTGACGGGCGGTGACGTTATCGTCATTTGACGCGGCGCAACATTGTGTGGAAATCGATAACCATACCGCAATTAGATTCCCCCGCATGACGCGGGCGATATCGCAAACGAAGGGCAAGCATCATGGCGAATTCGGCCTCCGACGTTCTCAATATGATCAAGGACCAGGAGATCGAGTGGGTCGATCTGCGGTTCACCGATCCCAAGGGCAAGTGGCAGCATCTGACGATGGTCGCCAGCCTGATCGGCGAAGACGAGCTGACCGACGGCCTGATGTTCGACGGCTCGTCGATCGAAGGCTGGAAGGCGATCAACGAGAGCGACATGACGCTCAAGCCCGATCTCGACGCGGTCTATGTCGATCCGTTCTCGGCGACGCCGATGATGATCCTGATCTGCGACATCGCCGATCCCTCGACCGGCGAGCTGTACGCGCGCGATCCCCGCTCGACCGCCAAGCGCGCCGAAGCGTATCTGCTGACCACCGGCGTCGGCGACACCGTGTATGTCGGCCCCGAAGCCGAATTCTTCATGTTCGACGACGTCCGCTTCGAGAACAGCTATTCGACCAGCTACTACAAGATCGACGATATCGAGCTGCCGGGCAATTCGGGTCGCGAATATGAGGGCGGCAACCTCGGCCATCGCCCGCGCGCCAAGGGCGGCTATTTCCCGGTCGCACCGGTCGACTCGGCCGTCGACATCCGCGGCGAGATGGTCTCGACGATGATCGAGATGGGCTTGCCCTGCGACAAGCATCACCACGAGGTTGCGGCCGCGCAGCATGAGCTGGGCCTGACCTTCGGCACGCTGACGCAGACCGCGGATCGCATGCAGATCTACAAGTACGTCGTCCACCAGGTCGCGCATGCGTACGGCAAGACGGCGACGTTCATGCCGAAGCCGATCAAGGAGGACAACGGCTCGGGAATGCACACGCATTTCTCGATCTGGGAAGGCAAGACCCCGCTGTTCGCCGGCAATGGCTATGCGGGCCTCAGCGACATGTGCCTGTATTTCATCGGTGGCATCATCAAGCACGCCAAGGCGGTCAACGCATTCACCAACCCGTCGACCAACAGCTACAAGCGCCTCGTCCCCGGTTACGAAGCGCCGGTGCTGCTCGCTTACTCGGCGCGCAACCGCTCGGCATCGTGCCGCATTCCGTACGGCACCGGTCCCAAGGCGAAGCGCGTCGAAGTGCGCTTCCCGGACGCACTGGCCAACCCGTATCTCGCCTACGCGGCGCTGATGATGGCCGGCATGGACGGCATCCTCAACAAGATCCATCCGGGCGAGGCGATGGACAAGAACCTGTACGACCTGCCGCCGGCAGAGCTCGCCCAGGTCCCGACCGTCGCGGGGTCGCTCCGCGAGGCACTCGACTGCCTGCTTGCCGATCACGACTTCCTGCTGAAGGGCGACGTGTTCTCGAAGGACCAGATCGAGAGCTATGTCGAGATCAAGCGCGCCGAGGTCGCGCGCTGGGAGATGACGCCTAGCCCGGTTGAATATGACATGTACTACAGCGGATAAGGCGCGACCACGCTCGCGCCGATCCGCGCAGCGGATATCCGCTGTCGGCCGGCGTCGAGCAACGACGACCGACGGCGTGGCTTTGCCACGTCGCTGAGTGAGATAAGGGCGCCCGGAGCAATCCGGGCGCCCTTTTTCTTTCAGGCCAAACGGGCCTCCTGCTCTTCGTCCCGGCGAGTTCGGATGGAAGAGATATGATAGCGGCCCCCCTTCCGTCATTCCCGCGGAGGCGGGAACCCATACTGGCTGACGGCACGATCGAAGCGCGAGCGGTCGAGTTTATGGATCCCCGCCTGCGCGGGGATGACGACGGGGTCGGGGATGATGAAAAGGTAGGTCCAAGTGCATCCGCGCCAACCATGTTTCCCCGCGAAGGCGGGGACCCAGACTGGGCTCCCGCCTTCGCGGGAGAACAAGAGGAGGTAGCCTCGGTTAACTTCGCGCGCGGGGTTCGATTGATCGACCGCTCCCGCCACCCATATCCCAATCGCAACGCACCGCCCCCCAAAACCCAAGGAACACCCGTGAGCGAAGACAGCGGCAACAGCGCCGGACGTGCGATCCCGAGCGGCCGCCTCGCCCGCCTCGGCGTCTTCGGCAAACTCGCCAGCGGCGTCGCCGGCGGAGTAGTAGCAGAAGGCGCCCGCCGTCTCGCAAACGGCGAACGCCCCAAGATCGGCGACCTGCTCCTCACCCCCGCCAACGCCACCCGTGTTGCCGACCAGCTCTCCCACCTCCGCGGCGCAGCGATGAAGCTGGGGCAAATGATCTCGATGGACGCGGGCGACATGCTCCCGCCCGAACTCGCGACCATCCTCGCCCGCCTGCGCAACAATGCAAACCACATGCCGCCGCAGCAACTCGACCGTGTCCTCGCGGCCGAATGGGGCAAGGACTGGCGCCGCCGCTTCGCGCATTTCCAGGCGCACCCCGTCGCCGCCGCCTCGATCGGCCAGGTCCACCGCGCCCGCCTGCCCGACGGCACCGAGCTGGCGATCAAGGTCCAGTATCCCGGCGTGAAGGAAAGTATCGACGCCGACGTCGACAACGTCGCGACGCTGTTGCGCGTGTCCGGAATGCTTCCGAAAAGCCTCGATATCGCGCCGCTGCTGACCGAGGCAAAGAAGCAACTCCACGAGGAGGCCGACTATCTCCGCGAGGCGCAGATGCTCGCGCGCTACGGCGACCTGCTCGCCGACCAGCCCGAGTTCGTAGTCCCCACGCTCTACCCCGATCTCACCACGCCACGCGTACTCGCGATGAGCTTCGTCACGGGCGTCCCGGTCGAAACGCTCGAGACCGCGCCGCAAGCCGTTCGCGACCGCGTGATGCACGACCTGATCTCGCTCGTTCTGCGCGAACTGTTCGACTGGCGGCTGATGCAGACCGACCCCAACTTCGCCAACTATCGCTGGCAGCCCGAAACCGAAAAACTCGTCCTGCTCGATTTCGGCGCGGCCCGCCCCCTCCCCGCCGAAACCGGCGAAGGCTATCGTCGCCTGCTCACCGCGGCGCTGGCAGGCGACCGTGACGGCGTGCGAGAATCCGCGATCGCCGCCGGGTTCCTCGGCGAAGCGGCCGTGCTCCAGCACCGCGAGCTGGTCGACCGGATGATCGACGTCATCCTCGCCGAACTTGCCAAGCCCGGTCCGTTCGACTTTGGCGACCGCGCATTCGTCGGCGTGCTCCGCGACCAAGGCACCGAGATCGCGCGCGACCGCGACACCTGGCACCTGCCGCCCATCGACATGCTGTTCGTCCAGCGCAAGATCAGCGGCACCGCCCTGCTCGCCGCCCGATTGAAGGCGCGGGTCGATGTTCGCGCGCTGATCGCCGGCATGTTCGCAGACGACTGAAGCGTCGGGCGAAGAATCGTCCCGGTAGGAAGCGGGGGACGAGGACGGCATGTATTCCCATGCTAGACAACCACATGCCTTCCTCTTCGCACGCACCCGCCCCGCTCAAGACCATCGTGATCGTCGGGGGCGGCACCGCCGGCTGGATCGCCGGGGCGATGCTGGCCCGGTTCGTTCCGCGCACCACGCGGATCCGACTGGTGGAGTCGGACGCGATCGGCACGGTCGGAGTCGGCGAGGCGACCATTCCTCAGATCCGGTTGTTCACGGCCGCGCTGGGAATAGACGAAAACGCGATGCTCGCCGCGACGTAGGGGACGTTCAAGCTCGGGATCGAATTCGTCGACTGGTCCGAACCGGGTAGCCCCTACATGCACGCATTCGGTACCGTGGGGCGCGGTCTGGGCGTCGTTCCGTTCCATCATCACTGGCTGCGCGCACGGGCAGACGGGATCGCCGCGCCGCTCGGTGACTATGTCGCGACCGCGCAGGCAGCGGCCTATGCACGGTTCGATCGTCATCCCGAGATCGCCTATGCCTATCACTTCGATGCGACGCTGCTCGCGCGCTGGCTGCGACGGATCGCCGAGGCGAACGGCGTCGACCGTATCGAGGGAACGATCGTCGCCGCGCATCGCGACGGTGAGAGCGGCGACCTCGCCAGCGTAACGCTGGACGACGGCACGGCGATCTCGGGCGATTTCTTCCTCGACTGCTCGGGCTTCCGCTCGTTGTTGCTCGGCGATGCGCTGGACGTCGGGTTCGAGGGCTGGTCGCACTGGCTACCCTGCGACCGCGCGATCGCGGTGGCATGCGAGGCGACCGCGCCGCTGCTCCCCTACACGCGTGCAACCGCGCGTCCGGTAGGCTGGCAATGGCGGATCCCGCTGCAGCATCGCACCGGCAACGGCCTCGTCTATGCCGCGGCGGATCTTTCCGACGACGACGCGGCGGCACGGCTGCTTGCGGCGCTCGACGGCGAGGCGATCGGCGATCCGCGTCCGCTGCGGTTTGCGACCGGCAAGCGCGCGCGCTTCTGGGAACGCAACGTCGTCGCGCTGGGCCTGGCCTCGGGGTTCATGGAGCCGCTCGAATCCACCAGCATCCACATGGTCCAGTCGGCGGTCGCGCGGCTGCTGTCGCTGTTCCCGTCGTCCGGCGACACCACCGCTGTGCGCGCCGCCTACAACCGACAAACGCATCTCGAATACGACACGGTACGCGACTTTCTCATCCTGCACTATCACGCGAACCGTCGTCAGGAGCCGTTCTGGCAGCGGTGCCGCGAGATGGCGCTGCCGGATTCGCTCGCGGACAAGATCGCGCAGTTCCGCGCCGGCGCGATTTTGACCCATGAAGTGACGGACCTGTTCACCGAACCGGCATGGGTACAGGTGATGATCGGCCAGGGGATCGATCCCGCCACATGGTCGCCGCTCGCCGAGGGGCTGTCGCGCGCTCAGCTGGCGGCATTCCTCGCCGATATCCGCAATCGCCATGCCGCTACCGTGCGGACGCTTCCTGCGCACGCCGACACGATCGCGCGGCAGTGCGCTGCGCCGTTCTGACACGGCGCAACGACCACCGACATTAAACGAACATTAAGAACGCCCTACACGCGTTTCTTAAATTCGTAATCGGCGCGCCACGACTGCCGCCTATCGCGCCCTTCAAGGCAAAGGTGTCTGAAAAGGGAAATCTAGATGTTGAATGCAGCAAGCCTGCGCGTGCGGTTGCTGACCGGCGCCGCGCTGACCATGGCGATTGCGTCGCCTGCTCTTGCACAGGCTGATCCGGCGGTTGCCCAGGATACGACGGCAGTCGCCCCCGCGCCGGCGACACCCACCGATCAGGCAGCAGCGCCCGCCGCCGCCCCCGCCGACCAGACCGGTCTCGGCGAGATCGTCGTCACCGCGACCAAGCGCGAGACGAACCTGCAGAAGACGCCGATCGCGATCAACGTGCTCAGCAGCCAGGCGTTGACCGACCGTCACGTCCAGAGCCTGTATGATCTCGCCGATGGCGCAGTTCCCTCGTTGCGCGTCGCGACGTTCGAGGCGCGCCAGTCCGCGCTGACGATCGGCATCCGCGGCATCGTGCCGCTCGACGCGAACCAGCCCGCGCGTGAGCAGGGTGTCGGCATCTACATCGACGGCGTGTATCTCGGTCGCCAGCACGGCCTGAACGCCGCGCTGTTCGACGTCGACCGGATCGAGGTCCTCAAGGGCCCACAGGGCACGCTGTTCGGCCGCAACACCGAAGGCGGCGCGCTCAGCATCGTCACCAAGGGCCCGAGCGGCAAATGGGGCGGCAGCGCGACCGCGGGCATCGCGAACTATGGCGGCTATAATGGCGCGCTGCGCCTGGACCTTCCCGAGGTCTACGGCGTGTCGCTGAAACTCGACGGCGTCGTCCAGTATCAGGGCGCGACGACCAAGAACCCGCTCGCCGGCCAGACCGGCTTCAACTATTATGATCGCCGAGGCTTCAAGGCGACCGCGCGTGTCCACCCGATCTCCGGCATGACCGCCGACTTCAGCTACGACAATGGCTACGACTCCAACAGTCCCTTCTACAGCCAGTTGCTGAACTACAATCCGAACAACTGCCAGGCGGGCGCGCAGGCCGCGTCGTCCGCCTGCTCGCTGCCGGGCACGAACTACACGACGCTGACCGGGACGGTGAAGCCCCTCCCGAGCCAGGTCGTCGTCAACGGCAGCAGCCGCGCGAAGGTCGCCGATATCGGCGTGCCGCAGCAGCCGAGCATCGACAAGACGCACGGCTTCACCTCGAACATCCGTTGGGATGTCGCACCGGAGATCGAACTGCGCTCGATCACCGCATGGCGCGGCGTCAGCGCATCGCAGTGGGACAATAGCGGCGGCTATCACCGCGTCCCGGTCGTCTCCGCCGGTTGCACGGGCAGCGCCTGCAACTTCAGCCGCTACAGCCTCGCGAACCTGCATCAGAACCAGTTCAGCCAGGAATTCCAGGCGGTCGGCACCGTCGGCCAGATCGACTACGTCGCCGGCCTGTATTACTTTAATGAACACATCAGCGACGACGCGGCGACGCCGAACTCGCTAGCGTTCAATTCGACGCTGTCGACGATCACGGTGCTCGACCCGTGCATCGGTTCGGGCGGGTTCGGCTCGCAGGAGGGGTGCCGCTCGATCGATCGTGCGTCGGAAGTCTTCTCCAAGAGCTATGCAGGCTACGGACAGGTAACCTGGAACGCGACCGACGCGATCCATCTGACCGCGGGCGGCCGCTACACGCACGACGAAAAACAGGGCGTGCTGCATTATTCGCGCAACCTGAACTACGACACGGCGACCACGGCCCAACTGACCGCGGCCGGTTACAAGCCGCTCGACGCCAGCTGGAACCGCTTCAATCCGATGGCGACGCTCGCCTATGACGCCAGCGATACGGTCCACCTCTATGCGAAATACGCAACCGGCTACCGCGCCGGCGGTGCCAGCTCGCGCACGTCGAACTATCAGACGTTCAACCCCGAGGACGTGAAGTCGTACGAGATCGGCGCGAAGACCGATTTCTGGGATCACCGCGCACGCCTGAACCTCGCCGGTTACATCATGGACCGCAAGAACAGCCAGGTCGACATCAGCTCGATCCAGACGACGGCGACCGGCAGCTTCAATAACCTCGTGACAATCAATGCGCCCGGCATCACGAAGATCCGCGGGATCGAGGCGGATTTGACGGTGCAGCCGGTCACCGGCCTGACGCTGACCGCGGGCTATGCGTACACCTACACCAAGATTCCGCCGGTGCTGATCGCGTCGACCGGTGTCTACCAGAACTTCTACATCGTCTTCACGCCGCGCAACGCCGCCAACGGCGCGATCGACTACACGATGCCGGTCGGCGATCTGGACGTGAAGTTCCATCTCGACGGCAACTATTCGCAGGCCACGCAGACCTTCGATCAGTTCGCGACCAAGAACGATCCGGCGTTCATCGCCAACGCCCGCCTGGCGCTGGCCAACATCCAGGTCGGCGGCAGCAACGCGCTGACGATTTCCGCCTGGGTCCGCAACCTGTTCGACAAGCAGTATGTGTTCCGCCGCGATCCGTCGAACAGCCTGCCTGGCTCACCGACAACGAGCACGACGTCGGGCAGCATCAGCAACGTGCTGGGCGACTACGGCAATTTCAATGCGCCGCGGACGTATGGCATGGAGGCTTCGGTCAAGTTCTGATCCCCGCCCCCCGGGGGAGACGAAGGACCCGGGCAGGCGCCAAGCCTGTCCGGGTTTCGTCGTTTCAGCTCCTGGGAATCGTGATGACCACGCGCAATCCGGGGGCTGCGTCTTCGAGGACGATCGTACCGCGGTGAAGCCGGACGATGGCGTCGATCAGGGGCAGGCCCAGGCCATGGCCTTCGTCGTGCCGGCTGGCGTCGAGCCGTCCGAACCGCCGCAACGCCAGCTTGCGCTGGTCCGCCGGAATGCCGGGGCCCGTATCGGCTACGGTGAGAACAGCATCGGTGCCGGTCATCGTGACGCCGATCTCGATGCGGGTACGCGGCGGCGTGTGACGAAGCGCGTTCTCGATAAGGTTCACGAGCATCTGGCCCAGCAAGTGGCGATCGCCGACGATCCCCGCCGGGTCCGCAGAATGAAGAACCAGCGTTCGGTCACCATCGGCCACCACCGGCTGCATCATCGTCGCGATCTCGTCCGCCACCGCCGCCAGATCGAGCGCTGCGAACGCCGCGCGACGGTCGCCGCCCTCGACCTCGGCGATCCGCAGCATCGCCGCGAACATCTCGAGCAACTCGTCGCTCATTGCGATGGCCGCTTCGAGATCGTCGCGCTGCGCCTGCGTCTGCGCCCGGCGCAATGCCAGCGCAAGTTGGCCCCGCAGCCTGGCCAGCGGCGTGCGCAGGTCGTGCGCGATGTCGTTGGAGACATTGCTGATGCTGGCCATCAAGTCCGAGATGCGGTCGAGCATGCGGTTGAACGCCATCGCCTGTTGCGCGAACTCGCCGCCGGACGGGTGGATCGGCACACGCCGTGCCATGTCGCCGTCAATGATCGCCTCGACCGTCCGCCGCGTCTCGCCGATCCGCCGCCGGATCGTGACGACGAAGAACAACAAGCCGCCGACCACGATCAGCACGATCGAACCGAACCCGAGGAAGTAGATGCGGACGCGGGCAGCATTGTAATCGTCGAACGGCTCGGTCTCGGCGATCGTCGCCAGCGTCATGCCGCGCCCGACATCGCGGACCAAGGCGCGTCCTGCCGATAGACCCTCGATCCGATCCTTCAGGGCGACCGTCGAAAAGCCGATCGGCAGACGGCGCTTGAGAGCAATGTTCCCGCCCAACCGACGTCCGTCCGTGTCGAGCAGCAACAAGCCGATATCGCCGGTATCGCGTTGGCCGGTCGCTGCGTTTATCCGGCGAACGATCTCCTCCGGGCTGCGATCGCCGGATGTTCCCGCGACCTCGTCACTGACTACCTCGATACGACGATCGACCAGGCGTTCGATCGTCTGCTGTGTTGCCGTGTGGATGGCGATCCCGGTGCCGATCGTCGCGATGAGGAAGGCGATGAGGAACGCCAGCGTCAACGCGCGCAACGACCGGAACGGCATCAGCCGCGCAACAGATAGCCGACGCCGCGGACCGTCAGGATCGGATCCTCGCCGCCCGCGGCCGTCAGCTTCACGCGCAGATGCCGGACATAGACGTCGACGATGTTGGTGGTCGGCGCGAAATCATACCCCCAGACGCGCTCGACGAGCATTGCCCGGGTCAGCACCGCATCGGCGTTGGCGACGAACTCGCTGAGCAGCTTGAATTCCAGCCGGCCGAGGTCGAGCGCGATGCCGTCGCGCCATGCGCGGAACTTGGTCGGGCTGACGGTGATGTCGCCGGCGCGGATCGTGTCGGCGCTGCCTCCGGTCCATCCGCGCCCGCGCACGACGGCGCCAAGCCGCGCGTCGAGTTCGGCCGCGTCGATCGGCTTGACGACGTAATCGTCCGCCCCCGCCTGCAATCCCTCGACCTTTTCAACCGAGCGGCCGAGCGCAGTGAGCATAATCACCGGCAACGTGATGTTGCCGCCGCGCAACCGTTCGAGCACCGATATGCCATCGACCTTGGGCAGCATCCGGTCGAGCACCACCGCGTCGAACGGTTCGCTGTCGACCGCCGCCAGCGCATCACGACCGTTCGGCGCCACGGTGATGCGGTGGCCGAAGCCGCGCAACTCCTCCGCCATGCCTCGTGCGAACACGGCATCGTCCTCGACCAGCAGCACGTTCAGGCTCATCGTCATCTCGCCGAAAAGGGTCTCTGCCGTACCGCGATTCGCCTGCCACGCAAAGTCGCCCGTCTATTCCGGCAGCAGCAGCGTGCTTCCCCAGGTGTCGCCGCTCTCGACCGCGCGGTGTGCGTCGGCAGCGTCTTCGAGGGCAAAGGTCTGCCCGATCTCAGGCATGATCGCGCCGCTGTCGAGCATCGCGAACAGCCGTGCGATACCGGCCTGCTTTTCTTCGGGCATAACGTAGTAATCGAACAGCGTCGGCCGCGTCACGAACAGCGAGCCTTTGCGCGCGAGAATGCCCAGGTTGACGCAGTCGACCACCCCGCCCGCATTGCCGTAGCTGACGATCAGACCGCGCCGCGCCGCACTGTCGAGCGATGCCGCCCACGTCGCGCCGCCGACGCCATCGAGGACCACGGGAACGCCCCTGCCGTCGGTGATCTCGCGAACCCGCGCGGCGATGTCCTCGGACGTGTGGACGATGACATGATCGGCGCCGGCCTTGCGCGTCCGCTCCGCCTTGTCCTGGCTGCCGACGCTGGCGATGACGGTCGCGCCGATCGCCTTCAGCCAGCCGACGAGAATGTGGCCGACGCCGCCCGCTGCCGCGTGGACGAGCACGGTCTGGCCAGCCTGCACCTTGGCGCAGCGCTCGATCAGGAACTCGGCGGTGCAGCCTTTGAGCAGCATCGCCGCCGCGGTGCGGTCGTCCAGTTTGTCCGGCAGCTTGAAGAGATCCTTGGCGGGGACGTTACGCTCGGTCGCATAGGCGCCACGCGACGGGCCGAAGGTGCCGACACGGTCGCCGGGCGCGAACCCGGTGACACCTTCGCCGACCGCCATCACAACGCCCGCGGCCTCGCTACCCAGTCCCGAGGGCAGGTCGACGGGGTACACGCCGCTGCGGTGATAGGTGTCGATGTAGTTCAGCCCGACCGCGGTGTTGCGCATCCAGACTTCGCCTTTGCCAGGCGGTGGCAGTTCGACGTCGTGCCACTGGATGACCTCGGGGCCGCCGGTCTTCTCGATGAATGCCACTCTCGCCATGCCGGCCTCCTGATGAATTTCGGGCCACCCTACCCGACGCGTTTCGGGTTGCAACCGATCGGCGGCGAGCCCATTCCTTCGCCCGATAAATCGTAGCAACACGATGGGGAGAGGCATGATGAAAAGCTATCTGAAGCAGTATATCGACGGCGCGTGGGTCGATAGCGAGGGCGGCACCGTCTATCAGGTGATCGACCCGTCGACCGAGCAACCCTGCACCGAGATCACGCTCGGCACCGCCGCCGACGTCGACAAGGCGGTGGCCGCGGCACGCTCCGCGTTCGAGAGCTGGAGCCAGACGAGCGTGCAGGAGCGGCTCGATGTGCTCGGCCGGATCATGACCGAATATAAGGCGCGGATGCCCGACCTGGCGAAGGCGATGTCGCAGGAGATGGGCGCACCGATGGCGCTCGCCTCGATGGCACAGGCACCCACGGGCCTCGCGCATTTCTCGGCGACCGCCAAGGCGCTGGCGGCGTTCGAGTTCTCGGAAGTCATCGGCAAGGCGACCGTCGTGCACGAGCCGCTCGGCGTTGTCGCGATGATCACGCCGTGGAACTGGCCGCTGAACCAGATCTGCGCGAAGGTCGCTCCCGCGATCGCCGCGGGCGACACGATGATCCTGAAACCGTCCGAGGAAGCGCCGTCCTGCGCGGTGATCCTGGCGGAGATCATGGATGCGGCAGGCGTGCCGGCGGGCGTCTTCAACCTCGTCAACGGCGACGGGCCCGGCGTCGGCGCGGCACTCTGCGCGCATCGCGACGTCGACATGGTCAGCTTCACCGGCTCGACGCGGGCGGGCATCGCGGTCGCGCTGGCGGCAGCACCGACGGTCAAGCGCGTGCATCAGGAGCTTGGCGGAAAGGCGGCGAACCTCGTGCTGGAGGGATCCGATCTCGCCACCGTGCTGCCGCCGACGGTGGCGGGCGTGCTCGCCAATTCGGGGCAGAGCTGCATCGCGCCGACGCGGCTGCTGGTGCATGCGAGCCAGGTGGCCGAGGCGACCGCGATCGTGAAGTCGATGATGGAGCAGACCAAGGTCGGAGACCCCGCAGAGATGGGCCAGCATATCGGCCCGGTCGTCAACAAGGCGCAGTTCGACAAGATCCAGGGCCTGATCCAGTCGGCGATCGACGAAGGCGCGACGCTGGTGACGGGTGGCGTCGGGCGGCCGGACGGACGCAACGCGGGATATTATATCCAGCCGACGCTGTTCACCGACGTACGTCCCGACATGCGGATCGCCCAGGAGGAGACGTTCGGCCCGGTCGCGACGATCACGTCGTACGCCGATCAGAACGAGGGCATCCGCATCGCCAACGCGACCGAATACGGGCTGTCGGCGACGATCTCGGGCGATCCAGCGGCGGCGGCGAAGGTCGCGCCGAAATTACGCGCGGGGCTGGTGACGATAAACTCGTGGAGCCCGGACATCGGCGCGCCGTTCGGGGGGTATAAGCAGTCGGGTAACGGTCGCGAGAACGGCCGCTATGGCCTCACCGACTTCATGGAGGTGAAGACGATAACTGGCCTGCCGGGCGACGTTCGTGAAGGAAAGCCGGCGGAAGCTGGCGCCTAACGCCTGAAATCACCCGTCACCCTGACTTTCGTCAGGATGACGGGTGACTCAATGCACCGGCCAGACCGCGACGATCAGGGGGGTTCCAACCAGTAGCACGAGCAGCGACAGCGGTGCCCCCAGACGCGCGTAATCGCCGAACCTGTACCCGCCCGGACCCATCACCAGCGTGTTGCACTGGTGCCCGATCGGGGTCAGGAAATCGCACCCCGCGCCGACCGCGGTCGCCATCAGGAACGCCTCGGGCCGAAACCCGAGATCGCCGGCAAAGGTCGCGGCGATCGGTGCCATCACCAGCACCGTCGCGGCATTGTTGAGGAACGGCGTCACCGCCATTGCCGCCGCCAGGATCAGCGCGACCGCGCCCCAAGGCGGCAACGTCGCCGCGGTCGACGACAGCCACGTCGCGATCACCTCAGATGCGCCGGTCGTACGCAGCGAATCGCTGACCGGAATCAGCGCGCCGAGCATGATCAGGATCGGCCATTCGACATGATCATACGCCTCGCGCACCGGCAACACGCCGGTCGCCATGATCAGGCCCGCCGCCGCGAAGAACGCGACCGCCACCGGCACGTACCCCATCGCCGTCGCGCTCATCGCCACCGCGAGGATGGCGATCGGCAGCCACGTCCGCTTCGACAGGCCGAGCCGCAATTCGCGCTGCGCCAGCGGAAGGCACCCGAGATCGCGGAGCTTGCTCGGCAGTTGCTCGAGCGGCCCCTGCAACACCAGCACGTCGCCGGCGCGCAATTCGGTGTTGGCGAGGCGACGCGACAGATGCTCGCCCTGTCGCGAGATCGCGATCAGGTTGACACCGTAGCGCGCCTGCAACGCCAACCGCGCGGCGGTGCGCCCGACGAGTTGCGAGCCGACGTTGATCACCGCCTCGATCACGCCGACCTCGTCGTCGTCCGCCTCATCGGCCTTTTCGCGATCCTCGCCTTCCAGCTTCAGCCGGTCGCGTGCGATGACGCGTTCGAGCGCATCGGGATCGCCGCCGAGGATCAGCGTGTCGCCGGCGCGCAAATGCGTATTTTCGTGCGGCGCGCTGCGCATCCCGGCGCGCAGGATGCGGGTGATCGTCACCTCGTGGTCGTGGCGGTCGAGAAACGCATCGACCGTCTCGTCGACCGCGGGCGATGCGTCGGGGATCATCGCCTCGGTCACATAGCCCTTGATGTCGAGCGCCTCGCCCATCGTCGGCGCCGCACGCCGATCGCGCGGCAGCAGCCGATACGCGAACCGCAGGTAGACCAGCCCCATCAGCGTCAGGCCCAGCCCGACCGGCGCATAGTCGAACATGCCGAACGGCTGCCCGGTCATCTGTTCGCGCACGCGGCTGACGATGATGTTCGGCGACGTCCCGACCAACGTGATCAGCCCGCCGAGCAGCGACGCCGACGCCATCGGCATCAGGAATACCGAAGGCGACGTGTCGTTCTTCTTCGCCATCTGGAACGCGGCCGGCATCAGCATTGCCAGTGCGCCGATATTCTTGACCAGCGCGGAGGCGAACCCGACCGACGCGGTCAGTACGAGCAGTTGCGAGCGGACACGCGTCACCCGCTTGGCAATCTTGGCGAGCGCGAGTTCGATCACGCCGGAGCGTTGCACCGCCGCCGAGATCACCAGCGCCGAGCCGACGATGATGACGATGTCGTCCGAGAAGCCCTTGAACGCGTCCTTCGGGCTGACGATCCCGACCGCAATGCTGGCGAGCAAGGCCAGGATCGCGGTGACGTCGTACCGGAACCGACCCCAGATGAAGAGCGCCATCATGCCGATCAGCGTGGCGATCGAAAGATACTGGGGAAGGGTCATCGGGTCTCCGCGGATTGACCTGATGTAAGCGCGGGCTCGCGGCGGATGTTCCGCTCGCGCGCCCGCACCTTAGTCCAGGTTAGGACGAAGCCAGCGCTCTGCGGTCTTGAGGTCTGCGCCGCGTCGCACGGCATAGTCCTCGAGCTGGTCGCGACCGACGCGCGCGACGCCGAAATACTCGGCCTGCGGGTGGCCGAAATAGAAACCCGAGACGGCCGCGGTCGGGAACATCGCGAAGCTCTCGGTCAGTTCCAGCCCGGTCGCGGTCTCCGCGTCGAGCAGGTCGAACAGGATCGGCTTCAGGCTGTGGTCCGGGCAGGCGGGATAGCCCGGCGCCGGGCGGATGCCGCGATACTGTTCCTTGATCAGCGCGTCGTTGGTCAGCTGTTCCTCGGGCGCATAGCCCCACAGTTCCTGGCGGACATGCTTGTGGAGCCGTTCGGCGAACGCTTCGGCGAACCGGTCGGCCAGCGCCTTCAGCAGGATGTCGTTGTAGTCGTCATGCCCAGCCTTGAAGCGCGCGATGTGGTCGTCGATCCCGTGGATGCCGACCGCGAACCCCCCGAACCAGTCGTCTTGCGTGTCGACGAAATCAGCGAGGCACATGTTGGCGCGGCCTTCGCGCTTGGCGATCTGCTGGCGGAGCATGGGGAGCCTTACTTCTTCCCCCCCGCCCGCTTGCGGGAGGGGGTTTGGGGGTGGGCTCGCGCCATCCGCAGGCGTGCCGGTCGAGGAGAGCGCGAGCCCACCCCCGGCCCCTCCCGCTTGCGGGAGGGGGGAAGCGAGAACGACGACATCATCGCCTTCGCGGCGCGCCGGCCACAGTCCGACCACACCGCGCGGCGTCAGCCATTTCTCCGCGACGATCGTGTCGAGCATCGCCTGGGCATCCGCGTACAGCGCACTCGCGCTTTCGCCGACGACCTCGTCGGTCAGGATCGCCGGGAAGTTGCCCGCCAGTTCCCAGGCGCGGAAGAACGGCGTCCAGTCGATATACTCGCGAAGGTCGGTCAGGTCCCAGTCCGCGAACACGTGCACGCCGGGCTTCACCGGCGCTGGCGGCTTCATCGCGAAGTCTGCCACGAACCCGCGCTCCCGTGCCGTCGCCAGCGGCAAAAGCTCGCTCTGCCCCTTGTTGGCGCGCGAGATCCGCACCGCTTCGTACTCGTCCGCCGTCTTCGTCACGAAGTCGTCGCGGATCGTGTCGCTGACGAGCGTCGACGCGACACCCACCGCGCGACTGGCGTCGAGCACATGCACCACCGGCCCGTCATACGCCGGCGCGATTCGGAGCGCCGTATGCACCTTCGAGGTCGTCGCGCCGCCGATCAGCAGCGGCATCGTCATCCCCGCGCGCTTCATCTCCTCGGCGACCGTCACCATCTCGTCGAGCGACGGCGTGATCAGCCCGCTAAGCCCGATCATGTCCGCGTCGTTCTCGTTCGCGGCTTCGAGGATCTTCGACCACGGCACCATGACGCCGAGATCGACCACATCGAAGCCGTTGCACTGCAGCACCACGCCGACGATGTTCTTGCCGATGTCATGGACGTCACCCTTGACGGTCGCCATGATGATCTTGCCCTTGCCGCGCGCGCCGGGCTCCTTGGCCGCCTCGATATACGGCAGCAGATGGGCGACCGCCTTTTTCATCACGCGCGCCGACTTGACGACCTGCGGGAGGAACATCTTGCCGCTGCCGAACAGGTCGCCGACCACGTTCATGCCGTCCATCAGCGGGCCCTCGATCACCTCGATCGGGCGTCCGCCATTGCCGGCGATGATAAGCCGCGCTTCCTCGGTATCCTCGACGACGTGGAGATCGATGCCCTTGACCAGCGCATATTCGAGCCGCTTGTTGACGCCGAGCGAACGCCATTCCGCCGCCGCCTTCTCCGCCACCACGTCGGTGCCGCGATAGCGTTCGGCGAGCGCGACGAGGCGGTCGCCAGCTTCCGGGTCCTTGTTGAGCACGACGTCCTCGACCGCCTGGCGCAGTTCGGGATCGATGTCGTCGTAGATGTCGAGCTGGCCGGCGTTGACGATCGCCATGTCCATGCCCGCGGGGATCGCATAATACAGGAACACGCTGTGCATCGCGCGACGAACCGGCTCGTTGCCGCGGAACGAGAAGCTGAAGTTCGAGAGCCCGCCCGAGATATGGACGTGCGGACAGCGCGTCTTGATCTCCTTGCACGCCTCGATGAAGTCGATGCCGTAATTGTTATGCTCCTCGATCCCCGTCGCAACCGCGAACACGTTGGGATCGAAGATAATGTCCTCGGGCGGGAAGCCGATGCCGACGAGCAGTTTGTAGGCGCGCTCGCAGATCTCGACCTTCCGGTCCTTGGTGTCGGCCTGCCCGACCTCGTCGAACGCCATCACGACGACGGCAGCGCCGTACGCCATGCACTTCTTGGCCTGCGCCAGGAACTGCTCCTCGCCCTCCTTCATGCTGATCGAATTGACGATCGGCTTGCCCGAGACGCACTTCAGCCCTGCCTCGATCACGCTCCATTTCGAGCTGTCGACCATGAACGGGATGCGCGCGATGTCGGGTTCGGCGGCAATCAGTTTCAGGAACGTCGTCATCGCGTGATGCGCGTCGAGCAGCCCCTCGTCCATGTTGACGTCGAGCACCTGCGCGCCGCTTTCGACTTGCTGGCGCGCAACCTCGACCGCGGCGGGATAGTCGCCGGCCATGATCAGCTTCTTGAAGCGCGCCGAGCCGGTGACGTTGGTGCGTTCGCCGATGTTGACGAAAGAGGTGGAGGAGGTGGTGGTCATCTGTCTGGTTCTTCTAGCTCCCTCTCCCCTCCGGGGAGAGGGTTGGGGTGAGGGGTAGTTGGGGAGGGTAGCGTTTGCGGCGCCCCTCACCCCGGCCCTCTCCCCGACGGGGAGAGGGAGCGGTGGCCTAAGCCGCCATCGTGAATGGTTCGAGGCCGGCGAGCTTGGTCCGCACTTCCGGCCGCGCAACCGCGCGCGGTTCGAGCCCGCGCACACCGTCCGCCATCGCCTTAATATGCGCCGGCGTCGACCCGCAGCAGCCACCGAGCACGTTGACCTGCTTGGCCACCGCCCACTCGCCGACCAACCCGGCCGTCGTCTCGGGCATCTCGTCATATTCACCGAGTTCGTTGGGAAGCCCGGCGTTCGGATAGATCATGATCAGCGTATCGGCGATCGCCGACAGCGTCTTCACATGCGGCCGCAGCTGCTCCGCGCCGAACGAGCAGTTCAGCCCGATCGTGATCGGCTTCGCATGCCGGACCGCGTGCCAGAACGCCTCGACCGTATGCCCCGACAGGTTGCGCCCGCTAAGGTCGGTCAGCGTCATCGACAGCATGATCGGCACGTCTCGGCCCAGTTCATCGCCCGCCTCGATCGCGGCCATGATCCCGGCCTTGGCGTTCAGCGTATCGAACACCGTCTCGATCAGGATGAAGTCGACGCCGACCCCCTCGCCGCCCTCCAGCAGCGCGTCGATCTGTTCGCGGTACACGCCCTTGAGGTAATCGAAGTCGATCTCGCGGTAGCCGGGATCGTTGACGTCGGGCGACAGCGACAACGTCTTGTTGGTCGGCCCGATCGCACCGGCGACGAAGCGAGGACGGCCGTCCTTGGCTTCGTATTCGGTCACGAGACGCCGTGCGATCTTGGCGGACTCGACGTTGATCTCGCGCACCAGATGCTCGGCACCGTAGTCCGCCTGAGAGATCACGTTCGCGCTGAACGTGTTGGTCGACACGATGTCCGAGCCGGCATCGAGATACTCGCGGGTGATCGTCTCGGGCACTTCCGGCTTGGTGATCGCCAGGATGTCGTTGTTACCCTTCTGATCGTGGGTGAGCGTCAGGTCGCCCGCATAGGCCGCCTCGTCGAGCTCCCAGTTCTGGATCTCGGTCCCGAATGCGCCATCGGTGATCAGGATGCGCTTGGCAGCTTCCGCGTTGAAACGTTCACGTACATTCATCGTTTTCACTCCCCCCTCCCGCAAGCGGGAGGGGCTGGGGGTGGGCGCCCGCTATCCTCGGGCGGTAACGTTGGAGGCGAGCGCGAGCCCACCCCCGGCCCCTCCCGCGCGCGGGAGGGGAGAAGAATTACGCCGCAGCGACCTTCTCGCTCGGCTTCGCACGTACACCCAGCATGTGGCAGATCGCATACGCCAGCTCCGCACGGTTGAGCGTGTAGAAGTGGAAATCCTTCACGCCGCCCGCATACAGCCGCCGGCACATCTCCGCCGCGATCGTCGCCGCGACCAGTTGCCGCGCGGCGGGGTGATCGTCGAGCCCCTCGAACAGCCGGTCCATCCACGCCGGAATCTCCGCACCGCACAACCCCGCGAATTTCCGGGTCTGCGCGACGTTCGACACCGGCAGGATTCCCGGCAGGATCTGCGCCGTGATCCCCGCCGCCGCGACCCGGTCGCGAAACCGGAAATACGCCTCGGGCGAGAAGAAGAACTGCGTGATCGCGCGGGTCGCACCGGCGTCGATCTTGCGCTTCAGATTGTCAATATCCGCGTCATGCCCGCCCGATTCCGGATGGCATTCGGGATACGCCGCGACCGAAATCTCGAACGGGTGCAGCTTCCGCAGACCCGCCACCAACGCCGCCGCATTCTCATATCCGCCCGGATGCGCCTGATAGGGCTGGCCCAAGGTCGGCATGTCGCCACGCAGCGCGACGATGTGACGCACGCCTGCCGCCCAATATTCCTCGGCGACCTGATCGATCTCCGCCTTGGTCGCCTCGACACAGGTCAGGTGCGCGGCCGCGTTCATCGACGTCTCGCGTTGGATTCGCGCGACCGTCGCATGCGTCCGCTCGCGCGTGGACCCGCCCGCGCCATAGGTCACCGATACGAAGTCAGGGCCGAGCGGCTCCAGCGAACGGATCGCCTCCCAAAGCTGCGTCTCCATCTTCTCGGTCTTCGGTGGGAAGAATTCGAAGCTGATACCGACATCGCCGGCAAGATCCGCAAACAACGGTTCTTCGAGCGCGCGGCGCGCTTCTGCCAATTGGGGGATCGAAATGTTCGTCATGCCGCCTTCACCTCACGCAAGCTCGCGCCGATCTTCCGGCCGAGCCACAATTTCACCGTCAATTCACCGCCCTCGAGCGTCTCGATCCGCGCCGTCTGCAGACCCGCCGCCTCGAACCATGCCGCCATCTGCTCGTCCGCGAACCCGAGGCGCGTGTGCGCGTCGCGCACCCGCAGGTCCTCTCGGTCGTGGCTGGCGAAATCGGCGATCAGCAACCGGCCGGCCGGCGCAAGGACACGCGCGGCCTCGCTCACCGCGGCGCCGGGTTGCTGCGCGAAATGCAGGACATGGTGCAGGATCGCGACGTCCGCCGCAGCATCCGCCATCGGCAGCGCGTATAGGTCCGCCTGGCGCAGCTCGGCATGGGTCATGTCGTGCAACTTAGCCCGCGCCAGACGCAGCATCTCCGAACTCCGATCGATCCCGAGAGCCACGGTGGCCTGTCCGCCGAACAGCTCAAGCATCCGCCCGGTGCCCGTGCCGATATCGATCAACGTGCCCACCGGCGCGTCGCCGAGCACTGCTGCCATAGCCGCCTCGACCTCGCTGTCGGCGACATGCAGCGACCGGATGGCGTCCCACTCATCGGCATGCCCTTCGAACCAGGCCGCCGCACTCGCCGCACGGTCCGCGCGCACTGCCGCAAGCCGCGCCGCATCCGCCACCGCCCAATGATCCGGCTCGGCCTTCGCCCAGGCGTCGAGCGCGCCCGCGACCGGCTCGACCACGTCCGGCGCACCCAGTGCGACGAACACCCAGCTCCCCTCCTTGCGACGCTCGGCAAGCCCGGCATCGCAGAGGATCTTCACATGGCGGGAGACGCGGGGCTGGCTCTGCCCGAGCACCTGCGCGAGTTCGCCGACCGACAGCTCCATCCGCCGCAGCAGCGCTAGGATCCGCAACCGAGTCGCGTCCGCCAATGCACGGAAGATTTCGAGCGCCATCGTCATGACTCATCATATAAAGAAATCTTTATATGAGGTCAACGCGGGCGTAAGCGTTTGCAACTTACCGCATACCGTTCGATCGTGACGGATCGGAAACGCTTTATCCGCGTTCGATTGCGCTATGGGCCGGGAACTTGCTGGTCCACAAGACAACATCCACGGGAGTTGATACCTATGAAGAAGTTCCTGATCCCCGCCCTCGCCCTGACCGCCGGTCTCGCAGCCTGCAGCAACAACGCACAGGACCAGAGCGCACAGGCCGCCAACGCGATCGCCGCCGATGCGAGCGCCACCACTACCAACGCCGTCGACGACGTCAGCGCCGCCAGCGATCGCGCACTCGGTTCGGCCGAGCGCTCGCTCGACAACGCCGGCGCCAAGATCGACAACTCGACTGACCATCTCGACGTCAAGGCCGACCGTGCAGGCGACCGGATCGAAGCCGGTGCGGACCGCGCAGGCGCATCGATCGCCAACGGTGCCGACCGCGCCGCCGACGCAACCGGCAACGCACTGACCCGCGCCGGCAACGCGATCAAGGACTAAGCTTTGCCAAGGCGCCCCCCCTCCTCCGTCACCCCGGCGAATGCCGGGATCTTCCGGTTCTGGTCGCGACGACCTTTACGTAAAGATGCCCGCTTTCGTTGGCATGGCGGTGTGATGGTGGGGGCGCTGTTCGCTACTTCAGCGCTTGCGGCGTGCTCGCCCGCGAGCGAACCCGGCGCGGTCACCGCCGACGAAGCGCACCAGTTGAACGAAGCCGCCGCAATGCTCGATGCGAACAGCGTCGACCTGAACGCCGTGGCTACCGCTCCAAGCGATGCCGCGCCCGATACCGAAACACTCTCGAATCAAAGCGATCAGACCCGATGACCCTTCGCCGCCTCGGCTCGACCGATCTGAAGATCGCCCCCCTCGTCCTCGGCGGCAACGTTTTTGGTTGGACCGCCGACCGCGCGGCCAGCTTTGCCGTACTCGATGCGTTCGTTGCCGGTGGCGGGACGATGATCGATACCGCAGACGCTTATTCCGCATGGGTCGACGGTCACACGGGTGGCGAATCCGAGAGCATGATCGGCGAGTGGTTGAAGGTCAGCGGCAAGCGCGACGACGTGCTGATCGCGACCAAGGTCGGCATGCTTCCCGGAGAAGGCGGCGAGAAGCTCGCCCCGGCTCGCATCGCCGCCGCTGCGGACGCGTCGCTGAAGCGTCTCGGCACCGACCGCATCGACCTCTATTACGCACACCAGGACGACGACTCGGTCTCGCAGGACGCCGTGCTCGAAGCGTTCGGCAAGCTCGTCGACGCCGGCAAGGTCCGCGTCATCGGGGCGTCCAACTTCCACGCCGCACGCCTGAAGTCCGCGGTCGAGGCCGCGAAGACGTCGGACCTACCGCGCTATCACGTGCTCCAGCCCGAATATAACCTCGTCAGCCGCACCAAATTCGAGGGCGAATTGCAGGATTACTGCGTCACCGAGAACATCGGGGTGCTGCCCTATTACGGGCTCGCTTCGGGGTTCCTGACCGGCAAATACCGTAGCAAGGACGACCTAGGCCAGAGCGTCCGTGGCGGCAGGATGGGCGAACTGCTCGACGGCAAGGGCAAGGCCGTTCTCGACGCGATGGATTCGGTAGTCGAAGCCACCGGTGCGACGCACGCTCAAGTCGCGCTGGCATGGCTGATTGCTCAAGCCGGCGTCACGGCGTCGATCGCCAGCGCCACGAGCGTCAAGCAGATCGAGGACCTCCTGCCGGCAATGACCCTCGAACTGTCGAAGGACCAGATCGACGCCCTGACCGACGCGGGCGCCTGACCTAGTCGCCGGCGAACGTCAGTGCGGACGTCCTGCGTTCGCGCTCGTTGATCAGCAGCGCCCGCCCCGCTGGAGCGACCGAGCGCTGCGGGCAATCGTTGCGGAAACACGCGCGACAGCCAAGCCCGATCGGCATAGCCCGCCCCGCCAGATCGATCCCGCTCGCCGCCGCCAGCACGCCCGCCTGCGCCGCCGCGACGCCAAGCCCGATCGCGAACTCGGCATGCACCGCCCCGAACCGACTACCCTGAGGCGTCACTGTCCGCGCCATAGTGAGCCACCGCGCACCATCTTCCAGCTCGACCAGCTGCACCATCAGGCTGCCCGGCCGGTCGAACGCATGATGCAACCGCCACAACGGACAACGCCCGTCTGCCTCGACCAGCGCTGCGCCGCTCGCACCGGGATAGCGCTTCGAGGCTTGCCCCGCGCGATCGATCCGGATCATGAAGAACGGCAGGCCCCGCGCGCCGACTCGCTGTAACGTCGTCAGCCGGTGCGCGACCTGTTCGAACCCCGCGCCGAACCGCCGTTGCAACAGCTCGATGTCGTACCCGGTCGTTTCGCAGGCACGGAGGAAGCGGGCGTAGGGCATCATCAGCGCTGCGGCGAAATACCCTAGCAGGTGGCGGCGATACAGCCGTTCCGCCGCGCGGTCGATAAAGCCGGCGCCCTTGGCCAGCGCGTCGATCTCCGCCTTCGCCTCGATCTGGCCGAGCTGAAACGCGACGGCGAACGTCCGCGAGGCGGGGTCGAGCATCTCGCTGAGCTGCAACTGGCGCGCATGCAGGTCGAGCCGACGCAACATGTCCGGGAGCACGTCGGCGGGCAGGACGCGGATGGTGAGGCCGTGTCGTGACCGCAACCGCTCTGCGATCGCGCCGTACAGGTCGCCCGCACCGAGCCGCAGTTCGTCCGCCAGTGCTTCGGCAGCGGCGTCGAGATCGGCAAAATGATTGCGCCAGCGCTCGATCTCGCGGCGGACCAGCGTGACCGGATCGTCGCCCGCCTCGACCACCGCGCCGCCGCCGATCCGGTCGAACACGCGCGCGAACGCCGCCGCGCCGCCGGGGGCGCTCGCCAGCCACTCCTCTACTTCGTTACGGTCTATCTCGAGATCGGCGAACATCGGGTCCGCCAGCCGCCGCCGGATCGCATCCGCGCCGCCGCCGGGCTCGGCCGCGGAGAGCGATCGCGGATCGAAATCGAAGCTCTCCGCGAGCTTGATCAGCAACGTCGCGGAAATCGGCCGTTGGTTGCGCTCGACGAGATTGAGATAGCTGGGGCTGATCGCGAGCATGTCGGCCATCGCCGCCTGGGTAAGCCCCGCGCTGCGCCGCAAGCGCCGGATCGCGTGCCCCGCCAGCAATTTCCGTTCCGCCATTGCAGATCCTCCTGTCACGATGTTTACAGATCGACAGCCAATGCACAAGGCTGGCCGACACCGCGACGCTGGCACCGTGCGATGGGACATTCCAACTCACCCGCATCGGCCGCTATTACCGTTGCATCGCCTCTCTCGGTACGCAATCGTTGTAAAGAGAGAGACAAGCTCGCCATTCACGGAGGCACGCCATGCAGACCACGACCGAACAACCCCGCGCCCGCGCCGTCTTCTCGACCAACGACTTCGCATTGATGAAGGAAGTGCTCGGCGAGATGATCAGCAAGACCTCCATCGACGATGAGCGGCTGACGCGGATGAGTGCGTTGTACCACCGTCTCGGCCGGCTCGGTTAAACCCGTTCAAGAGTTTCCTGGGGAGGAAAGGTACCCGCCGATGGCTCGTCCATCGGCGGGTATTCCTTATTAAGATGACGGTGAACCCGTCGTAGCTCGTCATCCTGACGAAAGTCAGGATGACGGAGCGGGGGTGCCGGGTACGTCCGCCTACCAGAGCACCGTCGACCTCACGCCCGACTATGCATATCGCGCGGCGAAATGCCGGCCCCTTTCCAACCCCGCCCTCTCGTGTAGGACCGCGGGATGGCCAAGACACTGACCGCTCGCATCAAGGACGACATCGTCCTGTACGGCGCCCTCGCCGCCAATCTCGGGATCGGCGTGGCGAAATTCATCGCCGCCGGGCTGACCGGATCGTCCTCGATGCTGACCGAAGGTTTCCACTCGGTGGTCGACAGCGGCAATCAGGTCCTGCTGCTCTACGGCCAGCGCAAGGCCAAGCGTCCCGCCGACGAGGCGCACCCGTTCGGCTATGGTCGCGAGCTGTATTTCTGGGCCTTCGTCGTCGCGATCCTGATCTTTGCGATCGGCGCCGGCGTGTCGATCTTCGAAGGCTGGCGGCATATCCAGGACCCCGAACCATTGACGAGCCCGACGATCAACTATGTCGTGCTCGCGATCTCGTTCGCGCTCGAGGGCAGCAGCTGGACGATCGCGGTGCGTGAATTCTCGAGGACCAAGGGCGATATGGGCTGGTGGTCGGCGATCCACCGGTCGAAGGATCCGGCGGGCTTCATCGTGCTGTTCGAGGATTCCGCGGCGCTCGCGGGGCTCGTCATCGCCGGGATCGGCATCTGGGCCAGCCACGCGTTCAACGATCCGCGGATCGACGGCGCCGCGTCGATCGCGATCGGGCTGATCCTCGCATTGGTCGCGGTGCTGCTCGCGCGCGAATCGAAGGGCCTGCTGATCGGCGAGCGCGCCGACCCGGCGGTGATCGCCACGATCCGCGGCATCGTTGCCGCGCACCCCGCGATCGTCTCGGTCAACCATGTCCGCACGATCCACACCGCACCCGACAGCATCTTCGCGGCGATCAGCGCCGATTTCGACGATGCGGTGACGATGGGTGAAGGCGAGACCATGATCGAGGCGATGGAGACCCAATTGCGCGCAGCCGTTCCGACGCTGTCGTCAATCTATATCCGACCCGAAAAACGCGAGAACGCGACCTTGGCCGCCGTTTCTAAGACCGCGCCAGCGGAAGCCAAAACTACCATGCCACGCTGATCCAAATCAGACGTATCTCGCTGGCAACGCTGATACTTCGGCGATAGCATCGGCGCATGAGACACATGTTCCGCCTGATCGCCCTGTTCTGCCTGTGCGTCGGGTACGCGCTTCCCGCGCAGGCCGCCGTCACGATCACGTTCTGGAGCCACGAACTCGGCAACAGCTTTCCGCATACGTTCTTCACCTTGCGCGGCATACCCGATGGCGGCGGCGCGGCGGTCGATGCGAATGCCGGCTTCACCGCGAAATCGGTGTCGCCTGCATTGTTGATGGGCCCCGTTGCGGGGAAGCTCGATATCGCCAGGCCGACCTATATCGCCGGCAGCGACGCCCAGTTCTCGGTAGTGATGACCGACGCGCAATATTTCGACGTGTTGCGGCTGGTCGAGGCGTGGAGCGAAGGCAAGCCCGACAGCGTGTACCGTCTCGGCGACCATAATTGCGTACACTTCGTCAAGGAAGCGGCGCGGCTGGTAGGCCTGTCGGCGTTGGAACAGCCGAAACTGATGAAGAAGCCACGCTCGTATCTGAAGGCCGTGATGGCGGGAAACGGTGGCCGCGTTACCCCGGTTGGGATGCGGGGCGCAGCCTATCTGGCAAGCCTGCGCCCGATCGGATCGCCTGGCGTAGCGGGGCCCGCCGGGACCGTGCCCGAGATAGCAACGGCAACCGCTCCCTGACGCTGGCCGCCACCCGCTAAGTCGCGGGTACGAGTTCGACCACGTCGAGCAGCGATTCGAACTTGGGATACGGCAGCACCACGCGCCAGCGCTTTGCGGCGATCCGCTCGATCAGCCCGGCCATGTCGCGGTTCGCGTCGCGGCCATAGCGCAACGGTCGCGTCTCGTCGCCGAGCTCCATCGTCCCCAGGAAGATCGCTCGCGCGTCGGTGTCGGCAAAGACCGTGCCGACCGGGCGCTGCGATCCGTCGAGCTTGACGAGGCTGACCACGCGCTCGTCGTCGCCTTCGTCGCTCGCACCGATCCGGCACGCGAACCACCCAGAGATCGTGAAGGTCGGCCCGATGCCCGCGCGCGCGCCGAGCTTGTACGTGCGGCAACGATACGCACCCGCGGGCGGCAGCGGATCGACCAGCGATCGGTCCGGGTCGAAGAGCACCCGATCGCGCGCGACCTCCTGCCGATCAACCTGCGCCAGCGCATCGACCCACGCCGTACGCCAACCGCGCAGCCGGGCGCGATCCGCGGGGGTGGCCACCCGGCGCCAATCCAGGCTGGACTGCGCCCGATCGGCGCTCGCGCTCCCGGCACCGACGACGGTCGATCCGCAAGCCATCACCATCATGCACGCAGTTCCGACCCAGGTTCGCATCGTCTCATGTCCCGTTGGCATACCCGGAGTTATGCGCGTATCGCCTTGAACGGCAATGGTTTTCACGACCCGAGCGCCCTGGCTGCTCATGCCGCGGTCCATCCGCCATCCATCGACAGGTTCGCGCCGGTGATCGCCTTTGCCTCGTCCCGGCACAGGAACAGCGCGAACGCCGCGACCTGTTCGGGCGTGACGAATTCCTTGGTCGGTTGCGCCGCCAGCAGCACGTCGTTCATGACCTGGTCGCGCGTCATCCCGCGTGCCGCCATCGTGTCGGGAATCTGGTTCTCGACCAGCGGCGTCCAGACATAGCCTGGCGAGATGCAGTTGACCGTGATCCCGTCGGTCGCGGTCTCCAGCGCGATCGTCTTGGTCAGGCCGGCGATCGCGTGCTTGGCCATGACGTAGGCGGACTTGTTCGGGCTCGCGACCAGCGAATGCGCCGACGCGGTCGAGATGATCCGCCCCCAGCCCTTCGCGCGCATGTGCGGCACCGCGGCACGCATCATGTGCCACGCAGACGACAGGTTGATCGCGATGATCGCGTCGAACTTGTCGACGGGGAAGTCGGCGATCCCCGCGACATGCTGGATACCCGCGTTGTTGACGACGATGTCGACGCTGCCGGTCTCGGCCGCCGCGCGCGCGACCATCGCGGCGATCTGGTCGGGCTTGGTCATGTCGGCCGGATCGTACAGCGCCGCCGCCCCGCTGACATCCGCCAACGCCGCCCGCTCTCGCTCGATCGCGTCGGCATCGCCGAAGCCGTTGAGCATCACCGCCGCGCCTTCGGCCGCGAACGCCTTGGCGTAGGCGAGCCCGATACCCGACGTCGATCCGGTGATGATCGCGGTCTTGCCCTTCAGGAACATGCGCACTCCCTCGCGTATCTCGTTCGGCCGATACAATGACCTTGCAACCCTAGCGCCACCTTGCGCATTTCGTTCCCAATCAGAAACGAAAAGGGGCATATCATGCGGCTCGACGACTACGATCCGAACATCAACGTCGAGGACCAGCGCGGCTCGGGCGGCGGAGGCGGCGGCTTCGGCGGCGGCGGAGGCCTACTGATGGGGCTGTTGCCGATGATCGGCAGCCGCTTCGGATGCGGTGGGATCGTCGTCGTGCTGATCCTGATGGCGGTGTTCGGCGGCATGGGCGGCCTCGGCGGGCTGCTCGGCGGCGGACAGTCCTCGGCGCCGACGACGCAAGGCGGATCGCCGCGTGCCGGCACCGATACGGCATCGAGCTGCAACCTGACGCCTGAGAGCAAGGCGGCGTGCAACGCGTTCAGCTCGGCCGACAACACCTGGGAGGCGATCTTCCAGAAGAACGGCCAGCGATTCGAAGCACCCAAGCTGGTGTTCTTTGACGGCAACGGCCGTTCGGGCTGTGGCGCAGCGCAGTCGGCGATGGGGCCGTTCTATTGCCCGACCGACCAGGGCATCTACCTCGACACGAGCTTCTTCAACGAGCTGTCGACTCGCTTCAAGGCAGAGGGCGA
The DNA here is from genome assembly GCF_036663695.1 of Sphingomonas sandaracina. NCBI lineage: Bacteria > Pseudomonadati > Pseudomonadota > Alphaproteobacteria > Sphingomonadales > Sphingomonadaceae > Sphingomonas > Sphingomonas sandaracina. Next base: position 97,674 of record NZ_JAXOJK010000006.1, on the reverse strand, counting down.
CTTCGCGCAGGATTACGTGATCGCGCACGAGTTCGGCCATCATATCCAGAAGCTGCTCGGCACCAACGCGCAGGTCCAGCAGGCGCAGCGGCAGGCGAGCGAGACCGAGGGCAACGCGCTGTCGGTTCGGCTGGAGCTCCAGGCGGATTGCTATGCCGGCGTGTGGGCGGCGGCGAACAAGTCGCGGCTCGAGGCGGGCGATATCCAGGAGGGGATGACCGCCGCGCAGGCGATCGGCGACGATACGCTGCAGAAGGAAACGCAGGGTCGCGTCGTACCGGACAGCTTCACCCACGGGACGTCGGCACAGCGCCAGTCGTGGCTGAAGCGCGGTCTGGACAGCGGCGATCCGCAGCAGTGCGACACGTTCTCGGGTTCGATCTGAGCTGATTGCGTTCGGTTACCCTGTTCCCCCGCGAAAGCGGGGGGCCAGGAACCACGAACGAGCGCTGCTTGATCCTGGGCTCCCGCCTTCGCGGGAGAACAGTCTAGACAGCGCTACACATCAGGCGACCGTCACGCCCTTCCAGAACGCGTACCGGCCTTCGATCTCGGCCGCGGCGGACTTGGGGTCGGGATAATACCAGACCGCGTCGACGTTCCGCTTTCCGTCGACGACCAGCGTCTTGTAGCTCGCGACACCCTTCCACGGGCAGTTCGAGTGCGTAGGGCTGTCCTCCAGCAACGACGGATCGATGCTGTCCGCGGGAAAATAATGATTGCCCTCGACGACGACGGTATCGTTCGATCGCGCAATCTCGTGGCCATTCCATGTAGCGACAGGCATATCAGTCTCCTTTAGGCGCGCCCCAGCCCCGCCGCCTCATACGCCTCGGGCTTGAACCCGACCAGCAGCGTCTTGCCGGTGTCTAACACGGGCCGCTTGATCATGGACGGCTGCGCAAGCATCAACGCCACGGCCTTGTCCGCGTCGAGATCGGCGCGCTCCGCCTCGGGTAGCTTCCGGAAAGTCGTGCCGGCACGGTTCAGCACCGTCTCCCAGCCCACCTGATCGATCCAGTCGCCCAGATGCGCCGCATCGATTCCTGCACTCTTGTAGTCGTGGAACACATAAGCGACGCCGTGCGCGTCCAGCCACGTCCGCGCCTTCTTGATCGTGTCGCAATTCTTGATGCCGAACATCGTGATCGTCAAAATGGCCTCCTGTGTCGTCGCGTCCGCCGAGCAGTCTACCCCGCCCTGCCCGCGTAGATCATGCGTGCGTCGCGCTTGAACGCCGCGCCGCTATCCTCGCGGCTGTAGAACATGTGCCCGCCGGGATAGACGTTGAGCTTCACGCGCTCTGCCGCGCCGAAGCTCGGCATCTGGTCGACGATCAGCCGCGAGGCGAAGAACGGGCAGGACAGGTCGTCCCAGCCGTGGACGATCATCACCGCCATCTTCGGATCGTTGGCGATCGCTTTCCGCAGGTCGGTGACCGGCGTGTCGTCGGGCTTGCCGCGATCCCACGCCTCGTTCACCGCATAGGATAGCGCGTGATAGCGCGCGTCGGTCTTCCACCCGACGACACGCGTGACGAAATCGACCATCGCGCTGGTCGTCGGTGCGATCAGCGCGTCGAGAATCGGGTCGTTCGACTGGCGCTGCGCGGACCAGGGAAACGGATCGAACGCGGTCACGTTCGAATCATAGACGCTGCCGATGGTCCCGTCCGCGCGGTGGATCTCGCGCAGGAACGTCGCGGAATCGACTCGCCCGCCCATCCGCTGCACCAGCGCCGGATCAAGTCCGGTCAGGCGGCTGACATTGGCGACGAGCCGCGAAACCGCCTGCGGATCGGTCCGTCCTCGCAGCAGATCGGTCGCGAACGCCCCTCGCGTGTACGCCTCGACGTCGACCATGGCCGCGGGAGTAAGCTGATGCTGTTGCTCGAGATGCGCCGCCGCCATCGACGGTAGGTCGATCATCCACGGCAACGGCGAGAGCGCAGTCGCGCCGTCGCCGGAGGCGGGGTCGAGGTAGGGCGAGACCATGACGATCCCGTTGACCCCGACGCCGATCTGCGACTGAAGCTCGTACGCGATCCGCGGCGCGCGGTAGCCGCCATAACTTTCGCCCATCACGTATTTCGGCGAGCGCAACCGCCCGGCCTTCACGAGCCAGTCGTAGACGACCTTGGACAGATATTTGATGTCGGGGTCGTTGGCGTAGAACGCCTTCTTCGTCTTCTCCTCGTCGACCAGGCTGCGGCTGAACCCCGTGCCGACCGGGTCGATGAAGACCAAATCAGTGAAGTCGAGCCAGCTGTTCGGGTTGTCGGTGGTGATCGGCGCGTCGGAGGGCGCGTTGCCTTGCGCGCCGAACTGGACGCGCTTGGGCCCGACCGCGCCGAGGTTGAGATACACCGACGACGCACCGGGACCGCCGTTGAAGGCGAAGGTGACGGGCCGGTTGGTGGCGCCGTCTCCCTTGCCGGAACCGGTCGCGACATAAGATGTGTAGACGACCTGGCCGATCTCCTTGCCCTTGTCGTCGCGTACCGGGATCGTGCCGATGGTGGCGTCGTACGCGATGCTCCGGCCGCCGATCGTCGCCGACTGGCGTACCGTCTTGTCCGCGGGCAGCGGCGGGAACCTGACCTCGTCGTCGACCTTCTTCTCGACCGTCGAGGTTTCTTTCTTGTCCTGTGCCGCGATCGGCGTGGCGAGCAAGCTGGTTGCGGCCAGCGCGATGACGAGGCGCGCGATCACTTGGCCGCCCCGCCGCCAGCAGCGATCCAGGCGTCGATCTTGCGTTCGAGCACCGGCATCGGCAGCGATCCGGTGTCGAGCACCTGAGCATGGAAATGGCGTGGATCGAACTTCGCGCCGAGCGCCGCCTGAGCCTTCGCCTTGGTCCGCGCGATCGTCAGCTGGCCGATCTTGTAGGCGAGTGCCTGGCCCGGAATCGCGATGTAGCGCTCGACCTCGGCGGTCGCGTCGGTCCGCGCCATCGGCGAATTCGCGAGCATGTAGGCGATCGCCTGATCGCGGGTCCAACCCTTGGCGTGGATGCCGCTGTCGACGACCAGTCGCATCGCGCGCAGCATCTCGTCGTTCAGCCCGCCCATCCGCTGATACGGATCGGTTTCCATGCCGAGCTCCTTCCACAGGCTCTCCGCGTAGAGCGCCCAGCCCTCAACATAGGCGGTGTTGCCGCCGAACCGCATGAAGGCGGGCAGCGCGGTATTCTCCTGCGCGAGGCTGATCTGAAAATGATGCCCCGGCACGCCCTCGTGGAGGAACAGCGTCTCCATCTCCCACATGTAGCGCGAGGGCAGATCGTAGCTGTTGTAATAGAACACGCCCGGACGCGATCCGTCCGGCGTGCCACCCTCGTACGAGCCGCCCGCCGCGGTCTTCTCCTTGAATGCCGGGACCGGCCGGATTTCCAGCGCGGTCTTGGGCGTCAGTGAGAATTGCTCGGGAATCCGCTGATAGATGCGCTTCTCGATCGCCTGATAGCCATTGCGCAACTGGGCGACCGAACGCGGCTGGAACTGCGGATCGGTGCGCAGGAACGTGAAGAACGCAGGCAGGTCGCCGTTGAACCCGACCGCCTGCTTCTGCGCCTCCATCCCCTTCAAAATCCGCGTGACCTCCGAAAGGCCGAGCCGGTGAACTTCCTCGGCGGTCATCGGCAAGGTCGTGCGCTGCTGGATCAGATAGGTGTAATAGGCGTCGCCGCCGGGCAGCGCGGACAGGCCCACCGTGTCGCGCGCGACCGGCAGATACGTGTTGGCGAGGAAGTCGCGCATCCGCCGGTGCGCGGGCGTGATGACGTCGCGGATCTGCGCCGCATACGCTGCCTTCAACCGCGTCTGATCTGCCGCCGGGATCGTCGCGGGGAAGGTCTTCACCGGGCCGTAGAACGTCGAACCCTCGACGCCTTCCGCGATCAGATTGTCGAACTCATGGATCATGTTGGTCACGACCAGCTTGGGCTGGACGATCCTGTCCTTCATCCCCTGCTGGAATAGAACGATCGCACGGTCGAGCACCGCCGCATATTGCGCGTTGCGCTTCAGGTTGTTCTCATAGTCGGCGAGCGTCTTGAACGGTGCCGCGCCCTTCCCTGACGCGAAGTCCGGATAGAAGGTCTGGAACCCCTGGAAATGGTCGATTGGCAGGTCGCGCTGGACCTTGAGGATGGCGGGCGCGTAGCCGGCGAGGTCGGTCTCGTTGCGCGTCTTGAACACGTCATACGCGATCTGATCGGTCGCGGTCAGCTTCGTCCGGTCGATCGTCTTGAGCGCGGCAAGGTCATGCTCGATCGCCGCGCGCTCGGCCGCCAGATAGGCATCGGTCAGATAGTCGCCGAGCCGGTCTGCGTAGCGCAGGTCGCCACGGAAGATCGCCTCGACCGGATTGCGCTTCAGGCTTGCTTCGTCGCTGTCGTAGAACAACCGCTTGAGACGGGCATCGTCCGCGCTTTCACCGGGTAGCGCGACCGGCGGGGGCAATGCCTGCGCCGTCGCGGCGGCGGCGAGCGTGGTGGACAACAGGGCAGCGATCACCAATTTAACCGACAACAGGCGTTCCTTCGAATACGACGACACGGGGGTAGATCGCGACGGATATGCCCGCAAGCATCCGCCAGCAGAATGCGACCTTTGCCGAAGCGTTCTGGCCGCCGCGTATTCGCTGGCAACAGCTTTTGGCGCGTTTCGCGGTGCAAGCCGGTGGCGCGATGCGGCCTCGGCGTTTATCGGTGTGCCATGACGCATCCATTCTACGCGATCCATCGTCACGGCTTCATCCGGGTCGCCGCCGCGACGCCGCGGGCGTCGGTGGGGGATACCGGCGCGAACGCCGAGGCGACGATTGCCCTGGCGCGGGAGGCGGATGCCAGGGGCGTCGACCTCGTCGTGTTCCCGGAACTGAACCTTACCTCCTATGCGATCGACGACCTGCATCTGCAGACCGCGCAGCAGCGCGCGACGCTGGCGACGATCGCGACGGTCGTCGCGGCGACCGCGACGCTGAGGCCGGTGTTGCTGGTCGGTGCGGCGCTGGTGCGGAACGGGCGGCTGTATAATTGCGCGCTGGCGATCGCGCGGGGCAAGGTTCTCGGCGTGGTCCCCAAGACGTTCCTGCCCAACTACCGCGAGTTCTACGAGAAGCGCTGGTTCGCAAGCGGGGCGGGTCTCACCGGGCTTACGATCACGCTCGACGGCAAAGAAATACCCTTTGGGACCGATCTGATCTTCGCCGCGCGCGACCTGCCCGGCTTCGTGTTCCATGCGGAAATCTGCGAGGATTATTGGGCCCCCACCCCGCCCTCGACCGCGGGTGCGCTCGCCGGGGCGCTGATCTGCTGCAATCTGTCCGCGTCGAATATCGTCATCGGCAAGGCGCGCGAGCGGGCGACGCTCGCCGCCGCGCAATCGGCGCGTGCGGTCTGCGCCTATGTCTATTCCGCCGCGGGACCGGGCGAAAGCACCACCGAAGTCGCGTGGGATGGCCAGGGCCTGATCCACGAACTCGGCGAGCAGATCGCGGAATCGCAGCGGTTCGCGACCGAGCCCGAGCTGGTCGTCGCAGATGTGGACTGCGAACGCATCACGCAGGAACGTCTCCGCTTCGGGACGTTCAACGATGCCGCTGTGTTCGCGGGCAACCCCGAGACCCGTTTCCGCCGGATCGCGTTCGATCACGCGTCGGTGCTCGCAGACGGCGGCTTGGAACGTGCCGTCCGTCGCTTCCCGTTCGTGCCCAACGACCCGTCACGCCGGGACGACGATTGCTACGAAGCGTTCAACATCCAGGTGGAGGCACTGTCGAAGCGGCTTATCTCCGCTCACGCGGAGACGATCGTCATCGGCGTATCCGGCGGGCTCGACTCGACCCACGCGCTGATCGTCGCGGCGAAGGCGATGGACCGGCTGGGACGCCCCCGCAGCGCGATCCTCGGCTTCACCATGCCCGGTTTTGCGACCGGCGAAGGGACCAAGGCGAACGCGTGGGCGCTGATGCGCGCGCTGGGTATCACGGCGGAGGAGATCGACATCCGCCCCGCCGCCACCCGCATGCTGGAGGATATCGGCCATCCCTTTTCCGAGGGCGAGCCCGTCTACGACATCACGTTCGAAAACGTGCAGGCGGGGCTGCGCACCGATTACCTTTTCCGCCTTGCCAACCAGCGCCGCGGGATCGTGCTCGGCACCGGCGATCTGAGCGAGATGGCGCTCGGCTGGTGCACCTACGGCGTCGGCGATCAGATGAGCCATTACGCGGTCAACGCGGGCGTGCCCAAGACGCTGATCCAGTTCCTGATCCGCTGGTGCATCCGCACCGACCAATACGACGCGGCCACCGACGCGATCCTGTCGACGATCCTCGCGCAGGAAATCTCGCCCGAGCTCGTGCCCGCGGGCGCGGATGGCGCATTGCAGAGCACCGAGTCGATGATCGGGCCGTATGCGCTGAACGATTTCTTCGCGCATTACGTGATCCGCCACGGCCTCGCGCCGTCGAAGATCGCGTTTCTCGCGTGGCACGCATGGCGCGATGCGAGCGTCGGTGCATGGCCGAAGGACCTGCCCGCCGACGCACGAGTCGCCTACGATCTGCCGACGATCCGCCACTGGCTGGAAAAATTCCTGTTCCGGTTCTTCGCCACGAGCCAGTTCAAGAGGTCCGCCATGCCCAACGGGCCGAAGGTCTCGGCGGGCGGCGCGCTGTCGCCCCGTGGCGACTGGCGTGCGCCATCGGATGGGACCGGAACGATCTGGATCGACGAATTGCGTTCAAGCGTTCCCTAGTCCGCGTCGCGCCACCTTGCATAAATCGGCCGTTCGGCGCATTGTGAAAATCCTATGACACTGGCTCCACCGGATGGATCGCGCGATCGCCGGATCGAGATCCCATCTAACCTTTGGCTGATTCACCCGGCGGGCCGTGCGCTCTTGCCGTTCGCGCTGGCGCGTGGAATTTCGGCCAATGCGGTGTCGGTCGCCGGACTTTGCCTCGGAGGTGCCGCGGCAATCGCCTATGCGCAGTGGGATAACTGGGCGTTCGCCGTCGTCGGTCTGTTGCTGTCGTTGGGCTGGTTGATCGCCGACGGACTCGACGGGATGGTGGCGCGCGCGACCAAGACCGCGAGCCCGCTCGGGCGGATGCTGGACGGGCTGTGCGATCACGGCGTGTTTGCGCTGATATACACCGCGCTGGCGATCACCGTCGACACGCCCGAGGGCTGGATTCTCGCCTTTGCCGCCGGTGGTGCGCACGCGGTGCAGTCGAACATGTACGAAGGCGAACGCTCCCGCTTCCATCGCCGGGTCAAGGGCGTGGCGCTCGATGCGCCGCCCGTGCCGACCGGCAATGCGCTCGTCCGCTTCTATGACGGTATCGCCAGCAGCATCGACCGGATCGCCATGCCGTTCGAGCGCACGCTCGGCCAATCGGCCGATCCGGTCGCGTTCGGTGCCCGTTACGGCGTCCGGGCCGCCGCACCGTTGCGCCTCATGGCCTTGCTTACCGCGAACGTCCGCGTATGGGCGATCTTCGTCGCCTGCTTCGCAGGCAATCCACGCATCTTCTGGTGGTTCGAGATCGTCGCTCTGACGCTCGTCGCCATCGTCGGGCTCGTCTGGCACCGTCGTGTCGAACGCGCTTTCGTCCATAGCACAACGTCGCGACCAAAGACCGCGTCGCGCATGCATCTTTCGTAAGGAACAGGGTCAGTAATGAATAGCATTCGGATCGCCGTGGTCGGCATCGGCAACTGCGCGAGCTCGCTCGTCCAGGGTCTCGAGCATTATCGCGAGGGGGCAAACGACCAGGTTGGCCTGATGCATTTCGACATGGGTGGCTACAAGCCGAGCGACATCAAGGTCGTCGCGGCGTGGGACGTCGATCGTCGCAAGGTCGGCAAGGACGTCGCCGAGGCGATCTTCGCCAAGCCGAACTGCACCGCGGTGTTCGCACCGAACGTCGGCAACACCGGCACGATCGTGAAGATGGGCAAGAAACTGGACGGCGTCGCCGACCACATGGCCGACTTCAAGGACGACCGCACGTTCCTGCTCGCCGACGCCGCCGAGCCGACCCGTGAAGAGGTCATCGCCGACCTGAAGGCATCGGGCGCCGACGTGCTGATGAACTATCTGCCGGTCGGTAGCCAGGAAGCCACCGAATTCTACGCCGAATGCGCGATCGAAGCGGGCGTGGCGTTCGTCAACAACATCCCCGTGTTCATCGCCTCCAACCCCGTCTGGGCGAAAAAGTTCGAAGACGCCGGCGTGGCGATCATCGGCGACGACATCAAGGCGCAACTCGGCGCGACGATCGTCCACCGCGTGCTGACCGACCTGTTCGCCAAGCGCGGCGTGAAGCTGGATCGCACCTACCAGCTGAACACCGGCGGCAACACCGACTTCCTCAACATGTCGAACCATCGCCGTCTCGAGTCGAAGAAGATTTCGAAGACCGAAGCGGTCCAGTCGGTCGCGGCCGAGCGCATGGACGACGACAACGTCCATATCGGCCCGTCGGATTACGTGCCCTGGCAGAACGACAACAAGGTCTGCTTCCTGCGCATGGAAGGCCAGTTGTTCGGCGGCGTGCCGATGAACCTCGAACTGCGTCTCTCGGTCGAGGACAGCCCCAACTCGGCGGGTGTCGCGATCGACATGATCCGCTGCGCCAAGATCGCCAAGGATCGCGGCATCGCCGGCGTAATCGACCCTGCCTCGGCCTATTTCTGCAAGCACCCGCGCACGCAGATGACCGACGATCTCGCACAGATCGAAGTCGAGCGGTTCATCAAGGCCGCCTGACATGATCAATACGCCCCGGATTCAAACGGCGATCATCCTCGCCGCCGGGGAAGGCAGCCGCCTTCGCAGCTCCGCCCCGTACAAGCCGCTCTGCGCGGTGGCGGGGCGGCCGCTGATCGCACATGCGCTCGAAGGGCTGGCCGAGGCCGGCCTTTCGCGCGCGATCGTCACGGTCAGCTACGGGCGCGAGGCGATCGAAGCGTATCTCGCGAGCCGGAGCTGGCCGCTGGCGGTCGAGACGGTTCTCGCCGATCACCGCGAGCCCAACGGCGTTTCGGTGCTGGCCGCGCGCGATGCGCTGGCCGGCAGCGAAGCGATCCTCGCAATGTGCGACCACCTCGTCAGCCCCGAAATCTATGCCCGCATGGCGAAGGCCGGAGCAGGCGGTGGCCTTCGCCTCGGCATCGACCGGCGTCTCGGCCACGACTGGGTCGACCCGGCGGACGTCACCTGCGTCGCGACCGAAGGCGACCGCATCGTTGCGATCGGCAAGGGCCTCGAACCGCACGATTGCTACGACACCGGCGTCTTCGCGATCGGCCCTGCGCTGTCGGATGCGCTGGCGACGTTGGCGAGCCCCTCGCTCACCGAGGGCGTCCGCCTGCTCGCCGCGCAGGGCCTCGCCCGCATCGTTGATTGCAGCGACATCGACTGGATCGACGTCGACGACGCCCCTGCGCTCGCCAAGGCCGAGGCGTGGATGGCGACCAAGGCAGACGCTGTAGCGGCTTAGTTAAAAAGAGATGGGCGCTCGCATCATCGGCCCATTTTCAAGCGAGCTTGGCTTTACCACCCTCCCGTCATCCTGACGAAAGTCAGGATCCAGAGTTACGAGCGGCGGCACTGTTGCACCCTGGATCCTGACTTTCGTCAGGATGACAGTGAGAGTGAATGTTCCAGTCACGGGGATCGGGAGTCGATCCCGACCGGCCCCTATGCGGCCTCCTCGACCCGTGGATCGACGATATCCAACGTCGCGCACGTGCCCGCCGCGGCGTTCTCGATCGTCACCGTCCCGCGCAGCTGCCGCGCGAGGCTGCCAATCATCCGCATCCCCAGGCTCTTGCGCGACGCCGCCGTCAGATCGAAATCGGTCGGCAATCCGCCACCCTCGTCCGACACCGTCAGGACGATCCGCCCATCGCCGCTGCGGACGGTGATCAGGATCACGCCACCGTCCTCGCCATAGGCGTATTTGATCGCGTTGGTGACGAGTTCGGTGACCAGCAGGCCGACCGGGATCGCCACGTCCGCGCTGATCAGGATGGGTTCGATATCGCAGTCGATCCGGTGGTTGAGCGACTGCTCCCCCAGCCCGCTCGCGATGCCGCAAACCAGGTCGTTCAGCGCGACGATACCGACCTGATCGCCGCGCCACAGCTGATCATGCGTCTGCGCGATCGCCGTGATCCGCGCCTGCGCATCGCCGAGCAGCCGCCGGATTCGCGGATCGTCGTCCTCCTGCATCTGAAGGTTGAGCATCGCCGACACCAGCGCGAGGCTGTTCTTTACCCGGTGGCTGGCCTCCCGCGTCAGCAACTCCTGATGCTCCATCGCCTCGCTCAGCCGCTGTTCCGCCTGCTGCCGCTCGATCGCCACGCCGATGAGGTTGGCGAACCCCTGCATGAACGCGAAGTCCGCGGGCTCGAACTGGCCCTCGTCCGGACTGTCGACCTCGAGCACGCCGAAGCGCTTGCCCGACGTCTCGACCAGCACGTTGATTGCGCGGCGGATATTGTGCTGCGCCATGAATTCCGGCGTCCGGAAGCGCTGTTCGTTCTCCAGATGGTTCGAGATCACCGGCTGGCCGGTTTCCAGCGCAAATCCCGCCGGCGATCCGAGATCGGTCCGCATCTCGGTCGAGCCCACCACGCCCGGCGCCCAGCCGACGCCGGCGCGCACCAGCAAGGTGTCGCGCTCCGGCCGATATTCGAGGAACTTGCAGTATTTCGATCGCATCCCTTCGCCGCATAGCTCGGTCGCGCGTTGCAGCATCGGGTCCAGATCGCGCGCGCGCAGCGCCTCGATCCCGAAATCGGCCAGTATCGATTGTTGGCGAAGACGATATTCAAGCTCGCCTGCGACCGGAGGAGTATCTCCGCCGGGCGAAGGTTCGACGACTGCCACTTTGAACTCCACTCTGTTGCGTACGCCTTGGGCGCGCGTGCCGATCGTGCTACGGCAACACCATGACCGAGATGGTACCTCTTACCACCGTACCGCTTCCCGTAAAGCTTCGGGTCGAGGACTATCTCATGTTAGACGCCGCCGGCGCGTTCGAGGATTACGGCAAGACGGAGCTGCTCGACGGGGAAATCGTCTACATGAACGCTCAGCATCGCCCGCATGCCCGGATCAAGTCGCGGCTTCATATCCTGCTGGCAACGGCCTTACGGAACGCAGGCGGCAAATTCGAGGCGTTGGTCGAAGGGTCGGTTGCGATGCCGCCCCACAATGTCCCCGAACCCGATATCGCCGTGACCGCCGAGCCGGAGGGCGAAGGCCTCATCCCGCTCGCCTCGCTCGCACTGGTGATCGAGATCGCCGACACGACGCTTCGCAACGACCTCGGCCGCAAGCGCAAGATCTACGCGCGGGAGGGCATTGCAGAATATTGGGTGCTCGATGTCCGTGCCCGGGTGATCCACCAGATGTGGGCCCCGATCGAAGACCGCTTCACGCAGATGCGCGAGGTCTCGTTCGACACAGGCATTGGGGCTGCGACGATCTCGGGTCTGACGGTAGAGACAGCGACGCTTTGACGCACGGCCGTCGCAGGCCAATCCCGTCCGGCGAGCACGATGCTTGCAAACTCTTCCGTAACTTCGGACGTGTTCGGTAGCTGTCGCAGGCGGACAAATATGCGCTTGTGCATGCGACGCTACCCTTGCCGTGTTCTCCCGCGAAGGCGGGAGCCCAGTCTGGGTCCCCGCCTTCGCGGGGAAACAAGGTTCTCAGGTCGGCGAGGGATAGCATTGGCGGTCGCCATTCGCATGACGACCGCGCTCCCTCAGCGCGTCAGCTTCTTGTACGCCAGTCGCGTCGGCCGATCCGCCGCGTCACCCATGCGGCGACGCTTATCCTCCTCGTACGACGCGTAGTTGCCCTCGAACCACTCGACATGGCTATCGCCCTCAAATGCGAGGATGTGCGTCGCGAGGCGATCGAGGAAGAAGCGGTCATGGCTGATGACCACCGCGCAACCCGCGAACGTCTCCAGCGCCTCCTCCAGCGCACGCAGCGTCTCGACGTCGAGATCGTTGGTCGGCTCATCGAGCAGGAGGACGTTGCCACCCTCCTTGAGCATCTTGGCCATGTGCACGCGGTTGCGCTCACCGCCCGACAGCTGGCCGACCTTCTTCTGCTGGTCCGGCCCGCGGAAGTTGAACGCGCCGACATACGCCCGCGTGCCCATCTCCTGCTTGCCGAAACGGAAGATCTCGAGCTCGTCGGAGATTTCCTGCCAGACGTTCTTGTTCGGATCGAGATCGTCGCGGCTCTGGTCGACATAACCGAGCTTCACGGTCGAGCCGACCTCGATCGTGCCCTCGTCGGGCGTTTCCTGGCCGGTGATGAGCTTGAACAAGGTCGACTTGCCCGCGCCGTTGGGGCCGATCACGCCGACGATGCCGCCGGGGGGCAGCGTGAAGTCGAGACCGTCGAACAACAGCTTGTCGCCGTACGACTTGGTCAGGCCCTTCGCCTCGATCACCTTGCCGCCAAGACGCGCGGGCAGCTGGATCAGGATCGCAGCCTTGCCGGCGACCCGGTTCTCCTGTTTCTCCATCAGTTCGTCGAACGCGCGGATACGGGCCTTGGACTTGGTCTGGCGCGCCTTGGGGGTCTGGCGCATCCACGCCAGCTCGTCGGCGATCGCCTTCTGCTTGCCCTGTTCCTCGCGCTCTTCCTGGCTCAGGCGCAGCGCCTTCTTCTCCAGATAGCCCGAATAGTTGCTTTCGTAGGTGTAATAGCGCCCGCGATCGAGCTCGAGCACCCAGTTGACGACGTTGTCGAGGAAGTAGCGGTCATGCGTCACGAGGATGACGTTGCCGGTATATTCCTTGAGGTAGTTCTCCAGCCACGACACGCTTTCGGCGTCGAGATGGTTGGTAGGCTCATCGAGCAGCAGGATCTGCGGCTTTTCCAGCAACAGCTTGCAGAGCGCGACGCGGCGCTTCTCACCGCCCGAGAGGTTGACGACCGAGGCATCGCCCGGCGGGCAGCGCAGCGCTTCCATCGCCTGTTCGAGCTGGCTGTCGAGCGCCCAACCGTCGACCGCGTCGATCTTCGCCTGAAGCTCGCCCATCTCCTCCATCAACGCGTCGAAATCGGTGTCGTCCTGCGGATCGCCCATCTCGGCCGAGATCGCGTTGAACCGGTCGACCAGATCCGCGACCGGGCGTACGCCGTCCTTGACGTTGCCGATCACGTCCTTGGTCGGATCGAGCTGCGGCTCCTGCGCCAGATAGCCGACGTTGACGCCTTCCGCCGCCCAGGCTTCGCCGGTGAAATCAGGGTCCATGCCGGCCATGATCTTCATCAGCGTCGACTTGCCCGAGCCGTTGGGGCCGATGATCGCGATCTTCGCCGACGGAATGAACTGCAGGTGGATGTTGTTGAGAACGGGCTTGTTGGCACCGGGGAAGGTCTTCGACAGACCCTTCATGACGTAGGTATACTGGACGGCCATGTGGGTGCCGAGCTCCGTTCTGAATAAGGGCGGGATTTGACGTGCGCAGATAGCGATGCGGCGGGCCGTTGGCAAACGGGGAGCGCCGACATACGCTGCCCCGATGATGAAACGCACCCTGCTCGCGGCGCTGGCCGCCTCCGCCCTCACCTCTCCTCTGTCGGCGCAGCGTGCCGCCGCCCCGGCGACCACGGTCGACGCGAAGGTCGCCGCGCTGCGCGACAAGGCGCTGACCGACGACACCGCGTACAAGATCGTTGCGGGGATCACGACCGAGGTCGGCCCGCGGATGACCGGCACCGAGGCGGCACCGCGGGCGCGGGCCTGGTCGGTCGCCAAGCTGAAGGCGCTGGGGTTCAAGAATGTGCGGGTAGAGCCGTACCAACTGCCGGTCTGGTCGCGTGGCACGGAAAGTGGAGAACTGGTGGCGCCCTATACGCAGACGCTGCATCTGGTCGGTCTCGGTAACTCGGGCTCGACGCCGCCTGACGGGCTGACCCTGCCGATCGCGTATTTCCCGACGTACAATGATTTGGCGCTCGCTGCCGAAGGCAGCCTGAAGGGCAAGATCGCATTCGTGTCGAACGCGATGCAGCCGACCCAGGACGGATCGAGCTATGGATCGCAGGGCACCGCGCGCTTCGTCGGGCCCAACGTCGCCGCGAAGAAGGGCGCGGCGGCGATCGTGATCCGCTCGATCGGCACCGATCACGGCCGCGGGCCGCACGCCGGCAACACCAATTTCGAAGCCGGCGTGACGCCGATCCCCGCAGCGGCGCTGTCGGTCGCGGACGCCGAGCATGTCGAGCGGCTGGTGAAGCTCGGCAAGCCGGTGACGCTGAAGCTGGTGCTCGAAGACAAGCAGGTCGGAATGCGCGCATCCGGCAACGTCGTCGCCGAGGTTCCGGGTACCGATCCCAAGGCAGGGATCGTGCTGGTCGGTGGCCATCTCGACAGCTGGGATCTCGGCACCGGCGCGATCGATGACGGCGCCGGCATCGCGATCACTGCAGCTGCCGCCAAGATCGTGATGGACAGCGGCCAGCGCCCACGCCGCACGATCCGCGTCGTCTGGTTCGGCGACGAGGAGAGCGGTGGGTTCGGCGGGATCGCCTACGCCAAGGCGCATGCTGGAGAACGTCACGCGACCGCCGCCGAATCGGACTTCGGTGCAGATCGGGTCTGGCGGTTCGAGAGCAGCCTGCCCGCCGCCGCCAAGCCTATCGAGGACCGCCTAGCCGTCGCGCTCGCGCCACTCGGGATCATTCGCGGTGCCGATGCGCCCCACGGCGGGACCGATGTCGGCCCGACGATCGCGACAGGCGTTGCCGGGATCGACCTCAACCAGTCGGGCCTGCGCTACTTCGACTATCATCACACGCCCGAGGATACGCTGGAACGGATCGATCCCGAACAGCTTCGCCAGAACGTCGCGGCATGGACCGCGATGATCGCGACGGTAGCCAATGCACCCGAGGAAATCGGTCCGATCGTGCCCGGAAAGTGACCAGTTGCAGCAACCGATCTGTCATCGTTCTGCCGCAAAGCTTGCGGAGAGATGAATTTAGCGGATTGACCGCCCGCCGGGGTCCGCTATTTGACGTGACTTCGCGACGGCAATCGGGTCGGCCGCGAGTGAAACTATGCTTGGGAGCATTCGAATGAAGAAGATCGTTCTGATCGCTGCTGCCGCCGGCCTGATGTCCGTCGCAGCCTGCAGCAAGTCGCCAGAAGCCGCCGCCGTAGAGAACAACGCGGACATGCTGGCTGACAACATGGAAATGCAGGCTGACAACATGGACGCAATGGCGGACAACACCTCGAACGGCGTCGCAACCGACGTTCTCGAGAACGCTGCTGACAACATGAACGCAGCTGCCGACAACGTCCGTGACGCTGCCGACGAGAAGACCGACAACATGAACTAAAACCCTGTCGGGCGTTTACGCTCGACGGCGTTTTATTGTCGGAAAGGGCGCTCCTTCGGGAGCGCCCTTTTTTCTTTGTGTCTTTTGCTTTGCGCCCTTTTGCCGGCTGGGCGCTTGCGCTAACGCGGGCGACGGTGGGGCCTGTAGCTCAACGGTTAGAGCTGGCCGCTCATAACGGCTAGGTTGCGGGTTCGATTCCTGCCGGGCCCACCAACCTCCTCCCGCGCATCACCCCGGACCGCCGGCATGGACCGGTTCGTCACGATACGGGGCCTACAGGCGCTATAGCGTCACCACCGACAGCGGGCGCGCTGCGGCCTTGGTCAGCGTGTTGCGCAGCGGCAGGGTGAAGGGTGCCGCCTCGATCTCGAAGACATCCCCCTCGCGCGTCGCCACACCGTCTGCGAACGACAACGTCGCCGTCCCGAAGAAATGGACGTGAACGTCGCCGGGGCGGCGGAACAGATCATATTTGAAATGATGCGCCTCGAGATTGGCGATCGTGTGCGACATGTTCGCCTCGCCCGACAGGAACGGCTTTTCCCACAGCAGCGCGCCGTCGCGGTGGATGCGGCTCGCACCCTCGATATGCTCGGGCGGCGTGCCGACGAGCAGTTCGGGGCCCAGCGCCGCCTGACGCAGCTTCGAGTGTGCCAGCCACAGGTAATTATGTCGTTCGGTCACATGGTCGCTGAATTCGTTGGCGAGGCACAGGCCGAGCCGGAACGGCGTACCGTCGGGACCGATCAGGTAGATCCCCGCGAGTTCGGGTTCCTCCCCGCCATCCTCGGCGAAATCCGGCATCGTCAGCGCAGCGCCCGGCGCGACCAGCCCAGAGCCATCGCCCTTGTAGAACCATTCGGGCTGCTGGCCGCGCTGGCCAGGCGCTGGCTTGCCGCCCTCGACACCCTCGAGGAACATCCGCATCGAATCCGTCTGCGTCGCCGCATCGGCCGCCGCGCGGTGCATCTTGTCGCGCCCCTCGGCCGAGCCGAGATGCGTGAGGCCGGTCCCGGTCATCACCAGATGCGCCGGATCGACATGGTCGATCGGCGACAACAGCCGCCCGGCATCGAGTTCGGCTGCGATGTCGACGGTTGCGCCGGTCCCGCAGGACGCCACCGCCGCCGCAAGGTCGCTGCCGTCCGCGATCGCCTTGGCAGCGAGTGCGCGGACGCTGTCGACACCCTTCACGAACATCGCACCCTCCGCCGTGGCGGCGATCACCGACCGCGTACCGTCGGCGCCGAGATGCTGCAGCAAACGTAACGTCATCACTCTCTCCTCACGGACCTAATTGCCGACGGTACGCCGACCAGTCCTAGATCATCAAATATCATATAATTAAACGTGATGTTCGAGTCGGACATATCGGGCTCCAACTAGACGGTCCTGCACGCAATAATCCGCCGTGAGGATGCCACTCATACCAGCCAGCGCCCCCATCCCGCGATCACGCGATCGTCTGGCCGGGCACCTGGTCCGGCAGCGGATCGGTAACCTTCGATCCCCACACCGCATAGAACAGGACATAGAGCTCGCACGCTGCGGTCAGCAGGAACGAGATCTGCAAGCCATAGGTATCCGCAAGCCAGCCCTGCACGATCACCAGCGCACCGCCGGCGATCGCCATGATCAGCAGCCCCGACCCTTCCTCGGTCAGCGGCCCCAGGCCCTTGATGCCGAGGGTGAAGATCGTCGGGAACATGATCGAATGGAACAGGCCGACCGAAATGAGCGCCCACATCGCGACGTGACCGGTGGTGAAGGTGGCGATCAGCATCACGACGCACGCGCCGACGCTTGCGAACGCCAGCACGCGTTCGGCAGGCACGGTGCGCATGACGTAGCTGCCGACGAGTCGGCCGACCATCATGCCGCCCCACAGGATGAACAGGTAATGCGATGCCTGTTCGTGGCTGAGATTGCCGATCTCCGGCTGGCTGACGAAGTTGATGAAGAGGTTGGCGACGCCGATCTCGGCGATCAGGTAGATGAAGATCGCCGGGATGCCGAACACGAGGTTGCGGTGCGACCAGAGCGACAGGCCTTTGCGCGCGTCCTTGGCGGAGCGCTGCGTCGCCGATCCCATCGCCGGCAGCGGGAACCGGGCGATCACGACCGCCAGCAGGACGAGCACGCCCGCGACGATCAGATAGGGCAGCACAACCGACTGCGCATCGGCAAGTCGCTCGGCGGCAGTCAGCGTTGCGGTGGAGCCCGCCGCCGCGGTACCCGAGGTCGAGCGACCCAGGATCAGATAGCCGCCGAACAAGGGCGCCAGCGTCGCACCGGCCGAGTTGAACGCCTGCACCAGGTTCAGCCGTGACGAGGCGGTCTCGGGCGGGCCGACGACTGCGACATACGGGTTTGCCGCGACCTGCAGCAGCGTGATCCCGCTGGCGATGATGAACAATGCGACCAGCGTGACGCCGTAGGACGGGATCCGCGCGGCCGGCACCATCAGCAGCGCGCCACCCGCCATCAGCGCGAGGCCGAACACCATCGACTTCTGATAGCCGACCCGTTCGATGAGCTTGGCGGAGGGGATCGACGCGAAGAAATAGGCGATGAACCAGACGCTCTCGATCAGCGTCGTCTGTGTGTAGCTCAGGTCGAACACGCTGCGCAGATGCGGCAGCAGCGTGTTGTTGATGACCGTGATGAAGCCCCACATGAAGAACAGGCTGGCGAGCAACGTCAACGCCGAGCGGTAACTTGGCCCCGCCTGTTGCGTCCCCTGGCCGGTATGCCCGGTATGTACGTGCGTCGGCTGTATCGGCATCGCCATGATCGTCCATCCTCCGTGCCAGGTCGGCGACCGATCGACAGTCTTTTACCGCATGGCTTGCTCAGAAATATATTGTCGGACTATATACGACAACAAGGCGCGTCAACGGCGTCGGACGATTAAGGATGGGAACCGGAATGCGCGGACTGGGGAAGACGGGGATCATCGTGGCGACGTTACTGGCCGTTGTGCCGACACAGGCCGCGCACGCCGCCGATGCGAGGCGATCGCCGGCCGGTACTTTGCAGGACGGCACCGCGATCGAGGCGATCACGCTCAGCAACGCGCACGGCGTATCCGCGCGCATCCTGTCCTACGGTGCGACGCTGCAGTCGCTGATGGGTCCCGACCGGGCGGGCAAGATCGCCGACGTCATGCTGGGCTATGACGACTTGGCCTCCTATGTCGATCACCCCAATTTCTTCGGCGTAACGGTCGGCCGTTTCGCCAATCGCATCGCCGGCGGCCGCTTCACACTCGACGGCAAGGCCTATCAGTTGCTGCTGAACGACAAGGTCAACTCGCTACACGGCGGCACCAAGGGCTTCGACAAGGTCGCGTGGAAGGTATTGTCCGTGAAGAGCGGCCCGACCGCGACGCTGGTGCTGGGCCGCCGCAGCCCCGATGGCGAATCCGGCTATCCCGGCAATCTCGACGTCACCGTCACCTACACGCTCGACGAAGCAGGGAATCTTGGCATCGCGTACGACGCCAAGACCGACAAGCCCACGGTCGTCAACATGACCAACCACGCGATCTTCGATCTCGGCGGCGAAGGCTCGGCGGTCGGCACCTACGCCCACCGGCTGACGATCCCCGCCAAGGCGATCACCCCGGTCGACGACAAGCTAATCCCGACCGGCGCCCTGCAACCCGTCGCCGGCACGGTGTTCGATTTCCGCGGCGGCCGCATCGTCGGCGACGGCATCCGCGACGGCCGCGACCAGCAGATCCGCTACGGCCACGGCTATGATCACAACTTCGCGCTCGACAAGGGGCTGACCGCCAAGCCCGAACTGGCCGCGCGGCTCGAGGATCCGGCATCGGGCCGCGTTCTCGAAGTGCTCACGACCGAGCCCGGCGTGCAGTTCTACACCGGCAACTTCCTTGACGGGACGTTCGTCGGCAAGCACGGCCATCTCTACCGGATGGGTGACGGGATCGCGCTCGAACCACAGAAATTCCCGGACGCCCCTAACAAGCCCAACTTCGTCTCCGCCCGCGTCGATCCGGGCAAGCCGTATCATCACGCGATGATCTACCGCCTCTCCGTCGCCCGCTGACACCAGAAAGCTCCCGATGACCGACATGCCAAAACTTCCACAGAAGCTCCGGAGCCGCGCGTGGTTCGACAACCCCGAGAATATCGACATGACCGCGCTCTATCTCGAGCGCTATCTGAACTTCGGGCTTAGCCTGGAGGAACTGCGTTCGGGCAGGCCGATCATCGGCATCGCCCAGACCGGCAGCGATCTGAGTCCGTGCAACCGCCACCACCTCGTGCTCGCCGAGCGCCTGCGCGAAGGCATTCGTGAAGCCGGCGGCATCGCGCTCGAATTCCCGGTCCATCCGATCCAGGAAACCGGCAAGCGCCCGACCGCAGGGCTGGATCGCAACCTCGCCTATCTCGCGCTGGTCGAAGTGCTCTACGGCTATCCGCTCGACGGCGTCGTGCTGACGATCGGCTGCGACAAGACCACGCCGGCGTGCCTTATGGCGGCTGCGACGGTCAACATCCCGGCGATCGCGCTGTCGGTAGGGCCGATGCTCAACGGCTGGCACAAGGGCGAGCGCACCGGTTCGGGCACGATCGTGTGGAAGGCGCGCGAACTGCTCGCGACCGGCGCGATCGACGACGAGGGCTTCATCAAGCTGGTCGCGTCGTCGGCGCCGTCGACCGGCTATTGCAACACGATGGGTACCGCGACGACGATGAACAGCCTGGCCGAGGCGCTCGGCATGCAGTTGCCCGGCTCGGCCGCGATCCCCGCGCCGTACCGTGACCGCCAGGAAGTCGCGTATCGCACCGGCAAGCGGATCGTCGACATGGTCGCCGAGGACCTGAAGCCTTCGGACATCCTGACCAAGGACGCGTTCCATAACGCGATCGTCGTCAATTCGGCGATCGGCGGCTCGACCAACGCGCCGATCCACCTTGCCGCGATCGCGCGCCATATCGGCGTCGACCTGCCGATCGACGACTGGCAGACGCACGGCCACAAGGTGCCGCTGATGGTCAACCTCCAGCCCGCCGGCGAGTATCTCGGCGAGGATTATTATCATGCCGGCGGCGTTCCAGCGGTGGTCGCCGAATTGATGAAGCAGGGCCTGATCCACGAAGACGCGATGACCGCCAACGGCAAGACGATGGGCGACAATTGCCGCGATGCGACGATCGAGGACGAGCGGGTCATTCGCCCCTTCGCGACGCCGCTGCTCCAGGACGCGGGCTTCATCGTGTTGCGCGGCAACCTGTTCGACAGCGCGATCATGAAGACCAGCGTAATCTCGCCGGAATTCCGCGCGCGCTATCTCAGCAACCCCGACGATCCCGAAGCCTTCGAAGGCCCGGCGGTCGTGTTCGACGGCCCCGAGGATTATCACGCGCGGATCGACGATCCCGCGGTCGGCATCACCACCGACACGTTGCTGTTCATGCGCGGCGCCGGCCCGATCGGCTATCCGGGTGCCGCCGAAGTCGTCAACATGCGCCCGCCCGCCTATCTGATTCGCGAGGGCGTCCATGCGCTGCCGTGCATCGGCGACGGCCGCCAGTCGGGTACATCGGGATCGCCGTCGATCCTCAACGCCTCGCCCGAAGCCGCGGCAATGGGCGGTCTCGCGCTGATACGCACTGGCGACCGGGTCCGCATCGATCTCGCCAAGGGGACCGCCGACGTCCTGATCTCCGCCGAGGAACTGGCCGAACGGCGCCGGACGCTCACCGCCGCTGGCGGCTATGCCTATCCCGGCTCGCAGACGCCGTGGCAGGAAATCCAGCGCGCCACCGTCGGGCAGATGCAGACCGGCGCGATCCTGGAA
Organism: Sphingomonas sandaracina; assembly: GCF_036663695.1. Taxonomy (NCBI): domain Bacteria; kingdom Pseudomonadati; phylum Pseudomonadota; class Alphaproteobacteria; order Sphingomonadales; family Sphingomonadaceae; genus Sphingomonas; species Sphingomonas sandaracina. The sequence continues at coordinate 76,441 of NZ_JAXOJK010000006.1, read as the reverse complement.
GGTGCCGAGAAATACCAGCGCATCGCGCAGACTATGGGCCTCCCCCGCGACAACCACTGATCGGGCTATATTCCTTCCCCCCTCCCTGAAAGGGAGGGGTCGGGGGTGGGTCGGCTTCCGCATCAAGGAACGCCGGCGGTACAAGCGGGCCTACCCACCCCCAGCCCCTCCCTGCCAGGGAGGGGAGCCTGCATCGTTCGGGGCTAAGCCACGGCATATCGATCCGCTCCAACCCCAGCGAAACGCGTAATCTTACCGATTGCCCAAGACCTTCGCCGATGCGACACGATGCCATGGGGCACGGACAAGATCGACGGTGAAACGGGTCACGATACGCGACGTCGCGACCGCCAGCGGAACGTCGATCAAGACCGTCAGCCGCGTCCTCAACAAGGAACGCTATGTCGGCGCCGACACGCGCGAGAGGGTCGAGCGCGCGGTTGCGGACCTGAACTTCCGCCCCAGTTTCGCGGCCCGCTCGCTCGCCGGGCATCGCTCGTTCCAGGTCGCCCTGGTCTGCGACAACCCCAGCCCGGCCTATGTCTATGCGATGCAGCAGGGAATCCGCGACCGGTGCGAGGTCGACGGGGTCCGGGTGCTGACCCAGCCTTACGACCGCGGGTCGCCGCGTCTGCTCGCCGATCTCGACGCGTTGATCGCCACGAGCGGTCCCGACGGGATCATCCTGACGCCGCCCCTGTCGGATAACGACGAGGTCCTGGCGCTGCTTGCGGCGCGCGCGATCCCCTTCGTCCGCGTATCGCCCGGAACGCGGGCAGGTCTCGCGCCGGCGACGTTCATCGACAACGTCACTGCCGCGCACGAACTAACCGCGCACCTGCTGGCGCGCGGTCACCGCCGGATCGCACACATCGCCGGCCCGCGCGACTATGCGACGAGTGCGCAACGCCGCGCCGGCTACGAGGCTGCGCTTCTGCAGGCCGGCATCGCACCCGATACCGATCTGATCGTCGCCGGCCGTTACGACTTCGCCAGCGGTGCGGAGGCCACCGAAGCGTTGCTAGCGCTCCCCTCCCCGCCGACCGCGATCTTCGCGGGGTCGGACGAGATGGCGGCAGGCGCGCTGATGGTCGCGCATCGCCACGGCCTGGCCATTCCCGGCGACATCGCGATCGCCGGATTCGGCGACGACGCGCTCGCGAGCTATGTCTGGCCGCCGCTGACGACGGTACGCCAGCCCGTCCGCGACCTCGCCTGGCAGGCGGCGGACCTTTTGCTAAGCCGTGCGGAGCCGGACGAACTTCGTGCGGTGGCGCATGCGCTGGTGGTCCGCGCCTCGACCTAGCCGATCAGCAGTTCCGCCGCCGCGAGCGACAGCACGAACGCGGTTACGGTCGCCGCCAGAATCACCAGCAACGGCCGCGGCCCCGCCTTCAGCAACTGCGCCATCGGTGAACGGATCGCTGTCGCCGTCACCGCCGCCGCCAGCAGCCCGGTCGCCAGTGCCTCGGCGCCGCCGATCACCACGGTTGGAATGACGCCCAGCGAATTGACCCCGGCGAGAACGAAGAAGCCGACGACGAACCACGGGATGCCGACGCCCTTCCCCGCCGTCCCGCGCGGCAGGAACAGTGCGACGATCGCCAGCACCGGCGCCAGCAGCGCAACGCGGGTCAGCTTGACGATCGCCGCGATCTGGCCTGCGCCTTCCGAATAGGAATAGCCCGCGCCGAGCGCCTGTGCGACGTCATGGATCGACGCGCCGAGCAGGAACCCCGCACGCAGATCCGACATTCCGAGCGCATGCGCAGCAAGCGGGTAAAGCACCATCGCGGTCGCGCTCATCGCCGAAATGCCCACCAGCACCAATGTCAGTTGCGCCTGGCTCGCGCGGCGCTCGCCGAGCAACGTCGCCAGCGCCAGCGCCGCGGACGCGCCACAGATCGCGACCGCGCCGCCCGCCAGCGTCCCGAACGCAGTGTCGTAGCCAAACCGGCGCGCGGCGAGGATACCGACGCCCATCGTCGCCGCGACGATCGCCAGCACCGCCAGCAGCGCCACCGGCCCCAGCGCGGCGATCTGCCCGAAGGTGATCCGCACGCCGACCAGCACGATGCCCCACCGCAGCAACGACCGCGAGGCGAAGGCGAGCCCCGGCGTCAGCCGCGCATCCGCCGACAGGAAATTGAGCGCGAGCCCGATCAGCAGTGCCATCAACGTCAGCGGCGCACCGTAGCGATCGGCGAGGAACCCGGCGGCCAGCGTACCCGCGGCGACGACCGTCAGGCCGGGCGCAAAACTGCGCCACGTTACCTGCGGACTCGGCTCCAGGTCGCCGTAGAGATCGGCGGCGGCAGGCGGCGGACGATGCGGAGCGACTCCAGGAGTTGCACGAGCGTTCATGCGACAAAGGTCTAGCGTGATCGAACGCGCTATGACAACGCTATCGGAAAGACGGATTCAGGAGAGACTATGGCTGCCGATCGCAAGCGCTGGATCATCGTCGCGCTCGTCTTCGTGGCGATCATGCTGAACTATGTCGACCGCCAGATTCTGTCGCTGCTGAAGCCGACGCTGGAGGCCGAGTTCCATTGGTCGGACCAGGATTACGCCAACATGCTCTCGGCGTTCCAGGTCGCTGCTGCCGTCGCGTTTCTCGGCACCGGCTGGTTCATCGACCGGGTCGGGCTGAAGCTCGGCTTCGCGCTCGGCGTCGCGGTATGGAGCCTCGCAGGCATGGCGCATGCGGTCGTCAGCAGCGTCGGCGGGTTCATCGCCGCGCGCGTCGTGCTGGGGGGTGCGGAATCGATCGGGACGCCCGCCGCGGTCAAATCGGCAGCAACCTACTTCACGCAGCGCGAACGTTCGATCGCGCTCGGGATCGGCAACACCGCGCCGAATATCGGTGCGGTGATCACGCCGCTGGTCGTGCCCGCGCTCGCCGTCGCCTATGGCTGGCGCGCGGCGTTCCTCGCGGCGGGTGCGCTCGGGCTGGTCTGGGTCGTGGTGTGGTTTTCGGTACGGATTCCTGCGGTCGCCGAGAGCAGCGTGCGGCCTGCGCCGATCCGCTGGGGCGACCTGTTTAAGCGTCGCGAAACCGCTGCGATCGCGATCGCCAAAGTGCTGTCGGATCAGGTCTGGTTCTTCATGCTCGCCTGGCTCCCAGACCTGTTCCACCGGATGTTCGGCCTGCCGCAAGGCACCGTCGGGCTGCCCGTCGCGCTGGCCTATGCGATGGCGGCGGCGGGCGCGCTGACCGGTGGCTGGCTACCGACGCGGCTGATGGCGTGCGGCTGGAGCGTCGATCGCGCGCGCAAGGGGACGATGATGCTCTACGCACTGCTCGTCCTGCCCGTGACGTTGGTTCTGGTGGTCGACGATGCCTGGTCGGCGGCGCTGCTGCTCGGCCTGGGGCTGTTCGCGCATCAGGGGTTTTCGACCAACGTCTTCGCGCTCGCCACCGATATCGTGCCCGCACGCGCGGTGGGTTCGACGATCGGGATCGCGGCGTTCTGCGGCAACATGTGGTCGATCGTGCTGATCCAGCTTGCCGCGGTGTCGTTGGCGGCGGGCTATGGCTACGGCCCGCTGCTCGCCGTCTGTTCGGTGTCGTACCTGCTCGCGCTGGGAATGGTGCAGTTGATCATCCCCACCATCGTGGCGGTGCCGGATGACGGGTCGGACGTCGTGGTGATCGCGCACTGACGCCCGACCCGCCGTCCGACCCTGGCGGTCAGAAGTTGATCCGCCCGGTGACGCCATAGTAGCGGTCCGCGTCGCGCGGGATAATGTAGCGATAGGCGCCGCCGGGCCCGCCGCTCGTGATCGCCGAGGCAAAGCTCGTGTCGAACACGTTCTTGACCGCGAAAGTGACGCGGAACAGGTCGTCGCGTTGGACGATCCCCGCCGACAGGTCGAGCAGGCCGTAGCCCTTGATCGTCGTCGCCTCGCGGATCGCCGCACTCGCGTCGAGCTGCGAGATCTGCTTCGATTGGTAGCTGCTCTGCGCCCCCAGCGCCAAGTCGATCGCCCCACCGGTACGATAGCGATAGTCCGCGCCGAGCGACCCCTTCCATTTCGGCGCATAGCCGAGCGGCGTGCCCGATGGCACCACGCCCGTCGTCACGCCGTTGGTCGGGACATTGAACTGATCGATGTGCGCGTCGGTATAGGCGAGCCCGCCCGAAAAGCTGAGGTCGCGAACCGGCTGGAACACCAGATCCAGTTCGCCGCCGCGCGTCGAAACCTCGCCTGCATTGGTGAACCGCGTGACCAACACGCCCGCGACGATGTCGGGATTGTTCGCCTGGAAATTATGGTATTTGGCGTAATAGGCGGCGAGATTGACGACGAGTTTACCGCCGAACAGCGTGTTCTTCAGGCCCAGTTCGTAGCTGTCGGCGGTCTCGGGATCGATCACGTTCGTGCCGGTCGCGGTCAGATTGTAGAAGATGTTGAACGCCGGCCCCTTATACCCGCGCGAATAGGTAGCGTAGGCGGTCGACTGCCGGACGATGTCGAACTGCATCCCGCCCTTGCCCGACCAGTTGTCGTTCGTCGTCTTGCCGGTGAACGGCCCAAAGCTCGGCTGAATCCCTGGCCCCGCCAGCTGCGTCACGCGGCTGTGGAAGACATCGAGCTGGTCGGCGGTGTAGCGCACGCCGCCGATCAACCGCAGCCGATCCGTCAGGTTCAGCGTCGACTGGCCGAAGAAGGCGAGGTTCTTGAACGTCGAGCCGAACACCGCGGTGCCCTGCGGCCGCGTCACCGTCAGCCCCGGCGTATTGCACGGCGTCAGTACGCTCGGCGTCGGCGTCGCGGTGCAGACGATGTCCGATCGGGTGAAGCTCCGCTCGGTATAGGCGCGCGAATAGAACGCGCCGACGACGTAGCTGAAGAACTGGTTCGCGGGTGACGTGATCCGCAATTCCTGCGTGATCGTGTTGCTGACCTGCGGCCCCACATCGTGCAGCTGGTTGAACCCGACATAAGCTTGCGGCAACCAGTCGCCGTCGCGGATCTCCTCATTGTCGTATTCGCGATACGAGCCGATGTACGTGATCGTCTGGTTGCCGAGCGTCCAGTCGGCCTGGCCCGAGACGCCCCAGCTTTTTTCGTTCGACCGCGTCACCAGATCCTGGTCGATCAGCCGCGACTTGTCGCCCCGGGGCGTCGGCAGGACGCTGGCCGAAAGGCCCGTCGGCACGGTGCCGATCACTTCGGCGCAGCAATTGTCCTTGCTCCGGCGGTAATCGGCGATCAACGTGAGGGTCAGGTCGGGCGTCGGATCGGCGACGACGATCCCGCGCACGCCGTAATGCTCATAGCCGTTCACGCGGTCGCCGCCCTGCGCGAGGTTGCGGATATTGCCGTCGTAATGGCCGTAAAAACCCGTGATCCGGCTCTTGATGATCCCCGAGATCGGCAGGTCGACTGCGCCGCGCACGCGATATTCGCTGCCGTTGCTGTAATAGCCGCCCTCGACATAGCCGCCGAAATCGTTGCCGGGCCGCTTGGTGACGATGTTGATCACGCCCGCGCTGGTGTTCTTGCCGAACAGCGTGCCCTGCGGCCCGCGCAAGACCTCGATCCGGTCGACGTCGATCAGGTCGCTGAACGCCTCCCCGGCGCGACTGTAGACCACGCCGTCGACCACCGTGGAGATCGAAGGCTCGCCCGCAATCGAGAAGGTCGACGTGCCGACCCCGCGCAGGAACAGCGACTGGTTAATCGCGGTGCCCGATTTGCGGAAGTTCAGCGTCGGCACGAGATATTGCGCGCTTTCGAGATTGGTGCCGCCCTTCGCGCTGATCGCATCGCCCGAAATCACCGACACCGCGACCGGCACGTCCTGCAACCGCTCGGACCGCTTCTGCGCGGTGACGACGATGTCGCCAGGCTGGTTCTGCGCGCCGGTAGCCGGTGCCGCAGCCTCGGCAGGCGGCGCAGGTTCACTTGCACCGGTTGGGGCGGCGGTCGGCGGGGCGGCCGGCGCCTGCTGCGCGAATGCGGGCGCGGCGATCGCCAACGCGATCAGGCCGACGCCCGTCAACAATCCCGTGTTCATCTCTGCTCTCCCTTTTCCTACCTGTTCGATAGGTTATATTTGAAATCCCGCTCTGTCGTCGGCGGTTCGTCTTTGGTCCGGGCAAGGCCCGCTATCGTCAAAAAAACCCGGCGCCATAACCGGCGCCGAAAGTTCGGCCTTAGAACCCCAGCTCACGCATCTCCACGACGCGGTGTTCGCGCGCACTGATCTCGGCGGCGGTGCCGATCGCGACCGCCATCAGCCCGTCGCGCGCGGTGACCTCGACCGGCCCCTCGCCGCGCACCGCCGCGATGAACTTCTGATGCTCGTAATAGGTCGATCCGTGATGGCTGCCGGCGTCGAGTGCGAGCGGGTCGACCTCGACGATGCGGCGCGTCACCTGCTTCGGGTTGCGGAAACCCACGCGCGGCGACCGGACCAGCGCGCCCTCGGGGATCAGCACCTCGAGCCGCGCCGCGTCGCCGACCGCGGCGATCTCCTCTTGGTTCTCGGCACCGTCGGCGAACATCGACAGATCGAGCATCGCGCGCACGCCGTTGGCGAAATCGATCGTGGTATAGCTGTTGTCGATGATGTCGGGGCGCGCGCCGTCGTACAGTTCGTCGAGATGGTTCACGTCCATCGCGCCCGAGCAATAGACGCGGACCGCCTCCGACCGCGTGATCAGCCGCATCAGATCGAAGAAATGGCAGCATTTCTCGACCATCGTGCCGCCTGTGTTGCGCGCGAAGCGGTTCCAGTCGCCGACCTTGGGCAGGAATGGAAAGCGGTGTTCGCGGATCGACAGCATCTTGAGCGCGCCGATCGTGCCGCCATGAACCTCGTCGATGAATGCGGCGGCGGGCGGCATGTAGCGATATTCCATCGCCGTCCAGAACGGTGCGTCGCTCGCCTCGGCCTGGTCGACGATCCAGCGCGCGTCGTCGATCGTCGTCGCCAGCGGCTTTTCGCACAGGATCGCGATCCCCTCGCCGAACAGCGGGGTCAGCACGTCGCGGTGCGTGTTGTTCGGGCTCGCGACGATCACCGCATCGACCAGCCCGCTGGCGGCCAGCGCCTTGGAGTCCGCAAACGCCGCGACCCCGGCGGAACGCTCGGGCCCCAGCGCATCGCGCGCCCAGCTCAGCGACGCCTCGGTCGGATCGGCAATCGCGGTCACCACCGCGCCGGGCGTGATGGCGAGGTTGGCGAGATGCTCGACCCCCATCATGCCGGTGCCTACCAACCCGTAACGGACTTGCTCAACCGGCATTCGTATCCCTATCATGACAACGATGTCTGATATCCATCTTACACCTGATTCGCGTCCCCTCGGCAAGAGCGGAATCCTCGTCTCACCGGTCGCGTGGGGCATGTGGCGGTTCGCCGGCAACACGCTCGACGAAGGTCGCGCATTGATCGAGGCCGCGTTCGATGCCGGGATCACGTTGTTCGACACCGCCGACATCTACGGGTTCGACGGCAGCGGCGGGTTCGGCGATGCGGAAACGTTGCTCGGACGAATCTTCGCCGCCTCCCCCGGGTTGCGCGATCGCATGGTGCTCACGACCAAGGGCGGCATCACCCCGCCGGTGCCGTATGATTCGAGCCGCGACTATCTCATGGCCGCGCTCGATGCGTCGCTCGCGCGGATGCAGGTCGACCATGTCGATCTCTACCAGATCCACCGTCCCGACATTCTCGCGCATCCGCACGAAGTGGCCCGCACGCTCGAGGACATGGTATCGTCGGGCAAGGTGCGCAGCATCGGCGTATCCAATTACACGCCTGCACAGACCGCGACGCTCGCATCGTTCCTGAAGGACGTGCCGCTTGCGACGCAGCAGCCCGAATTTTCGCCGCTGTTCCTTGATCCGATGACCAACGGGCTGTTCGATCAGGCTATCGAGCGCGATATCGCTGTCCTCGCGTGGTCGCCGCTCGGCGGTGGGCGGATCGCGAAGCCGACGACGCCGCACGAGACTGCCGTTGCCGCCGCGCTGGACGCGGTCGCCACCAAGTTCGGGGTCAGCCGGTCGACGGCCACCTATAGCTGGATCATGGCGCACCCGGCGCGCGCGATCCCGATCGTCGGCACGCAGAACGCCGGCCGGATCGCCGAACTGCGCGACGTCTTCAAGATCCACTGGTCGCGCGACGACTGGTACGCGGTGCTGACCGCCGCGCGCGGGGAGCCGCTGCCATGACGGCGGGCCCTTGCGAGGTTTCGTGGTTCTCCGCGCTCTGCGACGACGACTATGAGTTTCTCGGGCAGCCCGACCCTGCGCTTGCGTCGAGCTGGGAACATTGCCGCGACATCGTTATGCAGGCCGAGACCGGCGGGTTCGACAATGTCCTGCTTCCGTCCGGCTATGCGCTGGGGATCGACACCACTGCGTTCGCCGCGGGGATCGCCGCGCTGACCACGCGTATCAAGCTGCTGATGGCGGTGCGCGTCGGTGAATCCTGGCCGCCGCAACTCGCGCGCCAGATCGCAACGATCGACCGGATGACCGGCGGGCGGCTGACGATCAACATCATCTCGTCCGACATGCCGGGCGAGACGCTCGGCTCGGCACCGCGCTATGCACGCACGGTCGAGGCGATGCATATCCTCAAGACTCTGCTCAACGGCGAACCGCTCGATCACCAGGGCGAGTTCTGGCAGCTGAAGGTCGATCCGCCGCGTGTCCGCACGGTGTCGGGCAAGGCACCTTTGCTGTATTTCGGCGGCCTGTCGCCCGACGCGCGCGATGCCGCGGCCAAGGGTTGCGACGTGTTCCTGATGTGGCCCGACAAGAAGGAAACGGTCGCCGCGATCATCGCCGACATGACCGCGCGCGCCGCCGCGTATGGCCGCACGCTGCGCTTCGGCTACCGCGCGCACGTCATCGTCCGCGATACCGAGGCCGAAGCACGTACCGATGCCGATCGCCTGCTGTCGAAACTTGACGCGCAACAGGGTGCAGAGATCCGCGCGAAATCGCTCGACTCCACGTCGGCCGGCGTTGCTGCGCAGGCGGCGCTGCGCGAGACCGCGGCCGACGACGGCTATGCCGAGGAGAATTTGTGGACCGGCGTCGGTCGTGCGCGTTCTGGCTGTGGTGCGGCGATCGTTGGTGATCCCGATCAGGTGCTCGCGAAGCTGCGCATGTATCAGGACATGGGGATCGAAGCGTTCATCCTGTCGGGCTACCCGCACGCGTCCGAGGCTGACCTGTTCGCCCGCCACGTCCTGCCCCGGATCGATCACGCGCCCCTGACGTGATGATCGCGCGTGTAACGGCTTGGCCGACACCGACATTTATACCCGGTCAAATGGTAGTTTCGGATCGTTCGCCGCTGACGAAATAGCCTTAAGTAATGCGCCACTCCAACACGGGCGGTGGCGATGACGGACCTGCATGACGGCGGCGGTATGACCGCGCCTGACGATTATCTCGATGACGACGCGACCTACTTTCGCACGCGTGCGGCATGGCATCGGACCCGCGCATCGGCCGCGCAGGATGTCCCGACACGCAATCTGCACAGGAAATTCGCGAGCCTGTACGAAGCGCGCTCGCTGTCCTGAGCTGGTACAAACAGCTCAGTATTCCGGATAAAAATACCAGGAACCATAGAGTTAGGACCGGGTTTATTCGCCTGATCCGATAGCGCGTCGCTTTCCGGAAAATTCCTGGAGCGTTGCTCATGAAGCGCATGTTCGCGATTCCCGAGGTTTCGACCTCGCACAGAACGCCGCCTGCCGCACCGCTCCGCGAACGCGACACGTCAGCCTAATAGCGGCGCTATCCTGTCGTACGGATCTATCTCCGCATGGCCATTTCGTCAGTGCCTGACGCCATGACCGGCCGCGCGAATCGCGGCCTCTCCGATCAAAGGACACGAGCATGAACAAGGACGAATTCCAGGGCGGTGCCCGCTATGTCGGCGGCAAGATCGAGAAGACGGTCGGCGATACCGTGAACAGCACCGACTGGAAGGTCGACGGCGTCGTCGATCAGGTCGCCGGTGGTGCGCAGAACTTGTACGGTCGCGCCAAGTCGGCGATCGAGGACGTCGTCGACGGCGCCCCCGAACTCGCCGACAAGCTCGGCAGCGAGGCGCGTCATGCTGCGGACCGTACCGCCGAGGCAGCCCGCCGGGGTGCGCTGACCGCACAGGGCTCCGCCAAGGATGCGCCGCTGCTGTGGGCACTCGGTGCAGCCGCGATCGGCTACGGCCTCGCCTGGTTCGTTCACGGACCGCGCGACTAAGCCGATGCCCCCGGTCCCGATCCTCAAATCGCTCCGCGACTCCGCCGATCTGCGCCACTTGCGTCAGATCATCACGGGGCTCGACGAGGGTGTGATTCTGGTCGATCCCGATCAGTCGATCCTGTGGGCGAACGCTGCGGCGCTTGCGATGCACGGGGTCGACGCGGTCGAGGAGATCGGGGCCACGGTCGACGACTACCGGGCACGGTTCCAGTTGCGCTATCGCAACAACCACCGGTTGAACGGCGCCGACTATCCGATCGAGCGGGTCGTCTCGGGCGAGGCGTTCTCGCAGGTCGTGGTCGAGGTCGCGGTCGCCGGCGACGACGACCCCCGCTGGGTCCATCAGGTCCGAAGCCTGGTTCTGACCGACGACGACGACGCTCCCGAATGCCTTGTGCTGATCATTCAGGACGTGTCGGCGCAATTCGAGGCGGAGGATCGGTTCGAACAGTCCTTCAACGCGAACCCCGCCCCGGCGGTGATCTGCCGGTTGAGCGACTTGCGCTTCGTCAAGGTCAACCAGGGGTTCGCCGACATGACGGGGCATGACCGCGCGGAGGTCTTGTCGCGCACCGTCTACGACATCGACGTGCTCGAGCGCGCGGAGAAGCGCGACCTGGCGAAGCAGCGGCTGTCCGAAGGTCGCACGATCCCGCAGATGGAGGCCGAACTCGCTCTCCCGGACGGCACGACCAAGCTCGTCATCGTCGCAGGTCAGCCGATTGACATGGGTGATCAGCCCTGCATGTTGTTCACGTTCGCCGACCTCGAACCCCGTCGCAAGGCCGAGACCGCGCTTCGCCAAAGCGAGGAACGGTTCATGCGGACCTTCTCGCTGGCACCCGTCGCGCTGGCGATCGGTTCGCTCGATGGACATCGGCTTTGCGACGTGAACGAGGCTTTCACCGCGCTCACCGGCTATACATCGCATGAGATCATCGGCCGCCCCCTCGGCGAGGTCGGGCTGTGGGAAACGCCCGCGATCCGGACTGCGATCGAATCGGATATCGATGCCGGCACTGCCATTCGCGATCGGGAAACGCGTATCCGGGAAAAGGACGGCGACGTCCTCGACTGCATGATTTCGGCAGAGCCCATTAATCTCGGCGACGAGCCCTGCGTGTTGTGGGCGATGCGCGACATCAGCACGCGCAAGGCCTCCGAACGCGAACTGGTCAACGCAATCGAAGCGGTCATGAAGGATACGAGCTGGCTCAGCCGCTCGATCATGGAAAAGCTCGCCAGGCTCAGGGCGCCGGATACCGTTCCGGCTGGCGTCGGGCTCGACGAACTGACGCCGCGCGAGCGCGAGGTGCTGGCACTGATCTGCCGCGGTCTCGACGACAAGTCGATCGCCCGCACCCTGGACGTCTCGGGCAATACCGTGCGCAATCACGTCGCGCGGATCTATTCCAAGATCGGCGTCAATCGCCGCAACGCCGCTGCTGCGTGGGCGCGCGCGCGTGGGTTCGACGGCGATTCGATGCCGACGCCACAGCGTTCCGCCACGCCCGCCAAGGAGATGGCAGCATGACCAGCAAGAAAGACGACGCTCGGGTTCGGCAAGCCAAAGGCTCCGTGCAGGAAGCCATCGGCAAGATCATCGGCGACGTCGCTGTCGAAAAGGAAGGCTCTCGTGAAAGCGAGGCCGGCGCCAAACAGGCAGGCCCCAAGGCCCCCGTCGACCGGACCGACAAGACCTAAGCATCCCCCGACACGATTTTATATAACAGGAGTGAACATGGCTATCCACACGACATCCGGCGTTCTGCCGGAACATGACGCGCATTTCTTAAAGACGCCTACCCGCATCTCGTGGGGCGCGATCTTTGCGGGCGTTGTGATCGCAATCGCGGTCCAGCTCGTCCTTGGGATCCTCGGCACGGGCATTGGCCTGAGCCTCGTCGATCCGGTCGAAGGCACGACGCCGGGCGCAGCGGGTTTCGGGATCGGCGCAGGGATCTACTGGGTCATCACGACGGTCATCGCTCTGGGCGCGGGCGGCTATTCGGCCGCGCGTCTGGCTGGTGTGCATGATCGGTTCGACGGTCTGGTCCACGGCTTGGTCGTATGGGGCGTGACGCTCATACTGACCCTGTACCTGCTGACCTCGGCGGTCGGTGGCATCATCGGGGGTGCATTCCGCACGGTCGGCTCGGTCGCGACCGCAGCCGGCACCGGTATCGGCGCCGCTGCCCCCAAGGTTGCCGACGTCGCCGGCGTCGACACGGGCGATGTGCGCGAGGAAGCATCCGCGTATCTGTCGGACGCACCGTCCGATCCCGCGCAGATGACCCCCGAACAGGCTCAGAAGGAAATCGCCAAGGAACTGCCGGCACTCGCCCGCGGTGGCCAGGACGGCGCGCAGGCTGAAGGCCGCATCGTCGATATCGTTGCCGCTCAGCGCAAGATCGGCCGTCCCGAGGCCCAGGCCCAGGTGACGCGCGCCAAGGCGCAGTTCGTGAAGACCGAGGACAACGCGGTCCAAACCGCCAAGTCCACCGCAGACAAGGCCGCCGGTGCAGCCGCCGGAACGTCCTTCATGGTCGTGATCGCGCTGCTGATCGGTGCCGCTGCCGCAGGCTTCGGTGCAACCGCAGCGACGCGCCGCCGCGTCTGATATCGTCGCGTCTGATATCAACGGGGACGCTATCGGCTTGCCGGTAGCGTCCCCGCTCGCGTTTTCAGTCAATGACGGATTCGAAGGCCGTCTCGACCGACTTGTCCGGCACCTTATCGGCCGATCGCAACATGTTATGGAAGATGTCATGGTTAAACCAACGGTCGACGAACGTCTCCTTCAGAACGCGATCGAGCGCGCGTTGGCGATAGCCGATGCCCAAGGCAATAATCTGGTTGCAGCCCTGCTGGCCGAAGCACTCGATGCCGCAGGCGGCAGTGAGCAGGACTGAGCTACTGCGGCCTTGCCGAGGCTGCGCACGTCGAAAATCGGTAGACGCCAAAACCCTGCCTTAGTCCACGATCGTTTATGTAAGCGACAGCTCGCCATCGGAGGAAGTAAACCGAAGCTGAACGAGCCTATTCAGCTTTCCGCGATCGGTGTTGGTTATAGTCAACGCGGCGGAACACTCTCCACCGTCATCGTTCGATGAAAAGATGTTCATACCGGAACTTACGATACCCAAATCGTCTTTCCGGAATCGGCTTACGCGATGCAAGGATGTGCGAAGATGGCAAGCAAGGCTTCGACGCACCCTGGGGAACGGCACGACCGCGATGCCGGTCGCGCGAAGACCGCTCTTCAATCGCTCAATTTCTTCATGGCCGACATGCAAGCGGGCATCGGCCCGTTCCTGGGCGTGTTCCTTCAGCAACGCGGATGGTCGACCGGTCCGATCGGCACGGTGATGACCGCGGGCGGCGTCGCGGGCATGATCATGACGGTCCCCGCTGGCGCATTCATCGACCACACCGAGAAGAAGCGGATGGTGGTGATCGTCACCGGCATCTGCACGGTGATGGCGTCGTTCCTGATCCTGCTTTCGCAATCCGCATGGGTCGTCACCGTCAGCCAGGTCGCGACGGCGATCGCCGGCGCCGCGATCGGCCCCGCGGTCGCGGGCATGACGCTCGGCGTCGTCCGCCAGCGCGGGTTCAACGCGCAGAACGGCCGCAACCAGGCCTGGAACCACGCGGGCAACATGATCGGCGCGGGACTGTCCGGCTATCTCGGCTGGAAATTCGGGATGCCTGCGATCTTCTATCTCGCCGCGGTGTTCGGCGTGCTCGCGATCGCGAGCGTCCTGATGATCCCCGAAAAGGCGATCGACCACCGCGCCGCGCGCGGTCTCGAAGCCGCCGACGACGATACCGGGAGCGAAGGAGAAAGCGGCAAGGCGGAAGGCTTCAAGGCGCTGCTCCGCAACAAGCCGATGCTGATCCTGGCGGCCGCCCTCGCCTGTTTTCATCTCGGCAATGGCGCGATGCTGCCGTTATACGGGCTGGCGGTGGTCGGTGCGGGCAAGGGCAACGCCGCACTCTTCACCGCGGAGACCGTCGTCGTCGCGCAGGCGGTGATGATCGTCGCGTCGTTGCTGGCGATGCGGATGTCAGCGGGCAAGGGCTATTGGCTGGTGCTGCTGATCTCGTTCGCCGCGCTGCCGTTGCGCGGGTTCCTTGCCGGCACCTTCATCGAACATTGGGGCGTCTGGCCGGTCCAGGCGCTCGACGGGATCGGCGCGGGATTGCAGAGCGTCGCGGTGCCGGGACTCGTGGCGTGCCTGCTCGACGGCACCGGCCGCGTGAACGTCGGCCAGGGTGCGGTGATGACCGTGCAGGGCGTCGGTGCCTCGCTCAGCCCGGCGATCGGCGGATGGCTCGCGCAGGAACTCGGTTACAACATCGCCTTCTATATCCTCGGTAGCTTCGCGATCGTCAGCGTTGCGCTTTGGGTGGGTTTCGCGGGAACCTTGCGCCCCGCCTGTGCGGGATCACGGTCGCAGCATAAGGAACAAACGGCATGACGCCCTCGCTCACCTGGGTCCATATCGGCGATCTCCACATGGACGAGGCTAACGGCTGGCAGAGCCGCGACCGGCTCGCCGCGATCGTCGCCGAGATCAACGCGCATATCGGCGACACGGCCGATTTCGTCTATCTGCCCGGCGACAACGCGAACCACGCGACCGCCGAGCAATACCGCATCATCACCGACACGCTCGCGCCGCTGTCGCTCCCCTACCGCGTCATCCCCGGCGATCATGATTTCGAACTCGGCGATCTCGCCAATTACGACGCGGCGTTCCCTAAGTCCAACCGGCCCGAGGCGGAGGTCATCGCCGGCCATCGCTGCATCTTTCTCGACATCATTTCGGCCGGCGCGGGCGGTCCCGACTTCCGGCTGACGATGCACCATCGCAACCGCCTGCTCGAGGAACTCGCGCGCGCCGAAGCCGAGGGCCAGACCCCGGTCGTCTTCATGCACGCCTATCCCGGCGATCTCGCCGCCGATGGCGAGGACATCGCCCGCACACTGGCCGACGCGCGAGTCGCGTTCGTCGACACCGGCCACACGCATTACAACGAACTGCTCAACGACGGCCGCGTGATCTACGGCGCGACCCGCTCGACCGGCGAAATCGAGGAAGGCGATGGCAGGCCCGGCTTCTCGATCACGACGATCCACGGTCGCGTGCCGAGCTGGCGGTTCAAGGAAACCGGCGGCGATTGGCCGTTCGTCCAGATCGTCGCACCCGCCGACCTCCGCCTCGTCACGCGCCCCGCCGATCCGACGCAGGTCCCCCGCCCCGGCGAGGTCGAGATCGTCGCCAAGCTGTTCGGCGCCACCGCCGACCCCGTCACGATCTCGGTCGATGACGCCGCCGCACAACCGATGATCCCGACTCCCGGCACCGCATTCTGGACGGCCCGAGTCCCGCTCGACACAGGACTGCACCGCGTGGAAGTTTCCGTCGGCACGGATCGCGACGTGATCGACATTCTGGTCCGCGGCGAAAAGGACATTCCCCGTCGCGGCATGCCGATCGCGCCGGGACGCGATATCCACAGTATCGGCCCCTGGCCCGAACACGGTATCGAAGCGTCGAGGCTCGGTCCCAACAAGAACGGAAAGCATTGGTGATACTGGCGACGGGCGCGACATGGGGAATTTGCGCCGCCTCGACCGCCGCGGTGATCGCGCGGCCGTTCCGCTGGCCCGAGGCGATCTGGGCGGTCGCCGGTGCGGTGCTGCTGCTGCTGTTCGGCCTGATGCCCTTCCCCGCGGCGCTGCAGGCGGTCGCAAAGGGCATGGACGTCTATCTATTCCTGATCGGCATGATGCTGCTCAGCGAAACGGCGCGCGCGGAAGGGCTGTTCGACTGGGTCGCGGCCACCGCGGCGATCCATGCCAAGGGATCGCGCGCGCGCCTGTTCGCGCTGGTCTACGTCACGGGAATCGTCACCACGACGTTCCTGTCCAACGATGCGACCGCGGTCGTGCTGACCCCGGCGGTGTATGCTGCGGCGAAGAAGGCGAAGGCGGACCCCCTGCCCCTCCTGTTCGCCTGCGCGCTGATCGCCAACGCGGCGAGCTTCGTGCTGCCGATCTCCAACCCCGCCAATCTGGTCCTGTATGGTGGCAAGATGCCGCCGCTCGGCCAGTGGTTCGCCTCGTTCGCGCTGCCGTCGCTCGCCTCGATCCTCGTCACCTTCCTCGTCCTGCGCTGGCTCGAGCGCAAGCGACTGGCGGGCGAGTGCGTCAGCGATGTCGAGCGCACGCCGCTGACCGCCGGCGGCAAGGCCGCGTTCGTCGGGATCGTCGCGACCGCAGTCGTCTTGCTGGTCGTCTCCGCGCTCGACATGGAACTGGGCCTGCCGACCGCGATCGCCGGGATCGTCACGACGCTGGCGGTATCGGCGATCGCGAAGTCGTCGCCGCTGAAACTTGCGCGTGAAATTTCTTGGAGCGTGCTGCCGCTCGTCGCCGGCCTATTCGTGCTGGTCGAGGCGCTCGACCTGACCGGCGTGATCGGGCAGGTCGCGCAGGCCGTCCGGAGCCTGTCCGTCGATCCCGCGCACGGCGCGGCGGTGTCGGGGACGATCCTCGCCTTCGGGTCCAACCTGATGAACAACCTCCCCGCCGGCCTGGTCGCGAGCACCGCCGTCGCGCAGGCGCATCCGCCGCGCCTGATCGTCGACGGCCTGCTGATCGGCGTCGATCTCGGCCCGAACCTGTCGATCACCGGCAGTCTCGCGACGATCCTGTGGTTGCAGGCGATTCGCCGCGAAGGCGAGGATGTCGGCTTCTGGCGCTTCCTGAAGGTCGGCGCGGTCGCGATGCCGCTTGCGTTGCTCGCCGCGCTCGGCACGCGTATCGCGCTCGGATGACCCGCACCCGCCCCTGGCGCAAAGTCCTGATCGCGCTGTTCGTCGCCGTCGTGGCGTTTACCGGCTATCACGCGGTCCGCACCGTCAGCGACGCGATCTACTGGAACGCGCACCGTGACGAGCCGATCGAACGCTGGATGACGATCGGCTATGTCGCGCATTCCTATCACGTGCCCCCGCACATCCTGCATCAGGCGCTGAACCTGCAACCCGCCCCCGACCACCGCACGCTCGGCCGAATCGCGCGACAGAGCGGCCGGACGATGACGCAGGTCGAGGCGAAACTCACCTATGCGATCGTCCATGCGCGCCCGCCCTATCCGCCGCCCGGCCCGCCGCCGCGGTCGTTCCAGCCTGCGCCGTCGCCCAAACCGTGACGGAACAACTCCTCGAACTGCTGACCACCTACGGCCTGCCCGCGCTGTTCGGCGCGATGGTGCTCGCCGCCGCGGGCATGCCGTTCCCGAGTTCGCTCACGCTGGTCGCGATGGGATCGTTCGTCGCGCAGGGCGAGCTGTCATTCTGGCCGGTGGTGTTCGCTGGCACTACCGGTGCGATCGTCGGCGACCAGATCGGCTATGCGTTCGGTCGCTACGGCGGGCGCCCGCTGCTCGCGGCGGTGACGCGGCGGATCGGCGGCGCGGAGAAGGTCGAGCAGGCCGAAGCCTATTCTCGCAAATGGGCGGGCTGGGGCATCTTCTTCAGCCGCTGGTTGATCGGCCCGCTCGGCCCGTGGATCAACGTCACGAGCGGCCTGACGGAATATCCGTGGGGACGGTTCATCGCGCTCGACGTCGCGGGCGAATTCCTGTGGCTGCTGATCTACGTCTCGCTTGGCCGCGCGTTCAGCGATCAGGTCCAGACGATCGCGAGCCTGCTCGGCAACCTCACCTGGGTCATCGTCGGGGTGTTGGTCGCCGGCCTGCTCGGCTGGAAGCTGTTCGCAAAATCGTCGAATAGCGAGACCGCCCCGGAATCCGACGAACGGACCGCAACGAAGCAGTGATGCTGGCATGATGTGGAGCGGGTGAAGGGAATCGAACCCTCGTCACTTGCTTGGGAAGCAAAAGCTCTACCATTGAGCTACACCCGCATAGCCTTGAGATTACCGCGTAATGTCAGGCATCGGCGGTTGCTGTGCAGCACGCCGATGCCCCGCCTCTATCCGCTGCCCGTGGTCGGCGCAAGAGTCCCTTTCGCGCATGCGGCGGAGCGCTTTCCTGTTACGGTGAGGGTATGGACGAACTGACGCTCAGCGTGGTCGGCATCGACTTTCCCAATGCGGACCGGAGCAAGAGCAACCGGCGCATGGAACTGCTGCTCTGCGCGCCCGGCGAACCGGTCGACCTCCGCCGCGAGCCAAAGAACCCGCACGACGCCAACGCGGTGGCGGTCTTCAGCACCCGCGGCATCCAGATGGGCTATCTTTCCGCCGAGCGCGCACCGCTGATCGGCCGACGGATGCAGCAGGAGGAGCATGTCGCGGTGTTCCAGGCGCTGGTCGACAGCATGGGCTACGTCCGTATCCGGTTCGGCGGCGGGGTACCGACACTGCCGGACCCAGAAGCGCCCCCGCCTGCAAGGTCTCGCGCGGCAACGTTCGACCCGGACGCCTTCTACCCCGATCCCGAAGGACCCGAATGGGGCGCATGACCGCCGATCGGAGGGGGCGGACACGCACCAGAGGTCGTCGCCCCCTCCCCCTCCGTCGCTACCCGCCACCTCCCCCTTGCGGGGGAGGATACTCGAATAGCCCTAGATCGCCTGCCCGCTGACCGTCCGTCCGGTCGCTTCGAGATCGCGGGTCAGATCGGCAAGGCAGCGATCGACCAAAGCTTCGTCCGAACTCCGCACCACGAAGTTCGCGCCCGTCTTGCCATCGCGGAAGAACGGGTAACTGCCGATCGCGACGCCCTCATGCGTCTTCTCGGCATCGCGCAACAGGTCGGCGACCTCGCTTTCCGCGACCCAGCACCCGATCGTCTTCGACACTACCGGACGCCCGCCCTCGAGCGTTCCGGTCAGCGCGTCGAGCATGCCCGCAGTGATATGCGGGACGCCCGCCATGATGAAGATGTTGCCGATCTTGATCCCCGGCGCACCCGACACCTTGTTGTCTATCAGGTCCGCCCCGACAGGCACTCGCGCCATCCTTGCGCGCGCTTCGGTGAGCCCGCCACGCGTCGCGTAATACGCCTCCAGCACCGCCATCGCGCGCGGATGGTGCTCGACCGCGACGCCCAGCGCCTCGGCGATCGCGTCCACCGTGATGTCGTCATGAGTCGGCCCGATCCCGCCGGTCGTGAACAGGTAATCGTTGCGGGCACGGAGGATGTTGACCGCCTCGACGATCGCCTCGGTCTTGTCGGCGACCACACGCACTTCCGCCAGGCGGATGCCCTGCACGTTGAGCCAGGCCGCGATCTGCGCGACGTTCTTGTCCTGCGTGCGGCCCGACAGGATCTCGTCGCCGATGATCGTCAGCGCGGCCGTCCAGATGCGTTCCTCTACCATGCCCCTCGCATAGCCTCGCAAAAGCGCGCCCGCCACGCTATATCGCGGGTCATGACCGAATATGTAACCGTCACATCGGACCAGCCCGACGCGCGCACCGGCGCCATCAAGCTCCACGGCCCCGCCGCGTTCGAAGGTATGATGAAGGCGGGCCGCCTCGCGGCCGAAACGCTCGACATGATCGTGCCGCACATGGTGCCCGGCGTCACCACCGCCGAGATCGACCGCCTCATTTACGACTTCATCGTCGCCGGCGGCGGCGTCCCCGCGACGCTCGGTTATCGCGGCTACACGCACAGCGTCTGCATCTCGATCAACCATGTCGTCTGCCACGGCATCCCGAGCGAGAAGACGCTGAAATCGGGTGACATCGTCAACGTCGACGTCACGCCCTTGCTCGACGGCTGGCACGGCGACACGAGCCGGATGTACCTGATCGGCGACGTGCCGATCAAGGCGCGCCGCCTCGTCGAAGTCACCTACGAATGCTTGATGATCGGCATCGAGCAGGCGAAACCCGGCAACCGCATGGGCGACGTCGCCAACGCGATCCAGCGCCACGCGGAAAAGCACCGCTACGGCGTGGTCCGCGATTTCTGCGGCCACGGCGTCGGCCGCCTGTTCCACGATGCCCCCGAAGTCGTCCATGTTGGCAAGCCCGGCACCGGTCCCGAGCTTCGCCCCGGCATGATCTTCACGATCGAGCCGATGATCAACATCGGCCGTCCCGACGTGAAGCTGCTCGACGACGGCTGGACGGCCGTGACGCGTGACCGCTCGCTGTCCGCGCAGTTCGAGCATTCGATCGGGATTACGGAGACTGGGTGCGACATCTTCACGCTGAGCCCCAAGGGGTACACGCAGCAGCCGTACGTTTGATACGGCTATCGGTAGGGTGTCGCGAACGGCGCCTCGCCTTGCCAACAGTCGGTTACTTTACACTTTTCCCTCTCGCGTCATCCTGACGAAAGTCAGGATTCAGAGCCACAAAGCGCCGCACTCGGTTACCCTGGATCCTGACTTTCGTCAGGATGACGGGATTTGAGAATGCCGACGCAGTCCGTCGCAACGGACGACGCCCTCGTTTGAATCAACCTACGCCGCGCCCATGCGAAGGAGTTGCGCCGACATGGCTGGTGATACCCGCAAGATCGCGTTCGAAGACGACAATCCCGAGTGGACCGAAGCCGACGTCGCGCAGGTACGCCCGATCGCCGACTTCCCCGAACTCGCAGCAGCCTTCCCGAACGGCAGCAGGCCGCGCGGTCGGCCGAAAGGCTCTGTCACGTCCGGCAAGTCGCCCGTTCCTGCACCTCGACAACGACGTGCTAGAGCGGTTCAGGACAAGCGGACCGGGCTGGCAGTCGCGGATCAACGTGACGTTGCGCGCCGCCAGGATATAGCGCGGTAATTCGCTCCGAGTGCGTTTTGCCGTAGTTCGCCTACGTGACGAACGCGTCCCACCCCGCTAAAGCCCGCCCCATGACCGAGATCACACCGCAGATCGTCGCCGACCACGGCCTGTCCCCCGAAGAATATGAGCGCGTCCTGCGCGCCATCGGCCGCGAGCCGAACATGGTCGAGCTCGGCATCTTCTCGGTCATGTGGTCCGAGCATTGCAGCTACAAATCCAGCAAGATCCACCTGATGAAGCTCCCCACCAAGGGCCCCCGCGTCATCTGCGGCCCGGGCGAGAACGCCGGCGTCGTCGATATCGGCGACAACCAGGCGGCGATCTTCAAGATGGAGAGCCACAACCACCCGTCCTATATCGAGCCCTATCAGGGCGCGGCGACCGGCGTTGGCGGCATCCTGCGCGACGTCTTCACGATGGGCGCGCGGCCGATCGCCAACCTCAACGCGCTCCGCTTTGGCCGCCCCGATCATCCCAAGATGCGCCACCTGATCTCGGGCGTCGTCCACGGCATCGGCGGCTACGGCAATTGCGTCGGCGTGCCGACCGTCGGCGGCGAAGTGAACTTCCACTCGGCGTATGACGGCAACATCCTGGTCAACGCGATGACCGTCGGGATCGCCGACCAGGACAAGATCTTCTACTCGGCCGCCAGCGGCATCGGCAATCCGATCGTCTATGTCGGCAGCAAGACCGGCCGCGACGGCATCCACGGCGCGACGATGGCCTCCGCCGATTTCGGCGAGGATTCGGACGCCAAGCGCCCGACCGTCCAGGTCGGCGATCCCTTCACCGAGAAGCTGCTGATCGAAGCCTGCCTCGAGTTGATGGCAACAGACGTCATCGTCGCGATCCAGGACATGGGCGCCGCGGGCCTCACGTCTTCGGCCGTGGAAATGGCGTCGAAGGGCGGCGTCGGCATCGAGCTGACGATGGACGACGTGCCGCAGCGCGAGACCGGCATGACGCCGTACGAGATGATGCTCTCGGAATCGCAGGAGCGCATGCTGATGGTCCTGAAGCCCGGCCGCGAAGCCGAGGCCGAGGCGATCTTCAAGAAGTGGGAACTCGATTTCGCGGTCATCGGCCGCGTCACCGACACCGGCCGGATGGTGCTGACGTTCAAGGGCGAGACCGTCTGCGACATCCCGCTCGGTCCCCTCGCCGACGAAGCACCGCTCTACGATCGCCCGCACGTCCCGACGCCGAAGCCCGCGCCGCTCGCCAACGCGCCGCACAGCAGCGACATCGCCGCCGACCTGCTGACGCTGATGGGCTCGCCCGACATCGCCTCGCGCCGCTGGATCTGGGAGCAGTACGACCACATGGTCGGCGCGGACACGGTGCAGCGCCCCGGTGGCGACGCCGCAGTCGTCCGCGTCCACGGCACGCAGAAGGCGCTGGCGATGACCACCGACTGCACGCCGCGTTACTGTTTCGCCGACCCGGTCGAGGGCGGCAAGCAGGCGGTCGCCGAAGCCTGGCGCAACCTGACCGCGGTCGGCGCGCTGCCGCTGGCGGTCACCAACTGCCTCAACTTCGCCAATCCGCAGCGCCCCGAGATCATGGGCCAGATCGTCGGCTGCCTCGAAGGCATGAGCGACGCGTGCATCGCGCTCGACTTCCCGATCGTGTCGGGCAACGTGTCGCTCTACAATGAATCGAAGGCAACGGGCGGCGGTTCCGCGATCCTGCCGACGCCGGCGATCGGCGCGATCGGTTTGCTGGCCGACTGGCAGAAGAATGCGACGATCGCGTTCAAAGGCTCGGGCGACATCATCCTCGCGGTCGGCACGCGCGGTGGTCATCTCGGCCAGTCGCTTTGGCTGCGCGAATGCCACGGCCGCGAACAGCTCGACGCCGGCCCGCCGCCGCCGGTCGATCTCGCTGCCGAGCGCCGCGTCGGCGACCTGATCCGCGAAGCGATCGCGCTGGGCCAGCTGACCGCGGTCCACGACGTGTCCGACGGCGGCATCGCGGTGACGCTGGCCGAGATGGCGCTGGCCGGCGGCATCGGCGCGATGATCGACCGGAAGCAGCCATTCGACTGCGCGCGCTCGTTCTTCGCGGAGGACCAGGGCGTCTACATCGTGACGGTCGACGACCATTCGCTACTCGACTTCCTTGGCGCAGCGCATGCGGCGGACGTCGAAGCCGAACCCCTGGGTCGCACCGGCGGCAAGCGCCTGATCTTCGAACGCCCCGACCGCGACGACGTCATCTCGCTCGATACGCTGCGGACGGCGCACGAGGGCTTCTTCCCGAAGCTGATGGGGGTCGACGCCGCACTGGCTTGATGCGCGGTGACGGCGGGCAATTGAGTGCCCCCCGGCCCCTACATAGAGCAACCGCCCCGGCGAAGGCCGGGGCCCAACCGGGATAGCGACGGTGACGAAGCGCTGCCCTTCGCCATAACCGTTCCCAATTTGGGCCCCGGCCTCCGCCGGGGTGGTCGGTCTTTGGGGCGAGGAAAACAGCTTAAACCAGAGCATGTTCCCCCGCGAAGGCCGGGACTCAGTCTGTCCTCCCACCTACCCGGGAGGACAAGAAGGCGAGAGCGTCGCCGCTCACATTCCAACCTACCGACGCCGCCGCCGGATGCGCCGCTGGAGGACATTGTGCGGGCGTGATCCCCCAGCCCACGCTGTCCTACACGCCCCGCTTATGCGAGCAGTCTCGAATGGTCACGGCCCTCCCGATATACGGTTCAGCACCGTCGAACACGGCGACACGCATCGACCGCGAAAACGCTTCCCAGCGTCTGCACTTTCTGTACTTCACTTTTTCCGCATGACCCCCGCGCCCTTCAGAATCGCCACCCTCGACCTGATCCGGGGCGTCGCCGTGATGGGTATCCTCGCTGCCAACATCGCCGCGTTCGGCTTCCCCGAATTCGCCTATATGACGCCAGCTTCGATGGGCGCGCCGAGTACGCCCGACCTGTTCGCCTGGACGGCGACCTTCATCGTCATCGACGGCAAGATGCGCGGGCTGTTCTCGTTCCTGTTCGGCGCCTCGATGCTTCTCGTGATCGACCGTGCCGAGGCGAGTGGCGACGACCCGGCGACCGTACACCTGCGACGCATGGCCTGGCTGTTCGTGTTCGGCGTCGCGCACCTGTACCTGCTCTGGTGGGGTGACATCCTCGCGCATTATGCATTGGTCGGTGCGATCGCGTACATGTTCGTGCGGTTGCCGGTGGGCTGGCTGATCGGCGTCGGCTTGGCTTGCATCGCGCTCCAGACCGTCGAGCTCGCCACGCTGAGCACGTACCTATTCGACCTCCATGCATCCGCCCACCTGCCAGGAGCGGCGACACGGGCGATCACAAACTGGCAGATGTTGGCGGATCAGTTCGGCCAACCCTCCCCCGCCGCTGTCGCGCGCGAATTGGCCGTCGGGCGTGGTGGATGGACCCATCTGGTCGCCTGGCGCTGGACGCACGCGGTCGGTCCGATCACGTTCCTGACGGTGGGCGGCCCGGAAACGCTCGGCTTCATGCTGTTCGGCATGGCCGGGCTGCGATCGGGGTTCCTGACCGGCGAATGGGCACGGCGCCGCTACACCGTGATTGCCGTCGCAGGGATCACCATCGGCTGGCTCGCTTATGCGGGGATCGCCATGTTCGACATCGCCCACGGGTTCGACGCACGCTATGTCGCGCTGTCGTGGTTGGCGCTCGCCACGCCGCTCCGGCCACTGACGATCATGGGCTATGCGGCTGCGATCATCCTCCTCGCCCACCCCGGCGGCTGGCTGACCACCCGCATCGCGGCAGCGGGCCAGATCGCGTTCTCCAACTATATCGGCACGACGCTGATTTGCACGACGGTCTTCTACGGATACGGCGTCGGACTGTACGGCGATCTCTCGCGCGCACAGCTCTATCTGGTCGTGGGCCCGATCTGGCTGGCGATGCTTGCCTGGTCGAAGCCGTGGCTCGATCGTTTCCGCTACGGTCCGCTCGAGTGGCTATGGCGCAGCCTGTCGCGGTTCGCGTGGCAGCCGATGCGCGGCTCGGCGTTTGCACCGGACCAATGACGCTATTTGCGAATAAGACGCAAAAGGGCTTGCGAGTGGTTCTCATTATCCGTATCCCATGCGCACAGCTAGGGAGTTCCCATGGTCGTCTGCGTTTGCAATGCCATACGAGAATCCGACGTCCGCAACTGCGCGCGCGGCGGTTGCACCACACCTTGCCAGGCTTTCCGGTCGATGGGGCGTCAGCCCAAATGCGGCCAGTGCGCATCGATAGCGCGAGCGATTATCGACGAGGAACGCGCCGCTGCATAAGCGTCGCAACAGCTGATAAACCTCGGAAAACCGCCATTTTTGGGGGTTGTGCTGATCTGCGTCAGCCCGCTACATGCTCCTCAGAGGTGACGGAGATATGGCCATGCGCGGCGACCCCCAAGTAATCGAATTCCTGAACGAGGCGCTCAAGAACGAGCTGACCGCGGTCAATCAATACTGGCTCCATTACCGGATGCTCGAGCATTGGGGCGTCTACAAGCTCGCCCAGTACGAGCGGATGGAGTCCATCGACGAGATGAAGCACGCCGACTGGCTGTCGGAGCGCATCCTGTTCCTCGATGGCCTGCCCAATTTCCAGCTGCTCGGCCGCCTCCGCATCGGCGAGACCGTCGAGGAAGTTTTGAAGTCGGATCTGGCGCTCGAAGTCGAGGCCACCGTCCAACTCAAGGGTGCGATCTCGTATTGCGAAGAGGTCAAGGACTATATCAGCCGCGACCTGTTCGCCCGTATCCTCGCCAGCGAGGAAGAGCATGTCGACACGCTCGAGCGCCAGTTCGAGATGATCGCGCGGATGGGCATCCACAACTACATCCAGCTCAACTCCATCTCCGAGCACGACTCGCCAAAGGCTGGCGCGGCACCGTATCTGAAGGGGTAAACTCCTCCCACCGCTCCTCTGAAGTTTAGGGGAGCGGCTTTGGGCCTCTTCTCCCTCCCAGTCGGGAAGGGACCGGAGCCAGCGATGTCGAGGACGGAATTAGGCGATGGCGTTAGCCTTCGCCGAACCCGGTAGGAATAGCGCGACGACCAAAGCCGCCCGCGGCGGGCTTCCGCGCCACGATCGGGTTCGCCCCGCGCTCCAGCAGGTTCAGCGTCTCGACGAACAGCGGCCGCAACCGGACGATATGCTCGAGGGCTTCGTCCGGTGTGTCCTGCATCTCCACGCACTCACGGGCGATAACCTCGATCGCTTCGGCCAGATCCGCCAACGGCTCGGCGCCGAACTGCCGCGCTTCGCCTTTCAGCGTATGTGCCGGAATGACCATCGCCGCCGCGTTCAGCGAGCGCATCGCCGCTTCGATCGCCGCGACCGACTTCACGCCGTCTTCGCGAAAATAGCCGAGGATGCGGACAAATCCCGCACCCAACTCACTGCGCGCCTGCGAAAACGTTGGCCAGTTGATCAAGGTGCTTCCTTCGAACGACACTGTCGCCTTCTCCCGTTGAGCAATAGCGCCATGAAGGTCAGGCCCGTATCTTATCGCACTCAGGTAAATACAATGTTGTCGTACTAGCGACAAGTTATGACATGCGACCGATAAGATCCGTCGGAAATGATTTCTATCGTTGCGTCGGCCGCCACGGCCACGGCCGCCAGTTCGGTCGGCGCTTGCGGATCGTCGGTGAGGATCTCGACGCTTCGTGCTCCGTCGCGGAGCGCGCGTGCCAGCCTCACCGCCGGCCAAGGACAGCGCATGCCCCGGGCGTCGATGCGAACCACGAAGGTCGGTTTTACTTACCGTTGTCGTCGTACGGATTTTTCGGTGCGCGGAACATCAGGCGCACCGGCACCGCCCCGAAACCGAGATCCTTGCGCATCGAGTTGACCAAATACCGTTCATAGCTTGCCGGCAATTGATCAACGCGCGTACCGAAGATGACGAAGCTCGGCGGCCGCGTCTTGACCTGCGTGACGTAGCGCATCTTAATACGCTTGCCGCCCGGTGCTGGGGGTGGCGTCGCCTCGATCGCCCGTTCGAACCAGCGGTTGAGCTCGCCGGTCCCGACTCGCTTCGACCAGGCATCACGGGTGTCGAAACACGCCTGGAGCAACTGGTCGATGCCCTTGCCGGTGGCGCCGGACACGGTCATCACGGTAACACCCTTGACCTGGCTCAGGCCGTCTTCGAGCGCGCGCTTGACGCCGTTGAACAGCGACGACGCGCTCTCGGCAATGTCCCATTTGTTCAGCGCGATGACGAGCGCACGGCCCTCCTGCAGCACCTTGTCGGCGATGCGGAGATCCTGCGCCTCAAGCCCGAGCGTCGCGTCGAGCAGCAGGACAACGACCTCGGCGAAGTCAACCGCGTGAAGCGCGTCCTCGACCGACATCTTCTCCAGCTTGTCCTGTACCTTGGCACGCTTGCGCATGCCGGCGGTGTCGATCAGGCGCACCTTGCGCGCTTCGCCCCCGGTCGGGTGCCAGTCGTAATCGACACTGATCGAGTCGCGTGTAATGCCGGCTTCAGGCCCGGTAATCATGCGATCTTCGCCAAGGATGCGGTTCACCAGCGTCGACTTGCCTGCATTCGGACGGCCGACGATCGCAAGCTTGAGCGGTCCCTCATATTCGTTGTCGGGTTGTTCCTCGGGGACGTCGTCCTTGCCTTCCAGCAGCGGGAGCAAGCCTTCGAACAGATCGCCCATGCCTTCGCCATGCTCGGCCGACAGCTGGACCGGATCGCCAAACCCAAGTGCGAGCGATTCGAGGATGCCGTCTTCACCAGCGCGGCCCTCGGCCTTGTTGGCGACGAGGATGACGGGGACGTCAGCGGTGCGCAGCCAGCGGGCGATCTCCTCGTCTAGCGGCACGATTCCGGCGCGGGCGTCGAACAGGAACAGGGCGACATCGGCTTGCTCGACGGCAGCTTCGGTCTGCTGACGCATCCGGCCGGGCAACGTCTGCGCGTCGTGATCTTCGTAGCCAGCGGTGTCGATGATGCGGAATTCAAGACCAATCAGCGACGCGTCGCCTTCACGGCGATCACGCGTAACGCCGGGCCGATCATCGACCAGCGCGAGCTTCTTGCCGACGAGGCGGTTGAACAGGGTCGACTTGCCGACATTTGGGCGGCCGACGATTGCGACCACGGGGAGTTTGGACATGGCGTGCCCTTAGCGCGTGTGAGGGCAAACGTCACCTAATCCCTATCCATCCAGGGAGGGGGCCAACGCGACTGCAAAAGGAAGCGGACGTCACCGAGGAAACCGCCTCACCCTCACCCTTCCCACAGCTTCGGTATGCCCCCCTCCCCGATAGAGCGGGGCAAGATTACCTATATGCGGTAATCTTGCCCTTCTGGTCGAGCGTGTAGAGCGTCGAATTCGCGACGATCGGGGGTAGCGAGAACGGCGTCTTGGTCTCGATCGTCGAACTGACGCTGCCGTCACTTGGCGAAACGAAGTTGATCTCGCCACGCGAGTTGGTCAACACGAGGCGATTGCCCGCGAGGATCGGACCGAACCACGTGATCGCATTGCTGCGCTTCTTTTCGTTCTGGAACCGCGGCAATTGAGAGATCCAGCGTGCCTTGCCGTTCGATCGCGACAGGCAGACGAGCTTGGCGTCATCGGTCACCACGAACAACCATTCGCCGGCGATCCATGGCGTCGAGATACCGGCAAAATTCTGCTCCCACAGCCGCTGGCCAGTCGCGAGTTCCAACGCGACCATTCGACCACCCTGCCCGACCGCATAGACGCGACCGCCGTCGATCACCGGCGCCGCGTCGATATCCGACAAGCTCGACACCGACGTCGTGATGGACGTACGCGATAGTGCGTCCTGCCAAAGGATACGGCCGTTCTCGTAGCGATAGGCGCTAAGTTCGCCACTGGAGAAGCCCGCCACGACCGTGCCCTGGCTGACCGCAGGAGCCGCAACGCCGAACACACCCTGCGTTTCAAGCGTCCCGGACTGGACCCACTGGACCTTGCCGTCGGTCTGGTTGAGCGAGAACACCTGGTTATCCTGCGTGAGGACATAGACCGCGCCATTGGCGACCGTCGGCGACCCCCGCAACGGTGCGCCAGGCTTGGCTCGCCACAAGATCTTGCCATCCGCCGCGCTCATCGCGACGACATCGCCCACGCCATCAGTGGCGTAGAGCTTGCCGTCGTCATAGCTGACGCCGCCGCCGAAGCGCGCTGCACGGTTGATCTTGCCCTCGGTGATCCCCGCGCTCCACAGCGCCGCCCCGGTATCCGCCTTGAACGCGTGGATAGTCGCCGTCACGTCGGACACGAACAGCATGCCGTCGGCGACGACGGGAGGAGCACCCAGCCGCTGGCGGTTCGAGCCACCGTCGATCGACCCCTGCCATGCGCGCTTGGGCTGCTCGCCAAGTGCGAGTTGGCCCATCGACTTGGCGGGATTGCCGCCGGGCTGCGCCCATGCGTCGTTGACCGCAGGCGCAGGCAGCAGAACCTGGACGTCGGCGATCGTCTTGTCGGTTTCGACCTCGTTCTCGGACACGAGGATGGATACACGGTTACCTACCGTCGGCGTCTTCTTGCCGCCGCCTTTGAAGATACCGCAACCGCTCAAGGCTACCAGCGCGGCGACGGCGACCGTCACCCGATATGTCTTCATCATTGCGCCTTGATATCCTCGTTTGATGCAGCCGTTTTGGTCGTTCCGGCACGCGCGTCGGTATTTGCAACAGCGTCGACACCCAGTACGCCGGCCATCTGAACCGCGCGTTGACGGATCGTCTCGGGCACAGTCGTATCGCGAGCGATCTGGCCGAACAGGGTGCCCGCCTGCTGCCGCTGATTCATGCGGAGATAGGCCACAGCGACCATCTCCCCCGCGCTGCCCAGCCATGCGCCACCCGGCACCGCCAACGGCCGCAACCGCTCGACCACGACCTGTGGTTTCAGCGTATCGAACTCGGCCGAGGTCTGGCGAACCAGTGCGAGATCGCGAAAGGGCTTTGCCAGCGACGTATCCGCAGCAATGGTGCCGAGCTTGGCAGCCGCACCTTTCAGGTCGTCCTTCTGAAGGAGTACGTCGGCCTGCGTGAACTGCGCCAACGCACGGTATCCGTCGCGATCGGACTTGGCGAGTTCTGTCAAGGGTTTGGCGGCAGCGGCTGCGTTGTTCGCACCTAGCGCGTCATAGGCCACCTGAAGCTGCTCACCCTCGACACCTGCGGCTTCGCCGTTGTGATGCTGCCAGTACAAGAAGCCGGCGAGCGCGGCGAGCGCCGCAACGACGCCGACCGCGACCCACAGGCCCCAGGTCGTCCAGAACCCGGCAAGCTTGTCGCGACGCAGTTCTTCGTCGACTTCGCGCAGGAATGCTTGATCGGTTTTCGGCGGGAGGGCCAAGGACAACTCCGAATTAAGTGAGGGTGTGGGCGACGCGAACCTTAGCCGCGCCGCGACCGAAACGGAAGCGGATCAATCCTTGGGCGCGTAGACCTGCTCAGGCCCGGGGAAAATGCGGGCTCGAACGTCATCGGCATAGGCCTGCACAGCCGACGAAATCATGTCGGCACCATCGGCGAACCGCTTCACGAACTTGGCGGTGCGATCGAACATCCCAAGCATGTCTTCGGCGACGAGCACCTGCCCGTCGCACTGCGCGGATGCGCCAATGCCGATCGTCGGACACGCGACGCTCCTGGTGATCTCGATCGCGATCGGCTCGACAACGCCTTCTATCACTAGCGCAAAGGCGCCCGCCTCGGCGATGCTTTGGGCGTCGGCGACGATCTTGGCGGCCTCCTCGGCCGTGCGACCGCGAGCGCCATAGCCGCCGAGCACGTTGACCGCCTGCGGGGTCAGCCCGACATGGCCCATTACCGGGATGCCGCGCTCTGTAAGGAACTTGACGGTGGGCGCCATCGCGGTACCGCCCTCAAGCTTCACGGCCGCCGCTCCGGTCTGTTTCAGCAAATACGCTGCGCTCTCGAACGCTTTTTCGGGCGATGTCTCGTAGCTGCCAAACGGCATGTCGATCACCACGACTGCATGATAACTGCCCCGAACGACTGCCGCGCCATGTGCGGCCATCATCTCGAGCGTTACCGGAACAGTCGACGGCAGTCCGTAGATCACCTGCCCCAGGCTGTCGCCAACCAGCAGCATGTCGCAATGCGGATCGAGCAACTGCGCGTTCCGTACGGTGTAGGCGGTCAGCATCACCAGCGGTGTTGCGCCCTTCTGACGACGGATCACCGGCACGGTAAGGCGCTTGATCGGCGCAGGCGTCGGATTAGCGCGACTCGTCGAAGTGTCGAGCGTGTAGGTCGTGGACATGCTTTGCGTTCTAGCGAGCTTCGATCGGATCGCCCAGCCGCTGAAATGCACATTAAAATCAGGGGAGTCCGACTCTGGACGGCAAACAGCCTGCCTGCCCGAGGGTCCGGACCGGGAAGAGCGGGAGCTTCCGACTGCAACTCTTCCCGGCGTCGCATCAGCGTGTTGCGATACGACGTATTAACCTGCGCTGAGCGCCCACACCCGATCGCCCGCTTAGCAATGCGTGCCAAGGTCACACCTTCGCTACGGCGCGCGACGCGACGGTCAGACCAGACGGCTCTGCTTGACGGCGGCTTCGATAAAGCTTGCGAACAGGGGGTGCGGGTCGAAGGGCTTCGACTTCAGTTCGGGGTGGAACTGGACGCCGACAAACCAGGGATGGTCGGGACGTTCGACGATCTCTGGCAGCGTGCCATCCGGCGACATGCCGGAGAAGACGAGGCCGCCCTGTTCAAGCGCTTCCTTGTACCCGGTATTGACCTCGTAGCGGTGACGGTGGCGCTCCGAAATGTCGGTGCTGCCATAGATCGACGCGACGACGCTGTTGCCGTCGAGCTTCGCGTCATACGCGCCGAGACGCATCGTGCCCCCCATATCGCCCTCGGCCGCACGCGTTTCGAGCCCCTCGCGGCCCATCCATTCGGTGATCATGCCGACCACTGGTTCGTCGGTCGGGCCGAACTCGGTCGACGACGCAGTGGGGACGCCGCCGAGACCGCGGGCGCCCTCGACGCAGGCCATCTGCATGCCGAAGCAGATGCCGAAATACGGGATCTTCCGCTCGCGGGCGAACTTGACCGATGCGATCTTGCCCTCCGCACCGCGCTCACCGAATGCGCCGGGGACGAGGATCGCGTCGCAGGGCTCGAGCTGTCCGGCGATGTCGCTTTCGGCGTTCTCGAACAGTTCGGCGTCGATCCAACGGACGTTGACCTTCACGCGATTCGCGATGCCGCCGTGGACCAAGGCCTCGTTGAGCGACTTGTACGCATCCTGAAGGCCGACATATTTACCGACCACACCAATCGTGACCTCGCCCTGCGGGTTGGTCAGCCGGTCCATAATCTCGGTCCAGCGTGATAAATCAGGCGCTTCGGCGGGTTCGATCCCGAACGCGCGGAGCACTTCGATGTCGAGCCCTTCGCCGTGATACTGGAGCGGCACCGCGTAGATGCTCTTGGCATCGAGTGCGGGAATGACGGCGCTGGCCGGCACGTTGCAGAACAGCGCGATCTTGGCGCGTTCCGACGGCGGCAGCGGATGTTCGCAGCGGCAGACGAGTACGTCCGGCTGCACGCCTAGCGCGGCGAGTTCGCGGACCGAATGCTGGGTCGGCTTTGTCTTCAGCTCACCGGCGGCAGCGATGTACGGCACCAGCGTGACGTGGATGCTGATCGCGTTGCCGCGACCTTCCTCGTTCTTGAGTTGGCGAATCGCCTCGATGAACGGGAGCGATTCGATATCGCCGACGGTGCCGCCGATCTCGCAAAGGATGAAGTCGATACCATCGGTCTCGGCGCGCGCGAACGCCTTGATCGCGTCGGTGACGTGCGGGATGACCTGCACGGTGGCGCCAAGATAGTCGCCACGACGTTCGCGGGTGATGATCTGCTGGTAGATGCGGCCGGACGTGACATTGTCCGACTGGCGCGAGGGAACGCCGGTGAAGCGCTCGTAATGGCCGAGGTCCAGATCGGTCTCCGCGCCGTCGTCGGTGACGTAGACCTCGCCGTGCTGATACGGCGACATCGTGCCGGGATCGACGTTAAGATACGGATCGAACTTCCGAATCCTGACGGTGTACCCGCGTGCCTGGAGGAGAGCGGCAAGCGATGCCGCCATGAGACCTTTACCGAGCGACGAAACCACGCCCCCGGTGATGAAAATGTACCGAGCCATGGGAAGAGTCTCGTAGCGTGTGTTGGGGACGAACGACAAGCGCCCGCGGATCACGCGGGGCGCATTTATCGGCGAATGGAGTGTTTAGCGGGCGAGCGGGACCGCACTGTTGTCGGCGGGAACCGTCGTACCTGCTGGGACGCCGGCGTTTTCTGCGCCACCGGCGAACGGCGCTGCATCGCCCTTGGGCTGCGCGGTCGGAACCGCGGTTGCCGCCGCCGGGGTGCGGGCAAGCGACGTATCGATCGTCGTGGTCCGGTGATTCGCCGCAAGGACCGCGAGCAGGATCGAGAACAGCACGAACATCGTCGCCAAAACGCCGGTCGCGCGGGTCAGGAAATCGGCCGCGCCACGTGCTGACATCAGGCCCGAGGGACTGCCGCCCATGCCCAGACCGCCACCTTCCGAGCGCTGCATGAGGATCACCGTGACGAGGGCGGCCGCGATGATCGCGTGGATGACGAGCAGAAAGGCGAACATTGCGCGGAAAACCCCGGAACTTTTGCGAAGGCGCGCACATAGGCGACGTCGCGGTTTCGATCAACCGCAACACGGGCTCCGCATATCGCAAGGCAATCGCATAAGGACGGAAACATGGCGTCCGGGCAGCGTTATGAACCCGTAATGACGCTCATGACTGGGTATCGTGCATATAAATTCAGATGGCGGATCAACGCTGTGGCATCAATGGCAGCCAATACCTTATCGACTTGGATGACCGCTCTGGTGGATTATGTCCGCTCGGGCGAGCCCGATCTGACCAATCGTCAGATGGCATTGCTCTTGCTCGTTTACCTCAAACCGGGGCCGCATACGGTGCGCGGCCTTGCTCGTGCCCTGAACGTATCGAAGCCCGTCGTCACGCGCGCCTTGAACAGATTGGGTGCCCTCGGCTATCTGCGCCGGCAACGCGACGACAGCGACAAGCGCAACATCTTCGTCGCGCGCACGACCGAAGGGGCAGATTTTCTTGAAGAGTTCGGGCAATTCATCGGCGACGGCGACGTTCCCGCCGGCTCAAACGGCCGTACCCCCGCTCACGCTTGAGCCTTTTGGCGACCAGGCCCGTACGAGCTTTTCGCTAACGGGCCGCTCGGTCGACCTTGATCCGCGCACGCACGCGGTTCGCCGCGATATCGCCGACATTCGCCTCGCCAAATACGTATTCGCTCCACACTACGCCGTGCCGATGATACGGCCCGTCGCGCGCACAGCTTTATTGCGCAGCGGACGAGACGAGGCGAGCGATACGATGGTCGACCTTAAGCCCGGCGACAGTTTCGAAGTGCTGGAAATTGCCGGCGTTTCCGCATGGGGCGTTGCGCGCCCGAGCGGGCTAGTCGGGTATGTCGAAGCAGCGGCGCTTGATCTCTCCGTGACGGACGCAGCATGACCACGGTCTTCATCGATGGCGCAGTCGGCACCACTGGCCTGGAGATCCGCGAGCGGCTTGCCGGGCGGACCGACGTCACGCTGGCGTTTCTCTCCGAGGATCGTCGCAAGGACCCGGCAGCACGGCGCGAGGCGCTCAACGATGCCGATTTCGTCATCCTCTGCCTACCGGACGATGCGTCGCGCGAAGCCGTCACGCTGATCGACAATGCGCGCACCCGCGTCATCGACGCATCGAGTGCACACCGGGTCGCTGCGGGCTGGACCTACGGCTTCCCCGAGTTGCCGGGCCAGACGGAGAAAGTCGCGACCGCGATGCGTGTGTCGAACCCAGGCTGCTACCCCACTGGCTTCCTCGCGCTCGTCGCGCCTCTAGTCGCTGCCGGTATCGTCCCCGCCGACCTTCCACTGAGCGTCAACGCGACCTCTGGTTACTCGGGCGGTGGCAAGGCAATGATCGCGGCGTTCGAGAATGGCGAGCCCGCGACGGCCTTCCGCGCCTACGCGCTAGGCCTCGCGCACAAGCATATTGCCGAGATGACGCAGCATGCGAGCCTCAAGCATGCGCCGATCTTCGCGCCTGCCGTCGCAAACACCTATCGCGGCATGGTCGTCGAAGTGCCGTTGCACCTCCACGCCCTGCCCGGCCGCCCGACGCTCGCGGCGATCGAAGACGAGTTGCGCACCGCGTTCGATGGCTCGAAGCTCGTCTCGGTTGCCCCCGGCGATATCGGATCGGTCGATATCGAGGAGAATGCACGGACTGATCGGCTGACGCTGAGGGTCTGCGGCAACGACGAGGTCGGCCATGCACGGCTGGTCGCGACGCTCGACAATCTGGGCAAGGGCGCCGGCGGCGCTGCGGTCCAGAACCTCAACATCATGGCCGGGGTCGATCCCATGGCCGGCCTCGTTTTCTAGGACCGGCGTTTTCCGCCGGGTCCATCGCCAAATCCAGGAGCTTACATGCACCGTAATCCCGTAGCCAAGCTGCTCCTGTTCGGCGCGACCGGCGATCTCGCGCAGCGCATGCTGCTGCCGTCGCTCTATGGCCTGCACGCCGACGGGTTGCTGCCCGAGGAACTGACGATCACCGGTGCCGCGCGTCACGAGTATGACGACAAGGATTACCGCAAGTTCGCCAAGAAGGCGCTCGACGAGTTCCTGCCCGAGGATCGCAAGGACGAAAGCGCGATTGGGACATTCCTAGACCGGATCTTCTACCAGCCGACCGACCTGTCCGATCCGGCGAGCTTCCAGCCGCTGGCGGACAAGATCGGCGATATCTCGGGTGGTTTGGCGATCTATCTCTCGACCGCGCCATCGTTGTTCGAAGCGGCGATCGAGGGGCTGCACAAGGTCGGGCTGGCCGGCGAGACGGTTCGTGTAGGGCTCGAAAAGCCGCTCGGTTACGATCTGGAGACGAGCCGCGAGATCAACGATTCGGTGGCGAAGGCCTTCCCGGAAGACCGGACCTACCGGATCGATCATTACCTCGGCAAGGAAACCGTCCAGAACATCCTCGCGCTGCGCTTCGGCAACTCGTTCTTCGAGCCGGTGTGGAACGCGCAGGGGATCGACAACGTCCAGATCACGATCTCCGAAACCGTCGGGCTCGAAGAGCGCGCGGGCTATTACGAGACCGCAGGTGCGCTCCGTGACATGGTCGCCAACCACATGCTGCAGCTTCTCGCGCTGATCGCGATGGAGCCGCCCGCGCGCTTCGAAGGCACCGACGTTCGCGACGAGAAGTCGAAGGTGTTCCGCTCGCTGCGGATGATCAAGCCCGAGGAAGTGCCGAACGTCACGGTTACCGGCCAATATGCCGAGGGCGCGGTGAAGGGGAAGTTCGTCAAGAGCTACTCCGACGAACTGGGCCAACCGTCGACGACCGAGACCTTCGTCGCGATCAAGGCGCATGTCGATAACTGGCGCTGGCAGGGCGTGCCGTTCTACCTGCGCACCGGCAAGCGCATGGCGACCCGCCGCAGCGAGATCGCGATCCAGTTCAAGGCGGTTCCGCACTCTATGTTCGCCGGGCGTGGCGGGTTGCTCCAGCCCAACATGCTGATCATCCGCCTGCAGCCGGAGGAATATATCCAGCTGCTGGTCATGGCGAAGGAGCCGGGGCTCGACCGCGAAGGCGTTCGCCTGCGTGAAGTGCCGCTGAACCTCAGCATGGATGCCGAATTCGCCGGCTCGCGTCGTCGGATCGCGTACGAGCGCCTGTTGCTCGATCTGATCGAGGGCGACCAGACCCTGTTTGTACGACGTGACGAGGTCGAGGCGCAATGGACCTGGATCGACGCGATCCGCGAGGGCTGGAAGGCCAACGCGATGAAGCCCAAGAGCTATGCCTCGGGTAGCTGGGGTCCATCTGCCGCGATCGCGCTGACCGAGCGCGACGGCGTGACCTGGCAGGACGACTGAGTTTTCGGGAGGGAGCACCCTCCCCAAGGTTTTCAAGGAAAGATCGAATGACCGAAATCGAATGGTGGGAATATGACGACGCGGGCGAGCTCGCCAACGCGGTCGCTGGCGATATCCAGTTCGTCATCGAGAGCGCACTCGACGCGCGCGGCTCGGCGGTGATCGCGCTGGCGGGCGGCAAGACGCCGTTCGCCGCGTATGAGAAGCTCGCCCAGGCGAAGCTCGATTGGAAGAAGGTCACGATCATCCCCGGCGACGAGCGGATCGTGAAGCTTGGCGATCCATTGTCGAACGTCACCGCGCTGGCGAAGATCTTCCTCCCCAAGGGCGCGCGCGTGAAGCCGATCGTTCCCGAGGCGATGTCGGACTACAAGGCCGCCGGCCGTTCGGCGGATGCGCTGATGCAGGACCTGCACTGGCCGCTCGACTTCTGCCTGCTCGGCATGGGCGGCGACGGGCATACCGCGTCGATCTTCCCCGGCCCGGATTACGACGAGGCATTAAGCGGTCCGAAGGAACGCCGTGCGCTCGGCGTGATGCCCGATCCGCTGCCGCCCGAAGCCCCGCTGGCACGCGTGACGTTGTCGGCTGCCGCGATCGCATCGTCGAAGGCGCTGATGATCATGATTACCGGCGACGCGAAGAAGAAGGTGCTGGAGCAGGCAATCGAACAGGGGCCGTCCTCGGCATACCCGATCGGCCGCGTGCTGGCCGAGGTCGAGCTGCCGGTCGACGTGCACTGGGCACCGTGACGATGCTCAACGCCGTCGTCTCCGCGGTCACCGACCGGATCATCGAACGCTCGCGCGACAGCCGCGCCGCCTATCTCGCGCTGATCGAGCGCGAGGCGGCGGCGCAGGTCCGGCGTCCGGGCCTGGGCTGCGCGAACCTCGCGCACGCCTATGCCGGGACCGAGGAGGACCGCGACGCGATGAAGGCCGATGCCGGCATGAACATCGGCATCGTCACCGCCTATAACGACATGCTCTCCGCGCACGCCGTCTACTACCGCTACCCCGAACTGATGAAGGTATGGGCGCGCGAAGTCGGCGCAACCGCGCAGGTTGCGGGCGGCGTGCCGGCGATGTGCGACGGTGTGACGCAGGGCTATCCGGGGATGGAGCTGTCGCTGTTCAGCCGCGACACGATCGCGTTGAGCACCGCGATTGCGCTGTCCCACGGGACGTTCGAGGGCGCGGCGCTGCTCGGCATCTGCGACAAGATCGTCCCCGGGCTGCTGCTGGGTGCGCTCCGTTTCGGGCATCTGCCGATGGTACTGATCCCCGGCGGGCCGATGCCGACCGGCTTGCCCAACAAGGCGAAGGCCGCGGTTCGCGAGAAATTCGCGGAAGGGCTGGTCGGCCGCGACGAACTGCTCGAGGCCGAGATCGGCGCGTATCATTCGAAGGGCACGTGCACCTTCTACGGTACGGCGAACACCAATCAGATGATGATGGAGGTCATGGGCCTCCACATGCCGGGCGCGGCGTTCGTCAATCCGGGCACCAAGCTGCGCCAGGAACTGACGCGTGCGGCGGTCCACCGGCTGGCGAAGATCGGCGCACGCGGCGACGATTACCGACCGCTCGGCCACTGCGTCGACGAGAAGGCGATCGTGAATGCCGCGGTCGGCCTGCTCGCGACCGGCGGCTCGACCAACCACCTGCTCCATGTCCCGGCGATCGCGCGTGCGGCCGGGATCATCATCGACTGGGAGGATTTCGACCGCCTCTCCTGCGCGGTACCGCTGATCGCGCGCGTCTATCCCAATGGCTCGGCGGACGTGAACGCGTTCGAGGCGGCGGGCGGCATGCCCTATGTGATCCGCGAACTGCTCGGCGAAGGCCTGTTGCACGGCGATATCATGACGATCGGCGGCGACGACCTGTCGGCATACGCGAAGACTGCGGTCGTCGAGGGCGACACGCTCGCCTGGCGCGATACGCCCGACAGTGGCGACGAGACGATCCTGCGCCCTGCCACCGCGCCGTTCTCTCCCGATGGCGGGATGCGGATACTCGCGGGCAACATCGGCCGTGCGTGCATCAAGGTGTCCGCAGTCGAGCGCGAGCGCTGGATCGTCGAGGCGCCCGCGATGGTGTTCGACGACCAGCTCGACGTGATCGAGGCGTTCAAGCGCGGCGAGCTGGAGAAGGACGTCGTCGTCGTCGTCCGCTTCCAGGGGCCGCGCGCGAACGGGATGCCGGAGCTGCACAAGCTGACGCCGCCGCTCGGGGTGTTGCAGAACCGCGGGTTCAAGGTGGCGCTGGTCACCGACGGCCGCATGTCCGGCGCGAGCGGGAAAGTGCCGTGCGCGATCCATTGCTCGCCGGAAGCGCTGCTCGATGGCGCGATCGGCTTGATCCGCGATGGCGACATGATCCGCGTGGATGCGGTCAACGGCACGCTGGAGGCGCTGGTCGATGCGGACGTATGGGCCACGCGCCAGATGGAGGCGACACCGCCGCCGGTGAGCGGCATGGGCCGCGAGCTGTTCGGGATGTTCCGCGGGCTGGCCGACGAAGCCGAGAAGGGTGCGTCAGCAATGCTGGCTGGGGCTGGGCTTTAAAACGCATCTCACACGCCACCGTCGTCTTGGCCACACCCCCGTCATCCCGGCGAAAGCCGGGACCTCGCTCGACAGGGACGGACTATACGGCTTGAGATCCCAGCTTTCGCTGGGATGGCGGGGGTGGCGGTAATGATAAAATCGGACGGAGGATGACATGGAAATCGTAGCGGCAGATATCGGCGGGACGCACGCCCGCTTCGCGATCGCTGAGGTCGAGAACGGCCGCGTCGTGTCACTCGGCGAACCTGCGACGTTGAAGACCGCCGACCACGCGTCGCTGCAGACCGCGTACCAGGCGTTCGAGGCCGGGCTCGGTCGCCCCCTCCCCCGCGCGCTGGGGATCGCGGTCGCGTCGCCGGTCGCCAACGACGTGATCCGCCTCACCAACAACCCGTGGATCATCCGCAAGTCGCTGATCACCGAACGGCTGAAGGCGGACCAGTGGGTGGTCGTCAACGATTTCGGCGCAGTCGGCCATGCCGTCGCGCAGGTGCCGAGCAGCGACTTCATCCACCTCTGCGGCCCCGATACGCCGCTTCCTTCCGAAGGCATCACGACGATATGCGGCCCCGGTACCGGGCTCGGCGTCGCACAGCTTCTTCGCCGGAAGACCGGCTATCAGGTTCTCGAAACCGAGGGCGGGCACATGGACTTCGCCCCGCTCGACGGGATCGAGGACGCGTTGCTCAAGCGCCTGCGCAAGACGTTCACGCGTGTCTCGGCCGAGCGTGTCGTCGCCGGCCCCGGCATCGTCGCGATCTACGAAACGCTCGCCGCGCTGGAGGGCCGCGCGGTGCCGAGCCATGACGACAAGACGATCTGGACCGAGGCCATCGACGGCACCGATTCGATCGCGCTCGCCGCCCTCGACCGGTTCTGCCTCGCACTCGGCGCGGTCGCGGGCGATCTCGCGCTTGCACAGGGCGCCAAGGCGGTCGTGATCGCGGGGGGACTCGGCTTCCGTATCAAGGACCGCTTAATTCGCTCGGGCTTCGACCAGCGCTTCGTCTCCAAGGGTCGCTTCCAGGGCATGATGGCGGCGATGCCCGTCAAGCTCATCACCCATCCCCAGCCCGGCCTGTTCGGCGCCGCGGCGGCCTTCGCACAGGAACATACCCAATGACCGTCACAATCGCAGATATCATGCAGACCAGCGCCGTCATCCCGGTGCTGGTCATCGAGGACGCGGCGCTCGCCCGTCCGCTTGCCGAGGCGCTCGTCGCGGGCGGCCTGCGCGTGCTTGAAGTGACGCTGCGCACTGGCGCGGCACTCGAAGCCATCGCCGAGATGAAGAAAGTGCCGGGCGCGATCGTCGGGGCGGGCACCGTGGTGAACACGCAGCAGTTTGCGCAGGTCCGCGATGCGGGCGCAGAGTTCATCGTCTCGCCGGGGCTGACCGAACGCCTTGCCACACCGATCATCGAGAGCGGCATTCCGTTCCTGCCGGGGATCGCCAATGCGGCGGACATCATGACCGGGCTCGACCTCGGCCTGACGCACTTCAAGTTCTTCCCGGCCGAGGCGAATGGCGGGTTGAAGGCGCTCAAGGCATTGGCTGCGCCGTTCTATCAATGCAGCTTCTGCCCGACCGGCGGGATCACCGAGGCGAGTGCGCCCGAATGGCTGGCATTCAAACCGGTGCTCTGTGTTGGCGGGAGCTGGGTGACCGGCGGGACGATGGCCGAGATCGAGATCAAGGCGCGCGCGGCTAACGCGCTGCGGGGGTGACGCGGAGCGGACGGCCCACAGGTTAGGCGGCCCGTTCCACCTACGCCGTCATGCCGGGCTTGTTCCGGCATCCACGGTGCCGCAAGATCGATAGACTTGGTTGTGCGGAACCGTGGACCCCGGAATTAGTCCGGGGTGACGGAATCGTTTTGGCGACCTCGGGCCGAGATACGCTGAACCTTAGTTCAGCCTACCCCTCTCGCGATTACATCTCGCCGCGGGCTTTGCGGATCGCGTACCATTTCTTCACGTTGGCGTTGTGTTCGGCCAGCGTGTTCGCGAACACGTGGCCACCGGTGCCGTCCGCTACGAAATACAGCGCCTTGGTCTGGGCCGGATCGAGCACCGCGTCGATCGAGGCGCGGCCCGGATTGGCGATCGGTCCGATCGGCAGGCCGGCTTCGGCATAGGTGTTGTAGCCGTTCTTCGCGTGCAGTTCCGAGCGCAGGATGCGGCGGCCTAGCGGACGGCCCTTGGTAATCGGGTAGATCACGGTCGGATCGGCCTGAAGCGGCATGCCGTTGCGCAGGCGATTGCCGTAGACCGCGGCGACGGTGCGGCGTTCGGAGGGTTTGCCGGTTTCCTTCTCGACGATCGAGGCGAGGATGATCGCCTGTTCGGGGGTCGTCACCGCGATGCCCGGCTTGCGCGCGGCCCAGGCGATGGCGAGGTAGGTCTTCATCGCCGCCTGCATCCGTGCGACGACCGAGGCGCGGGTGTCGCCGGCCTGGAAGGCATAGCTGTCGGGGAGGATCGAGCCTTCAGCCGGGACGGGCACGGTGCCGGTCAGGCCGTCCGCCTTCGCCAGCGCGTCGTGGACGAGGACCGAGGGATAGCCTTCGGGGACGACGACAAGGCGTTGGACGACCTTGCCACCCTGCATCAGCTTGAGGATGTCGGACTGGCTGGTATGCGGCGCAATGCGGTATTCGCCGGCCTTGATCGGATCGCCCGAGCCAAACACGCGGGCGTACAGGCGGAAGCGCCGCGCCGAGGGTATGGCGCCGGCCTTTTCGAGTTCGGTGGCAGCGCCGGCCAGCGTGCTGCCTTCGCCGATCTGCACGGTCAGCGTGCGAGGAGCTGGGCCAGCGCCGCCCCAGCCTTGAACGACCAGGAACAGCGCCACGACTGCTACGAGGCCTAAGACGAGTCCGAAACAGCCGACCTTGCGCATTGGTACTCCTTGGATCCCCGCGAAGGCGGGGACCCAGTCTGGGCCCCCGCCTTCGCGGGGGAACAAGTTTTTTTATTGAACCTTGGTCATCACTAGCGACGCATTCGTGCCGCCGAAGCCGAACGAATTGTTCAGCACCGCGCGGACTTCGCGCTTCTTGGCCACATGCGGCACGAGGTCGACCCCCACGCAGCTCTCGCTCGGATTGTCGAGGTTCAGCGTCGGCGGGACGATCTGGTCGCGCAACGCGAGGATGCAGAAGATGCTCTCGACCGCGCCGGCACCGCCGAGCAGATGGCCGATCGCGGACTTGGTCGACGACATCGACAGACCCGAGATCGCATCGCCGAACAGGCGGCGGACCGCGCCCAACTCAAGCTCGTCGCCGAGCGGCGTCGAGGTGCCGTGTGCGTTGATGTAATCGATGTCCTCGAGCTTGAGGCCCGACTTCTTGATCGCCATCTGCATCGATCGGAACGCGCCGTCGCCTTCGGGATGCGGCGCGGTCACGTGATACGCGTCGCCCGACAAACCGTAGCCGATGACCTCGGCATACATCTTCGCGCCGCGTGCCTTGGCGTGCTCATATTCTTCGAGCACCAGCACGCCAGCGCCCTCGCCCATCACGAAGCCGTCGCGGTCCTTGTCGTAAGGGCGCGAGGCCTTTTCGGGCGAATCGTTGAAATTGGTCGACAGCGCGCGCGCCTGTGCGAACCCGGCGATGCCGAGCGGGCAGATCGTGCCCTCCGCGCCGCCTGCGAGCATCACGTCGGCATCGTCCATCGCGATCATCCGCGCTGCATCGCCAATGGCGTGCGCGCCGGTCGAGCAGGCGGTGACGACTGCGTGATTCGGACCGCGCAGGCCATATTTGATCGAGACCTGACCCGAGATCAGGTTGATCAGCCGTCCGTGGACGAAGTGCGGCGAGACTTTGCGCGGGCCCTTGGTGTGCAGTACGATCGATTCGCTTTCGATGCCCGGCAGGCCGCCGATACCCGAGCCGATCGACACACCCGCACGCCAGCTCTC
The DNA here is from genome assembly GCF_036663695.1 of Sphingomonas sandaracina. Classification (NCBI taxonomy): domain Bacteria; kingdom Pseudomonadati; phylum Pseudomonadota; class Alphaproteobacteria; order Sphingomonadales; family Sphingomonadaceae; genus Sphingomonas; species Sphingomonas sandaracina. Next base: position 32,884 of record NZ_JAXOJK010000006.1, on the reverse strand, counting down.
CTCGACGGTCATGTCAAGCAGGCCTGCGTCTTCAAGCGCCTGGCCGGCGGCATCGATGCCGAAGATGATGAACGGATCGACCTGGCGCTGGACCTTGTGATCCACCCGCTTGCCCGGATCAAAACCGTATTCGTGGGTCGCCGGTTTCACCTCGCAAGCGATCCGACAGACATATTCGGACGCGTCGAAATGCGTAATCGGGCCCGCGCCCGACTTGCCGGCGAGGATATTCGCCCAGGCCGTTTCAACATCCGCCCCCAGGGGGGTGACCAGGCCTAGCCCGGTTACGACGACACGCCGCATGGCTTCAAACTCCGTCTGCTCTCAAAACGAAACGGCTCCCCGCCCTCTTTGCCCAAGGACGGGGAGCCGCTCAAATCACACCCATCGGGGCAGGTCCAAAGTTTTGAACCCTAGACCCTGATCAGGCCTTGTGCTCGTCGATATAGGTGATCGCATCCTTGACGGTCGCAATCTTCTCGGCGGCGTCATCGGGGATCTCGACACCGAATTCCTCTTCGAATGCCATGACGAGTTCGACGATGTCGAGGCTGTCGGCACCCAGGTCGTCGATGAAGCTCGCGTCCTCGGTCACCTTGTCGGCTTCGACGCCGAGATGCTCGACAACGATTTTCTTCACGCGGTCAGCGGTCTCGCTCATGGTAGTTCCCTCTTCAAATCTGGGGGTTTTCGGTATTTCCTGAACGCACCTAGAACGCGGCAGTTCAGCGCGCAAGTTCAGATCATCGCCATCCCGCCGTTCACGTGCACGGTTTGTCCCGTGACGTAGCCGGCTTCACGGCTCGCGAGGTACACGATCGCCGCACCGATGTCTGCGCCTTCGCCGAGACGGCCGGCGGGAATTTTCGCGGTGAGCGCGGTCTTCTGCGCGTCGGGCAGAGCGTCGGTCATCGGCGAGGTGATGAAACCGGGCGCGACGCAGTTGACGGTGATGCCGCGGCTGGCGAGTTCCTGCGCCATCGATTTCGACATGCCGATCAGGCCGGCCTTCGACGCGGCGTAGTTCGCCTGGCCGGGGTTGCCGGTGACGCCGACGATCGAGGTGACCGAGATCATCCGGCCGAACCTTGCCTTCATCATCGGCTTGGCGGCGGCGCGCATGAGGCGGAACGCGGCTTCGAGATTGACGCGGATGACGCTGTCCCACTCGTCGTCCTTCATCCGCATCGCGAGATTGTCGCGGGTGACGCCGGCGTTGTTGACGAGGATATCGAGCTTGCCGCCGAGCGCCTCGACGGCCTGGGGAACGAGCGCATCGACGGCTGCTGCGTCGGACAGGTTGCAGGGAAGCGCGACGTGGTCGCCGCCGAGGCTCGCGCGGAAGGCTTGGAGCTTGTCGGCGTTGGAGCCGGACACGGCGAGGCGCGCGCCTTGGGCGGCCAGGGCTTTGGCGATCTCGGACCCGATCCCGCCGGATGCACCGGTGACGAGGGCGGTCATGCCTGTGAGGTCGAACATTGGTCAGTCTCCAAGAAGGTTGTTCACGCGGAGACGCGGAGCCGCGGAGGGGCGGTGGTCGTTTACGATCCGTCGCACTCCTTCTTTCAGCGTTGCGCCACCGAAGTTGATCAGCAGCCCCACGGGCTGGTGAGTTAGCCGTAGGTAGGTCAGGAGTTGTTTGCCGTGCGCGGCGTTCAGTTGCTCTACCGATTTGATTTCGACCAGGAGACGTTCGTCGACGAGTAGGTCGATTCTGAAGGCCGCTTCGAAGCGCATGCCGTCAAACTCGATGTCTACCGGTCGCTGCCTCGCCACGTGGTAACCCAGACTGGCGAGCTTACCCGCCAAGACCAGTTCGTAGACGCTTTCGAGGAGACCCGGACCCAGCTCGCGGTGGATGCGAAGTGAGAGATCGAGCACATCGCCGCTGATCTGATCGATTTCTCTCAAATCTTCTCTCCGCGGCTCCGCGTCTCCGCGTGATCACATCTTCTTCACGAATTCCTCGATGTCGTCCATCGTGATGACGCTCATCGTTTCGACGTCGGGGGTGATGCGTTTCACCATCGGGCTGAGCACCTTGCCGCCGAATTCGACGAAGTTCTCGACGCCCGCGGCGTGCATCGCGAGTACCGATTCGCGCCAGCGGACCATGCCGGTGACCTGCTGCACGAGAAGATGACGGATCGCGCCCGGATCGGCGACGGCGACCGCGTCGACATTGGCGAAGACGGGGACCAAAGGCGCGCGGAGGTCGGCGTCGAGGAGCGCGGCTTCCATCGCTTCGGCGGCGGGTTGCATCAGCGGGCAGTGGAACGGGGCGGAGACGGGGAGCAGCACCGCGCGCTTGGCACCGAGGTCTTTGGCCAGCGCGATCGCTTTTTCGATGGCGAGCCGGTGGCCGGAGATGACGACCTGCGACGGATCATTGTCATTGGCGACGGTGCAGATCAGTTCGGGGCCACCTTCCGCGAGGATCGCGTCGACCGCCGCGCCGGCGATGACCTGCGCCTTTTCGAGGTCGGTGCCGAGCAGCGCGGCCATTGCGCCCCCACCCACCGGCACCGCCGCCTGCATCGCGCGGCCGCGCAGTTTCAGGAGGCGTGCGGTGGTCGACAGGTCGAGCGCACCGGCGGCGCACAAGGCGGTATATTCGCCTAGGCTGTGGCCGGCGACATAGTCGGCCTTGTCGACGAGGCGGATGCCGCCCTCCTTCTCGGCGACGCGCAAGGTCGCGATCGCGTTCGCCATGATCGCGGGCTGCGCGTTCTCGGTGAGGAGCAAATCGTCCGCCGGCCCCTCGCTCATCAGGCGGAACAGATGCTGGCCGAGCGCCTCGTCGACTTCGGCGAAGACCTCGCGGGCGGTGGCACTGGCATCGGCGAGCGCCTTGCCCATGCCGACCGATTGGCTCCCCTGGCCGGGGAAGATGAACGCGCGCATGATCTCTCCTCTGTGTTGGCGGCGGCCTATAAAGGTGCGCGTCGAGTTGCAACTCCGCGAACCTGAACGGCGCGCGCGGCTTTGCGACAATTGGCGACCATTTCGGGGGGCTTGCGACAAGCGCCTGCGACATTCCACCCCCAGATTATGAAGGACGCCGTAGCAAAGGCGCCGTGTTTCAAACGGGAGATTATCATGAAGAAGTTCATCCTCAGCGCGCTTGCCGCCACCCTCGTCGCCAGCCCACTGCTCGCCGCAGCGCCTGCCGAAGCGCAGCAGCGCCGCGAAGTGACCACCGTGCGCCACAACGATAACAACGGCCGCACCGTCGTCACCAAGCGCACTGTCGTCCGCACGCCGCAGTATCGCAACTGGCGCGCTGGCCAGCGCTTCGATCGTCGCCAGGCGCAGAACTACCGGGTCATCACGACGTACCGCAACTATCGCCTCGCCGCCCCGCCACGTGGCAGTCAGTGGGTCCGCTCGGGCAACGACGCTCTGCTGATCAACGGCCGCGGCAACGTGGTGCAGGTTCGTGGCGGCGCTTTTCGCCGGTAATCGATTAGGTCTAAGTCTAGGGGCGTCGTAAGGCGTCCCCTCACCCCTCGCCCGTCATCCTGACGAAAGTTAGGATCCAGGGTTACGTGCGGCGGCATTTCTGGCTCTGGATCCTGACTTTCGTCAGGATGACAGGACTAGTCGAACGAAGCACACCAACCTTGCCTTTGCCGGATAATCGGGTAAGGCCCTCTGCAACCGGGGTGAGAGATTCGCGTCTCTCGCCCCTGTTTGCATTCTAGACGACAGCCGGAGGGGTGCACGCATGGGGCGTGTATCAGCGATCGGCCAAGACGAAGGACAAGACATGGCTCTTTACGAGCATGTGTTCCTTGCGCGCCAGGATCTGGCACAAGCGCAGGTGGACGCACTGGCGGAAATCGCCACCAAGATCGTGAACGACAACGAAGGTCGGGTCGTAAAGACCGAGAACTGGGGCCTGCGTTCGCTGGCGTACAAGATCGCTAAGAACCGCAAGGCGCACTATGTCATGCTCGAGATCGATGCCCCGGGCAGCGTGATCGCAGAGCTGGAGCGCCAGACCCAGATCAACGAAGACATCATCCGTTACATGACGGTCAAGGTCGACACCCTCGAAGAGGGCCCGACCGTGATGATGCGCAAGCAGGATCGTGACCGCGAGCGTCGTGGCGACCGTGAGGGTGGCCGTGGCGACCGTCCCGATCGTGGCGATCGCCCCGATCGTGGCCCGCGCCGCGACCGTGAAGAGGGAGCAGAATAACCATGGCACGTCCATTCTTCCGCCGCCGCAAGAGCTGCCCGTTCTCCGCTAAAGACGCTCCCCGGATAGACTATAAGGACGTCCGGTTGCTGCAGGGCTTCGTGTCCGAGCGTGGCAAGATCGTCCCTTCGCGCATCACGTCTGTTGCAGCGAAGAAGCAGCGCGAACTGGCCCAGGCCATCAAGCGTGCGCGTCATCTGGGCTTGCTGCCCTACATCGTTAAGTAAGGAGCGCCCACATGGACGTCATTCTGCTTGAGCGCGTCGAAAAGCTTGGTGCTATCGGCGACGTGGTGAAGGTCAAGGACGGTTACGCGCGTAACTTCCTGCTTCCCAACAAGAAGGCACTTCGTTCGAACGACGCGAACCGCAAGGTGTTCGAGTCGAACCGTGCGAAGATCGAATCGGACAATGCATCGCGTCGCAGCGATGCCGAGACCGAAGCGAAGACCTTCAACGACGCGACCGTGACCCTGATCCGTCAGGCGTCGAACACCGGTCAGCTCTACGGCTCGGTCGCGGTTCGTGATCTGGTCGATGCGCTGGTGGCCGACGGTCACAAGGTCGGCAAGTCGGCCATCGTGCTCGACAAGCCGATCAAGGCGATCGGTGTCTACACCGTCAAGGTTGCACTCCACCCCGAGGTGTCGGTGTCCGTCAAGGTCAACGTCGCCCGCTCGCCTGAAGAGGCCGAGATGCAGGCTTCGGGCGTCGACGTGATGTCGTCGATGTTCGAGCGCGACGAGGCTGGCTTCGTCGAGGATTACGATCCGAACGCAGAGCCCGGCGCGACCGCCGAAGCGCCTCGCGACCAGGAGGAAGAAGCGCAGGGTTGATCACTTCGCTTCCCTTCGCAGGCCGATACAGAAAGGCCCGCCCGGAGTGATCCGGGCGGGCCTTTTCTTTTGTGTCTGCGCGACGGGCGTCAGGGGCAGGTTACGCAGGCGCCGATCATGACGGCGAAGGGGACGAGAGCGCAGAGGATTGGGAGGATGTGCTTCATGACCGGAGGACTCTTTGGGGAGGTGTTGCCGGGTCAATGCGCGGAGTTGGGAAAGGTTTCCCGGAGGTGAACGGATTTTGTACCGATCGGTTTTCGGTCCGGCCCCGACATTTCCTTCCCCCCGCTCCGTCACCCCGGATCTGTTCCGGGGCCCCAGTTCCGCAATCTCTCCGGCCGTTGAGCTCGCGGAACGGTGAATGCCGGGGCGAGCCCGGCATGACGGAGTGGCATGGTTGATTGCCCCCACCCCTAGCCGTTCCCCCGCGAAGGCGGGGGTCCAGGGTAACGAAACGCAGCACTGCTTGATCCTGGGCTCCCGCCTTCGCGGGAGAACGAGGAAGAGACCACCATCTGAAGCGAGCCAGCCCCCCTTCCGTCATCCTGACGAAAGTCAGGACCCAGGGTACCAGACGTTACGGGTGTGGCTCTGGGTCCTGACTTTCGTCAGGATGACGGCGGTTTTCGAGTTGGGCTAAAATGCCGAACTATTCTAAAACTCAGCTTTCGACGTTCTCTGGCTTCTCGATCAGCGCAGGTCCCTCGCCTAGCGCCAGCGCGTCGACCGAGGACACGTCTTCGAGATCCCGTGCGCCCGTCTCGATGTTCAGATCGCGGAACTTGCGACCCGTTACCATCAGGCGGCCGTTGAACGAGTTGGTGAAGCCGTTGAAGTTCTTCACCGCGCTGTTGAGACCGACGCCGACCTTCCGCAGGTCGTCGGCGACCTTGGCGAGGCGGTCGTGCATTTCCTTGCCGAGTTCGCCAATCTTCCGCGCCTCGTTGGCAAGCTTTTCCTGGCGCCAGACCGCCGCCACGGTGCGGGCGATCGCGATCAGGTTGGTCGGCGTGGCGAGCAGCACGCGCTTTTCGAAGGCGAAGTCCCAGAGGGTCGGGTCATGTTCCAGCGCCGCCGAGAGGAAGTGTTCGCCGGGGACGAACATGATGACGTAGTCGGGCGTGTCGGCGAACTGGCTCCAATAGGCCTTGTTGCCGAGGCCGTTGACGTGGGCGCGCATCGAGGCGGCGTGGGCGGCGAGTCCGATCAGGCGTTCCGCGTCGTCGACCGCGCCAAATGCGTCCTGGTACGCGTTGAGCGAGACCTTTGCGTCGATCACGAGTGCTCGGCCGCCGGGGACGCGGATGATCGCGTCGGGGCGGAGGCGGGCGCCGTCGTCGCCTACCGCGACCGAGACTTCGGTCTGGAAGTCGGTGTGTTCGCTCAGGCCGCAGGTTTCGAGGACGTTCTTCAGTTGCTGCTCGCCCCAGCGGCCGCGAGACTTGGGGGCGTTGCGGAGAGAGTTGACGAGCTTGGCGGCTTCGGTCGAGACCTTTTCCTGGCCGAGGCGCATCTGTTCGATCTGGCCCTTGAGGTCGCCGAACGCGTCGCGGCGCTCGGCCTCGACCTTGGCGACGCCTTCCTCGTAGCGTTGCAGGCGGTCGCTGACGGGTTGCAGCATCGACTTGAGGTTCAGGCCGGCGGACTCCTCCGACTGGCGGAAGCGGGCGTCGGCGCGTTCGAGGAAGGTCTTCTGCGCGTCGCTCAGCAGCTTGTTGGCGACGTCGCCGAACTGCGCGGCCATGACGTCCTTCGCTTCGCGGAGTTCGAGCAGGCGGGCTTCGAACGCTTCGCCTTGTGCCTTGAGTGTGGCGATTTCGGTGCGGGCGGCGTCGCGGTCGGTGCGGATCGTGGCGAGGTCGAGGCGGAGGCGATCGGTGTCTGTGGCGCGCTCGGCGTTCTGTGCGCGGAGCGTGGCGAGGTCCTGCATCGCGGCGTTGCGCTCGCGTTCGACGGCGTCGCGAGCGGTGCGGATGAGGTCGGCGTCGGCTACCTTGGTTTGGGCGACGGCGAGTTCGCTGGCTAGGGTTGCCGCGCGGCGCGAGGCCAGGAGCCAGCCGAGGAGGATGCCGGCGGCTAGGGCGAGGATCGCGATGATGGCGAACTCAGCCATTTTGCGCCGCCGAAACTGGAGTGAAGTTCACAAAGTTCACACGCTGGCGCGGGTTTCTCGCTGCGCGGTGAGCGGGCGATGGCGCGGGGATTTGGGCGGAGGTTGGAGACGTCATGGGTGGAACATACGTCGAACGGTTGATGGAGGACAGTCTGAATATTCTGTTCTCCCGCGGAGGCGGGAGTCCAGGGTCACGAGCAGTGCCGTTTGCGGTCCTGGCCCCCGCCTTCGCGGGGGAACTAGAGAAGGGGCTTTGATATCTTTGCAAAATAGCACCACCCCGGCGAAGGCCGGGGTCCAATTGGAAAGGTTGCCGTAATGGGGTGCTGCGCTCAATCAGCACCGTCCCCCAATTGGGCCCCGGCCTTCGCCGGGGTGGTTGCGTGTGGGGTGAACGAGGAACCAAATCGGCCCCAACACCGCACCACGCCCCGTCACCCCAGCTTGCGGGCCTTGGCCAGTTTCTTGAGCACCATGTCGCGCTTCAGACGGCTGATGTGGTCGATGAACAGCACGCCGTCGAGATGGTCGATCTCGTGCTGCATGCAGGTCGACAGCAAGCCGTCGAAATCCTCTTCATGCGCCGCGCCCGTCTCGTCGAGCCACTTCACGCGGCAGCGCGCCGGCCGTGCGACCTCGGCATATTGCTCGGGGATCGACAGGCAGCCTTCGTTATACGTCGACACTTCGTCGCTGACCGACAGAATCTCGGCGTTGATATATGCCTTGGGGTTCTTGATCGGCTTGTCCTCCTCGTCCTTCTCCTCCTGGAGATCGATCACGAGGACGCGCTTCTGGACGCCGACCTGGGTCGCGGCGAGGCCGATGCCGTTGAAGTCGTACATCGTCTCGATCATGTCGGCGACGAGGGTGCGGATGGAATCGTCGACCGTTTCTACCGGCTCGGCCACAAGGCGCAGGCGGGGATCGGGGACTTCGAGAACGGTCATGACGGTCATCACCGTCCGCTAAGGTACGCGTGGGCCTGCCGTCAAGAGAACGGGCATCGAGAGAATGGTCGTCGAGAGAAGGCGCATCAAGCCATTGGCCGCCTTGCCCTTAATGCCTGCGCCAGCGTCCCTTCGTCGAGATAGTCGAGTTCGCCGCCGACCGGCAGGCCGTGGGCCAGCTGCGTGACGCGGACGGGGAAGCGTTCGATGCGCTCGGCGATGTAGTGCGCGGTGGTCTGGCCTTCGAGCGTGGCGTTCATCGCGAGCACGACTTCATCGATGCCGCCGGCTTCGATGCGGCGGACGAGGCTGTCGATGCTGAGATCCTCGGGGCGGATTCCTTCGAGTGCGGACAGGCGGCCGCCGAGGACGTGGAAGCGGCCGGGGAACAGCCGCGAGCGGTCGAGCGCCCAGAGATCGGCGACCTCCTCGACGACGCAGAGCGAACGCTGGTCGCGGCGCGGGTCGGCGCAGATCGCGCACGGGTTGGTCGTATCGACGTTGCCGCAGGTCGAACAATTCTCCAGCCGCTCGTCGACCGCGGTCAGCGCCTCGCGCAGCGGCCCCAGTGCCGCGTCGCGCTTCTTGAGCAGATGCAGCACGGCGCGGCGTGCGGACCGGGGGCCGAGGCCGGGGAGCCGGGCCAGCGCCTGCGTCAGCGCCTCGATCTCGGGGGATGCCATATGGAACAGATAGGGGGTTGCGCGGCTCCCCGCCAGCGTGTTCGAGAGGGCCATGCGGATCATCTTCATGGGAACGCCGGACTTCGCTGTGCCGGTGCTGGAGGCCCTCGTCGCGGCGGGGCATGACGTGGCGGCGGCGTATTGCCAGCCGGCCAGGCCGGGCGGGCGGCGCGGGCGTGAGTTGGTGCCTTCGCCGGTGCAGGTCCGGGCGGAGGCGCTCGGGATCGAGGTGCGGACGCCTGTGTCGTTCAAGGCGTCTTTGCCGGAGGGGCTGGAGGCTCGCGAGGCGTTTGCGGCCTTGAACGCGGACGTCGCGGTGGTTGCGGCGTATGGCCTGATCCTGCCGCGCGCGGTGCTGGAGGCGCCGCGGTTCGGGTGCCTGAACGTGCATGGATCGCTGTTGCCGCGGTGGCGCGGGGCGGCGCCGGTGCAGCGGGCTATCCTTGCGGGCGATGCCGAGACGGGCGTCGGGATCATGCAGATGGAGGCCGGTCTGGATACCGGGCCGGTTCGGCTCGAGGGGCGGACTGGCGTCGCGAACAAGACGGCGGGGGTCCTCACGGCCGAGCTCTCCGCGATGGGCGCGCGGTTGATGGTCGAGGTGCTGGGCAATCTGGACGCTTACCCTGCCCGGTCGCAGCCTGAGGACGGCATTACTTACGCTGCCAAGATCGAGAAGGCCGAAGCGCGGATCGATTTCGAGCGGTCGGCGGTCGAGGTCGAGCGGCTGGTGCGCGCGATGAATCCTGCGCCGGGGGCTTGGTTCGAGGTCGCTGGCGAGCGGGTGAAGGTGCTGGCGGCCGAGGTGTTGCCGTTCAGTTTCCTGGGGTGCGAGGGCCTGACAGTGAACGACGAACTGACGATCGGATGCGGCGACGGGGCGATCCGGCCGACCTTGGTTCAGCGGGCAGGACGCGGCGTGACGTCGACGGAGGAATTGATGCGCGGGTTTGCGATCCGCTCGGGGACGCAGCTTTGACGCGGTTCGCGTTGACGGTGGAGTTCGACGGGCGGCCGTTCATGGGCTGGCAGCGGCAGAAGCACGGGCCGAGCGTACAGGCGGCGCTGGAAGCCGCGGTGTTGAAGATGACCGGCGAGACCGCGGCGGTGCAGGCGGCGGGGCGGACCGATGCCGGCGTGCACGGGATGGCGATGCGCGCGCATGTCGATATCGCCAAGCCGCTCGCGGCGTTTCGGTTGATGGAGGGACTGAATGCGCTGGTGAAGCCGGCACCGGTGTCTGTGCTGGCGTGCGAAGTGGTCGACGACGATTGGCATGCGCGGTTTTCGTGTGTCGGGCGGTCGTACGAGTACCGGATCGTCAACCGGCGCGCGCCGTTGACGTTCGAGGCGGGGCTGGCTTGGCAGGTGCCGCAGCCGCTTGATGCCGGGGCGATGGCGGAGGCAGCGGGGGCGCTCGTTGGGCGGCACGATTTTACGACGTTTCGGTCGGCGCATTGCCAGGCGGATAGTCCGGTGCGGACTCTCGACCGGCTCGAGGTGGTGCGCAAGGGGGAGCGGCTGTTCGTCTATGCGGCGGCGCGGTCGTTCCTGCATCATCAGGTGCGGTCGATGGTCGGGTGTCTGGCGCTGGTGGGTATGGGGCGTTGGGCGGTTGGCGATGTTGCGGCCGCGCTGGAAGCGAAGGATCGGGCGATGCTGGGGCTGAATGCGCCGCCCGATGGGTTGTTCTTCGTGAGTGCGGTTTATCCACCCCCGTCATCCCGGACTTGATCCGGGATCCAGAGTTACAAGGCGCGGCATGGGTGGCTCTGGATCCTGACTTTCGTCAGGATGACGGTTGAGGAGCGTTGCGGACGAACTTCGCGGCGAGCTCGACGTGCGTCGACCAGCGGAACTGGCCGACCGGTTGGACCCAGTCGATCCGCCAGCCCGCGTCGCACAGCTCCTTGGCATCCCGCGCGAAGCTTGCCGGGTTGCATGAGACATAAGCGATCACCGGCGTCTTGCACTCCGCCAGCGCCGTCGCCTGTTCGCGTGCGCCGGAGCGTGGCGGATCGATCACCACCGCATCGAAGCGGTCGAGTTCGGCCACCGTCAGCGGGCGGCGGTAGAGATCGCGGTGCTCCGGATAGACCGGACGCTGCGTCCGATGTGCGGCGGCCTTGAGAGAGCCCAGCGCGTCGCGTGCGCCTTCGGCCGCGTAAACCTTCGCCGGGATTGCCAGCGTGAAGGTGCCGAGCCCGGCGAACAGGTCTGCGACGGTCGCGGGCTTGCCGATCGCCTCGAGGACGGCGGCAGTGAGTGCGGCTTCGCCATCGGGGGTGGCCTGGAGGAACGACGCGGGCGGGAGCGGCACGGGGACGCCGCCGAGCGTGATCGTGACCGCGTCGGGCTCCCAGCGCGTCTCGGGTCCGAGGCCGTCGTCGAAGGCTACGCGCGCTATGCCGTGATCTTCGCAGAACTTTGTGAGCGCTTCGGCGGCGGGGAGGCCCTCGGGCGCGAACCCGGTGATCAGGATGTCCGCGCCCTGGTCGGCGAGAGTCAGGTGGATGTCGGCACGACGACGGAAGTTGAGACGCTTGAGCAGCTGGCGGAGCGGCTGGACGAGCGCGAACAGGCGCGGATCGAGGATCCAGCATTCCTTGATGTCGACGATCGTGTGCGCCTTCTCCGCGGTGAAGCCGAGCGTGATCTTGCCGCCCTTGCCCTCGGCGTGGAGCGTCGCGCGGCGGCGGCTTCTCTCCGGGGAGATGTGGGGGGGGCGGATCGGGGCGGACAGGTTCTGGCCATCGAGTGCGGAGGCGATGCGGTCGGTAACGAACTCGGCATAGGCCTGGTCGTCGAGATGCTGCAGCTGGCAGCCGCCGCAGGTCGGGAAATGCACGCAAGGCGGCGTCTGGTGGTGTGGGCCGGGGATCACGGTGCCGTCGGCGGCGAGCGTGTCGCCGGGCGCCGAGAAGGCGGCGTGGCGTCCGTCGGCGGTCATGCCGTCGCCGCGGGCTGCGACGCGGATGATGGTGTCGATGTTCGGTTCAGAAGTCATAAGGCCGCTCTGGCCGACCGGAGCGCATCCGCCAAGTCGTCGGCGATGAACGCGGGCCCCAATCGGCGGGCGGCGTCACTGTGGAGCCACACTCCGGCGGCGGCGGCTTCGAGCGGTTCGAGCCTCGCGGAGAGCATCGCGCCGATCGCGCCGGCGAGGACGTCGCCGGTGCCGGCGGTGGAGAGCCAGTCGCTCGCCCCTTGCGCGATGCGGACGCGACCGTCGGGGGCCGCGATGACGGTGTCGGCGCCTTTGAAGACAACGATAGCGTTGGCGCGGGTGGCAGCGTCTCGGGTTCGCGTGATCTTGTCGGTCTCGGCCTTGCCGAAGAGCGCGTCGAACTCGCCGGCGCGCGGGGTGAGGATGACGGGAACGTCCAGCACCTTGATGCGATCCGTGTCGAGCAGGCGGAGCGCGTCGCCGTCGATGATCAGCGGGTGGCCCGAGGTTAGCGCGGCTTCGAGACGGGCCTTGGCGGTGTCATCGCGGCCGAGGCCCGGGCCGATGACGAGTGCGCCGATCCGGTCGTTGGCGAGCGCGTGCCCTGAAAACGGCGTGCGTACGAGCGCGTGCGGCGGGCCTTGGCTGTCGCCGAGCAGGGTCACGTAGCCGGCACCGGCGCGCATCGCTGCGTAGGCTGCGAGATCGGCGGCGCCGGACATCGTGCCGGCGATGATCGCGACCATGCCTCGGGTGTATTTATGTGCGTCCGGGCCGGGGGTCGGAAGGATTGGGGCTTGGAGGACTTCGGCTCGGCTGGTGGTGGGAACGCCGATGTCGAGGAGACGAATCTGGCCGCAGTAGCGGGCGGCGGGTTGCAGGAGATGGACGGGTTTTACTGCGCCGAGAGCGAGGGTGAGGTCGAAGACGGGGGGTGTGCTGAGGGCCTGCCCGGAGTCGGTGGCGAGCCCGCTGGGGAGGTCGACCGCGATGCTGAGTTGGGCTGCGTTCGCTAGTGCATGAAGACACTCAACCACAGACCGTTCCCCCGCGGACGCGGGGGCCCAGGATAGGCCGCTAGGTGAGCCCTTGGGACTTAGCTGGGCCCCCGCATCCGCGGGGGAACTGCTTGAATGGGGAGCGGTGTCGAGCGGGCGCGCTAGGCCGGTGCCGAACAGCGCGTCTACGAGGATCGGCGCGGGTTTCGCTTTGGCCAGCGTTTCGATAGCGCCACCCCACCCTGCCCTCGCCCACTTCGCCGCACCCGTCTTGGGTTCCGACAGCGCCGCGACGCGGACCGCCACACCCATCTCCGCCAGCACGCGCGCCGCGACGTAGCCGTCGCCACCGTTGTTGCCGGGTCCGCAGAGGATCAGGACTGCGTTGCTACCGGCTAAACGATGGACGGCGTGGGCGATCGCGGTGCCAGCGCGCGTCATCAGCGTTTCGACCGAGACGCCGGTAGCGATCACCGCGTCTTCGGCCGCGCGCATGCCTGAGGCGGTCAGGATGGACTGGCCTTCGATTTCGATCATGACGGCTTGGACGCACCCTTGACGGTGGCCGGGAGGCGGTAGCGGTTGCCGCCGAGTGCGACCTCGATGCCGTCCGCGCCGGTGACCGTGACGTTGGCGACTTCGGCACCGTCGGCGGCGATCACCCCGCGACCGTCCTGCGTGACGAGCAGCCGGCGGAACGCACCGTCCGGGTGGCGGATCGTCAGGATCAGGCCGTCCTTACCCTGTGCCTGCTCGATCGTGCAGGTCGGGGCGAACGCCGCATCGCCTCGTGCGCAGGGGATCCGGGCATCGCCTGCGGTTTCGCTGCGTTGCTGCGCCTCGACCTGTTCGCTGCTCGGCTGCCCTCGCCCACACGCTGAAAGCGGGAGCGAGAGAAGCACGGCAAGATACGCTATTCGCTTAGATATCCGCGTAGACATGGGTTTCGGCTGCCGCTCCAGGATGCGTGACCGCACCCTTGTAGGCGGGGCCGACGGTCTTCGCATAGCGCCACAATGCGCCCGAGCCGTAATCGTTGGCGCGGGGCACCCACGCGGCGCGGCGGGCGGTCATCACATCCTCGGGAACGTCGAGGTCGATCGTGCCGGCCTCGGCGTCGATGTGGATGATGTCGCCATTCTCGACCAGCGCGATCGGGCCGCCGTCCGCCGCTTCGGGACCGACATGGCCGATGCAGAAGCCGCGGGTGCCGCCCGAGAAGCGGCCGTCGGTGATCAGCGCAACGCTCTCGCCCATGCCGAGGCCGTAAAGCGCGGCCGTGGTCGACAGCATCTCGCGCATGCCGGGGCCACCTTTTGGCCCCTCGTAGCGGATGACGATGACTTCGCCTTCGTTGATCTCGCGGTTTTCGACCGCGGCGAAGGTGTCCTCCTCGCAATCGAACACGCGTGCCGGACCGGAGAACTGGAGGCGGTGCATGCCGGCGACCTTCACGATCGCGCCGTTGGGTGCGAGACTGCCGCGCAGGCCAACGACGCCGCCGGTTGGAGTCAGCGGGGTCTTGATGTCGTAGATGACCTTCTGATCGGGGTTCCACGTCACCTGGTCGATGTTCTCGCCGAGCGACTTTCCGGTCACCGTCAGGCAATCGCCATTGAGGAACCCGCCGGCGAGCATCGTCTTCATCAGCATGTAGACGCCGCCGGCTTCGTACATGTCCTTGGCGACGTACTTACCGCCGGGCTTGAGGTCCGCGATGTACGGGGTGGTCTTGAAGATTTCGGCGACGTCGAAAAGGTCGAATTCGATCCCGGCTTCGGACGCCATTGCAGGGAGATGCAGCGCGGCGTTGGTCGAGCCGCCGGTCGCGGCGACGACGCGGGCGGCGTTGATGAACGCCTCGCGCGTGCAGATGTCGCGCGGACGGATGTTGTCGGCGAGGCAGTCCATGACCTGTGCGCCCGCCGCCACGGCGATCTGTTCGCGCGTGGTGTAAGGTGCGGGCACCATGTTGCTGTTCGGGATCGACAAACCGATCGCTTCCGCGACGCAGGCCATCGTGTTGGCGGTATACTGGCCGCCGCACGCGCCGTGGCCGGGACAGGCGACCTTCTCGATCGCGTGGACTTCGGACAGCGGGCACGCGCCGGCGGCGTATTTGCCGACGATCTCGAACACGTCAACGACGGTGACGTCGCGCTCCTGATAGCGGCCGGGCAGGATCGAGCCGCCATAGACGAACACCGACGGGATATTGAGGCGGAGCATCGCCATCATCATGCCGGGCAGCGACTTGTCGCAGCCTGCGAACCCCACCAGCGCGTCGTAGCAATGGCCGCGGACCGAGAGTTCGACCGAGTCGGCTATGACTTCGCGGCTCACCAGCGAAGCCTTCATGCCCTGATGGCCCATCGCGATGCCGTCGGTGACGGTGATCGTGTTGAACCGGCGCGGCATGCCGCCCCCCTGGATGACGCCGGCCTGCGCGGCATCGGCCTGCGCGTCGAGCGTGGTGTTGCACGGCGCGGAGTTGTTGCCGGCGGAGGCGAGCGCGACGAACGGCTTGGCGATATCCTCCTCGGGAATCCCCATCGCGTAATAATAGCTGCGGTGCGGGGCGCGTTCGGGGCCAACGGAGACGTGACGGCTCGGCAGGCGCGATTTGTCGAATGTGCGGGTCATGGCGAACGCCTATGTCGCGGGAGGGGGTATTTACGCAAGAGAGTTGCGTTGATTTTTGAGTTGAGGCTCTCCGTCATCCTCGCGAAGGCGGGGAGCCGGATACTCTACGGTTCGCTACCATCGCCAACGCCAGCCGGTATGGGTTCCCGCCTTCGCGGGAATGACGAAAGGCGAATGGAATTGCGCCCCTCCTTGGCAGGGGGGGGGGGGTCGGCCTATTGGCTGACGCTCCGATCACCGAGCGGCCGACCCACCCCCGGCCCCTCCCTTCCAGGGAGGGGAGCAGAAGTGGGAGCGTCCGGCGCTCTGTAAACGGATGTCAGAGGCCTTCGAGGGCCTTTGCGACGCCGTCCATCGTGAAGGGTTTCTGCAAGCGTGGGCGATCGCGGAATTCGGGGGCTACGCCATCATCGCCGCCGCCGGTGGCGAAGACGAAGGGCACGCCCTTGGCCGCCAGCGCCTCGGCCACTGCGGTGCTCTTCTCGCCGCCCCGTAGGTTCACGTCGAGGATGGCACCGTCGACGCCGCCCTCTTCGATCCGCTTCAATGCGTCGGCCACGGTGTCGACCGAGCCCGCGACTCCCTTGTCCAGCACCTCGAGGAAGTCCTCGAGCATCATGGCGATCAACGGTTCGTCCTCGACGATGAGGATCTGCTGGGTAACGGTCATGCAATGCGCATAGTCGGGATCGTTACGACTTGCCAACATCTTGTTCAATTCATTGTAAGTTCGTTTCACCGCGTGGCGAGCACGTCCCGCGCCGCCTCGGCGAGTTCCTGTACGGAAAAGGGTTTGGGCAGGAACGAGACGTTGTCGAGATCGATCGACTTGCGCAGATGTTCCTCCGCATATCCCGACATGAAGAGGATCGGCAGATCGGGATATTTATCACGCACGTGCCGCACCATCGTCGGGCCGTCCATCTGCGGCATGACGACGTCGCTGATCAGCAGATCGGGGCGGCCATGCTGTTCGAGCACCTCCAACGCGACCTCGCCATTCTCCGCCGTCAACACGGTATAGCCCTGGCGCGTCAGCGCGCGTTCGGCGACGGCGCGGACCATATCCTCGTCCTCGACCAGCAGGATGGTGCCAGTGCCCCAGAGATCGACCGGTTTCGCCGCGGGCTTCACGACCGCTGGACGGGTCGAGGCGGGGGCCGAATGGACCGGCAGGTACATCGTGAACGTGGCGCCCTGCCCCAGCTTGCTGTCGGCGAAGATGTAGCCGCCGGATTGCTTGACGATCCCGTAGACCGTGGAGAGACCCAGCCCGGTGCCCTTGCCGAATTCCTTGGTGGTGAAGAACGGTTCGAAGATCTTGGGCAACACGTCGGGGGGGATACCGGTGCCGGTGTCCTGGACGATCAGCGCGGTGTAGTCGGCGACGGGCAGAATATCGGAGGCCATCGCACGGACTTCGGACGCCGGCACCGAGCGCGTGGTGATCGTCAGCACGCCGCCGCCGCGCGCGTTGGCCGAGACGATCGCGTCGCGCGCGTTGACCGCCAGGTTGACGACGACCTGTTCGAGTTGCCCCGGATCGGCGCGGACGGGACCAAGATTGCGGCCGTGGGTCATGTCCAGACGGACATTCTCGCCCATGAGCCGCTTGAGGAGGTTCGACACTTCGGAGACGACGTCGGGAAGCTGAAGGATCTGCGGGCGGAGCGTCTGCTGGCGTGAAAATGCGAGCAGCTGGCGCGTCAGGCTGGCGGCGCGGTTCGAATTGGTGCGGACCTGCTGGATGTCGTCGTAATCGCTGTCGCCGGGCGAGTGGCGCATCAGCATCAGGTCGCAGTGACCGATGATCGCGGTCAGGATGTTATTGAAATCATGCGCGACGCCGCCTGCGAGCTGGCCGACCGCCTGCATCTTGGTCGCCTGCGCGACCTCCCGTTTGAGGCGGCTTTCTTCGCTATTGTCCTTGAGGCTGAGCAACACTGCCGCATCGCCGAGCCCGCGCGCGCCGGCGATCGTCAGGGCGACCGGTTCGTCAGGGTGATCCTTCAGACGGACCGCCATATCGGTCGAGTGAGTCGCGCCGCTCGCGAACCTGCGGATCGCATCGGCCACCGCGGCCTTGTCTTCGCGCACGACCAGATCGCCCGGATAAAGCGGCGGGGCGACCGGATTGACGCCGGCCGCGCGCAGGAACGCGTCGTTCATCTGAAGAAAACGGCCGTCGCGGTCGACCAGCGCCATCCCGAACGGCATCAGGCTGACGAGGCTGCGGACATGGGCCGACGCGCTCGCGCCTATCGGCGGGGCGGCCTCCTCGTCGTCCAGCAGCGCGACGAGGACGGGCGCGTCGTCGCCTTCGAGAAAGGGCACCTGGAGGACGCGGAGTGGCGTGCCCTCAAGCCCCTCGCGTTCGAAGCGGACGAAGCCGCGGCTGTCGGTAATAAGAAAGCTGGCGAAGTCGCGGCCCTCGATCGAATCAAAGTCGTTGCCGCTGGCGCGCGCGCGCAGCACACGGTTGGCGGTCCGGACGCGACCGTCGGTGGACAGCAGCGCCGCCATGATGCCGCTGCTGCCGAGCCGGTCGCCGGTCGGGCCGGGCAGCAGCGCCGCCAGCGTCTCGGCAAGGTCGTGATCCTGTGCGGTGACGAAGCGCCAGACGAGCATGTCCGCCTCGTCGCCGGCGCGCGCGATGTGCGCGGCCAGGCGAATCCCGCGGGCATTGAGGCGCTCGACGTGCGCGGTCCCGTCACGCCAGGCGGCCCGGCCGGCATCGGCGAGCGCCGCCATGCCGACTTCGTCGAGCGGCAGGCCCGGCGGCGTGGGAAAGCCTGCGAACAGCGCGTCATACGCGTCGTTGGCGCAGACGAGGCGCCCGGCGCGGTCGGTGATCGCGAGCGCGTCGGTGCCAGCCTCGGCAACGGTGCGCGTGAGGTCCCAGTCGACCGGGCGCGGGGCATCCTTGGCGACCGGATTGAGGACGCGCCAGGTGATGAGCGCGCCGCCGACGACGACGGCTGCCGCGAGGAAGCCGGCGGCGGCGATCCAGCTGCCGATCAGCAGCAACACGATCGCCGCGGCAGCAACGCCCGAGGCGATGGCGACGAGCGCGGCGTTGCGTGCGGGGGGTGTTAAAGCGAACGATGCCATTGGTTAGGGTCATCCGCTCAAGCGGGGCCGGGCGTCAAGCGGGATGCGCGATCGGAAGGACTGTTACTGTTCGCCCGGCACGCATTCGAAGCACGACCCCGATGTTGCCTCCACCCCGGCGGAGGCTGGGGCCCAGTTGGAACGGTGGATGTAACAAAGCGCGATCCTTCGTCAGTATCGCCCACCAACTAGATCCCATCCTTCGCCGGGGAGGTGGCTGTGGGTTGAGTCGGTATCGCGATCCAGCCCGCCTTCGCATTCTGCTTTCCATTGGTCCGTTCCCCCGCCTCCGCGGGGCGACCGATCCTTACCAAATGCGGACGCGCTGCTCCGGGGTCAGGTACAGCTTCTGCCCAGACGTTGGCTTGTAGGCCGCGTACCATGGGTCGAGGTTGCGGACGACCCACGCGCGCTGCTGCGACGGCGAGTGAGGGTCGGTCAGCAGGCGGTTGCGAAGGTTGGCTTCGCGGTAGTTGCGGCGCCAGACCTGCGCCCAGCCGAGATAGAAGCGCTGGTCGCCGGTGAAGCCGTCGAGTACGGGCGCCGCCTTGCCGCCGAGCGCGGTGTGGTAGGCGTCGTAGGCGACCGTCAGACCGGCAAGATCGGCGATGTTCTCGCCCATCGTCAGCTGGCCCTTCACATGCATGCCGGGGAGCGGTTCGTAGGCGTCGTACTGCGCGCCCAGCTTGCCGGTGAGCGCGTTGAAGCCAGCGATGTCCTTTGGCGTCCACCAGTCGGTCAGCTGGCCCTTCGCGTCATACTTCGAGCCCTGATCGTCGAAATGATGGCTCAGTTCGTGGCCGATCACCGCGCCGATGCCGCCGTAATTGACCGCGTCGTCGGCCTTCGGATCGAAGAACGGCGGTTGCAGGATTGCGGCGGGGAAAACGATCTCGACCATGCCGAAATTGGCATAGGCGTTCACCGTCATCGGCGTCATGCCCCATTCCCAACGCTGGAGCGGCTTGCCGAGCTTGGCGACATTGTCCTGGTGCTGCCATTCGTTCGCGCGCCATTCGTTGCCGAACGCGTCGCCGCTGGTGATCGTCAGCCCGGAGAAATCCTTCCACTGGCTCGGATAGCCGATCTTCGGCGTAAACGCGGCAAGCTTGGCGTGCGCCTTGACCTTCGTTTCGGGCGCCATCCATTCGAGCTTGTCGATCCGGCGACCCATCGCGGCGAGCACGTTCTTGACGAGCTTGTCGGCTGCGGCCTTCGTCTCGGGCGGGAAATACTGCGCGACGTAGAGCTTGCTGACCTCGTCATCGAGCGCGCCGCTGGTGAACTGGACGCCGCGCTTCCAGCGGGCTTCCTGCTCGGGCGTACCGCCGAGGACGGTGCCGAAGAACGCGAACTGCTCGGCGTCGAACGCCTTGGGGAGGACGTCAGCATAGCCGTCGAGCGAGCGCAGGATCAGCTGGTCCTTGAGCACGCCGATCGGCGCGGTCGAGACGAGCTTGGCGATGCCGGTGATCGCCGAGGGCTGCGCGACGATGACGGTCGGGACGGGCGTGCCGATGCCCTTAAAATACGCGGTGAAATCGAAGCCCGGCGCGCGCTTGGCGAGATCGACCACGGTCATCTTGTTGTAGGTCTTAGTGGCGTCGCGGCTGTCGACGCGGGTCCAGCTGACCTTGGCGATCTCGGTCTCGAACGCAAGCAAGGCGGTGGCGCGCACCTCGGCATTGGGTTCGCCGGCGAGGGTGAGCATCTTGACGATGTGCGCGCGGTAGGCGTTGCGTGCCTCGACCAGTTTCGCGTCGGTGCTGAGGTAGTAGTCGCGGTCGGGGAGGCCGAGGCCGGACTGGCCGAGCGAGAGCGCGTATTGCTCAGGCGACTTGTCGTCCTGGCCGACGCCGCCACCGAACGGGCCGCGGATGCCGGCACGGTCTGCTTCGGCGAGGAGTGCGGGGTAGCCCGCGCGGTCGTTCAGCGCGGCAATCTTCTTCAGCCATGGGCGGATCGGCGCGAGACCCTTCGCCTCGATCGTGCCGGTATCGAGATAGGTCGCATAGGCGCGGCCGATCTTCGACTTCGGGTCCTTCGCAGCGGTGTCGAGGATACCGCGGGTACGCGTCTCGGACAGGTCGGAGAGGAGGTTGAATGAGCCGTAGTTCGACTTGTCGGCGGGGATCGGCGTGTTCTTGGACCAGTTGCCGTTCGCGTAAGTGTAGAAGTCGTCGCCGGGCTGGACGGACTTGTCCATGCCCTTCTCGTCGAAGCCGAACGTGCCGAACTGGGCACCGGTCGGGGCGGCCGCTGGCGGGGTCGGCTCAGCCGTTTGCGAGATGGCGGCGGTGACGCCGGTGATGGCGGTTGCGGCGAGCAGGCCGGCGGCGATGAACGACTTCATGATACTCTCCAACTTCGTCATCCTGACGAAAGTCAGGATCCAGAGTTGCAGGCGGGCGCGTGCGTGGCTCTGGATCCTGGGTCGAGCCCAGGATGACGGGGCTCTATGGGACGGCTCGGCCTAGCCGGTTACCAGATACGGACGCGGTTGGCGGGGGCGAGGTAGCTCTTCTCGCCGGGCTTGGCGCCGAACGCGGCGTACCAGGGGTCGAGGTTCCGCACCGTCAGCACGCGCTGGTGGCCCGGCGAATGCGGGTCCGACAGCAGCGTCTGCTGGAGCGCGGCGTCGCGGAACTTGCTGCGCCAAACGCCGGCCCAGCCGTAATAGAAACGCTGGTCGCCGGTCGTGCCGTCGATGACCGGCGCCGGCTTGCCGCCGAGCGACTTGTGGTACGCGTCGTAGGCGACCGTCAGGCCGGCCAAGTCGGCGATGTTCTCGCCGAGCGTCAGGCCGCCCTGGATGTGCTGGCCGGGGAGCGGTTCGTACGCGTCGTACTGCTTCACGAGCGCGTCGGTGAACACCTTGAAGCGGGCGACGTCCTGCGGCGTCCACCAGTCGGTGAGCTTGCCGTTGAGGTCGTATTTGCGGCCCTGATCATCGAAATGGTGGCTGATCTCGTGACCGATGACCGCACCGATTCCACCGTAGTTCACCGCCGGGTCCGCCTTCGGATCGAAGAACGGCGGCTGCAGGATCGCAGCCGGGAAGACGACCTCGTTCATCGTCGGGTTGGCGTAGGCGTTGATCGTCATCGGCGTCATGAACCATTCGCCGCGATCGATCGGCTGGCCGAGCTTCTTCAGGTCGCGATCATAGTCGAACGCGTTGGCGCGCGACACGTTACCGACGAGATCGCCACGCTGGATCTGGAGCGCGGAGTAATCGCGCCACTTGTCCGGATAGCCGATCTTCGGGGTGAAGGCGGCAAGCTTGGCAAGCGCCTTGGTCTTGGTCTCCGGCGCCATCCATTCGAGGTTCTTCAAGCGCTCGCCCATCGCCGCGATGACGTTCTTGACGAGGTCGTCGGCGGCGGCCTTCGATGCGGGCGGAAAATACTTCGCGACGTACTGCTGGCCGATCGCCTCGCCCATCGCGCTCGACACGGTCGAGACGCCGCGCTTCCAGCGGACCTGCTGCTGGGGCGTGCCGGACAGCGTGGTGCCGTAGAACGCGAAGTTGGTCTTGTCGAAATCGCTCGACAGATACGGCGCGTAGGCGCGCAGAACCTTGAGCATCGCATAGTCCTGCAGGACGTTCACGGGCGTGTCGGCGAACACCTTCGCCTCGCCGGTCAGCGCACTCGGCTGCGCGACGAGGTAGAACGGACGGCCGGTGACGCCCATCGCGGTCATGTACTGCGCCCAGGGGAAGCCCGGTGCCTTCGCGGCAAAGTCGGCGGCGGTCCATTTGTTGTAGGTCTTGTCGGCGTCGCGGCTCTCGATCCGGGTCCAGTGCGCGGTGGCGAGACCCTTCTCCATAGCGAACACGGCGGCGGCACGGGCGGCGGCGTTAGGCTCGCCGGCAAGCGTCAGCATCCGCGCGAGATACGCCTGGTACGCGGTGCGGATGGTGGCGAGCTTGGCGTCGTCCTTGAGGTAGTAATCGCGATCCGGAAGGCCGAGCCCGCTCTGGCCAAGGCC
Organism: Sphingomonas sandaracina; assembly: GCF_036663695.1. Classification (NCBI taxonomy): domain Bacteria; kingdom Pseudomonadati; phylum Pseudomonadota; class Alphaproteobacteria; order Sphingomonadales; family Sphingomonadaceae; genus Sphingomonas; species Sphingomonas sandaracina. Next base: position 10,404 of record NZ_JAXOJK010000006.1, on the reverse strand, counting down.
GACGACATAGGTGGTGGGATCCTTGTCGTCCTGCGACACGCCGACGCCGACGAGGCCGCCGACGCCCATGCGCTGGAGCTTGGCGATCTCGGTGACGAGTGCGGTCTTGTCCTTGGTCGCCTTCAGCGCGGCGAGCATCGGCTTGACCGGCGCAACGCCCTTCGCGTTGACGGCGGCCTCATCCATGAAGCTGGTGTAGAAATCGCCGACCTTGTCACCGGGCGTCTTCGCAGCGCCATCGAGGATCGTGCGGGTGCGTTCGAGCGACAGGTCCTGCAGGACATGGAACATGCCGTAGGACGAGCGATCGGCGGGGATCGGCGTCGTCTTCACCCAGCCGCCGTTCGCGTAATCGAAGAAGTCGGTGCCCGGCGTCACGCTGGTATCGCGGCCGGCCATGTCGAAGCCGAAATCGCCGATCTGCGGCTTGTTCGCGTCTTTCGGCGCGACCGGCCCCTTTGCCGCCTTGGCCAGCGTCGGCGAAGGGGCTGTCCGGTTCGGAGTGGCCTGCTTGTTCTGCGCGGAAGCCGATGCGGCGGATGCGAGCAGGATCACGGTAACAATCGACTTACGCATCAAGGGACCTCGGGAAAGAGACTTCAGGATGCGGTGTGTTCTACGCCGATAGGACGGTCCGTCAATTCCAGGCGGTGTCAAATGTTACGAAATACTACGCCGCACGATTGCCGTGTCGGTGCCGCCACTTGCGGGCAATCCACAGCCGCCAGCCGAGCGCGCTGAGCGCATAGCCGCCGACCGAACAGACGACCGTAATAACCAGCAGGCCCAGCGCGGTGGCGGGCCCCGCCTGCATCAGCCACGGAACCCATTCGGTGCGCGCGGCGGCGTTGGCGACCGGCTGGCCGGGGACGTGGTCGTCGAGCCTGAGCAGCGACGAGCCGATCCAATAGGCAGCGATCCAGAGCGGCGGCGTGGTCAGCGGGTTGGTGATGAAGGTGGTCAGCACGGCGGTCGGGACGTTGGCGCGGAACGGGAGCGCGAAGACCGCCGCGACCGGCGTTTGCGCGACTGGAATCAGGATGCCTGCGACCATGCCAAGCGCCACGCCGCGGGGGACCGAACGGCGCGTGAACCGCCAGAGTTCGGGCGCAAGCACGCGGTGCGCGACCGGGCGCAACAGCCGGTTCCGCTCCATCGATTCGCGGGTCGGCAGATTGCGATGCGACCACGCCGCGAGGCGCGCGAAAATGCTGCCCGGCGTTTTGGGCCCCGGCGTTCTGGGCACAGCCTATCCGCGATCCCGCATGATCCGGCCCTGTTCGCGCTTCCAGTCCTGTTCCTTCACCGAATCACGCTTGTCGTGGTTCTGCTTGCCCTTGGCGAGCGCCAGTTCGACCTTCGCGCGGCCCTTCGAATTGAAATAGACCATCAGCGGGACCAGCGTCATGCCCTGCCGCGCGACCGCACCGAACATCTTGTTGATCTCACGCTCGTGGAGCAGCAGTTTGCGCGGGCGCTTGGGCTCGTGGTTGAAGCGATTACCGTGGCTGAATTCGGGGATGTTCGAATTCACCAGAATGACGCTCTTGCCCTTCACCTCGGCATAGGCCTCGGCGATCGATCCCTCACCGCCACGTAGTGCCTTCACCTCGGTGCCGGTAAGCGCGATGCCTGCCTCGAACACCTGCTCGATATAATAATCATACCGCGCGCGCCGGTTCTCGGCGACGATCTTGGTCTTCTCGAAAGTCGGGGGTTTGGGACGTGCCATGGGACACGCGATGTAGGAGGTCGGAGCGCTTAGGGGAAGCGGGGGTGGTGCTTACGCTACCGTTTATTCCGCAAGCGCCGTCATCCTGACGAAAGTCAGGATCCAGAGTTTCGAAGCCCCGCACTACTTGGCTCTGGATCCTGACTTTCGTCAGGATGACGGAGCGGGTTTAGGTGAGGCCAGCGTGCTCAAGCGCAGCATCGACCGCCGCGCGCGAGGCGTCACCGGCGGGGGTCATCGGCAGGCGCAGGGTTTCGGGGAAACCCGCGCGCACCTTGGTTATCGCGTATTTCACCGGTCCCGGCGAGGCGTCGGTGAACAGCGCTTCATGCAGGGGATAGAGTTGATCCTGATAGACCAGCGCCTTGACGAAATCGCCCGACTGGCACGCTGCCTGAAACTCCGCGCACAGTTTCGGCGCGACGTTCGCCGTTACCGAGATGCAGCCGGTGCCACCCATCACGTTGAACGCCAGCGCCATGTCGTCGTTACCCGACAACTGGCAGAACTCCGGGCCGCACGCCGCGCGGTGCTGCGAGACGCGGGCGAGGACGCCGCTCGCATCCTTCACCCCGACGAACACGTCCGGAAATGCCGTGACGATTCGCGCCAACGTTGCGGGCTGGATGTCCGTCACCGTCCGCGCGGGGACGTTGTAGAGAATGATCGGCAGCGGGGTAGCCGCCGCCAGTGCCTCGAAATGGCGGAAGATGCCCTCCTGCCCCGGCCGGTTGTAATAGGGCGGGACCATCAGCGCGGCATCGGCGCCGGCCTCTTTCGCGGCGCGCAGATTGGCCGAGGCGACACGCGTATCGTTCGAGCCTGCGCCGGCGATGACCGGCACGCGCCCCTTCGCCTGATCGACGCAGACGCGGACCACATGGAAATGTTCGTCGTACGACAAGGTCGCGGCCTCGCCAGTAGTGCCGCATGCGACGAGACCCGACGACCCTTCCACGATCTGCCATTCGATGAAGTCGCGATAGGCGGGTTCGTCGAAACTGCCATCGGCGGCGAACGGCGTGACGAGCGCGGGAATCGATCCTGAAAACATGCGGTAGCCTGCGTCCATACTAGAAGAGAAGTCTGGCCTGTTGCGCCAAATACCGGGCGAAATCCGGATTTCGTTCAGGACAGATACGGGTTCGATGCGTATGCTGTCCACATGGTAGCATCGATGTTGAAAACGAGCCTTCTTCTTGCAGTGGTCGCACAGACCGCTGTGTCCTCGGGCGCCATCGGGGATGGAGGTCAGCAGACGCTGGATCGTTACAGTACGCAGCTTGCCAATATGGGCCCCAATGCGCAGCCGATGGCGCCTCCGACGATGAGCGACGGCGCGATCGCCTCGACCATCGCGCAATGGCGGGCGTTGCAGCAGACCGACGCGCTGCCGTTCGACAGCTATGCGGGTTTCCTGATGGCGCATCCGGGCTGGCCGAACGAGGCGGCGAACCGACGGGCGGCCGAGCGCAAGGCGGCGACGGGTTCGCCCAATAGCGTGGTTGCGTTCTTCCGCCGTTATCCGCCGCAATCCGCTTCGGGCGGCGTCGCGTATGCACGGGCTCTGCAGGCGACCGGCGCGCGGGACCAGGCCTATGCGGCGGTGCGGACGGCGTGGCGGAGCAGCGGACTGACGCCGACCGACGAGGTGATGGTGACGTCGGGCTTTCCAGGTGCGCTGACGCCCGACGACCAGGACGCGCGGATGGATGCACTGTTGTGGGCCGGCCAGACCGGCACGGCGCAGCGGCAACTGGCGTGGACGAGTGCGGCACGGCGCCCGGTATTCGCGGCACGGCTCGCGTTCCGGACGAATGCGCCGAACGCGTCGGACATCTCGGCGTCGACGCAGACCCTGTATGCGAACGATGCGGGCTATGTCGCGGACCGGGCGCAGTGGTTGCGCAATTCGGGGGCGAGCCCGTCGGCGCGGTCGTGGCTGGCGCGGCCTCGGTCGCTGGTGACGCGGCCTGGCAATGCGGCCGAATGGTACGAGGTTCTCGTCACCAACGCGAACGGCGCGGCGAACGACGGACAATACCAGACCGCCTACGACATCGCGCGGCAGATCGACGACGCGTATCCGTATGGCGCGGATATCTCGACGAAATCCTATGCCGAGCGCGACGAATATACCAACCTCGCCTGGCTTGGCGGACAAGTGGCGATGAAGCGGCTTGGACGGCCGGCGGATGCGATGACGCTGTTCGACCGATATGCGCGGGGCTCGCGCTCGCCTCAGGTTCGGTCGAAGGGCTATTACTGGGCGGGCCGCGCTGCGGAAGCGGCCGGGTTGGCACCGCAGGCGGCGGCGTTCTACGGCCAGGCCGCCGGCTACCGCGATCAATATTACGGACAGCTGGCGAACGAGCGCACCGGCCGCGCGCTGGTCGCCCCGCCGTCGGTGGCGTCGATCATCGTAAATCCGTCGGTACGCGCCGCGTTCGACCAGCGCGAAGTAGTGCGCGCGGTCAAGTTCCTCGGCCAGATCGGCGACTGGCAGGACCAGACCGCGTTCGTCCGCCAGATCGCGGCGGACGCGACGACCGACACCGATCACCTGCTCGCCGCGCAATTGTCGAAGACCATCAACCGGCCCGATCTCGGCGTGATGGTTGGGCGGAGTGCGCTGGCGAACGGGCTCAGCGATTATTCCGCGGTCGGTTTCCCGATGGTGTCCGTGCCGGCGGGGTATGAGGACAACTGGACGATCATCCATGCGATCTCGCGGCAGGAGAGCCAGTTCGACCGTGCCGCGATCAGTCACGCCGGCGCGCGCGGGCTGATGCAGCTGATGCCGGCGACGGCGCGCGAGCAATCGGGGAAGATCGGGCTCGCCTATAACCAGGCGGCGCTGACGACCGATCCGAACATGTCGATCATGCTGGGATCGAGCTATTTCCAGCGGGTATATGCCAACTACGGCAGTTATCCGCTGGCGGTGGCGGCGTATAATGCGGGCGGCGGCAACGTGAACAAATGGCTCCGCGCGAACGGCGATCCGCGGACGGGTGCGGTCGACGTGGTCGATTGGGTCGAGGCGATCCCGTACCAGGAGACGCGCAACTATGTGCAGCGCGTGCTCGAGAATGCGGTGGTGTACGACCTCATGAACCCGGCGCGTGCGAAGAGCCGCGGGCCGGCGCGGTTGTCGTGGTATCTGGGGAAGAACCGGCCGGGCTGAGATTGTTCTCCCGCGAAGGCGGGAGTCCAGACTGGGCTCCCGCCTTTGCGGGAGAACAAGGTAAGGGAATCACAGGGGCCACCCCCATCCCTACGCTCCCCGTCACCCCGGACTTGTTCCGGGGTCCACCCCACCGCATACTCAAACGCCCCGTAGCGTGCGGAATGGTGGATGCCGGAACGAGCCCGGCATGACGGAATTTGAGATGGACCGCCCGAACTACATCACCCCCGTCGGCTACGCCGTACTACGCACCGAATACGAGCAGCTCCTGTCGACCGAGCGCCCGGCCTTGGTCGAAGTCATCTCGTGGGCAGCGGGCAATGGCGACCGGTCCGAGAACGGCGATTACATCTATGGTCGCAAGCGCCTGCGCGAGATCGACCGCCGGCTTGGCTGGCTGTCGAAGCGAATGAAAGCGGCGAAGGTCGTCGACCCGGCGGCGCAGGAAGACCGCTCGCGCGTGTGGTTCGGTGCCTGCGTGACGGTCGTGGACGAGGACGATGTCGAGTGCGTGCTGACGCTGGTCGGCGACGACGAGACCGATGCGAGCAACGGTCGGATCGGCTGGAACTCGCCGTTCGCGCGCGCCTTGCGCGGCGCAGCGGTCGGCGACGTACGGCGGGTAGACCTGCCCGCCGGCGAGCGCGAATACGAGGTGATCGCGATCGCCTATCCCTGACGTTGCGATCCTCCCCCGCAAGGGGGAGGATTGGTAGTTCGCGGTGAACGATCCGTTTCGATTTACATAAATTGACCCCGCCCCGCCTCCGTGAGACATTTCGCGCTCGCAACGAAGCCGAGGACTCCCCATGCCGATACCCGCCACCTGGTCCGCCCGTCTGCTTAGCGTCATGCGCATCGTCGTCGCGCTCGTGTTCTTCAGCCACGGCATCTCGAAGTTCTTCGGCCTGCCGCCCTTTCCGATGCCGATGAACCCGCTGCTGACGGTCGCCGGCGTGCTCGAAGTGGTCGGCGGCGGGATGCTGATCGTCGGGCTGTTCACGCGGCCGGTGGCGTTCGTGCTGTCGGGCATGTCGGCGGTCGCGTATTTTCTCGCGCATTTCCCGAAGGGCCCCTTCCCGATCGCCAATGGCGGCGAGCCGGCGGTGCTGTACTGCTTCGTCTTCCTGTATCTCGCCGCGGCCGGTGGTGGCGCGTGGAGCGTGGACGCGGGGCGCGGGCGCGGCTAATCCTGCGTCCATGATCGATACCACAACGCGCAATGTCGCCCTCCTGATCGACGCGGACAATGCGTCCGCTGCGACCCTCGACCCGGTGCTGACCGTCCTCGCCGAGCTCGGCACGGTCAACGTCCGGCGGGTGTACGGCAATTGGTCGAAGCCCGCGCTGAAGGCGTGGAGCGACATGTCGATCAAGCACGGCATCGAGCCGCAGCAGCAGTTCGACCTGACCAAGGGTAAGAACGCGACCGACATGAAGATGACGATCGACGCGATGGACCTGCTGTTCCGCGGGCGCATCGACGGCTTCGGGATCATGTCGTCGGACAGCGATTTCATGCCGCTGGCGACACGCATCCGTCAGGACGGCATCCCGGTATACGGCTTCGGCACGAGTCGTACGCCGGAAGGGTTTCGCCAAGCCTGCACGCGGTTCATCGACGTCGGGGCGCTGAACGAAACGTCGCAGCCGATGCCAGCGCCGGTGCCTGCTCCGGTGGCTGGCGAGAAGCCCGCCGCGCCTGCGCCGGTCGCTCGGCCGAAGACCGCGCAGCCGATCGACGAGCAGGTTATAAAGCTGCTGATCGACGCCTACAACGCCGTGAAGCGCGACGAGAAGGGCTATGCCAGCGTCGCCGAACTGGGCCAGCTGGCGGGCAACCGGTCGAGCTTCGATGCGCGCAACTACGGGTTCAACCGGCTGTCGGACCTGATCGAGACGATCCCGAACTTCCAGCATGAACGCCGCGAAGGTGGACGTTCGTTCGTGAAGCGACTGCGCTAAACCTTTCCCCCTCCCTGGAAGGGAGGGGTAGGGGGTGGGTCGGCTTCCGTATCATCGAACGACGGCGGCAAAAGCTGGCCAACCCACCCCCAGCCCCTCCCTTTCAGGGAGGGGAGCGCTTTCGTCTCACCTCGTAGGCTGCAACCGCCCGCCCGGCTCGCTCATCCCGTGCGCCTGCTCCTCGCTATCATCCGGCACCGCCAGCGCGCCCTTCCGCCAGTTGCCGTAGCGATAATACCAGACCGCGATCGCCAGCGTCGTCAGCGATCCTAGCGGGAAACTCCACCACAACGCATCCGCGCCGAGCCACGGCCGCGCCAGCACCGCAAAGCCGATCCGCACCGGATACAGCGCGACGATCAGCGCGATCAGCGGCGCGATCACCGCGCCGTTCGCGCGGACGGTCGAGAACAGCACCATCGTCGCGCCGAACAGGACGAAGTTCCAGCTGGCGATCAGTTGGATATGCCGCGCGATCGGCAGCGCGGGGCTGTCGCTGCCGATGAACAGCGTCATCACCGGGCGATCGAACAGGATCACCACGCCGACCATCGCGCCGGTCAGCGCGACGTTGAACAGCAGGCCATATTTGGTGATGTCGCCGACCCGGTCCCAGCGCCCGGCGCCGATGTTCTGCGCCGCCATCGAACTGACCGCAGCGCCGATCGCCAACGCGGGCATCTGGATATAGGTCCACAGCTGCTGCGACACGGCATAGGCCGCCGCGGTATCGACGCCGAGCCGGTTGACCAGCCCGACCATCGCGAGCCCGGCGGTCGACATGACGAGCATCTGCGCACCCATCGGCAGGCCTTTTCGCACGATTGTGCCGGTCAGCGCGCGCTCGGGGATGAGGTAGCCGAGTTCGTTGCCGCGCAGTCTCAACGGCAGGTCGCGCTTGTAGATATACGCGATCAGCCCGAGCAGCGAGACATGGCTGGCGATCAGCGTCGCCATCGCCGAGCCGGCAATGCCCATCTGCGGGAATGGTCCGATGCCGGCGATCAGCAACGGGTTGAGCCCGCTGTCGAGGATCGCGCTGAGGAGCATGAACCAGAGCGGCGTCATCGAATCGCCGGTGCCCCGCAGCCCCATCATCAGCAACACCATCATCATCGATGCGGGCAACCCGAGAAAGATCACGCGCAGATAGGCGAGTGCGAGCGGCATCGCATCGCCGGGGGTCGCGAGCAGGTGCAGGATCTCCGGCGCGAATACCCAGCCAAGCGCGGCGATCAGAATCGCACCACCGAGGACCAGCCCGAACGCGGACCCGAACGCCCGCCGCGCGCCGTCGAGATCGTGGCGGCCGAAACTCTGACCGATCAGGATCGTCGCGGCCATGCCGAACCCGAACACCGCACCGAAGGCGAGGAACATGATGATGTTCGCGTTCGAGGTGGCGGCAAGCGCCCCCTCGCCGAGATAGCGCCCGACCCAGATCGCGTTGATCGAGCCGTTCAACGATTGGAGGATGTTGGAGCCGAGCGTCGGGAGCGCGAAGGCGAGCAGGGTGCGGCCGATGTGACCGGTGGTTAGGTCGCGTTGGCCAGGCTTGCCGCGGGGGTGAGTTTCCGTCTTGCGACCGGAAGGCTCGTGATCGTCGGCGCGTGTCTCGACGTCGGATGGCAGATCGCTCAAACAGTCTCTCCGTTAGGCCGAACTCGGTCCGGCATCCACCGGCGAACGGGCACGCACCCTGTCATGTCGAGTGCCTAGCCGCGGAGTGAACTCCGCAACAAGCCGGTAGGTCCCCTGCCCCGGATAACTATGCCGCCCCGGCGAAGGCCGGGGTCCAATTGGGAAGGTCGTAGTAATGGAGCGCTGTCGCAGTTCGCCACGTCACCCAATTGGACCCCGGCCTTCGCCGGGGGGGGAGCGGGGGCAACGGCGGTGCAGATTTGAGGGTCGAAGGCTCGCTCGCCTATGCCCCCCGGTTCGCCATCCCGGCGGAACCTGGGGTGACGGACTTTCGTAGGCGCGACGAAGTCTTCAAGCACACATTCCTCTCCCGCTTGCGGGAGGGGTCAGGGGAGGGCGCGACGTACGTACTGGCGTCCGGCCGCTTGAGGCACGCCCCTCCCCCGACCCCTCCCGCGAGCGGGAGGGGAGCAGGTTAGCCCAAGCGTCCGAGTGCCGCCTGCAACCGCGCAGCTTCGGCGGCCTTGTCGGCGTGGTCGGTCTTGGCCTTTTCCACCGCTTCGGGCTTGGCGCGTTCGACGAAGCTGGCGTTGCCGAGACGCCCCGACAGTGCGTCGCGCTCCTTTTCCGCGGCCGCGATCGCCTTGGTCAGGCGGGCGCGTTCGGAATCGAGGTCGATCACGCCTTCGAGGGGGAGAACGAACGTCGCTTCATCGACCACGACTTGCGCCGCGCCGCCGGTGGCCTCGCCCTCGACATGCGTGACGCGGGCCAGACGCGCGAGCGCAGGCGCCTGGCGTTCGAGCCGCGCCAACGTCGCTGCATTCGCATCGCGAACATGCAGCGGAAGGCGTGCGCCTGGCGGGACGTTCAACTCATTCCGCGCGGTGCGGATTTCCTGAACCAGCCGGATCAGCCAGTCGACTTCCCTGCTCGCCTCGGGATCCATCGAGCGCGCGTCGGCCATCGGCCACTGCGCGACGATCAGGTCGTGCGCGCGCGGATGGGCGGGGTCGGCCATCGCATGCCAGAGTTCTTCGGTTATGAACGGCATGAACGGGTGGAGCAGGACCAGGATCTGGTCGAGCACCCAGCCCGCGACCGCCTTCGATTCGTCGTCGATCTGGCCGCGAACGTCGTCGACCATCTGCGGCTTGATGAGTTCGAGATACCAGTCGCAGAACCGGCTCCACGCGAACTGGTAGATCGCGTTGGCGGCGCCGTCGAAGCGATAATCGGCGAGCGCGAGGTCGACCTGTTGGACGGTCGCGATCGTCTCGGCGATGATCCACTTGTTGACCGCGAGGTCGGCGCGCGGCGCCTCCAGCGTGGTGCTGGCGACGATGCCATTGGCCTGTGCGAAGCGCGCGGCGTTCCACAGCTTGGTGGCGAAGTTGCGATAGCCCTCGACGCGCTTCTCATCCATCTTGATGTCGCGGCCCTGGCTCTCCATCGCCGCCATGAAGAAGCGCAGCGCGTCGGCGCCGTAGGTGTCGATCAGCCCAAGCGGGTTGACGACGTTGCCCTTCGACTTGGACATCTTCGCGCCGTCCGCCGCACGGACGAGGCCGTGGAGGTAGAGCGTGCGGAACGGCACGTCCTTCATGAAGTGCAGCCCCTGCATCATCATCCGCGCGTTCCAGAAGAACAGGATGTCGAAGCCGGAAATCAGCACGTCGTTGGGGTAGCGACCTTCTAACTGCTTCTGCTCCCTCTCCCCTGCGGGGAGAGGGTCGGGGTGAGGGGTCGTACCGGGCGCTGCGCTGCTTGGCGGGCCCCCCCCCCGCCCCCCCCCCCCCCCGGGGGGGGGCAACGCCCCCACCCCCCGCCCCCCCACCCGGGGGCGAGGCCCCCCCGCCGAGGGGAACCACCGGTC
>NZ_JAXOJK010000005.1:0-243655 GCF_036663695.1 Sphingomonas sandaracina | reverse complement strand
AAACAAAACAACGACATACCGACCACCCCCTTCGCAAGCAGGGGACTTTTTTGCGTTAGCACGCCGCTAGCACAAATTCACTTTGCCACCGTTTGTGAAAACTGCGCCCATTGGTCCACTTTAAACCGGTAGCGTCGTCATGCAGCGGCACGAAATACTGGGCGGGAAAGTCCAGGTCTACAGGCGGGCAGAGGGCAGAAGCTAGCATTGCTCCGCCTAGGTCGGCAACAAGCAGCGCCGCTCGAGCACCAGAACGGACATCTGGCGCTCGCCAAGCAGGTCGCCGAGGACTGGTATCTCGGCCTGCGCGGCAAGCTTCACGCCGGCGTGTTGAAAAGCGAGAAGACCTTCAAAGAAGCAGCCTCACAGTTCACCCGCGAGTATGAGGTGATCACTGAGGGTCAGCGCAGCGTGCGCTGGACCCAGGGGCACGCCATTCGCCTGCGCATCCATCTACCGCGGTCCGTCACGGCTGGCTTTCGCACGTACCGGACATATCCAGTCCGTACCGCGCTTCCAGTAAGATCGAGCATCGGCCCTGGTTCAGCCCTGCCGAGTACAAGCAGCTCTACAAGGCGACCGGCGCCTACGCGAAGGAGCCTTTCCACGAGCACTATCGCTGGAACGCCGAGCAGGTGCACGACTATGTGCTGTTCATGGCGAACACCGGCCTGCGCCCGGACGAGGCGTCCAATCTTGAGCATCGCGATGTCGAGATCGTCGTCGATGACGAGACCGGCCAGCGTATTCTCGAGATCGAGGTTCGGGGGAAGCGCGGCGTTGGCTTCTGCAGGAGCATGCCGAACGCGGTTCGCCCCTATGAACGTCTGTTAGGACGTCCGAAGCCGGTTCAGGGCGAAACCCGCCGGCAGCGCAGGCGCCGCGAGCTGGACGGCATTACGGAAGCGCCGGAGACGCCCGTGGCGGAACTGCCCAGGCCAACCGACAAGGTGTTCCCCGGCAATCATGTGAAGCTCTTTAACGGCATTCTCGACAAGGCCGGTCTCAAATTCGATCGCGATGGCAAAGCGCGTACCGCCTATTCGCTTCGCCATACCTATGTCTGTCTCCGGCTGATGGAGGGGGCCGATGTGTATGCCGTCGCTCGTAACTGCCGCACCAGCGTCGAGATGATCCAGAAGCACTATGCTGCTCACATCAAGAACATGATCAGCGCTGCCTCCGTTAATGTCCGGAGGGCCAAGCCGAACGCTCGGCGCAAGCCGCAGCCGGTCCAGTTTGAAGACGACGACCAGAGCTGACCGGGAACCGGTCTCTCCATCAGGGCGCGGGCCGTTCACCGGCCCGCAAGCACCCCTTGCGGGGGCGACCCCGGATGAGCGTCCTTGCGGCGCTCATCCGGGGTCGTACGAGCGTTTATCCGTCACTCTCTTTCACGCGAAGCTGGAGCCATATGCTCGGCTTACATGGCCCTGACCTGATGAATGCGCACCGGGCGCACTCACGCGGAACTGGCGGATAACGGGACGATCGCTTGGAGCGCCAACGGGATATCCCCATCGCAGTTCGGCAGCTTCATCAGATCGCCGCGGGCGCTTTTCGAAGCCAACACCAACAGGACTGCGGTTCGGGGTAGGTTTCGACTGTCTGTCCGCACGAGCGGTTTCCAGCAGCGAGGAGAGAATAAATAATGGCAAGACGGGCAGGGCAACTGATCGCACAAGTATAGCGCAAAGCGTACCGTCAGGCGTCTCGGTCCGAGCAAATTCCTGCTTAGGAGACCATTTTGTGCCCGCTGCCATTCCACCCAGGGACCCATATAATCTCACCCAGACCCCTGCTACCCGGCCTGACACGCTGTCCCTTCAAAAGAGTAGAGGGCCGAAACCGCGTGCGGTTGTCGAGTTTCCGCAACCTGTCGCGCTGACATGGGACGATCCGCCGACATTCAGCGAGGCCTTCGCCCTTCATCTCGAACGTCATGGCGACAACTGTCACCATCTCCATCGTGCCATCATCGCGCGAGACGAGGCGTTCGATCGCAAAAAATTCCAGAGTTGGAAATTCGGTCGCAAAATGCCAGCGACGCTACAGAGCTTTAAGATCCTTGAACGCGTCGAGCGGCGCTACCGTCTGCCGAGCGGCTATTTCCGCGACAAATTGACTGCGGCAGCAAAAGCGCCGCGCGGGCACAAGTTGGCGGACGTTGCCGATTCCGAGCGGCGTCGCATGGCATGGCACCTGCCCGACGATCTTGATCAGCGTCGGGCGGCCGAGCGTGCCGAAATTATCGATTGGGTCCGGACCGTCATCGTCTCTGGCGCAACCGACTATCGCCGCTATCAGGCCGAAGCGCTCAGACATCGCTATGGTCTGCGCTTCCCACCGCTCGACGGCGTTGGCCGAGGCGCTTGGGACGATGTGGCTCAGCACCAGACAAGGTGCCAGTGCTGAACGCGGACGGCGTCATCATCACCGAGTCCGTCGCGATCATGGCGTTCCTCGAAAGCGCACATCCAACACCGCCGTTGTTCGGCGAGACCCCGGCAGAGACCGGGCTGATCTGGCAACGTATCTTCGAGGTGGTCAACACCGTCAGCGATCCAATCGAGACAGGCCTTATTCGGGCATTATCGTACGGTGAAGCTGTCAAAGACCCCGGAGCTACGCATGCTGCAGCAGTGGTCGCGACCGAGAGCCTAAATTGGCTGGAGGACGTATTAACTCACCATCCGTACCTCGCTGGCAGCAAGATCTCAGCGGCCTACATTGCGACGATGCCGATCCTCCAGATGCTTGCCCGGTTTGGCTCCAGGCCAGATGCAGTTGCTCTCGGGCTGTATTTCGACGATCTCGCCAACAGCCACCCATCGATATCAGCATGGCTCGCCAGGATTGAACGGATTGCGGGCTTTGACGCAGCCTATCCGCCGCATTGGCGCAAGTAGAGGCTGCGCGACCTTCGTGCGTGCTTTTGCCGAGGATCCAAAGCGGCGGGCACAAACCGGTACTTTTATCTCTACAATCATCAGTTCGGTATACCGGAGCTGGCTGGATCGAACACCTGAATGAACGACCGTTTTTTGGAATTGTATCGAGGCTATGAACGTCCGGTTATGGGCCAAGCTGCAGTAAATGCCGATCAGGCACCAGCTTTGTAGACAGCCTTCAGACGAGTGAGAGCCGCTCGTGCACGAATCGGGTCACCTCGCGCGCAGCCTCTCGATCCTCGGGCGAGCCGCCGAACCCGCCATGGGGCATCGCCTCAAATACGTGAAGCTCGGCCGGAACTTTGGCGGCCAGGAGCCGGCGGTGCATTCGCACGGTATTCGAAAGGAACAGGTCACGGGTGCCCGTTAGAAGGAATGTCGGCGGAAATCCCGTCACGTCGCCGAACAGCGGAGAGAGATAGGGATCGGCCAGATCGGCCTCGCCGGCGTAAAGCCTATTATTCGCCATCAGCGAACCCGGCAGCATCACGTCGACTCCGGCATTGACGGCGAAGCTGTCCCCGCTTTCAGTCAGATCCACTTCCGGTGACAGCAGAACCAGCCCCGCGGGCATCGGCAGGCCCTCGGCCTTGGCGCGCAACAGCATCGCGCCGGCTAGGTTGCCGCCCGCCGAGCGCCCACCGACTACGATCCGGCGGGGCGCATGGTGGCTGAGCGCAGCGCGGTAGACAGCCAAGCAGTCGTCAAGCGCTGCGGGAAAACGATGCTCGGGCGGCAAGCGATAGTCGATGCTCCAGACGGTCAATCTTAGCTGGTCGGCCTGAACGCGCGCGCCGTGGCGGCAGGCGTCGCCACCGCCGAAGACCAACGCCCCGCCGTGCAGTTCCAGATAAACCGTATCCGTCGCAACCGGCACCGACGGCGTGGCGACATGGACCACCGCATCGTCGAAATGTGCCGTCTCGACCAGTGCTGACGGAACGTCGGAAGCGGCCGCCAGCATCCGTGCATAGTTGACGTCAACCGCTGCCTTGACCTTCTCCCATCCCGCAACGTCGTCGGGCGCCGGCATGGCGAAGAGCGCATTGACGGGCACGCCATCTGTCCCGATCAGCCGTTCCAGCTTGACGCGTGCCTCTAGGCTGATCGAAGCGGGTGAAAGTATCTCGCGCACCCCCAGCCGGATCGATCGTTTGATAGTGCTCATCTACTGCTCCGGTTTCCTCAAACGCCTGCTCGGCCGCAACCGTTCGTGCAACTCACCCGTCCATGGGCAGGTCAATTACCGTCTAAAGTGCATCGCGGCTAGCACAGTCGCCAGCAAGCACCGCCTCGCACCCCATGGCAAACCTGGAGGTCAAACACCGCCCGTCATCACTGGCGCGGAGCCTTCTGGCCGACCAACTGGATCTCGAGCGTAAGGCAACTTTAGTGCCTGAACGAACGTCCGAAGTCGGCTGCGATGAAGGAGCGATAGGATGTCGGCTTCTAGGCCTGGTCAGCCGAGAGCTGCGACGACGCGGAGATGGTCATCGCAGCTGATCATCGCGGCAGGTACCGCTGCGTCGGCGATGCCGCAACGGGTACTAAGGCGTGTGATGGCCTGCCTTTCCGACCCACCCACCCCGACAGAAGAGCCAGGAGGAGAGCACCTGCCGACAGAATGGCGCCGGCCCAGTTCGGTGCGGCATAGCCGAACCCTAGCGCAATGACCGTGCCACCGGCCCAGGCGCCAATGGCGTTGCCGAGGTTGAAGAGACCGATGTTGACCGCCGAGGCGAGGTTGGGTGCACCGGCCGCCCTAGCGTTGTCCGTCACGAGCTTCTGGATGGGGGCGACGGTGGCAAAGCCGAAGACCGACATCAGGAAGATGCAGACTGCGGATCCGATCTGGCTACCTGCCAGGAAATAAAAGGCCAGGAGAACAACGGCTTGTGACGTTAGTGTCACGTACAGCAGCGGCATCAGCGCCCGATCCGCAAACTTTCCGCCGAGGATGTTGCCGACAAAAAGACCTGCGCCGAACAGGGACAGCAACCACGTCACCGAGCGCTCCGTGTAACCTGCTACTTCGGTCATCATCGGAGCGATGTAGGTGATCGAGGTGAAGAACGCCGCTGGCCCGAGTATCGTGATTCCCATCGCGAGCAGAACGCGGATGTCGGTGAAGGCCGCCAACTCCTTCCGCAATTGCGGCGGTTCATGGCGCTCGGCACGCGGCACCAGCATTATGACACCAGCGATGGCAACGACGCCGATCACCGTGATCGCGAAGAACGTCGCCCGCCATGACACGGTCTGCGCTAGCCACGTTCCTGCAGGCGCCCCGATCAGCGTGGCGAGGGTCAAACCTGTGAACATAAAGGCGATGGCGCTGGTCCGGCGACCGGGTGCGACAAGGTCGGCCGCCATGATCGAGCCAATGCCGAAGAACGCACCATGCGTCAGGGACGTGATGATGCGGCCCACGAGGGCCACGGCAAAGGACGGCGCCGTCGCGGTAATGACACTGCCGACAATGAAGAGAACCAGCAGCCACGCAAGCATGGTCTTCTGGGGAAGTCTCGCGCCCAGGATGATGGTGATGGGTGCGCCGAAGAAGACGCCGAGCGCATAGCTGGTCGCCATGTTCCCGGCCATCGGGATCGTGATGCCGAACTCCGCCGCGATGCTCGGCAGAAGCCCCGCTATGACGAACTCGGTGGTTCCAATCCCGAACGCTGCTATTGCAAGCGCCCAGAGTGCGGCTGGCATGGCGTTTCCTTTCGGAAGGGGTGTGGTGGGATGCCGATTGGCGTGCGGACTCTGGTTGCTGCTGATCACTTCGCGAACTCCGGCAGAACATGGGTGGCCATTTCGGCGATGGCGTCTGCAAATGGTCGTTGCAGCGGCTTCATATGCAACGCGACGTGGTTCACGCCTTCGTCCCGCTGTCGCTTCCAATGGTTTATCAGGGCCTTGCGCCCTCCGCGCATGGTCGACTGCTTGAACTCCAACGGTGCATTTGCATTCGCGAGGAGATCGAACATGGTGCCATAGCCATAGGGGCGGAAACGACCTTCGCTGCCGCTCCGCCAGTCTGCGATGACCGAGGCAAGCCTGTCCGGATTGCTCAGATGCCATAGCCACCCATCGGTATTGTTTCCCAGCCATTCGAAGTCCTGGCCAGCGCGTCCGATGGCGACGATCGGCAGCCGCGGTGCGACGGGTTTCGGCAGCATGTCGAGCGCGCCGTCCAAGGCACCGTAGAAGCGAGAAGAATGCTGGGGGAAGGATTGCTCGGTCGCCGCGCGGATCACACCTAGCGCGTCCCGGTATCGTTCGACCCGATTTCCGATGTCGCTTCCGAACGCCGCGAACTCGGAAGGTCGATCGCCGGTGGCTAGCCCCAGGATAAAGCGTCCACCACTCAGTCGATCGATGCTCGCAGCCTGTTTGGCGACGATCAACGGGTCACGCAGTGGCGACACGATGCCAGCGGTGCCTATTGCGATACGGCGCGTGCGTGCGGCTAGCCATCCGGCATAGACCATCGGATCGACGACCTGCCCGGTATCGCCGAAGCCCGGATCGTAGAACGGAACGTCGCGAAGCCAAATCGCGGCAAAATCCGTCTCGTCGACCAGCTGCACGGCTTCGGCGTGGTTGTCGAGCTTCGGCCACGGCGATCCCGCGTAAGGCTCCAGCGGGGCTACCAGGCCGAATGTCAGGCGACCGGATTTGAAGACGCCGGAATACCCCGGATGCTCCTGGATCGGACGTCATACACGAATGTGGCGACTCGATTACACCGCGTTCTGAAACGAATACGCTGACGGTTGATCAAGATCGTATTGGAGCGATTATTCTGAATAGAGTAGCTATTGCAATGTTGGCAATCGTCTGGGTTACTGTCATTTCCAGTGCTATTGCCATCACTGCGCCGCTTTTAGACGATACGATGATCGCGGTAGTTGTGGTCATGGCGGCATCGCTTCCCTTGACCGTGTTTATTGCTTCCTTACTCGCATCAACTCGACGAGATCTGTGATCAAGCAGTTTGCTTGGGGAATGGATGCCGAAGGAAGAGCCTGACCTGCAGCGTATCTAAGAATGTCTTCGGGGGCTGCTGCAGCAGTTGCCCCGCAGTTACCAAATCCCTGCTCCTGAACGGAAGCGAGAATTCAGTGGCTTTGGCCGTGAGGATTGGCACATGATTCTAAATTTTGTTAGTTCGGTAATCACGCTTGCGAGCGTCCCGCTATACGGTCCGGAACAACCGTCGCCATCCAGCGCGATTCCGCACCTCACGGAAATTCCGGCGCCCACTTCAACGCCGTCGGAACCCGACGCGTCGGCGCTCGGCCGGCGGACGATATTCAAGGGGATCGTTGTGACTCCCCCCGCTTCGACGAACCTCAATGACCGGCCGTTACCCGATTTGAGCCCGGAAGACGCACGACCCGTGGCGGAGGACACCGAAGACATCGTCGTCTCGGGCCGTAGGCCATCGCACGCCGATCCGCTAGCGCGCGCCAACATCCAATCCTACAAGGCGGTCCATGCAGTCGATGGCGCGGTCGTTGCACCGTTGGCGAAAGGGTACAGGAAAGCGTTCCCCAAGCCGGTGCGCGATGGGATACATAACTTTCTCGACAACGTCCAGGAACCCATAGTCTTCCTAAATTACCTGTTCCAACTCAAGCCGGGCAAGGCCATAGAGACCTTGGGGCGATTTGCTGTCAACACTACGGTAGGAGTGGCCGGGGTCATCGATATGGCAAAGCGCTGTCCAATAAATCTTCCACATCGTCCAAACAGTCTTGCCAACACCTTGGGATATTACGGCGTAGGGCCGGGGCCATATCTATTCCTCCCTATCATCGGACCCACCTCGGTGAGGGACCTTTTCGGAACAAGCGTTGACCGCCTTGCCTTGCCCGCAACCCTCGGGACGCCGTTCAATAAGTCATACTATACGGTTCCGGCGAACATCTTGAGTGCGCTCGATTACCGGGTGGCATTCGACCAAACGCTCACCACCCTCCATTCAGCTCCGGATCCATACCCAGCAACCCGCAATGCTTACCTGCAAAGACGAAAGGCGGAAATCGACCGTCTGCATAGTCCAAGCTGGAACGCTCGCCACTTGGTTAAACCGTCGACCGTACCGGTTATGACGAAATCACAAGAAAACTGTCGCAGAGGCGTGCCCCGATAACGCCGACTGGAAGAAGAGGTACCGCTCCGCGAGCAACTGGATCAGTCTCTCCGTCGCACCGTGAAGTTCCTACTGATCTGGAGGGTTCCCCGAGGGCGAACGCCTGCGATCGTTATCTTCGATACGGCTCAGGAGTTTGCAGCGCTGATTTCGCTCATCGAGGTCTCAGCGACTGCGTCCAGCACCGTAGCGTTGTCGTCGAGCCAAGCTCGGACGTCGCGGGTCAACGTGGAGGGCGACGTGAGGATCCACTGCGGTATCCGTCAACGCTCAGCAGGCGCATGCCGAGCGGCACATGACCGAAGCCCTCTGAATTCAGAATTGGCGAATTCAAAAACTATGATCGCTAGCGATTCTTCGCAGTTGCACAATTTACGGCGTATACGTAAGGCGGCAACGGCAAGGAGGCCGCTTCAAAATGCGCGAGTTCGCGAGTTCCAGCGCTGACCGAAGATTGCTGGAACTGGCATGTCGCACGTTTGTCGCCATGCTATTTGCCGCGGTCCTCGCCTTCCTCGCTCCGTTCGGAACCTACAGCTTCGATGCGATCGGGAGGGTGGGATACTGGTCGTCCTTGATGGCCTCTTGGCTCGTCCTGTCCCTCGCCGCGTACTGGCTTGTCTGGCAGGTGCCTGGCTTGCGCTCACGCGGTGACTCAAAGCTCCGCGTCATAGCCTTCGTCCTTGCGATACTCCCGATGATGGTCGTTGCGGGCGTAGCCAGCAACATGATGACCGGATGGCTGCCCTACGCCGAGGAAGTGACCGAACTATTCATTGCGGTCGTGCTGCTCTGCGGCGGCTGCACCTATCTAGGGGATCGGATGGTCGAGAGGGTTACCAATGCGCATTCTCACGCCGTGCTGGTCGCACTGGTCCAGGATGCCAAACCCGACCAGCCCGGCGAAGAGGGGCGTCTGATGGAGGAAGGTATCCCGGGGGAGGGCCCGACCGACACGGCGTTGATTGATCGGCTACCTGCCCACGTCAGAGGGGAGATCCTTTGTATGCAGGTCGAAGACCACTACGTGCGGGTTCACTCGCATAACAGCAGCGCCTTGGTACTCATGCGCTTCTCCGATGCATTGCGGGGCATCGATCACATCCCAGGGTCTCAGGTTCATCGCTCCTGGTGGGTTGCGACCGACGCGGTCACCAGGTTACGCAAGACGGGGCGCACCGCTCAACTCACGTTGATCAACGGGGTGTCCGTTCCAGTATCACAGCCTTATCTCGCGCAAGCCACCAATTCATGGGGCTTGCTGGGGGCCTGATTCAGCACAGCTCGCAAATGCAGTGCGTTCGCGGTCGCGTGCGTAGCGGCTCGAAGCTTCTTACGATGAGTTGCATAGTAGCGCCGCTAAGATGGGAAATAGCGGGGGCGTCGGGGATACCCTGGGGGCGTCAATCTGAAACGGCGTAGGGCTTCGATCCGGCTATTACACGCTGCTGGATGCGGCTCTCGCACCGTGAACGGTACCCGTTACAAATCTGCGGTACCATCCGCTACGTACGTTCATGAACTCGCAGTGTTGGGACGCAGAATGAAACCCTCTACAACGGCAAAGCCACGGTGGACGGGCACCGAGAAGTTTGAAGCGGCGAAAACGATCTTTCGAGAAGCCGCCTATGCGATGATCCGATCGGGGAGCGTGCAGCAATTGTCGATGCGTGGGCTTGCCGATGCCGTCGGCGTTAGCCCTATGACAGCCTATCGCTACTATCCGGACAAGAAAACTTTGATTGAGGACGTCCGGCGCTTGGCTTGGCGTAATTTTGCCCAACGCTTATGCATGGGCAGTGATCAGCAGGTATCAGCAGAAGAGCGGTTCCGTCGCTTGTGTCAGGGCTATCTTACGTTTGCGATAGAGTGCCGGCCAGAGTTTCAGTTGCTTTTCGAGCCCGCGGCTAAAGCGGAAAGAAGAAAGCCGGAAAACATAGAAGCTTGGCATGTACTTACCGAATCAATAAAGGGCCTTGCGCCGTCGCTTAGCGAGGATATTGTTCGACAACATGCTTATCATACATGGTCAAGTATGCACGGTCTAGCAATGTTATATATTTCACATGGGTCGGTCTTTGACAAACCCGTGGAAGACACCATGGACGCGATAGCTGACTCCATCATTATAGTAGTGCGCGGCCAAACAGATCTGAATCAATACTCGTTGTTAAACCGCACATCGTAAGCCGATCGAATGCAGGCGGTGGAGCAGTTCAGCATTGCGCCATTCCAAGCAGGAAGCCGGGTATCAAAATCGGTCATTTCTTCAAGATGAACCAGCGTCCGAAGTTGGGAGGCGGGGGAGGGGGCTTGAGCGTCCGCAATTGGGTCGTGTCAGCCTCGCGCTGCCAGTTGATTGCGCCCATCCCCGGACGTTCCTGTGGGTAAATCGCGCTTCCGAAAGCGGACATCTGTTCAGCACAATGATCCTGTCCGGGCTTTTACGGCGTTCTGGATATGGTCGCCGCTTTCGCATTTGACAGGCTGCCGAGATATTTGAAATGACCGCTGGTACAGGTTGCGGTCACTTTCACACGCGCAACCGGCGCGAACTTTGCGGTGAACACTATGGCGCCGACAGTGACCATGACGTCGCCCAGCCTCGAGACGGACAAGGTAAAGGGTATCGCCTTAGTGGAGGGTACGCGACCTTGAGGTGTCTCCTTGCGAACCGCGTTGCATCTCGATGTGATCGACATCTAATTCCGTCGCATCATCTGCTGGAGCATTCATCTGAAATCCCACACCGTTCTACCATCCGCGCTGACGATCACGCCACTGGCGGACGGAACATAGTCTTTCGATACCAGCGCAAGTGCGGAGATAGTGCCGACAACCGTAACAGGCGGCGCCACGATCTGTGCCTCCGTACTAAATTGATCGAACGGTGCGTCGCAATCGAATTGCAGCGGCGTCTGGGCATTCGCGATCAAGGGTGCACCCAGCGTCCCCGTCAAGATCCCAAAGACGATCATCAAATGGACATGTTTCGCCATCCCATCGTCTCCAGATAAATATGCTGTTTCCCGTACGCAGCCCTGAACATCGCTGTCCAGAGGTTCAACGCGCGCGATCTTCGAGGCTATCGTCATTGGCTATGTCGCGCGGCGCGGAACGGCGACGACGTGGGTCGCCCGGCTCGCTCGTTTCAAATCCCGACTTTTGCATGGCGTTGCCCACCATGTAGGTCGGGGCCGACCTTACAGGCTGTATGATTAGGCAGTCGCCCAATGCCGGATGCTCGGGTCACCAATCAGGGATCCTGAACGCGGTCATTCGTTCAGCTCTGCCCGTGAACAATCCGCCGCTCACCCCATGAACTGAATCAACGAGATGTCGCGAGGAGCGTTAACGGCGCGCTGACGATCACCCTGCTAAGGCAGGCTGCGGGGGGCGCGGTATGCTTTTAATCGGTGACGTTACGACAAAAAGACGCAATTCCGGGATAGACCTTTTCAGAGGACTGCTTGTCCTCGCCGTCATCCTCGGCCACTTTGCCGAATTGACGCAACGGCAGAGTTTCCTGACCTGGGTCGGTGCCGGGCTTCGCATGCCCCTTTTCATCGGCCTCACCGGCTATCTGTTCAATCTGGAACGCGCGCGGGCGATTCCGTTGTTACATCTGATGCGCAAATATCAGCGCCGGCTCGTTCTGCCCTGGTTAGTGGCATGCATCGTGTACCTGACGATCACCAAACAGCTCGACATTCTCACCCCCTTTTCGATCTTCGTCCAACCACCGTTCCACCTCTGGTTCGTACCAGTGATAATAGCGTTCATTGTGGCCGCAACCGTTGCCCGGCGCACGCCGTTGGTTATGTTGGGCATCGCCATCCCGATCAGCATCTCGGCCATGTATCTGTTCGGTGTAGGGCATTCGGTTGCGCAGATGCCGCCCTGGATGCCGGACCGGCGCTTCTTCATTTACCCAATCTATTTCTTTTACGGTTTATGGGTTGCATGCCGCGAACCCGACCCTTGGAAAGAACGTGCCGCAATAGTGCTTGCGTTGATCGGATTCGCGTGGTGGTGCGCGTTACATCAGACGCCTAGCCTTACCGCCGAAGTGGCGGCCGAGCTCACGTCGTGCATGCCGCTGATCTGTCTGCTGCCCCGGGTCCGAAGTTTGTCGCTTTCGGTCCCTCTGATCGCGGCTGTCGGACGCGACAGCCTGTTCTTCTATCTGTGGCATCCGATGGCGTTTGGTCTGTGGGCAGCCTGCGGCGTGCGTGGTTTGCCGATGCTGATGTTTTCGATGCTGACACTCATGGCTGCACGAGCCCTATGGGGCAGCCTGCCCCGCGCCGGGCGGATATTTGGGCTTTCGCCACGTCCGGAGCCAGTGACAATCACGACCGCATCGACCTCTTTCACTCCTTCGCAGGAGATCGTTCAATGACGACGATCTGGCAATTGCTGCGCACGGGCACCGTAACCTGTGCCTGGTTACTCATCCTCCCATGCCTTATCTTCCTGATGTCGGCGATCGTGCCGGTTATCCCTTGGGTTCGAATCTACGCGGCCGACGTTGTGCCCAACCGGGCACCCTGGTTTCTTTTGTTCTCGCTGGCGTCGCTCGCCGCCGGCCTCATCGCCCAGACCCGCCGTGCGACTCCTGCTGCACGGGGTCTCATCGCAATGGCATCGGTTACAGCGTTACTGGCCAGTGGGGTGCTTGCCCATTTTCTCTATATAGCTCAGAGCAATGGAGCACGTATAAACTTGGTCAGTACGCTCTCGACGCGTCATATCAGCGAGAACGCAGCCCCTGACGAAAGCCGTGTCTACTCTTCACCGCGCGGCGAACCGTTGTGGCTCGACATCTATCGTCCTCGTCAGACCCTGCCGCATCGATCAAGCCCGGTCATAATGTTCGTTCATGGTGGTGGCTTTGTCGAAGGCACGCGCAAGATGGGTGCAGCGAATAGGCGCAGTTACGCGGACGCCGGCTGGACGGTAATCAGTATTGATTACCGGCTGGCACGTCCTGATCGCCCAACCTGGGATCTGGCGACTCATGATGTACGGTGCGCGCTGGCCTGGACAGCCGCCCACGCTGCCGAACTCGGCATAGACATTTCCAGACTAACTCTCAGCGGCACTTCCGCAGGTGGAAGCCTCGCAATCGCCGCAGCCTATTCAGCCGACAGCGGCGCTCACGATGCGAGTTGCGGGCCGCGTGTTCCTCGCGTCGCAGCCGTCGTAGCCAAGGCCCCACTAATCGATGCACTAGGATCCTGGCAGCACGCAGGGGAGCTGAGAGATCTGCAGCGCTCGTACATGTCGAATTATCTCGGAGGGTCGCCGCAGCGCTATCCCAAACGTTACGCTGCGGTAGACGTGCGCCGCTACATTGGGTCGACCAACCCGCCAACCCTGCTCCTAGCCGGTGTCAACGATCCTCTGCTACCGGCTACGGCGATAGAAGACTTCGCGCGTCGGTTAGCCGCTAAAGGCGGCGAGGCCCGGCTGGTGATGTTCCCTTACTCAGGTCATGATTTCAACACGACTTTCGACAGCATCACGAACCAGACCGTGATCCAAGTCGTCGCTCGTTTCCTTACCGAAAACAATGTAGGACCGGATTCGAGCGTCGCAGTGCCGTTGGAAACAATCGCCAGTCGTTCCTGATCCAAAACTCGCGGATTTCGCGTCAGCCCAAAAACGGCAAAATCTGCATCCGCCGATGCAAAATCTAGTGCATTTGGCGGATGCATTCCGTGCCAGGTTTCCCGGCGTGAGCCCCTGAACACCGCCAGTCCGCTTTCCTTCCCCCATTTCCCAAACTCGATCCCGACGGGTACGAGGGATGGGCACAAAGATACTCAACCGACTCCGTAGTGAAACCGCCTGCCGTTGAGCACAGGCATTCTCGAAATCCGATCCTAACCGGGAATGGGCGGATCAGGTTAAGTCGCTGAGTTGCAGATAGGGGCTACCACAGCGATACTCCTCCAATGTCAGAAGAAATGCTTTCCTCAACGCCAAGGCTACGCTGTCGGTGCTGCGGTTCGATCGCGATCGGCGAGTATGGAAACTGGGAAATCTGCAATTTTGCGGTTGGGAAGACGATCCCGTCGAAGCGGTTGATCATGATTTTACAGGCGGCGCAAGCCGGGAAAGCCTCAACGAGGCCCAATCGCGAATACGGCGATAGCGGCCGATAACCTCTCCAACCCGGAGATCCCCAAAATTCGATCGATTCCGAGAACGCCGCACCTTCTCGCTGACGGTTCCCTTTTGGGAAAGGTCGGAATGACGGAATCGCCCAAACCCACCGTTGACGGCCGGAATGCCACTGATACGATCCGCATGGATGAGGGCCGCACTACTCACGGCGGTGATGATCTGCTCAGGGTGTTCGGACGTCTGCCAGAACACCGTAGTTTCGCGCAGCCTTTCGCCTCACGGCAAACACGTCGCGGTGTTGTTCCAGCGTGATTGCGGAGCGACCGCGGGCCTCTCTACGTAAATCTCGGTATTGGACGCTAGCGGCAACCCTTCCGGTTCCGGAAATGCCTTCATTGCAGATGATGACCATGGTGCCGCCCGCGCTGGCAGTTGGGACGGATCGTGGGCCGAGACTAAGTGGCTTTCTCCCGACCGCCTACTCGTCCGATATGCCGCGAAATCAAGGCTATTTAAGCAGAACGAGCAAGTTTCAGATGTCAGTATCATCTACCAAGTGGTCGGCTACTAACGGTCAATCGTCGCCGTTTAGCGCGATTATCGCGGTGCCTGGATGCCGTCGTTCATTCGATATATGGCAAATCTTGGCTGTCGTCTCAGTTGCTTCCGGTCTGACACAGTCATAGAGTAAGGCAGTTTACAGGTGAGGAACAATCCCATGAACGCTACTGATGAACGTCGCCGAACGGGAAGAAATCACCTTCTGATTGCAGCAGTCGTCGTCCTCGTGGCCGTCACCCAATATGCTGGCCTAAAAGAGGCTGTTAGCGACTTTGAACAAGGCTTCCGGGATGGCGTCGGCCGGCACTGAGCTGAGTAAGCGCTGAGTACTGTCGCTACCCGAAGCCTGAAGCAGCCTGATCGCTTTCCTTTCCGTTTGGACATACATGATGCAAAAATTAAAAATCTGCATCAAGCTCAACTCCTAGGCATAGCCTTCACCCTGCATAAGCGAAGTATATCTTTCCTCGCCTCGGATCGATGACCGTTACACCGCCACCGCGTTCATAGGAGTAGAATGAGCTGGGGTTCTGTATTGCATAGTTTATTTCGGAATCCCGTCCTTTCTCGATAGGGATCGAAAAACTGTACTTGTCGAGATACTCGACAAGATTTGCTTTGTGACCGTGCGGCTCGGAAGTGCTGTCATACTGGCGCCAGCTATTATGGGATCCGCTCTCACCAACAGGCGTTTGATGCCACTTTGTTAAGCTACCTGGGAGCGTGGCTCCAAGATGCTGTCCTTGTTTTCGAGCCCAATCGGCGCTTCCACTCATCATTCGGTAGACGATAAACCCGGTCTCATTGTCTCCCGGCATGCCAATGCCCCAGGATTTTTCGAGCCGATACTCAATCCATGAGACATGAAGTGGCTCAGGAACTCGGGACAACACAAAACGGAGTTCATTGGCCTTTAAGGCCAAATACGGTGAACTGATCGCCAAAGCGCCGGCTAAAACGATCGCTATCCTTTCACCGTGATGCTCGTTGCCCGCATTGACCCACCTCGCGCGGAGCCATCGATACCAAAAGTACAGCCCGAGAACCGGTAGGGCCAAGAGAAGCAAAAGACATAGAAGAACAACAAATCCGGCCATGGCTCGCTCCCGTGCCCTGCCGAACTAACCGACTAAGACTAACAGGTCGTGACCCGCATCGATGAGGGCTGACGTGACCCCCGCTTTTTTCTCCAGTTGAAGCTAGAGTCCGCCCCCGGAAAGGGACGGACAGATGAAGCGGAAGCAGTTTTTGGAAGAGCAGATCATCGGCATCCTGAAGGAAGCCGAGGGAGGTGCGGTGGTGACGGATCTGTGTCGTCGGCACGGGATGTCTAGCGCGACCTATTACGCTTGGAAGGCCAAGTTCGGCGGTCTGGAGGTGTCCGATGCGAAGCGGTTGCGGGCGTTCGAGGAGGAGAATGCGCGGCTCAAGCGACTGCTGGCGGATACGATGCTCGACAATCCTGTCCTGAGCGAAGTCGAAGGGGGCACCGAGCTGGCCTCAAACGCGGTGCTGGCGTGGTCGGGCGATGCCGGCGTCGAGTGGCACTATATCGCTCCGGGCAAACCGACGCAGAACGGGTTCGTCGAGAGCTTCAACGGTCGCATGCGCAACGAGCTACTCAATGAGACGCTGTTCTTCACGGTCCGCCAGGCGTGCACGATCCTCGCCCGCTGGGTCGAGGACTACAACACCGAGCGGCCACACTCCTCGCTCGGCTACGCCACACCGGCCGCCTTTGCCGCCGAACTCAAAAAGCAACGGGCGGGTTTAAACCCGTCCGTTGCTTCACCCGCGCTCCTGCGCGACAACAACGGTCGGTCTCTGGTTGCAGCTGGATGAAAGGCGGGGGTCACGTCACATCGCACCACTGTCATTTCATAACAGCCGCCCTGGCCATCGCGATCTGGTGACCGAGGTTTGACATTTCGACCTTATGTTCGAGGTGGGCGCTAACGGTTCAGCCCGCACGAAATCGGTCGCCGCCGGTTGCTGTGAACGTGTCTGACCTTCTTTGACGGCGCCCTAGCAACCGAACCGAGTCTTGCCTGACTTGGCATAGCTCGCACTTCATTCGCCGGAGATGATCTTACCGGCAGCAGCTACCGTGGGCGCTGCTGCGCGAAGAAGGAAACGGCTGTGACCCGCGTTCTTGGCTCCGTACGGTCGACGCGTTATCCACGACCATATGCCGCGCGCAGTCGGCGGCGATGTGCTGGGCGGTCGTCATCGCGACGATGGGGACGGCAAACGGAGGGCGAGCATGGCGGCACCTTTTCTTCGGGTCCCCTCATCTAGGCCGCAACTGCGGTACCAAACACAGGCTCTTGGTAATCAAACGTAACGGTTCGTATGCACGTTCTACAAAGCGGCGGCATTGCCGTCCGGGTGGCAATCGGCTTGGGCCGGATCCGGCACGGCTCGATCGGTACGGTGGCGAGGCGAACCCCGCCACCGGCCGTTCAGAACTTGACGCTCGTGCTCATGAAGAACGCACGGCCATAAGGGTCGTAGGTCGAAGGATAGGTGTTCGCCTGCTCCTGGTTGTCGCCCAGGATCGGGGGCTGCTTGTCGAACAGATTGTTGACGCCGACCGACCAGGTGAAGCCGGGCTTCACCTCGAACGCCGCGGTCAGATCGAAGTAGTTATACGCCTTAATCCGCTCGACCGCATAGGTCGTCGTGCTGTCGTCGTCCTTTACCGAAGACAGGTGACGATACAGCACCGATACCGTGACCGGCCCGGTCGCATAGGTCGCGCGGGTCGACAGCCGCCACTTCGAATACGGGTTGCCGCAGGTCACGCCGAACTTGCCCGCACAGTTGAGCGTCAGGTCGGGGATCGCCGCGACCGGGTTGTAGTCGAACGCGATCAGCCGCGTGCCGCTGAAGCGCAGGTCGAGCCGGCTGGTGTCGCTGCCGAACGCGCCGAAGCCGAGCGCCGTACCGTAGCGGGCCTCGAAGTCGACGCCGCGGGTCTTGACGCCACCGGTGTTGGACAGCGCGTTCTCCGCGTCGGTGATCGCATAGCTGTTGGAATCACGCGGCAACGACGAACAGTAACTGGTGTTGTACGGCGTGAAGTTGTTGTTCGCATCGCCGTAACATGCGCGGATCAGGTTCGCGGTGCCCGCCGTCGAGATGTAGTTGGCGATGCTGATCTTGTAGTAATCGGCGGTGAACGAGAAGCCGCGCAGGAAGCTGGGCTGCAAGACGATGCCCGCGGTATAGGTGTCCGACGTTTCCTCGCGCAGGTTCGGGTTGCCGCCATTGACCGTCTGGATCTGCGTGCTGCCGCCGTCATAGGCGGTGCCGAGCAGTGCCGCCGGTACCCCGGATGCGAGGCAGCTCGCGTTCAAGTTGGTGTTGGTGACTGCCACCGCGGTCGTGCACGGATCGGTCGCGGTCGGGAAATCCTGCGACGATCCGCTGTACAAGTCGCTGACCGTCGGTGCGCGCACCGCACGCGAATATTGCCCGCGCAAGCTGACGTCGCGGATCGGCGACCAGACCGCGCCACCCGAATAGGTGTTCACCGACTTCGCCGCGGTCGAATAATAGGAATAGCGATACGCGCCGTTCACCTCGAGCCGGTGGAAGAACGGCTTATCCGCCAGCAACGGCACCGCGACCTCGGTATAGGCTTCCTTGACGTCGTATCCGCCGCCCAGACCTTCGCCGCCGTTGAAGCCGACCACGTCGCCCGAGCTGAGCGCATAGTCCGGGTCGTAGCTGCCCTGCTCCTTGCGATATTCGGTGCCGAACACGATTCCGGCGGGGCCTGCACCCAGGTCGAACAGGTTTGTGTTCGAGATCGACGCGCTGGCGACCTGCTCGCTGATCGTGCTGGTATTCTGCGTCGGGATCGAGATGAACGCCGCCGCCGCCTCGCTGATGTTGCCCGCGCCGAAGATGTTGAGCGGAACGCAGCCGTTGCTGGCGTCCGAGCAGACCAGATTGCCGTTTGCGTCGTAGGTCGTCTTCAACGCCTGCAGCACGCGGCTGCGCGAGACGTTGCCGGTCTGCTTCTCGACCGAGCGGGTCTTCGAATAGCTGTAATAGGCGTCGTAGTTCCAGCCGCCACCCAGATCGCCGTTGGCGCCGAGCAGCGCGCGATAGGCGGTGTTGTCGGTGCTCGAGACACGCGCGCCGACTTCGGTCAGGCGGCGATAGATGGTCGAGGTGACATAGCCGTCGCCATCGGTGTCGAGACCGCCGAGCAACGCACGCGAGCTGGGCGACAGGAACGAGGAATCCGCGTCGAGCTGTACCGAGCCGGTGAACGGCGTCGATGCGAGCTGGTTCTTGACGCGGTTGTTGACCAACTGCCCCTCGGCATAAACGTTGAACGCGCTGCTGACCTCGTAATGCGTCTGCGCGCTCATCAGGAACCGCTTCTGCGGGACTTGGAGATAATTGTCGGGCGCGTAGTTATAGGCGTCGGTCGCCGAGTTGTACGGGGTGTAGCTGCCGTCGCTCTCGAACTTGCGGTTGACGCCGCCGATCGCGAAGCGCGTGCCCTCGATCGATCCGGATCCGCCGGCGATCAGCCCGCCCTCGCCGTCGTCGACCAGCGCCTGGCGCGAATAGTCGCGGGCGCCCTGCAGGATGCCGTCACGCTTGGTATAGTCGAAATAGAGCGTCGCATTGCCGCGCCCGTCGGCGAAATTGCCCCCGAGCAGCATGTTGGTGTTGAACGTACCGCCGTCGCCGGCTTCGTTGATGCGGTAATTGGCGTTCGCCTGAACGCCGGTGAAATCCCGTTTCATCACGAAATTGACGACGCCCGCGACGGCATCCGAGCCGTAGACCGCCGAGCGGCCGCCGGTGACGATGTCGACGCGATCGATCAGGCCGGCCGGGATCGTGTTGATATCGACCACCTGGTTGGAATCATACGCGACGTACCGCCGCCCGTTGACCAGCACGAGCGTTCGCGTCGAGCCGAGCCCGCGCAGATCCGCCGTCGCGACGCCGCCGCCGGGATTGTTGGATGCGCTGGTCACGCTGGGAACGAGCTGCGGCAGGTCCTTGATGATGTTCTCGACGTTGACCTGGCCGGACAGCGCGACTTCCTGCGAACTCACCACCGAGATCGGCGACGCCTGGTCGAGTTGCAGCCCGCCGAGACGCGATCCGGTCACCACGATCGCGTCGCCCTCAGCGGGGGCCGGCGATCCTTGTGCGGCATCCTGCGCAGTCGCAGGGGCTGGATCTGTCTGCGCCCAGGCAGGCGTCGCGATACCAAGCAGAAGCGTAGACGCCAGAAGACGCTTGCGAAAGTCTAGATGCATGTCGTTACTCCCTGATCCACGACGTTGAACATTGTGGTGGATATGTGCGGTACGGATTGGGTCCGCCGCTCAGGGTCTGAAGACTGGTCCGTGGTTCGACAATGAGGAATCCGTCATGGAAACGTCATCATTGATTGCTGTTGCTTTCCAGGCACTCTTTATCACTGAATGCATCTACACGGTGACTGTTGTTTTCTCGAATATTTCAGCGGTGTATTATGTGAAGACGACGCGCGTCGGTTTCACTTCGTTCGGCCCGGCCACTAGCCCGAACGGCGTGACAAGCTTGCCCCGCGACCGCAGCTGCACGCCGAAGGCGATCGTCCAGCGCTGGCGAATGGCGCGATATCCGTTCGTATAGGTCATTGGAACGTTGCTCCGGCGGCCATCGCCTTGCTCGGGCTCAGGCCTTGTTGTTCGAGGAACTGGTTGAGCCCGGCCACCAGGTCCTGCGCCGCGGCGCTGGTCAGGACGATGCGACCGACGACGACGCGGTCGACCGACGGTGGCTGGCGGGCATGGTCGCAGCGAGCGCTCTCCAGTGTCAGCACGATCACGCCGTTGAGATTGGCGAGCCCCGCAAAGCCCGTCGCGAACACTTCCGGCGCGAACGGATTGTCGATGAGCGCGGGCAGGGCCGGCATGGGTTCGGGTTCCGACGTCGGAACGCCCTTGATGGCGACACGCATAGTATACTCCTTCGCTAAGGGCCGCGATGTCGTGCGTCCCGGCGCATCTCCTTGGCTACGCGCGGTGTCCGGGACATTTCCCCCGCAACTCCGCGCTGACACATCGCCCTCGAGTCGATCGGGATGTGTCCGGTCTGTGATGGGCCGGAAAGGTCGGAACATTCCGTGGAAACATCGCACCGCGAAAGGCCGCCGTTCACACTGGAGCGCAGGCATGATTTTCGATTTGAGCGCCGGATCCATGGCGCTTGCCATGATGGGCATGGCCATGCCGGTACAGGCTGCGCCGACGGCGGCCGGGGCCGAAGCGCCCTCTCGCGTCATCAGGACCCTGCGGGTCGAGGGATCGCAGCGCATCGAACCCGAGACGGTGCTGTCCTACACCAAGCTGCGGGTCGGGATCCCCTATACGACCGAGACGCTCGATCAGGCGCTGAAGGACCTGCAGGCCAGCGACCTGTTCGCGGACTATTCGATCGCAGGCGTCGAGGACGGCAACATCGTGCTTCGGGTCCGCGAGAACCCGATCATCAACCGCGTGATCATCGAGGGCAACAAGGCGCTCAAGACCGACAAGATCACCAAGGAGATCAAGCTCGCGCCGCGCCAGATCTTCACGCGGACCGCGGTGCGCCAGGACATCGCGCGGATCATCGAACTGTATCGTCGCCACGGCCGGTTCGCCGCGGTGATCGATCCGAAGATGGTCAGCCTTGATCAGAACCGCGTCGATGTTGTGTTCGTCGTCAGCGAGGGCCCCAAGTCGAAGGTCCGCCAGATCAATATCCTCGGCAACACCGTCTTCTCGCAGGACCAGATCCGCGCGCAGATGGCGACCAAGCAGGCGCGCTTCAAACGGCTCCTCTCGTCGGCGACCAGTTACGACCAGGATCGCCTCAGCTACGACCAGCAGAAGCTCCGCCAGTTCTACCTCACGCAAGGCTATGCCGATTTTCGCGTCACTTCGGCTGTGGCCGAACTGACGCCGGACAAGAAGGACTTCATCATCACGTACGTGGTGGAGGAGGGGAAGCGCTATAAATTCGGCGACGTCAGCGTCGACAGCCAGATCCGCGACTTCGACAGCAAGAAACTCGCCGCCACGCTGCCGCTCAAGAAGGGTGATTGGTACAACGCCAAGCTGGTCGAGGATTCGGTCGACAATCTCAGCCAGACCGCGGGCCTGTTCGGCTACGCCTTTTCCGAAGTGAACCCGGAGTTCGCGAAAGACGCCGACACGCTGACGATGGGGATCAACTTCAACATCGCCGAGGCCAAGCGCACCTACGTCGAGCGCATCGAGATCAACGGCAACACGCAGACCAAGGACAAGGTCGTCCGCCGCGAGATCCGCCTCGCGGAGGGCGACGCCTTCAACAGCTTCCAGGTGAAGCGCTCGCAGGACCGGATCAACTCGCTGGGCTATTTCCAGGACAAGATGGAGATCAAGCAGCTGCCGGGGTCGGCACCCGACCGCGTGATCCTCGAGACCAACCTCGAGGAGAAGGCGAGCGGCGAGCTGCAGCTGTCGGCCGGCTATTCCAGCCTCGAAAACTTCATCGCCTCGGCCAGCATCACGCAGCGCAATTTCCGCGGCATGGGCCAGGAACTGCGCGCCAATGCCAGCATCTCGAGCTATTCGAAATCGGTCAGCCTTGGCTTCACCGAGCCGTATCTGTTCGACACCAACGTGGCGCTCGGCGGCGATATCTTCCGCCGCGACTACAGCTCGTACAGCACGACGGGCGACAGCAACGACACCACCTACGAACAGGTCTCGACCGGCTTCCAGATCCGCGCCGCGGTGCCTTTGACCGAATATTGGTCCGCCACCGCGCGCTACGGGCTGTCCTACGATCAGGTTACGCTCGACAAGGACACCTATTACACGAACGGTGCCTGCGACCCGGCGATCGCCGGCGCGTATCTGTGCGACGCGGTCGGCAATCGCTGGACCTCGTCGGTCGGCTATTCGCTGGTGTTCGACAACACCAACAGCCGCATCCGCCCGACGAAGGGGAGCAAGTTCAGCGTCAGCCAGGATTTCGCAGGGCTGGGCGGCGACACCAGATATATCCGCAGCACCGCCAACTACACGAAGTACATGGATCTCGGATCGAGCTTCATCCTGTCGGCGCATGCCGAGGGCGGATACATCAAGGGGCTGGGGCAGGATGTGCGACTGACCGATCGCTTCTATCTCGGCGATCCGCAGATGCGCGGGTTCGATATCCGCGGCGTGGGGCCGCGCGTGACACGCACCTATTACGACACGTCGACGATCCCCGCGACGCTGTCGACCGGCAACAGCAGCAACTCGCAGACCGCGCTGGGCGGCACCACCTATTACCAGGCACGCCTGGAGCTCGAATTGCCCTTGGGATCGGGCGCGCGCGAAATGGGGCTGAAGCCGTCGATCTATATGGACGTCGGCGCGGTGTTCGGCGGCAAGTCGCCGACGCTGACCGACACCTGCGCAGCCGCGACCGCCGCGGGGACCGCCTGCGTCGCCGGCACCCGCCAATATACCAACAGCGCGGGCGAGCTGCTGTATCTCGACAGTACCGGTGCCAGCACGACCGTCAACACCGGCGCCGCCTACACCTACTCGCTGGGGTCGTACCGCGAGACCTATTCGGGCAATTCGGCGAGCCCGCGCCTGTCGGTCGGCATCGGCGTGAACTGGGCCTCGCCGTTCGGACCACTGCGGCTCGACCTGGCGAAGGCGTTGTTGAAGGAACCGGGCGACGACACCAAGCTGATCACGTTCAATGTCGGCACGCAGTTCTGATCCCAGTTCTGATCACAGCCCTGTAACATGTGTGGACATACCGCAGACATCCCCACCGTCCACCGGCCCCTCCCGAGCGGCGTGCAGGACGCCGCCTAATCGGGGCAAATTCCATGAGCATTGTATCGTTCAAGCGGGCGCTGTTCGGCTGCTCGTTGTGCATCGTCGCGACGCCGGCGTTCGCGCAGTCGACCGGCACGCAGGATTTCGACGAGATCGTCGTCACCGGCAAGACGGGCGACGCGGCGGTCGGCGGTGTGGTGCTGCCGGCGACATCCAAGGCCAAGGTGGGGCTGGACGCGACCTTCATCCAGCACGAGACGCCGGGCCAGTCGATCAACGATACGATCAACATGCTGCCGGGCGTCAGCTTCCAGAACAACGACCCTTACGGCTCGGCCGGCGGCACCCTCAGCATTCGCGGCTTCGACGGCAGTCGCGTATCGCAGATGTGGGATGGCTTTCCGCTCAACGATACCGGCAGCTATGCGATCTATTCGAACCAGCAGCTCGACCCCGAACTCATCGGCCAGGTGACCGTCAGCCTCGGTTCGACCGACGTCGACAGCCCCAGCGCGTCGGCCACCGGATCGACGATCAACTACACCACGCGCAACCCGTCCGAAGATTTCCACGTCAATGTCGCGGGGTCGGCGGGCGACTATGATTTCATGCGTATGTTCGGCGTCGTCGATACCGGCGTGTTCACGAAGTTCGGCACCCGCGCGTTCATATCGGCCAGCAAATCGACCAACGACGTCGTGTTCACCGACACGGGCAAGATCGACAAGACGCAGATCAACGCCAAGATCTATCAACCGATCGGCAACAACGGCGACTTCATCTCGCTTGCCGGCCATTATAATCGCAACATCAACAATTTCTTCGGATCGGTGCCGCTGAGCAATGTCGGCACCAGCGTCGGCACCGGCTCGGGCAACCGCTTTCCGCAGACCAAGGACGAGCGCTTCTACGACGTCGCCAACTGCGTCAGCAGCGCAGGCGTCGCCTGCGGGTTCGGCGCGTATGACTATCGCTACAACCCGTCCAAGACCGCGAACCTGCGGCTCAACTCGCGCTTCACGCTCAGCGACCGCCTGACCGTCACGGTCGATGCGGCCTATTCCTATACGCTCGCCAATGGCGGCGGCACCGCGACCGCGCAGGAAGGCTCGACGACGATCGGCGGGCAGTCGGTGGCGGGCTATGTCGGGAGTACGCCCTATTTCGGCGGCGTCGACCTCAACGGCGACGGGGACACCCGGGACGCGGTGCTGGTCAGCGCGCCGAGCACGACCGAGACCAACCGCTATCTGCTCAACCTCGGCCTGCGCTACGACTTCAGCGATACGCAGACGGTGCGCGTCGGCTACAGCCTCGACTATGGCCGCCACCGTCAGACGGGCGAGCTGACCACGATCAACGCCTATGGCCTTGCGAACACGCCGTTCGCGAACACGGCCCCGCTGCTCGACGCGACCGGCACCGCGCTCCAGAAGCGCGATCGCTTTTCCAAGGCGATCCTCAACCAGGGGTTCGGCGAATATCGCGGCCGTTTCTTCGACAACAAGCTGACCGTTACCGGTGGCGTACGCGTGCCGTTCTTCAAGCGCGACCTGACCAATAACTGCTTCACCACCAGCGCGACCGGGGCGCTCATCTGTTCGGGGCAGAACGCCGCGACCGATGCGGTGATCGCGGCTACGTATCCCAACTACCAGGGACCGCAGAACCGGACGTTCGATTACAACCGTGTCCTGCCCAGCGCCGGCCTGCTGTATCAGCTGACCGCGCCGCTGGCCGTGTTCGCGAATTATTCGAAGGGCATGCAGGTGCCCGGCACGGACAATCTCTACAACAGCTTCTATTATGCCGAAGGCACCAGCGGCGCCGAGGGCGCGAAGCCCGAGACGACCGACAATATCGATGCCGGCCTGCGGTACGGCCAAGGGCGACTACAGGCGCAAGTCTCCGGCTGGTACACGGTGTTCCACGACCGGCTGGCTTCGTCCTACGACCTTGAGACCAATACCACGATCTACCGCAACCTCGGGACGGTGCACAAATACGGCGTCGACGGCAGCGTCAGCTATCGCCCGGCCGATCCGCTGACGCTCTATGTGTTCGGGTCGTACCTGAAGTCGAAGATCCTCGACGACGTACAGGCAAGCGCGACCACGACCTATCTGACCGCCGGCAAGCGCGAGGCGGGCGCACCGACCTACACGTTCGGCGGCCGCGCCGAGGGTAATGCCGGGCCGATACGGCTGGGCATCGAGGCCAAGCGCACCGGCGCACGCTACGTCAACGACCAGAACCTGCCGGTCGTGATCGGCGGTGTCCAGGTCTATGGGGCGAAGGCACCGGCCTACACATTGGTCAACCTCGACGCGCGCGTGTCGCTCAAGCCGCTCGGCCTGAACGACCAGACCTTCCTGCAGCTGAACGTCACCAACCTGTTCGACAAACTATATGTCGGCGGCTTCAGCGGCACCAGCGCGACCAACTCGCTGACCTATGCCCAGATCGGCGCACCACGCGCGGTTTCGGCGACCTTCAACATGGGGTTTTGAGGGGCCAGGGAGGGGCGGCGGTGCCGTCCCTCTCTCGGCAGTCATTGGCTCTCTGCGCTGCCGTTGCCCATTCGATATACCCGGCGACGGGGGTGTGAGATCGCAATCGCAACCTCGCCATCCACGATCGATACTATGGTCCGAGTCGAATGGATGGGAGCAACCGTTCGTCGCCAAGACTGTTGCGTCATGATCGATGCGTGGCCGGTCACTCGCCGTCGACCCCGGGCTCATATCGTGTAAGAAGGATCCTGTTCTTTCGGCCCCGGGAAATCACAGGATGGTCCTTGCGGCCCTGACGTTATTACCATTTGCTGCGGCCCTCGTGCTGGCTTTCTATACGGACGGATGTCGCCGCACGCATGTCGCGATCGCCACGGGAGCCAGTGCGCTTGGGCTGGGCTTGCTGCTTGCCGCAGCTCCTGCGGTTCTGGCGGGGGCGCCGCTGGCGCTTCGCCTTACCTGGATCCCTGCGCTGGGGCTCGACCTCAGCTTGTGGCTCGATCCGCTGGGGCTGGTGTTTGCCGGGTTGATCCTTGGTATCGGGCTGCTGGTGGTCATCTATGCGCAGGGGTATCTGGCGAAAGACGAGGCCACGGGACGCTTCCTGTCGTTCCTGATGCTGTTCCAGGGGGCGATGGTCGGGATCGCCCTGTCGAACAACATCTTGCTGATGCTCGTTTTCTGGGAAATGACGAGCCTGTCGTCGTTCCTGCTGATCGGTTTCTGGCGCGACCGTGCCGAGGCCCGGCAGGGCGCGCGGATGGCGCTGGCCGTGACGGGCGGGGGAGGTTTGGCGCTGATCGCGGGGATGCTGCTGCTGGGGCAGGCGGCGGGATCTTACGAGCTTTCGACGATCCTGACGCGGGGGCAGGTCGTCCTGGCATCGCCACTCTACCCCGCGATCCTGATCCTCGTGCTGCTCGGCGCGTTCACCAAGTCGGCGCAGTTTCCGTTCCATTTCTGGCTGCCGCACGCGATGGCGGCGCCGACCCCGGTCAGCGCGTATCTCCATTCGGCAACGATGGTGAAGGCCGGCGTCTTCCTGCTGGCACGGTTGTGGCCGGTGCTGGCGGGCAGCGAATTGTGGTTCTACCTCGTCGTTTCGACCGGCCTCGTCACGATGCTGTTCGGCGCGGGCGTCGCGCTGTTCCGCAACGACCTGAAGACGATCCTCGCCTATTCGACGATCAGCCAGCTGGGGCTGATGGTCATGCTGCTCGGCTTCGGTACGGCCGCGGCCGTCACCGCGGCGATATTCCACATCCTCAACCACGCCGCGTTCAAGGCGGCGTTGTTCATGAATGCCGGGATCGTCGATCACGAAACCGGCACGCGCGATATCCGCAGGCTCGGCGGGCTCGCCGCGCTGATGCCGCTGACCGCGACGCTGGGGACGGTGGCGGCTGCGGCGATGGCCGGCATCCCGCCGCTCGGCGGGTTCATCTCGAAGGAGATGATGCTGGAGCAAAGCGCGCGCACTGCGTTCGCCGGGCAGACGTTGCTGGTGCCCGTCCTCGCGACGCTCGCCGCCCTGCTGTCCGCCGCCTATTCGCTACGCTATGCGATCAAGCTGTTCTTCGGGCCGCGTCGGTCCGGCCAGACGGCGGCGCCGCCGCACACTCATAAGGCGGCCGCGCCGCATGATCCTGGGGCGGCCATGATCGGTCCCTCGGTGGTCCTCGTGGGCGTCGCCTTGTTGCTGGGACTGGTGCCGATGACGCTTACCGGACCGCTGGTCGCTGCCGCCACCGCTGCGGTTACCGGCGGCGCGGTGCCGGCGCTGCATCTGGCGTTGTGGCACGGCATCAACCCGGCGCTGGGCATGAGCCTGATCGCCGTGCTGCTGGGCGGCGTGGTCGTGTGGCGGCATCGCGCGCTGGCAGCGGCGATCGCCGGGCGGGCCGCCCCCGATGCCAAGCGCATGTTCGACGTCGCGATGGGGGCTGTCGTCCACCAGACGCGGCGCGCGTCGCTGGCGATTCATGTCGGCTCGCTGCAACGCTATCTGCTCGCGCTTTTCGTGGTCGCCATCGTCCTCGGCCTCGATGGTGCGTCGACGCCGGGGGGACTGTGGACCGGCCAGCGTCACCTGTTGGCGGCGTCGCCGGTGGAGATCGTGGCATGGCTCGCGCTGGTCGCCGCGACGCTGACCGTCGTGCTGACGCATCGGCAGCGTTTTCTCGCGCTGATAGTCATCAGCGTCATCGGGCTCGTCATGGCGCTGGCGTTCGTCCACCTTTCGGCGCCCGACCTGGCGCTGACGCAGATCGCGGTCGAGGTGGTGACGATCCTGTTGCTGCTGCTCGCGCTGCATCTTCTGCCCAAAACGCCGCAGCAACTGTCCAGCGTCGCGCGTCGTCTTCGCGATGGCGCGATCGGCGTGGCGGCGGGCATCGGCACCGGCTGGACCGCATGGGCGGTGATGACGCGGGACCTTCGCGACACGGTGTCCGCCTTCCACTGGGCCAACAGCTATTCGGGTGGTGGCGGCACCAATGTCGTCAACGTGACCCTGGTCGATTTCCGCGCGTTCGACACGATGGGCGAAATCATCGTGCTTGGCATCGCAGGCCTGGCGATCTTCGCGCTGCTCGAGCCGGCTGCGCGCGGTGCCGCCGGCCGTCGCTTGCGCCAGTGGCGCAAGGACATGCCGCATTCGCCCGAGCGTCATCCCATGATGTTCGTGATGGCGACCCGGCTGTTGCTGCCACTGGCGTTGCTGGTCGGCATCTACATCTTCCTGCGCGGGCATAACCAGCCGGGTGGGGGCTTCATCGCTGCCCTGGTCTTCGCGATCGCCATCCTGCTCCAGTATCTGGCATCCGGGTTCGACTGGACCGACGAGCGGCGTCGCATGGGTGAGCACCCGCTCATCGGCTACGGGGTATTGATCGCGGTGGCGACCGGATTGGGATCGCTGGCGTTCGGCGCACCGTTCCTGACGAGCAGCTTCGGATATTTCCACCTCCCGCTGATCGGCGAATTCGAGCTGGCGACCGCGACGCTCTTCGACATCGGCGTCGCCTGTGTCGTGCTGGGCGCGGTGATGATGGCCCTGTCGCAACTCAGCCATGTCGCACAGCGCGCCGCCCGCGCCAGCGAAGCCGATGATGAAGGCGCCGTCCGATGAGCCTGGGCCCGATGAGCCTGGAGTTTCTGGTGGCCAGTGCGATCGGCGTGCTGACCGCGGGCGGGGTCTATCTGGCGCTGCGCGGTCGCACGTTTCAGGTCGTGCTCGGGCTGACCCTGTTGTCCTATGCCGTGAACCTGTTCCTGTTCGCCGTCGGTCGGCTGGTGATCGACCGCCCGCCGCTGTTCGCCAAGGGCATTACCGACCATGCCGATCCCTTGCCGCAGGCGCTGGTGCTGACCGCGATCGTCATCACCTTCGGCATGACCGCGCTGGTCGTCATCCTGTCGCTGCGCAGCTTCCTCGAAAGCGGATCGGACCAGGTCGACGGGATCGCCGATGCCGGCCCCGACGAGACTGCGCCATGATCGCGCTCGATCATCTCGTCATCGCGCCGGTGGTGATCCCGGCGCTGACGGCGCCCGTGGCGCTGCTCGTGATGCGCCGCCATCGTCACGTCGGCGTCGCGGTATCGCTGGCGGGGTGCGTCGCGATGCTCGCGGCCGCACTCGCGTTGTTCGGGATCGTACAGGACGACGCGATCCGTGCCTATCCGCTGGGGGGATGGCCCGCGCCGTTCGGTATCGTGCTGGTACTCGACCGCCTGACGGCGATCATGCTGGTGCTGGCCGCGGCGCTGTCGCTGATCGTCATGATTCACGCCGTCGTCACCGCGGTCGATCGCAAGGGATGGCATTTCCACCCGTTGTTCCATTTCCAGCTGCTCGGGCTGAACGGCGCGTTCCTGACCGGTGACCTGTTCAACCTGTTCGTGTTCTTCGAGGTTTTGCTGATCGCGTCCTACGGCCTGATGCTGCACGGGCAGGGCGGCGCGCGGCTGAAGGCGGGGGTCGGCTATGTCATCGTCAACATCGTCGGTTCGGCAATCTTCCTGATCGCGCTGGGGTTGCTCTACGGGCTGACGGGAACGCTCAACATGGCGGATCTCGCGCGGCGCGTGGCGCTGCTCGGAGCGGCCGACCAGGGGCTGATCCGGATCGCCGGGCTGCTGCTGTTGACGGTCTTCGCCCTGAAGGCCGCGGTGGTCCCGCTGCATTTGTGGCTGCCGCGCACCTATGCCGCAACGACTCCGGCCGTCGCGGCGCTGTTCGCGATCATGACCAAGGTCGGCGTCTATGCGATGATCCGCACCGTGCCGCTGATCTTCGGTAGCAATGCGGGCGCCGCGGCCTGGGTGCCCGATCCGTGGCTGATGCCCGCCGCGATCCTGACCGCGATCATCGGCTTTGCAGGCGTCCTCGCCTCGCGGGGCATGCGCGAGCAGGCCGCGTTCGCGTTGCTGGGATCGACCGGCACCCTGTTACTGGCCGTGTCGTGCTGGACGCAGGCGACGACGTCAGCCGCCATCTTCTACCTGGTGCACGCGACGCTGGCGGGGGCGGCGCTGTTCCTGGTTGCCGACGTGACGTCGCGCCGTCGCGGTCAATATGGCGATGCCGTCGTCGCCAGTCCGCGCTTTGCCGGCCAGCAAGCCGCCGGCCTGCTGTTCCTGGCCAGCGCGATCGCGGCGGTCGGCCTGCCGCCCTTGTCGGGCTTCGTCGCCAAGCTGTTTCTCCTGCAGAGCATGGTCGGGACGCCAAGTGGCTGGGTATTGTGGGCAACAGTGCTGGGCACGACGCTGATCGGGGTGATCGGTTTTGCCCGCAGCGGCAGTGCGCTCTTCTGGAAGGATGCGCCCGACGGCGATCCGATCGCCTGCCCGGACCGATCGCGCAGCGAATTCGCAGCGCCCGTCCTGCTGCTGGCGCTGCTGGCGATGCTGACGCTGGGGGCCGGCTGGGCGACCGCGCAGACGCAGGCGGCGGCGGGCCAGCTGTTCGCGCCGCAGCGCTATATGGCTGCCGTGCTGGGAGAGGAGCGATGATGAAATGGCTGCTGCCGCATCCCGCGCTGTCGGCGATGCTGGTCGTGGTGTGGCTGTTGATGGCCAACGGCGTCACCGTCGGCGGTGCCGTGCTGGGCGCGATCTTCGGGATCGTACTGCCCAAGTTCACCGAGCCGTTCTGGCCCGATCGCCCGCGCGTGCGCTTCGGACGCGCGCTGATCGGCTATATCGCGATCGTGCTGTACGATATCCTCGTCGCCAATTTCCAGGTCGCGCGGTTGATCCTGTTCACCCGCAATCATGCGCTGCGCTCACGCTGGCTGAGCATTCCCATCGACCTGGCGACACCCGAGGCCGTCACCGTGCTGGCCGGCACGATCAGCCTCACGCCGGGCACGGTGTCCTCCGACGTGTCGGCGGACGGCCGCTTCCTGCTGGTCCATGCGCTCGACGTCGCCGATCCGGATGCCGAGATCGCACGGATCAAGATGCGGTACGAAGCCCGGTTGCTAAAGGTGTTCGCATGATCGACCTGGCGATCCGCATTGCCTTCGGTGCGACGGCACTCGCTTTGCTCTTCAACGGCTGGCGCCTGCTGAGGGGACCGGCGCTGGGCGACCGGATCGTCGCGCTCGACACGATGGTCATCAACGTCATCGCGCTGATCGTCCTGATCGGCATGGCGGGCGGCAACGATACCTATTTCGAGGCGGCCTTGCTGCTGGCGATGGTCGGCTTCGTCAGCACCATCGCCTATTGCAAGTTCATCCTGCGCGGGGACATCGTCGAATGACCGGCCTCGATATGGTCGTCGAGGCCGTCGTCGCGGCACTGATCCTACTCGGTGCCGCTTTCGTGCTAATCGGCAGCTGGGGGCTCGTGCGCCTGCCCTCGACGATGGAGCGCCTGCACGGCCCGACCAAGGCGACCACGCTGGGCCTGGGCGGTTTGCTGCTCGGCTCGGTCGTCTATTTCCAGGCGCGGCTCGGCATATGGTCCGCGCACGAGCTGCTGATATCGCTGTTCCTGTTCATCACCGCGCCGGTCTCCGCGAACATGATCGCCAAGGTGCATCTCCACCGCGTTCGCATCGAAGCGATCCGGGAAACCGACAGCATCGCAGGACCGCCGCCGCGGCCGAGCGAAGACGGCGAGTGGGCAACGTTCGCAGAGCCAGAGCAGAAAACACCGACCACGACGGCCAACACCTGATCGTCAGGCTCTCGCGCCGCCACTCGGCACGGATCAATCCTCGCCGAGTGGCGGAGGACTGTCCGGCTCACGGTTTTGGACAGGGCGGAAACGGACATCGCGCTGCGGGACCGGCATCGTCACACCGTGTTCCTTGAACAGATCCCAGATGCGAAAGAACACGTCGCTCGTGACGTTCCCGACGCCTGCCTCGGGACTGTCGATCCACATGCGCAGATCGAACTCGACGCCGTTGTCGCCGAACGCCTTGATCCAGCAGACGGGCGCGGGTTCGTTCAGCACGCGTGGCGAGATCGACGCAGCCTCGACAGCGAGGCGTTGCGCCAGCCGCAGGTCGCAATCGAACGAGACCCGAAAACCGACATGGACTCTGACGTCGCGGCTGGAAAAGGACCAGTTCTCGACCTCCTCGGTCATCAGCCGTTCGTTTGGGATCAGGTGCTCCTTGCCGTCGCGGGTCAGGACCGAAACCGCACGGACGCCGATCTTGTTGACCCACCCGAACGTATCGCCGACCGCGATGACGTCGCCTGGCTTGATCGATCGGTCGAGGAGCAGGATGAGGCCGGCGATCAGATTGCCGAGCGTCTTCTGCAGGCCGAAGCCGATCGCGAGCCCGAACGCGCCCGAGAATACCGCAAGCGCCGTCAGATCGATGCCGAGAAGGTCGATGCCGAGGAAGATGGCGACGGTGACGACTGCGATCTGGGCGAGCTTCTGGAACAGCACGCGTTGCGCACCATCCAGCACTCTTGCCTGTCCGATCCATCGCAGGACCCAGCCGAGGAGCGCGCGCGCGGCGATGAACAGGATCAGCGACAACCCTACCGCATTCACGACGTCGAGCAGCGATATGCGGCGCGTTCCTATCCCGATACTCGCGCGG
The DNA here is from genome assembly GCF_036663695.1 of Sphingomonas sandaracina. Taxonomy (NCBI): domain Bacteria; kingdom Pseudomonadati; phylum Pseudomonadota; class Alphaproteobacteria; order Sphingomonadales; family Sphingomonadaceae; genus Sphingomonas; species Sphingomonas sandaracina. Next base: position 210,426 of record NZ_JAXOJK010000005.1, on the reverse strand, counting down.
TCCAGTCCGGCGACCAGCGGTGAAAGGCCCCCCAGCCGGCTTGCCAGCACGATGAAGAGCGCCGTGGCCGCAATCAGGGCGCCGGGTCCACTCTGAACGCCGAGCGACCGTGCAACTTCATAGGCGAGCACGGCAACCGCAATGCCAAGACCGGCGGCAAGGAGGAGATCGGCGCCGGGGTCCATCCCGCGAATGCCGAGAAACGCCGTCAAAACCAGTGCGGTCACGCCGGCGCGCGTGAGCGCCATCAGCCGCGGGGAGATCACGCTGGCATGCTTTGGGGTCAGGGCGGGGAGGATATAGCGGCAGGCAAGACGCGCTGCGGCGATGCCGAGCAGCAGCGCGACGCCGAGGATCGCCGCTGCGGAGATCAGGTCGTGGAACGGTAACGCCGTCCATTGGTCGAGATAGGTTCGCCACCACGTATCGTGTTCCACGCTGTCCTCCAGAATGACGTTCACAGCGTTGTTCTTTGGAAACCCACACGCCCCTGACCGCTGTTAGCCCGTAATGGCGCTTCGGTCAGCTTCAGGTTGCCGGGAACGACCAACATTCTTGATACGACCGTGGCCGCCAGCGTCGGGCGGCGGGACTGGTAAGATAGATACCGCTATCTATTCGCCTACTATCGCTAATTGGCCATGCCGGAAGGTCTTGACTAGTTGACCAGCGACCGTAAGGTACCGCTATCAATAGCCCGCGCAAGACGGGTGTGAGCGGGAGTTGGATGGCATTGGCGCTTCACGTATTTTCGAGCGAAGAACCGGAGCGCTTGGCGCTCTGCCAGACCTGACGCGCCTGCGAGCATCAATCGGCCGCACTACGCATTCTCGCTGCAACGTTGGCGAGGCTCCAGAGAGGATCCTGTTCCATGACATCTTATAAGACGGCACCTCGCCTGACCCGCGCGGCGTTGTTGTGCGCGACGACGATGGCGGCGCTCAGCGGATCGATGGCGATGGCGCAAACCATCCCGCCGACGCAGGACGCGTCGCCACCCGCGTCGCAGAGCACGGCGCCTGCGGCCACGCAAAGCCCTGCTCCTGCTGCCACGCAGGACGCTGCGCCGGCCACGCCACCAGCGGCGACGCCACCAGCATCGCCAGCGGCGACCTTGCCGAGTTCGGATCAGACGCCTGGAGCGATCGATGCAGCCAACGGCGCGGACATCGTGGTCACCGGCTATCGCTCCAGCCTTGCGAAGTCGACCAATGCGAAGCGCGCGGCGACTGGCTTTACCGATTCGATCTTCGCTGAAGATATCGGCAAGTTTCCCGACACGAACATCGCGGAATCCTTCAATCGCATTCCCGGCATCACGATCACGCGCGACGTGACGGGTGAGGGCACGAACGTTGCGATCCGCGGACTTGGATCGAACTTCACGAACGTGACGCTGAACGGCGCGACGATCGCGGTGGCGTCGTCGGGTGCGACCGATGCGCAGGGTACCGATCGTTCGGTCGATCTGAGCTTCTTCCCGACCGATCTGTTCACCAAGCTCACGGTCAACAAGAGCTATACGGCGGATCTTCTCGAAGGTGGCGCGGCAGGCAATATCGATCTGCGATCGGCGCGGCCGTTCGATCGTGCGACCTCGTTCCTCGCCTATAACGTGCAGGGTACGAAGCAGTCGCCGGAAGATCGCATCGGCGCGCGCGGCTCGTTGATCGGCAGCTGGCGCAATGACACATTCGGCATCCTGGCAGGCGTCTCGGCGCAGCGCCTGTTCACGGACACGCGCGGGTTCGAAACGATTGGCTATACCAATCCGCAGTTGAGCGCGGCGCAATGCGGTGCTGCGACGGGTTGCAACACGACCGGTGGCGGCAACTGGACGATCCCTGGGACGGTGCCCGTCGGCGCCGGCGGCGGCCTCGTCGCCGGAACGCCGATCAACCAGGCCTTCCTGCTCGCCAACAATCCCGGCGCAACGATCCAGCAGATCGACAACGCGTTGCTCCCGCGTCTCGGCCGCAACACCAGCATCCGTGGCCCCCGCGACCGTATCAACGCGATCATGAGCGCGGAATGGCAGCCGACCGATACGCTGCATTTCTACATCGACGGTCTGTACGGCTACAAGAAGAACGAGCTGATCCGCGAGAACGTGGCGTGGATCGTCCGCAACAGCGCGATCATCCCGACCAACCTGACGTTCGACAAGGCCGACTGCACCGTCGGCTGCGTCGTCACCGGCGGCACCTTCGCCAACGCGCAGTTCTTCAACGAATTCCGCCCCTATACCGAGACGACCAAGCTGGTCAGCATCAATCCCGGCGGCGAATGGGAAATCTCGGATACGCTGAAGCTGAACCTGCAGGCGAACTATGCGCGGTCGACCTTCCACCGCGAGAGCCCGACGGTCGGTGCGTCGACCCCGCTCGGTGTCGGCAACACGGTCACCTACAGCAACGACGGCGGTGTTCCGTCGATCTCGAGCAACCTCGATCTCAACGATCCGGCGAGCTTCGGGTGGAATACCGGCAGCCGTGTCAGCATCCAGGACGAGCGACGCCTCAACAAGAGCAAGGGCACGCGCGGCGACCTTACCTGGGGCGACAAGGCGCTCAACCTGAAGGTTGGCGGCGCATTCGACGACGTCTCGCGCCGGATCACGGGCTTCGACAACAGTCAGGCGTGGCAGAATGCGGTCTGCGGCAACAATCCCAGCGCGTTCGTCGGGTCGCCCAACACGCAGCCGCCCTGCGAAGGTCTGAACGCGCCGGGGGCGGCGCCCGCCGGCTATCCGACCTATCCCGGCTATGGCACCGGATCGACCGCGGGTATGACGGGGCCGATCAGCTATGGTGGCTCGCTGATCCCCAACGCCGCGGTGCCGACCTACCTGACGCCGGGTCCGGCCGGGTTCGTGACCGTCGACTGGAAGAAGTTCGCGGCCGCGAGCAACTATGATTTCTATCACGACAACGCGCCCGAGACCGGCGCGGCCAACACCGGCGCCAGCGGCGGCGGCATCCGCGAAGTCGTGAAGTCGGCGTTCGCGACCGTGAACGGCGAGCAGGAACTGGGCGGCAACATGCTGCGGTTCAATGTCGGCGTGCGCTACGTCAACACGATCCAGACCATCACCGGGCGCATCTCGCTGCCCGATCCGCGCAACACGACGGCGGCAGGGACGGCGCTTCCGGACGGCAGCCGGTACGAGAACGTCGTCAGCAACGTCTCGACCCGCAACGTGTATTCCAAATGGCTGCCCGCCGCGACGTTCGCCTACGACGTCAGCGAACACGCCGTTGTCCGCGTCGCAGGCTCGCGCACCATGACCCGCCCCGATCCGTCCGCGCAGTTGCCGGGTGTCAATTTCGGCGCACCTTCGGCGGACCAAGCATCGATCGGCAATCCGGCACTGGCGCCGTACATGTCGACCAACATCGACCTCGGCTTCGAATATTATACGGGCCGCGAGGGCGTCGTCAGCTTCAACGCGTTCCGCAAGTCGATCACGGGCTTTACCAACACCGCGATCAACACCGTGCCGTTCGGCGACCTGGCGCAGTACGGGATCACCTATGACACGTTGAACGCGAACCAGCAGTTTGCGATCAACCAGCGTGGCGGTCCTGGCGCCGCACAGGTTCAGGTGACGTCACAGGTCAACGTGCCCAACAAGCTGACGATCAACGGCCTCGAATTCCAGTGGGTCCAGCCGCTCGACTTCATCACCAAGCACATCGGCGTCACCGGGTTCGGCTTCAACGCCAATGCGACGGTCGTTGACCAGAACAGCGACGGTCCCGCCCAGGCATTCGGCGTGGCCCCGTTCACGTACAACATCACCGGCTATTACGAGAAGCACGGCGTGATGCTGCGGGTGTCGACGACGTCACGCGAAGGATCGCAGAACAGCGGCGCGGCACAGAACGGCATCCCCTCGGCCGCACTGTTCGGTACCGACTACACGACGTACGACTTCTCGTCGTCGTTCGATCTGGACAAGATCTTCGGTCTGGCCGGCGCACCACAGCTGACGGTCAACGTCGCGAACTTCACCAATGCGACGCTGCGGTCGTACTTCCAGTACGATAATGCGACCTTCACCCAGTACAAGCCGGGCCGTCAGTTCCTCATCGGTCTGCGCGGGACCTTCTAGCAGGCGCTCGGGGCGGTCGTGATGTGGCCGCCCCGTTCTACGTTCGGCGGGACGTCACGGTCGCGACCGGCCCGCTTCATGATCGCGGAGGTGGAACGATGATCACGCGTCGTAACATGACGGCTTCGCCCTCGACCGCCGCGGTGCGGTTCGACCGGCGCATCACGCGAGACGGCGGCGGCGTGGTACCCGTGTTGGTCGATGCGAGTCCGGCCAAACGCGGACAGCCGGTTTCGCCGTGGAAGATCGCCCGGTCATGACGCGTGCGGCAGGATAGACGATGATGAAGCAGGCGGTATCCCGACGCACGTTGATGAACGGTGCCGCCTTAAGCGCCGCACTCGCGACGCTGCCTGCGGCTGTGCTGGGTGCCGAGGCGCGCACGACAGCCGATCCGCGGACCGCATTCCCGTTGATCGCCAAGGGCATTCCGGCCGCCATCCTGATCGATGCGAATGCCGACAGCGCGGTCCGGCACGTCGCGACCAGTTTCGCCGCCGATCTGGAACGGGTCAGCGGCACGGCCGCGCGGCTGGTGGACGGGACGCACGGCGCGGTAGCAGGGCCGTGCGTGATCATCGGTGTGCTCGGTCAGAGTGTCGCGATCGACCGCCTCGCAGCGGCAGGCAAGATCGCCGTCGCCGATCTGCGCGGCGAATGGGAAGCCTTTCGACAGGTCGTGGTCGACGATCCGATGCCCGGCGTAGCGCGCGCGTTGGTGATCGTCGGGTCGGACCGGCGCGGGGCGGTGTTCGGCACCTATGACGTATCCGAGCGGATCGGCGTTTCGCCCTGGTACTGGTTCGCGGACGTGCCGGTCCGCCGCCAGCGCGATGTGCTGATCCCCGCAGGATCGCGACGCGACCAGCCGAAGGTCCGCTATCGCGGGTTCTTCATCAATGACGAAGATCCGTGCCTGAGCGGCTGGGCGAAAAAGGCGTTCGGCGGCGTCAATGCGGCGATGTACGTCCACGTCTTCGAACTGCTGTTGCGGATGAAGGGCAATTATCTGTGGCCCGCCATGTGGGGCAAGGCGTTCGCCGACGACGATCCCGCGAGCATGGTACTTGCCGACGCGATGGGCGTCGTGATGGGCAATTCGCATCACGAACCGATGTTGCGCGCGCAGGCCGAATGGCACCGTCACGAGGACCAGGGCGTGACCGGCGGCGCGTGGGACTATACCAGGAACGGCGCCAATCTGCGCACGTTCTGGCGTGGCGGCATCAAGCGCATGATGGCCAAGGGCGGCGGCCGGCAATATGATTCGGTGGTGACCGTCGGCATGCGCGGCGACGGGGATGAAGCGATGGCCGAGGGCACCGCGACCGGGCTGCTCGAACGCGTCGTTACCGACCAGCGCAAGATCATCGCCGACGTCACCGGCAGGCCCGCGAGCGACACGCCGCAGCTATGGGCGCTCTACAAGGAAGTGCAGGATTATTACGATCACGGGATGACGGTGCCGGACGACGTCACGTTGCTGTTCTCCGACGATAACTGGGGTCAGATCCGGCGCCTGCCCGATCCCGCCGCACCACCGCGCAAGGGTGGCTACGGCATCTATTACCACTTCGATTACGTCGGTGGCCCGCGCAACTACAAGTGGATCAACACCAACCAGATTGAGAAGACCTGGCAGCAGATGGACCTGGCGTACAGGCGCGGTGCGGCGCAGATCTGGATCGTCAACGTCGGCGATATCAAGCCGATGGAATATCCACTGGGCTTTTTCCTGGCGCAGGCCTGGAACCCCGATGCGATGACCCCCGCCGCGGTCGCCGACTATCCGCGCGCCTGGGCGGCGGCGACGTTCGGGCCCGAACAGGCGCCAGAACAGGCGCCAGAACAGGCGAGCGCGATCGGCCAGATCGTCACGCAGTACAGCCAGTATGTCGCACGGCGGAAGCCCGAGTTGGTCGATCAGGACAGCTTCCCGGTCGGCGGCGTTACCGGCACGGGGCTGGATGGCGGCGAGTTCGGTGCGATGGTTGCGCAGTGGGATGCGCTGGAGGCGCGGATGCTGGCGGTTCGCGCCACGCTGCGCCCGGAGCAGCGGGATGCCTATTATCAGTTGATCGAGTTTCCCGTGGCGGCGGTCGCGAACCTATACCGGCTGTATTACGGGACCGCGTGGAACCGGGTGCTGGCGTCGATTAACGATCCGCGCGCCAATTACTTTGCCGATCAGGTCGAGACCGCCTTCCGCCGCGACGGCGAGCTGACGCAGCGCTATCACGCGATCAATCGCGGCAAGTGGGACGGCATGATGGCCCAGGTTCATATGAGCTATGTCATCTGGAACGACCCCACCAGGCAGACCATGCCGAGCATCATGCGCGTCGGTGCCGATACGCCGGAGGCCAAACGCCGCCCGCGCCCGGTCTTCGTTGCACCCGCGGCGACCGAGACGGGCATCGTCGCCATCGAAGCCCCGGCGTTCAGCCGCGCGCGCGATGGGAAGGGGGTGCGTTGGACGACGATCCCGTATCTCGGGCGCACCGCGGGCGCGGTGATCGCCATGCCGCAGGGCCGACCGGCGACCCAGGTGGAAGACGGCGTCTGCCTGGAATACGACATCACCGTGCGGACGGCGGGGCCGGCGACGCTGACACTGTATCTGGTCCCCACGCTGGACACGGTCGGCCATGACGGATCGCGCATCGGCGTGTCGATCGACGGCGGGGCCGTGCAAGTGCTGCGCGCCGCACTGCAGCCGACCGGTGGCGATACCGACACCGCGGCCAAGGCGCGGTGGGCGGATGCGGTCCGCGACAATGGCGTGCACCTGTCGGCGAGCTTGGGCCGCATCCCCACCGGCCGGCACGTCATCAAGATCTGGCGGCTGGACGACAATATGGTGCTCCAGAAGCTGGTGTTCGCCACCGTCCCTGTCCCGGCATCCTACCTGGGGCCCGTGGCGAAGTGATCGCGAGCCATGCCCAAAACCGAACGCCTTATCGTATGACGGGAGATCGTCGTTGCGGACATGGTATCGCTATCAGGACGATGATGCGCCGCTGCCCGCAAGTCGACCCGCGCATCCGGGAGAGCCGATCATGCCCGACACCATTCTCGTAACTGCCTGAAGGATCGCCATGCCCAAGATCGTCAATGCTCGCGTCATCGTGACGTGCCCGGGGCGCAATTTCGTCACGCTGAAAATCACGTGCGACGACGGTACGACCGGGGTCGGCGACGCGACGCTGAACGGCCGCGAGTTGAGCGTTGCCAGCTATCTCAGCGATCATGTCGTCCCGTGCCTGATCGGGCGTGACGCCCACCGGATCGAGGATGTCTGGCAGTATCTCTACAAGGGCGCGTATTGGCGGCGCGGTCCGGTGACGATGGCGGCGATCGCTGCGGTCGATACCGCGTTGTGGGACATCAAGGGCAAGCTCGCGGGCATGCCGGTGTACCAGTTGCTGGGCGGCGCGGCGCGCGACGCGTGCATGGTCTACGCGCACGCCAACGGCACCACGATCGAGGACACGATCGCGGTCGCGAAGGCCGAGCAGGCCAAGGGCTACAAGGCGATCCGGCTGCAATGCGGCGTACCGGGGCTCGCCTCGACCTACGGCGTCGCCAAGCACGGCGCGCGCTACGAACCCGCCGATGCCGACTTGCCGAGCGAGAGCGTCTGGTCGACCGAGAAATACCTCCGCGTCGTCCCCGAGCTGTTCAAGGCGGCACGCGAGGCGATGGGCTGGGACGTGCATCTGCTCCACGATATCCACCACCGGTTGACGCCGATCGAGGCGGGGCGGCTGGGCAAGGCGCTCGAGCCGTACAACCTCTTCTGGATCGAGGACCCGACGCCGGCCGAGAACCAGGAGGCGTTCAAATTGATCCGGCACCATACGACGACGCCGATCGCGGTGGGCGAGGTGTTCAATTCGATCTGGGATGCGAAGGACCTGATCCAGAACCAGCTGATCGACTATATCCGCGCTACCGTGGTGCATGCCGGGGGAATCACGCATCTGCGCCGGATCGCGGCGCTTGCGGATCTGTATCAGGTGCGGACCGGTTGCCATGGGGCGACCGACCTGTCGCCGGTGGCGATGGCGGCGGCGCTGCACTTCGGGCTGTCGGTGCCCAATTTCGGCGTGCAGGAGCATATGCCGCACGCCGACGAGACCGATGCCGTGTTCCCGCACGCGTACAGTTTCGCCGATGGTATGATGCATCCGGGCGAGGTGCCGGGGTTGGGCGTCGACATCGACGAAGACCTCGCGGCGACCCATGACTATAAACGTGCCTATCTTCCGGTCGCCCGACTGGAAGACGGCACGCTGTGCAACTGGTGAGCGTGGTGGAGGCAGCTGCCACGCCGGTGGCCAAACCGCGCGGTCGCGTCCGCTGGATCGTCTGCGCCTTGCTGTTCGCGGCGGTGGTGCTGAGCTATATCGACCGGCTCGTCCTGCCGACGCTCAAGCCCGATCTACAGGCACGCTATGGGTGGAGCGAGACGGGGTATGCCGATCTCGCCATCTGGTTTCAGGCCGCGTACGGGCTCAGCTATGTCGTGTTCGGCCGGCTGATCGATCGCGTCGGCGCGCGCGTCGGCTATGCGGTGGCGGTGGCGTTGTGGACGATCGGCCATGTCGCGCACATTTTCTTCACGTCGACCGGCGGCATGATCCTGGCGCGCATCCCGCTTGCGCTGGGTGAGGCGGGCACGTTCCCGGCGGCGATCGCCGCGACCAACGAATGGTTTCCGCGACGCGAGCGCGCGCTCGCGATCGGCATCTTCAACGCAGGCTCGAACGTCGGCGCGATCCTGACGCCGTTGCTGGTGCCGATCATCGCGGTGACGATGGGATGGCGCTGGGCCTTCATCCTGACCGGGCTGCTGACCGTCGTGTGGCTGGTCGCGTGGCTGGGCTTTTACCGCAGCCCGCGCGAGCATCCCAAGGTCACGCCGGAGGAGCTTGCCTATATCGAGAGCGAGCCGGCCGAACCCGGCCGTCCGGTCGCCTGGAAGACACTGCTGCGCCAGCGCCAGACCTGGGCCTATATGCTCGGCCGGTTCCTGATCGATCCGGTGTGGTGGACGTTCCTGTTCTGGCTGCCCGACTTTTTCAACAAGCAGTACGGCGTCACCATGCTGGCGTTCGGGCCACCGCTGATCGCGGTGTACCTGCTCGCCGACGTCGGATCGGTTGCCGGTGGCTGGTTCTCGTCCCGGCTGATCGGGCGTGGCTACAGCGTCAATCGGGCCCGCAAGACCGCGATGTTCGCGTGTGCGCTGTGTGCGGTGCCGATCGCGTTCGCCACGCAGGTGCCGAACATGTGGTGGGCGGTGCTGATGATCGGTCTCGCGTGCGCCGGACATCAGGGCTTTTCAGCGAACCTCTATGCGCTGCCGGGCGATCTGTTGCCGCGTTGGGCAACGGGATCTGTCGTCGGGCTCGGTGGTCTGTCGGGTGCGGTCGGGGGCATGCTGATGGCCAAATTCGCTGGCAGCATCCTGGAGACGGTCGGCAGTTACCAGCCGATCTTCATCGTCGCCGCCTGCGCCTATCTTGTCGCCCTTGCGGTCGTCCACCTCATCGTGCCGCGCTATGCGCAAGTGCCCCCGGAGCGGCTCTTGTAATCCCGAGCAGTTCTTGGCGGGTATGCCGCTATGCTGAACTGCCGAAGTACGAATAGAGGATACCCGCCGGCGAACCGCCGACGGGTATAGGATCAGGCGTCTTCGGCCTGAAGGTTGACGGTCGTCTCGGCGAGTTTCGTCATATATTCGTCGCCACCGTAGATCTCCTTGGTGGCCGCGCTCAGCTTCTTGTGGTCGTCCTTGAGGCCTAGCGCCTTGGCATAGGCGGCAGCCGTGCCGAACCCGGCGATGCCGTAATGCGTCATGCGCTGATATTGCGCGATGATCATCACGTCGAGCAGCGGGCCCTTCTCCGGACCTTCCTCGAGAACATGCTTGGTGGCTTCGGCAGCGAGACCTTCCATGCCCTTGCAATGCTCCTTCGATACCTTCTCGTCGTTCGCGGCGATCAGGTCCTTCAGGATGTCGGTGTGCTTCTCGATCCCCGCCTGCGAGTCGGTCAACATCGTCTTGAGCGATGCGTCGCTGGCCTTCGCGGTGATCTTCTTCAGAACCTTCTTCATCTGATCGTTGGCTGACCAGAGGTCTTTCAGTTCGTCCGTGTAGATTTCCTTGAGATCTTCGGGAGCCGACATGATCATGATCCTCTTCTGTGGACCGGGCAGGATGCCCGGTTTCGACGGTAGATTTTCAAAGCAGGGGATTTTCAAACCGGGCAGGACACCGACGTCGGTGGTTCAACCGGCGCCGGGCTGCTTCTGCTCGTCTTCGTAACGGGCGTCGGTGCCGACCTTGCCGTCAGCCTCGGCTTCGGCAACGCCGGACGTTTCGACGACTTCGATGGCTTCGTTTGCCGCGAGAGCATGCGGCACGCGGTCCGCGTCCGGGTCGGCGGCGATCGTCGATGCCGGTGCACCATCCGAGCCTGCGACGCCGTTGGCGGCGCTCCCGCCGTCTTCACCGGCCTGACCGCCGCCGTGATAGGCGATATCGCTCTGGCCGCCATGCGCCATGAACCCGGTGTTCGTCGCGACCTTGCCGGCATGCGGATTGGGATAGGCGCCACCGCCGCTCTCCCCGCCGGGCGACCTGCCGTGCACGGTCTCGCCGTCCTTGCCGGCGGGCGAACCGGAGACGCCATCGGGGGCGCCCTTGGTGGCGGGATTGCCACTTACCGGCATCGGAACCTTGTCGCTCATGGCATATCCTCAGCGTTGGAGCGGGGGCAGGGGGACACGAAACGAACCGCATGCGCGCTTCGTGTCCGGGCGATTATGGGCGAAGAACGACCTTGATGACGCCGTCCTGCTTGTCGCGGAACTTCTGGTACATCTCGGGCGCGTCTTCGAGGCTGGCCGGATGCGTGACGACGAAGCTCGGGTCGATATCGCCTGCCTCGATCCGTGCCAGCAGCGGCTTCGTGTAAGCCTGGACGTGGGTCTGGCCGGTCTTGATCGTCAGCCCCTTGTTCATCATCGCGCCGATCGGGATCTTGTCGCCCATCCCGACATAGACGCCGGGGATCGACACCGTGCCGCCCATCCGGCAGCTCATGATCGCCTCGCGCAGAACATGCACCCGGTCGGTGGCGAGGAACGTCGCCGCCTTCACCTTGTCGAGCACCGCGTCCGCAGCGCCGTGAGCCGAGGCTTCGCAACCGACCGCATCGATGCAGCTGTCGGGGCCACGACCCTTGGTCCGGAACTGGAGCTCGTCATAGACGCTGTCGACTTCGGCGAAGTTGATCGTCTCCGCGCCGCCAGCTTCGGCCATCGCCAGCCGCTCGGGCACCTCGTCGATCGCGATCACGCGGCCTGCGCCGAGCATCAGCGCCGAGCGGATCGCGAACTGGCCGACCGGACCGCAGCCCCAGATCGCTACCGTATCGCCGGGCTCGATCTGCGCATTTTCCGCCGCCATGTAGCCGGTCGGGAAAATGTCGGACAGGAACAGCGCCTGCTCGTCGGTGACGCTGTCGGGCACCTTGATCGGGCCGATATCCGCCATCGGCACGCGCAGATACTCGGCCTGGCCGCCGCAATAGCCGCCCAGCATATGGCTGAAGCCGAACAGACCGGCGGGCGAATGGCCCATCGCCTTGATCGCCAGCTCGGCATTGGGGTTGGTCCGCTCGCAGGCCGAGAACAGTCCCTTGCGGCAGAAGAAGCAATCGCCGCAGCTGATCGTGAACGGCACGACGACGCGGTCGCCGATCTTCAGGTTGGTGACTTCGGAGCCGAGCGCGACGACAGTGCCCATATTCTCGTGACCAAGAATATCGCCCGCCTGCATCGTCGGCTGATATCCATCGAGAAGATGCAAATCGGAGCCACAGATCGCGCAAGCCGAGACCTTGATGATGGCATCACGCGGATGCTGGATTTCGGGATCGGCAACAGTGTCGACGCGAACGTCACCCTTGCCATGCCAAACGAGTGCACGCATGGAAGTCTCCTTTATGCTTGACGTGTAAATGCTGCCATTACTGCGGCAACTAATAACTGAAATCTGTATCAAGCCGTCGCCGCGGATACGGTTCCTAAACTCGAAAGTTCCGCCAGAATCTCGCTGGCAACGCTGATACGATGCAGCAATCTGTCAGATTGCTAAGCATCACAGCGATCAATGATGTGTATCGTTCCTTCGAAGATTAATTTTTCGAAAGGTATTATACTGATTTTGATTAACTTGAATTAAAGCGACCGAACGTTGACGCAGATCGAGAAGATCAATGCATCACGCCTTTGCCCAACAGCAGAGGGGTGGGAAACCCGTAAAGTGTTAGCTTACAAAGGCTTATGGCCATTCCAACTTCGTGCATCGGCCGCGTCGGAACTGTGGGAACAGGCCGAGTCAGCGCCTACTGACATGACGGCCTTCGATACGGTGGCGGTAGAGGGCAGAGCGAACGGTACCGGTTGCGGCTGCCGACGCTCTACATGTCGTCAGGCTAGTCTCGGGCCGGAGCAGTGGCGGCATGATTGCGGCGCAGGTCGCGAACTTCCGCTGCGGTGATCGGCCGGTCTCGGCCGGCGCAGGTGATCATCAAGGTCTCGGCGTCGTCATATCCGTCGAACGCCCGAACCATGTCCGCCAAGGATCCGCTGGCCACGGGTTCGCCGGCATCCTTGTTACCGGCCGTCTTGTCGTCGGCCGCATCGTCGCGCCAGATCTTGGCAGGCATGTTCCACAAGGTTTTCAGCACAATCACTCACTCCGGGCCCCCGGTTGGCGGCCTTGGTGACGCGCTGCTCGGTGCGCGTCCAGAGGTTCGGCGCAACGTATGCGCTCGTCATGCCCGGTAGCGCGGTGAGTTGCGGTGTCGGCCGTCCGGCGGGTGACACGTCTCGACAGGTGCGTGTTCGCGTTGCGGCCGGGCGCACGATATTCGAGCAAAGTCACCCGCCCACGATCCTTGCACGTAAGCTCGAGCACGGCGAGGGTATCGGGGCGGTTTGCGGAGACGGTTTGCGGAGGCGGGGGAAGGCGACCTTCCCCCGACCTAGGCTCAGGCTTCGTTGCCGAGCGTCTTCTTTGCGGCGTCGAGCGCGACCTTGCCGGACTTGCGGACCGTCTTCACGGCGGAGTCGGCAGCCTTTTCGACAGTCGAACCCGCCTTGCGGCCGAGGCCGATCGACTTCGCCATCGCGCGGCGCGCTTCCGAATAGGTCGCAGCGACCATCGGATAGTCGGGCTTCAGATTGAAGCGCTCGCGATACTGTTCCGGCGTCAGGCCGTTGGTCGAGAGATGGCGGCGAAGCGTCTTGTACTTCTTCCCGTCGAGCATCGAGATGATGTGGTCGGGCGAGGCAAGCGACTTGCGAGCCGACACGGCAGGTTCTGCGGTCAAAACCGGGGCGGCATCGGGCTCGGCATCGCCCGCGTCGACAAGCTTTGCGACAGCGGCGTGCATCGCAACCAGGAAAGCCGGCACGTCGTCTGCCGCGGTCCGCGTATTGGGGTTCGCGAGCCACGCGGCGGTCAGTTCGGCGGCGAGTTCGACGGTGTTGAGTGTATCAGTCACGGTGTGTCCTTGAATTCATAATGGCCCCTGTGCCGGCGCGCCTACAATATTCGATTGTAAATTAACACCGCTCTTGATGCTTAAATGCTCGATAAAGTTTCGATCAGCCTGATCGGTCGCTAATCGTCCTGATTTCGGACGCTCGACCGTCCAAGGGCTCGCCTGATCGAAAACGCGTGTCGACTATTAGATGAAAAAAATATCACAAAGTGTTCAAGTCGTCCGTAGCGGCGGCAGAGGCCGTCGCGACGAATGAATGCGACTACGCTGGAGTGTCGAACTTCGACGTGTCGCGAGGTCGTTATATTCTGTTGCTCAAACCCGTCGCGTACTTATGCTGTGACAGCAATTTAAGGCTAGGGTCACTGACGCATATGGTTTCGAAAGATACGGTTATTGCCATGCTCGCCACCGGGGTCGCCACAACAGCGCTTCTATCGGCCGCGCCCCTAACGGCGCAGACCCCTGCCGCCCAACGACCTGCCGCCCAACGCCCTGCTGCGGGTGCTGCAAAGCCTGCGCCGGTCGCCGATCTCGTCAAGTCGGTGGACATCCCCTATCAGCAGTTCACCCTGAAGAACGGCCTGCGCGTCGTCGTGCATACCGATCGCAAAGCGCCCGTGGTGGCGGTCAGCGTCTGGTATAATGTCGGGTCGAAGTTCGAGCCCAAGGGCAAGACCGGCTTTGCGCATCTGTTCGAGCATCTGATGTTCAACGGCAGCGAGAATGCGCCGGGCGACTTCTTCGAACCGCTGAAGCAGGTTGGCGCTACCGACTTCAACGGCACGACCTATTACGATCGCACCAATTATTTCGAGACGGTGCCGACCGCGGCGCTCGATCGCGCGCTGTTCCTTGAATCCGACCGGATGGGCTATCTCACCGGCGCGATCACGCAGGGGGTGCTCGATGAACAGCGCGGCGTCGTCCAGAATGAAAAGCGCCAGGGCGACAACCAGCCCTACGGCCTGACCCAGTACAAGATCACCGAGGGACTGTTCCCGGCGACGCATCCCTACGGCCACACCACGATCGGATCGATGGCGGATCTGGATGCCGCCTCGCTGCAGACGGTGAAGGACTGGTTCAAGGATCATTACGGCCCGAACAATGCGGTGCTCGTGCTGGCCGGCGACGTCGATGCGGTCACCGCGAAGCGGCTCGCCGAGAAGTATTTCGGCGGCATCCCGAAGGGCCCCGAGAGCATCGTGCCGCCAGCGCCGATCCCGACCCTGCCCGCGGCGGTGAGCGAAACGATCAAGGACCGGGTCGCGGCGGTGATGATCAGCCGCAACTGGGTGGTGCCGGGGCTGAACGACAAGGACGGTACCGCGCTGGACGTCGCGGCGGGCGTTCTCGGTGGCCTCGCCAGCAGCCGGTTCGATACCGCGCTGGTCAAGAACGAGAAGCTGGTCGTCAGCATCTCCGCCGCCAACCGCAGTTTCAGCCAGCTCGGCATGTTCGGCATCCGCGCGATCGTCCGGCAGGGCGTCGACCCGGCTTTGGTGTCGAAGCGGATCGACGAGATCCTCGCGGACTTCATCAAGAACGGGCCCACCGCCGATGAGGTCAGCCGCGTCGCCACGACGACCGCGGCGGGCACGATGGAGGGCCTCGAATCCGTCGGCGGGTTCGGCGGCAAGGCCGTGACGCTGGCCGAAGGCGCGCTATATTCGAACGATCCCGGCTTCTACAAGAAACAGCTGTTGCAGCTCGCGGCGGAAACGCCGGCGAGCGTCCGTGCGGCGGCGGCGAAATGGCTGTCGCGTCCGGCCTATTCGCTGACCGTCGTACCGGGGCCGCGCGACGCCTATGCCAATGCGGTCGTACCGCCCAAGGCCGATGTGGTGCCTGCGCCCGAAGTGCCGCCAAAGGGTACGCGCGGGCCCTTGCCCGCAGTCGGCAAAGTGGCAGGCCTGAGCTTCCCGAAGGTCGAGCGGACTCGCCTCGCGAACGGGATCGAGGTCGTGTACGCGCAACGCACCGCGGTGCCGGTGACGCAGGCGGTGCTGAGCTTCGATGCGGGCGTGGCGGCGGACGTGCCCGGCAAGCTCGGCACGCAGCAACTAACGCTGGCGATGATGGACGAGGGTACGCCGACGCGCGGCTCGGTGGCGCTTGCCGAAGCCAAGGAGCGACTTGGTGCGGATATCGGTTCGGGGGCGTCGAACGACCGGACTTTCCTGTCGATGCAGGTGCCGAGCGCGAACCTGACGCCTGCGGTCGACCTGTTCGCCGACATCGCGCAGAACCCGGCGTTCGCCGACGCCGAGATCGCGCGTGTCAAGAACCAGCAGCTCGCGCAGATCGCACAGGAACTGACCAGCCCGCAAGGTCTGGCGACGCGCGTCCTGCCGCCGCTGCTGGGGCCGACCTCGCCCTATGCCAAGGCGCAGGGCAGCGGCGACCCGAAGGCAGTGGCAGCGCTCACCCGCGCCGATCTGGTCGCGTTCCAGCAGGCGTGGCTGCGGCCCGACAAGGCAAAGATCTTCGTCGTCAGCGATCGACCGCTCGCCGAGGTGAAGGCGGCGCTCGATGCGCGGTTCGGTACATGGCGTCCGACCGGTGGTGCGGGTACCAAGGCGTTCCCCGCGACCGTTACACCGTCCGCGCCGAAGATCGTGGTGATCGACCGTCCGGACAGCCCGCAGTCGCTGATCGTCGCGGGCGTACCGACGGGCTTGAAGGGCACGCAGGACCTGTTGCCGATCGCGACCGCCAACGATGCGCTCGGCGGCAGTTTCCTCGGGCGCGTCAATATGGACCTGCGCGAGACCAAGCACTGGTCGTACGGCGTGTCGGGCCGGTTCCAGGTCGCGGAACATGCCGCGCCCTATATCCTGTCGGCTCCGGTGCAGGCGGACCAGACCGGCCCGTCGATCGCCGCGTTGCGCAGCGACATCGGCGCGTTCCTCGGCAAGGAGCCGATGACGCAGGTCGAGTTCGACCGCGCGATCAACGGTGCGATCCGGTCGCTGTCGGGCAATTTCGAAACGTCCGACGCGGTGCTTGGCGCGATGCAGCAGAACGACCTGCTGAAGCGACCCGACGATTACTACGCGACGATCACCCAGCGCTACCAGGGGCTTAACCTGCCGCAACTCAACACTGCGATCCAGCAGGCGCTCGATCCGAAGAAGATCATCTGGGTCGTGGTCGGCGATGCGAAGACGGTGCGGCCGCAGCTTGACAGCATCGGCCTGCCGGTCGAGGTCATCCCCGCGGCGTCGGTTGCCGGCGCCAAGTAATTCAGGAGAAGAAAGCAATGGCAAACGTCGATGGCAGCTGGGATTGCGTGGTCAAGTCGCCGCTGGGCGATCAGAAGATGACGCTGACCGTGAACAGCGCCGGCAGCACCTTTACCGGCGCGGTATCGGGCGCGATGGGCGGCATGGACGTCACTGGTGACGTCGATGGCGACACGATCACCTGGAAGCAGAGCATGACCGTACCGATGCCGATGACGCTCGACTGCAAGGCGACCGTCGAGGACGACGTCCTCAAGGGCAGCGTCGCGGCCGGCGCATTCGGCAGTTTCCCGCTGACCGGCACGCGCACGGCGTGATCGTCTAGAGTATTACGAAAGGAGGCTCGTCTTTCCATAACGGGGAGGCGGGCCTTTTTCTTTTTCGGTCCGGGAGGGAAGGAAGAAGACAATGATATCGATGCCCCGTCTGCTTACCGCCTGCGCGCTTGCTGCGCTTGCCACCGCTACGACCGCCCCCGCGATCGCACAGAATTACGACGAACGCCCCGCCAAGATGGCGCCGCGCGACGTCGGCTACGATTATGTGCGCAAGGTCGTCGAGATCCCGATGCGCGACGGGGTGAAGCTGCACACCGTCATCATCGTGCCGAAGGGCGCGAAGGACGCGGGCATCCTGATGACGCGCACGCCTTATGACGCGGACGGCCAGACCAAGCCCGACAGCGGCACCTATGCGGGGATACTCCAGAACGGTGACGGCGCCGGCGACGTGATCGCCGCGGCGAGGTATATCCGCGTGATCCAGGACGTCCGCGGGATGCACGGATCGCAGGGCATCTACATGATGAACCCGGCGCGCGCCGGTACACCGCAGAACCCGACCAAGACCGACGATTCCACCGATACCTACGACACGATCGACTGGCTGGTGAAGCACGTCCCCGAATCGAATGGCCGCGTCGGGATCAGTGGGATCAGCTATGACGGCTTCCTGCCGCTGATGGCGCTCATCAACCCGCATCCCGCGCTGAAGGTGTCGGTGCCGATGAACCCGATGGTCGATGGCTGGCGCGGCGACGACTGGTTCCACAACGGCGCCTTCCGCCAGGGCATGATGCCCTACGTCCTCAGCCAGGAGGCGACCAAGGACGCCGGCACGCCGTGGATCACCGACACCGCCGACGATTACGACTATTACCTCAAGGGCGGCTCGGCCGGCGCGATCGGCAAGGCGCAGGGCCTCGAACAGCTCGGCTTCTGGCGCAAGATCACGCAGCATCCCGCGTACGATTCGTTCTGGTCGACCCAGGCGATGGACACCGTGCTCGCCGGCCAGCCGCTGAAGGTGCCGACGCTGATCGTCGGCGGGCTGTGGGATCAGGAGGACATCTACGGCGCCCCCGCGGTCTACCGCGCGCTCGAGCCCAAGGACACCGCCAACGACATGGTCTATCTGTCGATGGGCCCCTGGTATCACGGCCAGGAGGTGCGCGACGGCAGCGCACTCGGCGCGATCAAATGGGATGCCGACACCGCCAAATGGTGGCGCTGGCACGTCCTCGCGCCCTTCCTCGCGCATTACTTGAAGAGCGACCAGCCGGCGATGGACGTCGCGCCGGTGACGATGTTCCAGTCGGGGCGCAACGAGTGGCAAAGGCTCGACAAGTGGCCGACCGCGCAGACCGCAGGCACGCCGCTCTACCTCAAGCCCGGTGGTGCGCTCGGCTTCCAGGCGGCGGGCGGCGCGGCGGCGACTGCGGACTACATCTCCGATCCTGCTGCGCCCGTCAGCTACCGCGTACGCCCGACGCTGCCGACCTACGCGACCGGATCGACCTGGAAGCAGTGGCTGGTCGACGATCAGCGCGCCGTCTCGGGGCGTCCCGACGTGCTGACCTTCACGACCGATGCGCTGACCACGCCGACGACGATTGCCGGCGTGCCGGAAGTGAATTTGACCGCTTCGACGACCGGTACCGACAGCGACTGGGTGGTGAAGCTGATCGACGTGTATCCCGACGTAACGCCGGGCGACAAGACGATGGCGGGGTATCAATTGTCGGTCGCGATGGACATCTTCCGCGGGCGTTACCGCGAGAGCCTCGCGGTCGCCAAGCCGATCGCTGCCAACGTGCCGCTCAAGTACAAATTCGCATTGCCGACCACCAATCACGTGTTCCTGCCGGGGCACAAGATCATGGTGCAGGTGCAGTCGAGCTGGTTCCCGCTTTACGATCGCAACCCGCAGACCTTCGTCCCGAACATCTTCTTCGCGCAGCCCAAGGATTACGTGAAGGCGACGCAGAAGATCACCGTGGCGGGCCCCGACGAAAGCTATATCAGTCTGCCGCTGGTGCGCTGATAGTCATGCACCACCCCGGACCGATCCGGGGTGGTGTAAGGAAATGACCTTGCTGCATATATTGGCGTTTGCTCGCGTAACTGGTTCTTAGGAGGCGGTGGGTCATGGACCTGCCGCACAACAGACCGGATCGCCGATGATACGCCTCCCCCTGATCGCACCGAACCCGCCACGGTTGAGCGAACATCTCGATGCGCTGCGCCGCGTCGAGGCGTCAGGGGTATACAGCAACAACGGCCCGGAAGTTCGCGCGTTCGAGACGGGGGTGACCGACGCACTGTTCGGCGGGCACGGCGCGAGCCTCGCGGTCGGCAATGCGACGCTGGGGTTGATGCTCGCGATCCGCCAGGCGAACCGGGCGGCATGCGGCGGATTGAACCCCAAACCCGGTACGCTCGCGCTGATGCCGGCGCTGACCTTCGCTGCGACCGCACAGGCTGCCGCCTGGGCTGGCCTCACGCCACTGATTTGCGATGTCGATCTCGACGACTGGGGTGCCTGTCCGGAGACGGAAGAGCGGCTGTTGCAGCGCTACGGCGACCGGATCGGCGTGATCCTGCCCTATGCGACGTTCGGCAATGCGATCGATCTGGACCGCTATGCCGGCTACCGCGACCGCTACGGCGTCGGCGTGGTGATCGATGCCGCATCGTCGCTCGGGACGCTGGATGCAACGGGCGCGGGGTTCGGTGCGCAGGCGCCGTTCGCGATCGTCCATTCGCTGCACGCGACCAAGACGTTCGCGGTCGGCGAGGGCGGGTTGATCCACAGTGGCGATACGCGGCTGATCGATACGCTGCGCGCGATGGGCAATTTCGGGTTCGAGAGCGGCCGCAGCGCGACCCTGCCGGGGATCAACGCCAAGATGCCCGAAATCCTGGCGATCGCGGCCCGCGCCAAGCTCGAGGAGATCGATGCCGTCGCCGTCCACCGTGCGACGATCGAGGCGACGTACCGGGAGACCTTGTCCGCATTCCAGATGCAGAAGGTGTGCGGCATGCGGCGTGCGATGCAGTTCATGCCGGTCCTGCTGCCCGAGCATCTCGCGCCGCACCGTGATGCGGTGGCCGCGCGCATGGCCCGCGACGGCATCGGTACCGGCTGTTATTTCAGCCCGCATCTCGGCGAGCAGCCCTGGTTCCAGGCGACGTCGCTGATCGAACCGACACCGATCGCGGACCGGGTCGGCGCGCGGATGATGTCGTTGCCGATCACCGATGCGATGTCGGTCGAGGATGCGTGTCGCGCCGCGGACGCGTTCGTCGAGGCCTGCGCCGCGGTCGCCGCGCAGGTCGCCGCGCCGGTCGGTCGCTGGTCCAGCCTGCCCGCGACGGCACGGACGACACCGGCGGTCGCGTCGGTGCTGATCGTCGGTGGCGGGCCGGCGGGTACGGCGATGCTGACCGCCGCCACGAAACGCGGATTGCTGCCCGAGCTCGCCGCATCCGGGCTGGTAGTCGTCGACCGCAGCGCCGAGATCGGCGGCGGACGCCTCGGTCGCTACGCGATCACCTCGGACTCGACCGCACAGACGTTCCTCAGCGCCGTGCGCGACAATATCCATCCCGAACTGTCCAGCCTGGTCGATCACCCGACCGGTCGGGCCGTCGCGGCGCACGAAGCCGGGCTCGGCGTGCCCTTGGTCGAGGTCGGGCCGCTGCTGCGTGCCACCGGCGCACGGTTGGCCGATATCGTCGCGGCACAGGGCGGCACGGTCTTGACGGGGCACGACGCCATGGCGGCCAGGAGCGTCGGCGACGGGCTGTGGAGCGTGCAGCTCCGCCGGGTCTCGGATGGGCACGTCTTCGAACAACTGGCGCGCAACGTCGTCGTAGCGGCGGGGGGACACCAGCCACTCGAACGGCTGGCGGCGCAGAACGTGGCGGGGGCGCCGTTGGTGGAGTTGGCGGCGGGGCGGCTGCTGCAGTCCGACGACGTCCTGACGATCGGTGGCTTCGAGAAGGTCGCCGACCTGCTGACCGGCCGGCGCAATCCCAGAATCGCGGTAATCGGCGGATCGACCAGCGCGCTGACGACGATCGCGCTGCTGCTCAAGAGCCAGCCGGCGCTGCCGTTCGGCGCCGGGGCGATCACGCTGCTGCACCGACGGCCGTTGCGGCCCTTCTATCACTCGGTCGAGGCGGCACATGCCGAGGGGTTCACCGACTTCGGCCCGGACGACCTCTGTCCGGTGTCGGGGTTCGTCTACCGCTTGGCGGGGTTCCGCCTCGAAGCGCGCGATCTGGTGCTGCGGATGCTCGAGGTCGACGGCCGTACGGCCGATCCGCGCGTCGCCCTTCACCGGATCACGGGCGACGACGACGCGGTGGCGCGGGCACATATCGAGGACGCGGACCTGGTGATCGCGGCGCTGGGCTATCGACCGATCGGGTTGCCGATCGTCGGGCAGGACGGGACGGCGATCGCTCTGGCGGCGGACGCGGGAAAGCCGATGGTCGATCGCCATTGCCGGATCGTCGATGCGGACGGCGTGCCGATCGCCGGGCTCTACGGGCTAGGGCTTGCCGCGGGTTTCGTACCCTGGGGCCCGCTTGGCGGCGAAACGAGCTTTTCCGGGCAGGCGAACGGGCTCTGGCTCTGGCAGAACGATGTGGGGATGATGATCGTCGAGCAGGTCCTGCCGCCCAAGGTTCTGGCGGCGGCGTGACGGCGTCCGACGCCAACGCCGCTCCGCGCGTGAGCGTCGTCATGGCGGCCTATAATGGTGCCGCCGTGATCGCGGAAACGCTGGCCAGCGTGCAGGCGCAGACCCTCACCGATTTCGAGCTGATCGTGGTCGACGATTGTTCGACAGACGACACACGCGCGGTGATCGGGGCGTGGCCCGATCCGCGCGTGCGGCTGATCACGATGGCGAAGAACGGCGGACCGGTGCGCGCCCGCAACCGGGGGTTTGCAGAAGCGCGCGGACGCTACATCGCGGCGCTCGATCAGGACGATATCTGCCGGCCCGATCGCCTGGCGCGCCAGGTCGCCTATCTCGATGCGCATCCCGACACCGTGTTGCTGGGAACGTCCGCGGAGATCCTGTGCGAAGGCAAGATCACGCCGTCACGCTACTCGCCGACGACCACCCCGGCGCTGGTCGCGTGGCTCACCTGTATCGAGAACCCGCTGGTCTGGTCGTCGACGATGATGCGGACCGAGGTGGCGCGGCGGCTCGATCCGATCACCCGGCCCGAGTTGCTGTTCGCCGAGGATTTCGACCTGTATCAACGGATCGGCCATTTCGGCGCGATCGCACGGCTCGATACGGCGCTGGTGTTGTACCGCGTCCATCCCGGCGGCGTATCGAACCGGTTCGCCGACACGATGGAGGCGTCGGCCGCGCGCGTGCTGACCGAACGCTATACCCGCTTGTTCGACGACCGTGCCGAGACGATCGCGCGGCTGATGGTGTCGCACAACATGGCCAAGCGACCGGTGGCGGATCGCGCGACGCTGGCGATCCTGGGAAGCGCGCTGAGCGTGATCCAGGCCGACTTCCTGGCCCGGTACCCGTGCGACTCGCACGACATCAGCCTGATCCGCTGGGAAACCGCGCGGCGCTGGGGCGACATTGGTCGGGCAGGGCTACGCGCGGGGACGATCAAGCTGGCGGATGTCCTGGCCGTGCGCCCCGAGCATCTCGGTCTCGGCTATGCCGGCCTGGAAGCGTTGATGTGGTCGGGGATGATCGGCGGCGCACGTCGGGCGCGGCGCCGGATGGACCAGAGTCGGATGAACCAGGGCCGGACGATCCAGACTGGGGTCTGATCTCCGGGCGTCCAGCCACCTGCTCTTCAGACCTTGGCTGCGTAGATCATCCGACCGGCGCCTAGACGGGCGAACACCTGGTCAAGATCGCGCTCGCCGACGGCGAAGCAACCCTGGCTGCGCCCGAGCATGCCGTGGCTCTCGATCATGTCCTTGTTCGCGTACCAGGCCGAATGCACCACGATCGCGCGGTCGAGTGCATTGTCGTTGGTCGGATCGAGCCCGATCAGACGCTGCGAGCGGCCGTGCTTGCCGACATAATAATCGTCGGTGACGAACGCGCCTTCCGACGAGGCGTTCGAGCCGAAGCGGTTCGAGAAGCGCTCCAGATACCCGGTATGCGCAGGGTCGGACCCGCTGCCATGCGCGACCAACAGCGACGTGCTGCGCCCGCTGGCGAGGTCGACGAAGTGGAACCGCGGCTTGCCCGAGGGTGCAGCGAAGTCGGCGATCGCGATGCGGTCATGATGCTGGATACGGCTGCCATGGCGGCTGAGTGACGCCATCGCCTGACGCAACAGATCGGGCCGGACCACCTTGGGCGAGGTCAGCGCGACCGTCGGGCGTGGCAGCGGTGGCTGTGTCATCGGCTTCAGGTCGCGCGCGGTAAGTTGGCTACCCAGTCGTGTCGTTGCGGATACAGCACCCGGTACCGCCAGAGCCCCCGCCAATACTAAACCATTCTTCAGAAGCGCGCGTCGTTCGCGCACAAGACCTTGCTCGTCGTGCATCGATTTTCCCGAAATTGCCCCGTTTCTTGAGAGATCCTATACCTGATTTTTGGTGAATATTCTGCAAGCATTTCCACCGGTTGTGGGTCTGTTCCTTCGAACCACCCCGGCTTGGGGTCGGTTCGTCGACTCATCCATGCGACGGCACGTTTTAGAGAATCGCGCGTTGGGCGCAATTACCGGGATTCGAGGACGGGCGGGACGATGAAGACGATGGCACGGTCGGTTGCGACAATGGGACTGGCCTTCGCGCTGTTGGCAAGCGCAAGCCCGGCGTTCGCGGCGTCGACCGCGACTCTGGCGGCAATGCCGATCGAGCAGGCCGCGACCGAGCTTTCGGCGAACCAGTTCGTCTGGAAGGACAATGGCTCGAGCGAGCCGGTCAGCATCGTCATCAGCCTGCTGGAGCAGCGCGCATTCGTCTATCGCGGCTCGACCATGATCGCCGCCACGACGATTTCCAGCGGGAAGGACGGCAAAGATACCCCGCTCGGGACCTATCCGATCCTGCAGAAGAACGCGGTCCACAAATCGAGCCTGTACGACGACGCGTCGATGCCGTTCATGCAACGGCTGACCTGGGACGGCATCGCGATCCACGCGGGGCGGAACCCAGGCTTCCCCGCATCGCACGGCTGCATCCGCGTGCCGCTCGGCTTTGCAAAGCAGCTGTTCGGGGTGACGACGCTGGGGACCAGCGTGACGGTAACGGACGATTTCGAAGGCGGGGTCATGCCGGAAGCGCCGGTCGCGGATCAGGAGACGGCGGTCGCAAACCTGCGCCAGTCGGTGTCGCTGGAGCAGTGAGCGACCCCACCCCGTCATCCTGACGAAAGTCAGGATCCAGAGTAACGGACCCCGGCGCTAGTGGCTCTGGATCCTGACTTTCGTCAGGATGACGGGTGCCGTGCGATCGGGAGCCCAAGCTCGACCAACCGCGCACGGAAATCTGCAGCGTTCGTAAACAGCACCGATTCGATCCCCAACGCCTGCGCGCCCGCCACGTTCGCCACATTGTCGTCGACGAACACCGCATCCGCCGCTGCCAACCCGAATCGCTCCAGCGCCAGCCGATAGATCGCCGCATCGGGCTTTACCATCTTCTCGTCGCCCGACACGACCACGTCGCGGAACCGGTCGAACAGATGGGCTTCGCGCGCGCGGAAGGGTGGCCAGAACTCGTGGCTGAAGTTCGTGATCGCGAACAGCGGTACGCCGGCCGCGTCGAGCTCCTCGACGATCTCGCGCATGCCGGCGATGCCCGCACCGATGCTTTCGTTGAAACGCGGCCCCCAGGCGGCGATCAGCTCGGCATGCTGCGGATACAGCCCGGCAAGCTCCGCCGAGGTGTCGGCGAAGTCGCGGCCAGCATCGTGCTGGAAGTGCCAGTCGATCGTCACGACGTCGCGCAGGAACGCGTCGAGCGCCCGATCGTCGTCGATCAGGCGCTCGTACAGGATTCGAGGATCCCAGTCGTACAGGACACGGCCGACGTCGAAAATGACGGCGGTCGGCCCAGCTTCACGCACGCGAGGAATTAACCCTGGCGTGCCTTGAAGCGACGGTTGGTCTTGTTGATGACGTAGGTACGGCCACGACGACGGATCACGCGGTTATCGCGGTGACGATCCTTGAGCGACTTCAGGGAATTGCGGATCTTCATGATCGATTCGCTTCTTTTCAAATCTAGGTGTGCGGAAAGACGGGATCGCCTAATGGCGGGGGGTGTCCAAGTCAAGCAACGGACAAGCTCCTACCATCCGGGAACCCACTCGGCTGGTCGAAGCGTTACTATAGCGCAACATTCTAAGGAAGTCCCGATGGCGGTACGTTCGATCCTGGTCCTGGCGCTGGCAAGCGCATCCCTCACCGCGTGCGCAACCGGCCCGTCGCTGCCGCCGACCGAGGTGCTGCGCTATCATCTGGGCGAGCCGATCGACCGCGGCACGATCGCGGTCCAGCCGTTGACCGGTGGCGGCCCGGCCAGCATCGAGTTCAAGACCTATGCGGCGGCCGTGCAGGGTCAGTTGCTCCAGGCTGGCTATAGCGTGCCGGCACCAGGCGCGAAGCCGATGCTCGTCGCGACCGTCGGCTTCGCCCGCACCACGCAGGCCGGGCCGCCCAAGCGCTCGCCGATCAGCATCGGCATCGGTGGCGGTGGCTTCAGCGGAGGAGGCGGTCGTCGTGGCGGCGGCGGTGGCGTCGGCCTTGGCGGCGGTGTCGGCTTCCCGATCGGTGGCGGTGGTAGCACCGCGATCCTCGTCTCCGAGCTATCGGTGACGATCAAGCGCAGCGCCGACCAGTCGCCGGTATGGGAGGGCCGCGCGCAGTCGTTCGTCGACGCGCGCAAGGCCGATGCGACGACCGATATCCAGGCCGGGAAGCTCGCGCGGGCGCTGTTCATGGGGTTCCCCGGCGAGTCCGGGCGCACTATTCAGGTGAAATGAACGCACAGACCATGAGCCCTGCCGCTACTCCCGTCACCGTGAACGCCGCGTTCGACGGGGGTAACATTCACGTTGTTGCCATCGACGGAGATCGAATCGACCTGGAGATCGTCACCGATCACCAGTCCGACTTTTTCCAGTGGTTCTATTTCCGGGTGGCGGGCGCGGCCGGACGGACGCTGACCTACCGCATCCTCAACGCGGGCAAGTCGGCTTACCCGTTCGGCTGGCCGGGCTACAAGACGCGGGCCAGCACCGATCGCCAGGCGTGGCGGATGATCGAGACGCGGTACGAGGGTGGTGTGCTCGAGTTCGATTTCGCTGCCGATACCGATCTTGCCTGGTTCGCGTATTTCGCGCCGTACACGATGGAGATGCACGAGGCTTTGGTGGCGCGCACCGCGTTGCTGCCGGGGGTCATGCACCGCGAACTCGGCCAATCGATCGAAGGGCAGGCGATCGATTGCTTCACGATCGGGTCGGGTCCGAAGCAGGTCTGGATCTATGGCCGCCAGCATCCCGGCGAATCGATGACCGAATGGTGGATGGAAGGCGCGCTGGAGCGGCTGACCGATCCGGCCGATCCGATCACCGCCGCGCTGGTTTCTAAGGCGACTTTCAACGTCGTTCCCAACATGAACCCGGACGGGACGCGGCGCGGTCATCTGCGGACGAACGCGGTCGGCGCGAATCTCAACCGCGAATGGCATACGCCCAGCCTCGAAAAGAGCCCTGAGGTCCTGTGCGTGCGCAACGCGATGGACCTGACCGGCGTCGATGTCGCGATGGACATCCACGGCGACGAGGCGATTCCCGCGAACTTCATCGCCGGCTTCGAAGGCATCCCGTCCTGGACCGACGCGCATGGCGAGAAATTCTACGACTATGGCCGGCGCCTCGCGGCGCACACGCCCGATTTCCAGACCGAGAAGGGGTATCCCAAGTCCGCATCGGGCTCGGCGAACCTGTCGATGTCGACCAATCAGGTCGCCGAGCGCTTCGGCGCGGTGTCGATGACGCTGGAGATGCCCTTCAAGGATCACGACGCCAACGCCGATCCCGAGTTCGGCTGGTCGCCCGAGCGCTCGAAACGGCTCGCGCATGCGATGCTAGAGACGCTCGCCGGCATGATCGAAGAAATATAGCCTGATTACAGAGGTTTGGCATGATCTAAGAGCGTGAGTTCAAGCGTCGTGGATCGTGCGTAGGCCTAACCTTATCATAACCTTTGAACTCCCTGTTCAGTCCCACCATTCCAGGAGCCCCGATGCCGACCCTAGTCCTGATCCGCCACGGCCAGTCCACCTGGAACCTCGAGAACCGCTTCACCGGCTGGTGGGACGTCGACATGACCGCCAAGGGCGAGGCTGAGGCCAAGGCCGCGGGCGAGCTGATGGCCGCCAAGGGCCTCGACTTCGACCAGACCTTCGTCAGCCTCCAAACGCGGGCGATCAAGACCCTCAACATCGCGCTGGAGGCGATGGGCCGGCTCTGGCTCCCGGTCGAGAAGGACTGGCGTCTGAACGAGCGCCACTACGGTGGCCTCACCGGCCTCGACAAGGCCGAGACCGCGGCCAAGCACGGCGATGCGCAGGTCCACACCTGGCGCCGCAGCTTCGACATCCCGCCGCCCGTGCTCGACGATGGCAGCGAGTTCGACCTGTCGAAGGATCGCCGTTACGACGGCATCGCGATCCCCAAGACCGAGAGCCTCAAGGACACCATCGCCCGCGTGCTTCCCTATTGGGACGCGCGGATCGCCCCGGCGCTGAAGGACGGCCAGCGCATCCTGATCTCCGCCCACGGCAACTCGCTCCGCGCGCTGGTCAAGCACCTCTCCAACATCCCCGACGACGAGATCACCAGCCTCGAAATCCCGACCGGCCAGCCCATCGTCTACGAACTCGATGCGAACCTGAATGCGACGGACCGCTACTATCTAAGCGAACGCTAAGCCTCCCAGTCATCCTGACGAAGTCAGGATCCAGAGCCAAGGGCGGCGGCGTTCGTGGCTCTGGATGCTGGGTCGAGCCCAGGATGACGGAGTAGGGGCCGAAGTCGGGCGACGGTTGCCCAAACCCCCGCCCATCGCTAGGCACGGCGCTCCTTTGATCCGGGGACGGAAATGGCTCTAGTCGGCATCATCATGGGCAGCACCTCCGATTGGGAGACGATGCGCCACGCCGCCGAGACGCTCGACGCGCTCGACGTCGCGTACGAGACCAAGGTCGTCTCCGCCCACCGCACTCCCCAACGCCTCTACGACTATGCGACCACAGCCGCCGATCGCGGCCTGAAAGTCGTGATCGCAGGCGCAGGCGGCGCAGCGCACCTCCCCGGCATGGCCGCCTCGATGACGCACCTCCCGGTGCTCGGCGTACCCGTCGAATCGAAGGCGTTGAAGGGCATGGATAGCCTGCTCTCGATCGTCCAGATGCCCGGCGGCATCCCGGTCGGCACGCTCGCGATCGGCAAGCCCGGTGCGATCAATGCGGGGCTGCTCGCCGCCGCGATCCTCGCGACGTCCGACAATGCGCTGGCCGAACGCCTGAAGGCGTGGCGTGGCGCACAGACCGACGCCGTTGCCACCGACCCCGCCTGAAGACGATAGCCTGAAAGACGCTGACATGACGCCGCTTCCCCCTGGATCGACCATCGGCATCCTCGGTGGAGGCCAGCTCGGCCGCATGCTCGCCACTGCTGCGGCTCAGCTCGGCTACCACACGCATATCCTCGCACCCGGCCAGGAAAGCGTCGCCGCGCAGTCCGCCTCGACCATGACGCGCGCCGATTATCACAACCGCATCGTGCTGGCCGACTTCGCCGATGCCTGCGACGTCGTGACCTATGAATTTGAGAATATCGCCGTCGAACCCGTCGAATGGCTCGCCGAACGCGTGCCCGTCCATCCAAGCCCGCGTGCGCTGCGCGTGGCGCAGGAGCGGATCGGCGAAAAACGGTTCGTAGAGGGCGTCGGCGGCCGTCCGGCACCATGGGCACCCGTCCACAGCCTCGAAAGCCTGCAGGCGGGCCTGGAGACGGTCGGCACCCCCGCCGTGCTCAAGACCGCACGGTTCGGCTATGACGGCAAGGGGCAGGTCAAGATCGACGGTCTCGATGGCGCACAGGCCGCGTGGGACACGATCGGCGGCCCCGCAGTGCTCGAAGCATTCGTGCCGTTCGAGCATGAATTCTCGATCCTGATCGCACGCGGCCATGACGGCAGCATCGCGCGCTACGATCCGCCACTGAACCTCCACCGCGACGCGATCCTCCGCCACTCGACCGTGCCCGCCCCCGCCGCGGTCCTGGCGCAGGCCGAGGAGGCCGCGGCACTGGCGCAGCGTATCGCCGCCGAACTCGACTATGTCGGCGTGCTGGCCTGCGAGTTCTTCGTCGGCGCGGACGGCCCGGTCTTCAACGAGATGGCGCCGCGCGTGCACAATTCCGGCCATTGGACGATCGAAGGGGCGGAGTGCTCGCAATTCGAGAACCACATCCGCGCCATCTGCGGCCTGCCGCTGGGCGCGACGACGCTGACCGGGCGGGAAGCGTCGATGGAAAACCTGATCGGCGACGACGCGGATCGTTGGGCGGCGTTCCTGGGCGAACCCGGTGCGCACCTGCACCTCTACGGCAAAGGCACCGCAAGGCCTGGGCGTAAGATGGGCCATGTCACGCGGATCGTTCGCTAAAGGTCCCCATCAGGAATACCCCCCAATTCCGCCTGCCCCTCTTTCCGTTCGCCCTGAGCGAAGTCGAAGGGTGTGCCCCAAGCGCAGGTGCTTCGACTTCGCTCAGCACGAACGGAATTGGGGCCCAAGCTAGTGGCTCTGCGAGTGAACCGTCAGCTTAAATCACGAGGTGAGAAAATGGTGCCCGGAGACGGGGTCGAACCGCCGACACTGCGATTTTCAGTCGCATGCTCTACCAACTGAGCTATCCGGGCAACACCCGGTCTGGGACCGGGGAGGCGTCCGACCTTGCGATCGGAAGGGCGCGTTTAGTCGGGGTCTTCGGCGCTGTCCAGCCCCGTTTGCGCAATTGATCGGCCGGGAATGCGATACCCTTCGCCGAGCCACTGCAACAGGTCGCGGTCGCGGTGGCGGCTCGAGCAGAACGGCTTGTAGTCGGCGACCGCAGGCTGGTCGCAGATCGGGCATTTGACGGTAGTCGGGGCGGGGGATGTGGCGGCGGTCATCAGCTACTCTCCAGTTCGTGGACGACGCCCGTGCGGCGGGCGAGTTCCGCCAGCCACGCCGGGCGCGCCATGAGGCGTGCGTGGACGGCAGAGGGCAAGGTATGGCGGCGCGACGCGATCGGCGGCGTGCGTTCCAGCGTGCGCAGCATCGCGCGGGTGGCCGCACCGACGGGATCGGCGCCGAGAATTTCGGGGATCGACGCGCGGGGGCGGGGGCGGACGATCTGGAGGAAGCCGAAGCCGTTCACAGCGGTGCGCTCGAAGGGTGGCGGGAGTGACTCGTCGATGGCCGAGGCGACAGCGTTGCGCTGCGCCTTGCCGGCAATGGTGGGGAAATCGATGCCGATCGAGCCACCGATGCCGTGTCGGCGAATCGCCCGTCCCACCGCGTGTGCGGCGGCGATCGCAAGGGCGTCGAGCGGTGGCGCGCCGTCGACGTCGAACAACGTCATCGCCGGCGTCGGCGAAAGACGCAGCGCGCCGAGCGGAAACACGATCTCGCCGCTCGTCGCTTCGTCGAGCAGTTCGGACCAGCCCGCCGCCTCCAGCGCGTCGGGTTCGTGCGCGCGTGGGCTGCGGACGGGCAGGCCGGTCGCTGCGAGGCGTTCGTACAGCGTGGGGGCGGGGCGGGGCGGCAGATCGCTGGGAACGGCTTTGGCGAGCTTCGCACGGCCCGCTTCGGGTAGCGCTTCGCGGACGATCTCGACGGTGAGGCTGGCGCCTTGCGCGATGCCGGGGGGAAGGTGGTTGATCAACGCCTCGCCGCCGTCGAGCGTCACGCGCCCCCGACGACCGGGCAGCAGTTCGACGAGCCGCGCGCGGGCGACGAGGCCTACCTTCAATGCGTCGGTTTCAAGCTCGATCACGGCCTCGATGATATGGTCGTCGTCCACGAGTGCGGCCCGCGCTTCGCCGATGCCGGCTTCGTATAGCCACGCTGGGCCCGCGTCAGGCAAGCGCGACGCCGGCGGTCTTCAACAGCGCGCGCGTTTCGAACAGCGGCAGGCCGACGACACCCGAATGACTGCCCGACAGGAAGCGGACGAAGGCCTCCGCGCGCCCTTGAATTGCATAGCCGCCGGCCTTGCCGAGCCCTTCGCCGCACGCGAGATAGTCTTCAATCTCTGCGAGGGAGAGTGGCTTGAACGCGACGATCGTGTCGGCGATCCGCGTGCGCACCTTGCCGGTCGCATCGATCACGCAGACCGCGGACAGGCAGTGATGGCGCCGGCCTGACAGCTTGCCGAGCAGGTCGCGCTGGATTTCCAAAGTGTCGGCGGGCGGCAGGATGCGGCTGCCGAGCGCGATCGTGGTGTCGCCCGCGAGCACGATCTCGCCCTCGGCCCGCGCAATGGCGCTGGCCTTCTCCACCGCGAGGCGCAGCGCATAGGCGCGGGGCGGCTCGGCCTTGCGCGGGCTCTCGTCGATGTCGGGGGATTTCACGCGCGACGGCACGACGCCGAGCCGCGCGAGCAGGTCGCGGCGGCGGGGCGAGGAAGAGGCTAAGACCAGTGCTGGGACCACCATTGGTGCCTCGTAACAGCAAGCGGCGGGCGCCGAGGCGCCCACGGGCTTATTTGAAGCGGTAGGTGATGCGACCCTTGGTCAGGTCGTAAGGCGTGAGTTCGCACAGCACCTCATCGCCGACCAGCACGCGGATGCGGTTCTTGCGCATCTTGCCGGCGGTGTGACCGAGAATCTCGTGGTCGTTTTCGAGCTGAACCCGGAACATCGCGTTGGGGAGCAGTTCCACCACGCGGCCGCGCATCTCGAGCAGTTCTTCCTTGGCCAAATATAATCTCTGAATTGGGGGAATTTCGGGACGAGCGCCCTTACCGCAGGTTCGCGAAAAAGGAAAGCACGGCCGACGGCGGATACGGACGTAAGGTCCGAACCCGCTTGCTAAACCCTATATCGGCGGTCGGGGCGCAATGGGCAAGGGCGTCGGTAGAGGGCGACGGGGTGGTGTCGTCACAGCAAATTTGGCTGATGCACGGTCGCCTCGCGCGCCGCACGCCGAAACGCGGCGCGGTCGATGTTGGGGATGCGCGGCCGCTTGTCCTGGAACAGGTCGGCGAGCGTCAGGATCTGGAGCTTCGGGAACGTCTCGTCCACGCCCGCCCGGTAGATACCGACCGCGGCGGCGCGGCGCTCCATCTCGCGCGTCGGCTCGGCGTTCATTATCAGGATGCCGATCGGCGCCTTCTCGCGCGCCATCGTGGCGGCGAGCGTCTCGACCATCGCCGTGTCGGGATTGAGCCCGCCCTTCACCGACACGATCGCACGGTGCGTAACCATCTTGCCCGACGCCGGGTCATGATCGTTGAAGTAGATCAGCCCGTCGATGCCGCCGTCCGCGCCCTTCTTCTTGCCGCCGAACGGCAATGCGTCGACCATCGAGACCGCCCACCACTGGAACTGGTATTTGTCGCGCAACGCCAGGTCGCGCGCCGATGCGAGATCCTTCGGCGTGCCCTCGACGGTGAAGGTGACGGCGGGAAACGCGTCCCTCATGCGCTTTTCGATCAGCGAGATGGCGAGGTGCGTGACGTCGATCCCGATCCATTGCCGCTTGAGCTTTTCCGCGGCGTGCACCGCGGTGCCACACCCGCAGAACGGGTCGAGCACGACGTCGCCCTCGTTCGACGACGCGGCGATGATCCGTTCGAGCAGGGCCACCGGCTTTTGCGTGGGATAGCCGAGCCGCTCCTTCGAGACCGGTGCGATGATCGGGATTTCCCAGACGTCGTTCATCGCGACGCCCAGAGAGAGCCCCGATTCCTGCGTCGGATTGCGTGCGCCCTCCGCAGTGAATGTCACCTTCTGCATCGCGCCCTTCCAGCGCTTGAGCGAACTCGGCGAAGGCGGCACGGTAAGCGTATTGAACAAATTGCCGGTTTCCCGCTTCGTGTAGAATAGCAGGACATCGTGCATCCGCTGGAACCGATGCGATACCGTCGGCCAGCGGCGATAGCTCCAGATGATCTCGTTCTGGAAATGCCGTTTCCCGAAGATCGCATCGAGCAGCAGCTTGAGATAATGGCTCGCGGTCGGATCGCAGTGGAGATACAGGCTGCCGGTCGGTTTCAGCACGCGGTGCAGTTCCAGCAGGCGGACCGCCATCATCGCCAGATACGCCATCATGTCGTTGTCGCCGAGAAACCCGCGCATCGCGTTGAGCAGGTCGAACGCCTTGGTATTGCCGCTGCGCGCGACCTGATCAAAGGCCTCCTCGGCAGAGTCGTTCCAGTGCCAGGTGTCCTCGAACGCCTCGATCTGTGCGTTGGAAGACTTGCCGTCGGGCTCCTTGAACAGGATGCCGTAATTCGCGTTCGAATTGAACGGCGGGTCGAGATAGATCAGGTCGACGCTCTCGTCGGCGAGCTCCTTGCGGAGGACGGCGAGGTTGTCGCCGTAGAACAGGTGGTTTTCGGGCCGGTTTCGCATCGGCCGAGGATGCGCGTGCGAGGCTGCGCTCGTCCAAGCGAGACGCATCCAACGGCGCGGGAATGGCTCCGTTTCGGAGGTTTTCCTGCACCGTCGCGCGCCTGTCCGTCCTTCACCCCACGCCGCCGCCCGCCAGCGCCGCGAGCAACAGCAGGGCGACGATGTTGGTGATCTTGATCATCGGGTTCACTGCGGGACCCGCCGTGTCCTTGTACGGATCGCCCACGGTGTCGCCGGTGATCGCGGCCTTGTGCGCCTCGCTGCCCTTCCCGCCGTGGTGGCCGTCCTCGATGTATTTCTTTGCGTTGTCCCATGCGCCGCCGCCGCTCGTCATGGAGATCGCGACGAACAGCCCGGAGACGATCACGCCCAGCAGCATCGCGCCGAGCGAGGCGAAGCCGGCGGCCTGGCCCGCGACCGTGGTGATGATGAAATACACGGCAAGCGGCGAGAGGACAGGCAGCAGCGAAGGGACGATCATCTCGCGGATCGCCGCCTTGGTGACGAGGTCGACGGTGCGCGCGTAATCGGGGCGGCTGGTGCCGAGCATGATTCCGGGGTTGTTGCGAAACTGCTCGCGGACCTCCTCGACGACCGCGCCGGCTGCGCGACCGACGGCGGTCATCCCGAACGCGCCGAACAGATACGGAAGCAGCGCGCCGAGCAGCAGACCGACGATGACGTACGGGTTGCTGAGGCTGAAATCGACCGTGACGTCGGGGAAGTACGTAGCAAGATCGGTAGTGTAGGCGCCGAACAGCACTAGCGCGGCGAGCCCGGCCGAGCCGATCGCGTATCCCTTTGTGACCGCCTTGGTAGTGTTACCGACCGCGTCGAGCGCATCGGTCCTTTGCCGGACGTCGTCGGGCAGCCCGGCCATCTCGGCGATCCCGCCGGCGTTGTCGGTGACAGGGCCATAGGCGTCGAGCGCAACCACCATGCCGGCCTGTGCGAGCATCGCGGTGGCCGCAAACGCAATGCCGATGATCCCGGCCAGCTGGTACGCGACAATCACCGCGACGACGATGACCAGCGTCGGCAGCGCGGTCGATTCGAGGCTGATCGCGAGCCCCTGGATGACGTTGGTGCCGTGGCCGGTCTCGGACGCCTTGGCGATCGACTTCACCGGGCGGTGGTTGGTACCGGTGTAATATTCGGTGATCCACACGATCAGCCCGGTGACGACCAGCCCGATCATCATTGACCAGAACAGGTCCATCCCGGTGAAGCTCTGCGTCAGCGACGGCGCCGCCTGCGTGGTCAGGTCGTCGGTGGCGGGATCGAGAAAACCGGCGCCGCCGATCACGCGGTGGAGATCGCCGAGTACATATTGCGTCGCGAGATAGATCGCCGGGATCGACAGGATCGTCGAGGTGAAGAACCCCTTGTAGAGCGCCCCCATGATGCTGCCGCCGCCGAGCCGCACCATGTATGTGCCGATGATCGAGGTGACGATGCACACCCCGCCGACGAGCAGCGGGAGAGTCATCAGCCGCATCAGTTCGGCGCCGCTCGCCTGGATCAGTAGTGCGATCGAGATCATCGTGACGCCGAGCGTGACGACGTAGGTTTCGAACAGATCGGCGGCCATGCCCGCGCAATCGCCAACATTGTCGCCGACATTGTCCGCGATCACGGCGGGGTTGCGGGGATCGTCCTCGGGAATGCCGGCCTCGACCTTGCCGACCAGATCCGCGCCGACATCCGCCGCCTTGGTGAAGATACCACCGCCGAGCCGCGCGAAGATCGAGATCAGCGAGGCGCCGAACGCGAGCGCGGTGAGCGCCTCGACGATGATCCGGTCGTTGGGCGCATGGCCTGCGGGGCCGGTGAGGTACCAGAAGAACGCGCTGATCGAGAGCAGGCCGAGGCCCGCCACGAGCATGCCGGTGACCGCGCCGGAGCGGAACGCCATCGTCAGCCCGGCCTGTAGCGATGTCCGCGCGGCCTCGGCGGTGCGGACGTTGGCGCGGACCGAGATGTTCATGCCGACATAGCCCGCGACGCCCGACAGCACCGCGCCGATGACGAAGCCGATCGTCGAGGTCATACCAAGAGTGAACAGCAGGATCGCCGCGACGATGACGCCGACGATCGCGATCGTGGTGTATTGCCGTCCGAGATAGGCCTTCGCGCCCTCCTGGATGGCGGCGGCGATGTCCTGCATCTTGTCGTTGCCGGGGGACGCGGCGAGCACCTGTCGACTGGTGACGAAGCCGTACAGGACGGCAATCACGCCGCAGATCATGGCCAAATAGACGGTCGTCATACGGCGCTATCCCTATTTTCAGGTCCTCTCCGGTCCCGACTTTGCCGAGTCCCGATGAGGGGAACCTATCAGTGCAGGGGCATTGCGCAAGTTATCCGAGAGGTTGGTGCTCGTATCCTAGACTTGGCGGGAGCGGGATAGGCGTGCCCGAGTCGTGAAGGGTAAGCCCGGAACCGGTCGAGAACGTGCCGATGCGCGTGGCATCGCTCACGAAATCTTGCGGTGCGGCGAAGAGAAGCTGGTAGTCGTCGCCCGCCGTCGCCGCGGCAAGGCGGTCGCCCGAAAAGGCGCGGTAGGCGTCGGACAAGGGGACGCGGGCGAGGTCGATGCTGAGCGCGAGCCTGCTGGCTAGCGCCATGCGGGACGCGTCGATGAGCAAGCCATCGGAGACGTCCATCATCGCATGGACGTGGGGGGCGAGGACGCGGCCGTCTGCGAGCCGTGGCTGCGGGCGCCGATACGCGGCGAGCAGTTCGGCTGAGCCATCCGCGCCGAGTGCGATCGCAAGACCTGCGCCCGCGTCGCCGATCGTTCCCGTGACGTAGAGCGCGTCGCCGGACTTCGCTCCGTTGCGGGCAGGGGCGGCGGCGTCGCTGCCGAACGCGGTGACGGTAAGGACGCGGGGGGCGTTCTGGGGGAGCGTCACGGTGTCGCCGCCGATGATGCTGGTGTCGAACGTCGTCAGGACTTCCGCGAACCCTTCGAGAAACGCGCGGTCCCATGCGTCGTCGCCGAGCGGGTAGTTGAGGAGGATGCCCTCGGGTTTCGCGCCCTTGGCAGCGAGGTCGGAGAGGTTGGTAGCGACCAGCTTCCACGCGACGTCCTGCGCGGGGTCGGTCGGGAGGAAGTGCACGCCTTCGACCAGCGTGTCAGTGGTGACGACGAGCGGGCCTGCGTCGAGCAGCGCCGTGTCGTCGTTTAGGCCACGCGCGGCCGGATGCAGCGGGAGGCGGCGGAGTGCGGCAATGAACTCGGCTTCGGTCATTGCATCCGATCCCACGACCTTTACGCTACAAGACCGTCATCCTGACGAAAGTCAGGATCCAGGGCTAGGACCGTTACGCGCCATTACTCTGGATCCTGGGTCGAGCCCAGGATGACGATAATTCAGGCCCGCACCTCTTTCGCAATCCCGTCGAGCAACCCGTTCACGAACCCGGACTCGCGCTTGTCGTAGAACGCATGCGCGACATCGACATATTCGCTGATGACGGCGGCGATCGGCACGTCCTTGCGCGCCAGCAACTCATATGTGCCGACGCGGATGATCGCCTTCATCGGCTTGTCGAGACGGGCGAGCGTCCAGCCCTTGGCCAGCTTGCCCTCGATCAGCACGTCGATCTCGCCCGCGCGGGCGTTCGCGCCGGTCACGAGGTCGTCGAAGAAGTCGACGTCGGCCTCGGCATATTCGACGTCCTCGATCGTCGCGCCGAGCCGGTGCTGGTGGAATTCGTTGAGCAGGACGGGCATCGCGGTGCCCTCCATCTCGTGCTGGTAGGTCGCCTGAACGGCGGCGAGGCGAGCGGCGGCACGCGCCTTGGTGCGGGGGGCGGTTCGAGTCATAAGCGGTTGCCTGTAGGCGCGGGGGGCGTGTGTGTCAGCCCTTTGCGTTCCTGGCGGAGCAAGAAGAAGGTTGGTTCACGCGGAGGCGCGGAGGCGCGGCGCAGCCGCTTCGATCTCCGCCGATAATTGAAGGGCCGCTACGCGGCAAGGTCGACACCTCCGCGTCTCCGCGCCTCCGCGTGAACAAATCTAACTGTTGAGCCGCAACCGCAAAGCCACCGATTTTGCGTGAGCTGGCAGTCCCTCTGCATTGGCCAAAGCGACTGTCGCAGGCCCGAGTTCGCGCAGGGCGGCTTCGTCCAACGCCAGAAAGCTGGTGCGTTTCATGAAGTCGAGCACCGACAGCCCGGACGCAAACCGCGCACGGCGGCCGGTCGGCAGGACGTGGTTCGGGCCAGCGACGTAATCGCCGATCGCTTCCGGCGTGTACCGCCCGAGGAAGACCGAACCGGCATGGCGGACGCGGTCGAAGAACGCCTGCGGGTCGGGGATCGCCAGCTGGAGATGCTCGGCAGCGAGGCGGTCGACCAGGGGGATCGCGTTCTCCAGCGTATCGACCACGACTATCGCGCCGTTGGTGTCCCACGCGACGCGCGCGACGGCTTCGGTGGCGAGGTCGCGCAACTGGCGGTCGACCGCGTCGGCCACCTTGTCGGCAAATTCTGCTTCATCGGTGAACAGGATCGACTGCGTCGTCGTGTCGTGCTCGGCCTGGCTGAGCAGGTCGGCGGCGGTCCATTCGGGGTCGTTGAGCGCGTCCGCGACGACGACGATTTCGGAGGGACCCGCGACCATGTCGATGCCGACGACGCCGTAGACCTGGCGCTTGGCCTCGGCGACCCAGGCGTTGCCCGGGCCGGTGATCACGTCGACGGGTTCGATCCGGCCGCCACCGTATGCGAGCGCCGCGACCGCCTGCGCGCCGCCGACGCGCCAGACTTCGTCGACCCCGGCGAGGTGCGCGGCGGCTAGGACGAGAGGGTTGATCTGGCCGTCCGGGGTCGGCGTCACCATCGCGAGGCGGCCGACGCCCGCGACCTTGGCGGGGATCGCGTTCATAAGCAGCGACGATGGGTAAGCCGCACGGCCACCGGGGACGTAGATCCCGGCGGCATCAACTGGCAACCAGCGCGCGCCGAGCCTGACGCCCGCGGAGTCGACCGAGTCGCTGTCGAGCGGGCGCTGTTTCTCATGATAGGCGCGGATACGCGTCGCGGCGAGTTCGAGCGCGGTGCGGAGGTCGGGATCGAGTGCGTCGAACGCGGCCTTGCAATCGGCGGCATCAATCTGCCAGCCGGTGGTGTCGAGGTCGTGGCGGTCGTGCTTCTGCGTAAGATCGCGGAGGGCCGTTTCGCCGTCGCGACGGACGGACGCGATGATCGTGGCGACGTCCTGTGTCACGCCTGCGTCGGATTCGCGACGGTCTTCGACCAGCGCGGTGAAGCGGGTCGCGAAGTCCGCATCGGAAGTGGAAAGGCGGATCACTTGCCCCCCTCCCGTATGCGGGAGGGGCTGGGGGTGGGCACGCGCTCACCTCCGGCGTTACGATCGAGGTGAGCGCGAGCCCAACCCCCGACCCCTTCCCGCATGCGGGAAGGGGGGCAGCAGAGGGCGCTCATGCTGCGATCTCCTGCGCTTCGACAGCGCGCCGGAATGCCTCGACCAGTGGGACCACCCGGCTGCGGGTCTTCATCGCGGCGCGGTTGACGACCAAGCGGCTGGTGACTTCCATGATCGTCTCGACCTCTACCAAGCCGTTTTCGAGCAGCGTACGGCCCGACGATACGAGGTCGACGATCCGCGGAGCGAGACCCAGCGTCGGTGCGAGTTCCATCGCGCCGTTGAGCTTCACGCACTCCGCCTGCACGCCGCGGGCGGCGAAATGCGCCGCGGTGACGTGAGGATATTTGGTCGCGACGCGGACGTGGCTCCAGCCGCGCGGATCGTCCTGCGCCGCCATCTCGGCGGGTTCGGCGACCGACAGGCGGCAATGACCGATGCCCAGATCGACCGGCGCATACAGTTCCGAATAGCCGAACTCGGCGATCACGTCGGACCCGACGATGCCGAGCTGCGCCGCACCGTGTGCAACGAAGGTGGCGACGTCGAACGCGCGCACGCGGATCAGCGATATCGCCGGATCGTTGGTCGCGAACCGCAACGCGCGGCTGTTCTCGTCGGAGAACGACGCTTCGGGGTGCACCCCGGCGCGCGCGAGCAACGGCAAGGCCTCGGCGAGGATGCGCCCCTTGGGGACGGCGATGATGATTTGGGGGATGATCTGGGAGTCGGGCACGCGCCGGGCTTTACGGGGGGGGCTGGACGGGTGCAACAACCTGCGCATGGCCGACGAAATATCGAACCGCGCGTGCTTCGACATACAAGCGGGCTATTGCGCCGCGATGGACGCACCGATCACGGCGCGGGTATGCGCTGCGCTGGGAACCGCCATCGATCGCGCGAGCAAAACCGGGCGGCGGGTGCTCGACTGGCCGGGCGAGCCTGTCGCGGATGCACTGGCGTTGCGGCTCGTCGGCGGGTTGCATGCGCTGCACCGGGCGGGCATCGATCCGGCGCTCTCCGCGGTATTCTCGGCCGCGGAAACTGACCCGTCGCGCGTGTCCGCGACGCTGAAAACTACGCTCGTCGTGCATGATGCAGCGTTGCTGCCGTGGCTCGATGGGCCGCCGCAGACCAACGAGGCGGCGCGGTCCGCGGGGATGATGACCGGGATACTTCATCTGGCGGCGCGGTACGGACCGCGGTTCGAGGTGCTGGAGATCGGATCGAGCGCGGGGCTGAACCTGCTGATCGACCGCTATCGCTTTGATCTTGGCGGCGTGATGGTCGGGCCGAGTGATTCGCCGCTGACGATTCGCCCCGAATGGCGCGGCGCGGTACCGCCAGACGTACCGGTCACGATCGGATCGGCGTACGGCGTCGACATCCAGCCGCTCGACCTGTCAGACCCGGCGGCAGGAACGCGGCTTGAGGCGTATGTCTGGGTCGATGCGGTCGAGCGGCAGGCGCGGCTTGCGACGGCGATCGGCATGGTGCGCGACGGCGGCGTCAACTTGGTCGAAGGCGATGCGGCGGACTGGGTCGAGGCGCAGCTGGCGAAGCCGCAATCCGAAGGCGTCACGCGCGTCCTGATGCATTCGGTGGTGTGGCAATATCTGCCGCCGGTATCGCGCGAGCGGATTCGCCTCGCGATGGATGCGGCGGGATCGCGCGCGACGGCGGAGCGGCCGCTCGGCTGGGTGATGATGGAGCCGAACCGTGATCTCCATCGGCACGAGGTTCGCGTACGCGGCTGGCCGGCCGATCGGGCCATGGAACTGGTGGCGCTGACGCACGCGCATGGCGCGTGGGTCGAGGGCCTCGACGCTCCATACGAGACGCGCGACTATGTCATGCGGCGCGGGGCGTACGAGCAGGACTGAACCGGCCGGGATCGCTCCCGGCCGGTATCCGGTCTTAGTAGAAGAAGCCGTTGTTGACCTGCGCGACCCGGCCGTTGCGCGTGTCGACCAGCACGACGTCGCGGCCGTAGCGGACCCAGCGCTGATATCCGTAACCCGGACGGGGCAGGCGGTAGGTCTGATAGTCGTTGATCCAGTAGTTGCGGCCATAATAGGCCGGCGCGAACCGGTAGCCGACGGTCACCGGACGATAGCGATAGCCGCGGGGGCCGGCATAGGCCGGGCGACGATAGACGTTGCCGTGGGTGCGGCGATAGTCGCGCCAATCCTGGCGCGCTTCACGACGGTCCTCGCGCAGTTCCTGACGCGCTGCGCGGACATCGCCGCGGTCGCCATAGCGACGCGCACGCTGAAGGTCGCGCTGGCTCTCGCGGATCTCGCGCTGGTCACGACGGACTTCGCCGTAGCTCTGCGCGGTGGCGAAGGTGGGCACGAGGGTGGCGGCGGCAACGGCCGCGAGGATCAACTTACGCATGACTGCTCTCCTGTTTACGACGCCGACTCAACGGCATGACCAGCGTTGTGCTCCTACCCCGCTGAACGATCGCAGAATGTGGTCGTCAGGATCCAGACAGGTGGCGAAGTGCTAGGTCGCGATATCGGTGGTGACCTATCGTCGGGTCAGACACCCCAGCGGCGCATCGCGGCGATCACGGCGTCAGGCTTTTCCCACGGCACGAAATGGCCCGCATCGACCTTCTCGATGGTGAGGTCGGGCACATAGGCGGCGAGGTCGAGCTGGCTCGGCAGCAACGCCTTGTCCTGCATGCCCCAGATCACCAGCACCGGCATGGCGGTCGGCGGGAACGGCGCGTCGAGAAAGGCGGGGCGAGGGGGCGTCTCGTCCATCTCGGGGACGACGATCGCGCTGGCGCGGTACCAGTTGAGCATCGCGGTGATCGCGCCGGGTTGCGACCATTCGTCGAGATACGCGGCCTTGTCCTCGGCCATCTTCGCAAGGTCAGCATGCTTTGCGAAGCTCGTGTCGAAGAACGTTTCCAGCCCGATCGACGCGACATGTTTTTCGAGATCGGGATTGCGGAACGCGCGGATATACTGGCTCGCGGCGCGCTGTTCGAGATCGTCGAACATGGTGCGCTGGAAGACGAGCGGGTGAGGGGCGTTGATGATGACGAGCTTCGCGATGCGCTCGGGGTGGCGGAGCGCCGCCATCCAGGCGACCGCGCCGCCCCAGTCGTGGCCGACCAGCGTGAAGCGGTCGATATTCAGGTGATCGGCGAGCGCGATCAGGTCGGCGACGATCTTGTCGGGGGTGTAGCTGTCGACGCCCTCCGGCTTGGACGATCGCGCGAATCCACGTTGATCGGGGGCGA
This sequence comes from Sphingomonas sandaracina, assembly GCF_036663695.1. Taxonomy (NCBI): domain Bacteria; kingdom Pseudomonadati; phylum Pseudomonadota; class Alphaproteobacteria; order Sphingomonadales; family Sphingomonadaceae; genus Sphingomonas; species Sphingomonas sandaracina. The sequence continues at coordinate 167,907 of NZ_JAXOJK010000005.1, read as the reverse complement.
CGACATAGTGATCTTGGGCGATGTCGGGGGCGATGGCGCGCCAGGTGCGGTGCGATTCGGGGAAGCCGTGGAGTAGCATGACGGGCGGGTTCGCCGGGTCTCCAGAGATCGCGACGTCCAGGGTTACGCCAGTGGATAACGCGATGCGTTGCAGGTCCGACATTATTCCCCTCCCGCTTGCGCGAGGGGTTAGGGGAGGGCCTACCCGTTCGCGCTGCCCCCGGATCATGCTCTCCCCCGACCCCTCCCGCAAGCGGGAGGGGAGAATACGCCTGCTCCCCTCCCGCATGCGGGAGGGGTCGGGGCTGGGCTCGCCGCCAATTACACACGAAGGGGGCTGCGATAGCGCGTGCCCACCCCCTACCCCCTCCCGCATGCGGGAGGGGAGGAGTCACGGATAGCTGACTGTCTTCGGGATCGCGGGGATTTCGATCCATTCCTTTTCGTCGCCGGGTACTTTCGGAAAATTGCCTGCGTTCCAGTCGCGTTTCGCCTGCTCGATCCGATCGCGGTTCGAGCTGACGAAGTTCCACCAGACGTGGCGCGGCGTCGTGAACGCATCGCCGCCGCAGAGCATCGCGCGGCCACCATGAGCAGACCGTAGCGTTGCCGAGATGCCTGGACGCAGCACGTACAGCACCTGCGGCTCCAGCGTCACGCCTTCCAGCGTCGCCTCGCCCATCGCGAGGTAGATCGCGCGCTCCTCCGCCGCGGCATCTATCGGCACGCTCGCGCCCGGATCGAGCGCGATATCGGCGTAGATCGTTCCCGAATAGGTCGTGGTCGGCGCGGTCTGGCCCCACAGGCTGCCCATGATGATCCGCGATCGCGCGCCGTGCGCCTCGATCGTCGGGAGTTCGGCCTTGGTGACGTGCTCGAACGCCGGGTCGATCTCCTCGACCGCCTCGGGCATCGCCAGCCACGTCTGGATGCCTGACAGGTTCGGCCCCTCGGCACGCTCGTCGCCGGGCGAGCGTTCGGAATGAACGATGCCGTGGCCCGCGGTCATCAGGTTCACCGCGCCGGGCTCTATCCGCGCCTGCGTGCCGAGCGAATCGCGGTGATCGATCGCGCCGTCGAACAGATATGTCACCGTCGACAGGTTGATATGCGGATGCGGCCGCACGTCGATGCCTTGGCCGACCTCGAGATGCGCCGGGCCCATCTGGTCGAAGAACAGGAACGGGCCGACCATCGTCCGCTCCTTGTTGGGCAACGTGCGATGGACCTTGAAGCCGCCGAGATCGTGCGTCGACGGCAGGATGGTCTGAAGGACGAAATCATCGAGCATGGCGTTATCCCTTGGCAGGTTCCGTGGCGTCGAGGAGTTCGACCAGGTCTGCGGGATAGAGCGTTTCGTGGAAGCCCGCGATGTCGTTTCGGGAAAACCAGCGGTGACCGACGAGCAGTTGCTTCTCCTGTTCGGTGAGATTTCCCGCCTTCACCTCGCAGGTGTCGACGTCGATCCGGAAATAGCGTTCGTCGGCGGTGACCTCGACGCCCTCGAACGTCAGGAATTCGACCACCCGGCGGGCAACCTCCGGACCGCAGTCGATGTCGAGGCCGACCTCTTCCCACAATTCGCGGCGGGCGGCGGCGGCATAGCTCTCGCCCGGATCGACCGCGCCGCCGGGCGTGCACCACAGCGGGGGCCGATCGGTGGGGGTGAAGCGGAACATTAGCACCCGGTCTTGGCGGTCGACGAGCAGGATGCGCGCGGCTGGGCGAGCGGTCCTCACGATATATTGCCCCTCCCCGGCGAAGGCCGGAGTCCAGTTGGAAAGGCCGATATGGCGACGGACAGCCGGTCGTTATCGACGTCCCCCAACTGGACCCCGGCCTCCGCCGGGGAGGGGCTTGCTGGCAGGGCGCTGCTGAGACTCACGCCGCGTCGAGTTCGGGATAGTAGCGGAAGATGCCGTCGGTGTTGAACGCGACGCGACGGTCGCTCTTCAGATACGCCTTGATGCCGGGCAAGGCGGCGACCTGATGGTGGATGCGGACCAGGGTCGGATACTCGGCTTCGAGCGTCTTCATGCGCTGGGGGAACATGTAGCGCAGCCCCTCGATCACCTGGAACAGCGACGTATCGGCGTAGGTCCATTTGTGATCGATCAGCCAGTCGCCCGGATTCGCCAGTGCCGCGTCCTCGAAATGGCCGAGGAATTTCGGCAGCCGCTCCTCGCGGAACTGTTTCGCGGCGCGCGCGGCCTCGGGCTTCTGGTCGTCGTAATAGTCCATCATCGCAACCGGGTGATGAACGTTGTGCACCTCCGCCACGAGGTCCGCGATTGTCAGCTGGAGCTGGTTGAGCCAGAGTCGGTCGGCCATGTTCGACGGCGCGAGGCCGTGGCGCTCACCGAGATACATCAGGATGTTTGCAACCTGTGCGATCACCAGACCGTCGAGTTCCAGATAGGGCGGTGCGAAGGGCGTGCGGCCGGTGCGGTCGTTGAGATCGGCCATCAGCCCGTCCTCGTCCGACGTCCGCGCGCAATCCTCATACGCGATCTCGGCGGCTTCGAGCGCGAGGCGGACGAACTCGCCACGCCCCTGGATGGAGGGCCAGTACCAGAGCTTGTACGCCATCAGATTTCCCCGGGTGCGCGGGCCTTGATGGCGAGCGCGTGGATCTTCGTGCTCAACAGATCGGCGAGCGCCTGGTTCACGAGGCGCTGGCGGGCGACGCGGTTGAGCCCTTCGAACTTCGGCGTTTCCACGTCGACGCGAAAATGCGTCTCGCCGGTGCCGTCGTCGCCCATATGGCCGGCGTGAAGCCCGCTTTCGTTAACGACGCTCAATTGCGTGGGGCTGAGCGCGGTGGTGAGGCGGGCGGTGATCTGGTCCTGTACGGAGCCGGTGGCGAGGTCTGTCATCGACCCTATATAGCCCGTTTCGAAAGGCGCGGGGAGCCGGTGGCGGACGACGACGGACATAAAGAACGCAAGGAGCGTCCCAGCCCGCGGTTTCACGGCCGCGTGGCCGGAACGGGGCGCGTCTGCATGTGGCGCGATTGCGAGGAGCCCGGCGAATTCCGTGCGCCGCCGCTCGAAGGGGCCAGCGACGGCGGACCGCCGCAGTTCCGCTGGTTCTGCCTGGAGCATGTCCGCGCGTTCAACTCAGGCTATAACTTCTTCGACGGGATGACCGCGGACGAGATCCACTATGCGCAGCGGCCGATGGCGGGCTGGGAACGCGAGACGCGCGCGTTTGCGCATGGTGGCGGAGACATCCCGCCGAAATGGGCGGACTTCGCCGATCCGATCGATGCGATCGGCGCGCGCTTCGGCGAGCGCATGGCGGCGGCACGCAAGGATGGCCGCGTGTTGTCCGACGGAGAGCGACGCTCGTTGCGGGTGCTCGGCCTCGGGACCGACACGGACCGGACGGCGCTACGCAAGCGTTACAGTGAACTCGTCCGCCGCTACCACCCCGATCGCAACGGCGGCGACCGCGCGCATGAATCGGACTTGCAGAAGGTGATCGCCGCGTACCAACATCTGAAGGGCGCCGCTGCGTTCGCCTGACTGCTCCGCCGCCTGACACCTCTCCGTCATCCTGGGCTCGACCCAGGATCCAGAGCCAAGCAGGGAATCGATAGTGGCTCTGGATCCCAGCGTTCGCTGGGATAACGGTCGTGGGATCCCGACGTTCGCTCGGATGACGGTCGGGTGCTATGATGCATGCTTACTCTGATCGATATTTCACCACGCCCGATCCGGAACCCGCTGCTATCCCGGCGGTTCGTCTAACTCATCCGGTCAATCGCCCGACCAATCGTGACGCGGCGGTTGAGTAACTGCCCGCGCTTGGCCTAGAGCTACCGGGAACACGAGGCCAACATGACCGATATCCCGAATACCCAGCCCGACAGCCGCGAGACCACGATCCTCGACGCCCCCGACCGCATGGTGAAGGTGCGCGAGATGTTCGGGATCGATTCCGACATGGAAGTGCCGGCTTTTTCCGAAGCCGACGAGCGCGTCCCCGATCTCGATCCGGCGTACGTCTTCGATGCGGACACCACGCTCGCCGTGCTGGCGGGCTTCGCGCATAACCGTCGCGTAATGGTCCAGGGCTATCACGGCACCGGCAAGTCGACGCATATCGAGCAGGTCGCGGCGCGCCTGAAATGGCCGTGCATCCGCATCAACCTCGACGCGCATATCAGCCGTATCGACCTGATTGGGCGCGACGCGATCGTGCTGAAGGACGGCCAGCAGATCACCGAATTCCGCGAAGGCCTGCTGCCCTGGGCGTTGCAGACCCCGACCGCGCTGGTGTTCGACGAATACGACGCGGGCCGCCCCGACGTGATGTTCGTGATCCAGCGCGTGCTGGAGACCGAGGGCAAGCTGACGCTGCTCGACCAGAACCGCGTGATCCGCCCCAACCCGTGGTTCCGCCTGTTCGCGACCGCCAACACGGTCGGCCTCGGCGACACGAGCGGGCTGTATCACGGCACGCAGCAGATCAACCAGGGCCAGATGGACCGCTGGAACATCGTCGTCACGCTCAACTATCTGCCCGCCAAGGTCGAGGCGCAGATCGTGCTCGCCAAGTCGGGCGAATACGACAAGCCCGAGGGCAAGAAGACCGTCGAGAACATGGTCCGCGTCGCCGACATGACGCGCAAGGGCTTCGTCAACGGCGACATCTCGACCGTGATGAGCCCGCGCACGGTGATCACCTGGGCGCAGAACGCGCTGATCTTCGGCGACGTCGGCTTCGCGTTCCGCTTGTCGTTCCTGAACAAGTGCGACGAGGCCGAGCGGCCGCTGGTCGCCGAATATTACCAGCGCGTGTTCGGCAAGGATCTTCCCGAGAGCGTGGTGGGTAAGGCGTAAGCCTTTGGCCAACGAAACACCCCTCGATCGGTTCAAGGCAGTTCTCGCCGGGACCGCGCGTGCGATTTCGGAAGAGCCCGAAGTCGAACTCGCGTTCACGGCTGACGCGCCGACGCAGAGCGGCAAGCACATCAAGGTGCCGATGCCCGCGCGTGCGCTGCCGGCCGAGCAGGTGGCGGAAGCGCGTGGGTTCGCGGATGGCTTTGCGCTGCGGCTGCGGCTGCACGACATCGCGCTGCATAACCGTGCCGCACCAGTCGAGGCGGTCGCGCGCGCGGTATTCGATTCGGTAGAGACGGCGCGAGTCGAGGCGCTTGGGTCGCGCGGCTATGCCGGGATCACCGAGAATCTCGAATATGCGCTCGAGGTCCGCCTGCGGGCAGACCCGATCACGCGCGCGCGCAACCGTGACGAGGTGCCGCTGTCGACCGCGCTCGGCCTGATGGTGCGCGAGCGGTTGACCGGGCAGGAATCGCCGGCGATCGCCGCCCCCGGCCTCGCGTTGGTCCGTGAGTGGATCGAGAGTAAGACTGACCTCGACGCGCTTGCCTATGCGCTCGACGACCAGAAAGCGTTCCAGGGTCTCGCGCGGAAGATGCTGCAGGAACTGGAGCTGGTCGAGGGCGATCAGGTCCCCGAGGAGAGCGACGAAGGCGGCTCCGAGGACGAGGGTACCGACGAGCAGCAGCAGGACGAGGGCGACGAAGGCGACGACCAGGGCGAAGACGGCCAGGGCGAAGTCGAGGCGCGCGGCGAACAGTCCGAGCAGCAGAACGAGGAAAGCGACGGCCAGGAGCAGAGCGACGAGTCGATGGACGACATCGACGGCGAGCCGGGCGACGACGGCGAGGAAGGCATGCAGCCGGTCCGCCCGAACCGTCCCTTCGCGGACATGGGCGGCGCGTTCGACTACAAGCCGTGGACGACGCAGTTCGACGAGGTGATCGCCGCCACCGAGCTCTGCGACGCCGACGAACTCGCACGTCTGCGCGGCTATCTCGACCAGCAGCTCGTGCACCTGCAATCGACCGTGTCGAAGCTCGCCAACCGGCTCCAGCGGCGGCTGATGGCGCAGCAGTCGCGGTCATGGGATTTCGACCAGGAGGAGGGCATCCTCGACGCGGCGCGCCTCGCCCGCGTGATCGTCAACCCGACGCTGTCGCTGAGCTACAAGGCCGAGCGCGAGACCGATTTCCGCGACACCGTCGTGACGCTGCTGATCGACAATTCGGGATCGATGCGCGGGCGGCCGATCTCGATCGCGGCGATCAGCGCGGACATCCTCGCGCGCACGCTGGAGCGGTGCGGCGTGAAGACCGAGATTCTGGGCTTTACGACGCGCGCCTGGAAGGGCGGGCAGAGCCGCGAGACGTGGCTAGCCGCGGGTCGCCCGCCGCAGCCGGGCCGGCTCAACGACATCCGTCACATCGTCTACAAGCGCGCCGACGAGCCGTGGCGGCGTGCGCGCAACTCGCTCGGGCTGATGATGCGCGAAGGGTTGCTAAAGGAGAATATCGACGGCGAGGCGCTGATGTGGGCGCACGCCCGGCTGGTCGCACGGCCCGAGGAACGCCGCATCCTGATGGTCATCAGCGACGGCGCGCCGGTGGACGATTCGACGCTCAGCGTGAACTCCGGTTCGTATCTGGAGCGGCATCTGCGCCAAGTGATCGGCTGGATCGAGAGCAAGTCGCCGGTCGAACTGGTCGCGATCGGCATCGGCCACGATGTTACGCGCTATTATGCGCGCGCGGTGACGATCATGGACGTCGAGCAGCTCGGCGGCACGATCATCGAACAGTTGGCCGCGCTGTTCGATACCGAGTGATGTCCTGGGAAGGGTGGGCAGGGTGATCGCAGCGCCTGCCGGCGGTTTCCACGGACCCGTCAAGCGCTCGATCACGATCGCCGGCCACCAGACCTCGATCAGCCTCGAACCGGTCTTCTGGCAGGCGCTCGAAGCGTCCGCGACGCGTCTCGGATTGCCCTTATCCGCACTTGTCGCGGAGATCGATGCGATCCGGATCGTCGCGGCGGCGCCCCCCAACCTCGCTAGCGCATTGAGAACATGGCTGTTCGACAAACTTGTTTGAGAACTAGTCGCATTAGCGTTGACAGTGCGAACGACTCTCAATAGCGAGCCCCGCAGAACAAAGGGGTTTGTCTATGTCGATACCTTCGCCGCGTGCATCGATGCCGCGCTCGTCCACCGTTCCGGCGTTTCTAGCTCTGTCGTGCGTCGGCGCCTTCGCGACCGCGCCCGCCTATGCGGCGGATGCGGACAAGGCCGCGGCACCTACAGCGGCGGACGAGCAGCAGCGCCAGGAAATCCTCGTCAACGGCCAGCGCCAGCGCGACGAGGGCCCCAAGCAGGTCGCGCCGCTGGTCAACACGCCGCGCTCGGTGATCGTCCTGCCCAAGGAGGTGATCGAACAGACCGGGTCGAACAGTCTGGCCGATGCACTGCGCACCGTGCCCGGCATCACGTTCGGTGCGGCCGAGGGCGGCAATCCGATCGGCGACCGCCCGTTCATCCGCGGCTTCGACAGCCAAGGCAGCATCTATGTCGACGGCGTCCGCGATCTCGCCTCGCAGACGCGCGAAGTGTTCGCGGTCGATTCGGTGCAGATCGTCCGCGGTTCGGATTCGACGCTCGGCGGTCGCGGCTCGGCCGGCGGCACGATCAACATCCTGTCGCGCCTGCCGCAGCTCGATCATTTCGGTACGCTCAGCGCCAGCTACGGCGAGGCGGATTACAAGCGCGTCACCGGCGACGTGAACCTGAAGGTCTCCGACACCGCCGCCTTCCGTATCGAGGGCATGTGGCATGATCAGGATGTCGCGGGGCGCGACGCGATCTGGCAGAAGCGCTGGGGCATCGCGCCGTCGTTCGCGATCGGGCTCGGAACGCCGACCCGCCTGACCGCGAGCTTCTATCACATGGAGAGCAGCGAACTGCCCGACAGCGGCATCCCGTATCTCTACACGATCGCCAACCATCCCGGCACGGGCAACGTCTCGACACAGCCCGCGCTCGGCACCGTGACGACCGCCGGCGGCCAGACCGGCTACGTCTCGCGCAAGAACTTTTACGGGCTGGCCAATCGCGATTTTCGCGAAGCCAACACCAACCAGGCGACGATCCGCGTCGAGCATGATTTCGGCGGCATCACGCTGCGCAACACCGCGCGCTACACGCACAGCACGCAGAGCTTCATCTTCACGCTGCCCGACGACAGCCAGGGTAATGTCTACGGCACCACTGCGACCAATACGGGGGCGAACGTGACGACCGGCGGCTATGTCTGGACGCGGGGCAACACGCGCTACGGCTATAGCGAGAGCATCGTCGATCAGACCGACCTGTACGGCAAGTTCGACACCGGCGGGATCGAGCACAGTTTCTCGCTCGGCACCGAGATCTCGTGGGAGAAGACGCGCCGCGGCGCGTTCGTGTCGGCCAACGGATCGACGATCTCTCCGCGCTGCAACACCGCGACGATCGCGCGCTCCTATTGCACCAGCCTGTTTGCCCCGAACCCGTATGCGCCCTGGGTCAACTACACGAGCGACACGTCGACCACGCCGACCCCGATCGTGAAGGGCGGGACCGCGACCGAAACGCAGAACGATGCGAACACCAAAGCGATCTACGCGTTCGATTCGATCACGCTGATGCCGTCGCTGATCCTGAACCTCGGCGCACGCTACGATCGGTTCCAGTCGACCGTCATCCTGCCGGGTGCCCAGCAGACGCGGATCAAGCGCGTCGACAATCTGTTCAACTGGCAGGCCGGTCTCGTGTTCAAGCCGACGCCGGAAACCAGCCTGTACGCAAGCTATGCGACCGCCGCGACGCCGCCGAACAGCCTGCTCGGCGAAGGCCGCGAGGACAATGCGATCACGGCCGCCACGCTCAACCTGCTGAAGCCGCAAAAGACCAAGTCGTACGAGGTCGGCGCGAAGGCCAGCCTGTTCGGCGAACGGCTTCAGCTCGGTGCCGCGGCATTCCAGACCGATATCGCCAATGCGCGCGTGCTCGACGACACCAACACCGCGTCGTTCATCGGCGAGACGCGGATCCGTGGCGTCGAATTCAACGTCAGCGGAACGATCCTGCCCGGCTGGACCGTCTTCGGCGGCTTCACGCATCTCGATCCGAAGATCATCGACGGCGGCTTCACGACGCTGACCGCACCCGCAGTCACGACGACCGCGAACGGCGTGGTGACGGTGCAACCGGCCCGTACGATCGGCGTCGTGTCGGTCAATACCGGCAAGCAGGTCCCGCAGACCGCGAAGAACAGCTTCACCGCGACCACCAACGTCACCGTGACCAAGCGGCTCCAGATCGGCGGCACGGCTTTGTATATGGACGAGCAGATCGGTGGCTATGCCGACAACCGCACCGCGACTCAGACCGCTGCGGGCGTGGTGTCGGTCAACCCGGCGACCAAGGTTCTGACGCGCAGCACCCCCGATTACTGGCGCTTCGATGCGCGCGCGAGCTACAAGCTGACCGATAATGTCGACCTCAGCGTCAACGCGCAGAATTTGACGAACAAGACCTATTTCTCGCAGACCTATGCCAGCCATTATGCCACGCTCGCGGCCGGCCGTACGATTTTCGGCACGGTGAACCTGCGTTTCTGAGGACGAGATGACGGCGATCGATACCCTCACGCCCGACGCCATCGCCGCGCGCCTCTCCGGCAGCCCGGAGGAGCGCGCGGCGTTCGTGCGTGAAGCGGCGGAGGCGGGCGTGGCCGAGGCGCAGGCGGTCTACGGGCAGATGCTGCTCGACGGCACCGGCGTCGCGTCCGATCCGGTCGCCGCGCTCGGCTGGTTCATCAAGGCGGCAGCGCAGCATCACGTGATGGCGCTCAACATGGTCGGGCGCTGCTACGATCTCGGCTGGGGCACGGCGGTCGACAAGGTGCGCGCGGCCGAATGCTACCGCATCGCAGCCGGGCGCGGGCTCGACTGGGCGATGTACAATTACGCGACATTGCTTGCGCTGGGCGAAGGCGTTGCCGAGGACAAGCCGGCTGCTTTGGCCTTGCTGGAAAAGGTCGCGGCGATGGACTCGAGATTGGCGAGCGCAAAGGCAATCAACTTCGTCGGCAGTTTCGCCGAAGACGGCTGGGCGTGCGAGCGCGACCTTGCGCGCGCCGCTGAATGCTATGCGAGCGCGGCGGAGGGCGGCGATTTCCGCGGATGTTTCAACCACGCCCGAATGCTCGGGGCAGCAGGGGATGTCGATGCGGCGCTCGGCTGGCTGCGACAGGCCGGCGCACAAGGCAATGCCGCGTTTCTCGCCAAGGCCGAAGCGTGGCTGGCGGCGAGCGATATCCCGGCGTTCCGGACGTCCGGTGTAGCGGCATTGCGCGAGGGTTCACGATGCTGATCGCCATCCCCGATGTGCTTGAGGCAGCGGACGTGGCGCGGGTGCGGAGCATCATCGATGCGGCTGCGTGGATCGACGGCAATGCGACCTCCGGCCAGCAATCGGCACTCGCCAAGCGTAACGAGCAACTGCCCGAGGACAGCGCCGCTGCGCGCGAGGCCGGCGGCATCATCCTCGACGCGCTCGGCCGATCCGCGCTGTTCGTCGCTGCCGCGCTGCCGCTGAAAGTCTTCCCGCCGCTGTTCAATCGCTATGCCGGCGGACAGGATTTCGGGCTGCACGTCGATACCGCGATCCGCATCAAGCGCGGCTCCGATTTCCGCATCCGCAGCGACCTGTCGGCGACGCTCTTCCTTGCCGATCCCGAGACGTACGACGGCGGAGACCTCGTGATCGAGGATCAGTTCGGCCCACAGTCGGTCAAGCTGCCCGCCGGGCATATGGTGGTGTATCCCGCCTCCAGCCTGCACCGCGTCGCGCCGGTCACGCGCGGCATGCGGGTCGCGTCGTTCTTCTGGTTGCAGTCGATGGTCCGCGACGACGGCGCGCGGCGTATCCTGTTCGATCTCGACCAGGGCGTGCAGGCCGTGGCGGCCACGCAAGGCCAGGGCGATCCGGCGATCGTGCGGCTGACCGGCGTGTATCACAACTTGCTGCGTCGCTGGGCCGACGCTTGAACGCGCAGGGTGACGGAAAGGGGTGGATCGGCGAGCGCGCACCGGTCATGCCACCTTCCACGAACGGGGGACTATGATGAGCAAGTTGGCGATGCGCAGGGCGTGGTTTCAGGTCCACAAGTGGATCGGGCTGATCCTCGCGATCCTGATCATTCCGTTGTCGCTCAGCGGCGCGGCGTTGGTGTGGCATGATGCGCTCGATCGGATCGTCGATCCGTCGCGCTATGCGGTGTCGGGAACGACGGTGCTCAGCCCGGATGCCTATGTCGCGGCGGCGGCGGCCCGGCTGACGCACGGCGAGCGGATCGCTCAGCTGACGATGCCGGAGGATGGCGGGCCGGTCGTGGTTGCCGCTGCCGCCGCCGGAACCGCGCCCAGGCGGCCGGGCCCGCCGCAAAGGACGGTGGTCTATCTCGACCCTCCGACCGCGCGCGTGCTGGAGGTGTCGCCCTCGAACGGCGGACTCGTCCGGTTCCTCCACGTGCTGCACGGGAGCCTGCAAGTGCCCGGCGTCGGGCGTTCGATCGTCGGCTGGATCGGCGTGGCGATGATGGTATCGTGCTTTACGGGGCTGTGGCTGTGGTGGCCGACGATCGGGAAGTGGACGCGCGGGCTGCGGTACAGGCGCCATCGCAACGCCGACACGAACCTGCATCACCTGTTCGGCTTCTGGATCGCGCTGCCGCTGTTCGTGCTCTCGCTGACCGGCGCGTGGATTTCGTTCCCGCAATTCTTCGGCAAGATCGCCGGCGAGGCCTCGCGGCCGAGAGGCGGGCCCGATCGCGGCGCGATGATGCGGGCAAAGCCGCTGGCCAGCCCCGCGCAGCCGCTCGTCGTCGCGATCGGCAAGGCGCGGGCTCTGGCCGGTGGCGCGCCGCTTCGCAGCATAGTGTGGCCGACCGATCTCAGCGCCGATTGGACCGTGACGTTCGCGCGCGGGACGACGCCGGTGGGCGTGAAGATCGCCGACGACACCGGCGGCGCGACCGCTGCACCTGCGCGGCCGCAGGGCGGGGTCGCGCGCTGGATGCGGCGGATCCACGACGGCACCGACATGGGTACGCTGTGGCAGGTGATCATCTTCCTCGGCGGGATATTGCCAGCCGTGCTGGCGGTGACCGGCGTGATCATGTGGTGGCGCGCCCGCGGGTGGAAGGCTGAGCTCGCGGCGCGGCGGGCGGCGTAAGATTTCCCTCGCCCCTTCGGGGAGAGGGAAGGAGGAGCACTTGCGACGGGAGGGTGAGGGGCGGTTGGGTGTCGCGTCCCGAGCCTCATGCCCCTCACCCTCCCACACGCAAGCGCGTCCGGGCCCCTCCCTCTCCCCGCAGGGGAGAGGGGTTTAGCGCCCGAGCAGCACGCGTGCCTGGCCGGCGATCTGTGCCAGCATCGCCGCGTTCGGGACGGCCGCATGACGCGCACGATCGATCACGGCCTTGAACTGCGACACCCGCGTGGCGTTCGCTACCAGCCAAGCCTCGACCGCGCCCTGCGGATCCTGTGCCCCGCGCCGCGCGATGAACTCCAGCCGCAACTGCTGGAAATCGCGCGCGAGGCCGGCGATCAGCAACCGCTCCCAGGGATCGGTCGGGCTGATCCGCGCCGCATTCGCCTGCGCCCAGTCGAGGCCCAGTGCCTGGCCGAGATGCGTGAACGCCCGCGTCAGCACCGCCTCGTCGAGCGTCATCCGCTCGCCGAGATCGGCAAGCCCGACCGCGCCGTCCATCTCGAACAGGCGCACGACTTTCCGCACCAGATCGCCCGGCGCGCCGACCGCTTCGAGCTGGCTGGCGATCCGCCCGCTCTGCGCGCTCGCCTCCTCCAGCAGCAACGCCGCGGTCTGGCTGTCGAGCTGCGTGATGCCCTTCGCGAGTCGCGCCATCACCGCGCCCGGCGCCGTGCCCGGTGCCGATACCCGCAACAGATCGGCGATCTGTGAGCGGGTCGCTACCGCCACCTCGTCGAACAGCGCGATCCGCGCTGCCTCGGGCATTACGGCCGTTTCGATCTCCGTCCACAAGGCCGGCAGGTCGAACAGGCGTTCGGCAACCACGAACATCGCCGCGATATCACCCATCGCCGCGCCTTCCTCTTCGGCGAGCTCGAACGGGTAGAGGATGCCGAGGCGATTGACGATCCGGTTGGCAAGCTTGGTCGCGACGATCTGCGGCCGCAGCCGATGCTCGTCGATCGCCGTCGCGTACCGTTCGCGCATCGCCGCCGGGAAGGCGGCGTGGAGGTCGGGCTTGAGCGCGTCGTCGCCCGCGATGTCGCTATGCTCGATCGCATCCTGCAACCCGAGCTTGGCGGTCGCCAGTAGCACCGCTAGCTCGGGCCGGGTGAGGCCGTGCCCGTCCAGCCCACGACGCAACAGGATATCGTTCGACGCCAGCCCCTCGACCGCGCGATCGAGCCGTCCGGAACCCTCGAAGATCTCGATCACTCGCACATAGCTCGGTACCGCGACCGCGCCGTCCGCCTCGGCGATCGACAGCGCCAGCGTCTGGAGGCGGTTATCCTCCAGCACCAGATGCGCGACATCGTCGGTCATGCTCGCGAGCAGCGTATTGCGGTCCTCGTACTCCAGCCGCCCCTCGATCATCTCGCGGTTGAGCGCGATCTTGATGTTGACCTCATTGTCCGAGCAGTCGACCCCCGCCGAATTGTCGATGAAGTCGGTGTTGATCCGCCCACCGCGGGTCGAGAACGCGATGCGCGCGGCCTGCGTGACGCCCAGGTTCGCGCCCTCGCCGATCGCGATCACACGCAGATCCTCGGCGTTGACGCGCAGCCGGTCGTTGGCCGGATCGCCGACCGCGACGTTCGCCTCCGATGCGGCCTTCACGTAAGTGCCGATGCCGCCGAACCAGAGCAGGTCGGCCGGCGCCTTCAGGATCGCCGAGATCAGCGCGCCCGGCTCCATCTCGCCGACCGTCACGCCGAGCGCGGCCTGCACCTGCGGCGACAGCTTGATGACCTTGGCGGTGCGCGCGAACACGCCGCCGCCCTTCGAGATCAGGCTGGCGTCGTAATCCGCCCAGCTCGACCGCGGCAGCGCAAACATCCGGTTGCGCTCTTCCCAGCTGATCGCCGGATCGGGATCGGGATCGAGGAAGATGTGGCGGTGGTCGAATGCCGCGACGACCTTCAGCGTCTTCGACAGCAGCATGCCGTTGCCGAACACGTCGCCCGACATGTCGCCGCAGCCGACGACGGTGATGCTCTCGCTCTGCACGTCGAGGCCACGTTCGGCGAAGTGCCGCTGGACGCTAAGCCATGCACCCTTGGCGGTGATGCCCATCGCCTTGTGATCATACCCGACCGACCCGCCGGAGGCGAACGCGTCGCCCAGCCAGTAGCCGCGTTCGAGCGCCAGCGCGTTCGCCACGTCGCTGAACGTCGCGGTGCCCTTGTCGGCGGCGACGACGAAATACGGGTCCTCGCCATCGAGGATCGTCACGCCGTCGGGGTGGACGATTTTGCCCTCGACGATGTTGTCGGTAATCGACAGCAGCGTGCGGATGAAGATCCGGTAGCTTTCGGTGCCCTCGGCTAGCCACGCGTCGCGGTTCGACGGAGCGGGAAGCTGTTTGGGATAAAAGCCGCCCTTCGCACCGGTCGGCACGATTACCGCGTTCTTCACGCGCTGCGCTTTCATCAGCCCGAGGATCTCCGTGCGGAAATCGTCGCGACGGTCGGACCAGCGCAGGCCGCCACGTGCGACCGGGCCAGCGCGCAGATGGATGCCTTCCACGCGAGGCGAATAGACCCAGACTTCACGCCACGGCACGGGCGCAGGGAGGCCCGGGATCAGATGGCTGTCGAGCTTGAACGCGAGCGCTTCCGACGCGGCCGGCGTGAACGCGTTGGTCCGCAGCGTCGCCGCAATCAGGTTGCGATAGGCGCGCAGGATGCGGTCGTCGTCGATCGCGGTAACCGCGTCGAGCCCGGCCTCGATCGCCTGATCCGCCTCGATCGCATTCCCCGGATGATCGGGATGATGCACCGCGGTAAACCGTGCGATCAGGGCCGCGGCAACTTTCGGTGCACGGCGGAGTGCATCGACCACGGTGGTCAACCCGTAAGGCATGCCTGCCTGGCGGAGATACCGGAACCACGCGCGGAACAGCACGACAGCCTGCGGTCGCATGCCAAGTTCGACGATCAGCCGGTTAAACGCATCGTTCTCGGCCGCGCCTTCCAGCACCGCGGCGATCGCGCCTTCGAGGACGGGCGCGTCGCTTTGCTGCGCCGCGTCGTTCGCCTCCAGCACGAAGTCATGCACGAACGGTACGCTGTCGTCGCGCAACCGCGTCGGCAGCTCGCCAATGATGCGGAAGCCGAAATTCTCCAGCACGGGTACCGCGTCGGACAACGGCAACGCGCCGCCCAGCTTGTAAATCTTCAACTGCGGATCGGCGCCGGCTTCGCCCGGCACGAGGCGCACACCGCGGGCATCCGCGTCGGTCAGCGCGGCGATGCGCTGGATATCCTCGGCAGCCTCGGCAGGCGTGCTGAGGTTGCGATAATTCTGCGGGAACGCGGCCGCCCATTTGAGCGCGAGGCGCGCGGCGCGGGGCGGTGGCAACGTCTCGACCAGCGCCGCCTCGACGTCCGATACCCAGCCGCGCACCATCCGCTGCAACCGCAGCGCGAGGGGCGCGACTTCAGGCATCCGGCCATCGCCGCGCAGATCGAGCGTGTAGCGAATCATCGCGACCTCGCCGTCCTCCAGCGCGATCGACCAGTTCAGGATGCTCCCATTCGCCGCTTCCGCGAGCATGTCGCCGATCGCGACACGGCGGCTGGTGGTCACGTCGTCGCGGGACAGCCAGACGAACCCGAACAGGTGACGGCCCAGCGCGGACTCGACCAGCACCAGTGCCGGCCGCGGGCGATCCGCCAGGCTCATCGCGGTCAGCGCGAGATCCTCCAGCGCATCGGGCGCGAACGCGATCACCAGGTCGTGCGGAAGCGCGGTGAACGCATGCGTCAGCGCCTTGCCGGCATGGCCGCGCGGATCGAACCCGAACTTTGCCTTCATCGCCGCCAGACGCGTGCGCAACACCGGCACATCGCGGGGCATCGCCGCCAACGCAGCGCTGGTCCAAAGTCCGCTATAGATCGACAGCCCGGCGACCGTCGCGCCCTCCATCACCGGCACCACGACCAGATCGAGCGGTACCGCGCGGTGCACGGTCGAAATCAGGTTCGACTTCAACAGCAACGGCGCATCGTTGCCCGCCTCGAACCATTCGATCGCCAACGCGCGCGAGGCGGCCGCGAGGATCGGTACGCGATGTTCGTTACGCGCGATGCCGAGCGCGGCATGACCGCTGCCGTCGCGGTGCCAGATCTGGTGCCCCAGCAACGTCAGGTGGCCGTTGAGGAACCACTGCAACAACGCCGCGCCTTCACCCTCGGGCAGTTTTGCGATGTCGTCGTCGAGTGCTGCCTGCATCGCGCGCCAGTCGGTCACCGCCGCACGGACGTCGGCCAGCACCGCGGTCAGGTCCTCGATCAGCCCGCGACGGTCTCGCGCGTCGGCGCGTTCCATCTCCAGATAGATCATTGATTCGGGGCGGCCCGCACCCTGGCCATCGGCGTCGATCGCATGCAGCGTGCCATCGGGCGTACGCGTCGTGCGGACGACCGGGTGGATGATCCGGTCGACCGCAATGTCCTGCGCACCGATCGCCGCGGCGATCGAATCGACCAGGAACGGCATGTCGTCGTTGATGATCGCGAGGCGCATGCGACGCCGCGTATCGTCCGCGCTGATCGGCTCGATCGCGATCGCTGGCGCCCCGTCGTCGCGGTGCGCGGCGGTGGCGGCCACGAACGCCGCGGCTTGCGCGACCTCGCCCGCACCGAAGTCCTTGAGTTCGCCCGGAAGGGCCCGTTCGGTCAACCGGCCCGCAAGGGTTTCGGTAAGCGTGTTCAACGATTGGTTCGCCATAGATCAGGGCCTATGCGCCCGCCCATCGGCTATCTCAACCCTTGTGGCAGTGCGAAAGATAATGCTGCAGCGCACCTAGAATGCGTCGCGTTCGGCGGCTGCGATCGCCGCGAGATCGCCGTCGAAACCGCCGAGAAAGCTCGCGAAACCGCCCGTCGGCACGTGGTGCCGCTGAGCGTGCCGTAACACCGCCGCGAACGTCTCCAGCCGTGTCGCTTCGAAACTGGTACCAAAGACCAGGGTAACGATCTGCATCATCGCCGCCGCCTGGTCCGGCAGACAGGCGGCGGAGAGCAGCACCGCGAAATCGTCGCCGTCGCGCTCGGCCGATACCGCCAGATCATGCGCCCGGCCCAGCGCCCGGTGAAGCGCCGCACGACTGCGCACTTCGGCCGCCCGGACCTGTGCCGCGCTCTCGCGCGCCATCGCCAGTTGCTCGCCGAGCGGACCGGCAAGCGCATAGTCGACGGGCAACGGATCATCGAGCACGAGCTCTTGCGTCGCCGGCGATGCCGGTTCGGCGGGCATGATATCGAAGCCCCCGCTGGGTCCATCGGCCCAGACCTGCGTGGCCGCGCCCGAACCATCCGGCGTCGCGCGGACCGCGGCATCCAGTTCCGCCGACAGCGTCGCCTGCAGGTCGGCGTCGGCGAGTTCCTTCCAGTTGATCACGCCGTAGATGAAGTCGATGGTCACGCCACCCGACGCGAACGGCATCAGGATGCCGCGGTACAAGGTCGTCCGCCCGCGACTGCTGACGAATTCCGCCTCGAAGCCGATCGGTGCGCGATTGGCGATGATCTGGAGATAGTGATCCGTCAGCCGCGACAGCAGCGACCGGCTGGGCACGTCGGCGATCGTCGCGATCTGCCCGTCGAGCCCGCATTCCTCCCGCAGCGCGCGGCCTAGATACGCGATTCTGGGATCGCCCATGCCGTGGCTGAAATCGAGCAGCACGCTGTGCGGTCCGAAATCGGTGATCGTCTCCGGCTCGAGATTCGCGATCGACGGGTAGGGGCGCCCATCGAGCAGCGACACCCAATGGTTGTACGCACGCACATGCATCCGCCGCTCGTCGCCGCCCAGATCGAACATCACGTCGTTGACGCCCGCATCGGTCGCGCCGCGCTCGCCGAAATCCGCCGTCGCAGGTGCAGCGGTCCCCGCGAGCGCCCCACTGTCCGCGCCGGCTGCGCGTCCCTCATCTACGCTGCGTGCCGTCGTCATGCCCAAAGGTCCCCGTATCGTCGCCACGCTTGTGCACCGCGTTTGGTAAACACCGGGTAAACTCGCAAACCGCTTGTCAGCCCGCAAAACCGCTGGTAGTTGCCGCCCCCTCGACCGGAGACATCCGTCGTCGGGCCGCTTTAGCTCAGCTGGTAGAGCATCGCATTCGTAATGCGGGGGTCACAGGTTCGAGTCCTGTAAGCGGCACCACGAGTTTACGCGGCTTTGGCGATTGGCTGGATTAATCACTTAATTTGTCGCTCGTGCGCGGGCATGCCGACCTTCAAGCTCGGCAGGTGATCAACTTCGAACCATCGTTCGGAGTGGCTATGCCCGTCAGATCGGTGCGCGAGACCGGGCGCTGGGGACCGTCGGGCGAGCGACGATGTCGAGTATCACATCGCCGCGCGCTTAGACGGACCGACAGAGGCGTTCCAACATTCCGTCTAGGACGCGAATTTCGATCGGGGCAGCTATCAGCGCGAGACAGCAATTCTCTAGTATCGCTTGATACACGCCCCCCCCCGTCACGGCGTACCAACTACCGCCCGAGCCTCCGCCATGCCCCCGCTCGACCGGCATATGGCACCGAATTCGCTGGACGCCGTGCTGCTCGTCCGACCGAGACGGTGGATGAACCGGAATTTGGGCCGAAACCCGTGTCCATGTGCTTGACGATGGTTAAAAGCCGGCCTCCCTCTTTCATGTCATGGACCTAATATTGATGCATGGCCTGCCGGGCTTCCTCTAGAGCGGAGACCGGATGACGCGTCTGGTTGCTGGGCATGACGGGAGCACGTCCGCTATCGGACCGCTGGAGGGATGGTCGGCGTAGCTGCAGATGGTTATCAGGTCCGAACAGCTTCACATCATGTAGAAAAAGGTAGGCGGTCCACCCGTCGCGCCGCCGACCCGCACGGGCTTCGGATCGAAGCTCATCTAGCGCGTGTCCGCCAGCGAGATCGAGGGGACGGTCAATCAAGTATCACCCGACGGCTATTGTCTTCTCGGCCGTAGCGCCTTTGCAGGAGCAAGGGGCGGAGCGCGCCGCCTGACCGTCCCGAACACGGAGCCGGCGGTAGGTCGCGGTGCGCACAGCCCTCAGGCCGCGGTTTTCAGTGGTTCCAGTTTCTTGCCGTCGGGCAAGGTCTTGCGCAGATGGTTGTGGACCATCGTCGCCGTGAACGGCTCCGATAGGAACGTCGCCTTGGCTAGCATGTCGCCGACGTCCGGACTGACCCGGCCGCTGCCGATGACGATCTTGATCCATGCATAGTTTGCCGCCACGTGGCGCTAGAGCGCGAAACCGTCCGTGTCGCCCGGCATGTCCACGTCGGAAAACAGCAGGGTCAGGTTGCCCGCGTATTCCGGCAGCATGAGCACGGCGGCATCGCCGTCATCGGCCTTATACGTACTGAATCCCTTATCCTGGAGAATGCCGGTGACATTCATCAGGATCAGGGGATCGTCGTCGACCGCGAGCCACACTTCTCGGCCGTGGTCCTGAAAGGGCGGCACCAAGCAAATCCCCGTAAGTCTAAGTAAAAAAGTTACAATCGCTTTCGACGGCAGGACGTGCTGCCACATTCTGGGCCGATTGTTGTTATGAGGCCACCGCAAGTTCTTCTACCGTCGTATTCAAACGCGCCCACATTTTCTCTTCTGTGAACATCCGCTCGAAACGGCGTCTCGCAATTGCGGACTTTTCAGAAGCTTCAGCAGGACTTGTCGTTATCCGATTGATGGCCGTCGCGAGGCCAGCGCTGTCCCCAACCTCGAAAACCTGCCCCGCCTCACCCGCGACCCACGGGACCCCCGATCCGGCTATTTGAGGGACGACGAGCGGAAGGCCATAACTCATGGCTTCTACCAAAGTGACGCCGAACGCTTCCGCGCGAGTAACCGAAGCACTGACGTAGAAAGCAGCATGCGCGTAGAGCGCGTCGCGAATTTTGCTATCGACGGCGCCTGTAAGGAATATCCGGTCGTTCAGACCTTCGCGGACGATCCGATCGCGAAGCATTGTTTCGGACGGGCCCGAGCCTACGATTACCACTACTGTCGACTGAGGGAGTAGTTTGGCTGCAGCAACGAGCAGGTCGAAGCCCTTGTAGGGCACCAAACGCCCGACCGACAAACCAAAGGGTCTGCCGTCAAGAAAGGACTGAAATTCTTGAGGCAAGTCGCCCGGCTTGTTGGCCTGGCAACGGTCTTTGATGCCAAGAGGAATTATCGAAAGTTTTGCGCGCCAACGCTGCAGCGGCAGGGACGAACTTGCATAGGCGTCCGAGGTCACGATAATTCTGTCTGCGCGGCGAGCAATATATCGTTCTAAGATTCTGCCAAGAAACCCCACCGGCCCGCGTCCTATGTAGTCACTGTGCCAGTGAAGCAGAACCGTCTTGCCGCGCGGCAGTAGCATGAGAGGTAGAACGGCAATCATGTTCGGAACATGTATATGGACGATGTCTGCCGTCCACGCGACACGGACTGCCGTGAGGAGATAATCTACTGAAAGCGGTTGTGACCACAAGGACATCCGAACTGGCGTTCGATGAACCGTGATCGCACCGTCGTGGTATCGCTCGTGTCGATCTCCGCCGAAGACCACGACTTCGACCTCGTGCCCCGCCGCGGACAGGCCATCGGCAACGCTGCGCGTAATCACTTCGATTCCACCGACGTCTGGCGGATACATTTTGCCCCAGCACACGATCTTCACAGAGCGCTCATTCGTAGCAGGGCAATCGCTGTCAGAGCGATGCCCCCGGCGGCGCCTGTCCAACCCGTGCGGACGTGCGGCAACCCACTGCGAGCAAGGAGCATCAACGCTAGTAAGAAACATGCCGCGGATTGCCCCGCAAGTAACCAGGATAAGCCAACCACGCCGACACCCGCCGCGGCAAATAAAACTATTGCGGTGCCGAAAAGGGCAGCAATACCGACGGCCCATGGCAGTAGCGCTTTGGCGAGTCCTAGGCGGTACACTCGTGCTTGAAGCAGCGCATATCCCACCCAAAAGCCAGTTTGCAGCGCGACGATCGGCAGTATCTGGTCAAGTACGACTCCCGCCTTTGCGCCGGATACATCCATGCTGGCCGCACGCGCAATTGCGGGACCAATAAGCGCAACCAGTCCTGCAAGCAACCAACCACCTGCGAGTAGTGGAGAAAGCAGCCGGTCCGCGCTGCGTGTCCTTGCCGTAAAGATACGACGGTAGAAGAGAGTGAGACCGATCTGGTGGACAATAAGTGCTACACCGGCGAGGCGAAAGGCTAATGCATAAGTTGCCAGGTGCGCTTCGCAGACTAGTCCCACGAGAACGCGGCCGCTCACTCCCAGCCAGACGCCAAACAATGCCGCCGCTGCCATTTGTCTACCGGCATTGAAGCTTTGCCGGAGTTTCGAGGCCAACGTGCCAAGGGCCTCGTTCCGCAACTTGATAGCTGCGGCGACGCCCGAGCCTGCCGATACCACGATCAATGATGCTGCGACGGGTTTTTCCGCTGGCGCTGATCCGGCGAGAGCCAAACATCCGACAATCGTGGCGGACAGGAGGAGCGGCAGGCCATCGAGCCACGCGGTTGCGAGCGAGGGCGGTCCGCTTCTTGACCACTCAGCAAGTATCATTTGTATAGCCACGGCACCGCCGATAGCGACGACCAGTGCAAAAATTTCTAGCGACAGGAGGAGCGCGACTGCCCCGATTGTTGCACACCCCGCACAAGCGAGGAAAAGAAGTAGCCAGATTTCGTGCCCGTCCTCGTTGCGGACGAGGCGCTGCCGAGCAAGTGCTTGGAGCGGCGTGCCAATTAGTACCGTCATTATCGGCAAGGCGGTAGCCAGCGACCATTCGATCGTTTCGTAGAGGTGCGGTTGAACCAAGGCTGCGATACACAACGGTGCAATATAAGTAGCCCCCTTGGCGGCAGAAAAATTGAGAAAAATGACAGGGGGTTGTCCAAATCGAGGCTCAGGCCGTTCCGGCGCTCCACTCGGTGTTTGAATTACTCCCATCTTGGCAGCTTGGCAGGCGTATACTGCAAATGGAAGTGCTCAGATTTAGGTTTCGGCACCGAATAGGACTTGGAATTATTCGCGTATCGTGCTGGTCGATATTAATTTAAACCGGCCCGAGCTTGAACCGGATCAGGGGGCGGATCGTACACCTGCAAAAACTGGTGAATAAGCTTCCCGGCGCCGTCTGATCGGGCGGAAACTACTGTTCGATTTTATGCAGAACGCGACCCTGTACTATAGGTGACGTGCGCTGCCGGAATGGCACCGATTTGACCATTTTGCTCGCATGGGCGAAGCGGCTTGATCAGCTATCGGCCTCCGTTCGGCGCGGTAACTACGAGGTTAAGGATTTTGGTGCTAATCGTCCGGCATGCGACGCATGTTTGCACGGTTGGGATCTTCGCCGCTCGGCCCGGCCATTCTCGGCATCGGGTATTTCACGGTCGCGATGCTGGCGCTGCTGGCGACGCGCGGGGTGTACGGGATCGCCGCGATCTGGCCGCCGAGCGGTATCCTGCTCGCGACCCTGTTGATCGTGCCGCGGCGGTCGGTCTGGCGGTTCGTGGTGGCGGCGGTCGTCGCGAGCTTCGCGGCGAACCTGCTGGACGGAACCGGCGTCCGCATTGCCGCTGGATTCAGCGCGGCCAATGGTCTCGAGGCGATGGTCGCCACGCTCATCCTGCGCCGGCGCTCCAGAGGGTGGGCGAGAGGGCGATCGGGGCGGCGCGTCTCCTTCCTGGACCCGTCGGGCCTGGGCGCGTTCATCGTCGCGTCGTCGATCGCCGCGCTGGTGAGTGCGGGGGTGGCGACGTGCATCTCGCCCGACCCGACGCGCGAATTCATGCTGTCGTGGTTCAGTACGGTGTGGCTCGGCATGCTGCTCGTCACGCCACTGTTGCTGGCGATATTCGAGATCGGCGCGTCGGCCAGGCATGCCGTGTCCCGGAGCGACGCGACGCACCTGATCGGGATCGTCGCGTTGACCGTCGTGGCCAGCGCCGCGACGTTCCACCAGACCGAATACCCGCTGCTGTTCCTGCCGATGATGGTGGTCGTCATCGCGGTCCTGCGCGGCGGCATGCTGGGCGGGATCGTCAGCATCGTCGTCGTCGTGGCCGTCGGATCCTGGGCGCTGTGTCGGGGTACCGGCCCTGTGTTCCTGATCCGCGAGCCGCAGGAAGCGCGGATGCTGTTCTTCCAGCTCTATCTGCTGGCGCTGTTCGTTTCCGCGTTGCCGATGGCGACGCTGCTCGCCGCGCGCGATCGCCTCAGGGTTACGTTGTCGGAGCGGATCCGCCTCCTCGATCAGGCCGAGGCCGCCGCGCATATCGGGCATTGGCGGATCGATCCGTCGGACCACGCGATATTCTGGTCGCCCGAGGTCTTTCGCATCCACGGGATGGCTGAGGGAGAGTTGCCGATGCTGGATCAGGTTGTCGCCCTCTATCATCCCGATGATCGGGGGCGGGTGGCGGAGATCGTCGCGGACGCGCTTGCCGATGGCCTGCCGTTTTCGTTCGAGGCGCGGCTGGTATGGCCCAATGGCGCGGTCCGGCATGTTTCGGTGCAGGGCGAGCGCGATTTCTCGTCCCCGGACGATGCGATCGGACTGTTCGGCCTGGTCCGGGATGTCACCGATCAGATCGACGCGCGACAGGTGTTGCGCGACGCGCGCGATGCCGCCGACCGGAGCGCGCAGGCTGCCATGCTACTGGCCTCGACCGATGCGCTGACCGGGCTCGCGAACCGGCGGCGGATCGGCGAATATCTCGAGTCCAGTCTGGCCGCCGAGGCCGAAGGGCCGGCCGGGGGGGCGGGGCTTTCGGTAATTCTGTTCGACATCGACCAGTTCAAGGCGGTCAACGATCGCTACGGGCATGATGTCGGCGACGAGGTTCTGAAGCGGATCGCAGCGTCCGCCGCCGAGGGTTTGCGCAATACGGATCTGATCGGGCGCTATGGCGGGGAGGAATTCGTCATTATTCTGCCCGCCACCGATCCGCAGACCGCCCTGAAAATCGCCGAACGCGTCCGCAAGACGATCGAAGGATCGGCGGAGGATCAGCAACCCATGGTCACCGTCAGCCTGGGCATCGCGTCGACACGAGGCGAAGACTCGGCCCGCGCCATCCTCAAGCGTGCCGATATCGCGCTGTATGAGGCGAAGCGTGCCGGCCGAAATCGATCGCGCATGGCGTGACGACGCAAAAATCTTGACATCGCGCTGCGTTGTGATTTGATATAGATTAAGTATCATAAGTCGTTGGTCGGACATAAGAAATGTTGCGTTCGGCCGGGTATCGCGACGGTGGGGCGGTTCATCCGTTAGGGGGGAGGGATGAAGTGTCTTTGACGGCAGAGCAGGCTCGACTTGTGACCGACAGCTACACGCTGATCGGGCACTCGTCCCGCCCGTATGCGGAACTCTTCTATCACCGATTACTGCTCGATCATCCCTTTGCCCGAGCGCTCTTTTCCGACGATCTCGGGCATCAGGCATTCGTCTTCGAGAAGACCATCGAGATTCTGGTCAAGAACGTCGTTGATATCGAACGGTTGCGTCCTGATTTGTCGGACCTTGCCAAGAAGCATGTCGGATACGGTGTGCTCCCTTATCAGTACGAGGCCGTCGGCGCCGTGTTGATAGAGACATTCTCGGCAATATTGGGTAGCCGTTTCACGCCGGAGGTTCGTACAGCGTGGGAAGCGGTCTACGCGGAAACTGCCGGCGTGATGATTGCCGAAGCATATTCCTGAAGCTGATGTAACGATCGGCGTCGACTAGGATAGCGCATCATGAGTGTGGCTCTGTCCGGATTTCCCTAAGCCGATCTTTACTGTCGGCCGTGAGCGTAAATTATCATGCGCGGCCTACGACTGACCGGGCTCCGCAAAGCCGACGTCAGGTTAGATAGGTATGGACGATATGAACCAGTTCGTCCGCGGCGGCGCGC
Source organism: Sphingomonas sandaracina (assembly GCF_036663695.1). NCBI lineage: Bacteria > Pseudomonadati > Pseudomonadota > Alphaproteobacteria > Sphingomonadales > Sphingomonadaceae > Sphingomonas > Sphingomonas sandaracina. Next base: position 142,819 of record NZ_JAXOJK010000005.1, on the reverse strand, counting down.
TGCGGACTGTCGGGCGGGGACGCCGGATCGATCAGGTGCTCGCGAATGTGATCCTCGATCACTTCGGCGATAAAGCCGTCCAGCGCGCCGCGGCATGCAGTCGCCTGTTGCAGCACGCGCGCGCACTCGCGGTCCTCCTCCACCGCGCGCTCGATCGCCTCGATCTGACCGCGCATCCGCTTGAGGCGGTTGAGCAGCTTCTTCTTCTCTTTTTCGACGTGACTCATGCCTGCTCCACATTCCAGCTTGACCCTATACCCTCGAGGGGTATGAGCGCCCTGTCGTTGGCAGCCCCGGCGACTCGATTCAATGGCGCATCTACGCGCCATACGAAGGACCATGATGAACGCCCGATCTACCGCCATGTCCAGCGAGAGCGACAGTAGGAGCTTTGCTCCGCTGAATCGCATCGCGGGACGTGAACCGGTCAGGGAGTTTGCGCGCACCGCCTGAGTGTAGACGCCGACGTCCCGGACCGGAGCCAAAGCCCCGAACCCAGGAGGTCGCCGTGACCCTGTTTGTACCGCATGTCGAACGACACACCGATGTCATCCGTGTCGAGCCATTGAGCCGACGCATTCGTCTTGCCGCCGTTCGGCCTGTGGCGGGTACGAAAGGGCGAACCGTGGCGGCCTGAGCGCCGCCCGTTCCATCCGCATTCTAGCCCCTACCGCACGCGGAGTTCGTGCCATGATTCAGCATGCCTTGGCCCCGACCGGCCGCGGCGGTGCGCGCGAAACACGCGTGCCCGCTTATCTCGACAGCGCTCATCTCGACAGCTCTCATCCGGAGACCGCCCATCTGGACGACGCGCACAAGGGCGACATCATCGGCGCCTTCGGTGCGATCGCCGAACACGACACCGGCGCGCGGCAGGGGTGGCGTCGTCGACTGCTGACGCTGGCCGCGATCATCGGACCCGGCCTGATCGTCATGGTCGGCGACAACGATGCGGGTGCCTTCGGAACCTACACCCAAGCCGGCCAGAACTACGGCACGTCGCTGCTCTGGACGCTGCTGTTGCTCGTCCCCGTCCTCTACGTGAACCAGGAAATGGTGCTGCGGCTAGGCGCGGTAACCGGGGTCGGGCATGCCCGGCTGATCTTCCAGCGCTTCGGCCGCTTCTGGGGGGCGTTCAGCGTCGTCGACCTGTTCCTGCTCAATGCCCTGACGATCGTCACCGAGTTCATCGGCATCACGTTCGGGCTTGATTATCTGGGCGTACCCAAGGTCGCCGGCGTCATCGTCGCGGCGCTGCTGATCATCGCGGTCGCCAGCACCGGCAGCTTCCGGCGGTTCGAGCGCTCGATGATGGTGCTGGTGTTCGGCTCGCTGCTGCTCGTCCCGATCGCGGTCACTCTCCACCCGCCGATGGGGCAGGTCGCGCACGACTTCTTCGTCCCCGGGCTGCCCGCGGGCGGGAAACTGGCGGACGTGATGTTGCTGATCATCGCGATCGTCGGCACCACGGTCGCGCCCTGGCAATTGTTCTTCCAGCAGAGCTATCTGGTCGACAAGCGCATCGGGCCGCGGTTCATGGCCTATAGCCGGATCGATCTGTGGGTCGGCATCGCCGTGGTGATCGTTGGCGCGGTCGCGATGATGGCGTTCACCGCCGTGGCGTTCTCAGGGACTGCCGGGTTCGGCAATTTTACCGACGCGGGGGCGGTCGCGCGCGGGATCCAGGTGCATTCGGGCCGGTTGATGGGGGTGTTGTTCGCCATCGCGCTGATCGACGCATCGGTCATCGGCGCCTCCGCGGTGTCGCTCAGCACGGCCTACGCGATCGGCGACACGTTCGGCATCCGCCACTCGCTGCACCGCTCACCGAAGGAATCGATTGCCTTTTACCTCGTGTTCGCCGGGTTGATCGCTATCGCTGCGGCGCTGGTGTTGCTGCCCGGAACGCCGCTCGGCCTGCTGACCAATGCGGTGCAATCTCTCGCCGGCGTCCTTTTGCCCAGCGCGACCGTGTTCCTGCTGCTGCTCTGCAACGACGAGGCGGTACTCGGGCCATGGCGAAACGGCCGCTGGCTCAATTTCTTTACGGGTGCGGTGATCACCGTGCTCGTGCTGCTGTCCGTGATCCTCACCGCCTCCGTGCTGTTCCCCGATCTCGGTGCCACGGCCATGCTGTGGATTCTCGGCGGCGGTTCGACACTTGCACTGGTCGGCTGGACGGCGCTCCGGTTCGGATCGCGCGCGAGCGGAGAGACGATCGACCGGCGCGGCAGGGCCGATTGGCGGATGCCGCCGCTGGACGCGCTTGCGCCCGCCGCCTTGGCGCGCGGCGAGAAGCTGTGGCTCGGCACCCTGCGACTTTACCTGGTTGTTGCTGCGGGCCTCGTCATCATCCGGATCATCCATCTCGCGTTGACGCACCGGCTGTGATCGGCGTCCGCGCGGCCGTCGATCGTCGTGCGGCGCCGACGAGGGAATGCGTGCTCGCACGCACCAAGTGTCGGGCGATGCGGCGAAACCTCGATCGATCACAGCGGTCTGGTGGACAGCCCCAGCGCCGGGTAAGCGAAACCATGATCAAATACGCAGCCGTCGCGCTTCTCCTCGCATCTCCCGCCGCCGCCGCTGATCTACCGACGGTCGCGGCGGAGCGCTGGGATATCACGTCCACCGTCGTCGAGCTTTCGCTTCCCGGCGTTCCCGGTTTCATCGTGCGGATGATGCGCGGCAAGTCCAAGGCCGAGCGGAAGCGCGTTGCGAGCGGGGTGGGGATCGACGCGCTGCTCGTGCCGGATCCGAAGGCGCAATGCCGGGTCGATGGTCAGCGCGTCGCCGACGGTCACTATGTTCAGGCGCTGACGTGCCCGCAAAAAAGCGGCAAACCGTTGGCGATCGCGCGCACGGGCACATATGACGCCACGGGCTTCGTCGGCAGGGCCATCGTCACCGGCGTGACGCCCAAGGGACCGATGAGGATCGTGCTCGATCAGCGCGCCGTCCATACCGGCAAGTAGGCCCGGCACGTCTGCCGATCGCGATCCCCGTCGGTTGCCGGTCGGACGGTCGGTTGCTCAGTTACGGGGGGCAGGCGGGTTCGGGGCCGACGCGCCCGTTGACTGCGACCGAAGACCACCACCGAGCGCGCGATAGAGTTCGACCGAGTTGCTGTCGCGCGTCAGCCGCGCGGCTAACAAGGTCTGTTGCGCGTTGTAGAGCGACCGTTGCGAATCGAGTGTGGTCAGGAACGTGTCGATGCCCGCGCGGAAGCGAAGGTCCGACAAGCGGAACGCCCCCGCCGCATTGTCGCGCAGCGACGTCTGCGCCTGCAACTGCGCGCCGATCGTGCCGCGCCGCGCCAGCGCGTCGGCAACTTCACGGAAGCCGGTCTGGATGCTCTTCTCGTACGTGGCGACGGCGGCATCGCGCGTTGCCTGCGCGTAGCGGAGATTGCCCTTGTTGCGGCCGAAGTCGAACAGCGTCTGGCTGACCGACGGCGCGACCGACCAGTTCTGCGTACCGCTGCCGAACAGGTTCGACAGGCCGAGGCTGATCGTCCCGAAGGCTGCGGTCAGCGAGATGTTCGGGAAGAACGCCGCGCGCGCCGCGCCGATATTGGCGTTCGCGGCGATCAGCTGATGCTCGGCCGAGGCGATGTCCGGGCGGCGCAACAGAACCTCGGACGGCAGGTTCGACGGCAGGTTCTCCAGCGTCGGGCTGGTCTCTTCTAGCCGCGCGGGCAGCATGTCGGCGGTCAGCGTGGTGCCGGCGAGCAGGTTCAGCGCGTTCTGATCCTGCGCGATCAGCGTCGTCGCCTCGGCGATGTCCGAGCGGGCCTGATCGTAGCTGGTGCTGGCCTGACGGACTTCGAGTTCGGAAGCGATGCCGATCCGGAAGCGGTCCTGCGTGAGCTTCACCGTCTGGCCGAACGCACGCTCGGTATCGCGGGCGATCTTTAGGCGATCCTGGTCCGCTGCCATCGTCAGCCACTGCGTCGCGATCTCGGCGATCAGCGATACCTGGGCCGCGTTGCGGTTTTCTTCTGCGGCGAAATACTGTTCCTGCTGCGACTGGGTCAGGTTACGGACGCGGCCGAACAGGTCGATTTCCCAAGCCGAGACGCCGACATTGGCCGAATAGATGTCGGCACGGCCGCTGGACACCGCACCGCCACCAGTACCGCCCCCCGATCCGCCGCCGCCGGTTCCGCCACCGGTTCCGCCGCCGGTTCCACCACCACCGACCACGCCGAACGGCGACTTCTGATAGGTGGCACCGCCGCTGGCTGCGAGCGTCGGGAACAGGTCGGCGCGCTGGACGCGGTATTGCGCGCGGGCCTGGGCGACGTTGGCGACCGAGACACGCAGGTCGCGGTTATTGTCCAGCGCGGTGCGGATCACGCGGCGCAGACGGTCGTCGGTGAAGAACGCCTCCCACGCGGTATCCGCAGGCATGATCGCGCCGGCTGCGTCGGTCGCCGCATAGGCAGGGCCGACGGGTGTAGCGACCGGCACCGACAATTCGGGCCGGACGTATTTCGGGGCGAGGTTACACCCGGCGAGCGTGAGCCCAGCGGCGAACATCAGGGCGGTCTTGCGTGATAGCATGGGGGCGAACATCTGGATCAGGCCTCCTGCGGCCGCTGGTCGTGGGGCGGATGACGGTTATCGTCATGGCCGCCGTCACGGTTATCGTCGTCATTGCGGACCTGATCGCGGTCTTGCCCCGAGCCGGCCTTGTCCTGCTTGAAGACGCGCTTCACGAGCAGGAAGAACAGCGGCACGAAGAAGATCGCGAGGACGGTCGCGGACAGCATGCCGCCGACCACCGCCCAGCCGATCGCGTTCTGGCCGCCGGCGCCGGCACCGCTCGACAATGCGAGCGGCAACACGCCGAAGATGAACGCGAACGACGTCATCAGGATCGGGCGAAGGCGAAGCTTCGCCGCCTCGACCGCGGCATCGGCCGCGTTCATCCCGTCGCCCATCTTTTCCTCGGCGAATTCCACGATCAGGATCGCGTTCTTCGCCGCCACGCCGATCGTCGTGATCAGGCCGACCTGGAGGTAGATGTCGTTGTTCAGCCCGAAGATCATCGCCGCACCGACCGCGCCGAGGACGCCGAGTGGCACCACCAGCAGGACGGCGATCGGGATCGACCAGCTCTCGTACAGTGCAGCGAGGCAGAGGAACACGATCAGCAGCGACAGCGCATAGACCGTGGTCGACTGGCCACCCGACAGGTTTTCCTCGTAGCTGAGGCCGGTCCATTCATAGCCGATGCCGGGGGGCAGCTTGGCCGCCATCTCCTCCATCGCCTTGATCGCGGTGCCGCTGCTGACGCCCGGTGCCGGCGAACCCATGATCTCGAACGATGCCACGCCGTTGTACCGTTCTAGTCGTGAGGGCCCGTAGTTCCAGCTCGTCGTCGAGAAGGACGAGAACGGCGCCATCGCGTTGCTGGTCGTGCCGCGGACGTAGAAGTTGCCGAGGTCGGCCGGCGTCGTGCGGAACGGTGCGTCGGCCTGCACGAACACCTTCTTCACGCGACCGCGGTCGATGAAGTCGTTGATGTACGCGCCACCGAACGCGGTGCTGACGGTGGTGTTGATGTCCGCCTGGCTGAGGCCGAGCGCGCCGGCAGTGGCTTGGTCGACGTTCAGTTTCAGCTGTGGCGCATCCTCAAGGCCGTTCGGGCGGACCTGCATCAGGCGCTTGTCCTGGCTGGCCATGCCGAGCAGCATGTTGCGCGCTTCGAGCAGTTTCTCGTGACCGACGCCGGCATTGTCCTTCAGCATGAAGTCGAAGCCGTTGGCGTTGCCCAGTTCCTGCACGGCGGGCGGCACGAAGCCGATCACCATGCCGGCACGGACCCCGGCGAGCGCCTGGTTAGCGCGTCCGGCGACCGCGGCGACGCTGTTCTCCTTGCCGCTGCGATCTTCCCAAGGCTTCAGCTGGATGAAGGCGATGCCGACATTCTGGCCCTGGCCGACGAAGCCGAAGCCGCTGATCGTGAAGATACCCGCGGTGTTGGCCTTCTCGTCGATCAGGAAGTGATCGCGGACCTTGTCCATCGTCCGTGCGGTCTCCTCCATCGGCGTACCCGACGGCATCGAAACCTGTGCGAACATGACGCCCTGATCTTCCTCGGGGAGGAAGCCCGACGGCAGGCGCAGGAAGATGAAGGCCATCGCGACGACGATCACGGCATAGACCAGCATCGTGCGCAGCCAGCCCTTCTCGACGCGGCGCAGGCCGTTGCCGTATTTACCGACGCCCTTGTCGAAGGTGCGGTTGAACCAGCCGAAGAAGCCCTTCTTCTCGCCATGGCCTTCCTTGGCAGGCTTCAGGATCGTCGCGCAGAGTGCGGGCGTCAGGATCAACGCGACTAGCACCGAAAGCGCCATCGACGACACGATGGTGATCGAGAACTGGCGGAAGATCACGCCGGTCGAGCCGCTGAAGAACGCCATCGGCAGGAACACGGCGGACAACACCAGGCCGATGCCGATCAGCGCGCCGCTGATCTCGTCCATCGACTTTTTGGCGGCTTCCTTGGGGGAAAGCCCTTCCTCTTGGATCAGGCGTTCGACGTTCTCGACGACGACGATCGCGTCATCTACGAGCAGGCCGATCGCCAGCACCATGCCGAACAGCGTCAGCGTGTTGATCGTGAACCCCGCGACCTGGAGCACGGCGAGCGAGCCGAGCAGCACGACGGGAACTGCGATCGTCGGGATCAGCGTGGCACGGAAATTCTGGAGGAACAGGAACATCACGAGGAAGACGAGGACGATCGCCTCGATCAGCGTGTGGATGACCTGCTCGACCGACAGCCGCACGAACGTCGAGTTGTCGATCGGGAACGCGACCTTGACGTCGGGCGGGAACTGCTTGGCGATCCGGTTCACCTCGGCCTTGACCAGCTTGACGGTATCGAGCGCGTTTGCACCCGGTGCCAGCTTCACGCCGAAGCCTGCCGCCTGCTTACCGTTGTAGCGCGCCTGGAAGCTGTAGTTTTCCGAACCCATCTCGACGCGCGCGACGTCCGACAGGCGCACGGTCGCGCCGCTGGTTGCCGAGCGGACAATGATCTGGCGGAACTGTTCTGGCGTCTGGAGGCGCGACTGTGCGGTCACGGTGGCATTGAGCGACTGACCCTTCACCGCCGGGAGACTGCCGACCTGACCGGCCGAGACCTGTGCGTTCTGCGCGGTCAGCGCGGAGGTGATGTCGGTGACGGTGACGCCCAGGTTCGACATCTTGAACGGGTCGACCCAGATCCGCATCGAATATTGCGCGCCGAACACCTGCGTGTCGCCGACGCCCTTGATGCGGCTGAGCGGATCCTGGAGCTTCGAGGCGATCATGTCGCCGAGATCGACCTGGTCGTGGTCGCCGTTTTCCGAATAGGCGGCGATGATGAGCAGGAAGTTGGCGGTCGCCTTGGTCACGCGAAGACCGGCCTGCTGCACTTCCTGCGGCAGGAGCGGCGTCGCCTGTTGCAGCTTGTTCTGCACCTGGACCTGCGCGATGTCGGGGTCGGTGCCCTGCTCGAAGGTGAGCGTGATCGCGAGGTTGCCCGAGCCGTCCGAGGTCGAGGCGAAGTAGCGAAGGTTGTCGATGCCCTTCATCTGCTGCTCGATGATCTGCGTCGTCGTGTTCTCGAGCGTCTGTGCGTCGGCGCCCGGATAGGACGTCGCGACCGTCACCTTGGGGGCGGCGATCTCAGGGAACTGCGCGATCGGCAGCGACCGGATCGCGAGGATACCGGCCAGCATCAGGATGATGGCGATGACCCACGCGAAGATGGGCCGATCGATGAAATAGCGTGACATGGGCGGTTACTTCCCGGCCTGCGCGGACGTGTTGCCGGCTGCGGGATCTCCACCCGCTGCGGCACCACCGGTGGCGCCACCCGCGGGCTTGGCGACCTGCTGCGGGGCCGCGGGCTTGACGGTCGCGCCGGGACGCAGGTTGAGCAGACCCTCGACGATCAGCTTGTCGCCGGGCTTCAGGCCGCTGGTGACGATCCACTTGTCGCCGATCACGCGGTCGGTGGTAACGTTTCGCTGCTCGACCTTGTTCTGTGCGTTGACGACCAGAGCGGTCGCACCGCCACGCGGATCGCGCGTGATGCCGGCGGTGGGCGCCATGATCGCCTGGGCGCGCGTGCCCTCGACCAGCTTCGCACGGACGTACATGCCCGGCAGCAACAGGCCGTTGGGGTTGGGGAAGCTGGCGCGCAGAGTTACCGCGCCGGTGGTCTGGTCGACGGTGACTTCGGCGAACTGGAGACGACCCTCGATCGGGTAGGTCTGGCCGTTCGGAAGGATCAGCTGCACACGCGCGCTGCCGTCGCCGCGCGTCACGCCGCCGGTCGCCATCGCCTGCTTGAGATCAAGCAACTGCGCGGCCGACTGTACGACGTCGACATAGACGGTGTTGGTGCGCTGGATCGTCGCGAGCGGGTCGGTCTGGCCGGTCTGGACCAGCGCGCCGACGGTCACGAGCGACCGTCCAATGCGGCCCGAAATGGGCGCCTTGATGCGCGTGAAGCCGAGGTTGACGCGCGCCGACTGGACCGCTGCCTGCTGCGCTGCAACATTCGCGCGAGCCTGTTGTGCGGAGGCGGTGGCGTTGTCCGCCTCCTGCTTGCTGACCGCGTTCAGCGCGACCAGTTGGCCATAGCGCTGCGCCTGAAGGCGGGTCGCGTTGATCTGCGATTGGGCGGCGCCGAGCTGGCCCTGCGCGCTGGCGAGTGCCGCGCGGTAGGGGGCGTCCTCGATCGCGTAGAGGACCTGGCCCTTGCTGACCATCGCACCCTCGGTGAACAGGCGATCGCGAACCACGCCGCTGACCTGCGGACGCACTTCCGAGGTTTCCACCGCGGCGATACGGCCGGGAAGCTCGGAGGTGAGCACCACCGATTCCTCGCCGACGGTAACGACGCCGACGGTCGGCGTGGGCGGTGGCGGCGGGGCCTGCTCCTTGCCGCAAGCCGACAGCAGGACAAGTGCGGCCAGTGCCACAGATCCCTTGAGGTTCAATCGCTGCATGTTGAGCATCCCGACGTCCGTGCAGATAGGTTTACCGGAATGAACGTTCATTCCGCTTGCTTGCCCGCTAGGATTGTGCGAGCGGCCGGTCAACCAAAAAACGCGTTGGGAACATGATTTTGAGTGCAGTGCAGCATGAGATGGGGAGTCGGCAGCGTATCGTTGCTGCGGCGCGCCATCTGTTTGCGACCCAAGGGTTTCATCAGACGCCGATGTCCGAACTGGCCGTCGCTGCGGGTGTTTCCGTCGGCCAGATCTATCGCCTGTTCACCGGCAAGAACGCGGTGATCCAGGCGATCGTGATGGAGGACGCCACGGCCAGGATGGCCGAGCTGAAGACGATGAACGACTCGGTCAAATTCGAGGGATTGTCGATCGAGCAAGGGTTCGTCGAGTTGGCTCGCCGCGCGCTGTCGAAGGGCGACGAAGCGTTGTCGTTCGAGATCATGGCAGAGGCGCACCGCAATACCGATGTCGCCGACACGATCGCGGATCTGTGTCGCGGCTTTCGTCAGATGATCCGCGAACTGGCGTGCGTCGCCAATCCGAAACTCGAGGAGAACGAGCTCGAGGGGGCGGAGGAACTGATCCTCGCTTTCATGTTCGGTCTCGGCCATCGCACCTTGTCGCGCCCGCGATTGTCGGAAGACGAAACCGCGCGATTGACCGGCCGCATGATCCTGGCCGCGGTACGCGCACTTTAAGCCACCGCACTGTGTCGCGTTGCAGACACGCCAGTGCTTACCCTCGAAATAATGAGAGCGACGCTGTGTGGCCTCCGAGCACGTTGTTGAGAGAATACGCACGTTCCAGCCTTGGCTGACCGTCCCGGCGCCCAATACGCGCCGTTTCACCGTGTGAAGACCTCGTTCGGCGACCGTTAGTGCTGTTCGCGGATGTCGGCCCGTTCTGGGAAGGCGTTCAAGTTTCATGAGCCCTTTGTCATGAAGTGTGGGTTATGCAGGGGCTACAATCCCGTCCCCGGAGCCTTCCGTCTATGAGTATCGTCGTCCGCACCCTGTCCGAGCAGGTGTTCGAGATCGTCCGCGAACAGATCGTCACAGGCAAGCTCGCGGGGCATACCGCGATCCGCCAGGATGCGCTGGCGAACGAACTGGGCGTCAGCAAGATTCCGCTGCGCGAGGCACTGGCCCGGCTCGAGCAGGAGGGCCTGCTGACCAGCCATGCGAACCGTGGCTATTCGGTCCAGCCGATGTCGGCGGACGAGGCCGACGACATCTTCGCGTTGCGGATGAGCATCGAGCCGCAGGCTGCCGCCTATGCGTCGACGGTCGCCGATGACGCGGATCGCGCCGCTGCCATCCTGGCGTTCGAGGAACTCGACAGCGCGGCGGGCGAGCGACTGGCGGAGGTCGCGATCCGCAATCGCGTGTTTCACACCGCACTCGTCCGGCCCGGCCGACGCCTGCTGACCACGCAGATGGTCGAGCGGCTGGCTATTCTCGCCGAGCGTTATGTCGTCGCGCACCTGCGGCCGGCGGGGCGTGAGCACCGCGCGCATTTGGAGCATCGCCAGCTGCTCGACGCATGGCTGGCGCGCGACGACGATCGCATGCTGACGTTGCTGACCAGCCATATTCAGTCGACGCTGACCGATCTGCGCTTCCAGCTCGCAACGGGGCGGGACTAGAGATCACAGCCGATGATGGGCATTGTTGGACCGCGTAAATCGTTCGAATGGTCTGCCGATAATGCGCAGCACAGCCTCGCCAAGACGCCGAATTGGCCGCACCTGACCGCGCTCGGGGTCGGCGCGGTCGTCGGCACCGGGACGATCCTCGGCTGGCTGTACCTGCTGGCAAGCCTGCCGACCCCATGCTCGTCCGGTTCGTGATCTGGAACGCCGTCGGGCTTGCGCTGTATGCGGCCTATGGTCCGGCGCAACCGCCATGCGGGCCGCGCCCCGCCGCGGTGACGCGATAGCGCTTTCCAGCCGGATACCAACAGCCTAAGCGACTTCTATCCCCGGGGGGCCGCTGACGCGCGGCTGAGAGGTGGGCAGCAGCCCATGACCCGCTGAACCTGATCCGGCTTATACCGGCGTAGGGAGGGTCTGCGGCTGGCCCGTCGTCCCTCCGATTGGAGTGGACGTGAACGTTTTCGGTGCTGGTTTTCCGTTTTTGAAGTCCGCGATGCCGTCCCGGCATGGGTGCGTCCGGCTGGGTCTGGTCGGTGTGGTTTCGTCCGCCGCGATGATCGCGTCGTCCGCGGTCGCGCAGGTCGCTTCCGATCCCATCGAGCCGGCCGAGATCCGCGTCGTCGGCACGCCCGATCCTGCCGGGTTGCTGCCCGACCAGCGCACGCCGAAAGCGCAGAGCGCAATTTCCGCCGATTTCATCGTCAAGCAGGCGCCGACGCTCAACGCATTCCAACTGGTCACGTTGCTGCCGGGTGCGAACGTCGCGTCGAGCGACCCGTACGGCCTGTCGACCAGTTCGAGTCTCACCGTACGCGGGCTCGGGCAGGACGAGATCGGCGTGCTGATGGAAGGCGCGCCGCAGAACGACATCGGCTATTATTACGCCTATCCGTCGCAGTTCGCCGACCCCGAGAATCTGCGGCGGATCACGCTGGCGCAGGGCGCGGTCGATATCGATTCGCCGACGCTGGGCGGTGCCGGCGGGCTGTTGTCGCTGGCGCTCGACGATCCGAAGGCCCGCCCCGGTGCGCTGGTCGATCTGTCGCTCGGCAGTTACGCGGCGCGGCGTGCGTTCGTCCGGGTCGACACCGGCACGATCGGCAACGCCGGGGTAAAGGCGTTCCTGTCCTATTCGAACACCCGCGCGGACAATTGGCGGGGTGCCGGCTACGATACGCGGCAGCATATCGATGCGAAGTTCCTCAAGGAATGGGGGGCGGGGAACCGCGCCAGCCTCGCGCTGTCGTATAACGATGCGAACTCGTCGAGCTATCCGAGCCCGACGCTGGCGGAGTGGAACGCGCAGGCTCGCGGCTTCAACTACGACAAGCGCTATACGGCGGGGAATACCAACTATTGGCGGCTGTACCGCGCGCCGTTCCGCAACCTTTACGCTTCCGCGCCGGTGCATCTGGTGCTGAACGACCGGCTTGCGTTGGACACCACGACCTATCTCCAGTTTGGCTATGGCAACTCGCCCTACGGCACGCAGCTGACCACGACCGGCAATTTCCTCGGGACCGAAGAGCTGGCGCAGCCGATCTCGCTGCCGGGTGCGATCGACGGCGTGGCGACCGTGCTCGGCAATTATACCGGCGATCAGATGCGGACCGGCAACGTCAGCAAGCTGACCCTGAAGACCGGCGTGCATACGCTGACAGCCGGGCTCTGGTTCGATTACGGCACCGACCGTGTCACGCAATCGTACACGTCGATCGATGCGGACGGGCAGCCGACCGATCGCTGGGGGTATCGTGCGAAGGCGATCCGCACCGCCGACGGTCGCCTGCTCGCCTATGAGAATCAGCGCACCGTTACCGTCACGAAGGGGTTCTTCGTCGCCGACAGCATCGCGCTGACGCCGCGGCTGACGATCGACGCCGGGTTCAAGGGCGTCGACGTGCTGCGCAACGGCCGCAACTACCTGCCGGGGCCGCAAGACACGGTGCGGCTCGATAGCTTTGCCGCATTGCCGCGGGCCGCGGTCCATTACCGGATCGACGATCGCCAGCAGGTGTTCGCCAACATCACCACCAACTTCCGCACACCCAACGAGTTCACGCTCTACAACAGCTATTTCGGCGGGGTCGTGGCGACGCAGGGCACGACCGCGCTCAAGAACGAATATTCGGTGTCGCAGGAACTCGGCTATCGGTTCATCGGCGAACGGCTCTCGGCGTCGGTCACCGGCTTCCACTACAAGTTCCGCAATCGTCAGTTGGCGACCGTCATCAACCAGGGCGGCGCACTGATCAACGGCACACTCAATGCCGGCGGGCAAACCTCGTACGGGGTCGATGCCGAGGTCGATTACCGGCCGGTCGCAGGCGTCAGTCTGTATGTGTCGGGCGAGTATCTGCATGCACGGATCGACGACGACCTGCCGGTCGGCGGGGACGTTCTCGCAACCCGGGGCAAGCACGCGGTGTCGAGCCCGACGGTCCAGTTCGGCGCGGGCGGAACGTATGACGACGGCCGGTTTTTCGGCAGCGTCGCGTCGAAATATCTCGGCCGGCAATATGCGACCTTCGTCAACGACGAGCGCATCAAGGGCTATGCGACGCTCGACCTGTCGGTCGGTCTGCATCTGGCCGAATGGCTCGACGGCAAGCGCACCGATCTGCGCGTCAACGCGATCAACGTCACCGATCCGCATGTCCTGGCCGGCGTGCAGGCGGTCACCACCAACGCGCAGGACTCGATCGGCCGCAACGGCACGGTGATCGCAGGCACCGCGCCCGCCTATTATATCGGCAGCGGCAGGGCGGTGATGGCGACGGTGTCGCGTGCGTTCTGAGATGACGTCCGCTTCGGCCCTGTCGGTGGTCCCGCCCGCCAACCATCTCGTTCACGGAATGGGCACCGCGTTAGAAGTGCCGACCTGGCCCGCGATCACGGTCGACGAGGCGGTGGCGGCACTGGCCCATTTTTCGATCGCGGGAGAGCTGACGGCGTTGCACTGGCATTCGCCGCGACCGTTTTCCGCAGCAGCGCTGGTACAGACGACGCGCGGCATGTTTCTCCTGAAGCGCCACGACCACCGGCTTCGCACGATTGAGGGACTGGCCGAGGAACATGCGTTCGCCGCGCATCTGGCGGCGAACGGCGTGTCGGTGCCGGACCTCGTGCGCGCGACCGACGGAGCAAGCGCCACCGCGATCGGTGACTGGCGGTACGAGCTGCACCGCAAGGCGGCCGGAGCGGATGCGTATCGCGACCGGCTGTCCTGGACGCCGTTCCTGTCGCTCGACCATGCGCATGCCGCGGGGGTGGCGCTCGCGAAGGTGCATCTGGCGGCGCGCGACTTCGACGCGCCGGCGCGGTGCCGCCAGCCCCTCGTCGCCAGCTTCGCGATCCTTCCGGCAAGCGATCCGATGGCGACGACCGAACACTATGTGACGGCGCGTCCTGCGCTGGCGGCATTTCTGGCGGAGCGGCCATGGCAGCAACAGCTGGCGCCGCTGTTCGCGCAATTGGGAGACGGCCTGTTCGACCTGCTGGCCGGACAGCCGCCGTTGTGGACGCACAACGACTGGCATCCGTCCAATCTGCTATGGGCGGAGGACGGCACCGTGCAGACCGTCTTCGATTTCGGGCTCGCTGACCGGACATGCGCCGTCCACGATATCGCCACCGCGATCGAGCGTACTGCGGTCCGGTGGCTCGAACTGGGGCAGGGGGCGGACGACGCGATCGGCAATCCGGCCACGGCGCAGGCGCTGCTCGCGGGCTATCGCACGGTCGCGGCGCTGAGCTGTGCCGACCTGACCACGATCCTCCGCCTGGTCCCGCTGGTCCATCTGGAATTCGCCTTGTCGGAGATCGATTACTTCACGAGCGTGGTCGTGGATCCGGCGTCTGCCGCGCTGGCGTGGGACGGCTATCTCATCGGCCATGCCAAATGGTTTCTGTCGGCTGCGGGGCAGGATTTTCTCCAGCGGATCGCCCTGCCGGTGCACGGTCAATGACGTTGCTCGAAATCATAGCCGTCATCATCAGCTTCGCCGGGATCTGGCTGACCGCGACCCGGCGCATGCTGTGCTGGCCGGTCGGCCTTGTCGCCTGCGCGCTGTATTTCAAATTGTTCCTCGATGTGCGGCTGTACGCCGACATGGTCCTTCAGGCGCTGTTTGGCCTGGCCATCGTCTATGGCTGGATCGCCTGGGCGAACGGACAGGACGATGCGGGAGAGGTCGTCGTTGCGCCGCTCAGTCCCAGGCGCGTGGCCGCGGGGCTGGCGGCCGGTGGCGTCGGCGCGATCGCGATCGGCTGGTTCACGAGCCGCTATACCGATGCGGCGCTGCCGTGGATGGATGCGGGGCTGAGCAGTTTCAGCCTCGTCGCGCAATATTGGACCGCGCGTCGTCATGCCGCCAGCTGGCTGCTGTGGATCGCGGTCGATGTTCTTTACGTCGGGATGTTCGTGTTCAAGGGATTGTTGCCGACAGCGGGGCTTTATGCGGCGATGATCGTGCTGGCGGTGATCGGCTATCGGCGTTGGCGCAAGGCTGGCAGGCCGGATGCATCAATAGCCATAGCCTAACGTCGCGACGCTGTTCGCGGGCACGGTCGATATCCAGGTCTGCTTGCCGTCGACCCGGCGGAGCGTCGCGGTCGGTGCTTTGAACGCTTTTTGCCCGGCATTGCCTAGTTCGACCTCGATCGTCACGGGGAACGGATTGGCGTTGCTCAGCGTGACGATTGCGTGGTCCTTGCGATCGGCGACCTGACGCAGATAAACCCGAGGGCTCGTTCCCGCCGACAGCGTGAAGCGCTGCCCCGTCGCCGTGTCGCCGACCCGGCCGAGACCGATCAGCCCGCGCGATCCGTCGCGCTCGACGTACAACGCGGTCGAGCCGGAGGGTAGCGGCAGGCCAAGCCCGGCGCCTGTCTCGTTGTGCATGCGCAGTTCGATCCGGACCGGCGTCTCAGCGATCGTCCGGCCCGGCTGCACCTGGCTGCGATAGCGCCGCTCGAACGGTACGCGGCTTCTGCTCAATAACGCGACCTGTTTCATCTGGTTCGCGGCGACCGTTACGGGCTCCGGCACGCGGTAGAGTTTCAGATCGCCAAGGTCTTCCGGCGGGGGCGGCGGGGGCGGCGGTGGAGGTGCTGGCGGGGCCATCATGGCCATCGGCGATCTCATAAGCGAGGCGGTCACGACAATCTCGTCGCGCTCGGGCGCGTCTACGGTCTTCAAGTCCGACGTCGTCGTCCCGAGCGGATAGCATTCCAGCCGGAGACGGGCGACAGCGGCGCGGTACGCGCGGACCTCGCGACGTTCGAGCCGACCCGCGACCGCCTGGACATCGGCGTTCGCGAAGCTCTCCGCGTTGCCGTTGGCGAGCGTCATCCAGGCGAACAGATCGAGCGTGCGGCCATCGGCGGCGATCGTCGCGACATAGCTCGCCGCCCAATCGAACTCGGATGCGAGATACGAGACGGTAACGGTCGCCGTCGTCGCGCGCGGGCTGCGGGTGGTCACGCTCAGCACAGGCTGCGGCGAGAGGCCGGCGGGAATTTTTGCGTAGCGCGGTCTTTCGGGAAGACCCGAACAGCCGAGCGCTTCGACGCCTTGCGCGGTCCGTACGACGACGCCGCCCGCCGGCCCGGCCACGATCACCGCATCCTCGCTGCGCACCTGGCCGGTCGCGCGCGACGTGCGGGTCAGGGTCACGTGACGGCCGAGCGATCCGTCGATCAGCGCGGCCGGCGACAACAGCCGCGCATCGCGGTTCTTCTCGACCGTGCCGCCGGGCAGCCCGGTGATGATCGCGCTGGCGGGAATGATCCCCCCGGCGACCCCCTCGAACGTCACGACCGCCGGCCCTTTGGGCAGCCTTATCATCCGGGTCTCGGTCACCACCGCGAAGCCGCCGAGATACCGCAGATCAGGTGCCTGACCACGCTCGCGATACGGGTTGCGATAGACCGTGACGGAGACGTGCCGCGGCGGCGACGCGGCGACAGTCTTCGAGCTTGATATAACCGCTTGCGCCGTGACGGGCATAACCGGAACGCCGACCAGCATCGCCAGCAGGGCGACGATACCGCGCATCAGTTGCGGGTGTCGAAGCTGGCCGTGACGACCGACGTTCCATTGGCGGGCACCGTCACATGCCAAAGAGCGCTGTCCGAACTTTGGCGCTCGCTCTTCTGGCTCTCGGCCTGAACGCGCGTATCGGTCCACGACCAGTCGAGCCCCGCCTGGATCAGGTCGACCACAACCGGCTTCGCGCGCGCATTGCTGAGCGTGTAGCGCATCGTCGTCCGCCAGCGATCCGTCGACAACTGGGTCCGGCTTTCGACCAGGGGCAGCACCTTCACGTCGAACGCGTCGCCGGTACGCAGGCTGATATCCGAGCCTTGCGGGGTATGCTCGATGCGGTTCTCGCCGGTGAACTGGGGCTGGCCGCGCTGATCGCGGACGTACACGCGGACCGTCCCCGCGGGCAGCGCATCGCCGAGGCCGCCGGCGGCCGAATTGGCGAACCGCAGCATGCTGCCCGCGCTTTGCGGTTCGGTCTGCGTGCCGAGCCAGGCGTTGCGATATTCATAGCCTGCGCTGGCCTTCGCGCCTTTGACGTCGAGAAAGCTGACCTGTTTGGTCTGCTTGTCGGCGATCGTGGTGCGCGCCTTGAGAGGATAGAGGTAGAAATCGCCGAGCTGTTCGCGGTCCGCGCTTTCGGTGCCCGCCCGTCGCATCGGCGAGGTGGGGCGGTTGACGCGGAAGGTCTGGTTGTCGTCATCCGAGGCGACCTCACCCGCGACGAGCAGCGTTTTCGCACTGTCGAAGGTGGTGCCGGTCGCGTTGCGCAGCGTGATCCACCCCTGCACGTCGATCGTGCCGGTCTTGTCGTCGAACAGTGTCACATAGTCCGCCTGCCAACCGAGGCCGCGCGTCAGATACGACAGGGTCGCGAGCCGTGGCCCGGCGCGCGGGCTCGCCAGCGTCACCGACAGCGTCGGTCGCGCGCGCAGGTTCGCCGGGATCTTGTCGAAGATCGCGCGCACCGGCAGGCCGTCATCGCGCAGCACTTCGATATGGTCGGCGATCTGCAGCACCACGCCGCCGTTGACCGCGAGCACCTTCGCCCGCTCGCGCGTTTCCGCACCGGTCGCAGGATTGGTCCGGACGAGCGTGATAGTCTCGCCAACCGCCTTCTCCATCAGGCTAGACGGGGTCAGCAAGTCGTAGTCGAAATTCTGTTCGACGACGGTCGTGTCAGGCGCGTTCAGCGATACCGTTTCGGGGCGGATCGTCGCGCTGACGTCGGGGAAGGACTGACGTGTGCGGCCGGCCGGAAGGTCGAGGCGGCGGATATCCTGGATGAGCGCGATGTCGTTCGTGTAGATCGTCGCGGACACGTCGCCCTGCGCCGAACCGCTGCCCGGCACCGGCGGATCCGACTGTGCGACAGCGGCGGCCGATGCGGAAGCCAGCAGCAATACAGCTGCGATCCGTACAGTGATCATGTCGATAATCCCCTTTGCCGGCAGCATGACCGACGGGCGGAACAACGACAATGGGCAGGGTCGTCGAAAGACACGAGCGCGGCACGGTGGCTCGTCCGGATAAAGTGTACGATTCGGCGAGACATCACCGCACGTAACGGGATTGTAGCATTGCCTTCGCGAAACTGACCCGGAACGGACCTAGTCGCGCCGGTGGCGGCAACGTGGTCGCAGGGGACGTCTCTTCATGCGCAGTTTCAAAGGCCTGCTTCGGGCATCGGTTTCGCTTACTCTGATCGCGGGTGCCGCTACGGCCCAGGCGCAGACGTCTTCACCTGTGACCACGCAGGACCGCGCGACCGGGTCTGCGCAGACGACCGCCGAAGCCGACGACACCGGCGAGATCGTCGTCACCGGCACCTACGCCCGCAGCCTGAAGGCGGCGACCGAGACGAAGCGTCGCGCGGATTACGGCGTCGACTCGATCAGTTCGACCGACATCGGCAAGTTCCCGACGCAGAACGTCGCCGAGGCGTTGCAGCTGGTGCCGGGCGTGACGATCACGCGGCCGCGCGGCGAGGGGCTGTATGTCAGCGTCCGTGGCCTGGGGCCGCAGTTCCAGAGCACGTTGCTGAACGGCAGCTCGGTCGCGCTGAACGACCTGATCGAGAATGGCGGCGCCAACGGCCGCCAGTTTCGCTTCGAGATGCTGCCGGCCGAATTCACGTCGAGCATCGATGTCGTCAAGACGCCGACCGCGAACATGACCGAGGGAGCGCTGGGCGGCAATATCGACGTGAAGACGTTCCATCCGCTGGATGTCGGCACCAAGACGACGGTCAATCTGCGCGGCACCTATACGAGCCAGACCGACAAGGTGAAGCCGAACGCGACGCTGATCACCAGCTTCGCGAATGCCGCCGGCACGTTCGGCATCCTCGCGGGCGCGCAATATTGGGCGAAGTCGGTCCGCAACGACCGCTTCATCAACTTCGGCTGGAACCTGGACAAGTTCACGTCGGCCGCCTCGGGTGGGCTCCCCGCCGGGCTTTATACGCCGACGCGGACCCGGCCGACGATCGAGACCGAGGATCGCAAGCGCATCTCCGGCATGTTGTCCGCGCAGTGGAAGCCGAATGCGGAATTCGAAACGACGCTCGATATTCTCGCGACCCGCCTCGACGTCGCCTATGACGAATTCGGCCTCGACATCTATCCCGACGATTCCAGCGTATCGGGCCACCGGCCGGTCATCGTCCCCTCCAGCGTGAAGCTCGACGGCGATACGGTGATTGCCGCGACGATCAACGACGTGCGGTTCATAGCTTCGCGCGAATACAGTCTCAACCGGCACGACCTGCTCAACATCGGTCTTCGCCAGACCTGGGATTCCGACGCCTGGCATGCGTCGGGCGCGGTGAACTGGTCGAGCGCGCACAGCTTCCACCCGAACTATAACGAGGGGACGGTGCGCAGCCGGGCGATGTTCTTCGCGCCGCTGACCTACGATGCGTCGGCTGGCTACAAGGCGATCCCGACCTTCACGACGCCGGTCGATCCGACCAACCCGGCGAACTACCAGCTGTACCAGTTCAACATCGCGCCGAAGAACAGCAAGGACTGGGATTTCTACACGCGCGCCGATCTCGCGCATGATTTCGACGGCTTCGTCACCAAGCTGGCGGCGGGCGGCGAGTATCACTGGCGCAAGCGCGACTATGCGCGGCGCGATTTTCTCGTCAATCCGGCGCCGAACACGCCGCTGTCGAGCCTCGGCACGGGCGCGTACGAGCAATTGCCGTACGGCGATTTCCTGAAGGGCGTCCCCGGCAACACGCCGCGCAATTTCCTGGTGCCGGTGACGCAGGCCTATCTCGACGCGTTCTTCACCCCCGCAGTGCAGGCGTCGGCGCTGACTCCGGCGGATCTGCGCTCGTCGTTCGTCGTCACCGAGAAGGTGCTGGGCGCCTATGCGCGTGCCGACTACGGCTTCGATGCGGGCGCCGTACCGGTCACCGGCAATATCGGCATCCGCTATGTCCATACCGACCAGGTCGCGAGCGGCACGTTGACGACCGGCAACGTCGCGACGCCGGCAAGCTTCCCCAAGACGTTCAACAACTGGCTGCCGAGCTTCAACCTGCGCGCCGAACTGACGCACGATCTGGTCGGCCGTCTCGCCGCCAGCCGCGTGCTGACGCGGCCCAACGTCACCGACAGCGCGCCGCGGATCACCGTGTCGACCGACGCGCCGACCGCCAGCGGCGGCGATCCGCAGCTGGTGCCGTTCCTCGCCACGCAGTTCGACGGATCGCTCGAATGGTATTTCAACCGTGCGGGTTCGCTGACCGGCGCGGTGTTCTACAAGGCGATGGACGATTACATCACGCAGCAGAACGTCAACATCGACATCCCCGGCCGCGGCTCGGTACTGCTGTCGACGCAGGTCAACGGCGGCGATGCCAAGGTGTACGGCGTCGAGGCGGCGTACAATCAGGTCTTCACGTTCCTGCCCGCGCCGTTCGACGGGTTCGGCGTGCAGACCTCGTATACGCACACCTCGGTCAAGGCGAGCTACACCGCGGGCGCGCGACCGATCCGCGACGAGCTGATCGGACTGTCCAAGAACAGCTTCAACATCGTCGGGTTCTACGACAAGGGTCCGTTGTCGACGCGGCTGTCCTATGTCTGGCGCGACCGGTATCTGTCGGGCACCGGCAGTACGACGCAGGCGCCGGTCTATACCGCGCCGTTCGGGTCGCTCGACGGCAACATCTCGGTCAAGGCGAGCGACCGGGTAACCTTCAGCCTGGAGGGGATCAACCTGTCGGGCGCGCATCTCTACACCTATAACGACGACGAGAACCGCTTCGGCGAGATCAACTATTGGGGCCGAACGATCCTGTTCGGCGTGCGGGCGCAGTTCTGATGCGCGCGCGTCATGCCATGCTCGCCGCGCTCGTCCTCGCCAGCGACGTCGGCGCGCAGACCACGCCACCGCTGCGGATGAACGACATCCAGGTCGTCGGGTCGCACAACAGCTTCAAGGCAAAGATCCCGGACGCGGTGATGGCAGAACTGCGGCGGCGCGATCCGAAGACCGCGGCGGCGCTCGATTACTATCACCTGCCTCTGTCGGCGCAGCTCGACCGCGGCTTGCGGCAGATCGAGATCGACATCTTCGCCGATCCCAAAGGTGGGCGCTATGCGAACCCCAAGGGCGAGCAGATTGCGAAAGCGGCCGGCGAGAAGACCGCGTTCGATCGCGCGGCGATGTTGCGGCCGGGCTACAAGTCGTTTCACGTTCCCGACATCGACTATATCTCGACGTGTGTGACGTTGCAGCGCTGCCTCGGCGAGGTGACCGCGTGGTCGCGCGCGCATCCGCGGCACCTGCCGATCATGATCACGATCAACGCCGCCGATACGCCGCAGTCGCCGTTGGTGGCGGCGCCGTTGCCGCTCGACGACGCGGCGCTGCTCGACTCGCTCGATCGCGAGATCCGCCAGGCGATACCAGGACGACGGCTGATCGTGCCCGATGAGGTCCGGGGCGACGCGGCGACGCTGGCAGGCGCGGTGCACGACAAGGGCTGGCCGACGCTGGAGGCTGCGCGGGGGCGGATCTACATCCTGTTCGACGTGCGGCCTGCGGTGTCGAATGCGTATCGGGTGGGACATCCTTCGCTGCGCGGACGGGCGATGTTCGGCTGGTATCCCGACGGCGAGCCCGAGAGCGCGATCCAGATCGTCCAGGATCCGCTGGTCGACGGCGCGCGGATCCGCGATCTGGTCAAGGCGGGCGTGATCGTGCGGACGCGGACCGACGCCAACACCGTCGAGGCGCGGGCGCACGACCTGGCCAAGGCAAAGGCGGCGGCGGACAGCGGCGCGCAGGCGGTCAGCACCGATTATTATCCGGGCGCGCCCGATCCGCAGGGACTGAAGTTCTCGGTGACGCTGCCCGGCGGCGCGATGGCGCGGTGCAATCCGGTGCTGGTCACCACGCCTTGCAAGGTTGCTCCCTGACATGAAGCTTTCGGTACTGTTCGCCGTGGTGCTCGGCACCGGGTTCGCGCTCACGGGCAGCACGGCGCAATCGCCGGCGCGTCCGGCCTTCGTCACCGAACGAGCGGTGCTGGTCATGCGGCACGGCATCCGCGCACCGCTGTCGGGTGAGGTGCCGGACGGGACGCGCACCGCGACGCCGTGGCCGAAATGGAGCGTCGCCGAAAGCCGGGTCACCCTGCACGGCGCGCGCGCGCTCGAGATCGTCGCGCGCGAGGACCGCAAATGGCTTGCCGCGAAGGGCCTGCTCGACACGCAGGGCTGTCCGACGGCGGGTGCGGTGCGGATCGCCAGCAACAGTTCGGAGCGGACGATCGACAGCGGCGAGGATTACGCGAACGGCTTTGCGCCGGGTTGCGCGATCGCCGTCGAGCATCGCCCGGTCGGGACGGTCGATCCAATGTTCGAGCCTCTGCGTGCGCACGCGACCACGTTCGATGCGAAGGCGGCGATCGCCGATATCGATCGCTCCACCGGCGGCATGACCGCGTTGGTGCAGCGGCACGCACGCGAGATCGCCGAGCTCGACCGCGTGCTGGGTTGTGGCAGCGGGTGCGTACCGGGCGGGCCACCGCGCGTGTCGGCCGAGGACGACGGGCACGGCATCGCGTTGGAGGGGCCGATCCGCGGCACGTCCGGCGTCGCGCAGGTCCTGCTGCTGCAATATGTCGAGGGTCTGCCCGCGCGCGATGTCGGCTGGGGGCGGGTCGATGCCGCCGGGCTGAAGCGGCTCGGCGCGCTGCACGCCGCGTTGTTCGCGGTCTTCACGCGGCCGCCGTACATGGCGGCGCATCAGGCGGCGCTGCTCGGCCGCCGCGTGCTACAGTCGATCGAGGCCGGACCCAAGCTCGACGTGCTGATGGGGCATGACACCAACGTCACTGCGCTCGCGGCGGCGCTCGACGTCGATCTCGTCACGTCGGGCTATGCGACCAACGATGTACCGCCGGGTGGTGCGCTGCTGTTCGAGCGGGTTCGCGAGACGCGGAGCGGGCGGGCGTTCGTCCGCGTGTCCTATCGCACGCAGTCCCCCGAGGCGCTGCGATCGGGTGCGAGTGCGATGACCGTCGCGCCGCTGCGGGTCCCCGGCTGCGGCGGCGAGCTTTGCCCGGCACCCGTGTTCGAGCGGGTGTTGTCTAAGCGCTTGGCTGCGGTCCGCTAGAAGTCGTACACGCCCCCCGGCACCGCGGCGACGAAGCGGTCCGGGGGAATGTCTGACGCCGCCAGCGCCGCCGCGAGCGCGAGCGGTGGCGCATCGCGCGCCTCGTCCGTGAGCTGGAACGTGCCCCAGTGAATCCCCAATGCCCGACGCGCGCCCACGTCGCGGAAGATGTCGACCGCTTCGGCCGGATCGACGTGCTGGGCCGCCATGAACCAGCGCGGCTCGTACGCGCCGATCGGGATCAGTGCGACGTCGGGCGATCCCAGCCGCACGCGCACCTCGCGGAAGATCGCGCCATCGCCGTAGCCCGTATCGCCAACGAACCAGATCGTGCCGGCGGGGGTGTCGAGGCGATGACCCGCCCATAGCGCCATGCGGACGTCGTTCGGCCAGCGGTTCGCCCAATGGCTCGCGGGCGTCAGCGTCGTCGTGACGTCGCCGCCCAGCGACAGCGTGTCCCACCAGTCGCCCACCACGCACTTGGCATCCGGTACCGCGGCGCGAACGATCGTGTCGTTGCCGAGCGGCATCGCCATCAGCGGTGCATGGACCGCCTGGATACGCCGCAGCGTCGCGATGTCGAGATGGTCGTAATGGCAGTGGCTGAGCAAAACGACGTCGATCGGCGGCAGGTCGTCGAACGCGATCCCCGGCGCGACGACGCGCTTGGGGCCGGCGAACGAGACGGGGCTGACCCGGTCCGACCAGACCGGATCGATCAAGATATTGCGGCCGGCAACCTGGACCAGCAGCGAGGCATGACCGACCATCGTGATCCTCAGGCCGTCGACCCGTGCAGCTGGCTTGGCCGGGGTAACCGGTACGGAGCGAGGCCACGTCGCCGCACCCCGCGCCAATTTCCACCGAAGCACGTCGCCAAGGCCGCGATCGGTCGGCGCTCGTCCGGGATTGAAAAAACGAACGCCGTCGAAATGATCGCTCGGCGGGCCTTGGTAGTAGCGGTTGAGCGGCATGGTCGCGTGATAGCGGGAAAGCGGCGCGAACGCGATTCCCAAGCAGATGCTGACCATGCCCCTGCCGTGGCCTGTTGTTGGGCCGACCGACCGATCGCAAATGTTTCGAAATCATCGATCTACTACTTGAGCAACTCCCTCGCTGGCGATCACGCCGCAGTTGTCCGTCAGGCATGCAACATACTGTCGTCGAAGCAAGTTAATTCTGATCAGTATCCATAGATTATACAATTTGAAATTAAATCAAACCCGATGAATATTAGAGAATTTAAATGACTCTAAATCATGTTTCCGTACATTGATAAGCATGCCAAGCGAAAACAAACGTCAGGAAGCTGCGAATCCAGAGGCGTATGGGAGTGTTCTCGAGTTGCAGAACGCGATCCTTGAAATGATTGCTAGGGACGACCCGCTGGGCGAAACGTGCAAGCGTCTTTGCGAGGATGTCGAGGCATTGGTGCCTGACGCCGTCTGTTCGGTTCTTTCGGTCGACCGGGCGGGCCGGCTGCATCCGCTTGCCGGGCCAAGCCTTTCGGATGCGTATTCCAGCGCTCTCGATGGGGTGGCGATCGGTCCTGCCGCGGGGTCATGCGGCACCAGTGCCTATCTAGGTGTCGACGTCGTGGTGATCGATATCGAGACCGACCCGCGGTGGGCTGCGTTCAAGCACCTGGCGTTGCCGCACGGACTGTTGGCATGCTGGTCGAGCCCGATCGTCGATGCACACGGCGTGACCGTGGCGACCTTCGCGTTCTATTACCGCGAGCGGCGCGGCCCGACTGCGTTCGAGCGGGACGTCGTGCGGAACTGTGTCCGCCTTTGCCTGATCGCGATCGATCGTTGCGAGCGGATCGTCGAGCAGGAGCGGCGCGCGTTCAGCGATGCGTTGACGACGCTGCCGAACCGTGCGGCGTTCAACGCAGCGCTGTCGCAACTTGAATGCACGGTATCGGGGCGCTGGGCGCTGCTGGTCCTCGACCTCGACAATCTGAAGGTCGTGAACGACACGTTCGGGCACGGCGCCGGCGATCGTCTGTTGCAAATCGCGAGCGATCGGATCGCGGCCGCGGTCCGGCCGTGCCGGACGTTCCGGATCGGTGGCGACGAGTTCGGGATCGTCATCGATTCCGCGGACGCGCTCCGCGATCTCGACCAGTTCGTCCAGACTATCCTCGAAGCGTTGGCCCTCCCTGCCGATTGCGGAGGGCCGATCGTCGTGCCGCGCGCAACAATCGGTGGCGCGGTCCTGTCGCCCGGTGACGTCACCGTCGACCGCGTCCGGCAGAATGCCGACTTCGCACTGTACCACGCCAAGGAAACCGGCCGCGGCGGTTTCGTGCGCTACTGGCCGGGGCTCGGATCGACGATGACGCGGCGGTTGAGCGCGATCCAGGACGTCAACGCGGCGTTGGGCGACCACCGGATCGATGCCTATTACCAACCGATCTTCCGGTTGGACACGCGCGAGATCGTCGGGCTTGAGGCGTTGTGCCGGATGCGGATCGGCGACCGCGTCGTCGCGGCCGCCGATTTTCAGGAGGCGACCAAGGACGTCGACGTCGCCACCGCACTGACCGCGCGCATGGTCGCACTGGTCGCCGCCGACCTGCGCCGGTGGCTGGATATGGGTATCCCGTTCCAGCATGTCGGGATCAACGTCTCGTCCGCAGACCTGTGCGGCGGCTCGGTCGAGCGCGTCCTGACCGCGGCGTTCGAGCGCGAAGGCGTGCCGTTGCACCACGTCATCCTGGAGATCACCGAGACGGTCTATATGGGCGATGGCGATCACGCCGTCCAAGCCGCGATCCGGGCATTGCGCGACCGGGGCATCCGGATCGCACTGGATGACTTCGGCACCGGGTTCGCATCGCTGACGCACCTGCTGACCGTGCCGATCGACATCATCAAGATCGACAAGACGTTCATCGATCATCTCGCGCCGGAAACTGTAGGTGCAACGGCTGGTTCGACGGGGGCCAACGTCACGGCCGTCAGCATGACGATCGTCGAAGGCCTGATCCGTATCGCCGAACGGATGAACATTCGCATCGTAGCCGAAGGGGTGGAAACCGACCGACAGGCACGGTGGCTGCAATCGGCAGGCTGTGTGCTCGCCCAGGGCTATGTCCATTCCCCCGCGGTCGATCGCGACCGCGCGACCGCCTTGTTGCTGGCGGGCGCGCAATACCGGGGTGCGATGGCGCGCGAAGAATGCCGGACCGGCAGGCACGCATGACGCCGCTCTGTTTCAGGCGTCGATCGTCGGCTGACGGGATGGACGGCCAGGCGCGGCTACGGGGTGCCTAGCTCGTGTTCGGGCGCATGACGGTGTGTGACATGATCCACGCAATTCACAGCAAACATGTTTCAAATTGCAATAATGCCTTGCTTGATTGCGCCGATGCGTCATCTTTTGATCATAAAGAATAGACGGGAGGGGGTCGCGTCGCGTTCTAACGGGGGGATATATGCGCATATCGAAGAGTTTTCTGTGTCTGGGTACCGGCGGTCTTGCGCTGGCGGCGATGCTGGGCGGACCGTCGGCCTTTGCGCAGTCGGTGACCACGGTTCCGAGCGAGACGGCGGCCGTTGGGACGGACGATGCGCCGGTTGGCGAGGATATCGTCGTCACCGGATCGCGTATTCGCCGCAGTCCGCTCGACCAGCCGTCGCCTGTGGTGACAGTCGATGCGGAATCGATCCAGCGCACCGGTCTGTCGTCGGTCGCCGACGTGCTTCAGCGGCTGCCGAGCGCGGCCGGCGGGCTTAATTCGAAGGTCAACAATTCGGGTAACATCGGCAATCCACCCGACGGTGGCGGCGTCGGTGCAGGATCGGCGGAGATCGACCTGCGCTATCTGACCGCCAAGCGTACGCTGGTGCTGGTCGACGGTCTGCGGTTCGTCAACGGCGCGTCGGCGAGCGGTATTCCCTCGACCGTCGATCTCAACACGATCCAGGTCGGGTCGATCGAACGCATCGAGGTGCTGCAATCGGGCCAGTCGCCGCTGTACGGCTCGGACGCTCTCGCCGGCGTCGTCAACATCATCACCAAGTCGCAGCAAAAGGGCCTGAAGGCCTCGGCGCAATTCGGTACGTTCCGCCAGGGCGACGGCCACACGCAGGACTATAACGTCAGCTACGGCATCCAGGCGCCGCGCACGAGCGTGGTGTTCGGCGGCAGCTACGTGAAGCAGGAGGCGGTGAGCACGCGCGATCGGCGGATCTCGCAATTCCCCAATCCCGGCCAGACAAGTTGCTCGGACGACATTGGCGGCTGCTCGGGCGCGACCCCCAATGGGTTCTTCCAGGTCGGTGGCCGGAACCTGACGCTGAAGTCGGCGCCAATCCTCGGGCGGCCACGCTACGACGCCGCCAACCCGACCGGCCCGAACAGCGACTTCAAGGAGTTCACCTCGGCGGACCGCTTCAACTTTTCGCCGTTCAACTATTTCCTGACGCCGTCCGAACGCTACGGCTTCTTCGTCAGTGCCAAGCAGGAGCTGACGGACACCGTGAACCTGCGCGTGAAGCTGAACTACACGCGGCGCAATTCGCAGAACCAGGCGGCGTTCCTCCCGCTGGTGATCGGGCCGGACGCGGGCAACGGCAATTTGCTCGACACGATCTCGGTGGACGCCACCAACCCGTATAATCCGTTCGGCTACACGCTGTCGGCGGGCGGCGCGGGCAACGGCCCGGCGAACTATTCGACGGTCCGCCGTCGTCTGGTGGAGGCCGGCCAGCGCACCTATTCGCAGACCGTCGACACGATGTCGGCGACGGCGACGCTGGATGGCTCTTTCCACGTCGGTGAGCGCAAATTCTATTGGGACGTCAACGCGGTCCTTGGCTTCAACGACGCCAAGCAGCTGTTCACCGGCAACATCAACGCGGCCAATCTCGCCCAGGCCCTCGGTCCGGTCGCGAACTGCACCGGGGCGTGCGTACCGTTCAACATCTTCGGTGGTGCAGGCTCGGTGACGCCGGCGATGCTCGGCTATATCGCGTTCGACGAGCGTGCGCGCAGTGCGCAGAGCCTGGAGGACTATACCGCCAATATCTCGGGCGACCTGTTCGACCTGCCAGCCGGTCCGGTCGGCATCGCCGCCGGCTATGAGCACCGCGTGCAATATGGCAGCTTCACGCCCGATCCGCTGATCACCGCAGGGTTGGGTGCGGATATTCCGGCACAGCCGGCGCGCGGCCATTTCAACTCGGACGAGGTGTATGCCGAGTTGCGCGTGCCGTTGATCCACAACACGCCGCTCATCCAGTCGCTCGAAGTCGGCGGCGCGGTGCGGCATTCGAATTATTCGATCAGCGGCAGCAACACGACCTATACCGGCAGCGGCCTGTGGAAACCGTTCAGCGACCTGCTGTTGCGCGCCTCCTATGCACAGGGCTTCCGCGCGCCGAGCATCGGCGAACTCTTCGGTGCGGAATCGCGGTCTGACGCGGCGATCGACGATCCCTGCACCAACGTCGCCGGATCGCCGTTCCAATCGTCCGCGACCGTCCGCACCAACTGCATCGCCAACGGCGTGCCCGCAAATGGCAGCTATCAGGAGCCGAATGGCGGGCAGCTCAGCGTGCTGACCGGCGGCAACCAGGCGCTCAAGCCCGAGACCTCACGCACCTGGCTGTTCGGCGCGGTGTATGCACCGAGCTGGGCGCGGACCAGCGGGATTGCCAGCCAGCTGAGCATCGAGGGCAATTACTACGACATCAAGGTCGACGATGCGATCGCGGCGACCGACGCGACATTGACGCTCAGCCGCTGTTCGCAGGCGGCGGACGCCCTCAGCTGCGCGGCGATCACCCGGACGCCGAACGGGATAATTTCGCGCATCAACGCGCAGTTGCAGAACATCGGCGGGATCCGAACCCGCGGCGTCGACGTGACTGCGGTCTATCGCTCGCCACAGACTTCGGCCGGGACGTTCGGGCTTTCGCTCAACGGCAACATCCTGCTGAAATATGCCGAGAGCTTCCCCGCGACGGTCGGCTTCACCACCACCAACTACCAGGGCACGACGCGCGGATCGCCCGAACAATCCTACCCGAAGTTCAAGGGCAATGCGGTCGTCGACTGGGATATCGGCTTGGCGCGCGCATCGTTCACCGGTCGCTACATCAAGAGCGTGAAGGAAGCGGACGGCAAGACCCTCGACAACACCTTCTACGGCGACGTGCAGGTAACGTTGTCGCCAGGGTGGCTGGAGAACCGGCTGGGCCTGACGATCGGCGTGAACAACGTCTTCAACCAGGATCCGCCGGCGTGCTTCAGCTGCACCGGGCCGAACTATGATCCGACCACCTATGACGTGCCGGGGCAGTTCGGGTATGTCCGGTTGTCCTGGGGTCTCTGACCGACCGGCTCTGCGACGGGCGGATGCACGCGTCTCCGTCCGTCGCTTTCGGTACACAGGGCATGCCGCGTGGTCGCCGGCCATTCGGGAGGGACATGGTAATTCGCGCCGTCGCTCCCATCTGGCGCTCTCGATAGTGAGCGACGGAGAACGACATGAACGTCCTGATGGTACTGACCTCGCATGATCGCCTCGGCGATACCGGCAAGAAGACCGGCTTCTGGCTCGAAGAGTTCGCCGCGCCGTATTACGTGCTGAAGGAAGCGGGCGCCGCGATCACGGTGGCGTCGCCGAAGGGCGGTCAGCCGCCACTAGATCCCAAGAGCGACGACGAAAGCGCGAAGACCGCCGAGACGCGCCGGTTTGAAACCGATGACGAGGCCAAGGCGCTGCTCGCGGCGACGCACCGGCTCGACACGGTATCGATCGCGGATTTCGACGCGGTCTTCTATCCCGGCGGCCACGGCCCGTTGTGGGATCTGGCCGAGGACCCGACGTCGCGCGCGCTGATCGAGGCGGCGATCGCCGCGAACAAGCCGGTCGCCGCGGTCTGCCATGCGCCCGGCGTCTTCCGCCACGTCCAGAACGCCGATGGCACGCCGCTCGTGGCGGGCAAGACCGTCACCGGGTTCACCAACACCGAAGAGGCGGCCGTGGGGCTGACCGATGTCGTGCCGTTCCTGGTCGAGGACATGCTCAAGGCGCAGGGCGGCATCTATTCGAAGACCGCCGATTGGGGTGTCCACGTGCTGCGCGACGGGCTGCTGATCACCGGCCAGAACCCGGCATCGTCTGCGGCGACGGCGCAGGAACTGGTCAAGGCGCTGGCATAAGCGACCGACGTATCGGGCGAGTTCAGACCACTCGCGTCCTTGCCTGACTTGGACGACCGGACCCGCCTTCGCGGTCCGGTCGTCCACGGCGGTATCCTCCCGCCTTGCGCATATCGCGGACATGGTTCTCGACGGCGCGTTGATCGCAGAAACCCGGTGCAGGAATCCGGTATTCGCCCGCGTCGCGACCGATTAAGGCCCTCACGGTAACTCCGTTCGAGGATCGACCCTGCACGCTACCGTCCTTCTGAAATGGGTTCGCCGGCGAGTCCGTGCGAGTGAGGTGGCGTTCATCGTCCTCGCCTCGGTGGTCGGTGCGGGGGCCGGGCTGTTCAGCGTCCTTCAGGGTGCGATCGCGCGGACCATGCAACGCGGGTTGTTCGACATGCCGATCGGCGCGCGTCTCAGCGCCATGCCGGCGTTGTCGATCACGGTGCTCGTCGTGCTGCCCGTCGGCGGAGCGATCCTCGCTGCATTTTCCTGGGCGACGCGGGCGCGAAAGCGGCGGATGGTGGACGCGGTCGAAGCGAACGCGCTCCACGGCGGCCGGATGTCGGTGCGCGACAGCCTGATCATTTCCGGACAGACGATCTTGTCGAACGGGTTCGGCGCTTCGGTGGGACTCGAGGCCGCCTACGCCCAGCTCGGCGGCGCGGCCGCGTCGGTCGTCGGCAACGCGTTCACGCTGCGTCGCGCCGATCTGCGCAACCTGGTCGGGGCGGGTACCGGCGCGGCGATCGCGGCGGCATTCGGCGCACCGCTTGCCGGCGCGTTCTACGCCTTCGAGATCGTCATCGGCGCCTATACGCCGACCGCGTTGGCGCCGGTCGTCGCGGCGGCCCTGGCCGGGACGCTGGTCGCCCAACAGCTCGGTATCCAACCCTACGTGATCGATGCAGCCTCGACGATTTCGACCGAATCGCATCACTATCCGATCTATGCGGGGCTTGGTGCGATCTGCGCGGTCGTCGGTATCGCATTGATGCGGGCAGTGGGGTTCGTCGAGGCGGGAACGCGACGGATGCGCCTGCCGGACTGGGCGCGCCCTGCGATCGGTGGGATGCTGCTGATACCGATCGCGCTGGTATCGCCGCAGGTCCTGTCGGCCGGGCATGGTGCGCTGCACGCCGATCTCGCGGTCGGCGCACCGCTGATATTCATCCTGACGATCTTCCTCGCCAAATGCGCCGCATCGATCGTCTCGCTCGGCTTCGGCTTTCGCGGAGGGCTGTTCTTCGCCTCGTTGTTTCTCGGCACGCTGGTCGGCCATCTTTTCGCCGGCAGCATCGCGGCATTCGCCGGTCACGACGTGATCGATCCGCGCAATGCTGCACTCGTGGGAATGGCGGCACTGGCCGTCGCGGTCGTCGGCGGGCCGATGACGATGGTGATGCTCGTGCTCGAGGCGACGCACGATTTCGCGGTGACCGGCGCGGTGCTGGCGGCGGTGCTGGTCTCGTCGACGATCGTGCGCGAGGCGTTCGGCTACAGCTTCTCGACATGGCGGCTTCATCTGCGCGGCGAGACGATCAAAAGCGCGCGCGACGTCGGATGGGTGAAGACGCTGACCGCCGGGCGGATGATGCGCCGCGAGACCAAGGTGATGCGCGCCGACATGACGATGGCCGAATTCCGCCGACAGGTCCCCCTAGGCGCGACGAGCCGCGCCGTCCTGGTCGACGCCGCCGCGCGCTATGCCGGCATCGTCCAGACGCCGACGGCGTACAGCGAGGGCCATGATCCGCAGGCGCCGGTCGGAAAGCTGGCGATCAATACCGATGCCGCGCTCGCCCCGGCGATGGACATCACCGAGGTCATGGCGCGGTTCGACGCGTCGGGTGCGGACGAACTGGCCGTGCTGGACGACGATCGGCATGTGCTCGGCCTGTTGTCGGAATCGTTCGTCCGTCGGCGCTATGCCGAGGAACTGGAAAAGGCGCAGCGCGAACTGTTCGGCGAGCGTTGAGGCCAGATACGCCGCCGCGCGTTGGTCGTTTCCGTGACATTATCAGGAGCGCCCCAATGGCCGAAGACCGCGTCAGCATCGACAACCGGACGATCGAGGACAATGGCGACCAGCGCCAGGTCGAGTTCGAAGGGGAACTGAGCGGGGAGCGCTATCCGTTCGCCGTCCACTATGACGTGCTCGAGGCGTTGAGCGCGACGT
Organism: Sphingomonas sandaracina; assembly: GCF_036663695.1. Lineage (NCBI taxonomy): Bacteria > Pseudomonadati > Pseudomonadota > Alphaproteobacteria > Sphingomonadales > Sphingomonadaceae > Sphingomonas > Sphingomonas sandaracina. The sequence goes on along the minus strand of NZ_JAXOJK010000005.1, from coordinate 110,112 downwards.
CGCCCGAAACCGGCGCCGTCGCGCTGTTCCGGCAGCATGCGGATAAGATTGCCGTGCTCGGCGCGACCGCACTTGCGCGCGATCCCGATCAGGCACCCGATCAGGCAATCGTCATCATCAGCGAAAACGATCTGGACTAGCATCGACGGCGGTGAATGATCCGCGCTGGTCGACGTCGCTTACGATACGTCGACCAGCCGGGGAATACTGGTGCTGCCGGTGAGGATTGAACTCACGACCTCAGCCTTACCAAGGATGCGCTCTACCACTGAGCTACGGCAGCACTCGTCGGCATCGCTGCCGGCGGAGTGGGGCTAAGAGACGAGGGCGGCGCGGTTGTCAAGCTGTCGTGCGGCAATGTAGGGCGGATTATGGACGATCGAGATCGAAAGGCGGCTGAGAAAGCGGACCGCATGGCCGCCGCCTTGCGTGAAAATCTGCGGCGGCGGAAGGCGCAGGCGCGGGCCGTTGGGGCTGCGCCTGCGTCGAAGGACGAGCCTTCTAGCTGAGGGGCGCGCATTTGGCGGTTAGCCAGACGCGATCCTGTTCGTCGGTCATTTCAGGGCTCAGTACCGCCAGGACCTTGGCGTGATAGTCGTTCACCCAGGCGCGTTCCTGCGGGGTCAGCAGCGCCGGTTCGATCAGCGTGCGTTCGATCGGGCAGAAGGTGAGCGTCTCGAAGCCCAGCATCTCGCGGTCGGCGCCGGGGATGGCGCGCGGTTCGATCAGGATCAAATTCTCGATGCGGATGCCGTATTCGCCGGCCTTGTAATAGCCGGGTTCGTTGGACAGCATCATGCCGGCGCGTAAGGGTTCCATCGCCGCGCCGCCGGGATAATTGGGGGCGGCGATCCGCTGCGGGCCTTCGTGGACCGCGAGATAGGCGCCGATGCCGTGGCCGGTGCCGTGGCCGTAATCGAGCCCGGCTTCCCAGAGCGGAGCGCGCGCGAACGCGTCGATCTGGCCGCCCATCGTGCCGTCGGGAAAGACAGCGGTGGCGATGCCGATATGGCCCTTCAGGACGCGGGTGAAGCGGTCGCGCATTTCCGTGGTGGGTTCGCCGATCGGCATGACGCGGGTTACGTCGGTGGTGCCGTCCGAATATTGGCCGCCGGAGTCGATCAGGTAGAGTTGGCCGGGTTCGATCGGGGCGCTCGACTCTTCGGTGACGTGGTAGTGCGGGATCGCGCCGTGCGGGCCGGTCGCGGAGATCGTGTCGAACGAGGTGTCCTTGAGGACGCCGGTCTCCTGGCGGAAGGCGAGCAGCTTGGCGGCGGCGCTGAGTTCGGTCTGGCCGCCCTTCACGCACTCGATCTCGACCCAGCGGAGGAAGCGTGCGAGCGCGGCGCCGTCGCGCGCGGAGGCGGCACGGTGGCCGGCGATCTCGACGGGGTTCTTGATCGCCTTTGCGAGGACGACGGGATCACGCAGCGGCAAAATTTTCGCGCCGCTGGCTTGGAGCGCCTGGGTGATCGCGGCGACCGCACGCTCGGGATCGGCGGCGACGCGCTTGCCGGCATAGGCGCCGAGCGCGGCGGCAAACACGCTGCGATCATGCAGGCGCACCGCGTTGCCGAGATGCTGGCGGACCGCATCGTCGAGCTTGTCCGGCGCGACGAACAGGTCGGTGGTGCCGTCTGCGCTGACGATCGCATAGGACAGCGCGACCGGGGTGTGGTCGACGTCGCCGCCGCGGACGTTGAGCGCCCAGGCGATCGAATCGAGCGCAGTGAGAATGACCGCGTCGGCTTTGTGCTCGGCGAGCCAGTCGGCGATCGCCGCGCGCTTTTCGGCGGAGGAGGCCCCGGTGAACCGGTCGGGCTGCACGGTCAGCTTGGCGGGCGAGGGCAGGGGGCGGTCGGTCCAGATCGCATCGACCGGGTTGGCGTCGACCGCAACGAGCGTGGCGCCGCGATCGGCGAGCGCGGCGGCGGCGTCCGCGACCCAGCCGCCGGTATGCAGCCACGGGTCGTACCCGATCCGGCCACCCTCCGGCGCGTATTGGCCGAGCCAGGCGGCGGGGCTGGTCTGCGGTACGTCGGCATAGTCCCACAGCGCGCCGTCGACCTGGTCGCGGACCTGGATCGTGTAGCGGCCGTCGGTGAAGATCGCCGCGCGGTCGGCCAGGACCACCGCGGTCCCGGCCGATCCGCCGAACCCGGTCAGCCAGCCGAGTCGCTGCGCATAGCCGCCGACATATTCGCTCATATGCTCGTCGGTGAGGGGGATGACGAAGCCATCGAGGTCGACGCTCGCGAGCTGGGTGCGGAGGGCGGCGAGGCGGTCGGTCTGGGTCGGCATGGTACGGATCTCTGGTATGAAGTGGCGTGTGATCGGTGGCAGGGGTAGCAGAGGGGCAGGGTTCGGGCGACAGCGGAAACGCTGGTTGGAAGCGGCCAGGAACTCGCGGCGATCGCGGAGATGAACGGCGTAGTCCATTGGGTAGACGAACGGCCGGGCGGAAGCCGTTCAGGTTGCTGGGCGTACACGCTGCGTCGCATCGACTCGCGATGCCGTAAGGAGTGTGTGATGAAATCCGTGTTTGCAGTTGCCCTCGCTTTCGCTTCGGTCGGCGCGCATGCCCAGCCGTCCAAGCAGGATTATCCGAGTTGCGATCTTCCGGCCCAGCACGCGGTGAAGAGCGACGTCGGAGGTAGCATCAAGGATGCAGGACAGGCGCACATCTCGATGCGCGCGAACATCCTCGAGGCGGACCTGAGCACCGCGCGCAAGGCGCGTATTCTGACCGAGCGGCATGCCGAGCGATTGTTCAAGCGGGTCGAAACGGTGCGCCGTGCCACCGACGGTTTCGTCAGGAAACAGGGCTTCCTCAGTGCCGGCGAGCGCGCCAGTCATGATCGAGAGCTCGACGCGGTGGCCATGCGGATCTGCCATTCATGACCGGTTGCGGGTTTCCGGTCGCGTCGGTCGGGAACCCGCCTGCGGGCGGCGAAGCTGGCCCGCATACCGGGGGACGAGCGTTGGCTTCCTCCCCCCGCACCGCTAACACACGCGCATGACCACGCCCCCCATCGCCGAACAGCGCCCGCACAGCTTCACCACGCACGGCGTGACGATCGAGGATCCCTATGCCTGGCTGAAGGATCCGAACTATCCGGAAGTCGAGGACGCCGACGTGCTCGCGTATCTCGCCGCCGAGAACGCGTATTTCGAGGCGCAGATGGCGCCGCACACGGCACTGGTCGACACGATCTACGAAGAGATGAAGGCGCGCATCAAGGAGGATGAATCCTCGGTGCCGCAGAAGGACGGCGATTGGCTGTACTGGACCGCATACGAGACCGGCGGGCAGTACAAGAAATGGTGGCGCAAGCCGGTCGCGGGCGGTGACGACGAGTTGCTGCTCGACGAGCCGGCGCTGGCCGAGGGCCATGAATATTTCCGTCTCGGGGCGTTCTCGATCAGCAATGACGGGCGCTATCTCGCCTATGCGATTGATGACAATGGCAGCGAGCGGTTCGAGGTTCGGGTCAAGGATCTGGATACCGGCGAGCATCTGCCCGACGTCATTCCGGGAATGCTCAGCGAGATCGTCTGGACCGCGGACGACGCGGGCTTCCTGTACGGTCTGGCGAACGAGCAGTGGCGGACCGACAATGCGCGCTTCCACCGGTTGGGGACGCCTATCTCGGACGACGTCGTGCTGTTCCACGAGGAAGACGAGGGCTTCCGCGTCGGCGTCGGCGAGACGAGTTCGCGCAAGTGGATCGTGATCGCGACGAGCGATCATGTGACGAGCGAACTGTATCTGCTGCCCGCGCATGAGCCTCTGGCGGTACCGATCCTCGTCTCCGCGCGGAAAGTCGGGCGCGAGTATGACGTGGACGAGCATGACGGGACGCTGTTCATCCACACCAACGACGTCGATCCGAACTTCCGGCTGTGCACCGCGCTGGTCGAGGAGCCGGGGGCGTGGACCGAACTGATCCCCGCGAGCCCGCATTTCTACATGACCGGGGTGGAATGCTATCAGGACTTCTTCGTGGTCGACGGGCGCGAAGACGGGCTCGATCAGATTGCGATCCACCGGTACGAGACGCCGACCGAGGGCAAGCGGATCGACTTCCCCGAGGCGAGCTATGTCGCCGGGCTGGGGGATAATCCCGAGTACGACATGACGGTGCTGCGGCTCGGGTATGAGTCGATGGTCACGCCGGGGACGGTGTACGACTATGACGTCGATACCGGCGAGCGGACGATGCTCAAGGTGCAGGAAATCCCGAGCGGCTATGACGCGGCGAAATATGCGACCGAGCGGCTCAAGATCGTCGCGCGGGACGGGACCGAGATACCGGTCTCGATCGTGTATCCGGCGGGGTTCGTGCGCGATGGGTCGGCGCCTTTGTTCCTCTATGCCTATGGCGCGTACGGCTATGCGATCCCGCCGGGCTTCTCGACCGGGCGGATGAGCCTGCTCGATCGCGGGTTCGCCTATGCGATCGCGCATATCCGGGGTGGCGATGACCTGGGCCAGCAATGGTATCTCGATGGCAAGCTCGAGAAGCGCGCGAACACGTTCAACGATTTCGTCGATGTGGCGAAGGCGCTGGTCGACGCGCAGTGGACGTCGGCGGGGAAGATCGCGATTGCGGGGCGGTCTGCTGGCGGCGAGCTGATGGGGGCGGTGGTCAATTCCGATCCCGAACTGTGGGGTGCGGTGATCGCGGACGTGCCGTTCGTCGACGTGCTGAACACGATGCTCGACGAGAGCTTGCCGCTGACGCCGGGCGAGTGGCCTGAATGGGGAAACCCGATCGAGGACGAGGCGGCGTTCAAGCTGATCCGGTCGTATTCGCCGTACGATAACGTGAAGGCGCAGGCTTATCCGCCGATGTTCATCAGCGGCGGGCTCAACGATCCGCGCGTGACCTACTGGGAGCCGGCGAAGTGGGCGGCCAAGCTGCGGCTGATGAAGACCGACGATAACGTGCTGTTGCTCAAGACCAACATGGGCGCGGGGCATGGCGGCAAGTCGGGGCGGTTCGAATCGCTGCGTGAGGGCGCGGAGGAACACGCGTTCGTGCTGTGGCAGCTGGGCGTCGCGGGGTGAGCCGGTTCACGCTCTCGATCACCGCCGAGCACGCGGATATCGATGAACTGGGGCACGTCAACAACGCGGTCTGGGTGCAGTGGATCCAGGCCATCGCGACGGCGCATTGGGAGGCTGTGGCGCCGGCCGAGCACAAGCTGGCGTATGTGTGGGTCGTGACGCGGCATGAGATCGACTACCGCGGGAGTGTGGTGGCGGGGGAGACCGTTGTTGGCGAGACTTGGGTCGAGGGCGCGCCGAAGGGGGCTCGGTTCGATCGGCATGTGCGGTTCGTTGGGGAGGATGGCCGGGTGAAGCTGGAGGCGGTGACGACCTGGGCTTTGCTCGACCGCGCGACCGGGCGGTTGATGCGGGTGCGCGAGGATGTCGCTGCGCCGTTTTATTCCTAGTCCCTCTCCCCTCCGGGGAGAGGGAGGGAGCGACGCAGGAGCGGAAGGGTGAGGGGTGTTGGGAATTGATGTCCCGAGCCTCATGCCCCTCTCCCTTCCCACCGCAAGCGCGGCGGGCCCCTTCCCTCTCCCCGGAGGGGCGAGGGAGTTTTCTTAGCCGCTGTTTCTGAGCGCCGTGGCGATGGCGTTGATCGACAGAAGGATGCCTTCGCCGATCTTCGGATCCTCTTCGCCGGCGCGGCGGCGCTTGATCAGTTCGATCTGGAGCAGGTTGAGCGGTTCGATATAGGGCAGTCGGAGGCGGATCGAGGCGTCCAGCGCGGGGTGCTTTTCGAGCAGGCGCGATTGGCCGGTGACCTGCAAAAGCCCGTCGTGGGTCTGGTGCCAGCCGTCGCGGATCGTGGTGAAGATCTCGCGGAGCTTGTCGTCTTCCACGAGCCCGGCATAGCGTTCGGCGATGCCGATGTCCGACTTGGCCAGCACCATCTCCAGGTTCGCCAGCGCGGAGGCGAACAGTGGCCAGCCTTGCGCCATGTCCTTCAGCAGCGCCTTGTCCTCGAAATCGGCGATCGCGCGGCCGACGCCGTACCAGCCGGGGAGCATGACGCGCGCCTGCGCCCAGCTGAACACCCAGGGGATCGCGCGGAGGTCTTCGATGCGGTCGGACTTGGTGCGGCTGGCGGGGCGGCTGCCGATCTTCAGGCCGGCGATCTCGGCGATCGGGGTCATCTGGCGGAAGAAGGTGCGGAAGCCCTCCGTGCCATAAACTAAGTCGCGGTAGCTGTGGAACGCGGTGTCGCTGAGCGTGTCCATTGCGGCGGAGAAGTTGGCGTTGTCGGCGTTCGACAGGCGTTCGGGTTCAAGGCTTGCGAGCAACGTGGCCGACGCGATCGCCTCAAGGTTGGTCATCGCGGCGTCGCGCGTGCCGTATTTGGCGGCGATCACTTCGCCCTGTTCGGTGATGCGGATGCGGCCCTGGACGGTGCCCGATGGCTGCGCGCGGATCGCGCGGAACGCCGAGCCGCCGCCGCGCCCGACCGCGCCGCCGCGCCCGTGGAACAGCTGCATGCCGACGCCCGCCGCGGCGAAGACGGGTTTGAGCGCGGTCGAGGCTTTCGAGAGTTGCCAGGTGGACGTGAGGTACCCGCCGTCCTTGTTGCTGTCCGAATAGCCGATCATCACTTCCTGATGGCCGCGCGCCGTCGAGATCGTCGCGATTTCGGGAAGCGCGAACCAAGCGGACATGACGCCGGGCGCGGCTTCGAGATCGCCGATCGTCTCGAACAGCGGCACAGCCATGATCGCCGCCGTGGGCACATCGCCCGGACGGTAGAGACCGACTTCCTTAAGCAGCAAATTCACTTCGAACAGGTCGCTGACCGACTGCGCCATCGAGACGATGTAGTTGGTGATGCACGCAGGGCCGTACGCGGCGTGCGCGTCGGCGGCGGCCTGGACTATGGCGAGTTCGCCGGCGGTTTCTTCGGAATATTCGGCGAAGCGAGAGGTGAGGGGGCGGGCGTTGGCGAGTTCGCGGCGGAGCAGTGCGACGCGGGCGTCTTCGTCGAGCGACAGGTAATCGTCCTCGACGCCTGCGACTTTCAGCAGTTCGGCGACGACGCGTTCGTGGACGGCGCTGTTCTGGCGCAGGTCGAAGGTGGCGAGGTGGAAGCCGAACGTCTCGACCGCGCGGATCAGCCGGCCGAGCGCGCCGCCCGTCTTCAGCGCGATGCCGAGGCCATGCGCCAGCGTGACGAGGTCGGCGCGGAAGTCGGTTGGGTTGGCATAGGGCTCGCCGTCGAGGCGGCCGGGGCGGGGGGCGTGCTTGCCGGTCAGCGCGTCGTGTGTCGCGGACAGGCGGGCGTAGATGCCCGAAAGCGCGCGGCGATAGGGCTCGTCGCTGCGGCTGGCGGCATCATCGCCGCTGGCGTCGGCGAGCGCCTGCACCGCAGCATCGGCAGGGGCGTGCTCGGTCGAGATCGAGAGCTCGGCGCCGAGTGCGTGCACCGCGTCGAGGTAATAGCCGAGCACCGCCTCGCTCGCCTTTGACAGCGCGGTCTTGAGCGAATCGGCAGTGACGTACGGGTTACCGTCGCGGTCGCCGCCGATCCAGCTGCCGGGACGCAGAAAACTGGGCGTGCGTTCGCCGAGCGCGCGGTCCCAGCGCTGGTAGAGTGCGGGCAGCGCGGGGAGGAACACGTCGCGCAGGTAGCTGAGCGCGGTGTCGACCTCGTCGGTGACGTAGAGGCGTTCGCGGCGCAGCACGCGCGTTTGCCAGAGGAGCGCGATCTGGCGGAGGATCGCATCGTCGACGCTGTCGCCGTCGGGCGTGGTGTCGCGGCCGAGATCGCGCAGGCCCATCAGCTCGGCGATGCGGTTGCGGTGGTCGATCATGCTCTTGCGGCGGACTTCGGTCGGGTGCGCGGTGAGGACGGGAGCGATCAGCGCGTGATCGAGCAGCGCCCGGATTTGAGTGCGGTCGATGCCTTCGGCCTCGAGCGTGGCGATTGCGGAGGCCAAGTCGGCGCCGTCCTCGGCGGCGATGCCCTGTCGGTCCTCGGCCAGATTGGCGAGCATCGAGAACAGCATGAAGCCGCGGACGAAATCGAGCGTCTCGTCGAGGCTGAGCTTTTCGAGGCTGAGATCGACTGCGCGGTCGTCGCCGGCCTTGCCCTCGGACGCGTCGCGGTGGCGCTCGACCGACGCCTTGCGGATCGTCTCGGTGGCCTCGAACAGCCGCTCGCCGCCATAGGCGCGAATGACGTCGCCGAGCAGTTTGCCGAGGAAACGGATGTCGGAATTGTTCGCGATAGCGGGGAGGCTTGCCATGATTCCCTGCTGCGCTGCGGCAGGGATCAGGTCAACCGGGTTTGGTATCGTGCAGGAGCGAATTCGAATGAAAAGCGCTGATGGCGTGCAATTTAATGTCGCCCATCGTCTCGCGTCATCCTGACGAAAGTCAGGATCCAGAGCCGATAAAGCTGCATGCCGATACCCTGGATCCCGACTTTCGTCAGGATGACGGAGCGCGAGGTGACCTAGCGGTTGCGTGACTCCGTACGCTCTTCCGAGGTGACGGTGCCGTCATGGTTCAGGTCCATCCTGTCGAACCAGGCGAGCGTGCCTTCGCTCCACTCGATCGCGGTGATGACGCCGTCCTTGTTGCGGTCGAACGCCTTGATGCGCGTATTGGGCGAGGGAAGTTCGTCCTTCGTGATCCGGTCGTCGGCGTCGCGGTCGAGCGTCCGGAAGCGGCGTTCCATGCTGGCCCCGAAATCGAGCCGCGAGGTGACCGACGGGGGCACGAAGCCGACCGCATTGGCGTCGGCCTGTGCGCGCTGTTCGTCCCTGTCGCCGCACGCGGACACGAAAAGTCCCGTCGCGGCGAGCGCCGCCACCAGTTTCACCTGCATAGTATCTCCCGTCGTCTTGAAAGCCGTTACGCTTCCAGTTCAACGTCCCAGTACAACCAGTCGTGCCACGTGTCGTGCAGGTAGTTGGGCGGGAAGCTGCGGCCGTGTTCCTGGAGATGCCAGTTGGTCGGACGGATCGGTTCGATATGCAGAGGCATCGCCGCCTGTTTCGGCGTCCGCCCGCCTTTCTTCAGGTTGCACGGCGAGCAGGCAGTGACGACGTTCTCCCACGTGGTACGACCGCCTTGCGCGCGGGGGACGACATGGTCGAAGGTGAGGTCGCGCAGCTTGCCGCAATATTGGCAGGTGAACCGGTCGCGCAGGAACAGGTTGAAACGGGTGAAGGCGGGAAATTGCGACGGTCGGACGAACTGCTTCAGCGCGATGACCGAGGGCAGTTTCAGCGCGAAATTGGCGCTGCGCACTTCGCGTTCATAGGTGGCGACGATGTCGACACGGTCGAGGAAGACGGCCTTGACCGCGGTTTGCCACGGCCACACGCTGAGCGGATAGTAAGAGAGCGGCGTATAATCGGCATTGAGCACGAGCGCCGGACACCCATCCGGATGGCGCATCAGATCGGGGTGAAACACGGCTCCTCCCACTCAGGCTTCGCAGAGCGCCCTATGGACGACAGCGATGACAACCGCATGACAGCACGGCGCGTATCGTCAGGTCAAGCGCGGTGAGCGACGAAGCGGTCGTCACGCGGTTTGCGCCGAGCCCGACGGGGCGGCTGCATCTGGGGCATGCGGTGTCGGCGATCCGCGCGCATGATTTCGCGCGCGCGCGGGGCGGGCGGTTCGTGTTGCGGATCGAGGATATCGACGGGACGCGGAGTCGGCCCGAGTTCGTCGCGGGGATCGTCGAGGATCTGGCGTGGCTCGGGTTGCGGTGGGACACGCTGGTGTTCCAGTCCGACCGGCTGGCGACGTACGATGCGGCGCTCGACGTGTTGAAGGCGCGCGGGCTCGTCTATCCGTGTTTCTGTACGCGCGCAGAGATCGCGGCGAGTGCTTCGGCGCCGCAGGGGGACGTCGGACCGGCGTATCCGGGGACGTGTCGGGATCTGACCGCGGCCGAAGTGACTGCGCGGTCGGATCTGGCGCATTGCTGGCGGCTCGACATGGCGAAAGCTGTAGCGATTACGGGCGTGCTCGCGTGGCATGACGCGATTGCCGGCGCGGTGGTGGCCGATCCGCTGGCGCAGGGCGACGTCGTGCTTGCGCGGAAAGATGCGCCGGCGAGCTATCACCTGGCGGTAACGCTGGACGATGCGGCGCAAGGCGTGACCGACGTGGTGCGCGGGGTCGATCTGTTCGCGGCGACGGACGTGCACCGGGTGTTGCAGGCGCTGCTGGGATTGCCGGTACCTTCATATCATCATCATCCGCTGGTGGTGGATGCGGCGGGGCGCCGGTTGGCGAAGCGGGACGGGGCGGCGTCGCTGGCGGAGATGCGGGCGGGCGGGGAGGACGGAGTGGCGCTGGCCGCTCGGTTGCGGGCTGGGGGGACAACCGGATCGCGTTTTCTCGAGCGCTGAGACCTGTCGCCTATCGTGATTTGCGGACGCGGTGTGGACGGAAAAGGATCGCGGCCTGCATGTCCTTGTTCTCCCGCGAAGGCGGGAGCCCATACTGGGTCCCCGCCTTCGCGGGGAAGCAATGAAGAGGGTGTGACGCCCGTAATCTCGCACCACCCCGGCGGAGGCCGGGGCCAGTTGGGGGACGTCGCCAACTTATCGCAGCGCTCCGTTACTGCGACCATTCAACTGGGCCCGGCCTTCACCGGGGTAATATTTCTTGGTAGCGCTAATTTGCGTTCGATTAGGACGCGGTAGCTAAGCTCGATCCCGAGCCTCGGGGCCGCCCACGTCATCACAACATACAGCGCGATCGTCAGCACCCACCCCGCTACTAGCGATACCCAGATCGGTGCACTTCGAGGCGGCGGCGATAAGAATGCCCGATATCCGTGCTTTCGGCGGCAAGTATAACTTGCAGCATCTGCGTGGAATATTGGGGCGTCCGCGACACTAGCCGTGCCATTGCTAGCGTCGCCGACTGCGCTTACATTCGGTTCATGAACACATTCCTCGTCATCCTCTTGATCGCGGCGATGATCGCCACCCTGGTGGCGCTGGTACGCGGCGTCGTGTCGTTCCTGCAGGAGGGCACCGCGCAGGTTCGCGACGGTAACGGGCCGAGTGCGGCATCGCTGAAATCGAACCGGATGATGCAGCAGCGCATTTTCTTCCAGGCGTTGGCGATCCTGATCGTGGTCGTGATCCTGTTCGCGGCGGGCCGCAATTAGGCTGGTTCGGGCTGCTAATCTGACGATGCAGTCGGGGCGTGGGCTGGAATGGGGGGCCGTGCGCACCAGCACTGGAAGGTCACGGGTTCGCGCCGGCGTGACAGACTGAAGGATTGGGCCGATGGTCAAGTTGAACAAGATCTATACGCGTACCGGTGACGACGGCACAACGGGGCTGGTCGACGGATCGCGGGTGTCGAAGTCGAGTGCGCTGATGCAGGCGATCGGCGATGTCGACGAGGCGAATTCGGCGATCGGCCTCGCCGTCATCGCGCTAGGTGATCACCCGATGGCCGTCGCACTGACCCGCATCCAGAACGACCTGTTCGATCTCGGCGCGGATCTGGCGACCCCCGCGGGCGCGGACGAGACCGGCGGGGAGGATTTCACGCCCTCCGAAATGGTGTTGCGGATCGTGCCGTCGCAGGTCGAGCGGCTGGAGCAGGAGATCGACGCGATGAACGCGCATCTGGCGCCGCTCCGCAGTTTCATCTTGCCGGGCGGATCGGCCGAGGCCGCGGCATTGCACCTGGCGCGGGCGATCAGCCGACGGGCCGAACGGTCCGCGGTCGGCGCTAGCGACATGCAGCGGCTTAATCCGGCCGCATTAGCGTACGTTAACAGACTTTCGGATTTCCTGTTCGTGGCATCGCGCTCCGTGAACCAAAATGGCGCCGGAGACGTTCTTTGGCGACCGGGGGCTACGCGCGGTTAGGCACGTATCGTCGCTCGCGTTCCAACGTCGTCGCTTTCGACGTTGAACTGAGGATAGATCGATGCCCAACCCCGTCCGACCCGACGCAACGCCGCGTGCAGCCCTGTCGGAAATTTCCACGTTGGCGCAGCGGTTCGCCGCGGTGCGCGATCTGACCCTGGCGCTCGCCGCGCCGCTGTCCGATGCGGACGCGACCGTGCAATCGATGGCCGACGCGTCGCCGACCAAATGGCACATGGCGCATACGACGTGGTTCTTCGAGACGTTCGTCCTGCGCGATCATGTCGCAGGCTATGCGTTGCACGACGAGCGTTTCCCGTTCCTGTTCAACAGCTATTACGAGGCAGAGGGGCGTCGGCACGCGCGCGATCGGCGCGGCATGGTTACTCGGCCGTCGCTGGACGAGGTGCGGGCGTACCGCGCGCATGTCGATGCAGCATTGCTCGCGGCGCTGCCGACGCTTGGTGAGGACGCGCAGGCGCTGGTGGCGCTGGGCTGTCATCACGAGGAGCAGCACCAGGAATTGCTGGTGACCGACATCCTCCACATGTTTTCGGAGAACCCGCTGGAACCCGCGATGTGGCCCGCGGCGCGCAAGGTGCCGGTGGAGATGCCGGGACCGATCGGATGGATCGAGCGTGGCAGCGAGATCGTCGAGATCGGCCATGAGGGCGACGGTTTCGCGTTCGATTGTGAAGGGCCGCGGCATGCCGCGTTGCTCGCGCCGCATGCGATCGCCGATCGGACCGTGACCAACGGCGAGTGGGCGGCGTTCATCGCCGACGGTGGCTATACCGACGCGCGGCATTGGCTGGCGGATGGCTGGGCCTGGGTGAAGGCCGAGGGCATCGTCGCGCCGCTCTATTGGGAGCAGGGCGATGCCGGCCGGACCCGCTTCGGTCTCGACGGGCGGCGCGCGATCGATCCTGCGGCGCCGGTGACGCATGTGAGCTTTTTTGAGGCCGATGCGTATGCGAGCTGGGCCGGGGTGCGGTTGCCGACCGAGTTCGAATGGGAGGCCGCAGCCGCGTCGCACGACGCAGGCGGCGGGAACCAGATGGACGTCGCGGGGCCAGTCGAGCCGCGGCCGTCCGCTAATGGCCCGGCGTTCTTCGGCGATGTCTGGGAATGGACCGGCAGCGCGTACCGGCCCTACCCCAAGTTCCAGAAGGTCGACGGCGCGGTCGGCGAGTATAACGGCAAGTTCATGAGCTCGCAGTTCATCCTGCGTGGCGGCAGTTGCGCGACGCCGCGCGGCCATGTGCGGGCCAGCTACCGCAATTTCTTCTATCCGCATCAACGGTGGCAGTTCACCGGGGTGCGTCTTGCGAAAGATATCTGATGTTGAAGCCTGAGATCGAGGACGGCCAGCAGACGCTTGCCGACCCGCAATTCCGTGCCGACGTGCTGGACGGGCTCGCGCGGCGGCCGCGGGCGATCCCGGCGCGGTGGTTCTACGATCGGCGCGGCTCGGAACTGTTCGAGGCGATCACCGACCTGCCCGAATACTATCCGACGCGGACCGAGCGGTCGATCCTGGAAACGGCCTGTCCCGAGGTGGCGACGCTGGCCGGTGCCGGGCGTGCGGTCGTCGAGTTCGGCTCGGGCTCGTCGACCAAGACGCCGATCCTGCTCGATGCCGTAGCGCCGTCGGTCTACGTGCCGATCGATATCTCGGGCGATTTCCTGCGCGAGTCGTCGCGGGTCCTGGGCGAGCAGTTTCCCGACTTGCTGGTGCTGCCGTTCGAGGCCGACTTCATGCGGCCGTTGAGCCTGCCCAAGACGATCGCGGACACGCCGAAGCTCGGGTTCTTTCCAGGGTCGACGATCGGCAACATGATCCCGTTGATGGCGGTCGACCTGTTGCGGGCGATGCGCGCCTCGCTTGGCGTGGGCGCGATGCTGTTGATCGGGATGGACCGGATCAAGGGCGAGGATGTGCTGGTGCCGGCGTATGACGACGCGCAAGGCGTGACCGCGGCGTTCAACCTGAATTTGATCGAGCGGATCAACCGCGAACTAGACGGCGATATCCCGGTCGAGGCGTTCCGCCACAAGGCGGTGTGGAACGACGATCGCGCGCGCGTCGAGATGCATCTGGAGGCGACGCGGAATGTCGCCTTCAGCGTCGACGGGCGATCGTTCGAGATGGTCGCGGGCGAAACCGTGCATACCGAAAATTCGCACAAATACGGTGCGCGCGATGCCCGGATCCTGTTGCGGTCGGGGGGGTGGACGCCGATCGCGGCGTGGACCGATCCCGAGGGTCTGTTCGGCGTGTATTTGGCCGAAGCGCAGGTGGAGCGGCCGGCGCCCTAACGCACCACCTTGGCGCGCCATGTCGTGATGAAGTCGATGTTGCCGCGGCATTCGCCCATCTCCGACTGTTCGGAGAGGCGGAGGCGGTTGCCGTCCCAGACGAAGCTCTGGTGGACGCCGCAATCGCCGAGACCGCGGCCCTTGGCGTCGCTGGTCAGGACGCCGTCCGCGAAACGGCCGTTGACGATGCTGTGGACCGGCGTCCTCGTGTCGGCGCCGGTCGCCTCGAAGCCGGCGGGGGCGTCGATCGATGCCGGTGTGATCTTTGCGCCATCGACGACGAACAGCGCGCTGATCATATTATACGCGCCGGTGGAGCAGGGCAGGATCACGAGCGTCTTGCCGCCCCCGAGCGCGTAGGTATCGGGGGCGAAGGTCTCGTCACTCATGCCCGACGCGGCATCGGGAAGGTCGCATTGCGCCTGGGTTCGGATCTGCGAGATCTGTCGCCGGGTCAGCGTTGCCGGAATGCCCGACGGCGTAACTGCGGTGATGACCGGGAGCGCGGGGCGCGGCGCGGCGGAGGCGGCGGGGCCTTTCGCAACGATCGCATCGGTGCTGCCCGCACGCCCCTGTTCGGCATCGATGTAGCGGAGCGCGGCGGCGGCGCCTTTCAGCGATAGCGTGGCGAGCGTGCGGCCGTTCGCGGCGCGGATCGCCAGCGCGGTGCCGTTCGCCATTGCCGTGGCGAGCGCTGCCGCATCGTGCGCCGCGATGGGCTTGTCATCGACCGCGAAGCTGGCCGGCGCGGTTGGCTGCGTCGCCGCGTCGTCGTTTGTCTCGACCTTGACCGAGAGGGCGCCGGCAGGCCCGGCCTCGCGCGTGATGTTCAGCGTGATCGGCCGGTCACCACTCGCGGCGGGAAAGCCGGCTTCGGGCAGCAGTGCGCCGAGCGTGCAGCGCAACGCGTTGTCGCAGCCGGCCGTCCAGTCGCCGAACGTCTTCAGCTTGCCTGGTTTTGGCGGGGTGTGGGTGTCGGCGACAGCGGTGGGCTCGGCCGCTGTCTTCGACGGCGGGAGGGCGCTGGCCTTGGGTGTTTCCCGGGCGGCAGGCTGCGATGGGGGCGAGCAGCCGGCGAGTGCCGCAGCGATCATCGCGAGGGGGAGCAGGGCTGGGTTTTGCATCGTCACGACTCAGGCGGCCAGGATCGATGCGGCACGATCCGCGTCGAACAACAGATGGAGGAGACCGGGGGCGGGGCGGGCGACGGCATGGACGCCGAGCGCCTCCAGCGACGGGAACGTCGCGCGGTCCGCGTCGCGCAATCGGACGCGCAGCCGCGTGCCGTGGCGGGAGGCGCCCTCGATATTGTCGGCGCCGCCCAGTGCCGCGATCGTCGCGGGCGTCAGGTGGATGTCCGCCGGAACCACGGCCGCCGGTTCGGCGACGGCGGGGGCCGTGCCACCCGCGGCGATGGCATCGCGGATTTCGACCGCGACCGAGTCGGCGATCGGGCCGAGCACGATCTGGAGCGCCTTGTCGGACGGACGGATCAGCCCACGCGCGCCGAGAGCCTTCAGGCGGGCTTCGTCGACGAGGCTCTGGTCCGCGACGATCAGCCGGAGCCGCGTCGTGCAGGCGCCGACGCTGGTCAGGTTCGCCGCGCCACCGAGTGCTTCGGCGAAGGCCGCGCCGCGCTCGCTCTTGGCCACCGTTGCCGCCGTCACAGGCGCGTCGCGCTCGCGGCCCGGCGTCGGCAAATCGAGGCGTTTGATGACGGTGCGGAACAGGACATAATAGATCGCGGCATAGGCCAGGCCGACCGGCAGCAGCAGCAGCGGCTTGGTCGCCTTGCCATAGTTCAGCACGTAATCGAACAGCCCGGCGGAGAAGCCGAAGCCCAATTTCACGCCGAGCGCGTTCATCAGCGCCATCGACAGGCCGGTCAGGACCGCATGGATCGCGTAGAGCACGGGTGCCAGGAACATGAAGCTGAACTCGATCGGCTCGGTCACGCCGGTCAGCGCGGACGTCAGCGCGAGGCTGAGCAGCATGCCGCCGACGGCCTTGCGGCGTTCGGGCAAGGCGGCGTGGTACATCGCGAGGCAGGCGGCGGGCAGGCCGAACATCATCACCGGGAAGAACCCGGCCATGAACGCGCCGGCGTTGGGATCGCCCGCGAAGAAGCGGCGGAGATCGCCCGTGGTGCCCTGATAGTCGCCGGCAACGAACCAGACGATGTTGTTGAGCAGATGGTGCAGCCCGGTGACGAGCAGCAGGCGGTTGAGCAGCCCGAACATGAACAGGCCGAACCCGCCCGCGCCGCTGATGCCGTAGCTGAGGCCGTCGATGCCTGCGCTGAGGGCGCCGAAGCCGAGGCCGACGATGATCCCGAGTACGAGGCCCGCGACGCCGCTGACGATCGGCACGAACCGGCGGCCGCCGAAGAAGGCGAGATATTCGGGCAGCGCGATCGCCGAGAAGCGGTTATAGAAACTGCCGCCGATCAGGCCCGACAGGATGCCGATCGGCACGTCGAGCCGGGCGATCGCCTTGGCTTTCCACGCGGCGGTGGCGAGCGCGATCGTGTCGCCGCTCATGCCCTTTAGCGCATCGGCGGGGACGGTCATCAGCGCCTGTGCGCCCTGCGTGGTGACGAGGTAGCAGACCACGCCAGCGAGACACGCCGCGCCGTTGCCGTCGCGCGCGAAGCCGGTGGCGACGCCGATCGCGAACAACAGGCCGAGGTGCGAGAAGATCGCGTCGCCCGCCGCGCTGAGCACGGCGATATCAAGCAGGTCGGGTTGGCCGA
Source organism: Sphingomonas sandaracina (assembly GCF_036663695.1). Lineage (NCBI taxonomy): Bacteria > Pseudomonadati > Pseudomonadota > Alphaproteobacteria > Sphingomonadales > Sphingomonadaceae > Sphingomonas > Sphingomonas sandaracina. The sequence continues at coordinate 93,140 of NZ_JAXOJK010000005.1, read as the reverse complement.
GACGCAGCAACAGCCCGGCGACAGGCAGAACCGCGATCGGCAGCATGAGCGCGCGGCCGAGCGGCTGGAGGGCTTCGAGCACGGACTTCATGGGCGGAAACTCCGGGCGAGCGTTCGCACGTCCGCGGCTGAGATACAGTTCATTGCGGCGGCGGCATGGGCCCGACACGCGGGAATCGTGAGCGTCGCGACCAGCGCCTTGATCTCGGGCACGAGCGCGGGCGCGGACGAGAGTTCGGTGACGCCGAGCCCGATCAGGATCGGTACCGCGAGTGGATCGGACGCGAGGCTGCCGCACACGCCGGTCCATTTGCCATGAACCGCGCCGCCCTCGCAGGTGCGCGCGATCAGCCGCAGCACGGCGGGGTGGAGCCCGTCGAGGTCGCTGGCGACCGCCGGATTGCCGCGGTCCATCGCCAGCGCATATTGCGTGAGGTCGTTGGTGCCGATCGACAGGAAGTCGGCTTCGCTGGCGAGCAGGTCGGCGGTGATCGCAGCGGCGGGCGTCTCGATCATGATGCCGAGCGCGACGTGTTCGGTGTGGCCCGTGGCCGCTGCTGCGGCGTCTAGGGCTGTGCGGACGGCGCGAAGTTCGCCGAGGCTCGCGATCATCGGCACCATGATGCGGCACTGGCCGGCGGGGCGGACCGCGAGGATCGCGCGGAGCTGTGCGTCGAGCATCTCCGGGTGGGCGAGACCGACGCGGATGCCGCGCAGGCCTAGCGCCGGGTTCTCCTCGTCAGCGATCGGGAGGTAGGGCGCGGGCTTGTCGCCGCCGATGTCGAGCAGGCGGACGATCAGCGGGCGGCCGTCTAGCGTGTCGGCGATGCGCTGGTAGTCGGCGGTCTGCTCCTCGACGCTGGGGGCGCTGTCGCGTTCTAGGAACAGGAATTCGGTGCGGAGCAGCCCGCACCCTTCGGCGCCGTTGCGCACCGCCGAGTCGGCATCGTCGGCCGAACCGAGATTGGCGAACGCTTCGATCCGGACGCCGTCCTGCGTACGGCATTCGCGCGCGGCGTTGGCGAGGGCCGCGCGGCGGCGTTCGGTTTGAGCCTCGAACGCGGTTTGCGCAGTCGCCAGCGTTTCGGCATCCGGTGCGACGTGAAGCAGGCCTGCGCCGGCGTCGAGGATCAGCGGCGTGCCGGCGGTAATCTCTGCAAGGGCGGGGCCGACTGCGACCAAGGCAGGTAGCCCCATCGTCGCAGCGAGGATCGCGACGTGCGAGGTTGGCCCCCCGCGCTCGACGCAGAAGCCGACGATCGACGCGGTATCGAGGCCGAGCAGGTGCGAGGGGAGCAGGTCGTCGGCCAGCAATATCGTGCCGGGCGGGAAGGTCAGGCGCTCGTCGAGATCTTCGCCGGCGAGTGCGCGCAACACCTGGCGTTCGAGGTCGAGCATGTCGTCGGCGCGCTCGGCGAGGCGCGCGTCGCCGGTGGCCTGGAGCGCGTCGGCCTGCGCACGGATCGCGGTGCGCCAGGCGTAGGCGGCGCTGTCGCCTTGCGCGATCGCGGCGTGTGCGGCGGCGGTCAGGGTCGGGTCGTCGAGCAGCGCGGTATGCGCGGTGAGGATCGCGCGTTCGGCGCCGGTCGCGGTCGCCGATCTGGTGGCGAGGCGCGTGGTGATGGTGGCGAGCGCCGCATCGAGCGCGGCGCGTTCGGTGGTCGCGTCGGCCCCTTCGCGCGTCACGGCGATCTCGGCGAGGCGGAACAGGCCGGCCTGGCCGATCGCGATGCCGGGGGAGGCGGTGACGCCGGGCAGGCGGCCGTCGGCGGGCAGGGTTGCGACCTGTTTCGTGGCCGGCTGATTTCCCGCGGGTGCGACGGGAGCGGGGGGCGCAATGGATCCAGCCTTCTCCCCCATGCCGCCGAGGATCAGGTCGCCGATGGCGAAGAGCGCGTCGGCGGCGTCGGGGCCGGTGGCAACGAGCGTGATTTCGTCGCCGAGCTTGATGCCTAGCGCCATCAGCGCGACCGGGCTGCGGACGTTGCCTTCGCGCCGATCATTCTCACGGGGGGCGCCTTTAGCGATCTTGACCTCGGACACGAATTTCCGCGCGATCTCGCCGATCCGTGCGGCGGGGCGCGCGTGGATGCCGTGGACCAATGGCACCACGATCGTGCGGCGGACGGTGTCGCCTTTGACCACGGCGACATCGGCGGCATCGCGGCGTTCGAGAGTCATGATCGCGTCGCCGACGCCGATCGGCGTGTCGGTTTCGCGGCGCAGGATCGCGAAGCGCTCGGGGTTGGTGACGATCACTGGCGTGATCACCGCGCGCGCTTCGCAGACCAGCAGGTCGAGATCGAAGCGGATCAGCGGATCGCCGCGCTGCACGCTCGCGCCTTCGGCCACGCACGGGCTGAACCCGCGTCCGCCGAGCGCGACCGTATCGAGGCCGATGTGCATCAGGAGCTCCGCACCCTCGGGCGTGCGCAGCGTGATCGCGTGGCCGCTGGCATGGACGCTCAGCACGACCGCGTCGCACGGCGCGTGCAGGCAGTCGCCGGTCGGATCGACGGCGATCCCGTCGCCCATCATCCGTTCGGCGAAGACCGGGTCGGGGACCGCCTCGAGTGGCGATGCCCAGCCCTGGAGGGGCGACGTCAGGATGATGGGCTTCATGGCTTTACGTCCTGCCTGCGACCAGTTGGCCGCCGATCCAAGTGCCCGCGGGCCACAGGTCGGCGGTGAGCGCGACCCAGTCGGCGCGCAAGCCGGGGGCGAGCGCACCGCGCTCATGGGCAAGGCCGAGAAACGCGGCGGGGTTGGTCGCCGCCATCGCCGCCGCGGCGGGAACGTCGGCGGGCGTCCGCGCGACGAAGTTGCGGACCGCGCCGGCCATGTCGAGATCGGAGCCGGCCAGCGTCCCGTCCTCGCCGAAGCACTTGCCGTCCTCGACATGGATCAGGCGCCCCTGAAGGCGGAAATCCTTGTCGACCGCGCCGACCGACGGCATCGCGTCGCTGACCAGCATCAGCCGGTCGTTGGGCCGTGCGTTGAGCGCGAGGCGGAGCGCGGCGTCGTGGACGTGGAGACCGTCGGCGATCAGCCCGCAATAGACGTGGCGATCGTCGAGCGCGGCACCGACGACGCCGGGTGCGCGGTGGAGCAGCGGCGACATCGCGTTGAACAGATGGGTGATGCCGGTCAGGCCCGCACCGACCGCGTCGATGATCGTCTCGTAATCTGCATCGGTATGCCCGGCGCTGACGATCACGCCGCCGGCGACCAGCCGCGCGATGGCCGCGGGATCGGTCAGTTCGGGGGCGAGCGTCACCATCACGCGGCCCTTGCGCGGACGGATCAGCAATTCGATCATCGCATCGTCGAGCAGCCGGAACTTGGCGGGATCGTGGATGCCCTTGCGCGACGGATTGATCCACGGCCCTTCGATGTGCGCGCCGACCACGCCGGGAACGCCAGCGAGAATCGCGGCATCCATCGCGTCGAGCGTGGCCGCGATCACGTCGGGCGTGTCGCTGATCAGCGTCGGCATGAACGCGGTCGTGCCGTACGGAAGATGGGCGGCGCCGATCGCGGCGATGCCCTCGACGGTCGGCTGGTCGTTGAGCAGCACGCCGCCGCCGCCGTTCACCTGCGTGTCGACGAAGCCGGGGACGAGCCAGCCGCCCCCCAAATCGACGACGCGATCGATCGCGTCCGTCGTGGCCCGATCGAGCGGGTCGATCGCGACGATCCGATCGCCGTCGACCGTGATCGTCGCGCCGTCGAGCAGCGCGCCGGGCGTGACGACCGTACCGTTCACGAAATGCATCTGAAGACCGTTCATACCGTCGTTGCTCACATCACCGCCGCTCATGTCGTCGCCCCTCATACCGTCCGGGTGACCTTGCTGAGGTGGAGCGGTGCGTCGGGGTTCAGCCCGCGGCGCAGCGACAGCCGGTTGGCCATCCGGTAGAAGCTCTGGATCATCAGGATCGGCTCGATCGCGGGATGGGCGGTCAGCGCGACGGGGGTGCCGGCGGCGTCCGCCTTCGCATCCGCGAGACAGACGACCGCGCCGCGTGCGCGGAACTCGGCAGCCGCCTCGCGGACGCCGTCGCCGGCCGCATCGGAGGTGGCGAAGGCGATGACCGGGAAGCCGTCATTGACGATCGCCATCGGCCCGTGGCGGACTTCGGCGGCGCTGAACGCCTCGGCATGGAGCGCGCAGGTCTCCTTCAGTTTCAGCGCGGCTTCCTGGGCGATCCCGTAGCCATAGCCACGGCCGATCACGAACAAATTGTTGGCGTTCGCCAGCGCGTCGACGATCGGCGACCAGTCCGCACCGAAGGCGAGCGTCAGCATGTCCGGCAGCGTGTCGACGGCGTTGGCGAGCGCTTCGTTCCGCGACCATGCCGCGGTCAGGCCTGCGAATGCCGCGAGCGCGCAGATATAGGATTTGGTCGCGGCGACGGATTTCTCCGGTCCGGCCTTCAGCGCGATCAGCGTGTCGGCCATTTCGGCGAGCGGCGACGTCTCGTCGTTGACGAACGCGACGACATAGGCGCCGGCGTTCTGATAGGCGGTGACGGTCGCCAGCAGATCGGGGCTGCGGCCGCTCTGCGATACGGCGATGACGAGCGCGGTTCCGGGGGCCATCGGCGCGGCGTAGACCGACGACACCGACGGCGCGGCGGAGGCTACGGGCACGCCGAGCAACGTCTCGATCAGGTATTTGCCGTAGGTCGCGGCGTGATCGGACGAACCGCGCGCGCAGGTCACGACCACCGCCGGTGGTGCCGCCCGCAGCCGTTCGCCGAGCGCGGCGAACGCATCGCGATTGGCCGACAACAGCCGTGCGACCGCATCGGCGGATTCTGCCGCCTCGCTGAACATCAGCGTTTGGGTTTCGTCTAAAAGCGTGCCGTCTTGCAGTGTGGACGCGCGGTCCTGGATAGTCTCGTTCACTTGATGCCCCCCGGCCGACGCGCGTGCGCCGACGTCAGATGTCGTTCAATTCGGCGACGAGGTCGTACGCGTCGCCACGGTAATAGGATTGGGTGAATTCGGCCGCGCGCCCGTCGCGCAGAAAGCCGCGGCGTTCGATGAACAGGCCGGCATGCCCCGCATCGACGCCGAGCATCTTGGCGTGTTCGGCGCTGAAATGGACCGCGCGCAGGCGTTGCAAGGCGCGAACCTGGCGGTTGCCGGCGGCTTCGAGCGCTTCGTAGAGCGAGTCCTGCACGGCATCGATCGACGGCAGGCAATAGCCCGCGATTGTGGTGTATTCGAGCGCCATCGGCACGTCGTCGGCATAACGGATGCGCTGGAACCGATAGACGGCGGAGCCCGGCGACAGGCCTAGCGACAGCGACTCTTCGGGAGTCACCATCCCCATCGTCCGGCTGACCCATGCACTGCTTGGCGTGCGGCCGCGCGAGATCATGTCTTCCGAGAACGACGAGAGTTTGGAAAAGCTCTTTTCGACGCGCGTCGCGACGAACGTGCCGGCACCGCGGCGGCGCGTCAGCAGACCCTCTTCGACGAGCCCGCCGATCGCTTTGCGCACGGTGATGCGCGAGACGTCGTATTCCACCGCCAGATCGCGCTCGGCCGGAATGGCGTCGTCCTTCGCGAGCACGTTGCGGTTGATCGCGTCGCGGATCAGCTGCTGGAGCTGGACGTAGAGCGGGGCGGGGTTGCCGTCCCGGAATCGGCCGATGCTTGTGGAAAAGGACATTATGGCGACTTTCGCTGATGCCGGAGCGGGCCCCCAATAGATGCAGCCCGGCAACCGATCTGGGATACGTTATGTATTGGTATTGTTCAAGCGCGTTGATGCAGCATGTTGCCCAATACCGTCTTGAGAGCCTGGATCCGTGCGACGTCGGTGCGGCGCTGTCCAGCGGTGGTGAAGCCGAAGCGCCGTTCGCGGTCGTCCGCTTCTGGCCCAGCGACCGCGTCGCAGGCGGTCGTGCCGCACGATGCGTGGATCTCGACGATGCCGGCATCGACGAATGCGGCGACGTTGTCCGCGTCGATGCCGCTTCCCGCGAGAACGACGATCCGTCCTGCCGCGCGACGGTGCAGCGCGGCGAGCATGTCCAGCCCGTCGATCGCCTTTGGTGCCCCACCCGAGGTCAGGACGCGGTCGAAGCCGAGTGCGATCGCCGCGTCGAGGGCGGCGGGCATGTCGGGGCACAGGTCGATGGCGCGGTGCAGGGTCAGCGACAGTGGGGTGGCGCGTCTTTCACCCGCCGCCTGGGCGTGTGCCGTCAACGCGGCCAATGTTGCGGTGTCGAGCGTGTGGTCCGCGAGGCTGGCGCCGATCACGACGCCGGCAAGGCCTGCCTCGGCCGCTGCGGTGATATCGCCGGCGATCATCGCGGTTTCGCGCGCGGTGTAGTGGAACCCGCCTTCGCGCGGCCTGGCGAGGAGATGAGTCGGGATCGGTGCGCGTGCCGCCGCGGCGATCAGCGAAGGAGACGGCGTCAGTCCACCGAGCGCCAGCGCGGCGCAAAGCTCGACGCGATCGGCGCCGCCCGCAATGGCGGCGTCCAGTCCCGCGATATCGTCGACGCATATCTCCAGCGTCATGGCGTCCCTCCCACTCCAGTAATTATATTACGTCTGGCCGATCGAATCGCTGCGTTCAATCCCGAGGCGGCAGTTTGTTGTAAGAAGTGGTATTGCAGTAATTTGGCAGCAGCGGGGTGTCCTTGAGCCGAATGGGCGGTATGACATGGTCTAAACCATTCAATGCAAACGATATTGCTGACCGCGCCCTCGCCGAGCGGGGTCGGTAACCAAACTGTAATTTGCCATGGATTATTAAATCGAATTGGTTATACAATCCTTCTGCCAAGCCGCGCAAAGAGTTACCAAAGCAGTACCAGGCGGCTGGTGATCGAAAACGACGTCGAAGGCGTCGGGGGAAGACGCTGCGGCGTCGATTGGGAAGGGGTTTCGACGATGATTTCACGGAAGCAGATTTTGTTGGCGTCGAGCGCAGCGCTTTGTGTCGCAGCCATCCCGGCGTTCGCCCAGACCGATCCCGCGCCGTCCACGACGCCAGCGGGTTCGACGCCAGCCGCCCAGGACCAGCCACAGACCACCACAACGGGGGCCGCCACAACGGGGACCACCGCACCGGGGGCCTCCACAACGGGGACCACCGCACCGGGGGCCGCCGCATCGGGGACCACCGCCACCGGCGACGACATCGTCGTCACCGGCATCCGCGGCAGCCTGCGTAGCGCCATCGCGGTCAAGCGCCAGGCCAACGCGGTCGTCGACGTGATCTCCGCCGAGGACATCGGCAAGTTTCCCGATCGCAACGTCGCGGAATCGCTGTCGCACATTCCCGGCGTCAGCATCGATCGTCGCTTCGGCGAGGGCGAGAAGGTCGCGATCCTCGGCACCGATCCGGCGCTCAACCGCATGCTGCTCGACGGTCATGCGCTCGCGTCGGCCGACTGGGGCGGCAACGACAACGACCCGTCGAGCCGCACCTTCAACTATTCGCTGCTCGCGCCCGAGCTGGTCGATCGCCTCGAGGTGTACAAGTCGCCCGAGCCGCGGATCGAGGAAGGCAGCCTCGGCGGTACGGTCATCGTCCGCACGCGCCGTCCGCTCGACCTGAAGGCCAATGCGATCTTCGCCTCGGGCGGCTATTCGTACAACGACCGGTCCGAAAAGGGCAACGTCCGCGGCTCGGGGCTGTACAGCTGGAAGAACAAGGACGAGACCTTCGGCTTCCTCGTCGCCGCAACCTACGACAAGCAGAGCCTGACGCGCGCGGGCGTCGAGTTCTTCGGCTACGACAACGTCGCGCCGAACGCCGACGGCACGTACAACAGCCCGTTCGTCAACCGTGCGGCGGACGGCACGCTGAGCCTCAAGAGCCCCGGCGCGACAATCACCGGCGGCACGATCTCGGACCTGTACAAGGCGGCGTCGCCGTTCGGCATCAACTATGCCTATTTCCAGCAGACCCGCGAGCGCAAGAGCGTGTCGGGTACGGTCCAGTACCGGCCGACGTCCGCGTTGACGCTTACGCTCAACGGCCTGCACATCAACGGCAACTACAACAACTCCAGCCAGTCGATGTACACGATTCCCGGCGCATGGACCGGCGACGTGCTGCAATCGGCGAACATCAGCAACGGCGTGGTCAACGCCGCCTCGTTCGGCGCGGCGACCAGCCAGGGCTCGCAGCTCGACACGCTAGTGCGCAAGACCAAGCTGAAGACCGACAACCTCAACTTCTTCGCCGACTACGAAGGCGACGGCGGTACCAAGATCTCGTTCGCGGGCGGCTGGAGCAAGGCGGTCGGCGGGCGCGATCCCGAATATCTGTTCAACGTGCAGACCAAGCTGCCGTACAGCTATGCCTTCACCGACAAGACCGCGACGGTGAACTTCGTCGGCGACCAGACCAACCCGGCGAACTATTTCACCAACCCGAACAACAATCCGGCGCAGATCGAAGGGCGCCCGGTGATCGTCAACGGGACGCAACTGAACGCGGCGCAGATCGGCGGGCAGGACTTCAGCGTCACCACCGACCGCGACATCTTCGGCGGCTATGACGCGACCATCCCGGTCGAGTTCGGTCCGTTCAAGGAGATCCTGCTGGGCAGCCGCGTGACCGATCACGTCAACCGGGTCGATGCGCGCGGCATCAACACCTATCTCCAGTCGTCGCAGACCATCGCGCAGCTCGGCGTGCCGGCGCTTGTCACGCCGGGCGGCACGTTCGACGGCAGCGGCGGGCTCGGCAACGCGACGCAGTATCTGAACCTGCCGCAGCAGTCGGTGATCGATATCCTGTCGGGCGCGATCAACTCGCCGCTGGTGACCAAGATCGGCGCGTCGACCAAGGTCAAGGAGACGGTCGTCGCCTCCTATGCGCAGGCCAATTTCGACCAGGGCGGGTTCCGCGGCAATATCGGTGGCCGCATGGTCTATACCCGCGACATCTCGAACTACGCGACCACGCCGAGCGCGCAGGTGAACCCGCAGCCGGTGCCTACCCGGACGGTGACTGATTACCTGAAGTTCCTGCCGAGCCTCAACATCGCCTATTCGGTCACGCCGACCGTCATCGTGCGTGGCGCGGTGGCCAAGGTGATCTCGCGGCCGCGCTATCAGGATCTGGCGGCAGCGACCACGCTCAACGACGTCACGCTCGACGGCGGTGGCGGCAACCCGAACCTGAAGCCGTATGAATCGACCAACTACGAACTGACCGCGGAATGGTATCCGCGCTCGGGCACGCTGCTGGCGGTCGAGCTGTTCCGTCGCGACATCAAGAACTACATCATCAGTTCGCGCCAGAACGTCGATTACTTCAACGCGCTGCAGAACCGGATCACGACCTACAACGTCAGCCAGCCGATCAACGGCGCCAAGGCGAAGGTCAACGGCGTGCTGGTATCGGGCCAGGCCGAGATCTGGGGCGGGTTCGGCCTCCAGGCGAACTATTCGTACCAGGACAGCAATACCTCGTCGGTCGACGTCAGCGGTGCGGCGCTCAACCTGCCGTATCTGTCGAAGCACACCGTCAACGTGATCCCGTATTTCGAGAGCGGGCCGTTCCAGGCGCGGCTGAGCTACAACTACCGGACCGCGTATTTCCGGACGATCGGTCGCCTGGGATCGCGCGAGATGGTGGCGCCGTACAACCAGCTCGACTTCTCGGCCGGGTTCAACGTGACGCCGGCGGTGACCCTGTCGGTCAACGCGCAGAACCTGCTCGACGCGACGTATCTCCAGTATAACGGTACGCCGGATCGTCCGACCGCGTTCTACAAGAATGGCCGGACGTTCGCGGCATCGCTCTCGTTCAGGATGTAGCATCACCGGGTGGCGCACCCTCGCGGTGCGCCACCCCCGTCCAAAGGGGGCACGATATCGCCGCATGACATCGGAATGGATCAAGGCAGTACGCAAGCGGATGGGGCATCTCGGTGTCCTGTCCGCGTTTCTCGTTCCGATGGTCCTGGCGACGCCGGCCGCGGCCGAGCGGATCGATCTGGATGCGGGGTGGACGTTCTGGCTGGCGAAGGATGCGCCGGCCGATCCGGCGTGGCTGAAGGCCGATCCCGCGGGCGCCGAAAGCGTCAGTGTCCCGCATAGCTGGCCGCTGACGCGCGGCGCGAATGCCGAGGGCGTCGGCTGGTATGCGCGCACCCTGGTGGTGCCCGAGGCGATCGTCGGCAAGCATCTCGAACTGCATTTCGACGCGGTGTTCTACGCGGCGCGCGTCTGGGTGAACGGGACGCTCGTCGGCACGCATGAGGGCGGGCATACCGCGTTCGATATCGACGTCTCCCGGGTGCTTAAACCGGGCGAAAATCGTGTCGTCGTCTCGGCGGACGATCGGCCAGGGTTCGTGACGATTCCCGGCTATGCGATGCGGCTCGCGGGCTCGGGGAACGTCTGGTACGATTGGTGGCATAGCGGCGGGATCACGCGCGACGTGTCGCTGCGGATCGCCGAGGGCGGGCTGATCCGCCGCCAGCGTATTCGCCAGGTCCTGCGCGCCGACAGCGCGACCGTCACGAGCGGCGTCGGGATCGAGAATATCGATAGCAAGGCGCATACTTACGCGCTGACGACGGTCGCGATCGATCCGGATGGCCGCGAGGTTGCGCGCGCTTCCAAGGGCGTGACGGTAGCCGCGTCCTCGGCGGCGACGCCCGATGCCGCGCTGACGATCACCAAGCCCCAGCGGTGGCAGATTGGCGCGGGGAAACTCTACCGGATCATCGCCGAACTGCGCGACGAAAAGGGCGTGGTGCTCGACCGGCGTGAAGATACCGTCGGCCTGCGCACGCTCGCGCTCCGCAACCGGACGCTGTACGTCAACGACATGCCCGTGCGGCTGACCGGCGTGACGCGGCACGAGGATTCGCCGTGGGAAGGTGCCGCCGAGACGCGCGGCACGATCCTGCACGACATGCGCGATCTGAATGCGCTGCACGTGACGCTGACGCGGCCGGTGCATTATCCACAGCCGCAGAGCGTGTTCGACGCCGCCGACCGTGCGGGCATGCTGCTGATCCCCGAAATCCCGATCTGGCAGATGACCGCGGCGCAGTTGGGCGACCCGCGGCTGCTGGCGCGTGCCAAGGCGATGATGGCCGAGATGATCGCCGAGAGCGGCAATCACCCGAGCGTGCTCGCCTGGAGCGTGATGAACGAGAGCGAGGCCGCGACGCCGCAGGGGTTCGCGTTCGTCAAGGCGATGAAGGCGCATATCAACGCGATTGATCCCGGTCGGTTCGTGACGTTTGCGGATTCGCAGATCGCGGAGCGTCCGGTCCGCGTACCCGCGCTGGTCGCGGCCGACTTCGTGATGGCCAACGCCTATTTCGGGACCTGGAGCGGCGCCGCGGACAAAGTCGGGCCGTGGCTCGATGCGTTCGACAAGGCCTATCCCGACCGGATGCTCGTCATCTCCGAATTCGGCTGGCCCGGCCCGTTCTCGAAGGACGGCGCGAGTGCGGACGTCGCGCGCACCGAAAACCTCAAGGACCAGCTGGCGGCGTTCGCGACGCGCCCCTGGGTCGGCGGCGCGATCTTCTGGAGCTATGCGGATTACCGGTCGAACAAGAACCTGTTTGCCGGCATCGCCGACGGCTATGTCGATCACGGGCTGGTCGATCCCGATCGCCAGCGCCGCCCGAGCTATTTCGCCTGGGAGGCCGCCAATCGCGCGGTGACCGCACGCGTCGACCTGACGATGGCAGGCGAGACGCCGACCGGCTTTACCGCTACCGTCATGGGCGCCGCGAAGGGCGCATTGCCGTCCTATCCGCTGGTCGGTGCGCGGCTGCACTGGCGGGCGATGGGCGGCGACCGGGTGCTGCTCGGCGAGGGCGAACAGGCGCTGCCGGTCATCGCGCCGGGCGGCACCGCGACGGTGTCTGCGTCATGGCCGGGCCGTCTTTCGCCCGTCACGGTGACCGTCGATATCCTGACCGCGGAGGGCGCCCGCGCAGGCGGCGTCGTCCGTGCGTACGAACCATTCAAGGCCGGCTCCGCCGCCTTCCCGCCCGACCCGGCGCAATTACCGAAGGACCCATCATGATCCGTCTCCGCCCTTTGGTGCTCGCGCTGCTCATGACCTCGACCGCGGCGGTGGCCGAAGGGCCGAAGCTGATACCGATGCCCGCCTCGATCGAGGCGAAGTCGGGGACGCTGACGATCGGCGAAGGTGCCGGAATCGTCGCGAACGATGCGGGGACGAAGACCGCAGCCAAGCTGCTTGCGCAACAGGTGAAGGTCGTCCGCGGGCTGTCGCTCGCAAGCGACGCCGGCACCGGTCCGATCCGGTTCGTGCGCGATGCGAGTGTCGTGGGTGACGAGGCCTACACGCTGAGCGTCGATGCGAAGGGCGTCACGATCGCGGCGAGCGGCGATGCGGGCCTCGTCCACGGCGCGATGACGCTGGCGCAGTTGCTCAGCCCCGATGCGGCGGTCGGCAAGCCCGTGACGCTGGCGGCGATGACGATCCGCGACGCGCCGCGCTTCAAGTGGCGCGGGTTGATGATCGATCCGGCGCGGCATTTCGTGCCGATGCCGACGTTGTACGCTATGGTCGATCAGCTCGCCGCGCAGAAGATGAACGTGCTGCATCTCCACCTGACCGATGATCAGGGCTGGCGCGTCGAGATCAAGCGCTATCCCGACCTGACCCGGATCGGCGCGTGGCGGACGCCGCCGTCTGCGGGCGGTGCGTCGGGCGAGAAGGTCGGCGGGTTCTACACGCAGGCCGAGCTGAAGGCGCTGGTCGCCTATGCGCAGGAGCGCGCGATCACGATCATGCCCGAGATCGATCTGCCCGGCCATGCGCAAGCCGCGGTCGCGTCGTATCCGGCCGAAGTCGGCGTGCTCGGCGATCGGCCTGCGGTCGGTCACGACTGGGGCGTGAACCCGTGGCTGTTCAGCCCTGAGGATCGCAGCATGACCTTCATCAAGCATGTGCTCGACGAACTGATGGACGTGTTCCCGTCGCAGTTCATCCATCTCGGCGGCGACGAGGCGGTCAAGGACCAGTGGGAGCGTTCGCCTGCGGTGCAGGCCAAGATGAAGGCGCTTGGCCTCAAGACCGAGATGCAGATGCAGAGCTGGATGATCGACCAGCTGGGCGAGTATCTCGCCAAGCACGGCCGCCGCCTGATCGGCTGGGACGAGATCCTCGAGGGCGGGCTGCCGCCGTCGGCGTCGGTGATGTCGTGGCGTGGCGAGAAGGGCGCGGTCGAGGCCGCTAACCAGGGTCACGACGTGGTGCTGAGCCCCGCACCGATCCTGTATCTCGACAGCCTGCAGAGCAATCGCAGCGACGAGCCGCCGGGCCGCATCGCGAACGGCGATGCGATCGTGCCGCTCGCTCGGCTATATGCTTACGAGCCCGAGCCCGCAGGACTGGCGCCCGACAAGGCGAAGCATGTGCTGGGCGCGCAGATCAACGCGTTCAGCGAATATCTGGTGACGCCCGAGCAACTTCAGCACGCGACCTTCCCGCGGCTGTCGGCGCTGGCCGAGCGGACGTGGTCGCCAAAGTCCGTGCGCGATTTCGACGGGTTCGTGGCGCGCCTTGAACCGCAGATGGGCCGCTATGCCCGCGCTGGTATCGCCGCGGCGGACAGCGCGTTCGCGGTCGACTTCGCGATCCAGGGCACGCGCGGCGACGCGCTGCGTCGTGGCAAGGTGCCGGTAACGCTCGCGACGCAGACGGGCTACGGCACGATCCGCTACACGCTCGACGGCAAGGCGCCGACCGCGCGATCGAAGGCCTATGCCACGCCGTTGTCGTTGAAGCCTGGCACGACTGTTCGTGCGGCCGCCTTCACCAGCGACGGTCATCCGACCGCGGAACCGCGTCTGTTCGAGACGAGCCGTGCCGCGCTGCTGCGCCGGTCGAGTTCGGAGCTGGTCGCATGCCCCGATGGCGCGATCGGCCTGCGCGTGCCGCTGACGTCGGAGGCGACGGGGAACACGCCGGTGTTCAACGTCAACATCTTCGATACGTGCACGATGTATCCGGCGGCCCCGCTCGACGTGGCACGCGGCTTTACCGTCGATGTCGCGCGGCTGCCGCGGCATTACGGGCTCGCGCATGACGAGAAGGCGCTGCGCCGGCATTATGCGGTGACGACGTATGGCGAACTCGTGGTGCGCACCGGCGGCTGCACCGGCGCGATCGCGGGGACCTTCCCGCTGCCCAACCCGGCGACGAGCCCGAACCGCATGACCTTCCGCGGCACGTTGCCCGCGGGGAAGGGCGATGCGGACATCTGCCTGTTGTTCACCGCCTCGATGGAGTCGCCGTTCTACGCGGTCGAGTCGATGCAGCTGTCGGAGAAGAAGTGATGCGGCCGACCACATTTCTGCTGCTCGCCGCGATCGCCGCGACTCCGGCCTGGGCCGCGCCGCGTACCAGCGTGGTGCTCGACAGCGGCTGGTCGATGCGGATCGATCCTGCCGATACCGCTGCCGCCAAGGCGCATCCCAAGGCGGCACGCTGGCTTCGCGCGACCGTGCCGGGCAGCGCGCAAACCGACCTGATGGCGGCGAAGATCGTGCCGGATCCGTACAAGGGTCTGAACGAGGCGAAGATCCAGTGGGTCGGGCTGACCGACTGGCAGTATCGCACCACCCTGCGCATGACCGCCGAACAGCTTGCGCGCGATCATATCGACCTGGTGTTCGACGGGCTCGATACCTTTGCCGAGGTGCGGCTGAACGGGACGCGGCTGCTCGCCGCCGACAATGCGCATCGCCGCTGGCGCGTGCCGGTCAAGGCGGTGCTGAAACCCGGCAGGAACGACCTGCTGATCACGTTCCGCTCGCCGATCCGCACATTGCAGCCGATGGTGTTGAAAGCGAAGAACCCGCTGCCCGGCGAATATGATTCGGTGTTCGGCGACGAGCCGATGGGCAAGCAGACCTCGCCCTATATCCGCAAGCCGAAGTATCAATATGGCTGGGACTGGGGTCCCCGGATCGTCACCCAGGGAATCTGGCGGCCGGCGCGGATCGAGGCGTGGGACGACGCGCGGATCGAAGCGTTTCGCGTCACGCAGGAAGCGCTGACCAAGTCCGAGGCGCGGCTGTCGGCCGAACTTGACGTGGTGGCGGGCGAGGAGCGTCCGGTCACCGTGCAGGTCGCGGTTACGGGTCCCGATGGACGCGTGAGTCAGGCTGCGCGGACCGTCACCGTCGCGGCGGGCGCGAGCCATGTGGCGGTGCCGGTGAGCGTCGCCAACCCGCAGCGCTGGTTCCCCGCGGGCTATGGCGCGCAGCCGCTTTACACCGTGAAGGCGACGCTGACCGACGGCACCGCGACGATCGATATCGCACAGCGCCGCACCGGCCTGCGCACCGTCGAACTGCGTCGTGACAAGGACGCGCAGGGGCGGGGCTTCGCGTTCGTCGTCAACGGTATCCCGGTGTTCGCCAAGGGCGCGAACCTGATCCCGTTCGACATGTTCCCGGCGCGCGTGCCCGAGAGCCAGATCCGCACCGTCATGGCCGGCGCGCGCGACGCCAACATGAACATGATCCGCGTGTGGGGCGGCGGCTATTATCTCGACGACGCGTTCTACGACATCGCCGACCAGATGGGGCTGATGGTGTGGCAGGACTTCATGTTCGGCGGCGCGGTGACGCCGCCCGATCGCGACTTCCGCGAGACCGTCCGGATCGAGGCGGAGGAACAGGTCGACCGGCTCCAGGCGCATCCCTCGATCGTGATGTGGGCGGGCAACAACGAAGTGCTCAGCGGTTGGGCGAACTGGTCCGACCGGATCGCGTACAAGAAGGCGGTCGGCGCGGACGAGCAGGAGCGGATCGGCGTCGGCATGGCGGTGATCTTCGACCGCGTGCTGCGCGATGCCGCCGAACGCCGCGATCCCGATGCGGTCTATTGGCCGGGCTCGCCGAGCAGCAATTACGAGGACAAGCCCGACATCGATGGCGACGGCGACCGGCATTATTGGGACGTGTGGGGCGGCAAGAAGCCGGTCGAGGCGTATCTCGACAGCTGCCCGCGGTTCATGTCCGAATACGGCCTCCAGTCGATGCCCGAGATGAAGACGATCCGGACGTTCGCGACCGACGCCGACTTCTCGCCGACCTCGCCGGTGATGAAGGCGCACCAGAAGTTCCTGAAGGGCGAGGGCAACGACCGGCTGCTGTTCTACATCCGGGAAAAATACCGCGAGCCGCGCGACTTCGCCGAGTTCGTGTATCTGAGCCAGGTCATGCAGGCGGAGGGGGTCGAACTCGCCGCGCTGCACCACCGCGCGTGCCGGCCGGTGACGATGGGGTCGCTGTTCTGGCAGATCAACGACGTCTGGCCGGGCGCGTCATGGGCCAGCATCGATTATTACGGCCGCTGGAAGGCGCTGCAATTCCGCGCGCGGCATTTCTATGCGCCGCTGGCGATCGCCGCGGAGCGCAAGGACGGCGCGACGAAGGTCAGCCTGATCTCCGACGCGACTGTGCCGACCGAGGCGAAGTGGCGCGTGCGGACGCTCGACGTCGACGGCAAGGTCGTCGCGACGCGCGAGGAGGCTGCGACATTGGCGCCCTTGTCCGCAACGGCGGTGGCGACGCTGCCCGATGCGACGCTGTTCGCGGGTGGCGATCCGGCGCGGACGATCGCGGTGGCGGAGTTGCTGGTGGACGGCCGCGTGACGTCGCGCATGCTGGTGTCGGCGGCGCCCAAGACGATGACGCTGCCCGATCCGGGGCTGAGCGCGACGTGGGAGGGCGATCGCCTGACGCTGACCGCGACCAAGCTGGCGCGGGCGGTGTGGCTCGATTTTGGGAAGGTCGAGGCGGCGCCATCGGACAATGCGTTCGATCTGCTGCCGGGTGAGAGTGTTACGGTGACGGTAGCGTCCAAGGTGTCGGCTGCGTCGCTGCGGCGTGCCTTGTCGGTCCGAACGCTGGCCGGCGTTGCGGCGGTGAAGTCGTGATGCGCGATTACGCCCCCACCGCCCCGTCATCCCACCCGATGCGCGACCATACCACCCTGCCGTCATCCCAGCGAACGCTGGGATCCAGAGTTACGGACGCCGCCGCCCGTGGCTCTGGATCCTGGGTCGAGCCCAGGATGACGGAGGGGGGGAGAGGTCGCCTCTCGACCAGGCTTGCCCGGTTTGCCTTCGCTCCCGGCCTGTTGCTCGCTACGTCAGCGCTTGCGCAAACCGTCGATCCAGCCGTCCGCAGCATGACGCTCGACGAGAAGGCGGCGCAGTTGCAGAGCGTCGCGCCGGCGATCCCGCGGCTGAACCTGCCCGCCTATGATTACTGGAACGAAGGGCTGCACGGGCTCGCGCGCAACGGCGTGGCGACGGTGTTTCCCCAAGCGATCGGCCTCGCCGCGACGTGGGACGAGGCTCTGCTCCGGCGCGTCGGCGACGTCGTGTCGACCGAGGCGCGCGCGAAGTCGAACGCGCTGCCGGCAGGGGACCGGACGCGCTATCAGGGGCTGACGATCTGGTCGCCCAACATCAACATCTTCCGCGATCCGCGCTGGGGGCGTGGGCAGGAGACGTATGGCGAGGACCCGTATCTGACGGGGCGGCTCGGCGTCGCCTTTATCGGCGGGTTGCAGGGGCCCGACCTTGCGCACCCGAAGGTCATTGCCACGCCGAAGCATCTCGCTGCGCATAGCGGACCCGAGGCGGGGCGCGACGGGTTCGACGTCGATATCTCGCCGCACGACCGCGAGGCGACGTTCCTGCCTGCGTTCCGACTGGCGCTGACCGAGGGCAAGGCGCTGTCGACGATGTGCGCGTATAATTCGATCCACGGGGTGCCGGTCTGCGCGTCGGAGCCGTTGCTGACCGAGACGGTGCGGAAGCAATGGGGCTTCAAGGGGCTGATCGTGTCCGACTGCGATGCGGTCGGAAATATCGCGAATTATCATTATTACCGGCCGGATGCCGCCAGCGGGTCGGCGGCGGCGATTTCCGCAGGCATGGATTTCAACTGCGGGAAGACCTACGCGGCGCTTGGCGATGCGGTGCGCCGCGGGCTGGTGCCTGAGGCGACGCTCGACGCGAGTCTGACGCGGACGTTCGCGGTGCGGCGGATGCTCGGCGGGGCGTTCGGCGCGACGAGCCCGTGGGACAGGATCAAGCCGACCGAGTTCGACACGCCGGCACACCGCGCGCTGGCGCTGGAGGCGGCGCGCAAGGCGATGGTGCTGGTCCAGAACAACGGCGTGCTGCCGCTGAAACCATCGGCGAAGATCGCGGTGATCGGGCCGAATGCCGACAGCGTCGACGTGCTGGAAGCGAATTATCACGGTACCGCAGCCGCGCCGATCACGCCGTTGGCGGCGCTGCGCACATCGTTTGAGGGCGTGCGGTATGCGCAAGGATCGAGCATCGCCGAGGGCGTGCCCGTGCCGGTGCCCGACACTGCGCTGTCGTTGCGCGGCGAGTATTTCCGGGCGAGCGATTTCACCGGTACGTCGGTGGTGCGCGCCGACCGGCTGATCGACTTCGACTGGGACCGTACCGCGCCTGCGCCGGGGATCGATCCCGCATCGTTCTCGGTGCGCTGGACGGGCACGATCACCGCGCCGTCCGCGGGCGACTATGTGTTCCGGCTCGACGTGCCACGCTGTTTCGACTGCAAGGGGCATGACCCCTCGCGGTTGTGGATCGACGACAAGTTGGTCGCTGACGACGACGGCAGCGGCAAGAATGTCGAGGCGGCGGTGACGCTAACCGCGGGCCCACATGCGATCCGCGTGGAGCTCGCGCATAGCGGCGAGGACCAGGGGCTGCGGCTGACCTGGACCGCGCCGGCCGATGCGCAGGTCGCGGAGGCAGTTGCTGCCGCCAAGGATGCCGATGCGATCGTCGCGTTCGTTGGGCTGTCGCCCGCGGTCGAGGGCGAGGCGTTGCAGATCGAGGTGGCGGGGTTCTCGGGCGGCGATCGGACCGATATCGGGTTGCCCGCGGCGCAGGTGCGGTTGCTAGAAGCGGCCAAGGCGACCGGCAAGCCGCTGGTGGTTGTGCTCATGACCGGCAGCGCGGTCGCGATGACCTGGGCGAAGGCGCATGCCGACGCGATCCTGGTCGGATGGTATCCGGGGCAGGCTGGCGGGCAGGCGATCGCCGATACGCTGACGGGGAAGAGCAATCCGGGCGGGCGACTGCCGGTGACGTTCTACGCGAAGACGCGCGATCTGCCGGCGTTCATCGACTACAACATGCGCGAACGGACCTATCGCTACTTCACCGGCACGCCGCTCTGGGGCTTCGGGCACGGGCTTAGCTATACGCAGTTCGCCTATGCCGCGCCCAAGCTCGCGCGCACCACGATCGTGGCGGGCGAGAGCGTCACGGTCGAAGTACCGGTGAAGAACGCCGGCAAGGTTGCGGGCGACGAAGTGGTGCAGGCGTATCTCGTGCCGCCCGAGCCGACGGTGAAGCCGCGCTTCAACGATCCCGTCCTGCAACGCCAGCTCGTCGGGTTCAGGCGCGAGACAGTGAAGCCGGGCCAGACGGCACGCGTGGCATTTACGATCGATCCTCGCGGCATGAGCAGCGTCGATGCGGCGGGAACGCGCCGTGTCGTACCGGGCGAATACCGGCTGCATATCGGTGGCGGCCAGCCCGGCGATGGGCCGGGTGTCGATACCGTCTTCACCGTGACGGGAACGCAGGATTTGCCGAAATGATCGACCCCGGGATGATAGACCGGCGCATGCTGATCGCGGGCGCCGCGGCGCTCGGCCTCGCCGGACCGCTTCGGGCGGCCGCGCCGTCGTTCGTCAGCAAGCGCCCGAAGCTTGGCGATCGGCGCTACACCAGCCGCGCGGTGGAGGCGGAGATCGCGCGCGTGTCGGCGAAGATCGCCGATCCCGAACTCGCCTGGATGTTCGCGAATTGCTATCCGAACACGCTCGACACGACGGTGTTCATGGACGCGGTCGACGGCAAGCCCGATGCGTTCGTCATCACCGGTGATATCGACTGCATGTGGCTGCGCGACAGCTCGGCGCAGGTCCATCCGTATCTGCCGCTGGCGAAGCGCGACCCGGCGTTGCGGACGCTGTTTCGCGGGCTGATCGCGCGGCAGGCGCGGTGCATCCTGATCGATCCGTATGCCAACGCGTTCATGCACGACCCCTCGGCGAAGACCAACCTGAGCTGGTCGCTGACCGACGACACGGTGATGAAGCCGGGCGTCGGCGAGCGCAAATGGGAGGTGGATTCGCTCTGCTACCCGATGTGGATCGCGCACGCCTATTGGCAGGCGACCGGCGACACCGTGCCGTTCGACGCGCTGTGGGCGGACGGGGCGCGCGCGTCGATCCGGACGTTCCGCGAGCAGCAGCGCAAGGACGGGCCGGGGCCGTATCGCTTCCGCCGTTCGTCGCCGATCGTCGGGGAAAGCATGCCGCTCGACGGCTATGGGCCCCCGTCGCGACCCGTCGGGCTGATCCATTGCGGATTCCGGCCTTCGGACGATGCGTGCGTGCTCCCGTTCTTGATCCCGTCGAACATCTTCGCGGTCCGCGCGCTGCGGCAACTGGCGGAACTCGCGACGCGGGCTCGGCGCGACGCGGCGCTGGCGGCGGATGCGTCTGCGCTGGCGGACGAGGTCGAGGCGGCGTTGCGGCTGCACGGCATGACCAAGGGTCCGGACGGCCAGCCGGTCTGGGCGTACGAGGTCGATGGCTATGGCAACGCGATCTTCATGGACGACGCCAATGTGCCGAGCCTGTCGGGGCTTGCCTATCTCGGCGCGGTGAAGGCCGACGATCCGCTCTGGCGGCGCACTGCCGCGCGCGCCTGGAGCAAGGACAACGCGTATTTCTTCGCCGGCAAGGCGGCGGAAGGGATCGGCAGTCCGCATACTGGCTTGCGCGAGATCTGGCCGATGTCGATCGTGATGCACGCGCTGAACGCGCTCGAGACCGGCGACGACGCGACCGTCGCGCGGTCGCTGGCGGCGCTCAAAGCGACGCATGGCGGCACCGGGTTCATGCATGAATCCTTCAACCAGGACGACGGCGCGAAGTTCACGCGGTCGTGGTTCGCATGGGCCAACGGGCTGTTCGGCGAACTGGTCGTCGACATCGCCGTCAAACGTCCCGCCCTTCTAGGAGTCCGCGCATGATCACTCGCCGCATGCTCCTCGCCGGAACCGGCGCGCTTGCGCTCACCGCGCGCGCGACGTTTGCCGCAGCGCCCCGCGGGCAGGCGACCGCTCCCGACCTGTTCGTCGGCACCGGTGGGCATGGCCACACCTATCCCGGCGCGACGCTGCCGTTCGGGATGGTGCAGCTCAGCCCCGATACCGATGTCGAGCGCTGGGATGCGTGCTCGGGCTATCACCGCACCGACACGTCGATCATCGGGTTCAGCCACACGCATCTGTCGGGCACGGGCATCGGCGACATGCTCGACGTGCTGGTGGTGCCGACCCGGGGGCCGGTGCAGTTGATACCGGGCACGCTAGAAGACCCGGGTGCCGGCTATCGCCAGCGCTTCTCCGACGAGCATGCCGAGCCCGGTTACTACCGTGTCGCCCTGGAAACGGGTGTCCGCGCGGAGCTGACCGTGACCGAGCGGACGGGCATCCAGCGCCACGTCTTCCCGCGCGGCGCGGGGCATGTCCTGATCGATATGTCGCATTTGATCCTCGACGAGTCCGACCGGGGCGTGCTGATCGACGAGGCGTCGCTGGCGATCGACGAGAGCGGTACGCTGACCGGCAGCCGCCGCGTGTTCCGCTGGGCGAAGGGGCGCCGCATCCACTTCGCGATGCAGGTGTCGCGCAAGCCCGACCGCATCGTATTCTACGGCGATGGCGACGTCGCGCAGGCGGACGGCGCACGCGGCGTCGCGGGCAAGCGCGTGAAGGCGGTGCTGCACTATGACGACGCCGGTGCCGCACCGATCGTGATCCGCACCGGCATCTCCGGGGTCGACGTCGCCGGCGCGCGTGCGAACCTGGCGGCCGAGGCGCGGCATTGGGACTTCGACCGGTATCGCGCGAAGGCCGCCAAGCGCTGGGCCCCAGCGCTTGACGCCGTCACCGTCGAGGGTGGGACGCCGGCGCAGCGCACGATCCTGGCGAGCGCGCTGTATCATTCGCAGCTTGCGCCGACGCTGTTCTCCGACGTCGACGGGCGCTATCTCGGGCTCGACAAACGGGTGCACAGGGTGACGGGCAAGGATCACGCCTACAGCACCTATTCGATGTGGGATACGTACCGCGCGCTGCATCCGTTGCTGACGTTGATCGAGCCGAAGCGGACCGCGGACCTCGTCGGCGACCTGATCCGCCAGACCCAGCAGAGCCGATACGGCCCGCCCGTCTGGCCGCTGCAGGGGATCGAGACGGGCTGCATGATCGGCTGGCATTCGGTGGCGGTGATGGCCGAGGCGCGCGCGAAAGGCGTGCCGGCCAACTACGCCGCGGCATGGCCGAACGTCCGTCGTCGTTCGTTCGATTTCACGATGCCGAATCTCGACAACAGCCTCGGGATCGAACCCTATGACGCGCTTGGCTATGTTCCCGCCGACAAGGTGTTCGAGGGGGTCTCGCGTACGCTCGAATATGCGTATGACGATTACGCCTCGGCACATCTGGCCGACGCCGCGGGCGCGACCGCCGATGCCGCACGACTCCGCAAGCGTAGCGGCAATTGGCGGAACGTGTTCGACAGCACGATAAACTTTGTGCGACCGAAGCGCGAAGACGGTACATGGATCGAACCTTATGATCCCGTCGCGCTCGGCCATTCCGCCACGTGGCGTGACTATACCGAGAGCAATAGCTGGCAGGCGACGTTCCTCAACCAGCACGACGTCTACGGACTGATCGCGGCGATGGGCGGCGATGCGAAGTTCGAGGCCAAGCTCGACGCGCTGTTCACCGCATCGTCGGTCCTGCCCAAGGACGCGCCGCCCGACATCACCGGGCTGGTCGGCCAATATGCGCACGGCAACGAACCGAGCCATCACGTCGCCTATATGTACGCCTATTGCGGCGCGGCGTGGAAGACGCAGGCCATGGTGCGTCGACTGCTGACCACGATGTACCGCGACGATCCCGAAGGCATCATCGGCAACGACGATTGCGGGCAGATGAGCGCCTGGTACGTGCTAAGCGCGCTGGGGCTGTACCCGGTCGATCCGGTCAGCGCGAATTACGTATTCGGCTCACCGCTGTTCGATCGGGCCGAGATGCGCGTCGGCAAGGGCAGGACGCTGGTCGTCGAGGCCCGCGGCAATGCGGCGGACCGGCCCTACGTGCAGTCGGTGACGTGGAACGGCAAGCCCTGGACCAAGAGCTGGATCGCGCACGCCGATATCGTCCGCGGCGGGCGGCTCGTCTTCGAGATGAGCGACACGCCCAACCGTGATTTTGGCCGCGCGCCTGCCGATCGGCCGCCAGCAACCACCGGAGTTTCGCGATGACGTTAGACCTGAACCGCCGCGCGTTGATCGCCGGCACGCTCGCCACCGCCGCCGCGGGTCGTGCGAATGCCGCCACTCCGGTTGATGCGCCCGCCCCCTGGGGCGCGACGCCGAGCGTCCGCCAGCTCGCGTGGCACAAGCGCGAGCGCTACGGCTTCGTCCACTTCACGCT
This sequence comes from Sphingomonas sandaracina, assembly GCF_036663695.1. Taxonomy (NCBI): domain Bacteria; kingdom Pseudomonadati; phylum Pseudomonadota; class Alphaproteobacteria; order Sphingomonadales; family Sphingomonadaceae; genus Sphingomonas; species Sphingomonas sandaracina. Next base: position 69,554 of record NZ_JAXOJK010000005.1, on the reverse strand, counting down.
GAACACCTGGACCGACAAGGAATGGGGTTACGGCGACGAGGACCCAAAGCTCTTCGACCCGACCGCGTTCGACCCCGACCAGATCGTCGCGGCGGCGAAGAGCGCGGGGCTGACCGGCCTTGTCCTCACCGCCAAGCATCATGACGGCTTCTGCCTCTGGCCGACCAGGCTCACCGAGCATTGCATCCGCAACAGCCCGTACAAGCAGGGCAAGGGCGATATCGTCCGCGAACTGGGCGACGCGTGCCGCCGCGGCGGGATTTCCTACGGGCTGTATCTGTCGCCCTGGGATCGCAACCGCGCCGATTACGGGAAGCCCTCGTACGTCGAGTATTTCCGTGCGCAGCTGACCGATCTCTGCACCCATTACGGCGAGCTGTTCGAGGTCTGGTTCGACGGCGCGAACGGCGGCGACGGCTATTATGGCGGCGCGCGCGAGGCGCGGAAGATCGATGCGCCGAAATATTACAACTGGCCGTCGATCATCGCGATGGTCCATAAGTTGCAGCCGATGGCGTGCACCTTCGATCCGCTCGGCGCGGATATTCGCTGGGTCGGCAACGAGGACGGGCGTGCGGGCGATCCGTGCTGGCCGACGATGCCGAACCATCCCTATGTGCAGGCCGAGGGCAATTCGGGCGTGCGCGGTGCGCCGCTCTGGTGGCCGGCGGAGACCAACACGTCGATCCGGCCCGGCTGGTTCTATCATGCCGACGAGGATCTGCAGGTGAAGTCGCCGCAGCGGCTGATGCAGTTCCACGACGAGTCGGTCGGGCGCGGCACGAACATGATGCTCAACCTGCCGCCCGATCGCCGCGGACTGATCGCGGAGCCCGATCTCGCGTCGCTGAAGTCGTTCGGCGATGCGTTGCGCGCGAGCTTCAGGACCGATCTGGCGAAGGGCGCGGTGGCGAGCGGACCGTCGCGCGGCGCGCGGTTCGCGCCGGCCAACGTGCTCGACGGCAATCCGGACACCTATTGGAGCACGCCGGATGCGATGAAGACGCCGTCGCTGGTGCTCGACCTGCCGCCGGGTCGCCGCTTCGACCTGATCCGCATCCGCGAGGCGCTGGCGCTCGGCGTGCGGGTGACGAAGTTCGCGATCGATGTGGCGGATGCGAAGGGTGCGTGGCGCGAGGTCGCGCTGCACGAGTGCATCGGTGCGCAGCGGATCGTCCGCTTGGCCTCGCCGGTGACGGCGCGGCGCGTGCGGTTGCGCATCGTCGAGGCGCCGGCGTGCCCCGCGATCACCGAGCTGTCGCTGTTCCTGAGCGTCCCGCCGGTCGCGATCGCGGCATCGCAGTCTACCGGTAACAAGATCATCTCGAAGAGCGGGTGGACGATCGTCAGCGCGATCCAGCACAGTCTGGCGATGAAGGCGGGCAAGCCGGATTTCGCGGGCGAGAAATCGTTGGCGGGTGTGGTGAAGCCCGGATTGCCCGGCGCGGAAGCGGTGCTAGACGATGACCTTGCCACCGTCTGGACGACGCCGGCGCCGACCCCGACGAGCATCGTGATGCTGATGATCGACATGGGCAAGGTGGAACAGATGGCGGGGTTCAGCCTCACACCGACGCGCCACGCGCTGCCCGACGCGGGCCCGCCGGGGCGCTATCAGATCGAGACGAGCCTCGACGGCAAGACCTGGACACCCGGGGGCGAGGGCGAATTCGGCAACATCGCCTACGCGCGGGCGACGCAGCGCGTGACCTTCGCAAAGGCACGGCAGGCGCGGTATCTGATGCTCGGCTTCACGAGCGTCGCGACGGACCAGCCCAAGATGGCGATCGCGGGGATCGGCGCGTTCCGGCCGTAAGACGGGGCGACTAAAAGATAGGCCCCACCCCGGCGAAGGCCGGGGCCCAATTGGGGGACGGTGGTAACGGCGGGATGTGCATCGTCATGTCGAGCTTGCCAATTGGGCCCCGGCCTTCGCCGGGGTGGGCATACTCGATCTAGAGACACCTCCCGCCGTCACCCCGGACCTGTTCCGGGGGCCACCGTTCCGCAAACTCGACAGAGTTGATACAGGGGAACGGTGGATGCCGGAACAAGCCCGGCATGACGTGGGACTGGGTAGTTTCCCCCAATGCCGTCATCCTGACGAAAGTCAGGATCCAGAGCCTTGAGCGCGTCGTCCGTTACCCTGGATCCTGACTTTCGTCAGGATGACCGGGGGAGGTTCAGGATGACGGAAGCGGTTCAGGACGACGGGAGAGGTTCAGGGTGACGGGAGGGGTTTAGGATGACGGGCCGCCGGCAGCGGGGCTGGGCTGCCTCGCTCGGATCGGGCATGGGAGGCTCGAATAAAACGAGCGAGCGAACTGATGGAAGACCGAGCAACCATGGCGCGCATCGCGGGGCCCGAGGATCATGTGGTGGTCGTCGGCGGCGGGTTTTCCGGGGCGCTGTTCGCGGTCAATCTGATGCGGCACGCCGGCCCGCGCGTGACGCTGATCGAGCGGCGCGACCGGCAGCTTGCGCGCGGCGTCGCGTACAGTGCGGCGCATCCGGATCATCTGCTCAACGTCCGCGCGGGCAACATGAGTGCGCTGCCCGACGATCCCGGTCACTTCGTCCGCTGGCTGGATGCGCACGACATGGGCGATCGCACGACCTTCGTCCCGCGCACGACGTACGGCGCGTATCTGCGCGAACTGCTCGATGCGGCGATCGCGGAGTCGGGCGGGCGGCTGGTGCATGTCGAGGGTGAGGTCTGCGCCATCGACCCGGTGGCGGGCGATGGCGTCACGCTGACGATGGCGGACGGACGCAAGATCGGCGCGGATACCGCGGTGCTCGCGCTCGGCAACCTGCCGCCGCACACGCCGCCGGGTCTGAAGCCGGAGGCGCTCCCGGTTGGCGTGTATCGCGCGGACCCCTGGGCGGGCGACATCGCCGAAGGGCTGGGGGCGGACGACACGGTCGTGCTGGTCGGCACCGGGCTGACCGCGATCGACGCGGCGCTGCTGCTCGATGCGCAGGGGTTTGCAGGGCCGATCCTCGCCATGTCGCGCCGAGGCCTGTCGCCGCGCCGCCACGTCGATGGGGCGCCGGCGCACCGCGGCGTTTCGGACAAGCCGCAGGGGGCGCTGACCGACCTCGTTCGCCATGTTCGCGCAAGAGCGGCGATCGAAGGCTGGCGGTGCGCGGTGGACGAGCTTCGGCCGGTTACCCAGATGCTGTGGTCCGCCGCATCGCAGGAGATACGCGGCCGTTTCCTTCGCCATCTGCGGCCCTATTGGGATGTTCACCGCCACCGCCTCGCGCCTGCCGTCGCCGAGCGTGTCGAGGCGCTCGTCGCATCTGGGCGGCTGACCTTCGCGGCGGGCAAGATCGTCTCCGCCGAGGCCGACGGCGCGCAGGCAAACCTCACCTGGCGGCCGCGCGGTGAGACCACGCCCGTCATTACACACGCCGCGCGGATCGTGAACTGCACCGGGCCGCAGGGCGATCTGTTGCGGTCCGAAGAACCGCTCGTGAAACACCTGCTCGGCGCAGGGGCCATCCGCCCCGATCCCCTTCGGCTCGGTGTCGACGTGGATGCGCAGTCGCGCGCGATTCGGGCCGATGGCACGCCCGACGACCGGATCCACTGCATCGGGCCGATGACCCGCGGCGGGCTGTGGGAGGTCGTCGCGGTCCCCGATATCCGAGTCCAGAGCTGGGATCTCGCGCGGCGCCTGTCGAACGCGCAGTGGGTGGGCGGCGAGGGGCTCTGACGTCGCAAGGCCCCCCCGGGGGCCTCGGGCGCGGCAGGGTGCGCGTCAACCACGGCCTGTCGACGCGCACCGAACCCGTCTATATGTTACCGCGTCGCAGCATGATGACGATTGAGGGAGCCACGACATGATCGGTCGACGCGAAGTGATGACCGCGCTGGGTCTGTTGGGCTTCGGCCCGCAAGCCGCCGCCGCGATGGCGCGTGCCGCTGCCGGCAAGGGGGCAGCGGCTGGCAAGACCGAGCCATTCTCGTGGGAAGCGCTGCAAGCGCGCGCCGCGACGCTGGCCGCAAAGCCGTACGCCGCCCCCGCCAAGGTCGCCGCTGCCGCCGCGATCGATTACGACAAGGTCGGCAGCATCCGCTTCCGCGCCGACAAGACGCTGGCCGGCGGCATCCGCCTGTTCCCGCTGGGCCGCTATGCGCCGATGCCGGTCGCGATCAACGTCGTCGAGGGCGGGCAGGCACGCCGCATCGACTTCTCGCGCGGCCTGTTCGAGGCGGAAGAGGGCCATGCGGCCGCGCTCGGCATCGCCGGGTTCCGCGCGATGGCGCCGGGCGGGACCAGCGACTGGATGGCGTTCCAGGGCGCATCCTATTTCCGCACCGCTGGCGCGCAGGACCAATATGGCCTGTCCGCGCGCGGGCTCGCGATCAACACCGGGCTGCCGGGGCGCGAGGAATTCCCCGACTTCACCGAGTTCTGGATCGAGCGCACCGGTGCGGACGCGTACACGATCTACGCGCTGATGGACGGCGCCAGCGTCACCGGCGCCTACCGGTTCCAGTCGCGCCATGTCGTGGGCGCAGGCGTCGAGCAGCAGGTGTCCTCGGTCCTGAACCTTCGCCGCGACATCGAACGGCTCGGCGTCGCGCCGGCGACCAGCATGTTCTGGTACGGCGAGGGCAACCGCGCGGCCGCGGTAGACTGGCGACCCGAGATCCACGATTCGGACGGCCTCGCGCTGCTGACCGGCGCGAGCGAGCGCATCTGGCGGCCGCTCAACAATCCGCCGCATGATACGCTGGACAGCTTCGCGGATCAGGCGCCGAAGGGCTTTGGCCTGATCCAACGCGACCGGAACTTCGATCATTATCAGGACGACGGCGCGTTCTACGATCGGCGCCCGAACCTGTGGATCCAGCCGCAGGGCGACTGGGGCAAGGGCGCGGTGATGCTCTATGCGTTCCCGACGAATAGCGAGACGGTGGACAATATCGTGTCGTTCTGGACACCCGCCGGCCCCGCCAAGGCCGGGCAGCGGTTGCAGTTCGATTATACGCTGTCGTGGCAATCGGCCGATCCGACCGCGGTCGCCGCGACCGCGCATGTCGTCGATTGCTGGCAGGGCATCGCCGGCCGACCGGGCGCCGAGCCGGTGAAGGGGGCAAGGAAACTGGTCGTCGATTTCGTCGGCGAGGGCCTCGCCGGCCTCGACCGGCAGAGCGGCGTGACCGCCAAGATCGACGTCGTTCGCGGAAAAATACTCGCCAACGCGGCCTATCCGGTCGTCGGCCAGAAGAACCGCTGGCGCGTGACGGCCGACGTCGCCCCCGACGCACAGGGGCCGGCCGATGTCAGGCTGTTCCTCACGCGCGGCGGTCGCGCGCTTAGCGAAACCGTCCTGACGCCGATCTTCTGATGCCTGCATTTCCCGCCGCGATGCCGCCCATGATGCCGGGCGAAACCCCGATCGAGATGCCGCCGCAGCGGTTCGACGGGCCACCGCCGCCGTGGTCCGCGCCCGAGCCCGGGCCGGGGATGGTGGTGTCCTCCGACGACATGCTCGCGCGCCGGATCATCCTCGTGCTGATGACGGGTCTGCTGGCGACGGCGGCGTCGTCGGCGGTGCAGGAATCGCTGCTCGCCGACGGGCTCAGCCTGTGGGATGCGGCGCTGCTCGCGCTGTTCTTCCCGTTGTTCGCCTGGATTTCGTTCGGCTTCATGAACGCCGCGATTGGCTTCGTATTGCTGATGACCGGTGGCCATCCAGGGTTCGTCCCGACGCCGCGCCAGTCCGAACCGCTCGAAGGTCGCACCGCGATCCTGATGCCGGTCCACAACGAAGATATCGCGGCAGTGTTCGAACGGATCGCCTGGATGGCGCGCGCGATCGCGGCGGGTGGTGTCGCCGACCGGTTCGACATCTTCATCCTGAGCGATTCGGGCGAAGCGGCGGAAGCGTCCGAAGTAGCGGCATGGCAGGCGTTGGCACCAACGCTCGCCTGCAAGCTGTATTACCGCCGCCGTACGGTGAATATCGGCCGCAAGCCCGGCAACGTCGCGGAGTGGATCCGGCGGTTCGGCGGCGGCTATCGCTACATGCTGATGCTCGACGCGGACAGCCTGATGGGCGGCAACACGATCATCGGCATGGCCCAGGTGCTCGAACGTCGCCCTGCGGTCGCGCTGCTCCAGACCGTGCCCGCGGTGATCAACGGCGTGACGTTCTTCCAGCGCTGGATGCAGTTCGCCAGCCGGTTGTATGGTCCGATCTCGACCGCCGGCCTCGTCTGGTGGTCGGGTTCGGAAGCGACCTTCTGGGGGCACAACGCGCTGATCCGGATCGAGGCGTTCGCGTCGAGTTGCGGACTGCCCGACTTGCCCGGGCGCGCGCCGTTCGGCGGCGTCATCATGAGCCACGACATGGTCGAGGCGGCGTTACTGCGGCGGCGCGGCTGGCGCGTGCACATGCTGATGACCGAGGAAACGTTCGAGGAATATCCGCCGACGCTGATCGATGCGGCGGTGCGCGACCGACGCTGGGCACAGGGGAATATTCAGCACCTCAGCCTGCTGACCTCGTCGGGGTTCCACTGGGTCAGCCGGCTGCAACTGCTGATGGGGGCGTCGGCGTTCATCACCTCGCCGGTATGGCTGTTGATGATCGCGACGAGCGTCGTGCAGGCGTTGATCGGCGAGCGCAACATCGTCGAGGCGCAGACCTCGCTAGAGGTGCTGGCGGTGACTCTGCTGCTGTTGTTCGGGCCGAAGCTGCTGAGCGTGATCTGGGCGATGTCCAACGCCGAGCGTCGCGCAGGGTTCGGCGGGCGGCGCGGGATCGTTCGGTCGGTGCTGATCGACGTGCCGTTCTCGATGCTGTCGGCGCCGGTGATCGCGCTGACCCAGACGATGGATCTCGCCGGGATCCTGATGGGGCGCAAGTCGGGCTGGGCGCCGCAGAACCGCGATGCGCACGAACTGTCGCTGGCGGACGTGATGCCACGTTATCGCTGGCATGTCGGGGTCGGCGTCGCGTTGCTGCTGGTGACGCCGTTCGCGCCGATCACCGCGGCGTGGCTCGCGCCGGTGACGCTGGGGCTGTTGCTCAGTCCGTTCCTGACGATGCTGACCGCGAGCGAGAAGGCTGGGCGCTGGGCGCTGTCGCACGGCATGTTCGTCGAGCCGGGCGAGCATGTCTCCGTCCTGTCGCGGCCTTCGCTGCCGGCACACACGAGCTAGCCTCCGTCATCCTGACGAAAGTCAGGATCCAGGGTAACTCAGCGTCGCCCGTCTTGGCTCTGGATCCTGACTTTCGTCAGGATGACGGCAGGGGATATTCAGGACGCGGCGCGCGCCCGATGCCCGCTGAGCTCCGCGCCGGCATTCACCGCAAACCGGCGATTCCAGATCGTCGCCGACGCCGACACCGCGGTCACCACCAGGAACGCCAGCGTGAAATCCGCTAGCGCCGGCCGCGTCGCGCCCGTGCCCAGCATCCCGACATGTAGCGACGCCGCCCCCACGCAGATCCCGAGCGACAGCATCAGCTGCTGGAACGTCGCATAGAAGCTGGTCGCGCTGCTCATCCGCGACGACGGGATCTCGTCATAGGCGATCGTGTTGTACGCCGAGAACTGGAACGACATGAAGAAGCCCGAGATCATCAGCACGCCGAAGATCGCGGGGATCGGCCAGTCGGGGCGGAACAGTCCGGCCACCGCATAGCCCGAACTCGCGCAGAGACCGCCGACGATCAGGCTGTTGCGAAACCCGAAGCGGCGCAGGATGCGTGGTGCGAGGCCCTTCATCGCCAGCGATCCGATCGCGCCCGCGATCGTGATCGCCCCACTGGCAGCCGCGGTCATGCCGAAGCCAAGCTGGAGCATCATCGGCAACAGAAACGGCTGCGCGCCTTGCGTGATGCGGGTCAGCGAGCCGCCGATCACCGACAGCCGGAAGGTCGGGATGCGCATCAAGGACAAATCGAGGATCGGGTCGTTGCGGCGCTTGGCATGGCGGATGTACGCGAAGCCGGCAATCAGCCCGACGACGATCAGCACGACCGCACGCGACAATTCACCGGTGCGGCTGGTCATCTCGAACCCGAACAACAGGCAGCCGAGCGACACGCCCGACAGGATGAAGCCGGGCATGTCGAACTTTGCCGGTTCGTCCTCACGCACCTCGCCGATGTAGCGCGTCACCAGCACCACGCCGAGCAGGCCGATCGGCACGTTGAGATAGAAGATCCAGCGCCAGTCGAGATAGGTGACGATCGCGCCGCCGATGGGAGGCCCCAGAATCGGGCCAATCAGCGCAGGCATGATCAGCCACGACATCGCCTGCACCATGTCCTCCTTGGCGACGCTGCGCAGCAGGACGAGGCGGCCGATCGGGATCATCATCGCCCCGCCGAGCCCCTGTACGAAGCGCGCGGCCATCATGAACGGCAGGCTGGTCGCCTGCCCGCACAGCATCGATCCGCCCACGAAGATCAGGATCGCGGCGCGGAAGATCGTGCGCGAGCCGAACCGGTCCGCAAGCCGTCCGCTGGCGGGGATGAAGATCGCGAGCGCGAGCAGGTACGAGGTCAGCGCCGAACTCATGCTGGTCGCGGGTACGCCGAAATCGCGCGCCATCGTCGGCAGCGCGGTGGCGAGCACGGTCGAATCCATCTGCTCCATGAACAGCGCGCAGGCGATGATCAGCGCGGTGATCCGGTAGTTGCTCGGCGTGTGGATCGCCGTTCCCGGCTCGGTCGCAACGCGTGAGATCAGTCCCGCTGCCGGCATGATGCCGTCGCGCACCTCGCTGTTGATCGAGGCCAGCCCGCGGCGACGCAGTCTCAAGCCTGCCACCCCCCGCCGAGCGCCCTGAAGACGTCGACCTGGCGATCGACCAGCAGCGCGTCGGAGGCGGCGAGGTTCGCCTGCGCCGTGGTCAGTGCAGCCTGCGCGGTCAACAGCGAGAGGAAGTCGGTGCGACCGAACCGGTACAGCGTCCCGGCCTGGTCCGCGGCCCTTGCCCCACTGGCCTGCGCGCGGCGCAGCGCCGCGTTGCGATCGGCCTCGCGGGCATAGGCGGACAATGCGGTCTCGGCCTGGCGCAAGGCCTCGAGCGTGGTCGAATCGAACTGCGCGAGCGCCTGGTCCGCGGCCGCGCCGGCCTGCGCGATCTGCGCGCGGATGACCGGCCGGTTGGGGAAGCTCCAACTGATCAGCGGCCCGAGACCGAGATGGAACGCGTCGGTGGAGCCGAGCGACGAGACCGGCCCGGTCAAGCCGACCGACCCGCCGAGGCTGACCTGCGGATAGAGGTTTGCGGTCGCCACGCCGATCCGGGCGGTCGCGGCGGCGAGCGAACGTTCCGCCGCACGGATGTCGGGACGACGCAGGATCAGCGCGCTGCCGTCGCCGATCGGCAGCGGACGCGTGAGGGCGGGCGGCTTGGCGCACGTCGCGACGTCGCGGGGATAGTCGGCGGGCGCGCGACCCATCAGCGTGGCGAGGCGGTAGAGCGCGGCGGTGCGCGTCGCGACCTGCGCCGGGATCAACGCCTCGCTTTGGTCGACCGCGGTCCGGGCGCGGGTCACGTCGAACGCGGTGCCGCGACCGCCACGTTGCAGGCGCTGCGTCACGGTGAGCGTCTGGCGTTGCAGCGTGAGGATGCGGGTATTGGCGGCCAGCACCATGTTGGCGGTGCAGGCGGTGGCGTAGCTGCGCGCGGTTTCGGCGGCGACGGTCACGCGGACATTGTCGCGCGCGGCAGCGACCGCCTCGGCATCGCCCTGCGCGGCCTCGATCGCGCGGCGGATGCGACCGGACAGGTCGAGCGGGTAGGCGAGGGTTATACCGAGGTTGTAGTCCAGCGTGCCGGGCAGGTTGGTGCCGGTCGTATAGGGCCGATCGAGCGACGTGCCGCCGCCGAGCACGGTCGACAGCGTACGCCCCGCGGCGACTTCGGCGACGACCGCATCCGCGCGGCGCAGGTTCGCATCGGCGGCGCGCAGATCGGTGTTGGCAGCGAGCGCTTCGGTGACGAACACGTCGAGGCGGGGGTCGCCGTAGAGTTGCCACCAATGGTCCGGCAGGGGAGCGTTGGCGAAGACCTTTTCGGTACCGCTGTCGAACCTGCCTTGCGCGGAAGGGCGGTTGACGACGGCGGACTCGGGCAGGGCGTAGTTCGGGCCGGCGGTCGTGCAGGCGGCTAGGGCTAGAGCGAATGCAGCCGCAACCGCTCCCCTCCCTGGAAGGGAGGGGTTGGGGGTGGGTCGGCCCGCTTGGGCCACCGAGGTTCGAGTGTGCGGAAACCGACCCACCCCCGGCCCCTCCCTTCCAGGGAGGGGGGAAGAGGATGCCGAGCGGCCCGACAAGTAACGGTTGTCGCGGATCATGCCGTCGTCCCCGGCTGGACACGCTGCTGGACGGTCACCGTCGCGGTGCGGCCGACGATCAGCTGGACCCCCTTCGGCACGTGTGTCAGCTTGACGCGGACCGGGATACGCTGGGCCAGGCGGACCCAGTTGAAGGTCGGATTCACGTTGGGCAGCAAATTGGTCGTGTTGGTGCGTTCGCTGTCGTTGATGCCCGCGGCGATGCTGTCGACGCGACCGTGCAGCGCCTGCGGTTCGCCCATCAGGTGGACGACGACCGGATCGCCGACATGGATGCTGCCGAGCTTGGTTTCCTCGAAATAGCCCTCGACGCGGAGCGAATCGGTGTCGACCAGCGCCATCGCCTGTGCGCCCGTTGCGATATAGTCGCCGGGGTGGAGATCGAGGTTGGTGACGATCCCGTGGACCGTCGCGCGGACCGTCGTGCGGGCAAGGTTGAGTGCGGCGGTCGAGCGTGCGCTCTGCGCCTGGGCGAGCGCGGCGGAGGCGGTGGCGACGCGGGCGACGTTCTGCTCGTGCGTTTCCTTCGCCACCAGATCGCCGAGCGCAAGATCGCGCTGTGCCTCGCGCCGCGCCTGCAACAGCGTCGCGCGGGCGCTCGCGATCGAGGCGTCGGACTGGGCCAGCGTCAGCTGGAAGCGGGGGCGATCGACCACGAACAGCACCTCGCCGGGCTTCACCGCCTGGTTGTCGTGCACCGCGACCTGCGTCACGAGCCCGGCGACGTCGGGCGTCACGCGGACGATATCGGCGCGGATCTTCCCGTCGCGCGTCCACGGATCGGTCTCGTAATGCTTCCACAGCCAGATCCCGACCAGCACCGCCAGCAGGACGATCACCAGCGTGACGGCGGACCGGCCGAGGGGGGCAAGCAGCGACTTGAGACGGGAAGAGGTCATGCGGAAGGTCCGGTGAGCAGGGCGAGCAGCCCGAGGATGAGGATGAACAGCGCGAGGTCGACGAGCGGGCGATAGGTCACCACGCGGTAGGCGCCGACGAACGCCAGCAGGCGCGTCGCGATCGCGGTTATGAGGACGGCCGCCACAGCGAGCAGCAGGATGCTCGGCAGGAAGACGCCGCCGATCGAAATTTCGCCGGTCATGCGGCCGCTCCATAGACTGGGGCGCCATAGGCTGGAGCTTGGGGGAACAGGTTGCGTCGCAGCGAGGTCAGCGCGAGCACGCTGGTGCGGTGGCGATCGGGCGTGCTGGTCGCGAACCCGGCCATCGCCGTATCGATCCCGACGAGCAGATCCGGCTCGGGCGGCGCCGGCCTGTCGGGGCGCAGCGCCCGGTAATGCGCGCCGATCCCGCGCAGCACCGGGGTGATCATCCCGGCCTCGTCCGGCGTACCGTCGAGCCGGAGCTGGCGCAGTTCGCCGACCGCCACGCCGACTCGCAGATCGGTCAGCGCGTCGAGCAGCGGCTTGCCGGGATCCTCGCCCTGCGCCGCGAGCCGCGGTGCCAGCAGGCCGATGCGGTCGAGCATCCGCGCGATCCAGCCCGCGACGTCGGGCCGGCCGGGCGAATCGCTGCGTGCCGCCAGTTCGCGCCAGCCCGCGCGGATCAACCGCCGTGCGCTGGTATCCGCGCCGATCGTTTGGAACAGCCCGACCGTGACGACCGCGAACAATGTGCCGACGAGCTGGGCGATGCCGCCGTTGATAAACGCGCTGAAATCGCTGCCGAAGCGGTCGTTCAACCCGACCGTGTTCAATCCGCCGAGCAGCGCGCCGAGCGTGACCAGCAGCGTCGCCGGTCGCGCAAGGAACATCCCGCCGATCAGCATCGGTGGCGCGAGGACGACCATCAGCGTCACGAAATCCGTTACCCGCGACAGGATCGCGAAGGCGTAGATGGCGGAGACGATGAGGCCGATGATCGTGCCGTAGAAGAACGCCATGATCGACGGCGCCGGATTATCGCTGTTGCCGAACAACGCGCAGCACACGCCGGCGATCAGGACCGCGCCCGCACCGTCCGCCCAGCCGGTGCCGATCCAGAAGATGCAGCCGAGCAGGATCGTCGCGACGGTGCCGGCGGCGGCGCGCAGGGCGATGCCGCGATCCCGGTGGAGCGGCCGCTTCGCGGTGCGGGCCAGCAACCGCGCGACGGCGGGCGTGACGGCCGTGCGTGAGGGCGAGCGCATCTGGTCGCGCAGGTCGCGGGCGTTGCGATGCGCGTCGACCAGCTCGCCGAGCCGCGCGAGCAGGCTGAGCCGCAACGCGTCGCGCCAGATGAGCGTGTCGCCGACGAGCGGCTCCAGGGCCTTGGCGCGGGCGATCAGCGCATCGGCGGAGTCGTGCCGCTCGGCCAGCGGCAGCGGATCGCGCAGCCATTCGCGGACATCCTCGATCAGCGCGAGCGCTTCGGGGCGGGGGGCGTCGGCACCGCGTCTCAGCTCGACGATTCGGTCGTCGACCGCGCTTGCGAGCGGCAGCAGCATCGACAGCTCGGCCTGGAGTGCGCGGAGCGTGCGGACGCGCGGCAACAGGCGGGCGGTATCGAACGGCAGATGGATGGAGAGCTGGTGCAGTTCGTTGATATCGAGCGCGAGCCGGCGGCGGTCACGCCCGAGCGTCGCATCGGGCTCGCTCGCCAGCGAGTCGCGCGACCAGCGCTCGGCATCGCCAAGGATCGCGTCGATCCGGCTCAGCAGCACCGCGGTCACCGTCTGTGGAAAGACGAAGCCGTGGATCAGGCTTCCGCACAGGATCCCGATCGTGATCTCCTGCACGCGGAGCGCCGCCGTCGTGAACACCGCACCGGGGGCTTCCACCGACGGAAAGCCGATGATACTGGCCGTGTAGCCCGCCAGCAGGAACAGGTACGCGCGGGGGGTGCGGTCGAGCAGCGAGATGTAGAGGCACAAGCCGAGCCACAGCGCGAGCCCGAGCGACAGGAGTTCGGGCGCGTTGACGAGATTGGGCACCAGCACCACCGCTGCGACCGCGCCCAGCACGGTTCCGGCAACGCGGAACACCGCCTTCGACAGCACCGCGCCTGCCAGCGGCTGCGCGACGATGTACGACGTCGTGACCGCCCAATACGGCCGCGTCAGGCCGATCCTGAGCGCGATGTAATAGGCCAGCATCGCCGCGACGAAGCATTTGACCGTGAACAGCGCCTCCTTGCTGCCGAACCGCGTGAGGATCATCGCGGACGGTCCGCCAGGAAGCGCGCACCGAGCCGCTCGGCGACCCGTAAGGCGGTGGCGAGGTCATCGTCCGACACCCCGTCGAGCATCGCGTGGCGCAACGTCGCGAACTTGTCCTCGATGGTGGTGACGAGGGTGCGGCCACGTTCGGTCAGGCGGATGCGGCTGACGCGGGCATCGGCGGGGTCGCGGTGACGTTCGACCAGCCCGGCCGCGGTCATCTGATCGATCGAGCGCACCAGCGAGGCTTGCGTGACGTCGAGCTGGTTGGCGAGATCGGTCTGGCGGACATCGTCGCCCAGCCGCCCGACCTGCACCAGCGCCCAGCCGGTCGATGCCGACACGCACATATCGCTGAGCGCGCGATCGGCCGCCTGCCGCCACAGACGAGCGAGCGGCATCAGCGTCCGGGCATAGGCGGATTCGAGACGGGCGCGGGAAGAAGTCATTAGCGTGCTAAGTAATAGCATTTGCCGATGCTGCAATGCGGAATTTTAGCGAGGGGACGAAAAAAGCGCGGTGGCGCGATGGGTTACACACCCCCCCGTCATCCTGACGAAAGTCAGGATCCAGAGTTACACAGGATATCGCTCGTTACCCTGGATCCTGACTTTCGTCAGGATGACGGAGTTTAGTTTAACAGCGCGACGATTTCCGCGGCGATCTCTGCCGGCAGCCGCGACTCCCCGTCCGCCACCGTCGACACCGTCGCCCAGCGTCCCAGCAACCCGGCCTGCGCCATCGCCGCATAGTTCGTCCGTACGCGGTCCTGCAGCCCGGTATCCGCCTCATAGGCGTCGAACGCGTCGTCGGTGTAGGACCGCTTGCGCTTCTTCAGGATGAGCCCGCGGGCGATGTCGGCGGGGGTATCGAGGTATATCGACAGGTCGGGCGTCGGCAGTGCGAACGCGCCCGTCTCCAGGTCGGCGATCCATGCCATCATCGCGTCGGCTTCGTCCGCTGGAACCTGCGCTGCCTGATACGCCATGTTCGACGCGATGTAGCGATCGAACACGACGACGTCGTTTGCCGCGATGGTCGCCAGCAGGTGATCGCGCGACTCCATCCGGTCCAGCGCGTAGAGCACGGCCGCGGCCCGGGGCGACGTGCCGCGCGGCAAATTCCCCGCCAGCATCGCGCCGAGTGCCCAGCCGCCGACCGTCTCGGCATAGCGCGGGAACGACACGACTTCGGCGGTACGGCCGGCGACGCGCAACTGCTCGACCACCAATGCCGAGGCGGTGGCCTTGCCCGCGCCGTCGGCGCCTTCGATTGCCAGGAGGAAGCTCATGGAGTCTGCCCTAGCAAGGCGGCGCGCCCTAGCAAGCCTTAGCGGCTCACCAACGCCTGCAAATCGATCAGCCCGCGCAACAGCGACGTGCCCCCCGGCGAGGCGATATAGCGCGGCGTCCAGTTCGGCCTGAACTTCTCCTTGTACGCGCGCAGGCCCGCGAACCCGTAGAATCGCTCGCCGTGGCGGAACAGGAATGCCGCCACCTTCGACCAGGTCGGCGACAGTCGCCGCGCCTCGATCCCCGACAGCGGCGCCATCCCGAGCGAGAAATTGCGATAGCCGTGCTCGTGGCCCCAGATCATCAGCCGGGTGAACAGGAAGTCCATCCCACCCTGCGGCATGTCCTCGGCGTGACGCATCAAATCGACCGAAAGCTCCTGCCTGTTTGGCGTGCCCCAGACATTGGCGAAGGCGACGACCTTGCCTTCGATCCGCACCACCGCGCAGTCGAACCTGGCCATGTATCCCGGTTCGAACCGGCCGACGCTGAAGCTCTTCTCGGCATGGTTCTTGTCGGCCAGCCACCAGTCGGAAATCGCCTGCAGTTCGGGGATGAGGGCGGGCATCTCGGCCGCCGGTACGACCGCGAACGCGGCGCCCGCCCGCTCGGCGACGCGGCTGGCTTTGCGGACGCTGCGCATGTCGGGCGTGTCGAGCGTGAAGCCTTCCAGCTCGACGGTCGCCTCTTCGCCATATTTGACGAGCTTCAGGCCCATCTCGATCGCGATCGGTACGATGCGCAGGCCGATCTGGTACAGCAGCAGCCGCCCTTGCGCGGCATCGGCGCGGGCGCGGATCGCCCAGAGCAGTTCGGACCATGCCTCGGCCGGGCCTACGGGATCGCCGATTACGATCCAGCTCGCGCCCTTGACCTGGTACATCAGGAACGCGTCGCGGCTGTCCGACACCAGAAAGCGCTTGTCGCCGGTAAAGGCGAGCATCGCGTCGGTCCGGTCGGCATGCGCAAGCGCGGCCTCCGCCACGTCGTCGGGCAGCACGTCGTGCACCATCGGCACGGGCGCCGCCGCGAACAACCGCCAGATCGACGCGCCGATCAGCATCAGCCCGACCGCGAGGCTGGTGCGCAGGAACCGCGAGGCGTTGGCGTCGGTCTCGAACTGCCACCACAGGTCGCTCGAATAGCCGACGCGGCGGTAGGCGAAGAACCCGATCAGGACCGACAGGCCGATCGCGGCGCCGACCCCGACCAGCCATTCGGGCGACAGCGGCTCCGCGGTCAGTCGCGTCCGCCGATAGAAGGCGCCGCGCGTCCATTGCAGCGCGGCGGCAGTCAGCAGCAGGACGGTCGCCTCCTCGTAATCGAGACCCTTGGCGATCGACAGCAGCGCGCCGGCGACCAGCAGCAGCCGCGCCGCCCAGAAGGCGCCATCGAGCCGTCGATACAGCCCGAGCGCCACGAACAACAGCATGACCCCGACCAGGCTGGCCGCGACATGCGCCATTTCGCTGATCGGCAACGGCAGGATCATCGCCAACGCGTCCATCCGGCCGGGCGCGGCAGGCAGCGCGCCCGATACCAGCAGCATCGCACCGCTCATGAACACCAGCACGCCGAGCAGCAGCGGTGCCAAGGGCAGCGCGATCGTCAACGGATCGGTGCCGCGGCGTTCCTCGTCCGGGTCGCGCGCGCGCCGACGCCATTGCCGGCCCTCGTGAAACGCGAGCAGCACCGCCGCCAGGATCAGCGGCGCGACGTAATAGATGATCCGGTAGGCGAGCAGCGCGGCGAGGATCGTCGCGTTGTCCTGCGGCATCGTCGCGATGATCACCGCCTCGAACACGCCGAGCCCGCCCGGCACATGGCTGATCAACGCGATGACGATCGCCACCGCATACCCCAGGAACAGTACCGGATACAGGTCCGGCGATGCGTTCGGCAGCAGTACGAACAGCGCCGCGCTGGCCGCTGCGAGGTCGACCGTCGATACCAGCAACAGCGCCAGCGCCTGCCGTGCGTTGGGCAGCGGCAGGCGCCAGCCGAACAGCCCGAGCGAACCGCCCCGGCGATAGCGCAGGACGATCGTCAGCAGGGCAAGCGGGATGCCGATCCCGATCATGCGCTCCAGCAGCGGCGGCATCGTCCAGTGGACGATCGGCAGCATCCCCGGATGGATCGCCATCGACAGCGACGCGACGCTGATCACCCCCGCCCAGAACGTCACCCCCGCGATCAGTACGACGCGTGCCACCCCCGCCTCGTCCAGACCTGCGCGACTATAGACGCGGTAGCGTGCCGATCCGCCGGTCAGCATGGCGAGCCCGAGATTGTGGCTGATCGTGTAGCTGGTGAACGACGCGACGGCGGCGGTCCGCCAGGGCAGCGGATGGCCGATCACCCGGAGCGCGATGGTATCGTAGAAGGTCAGCGCGATGTAACTGACGACGGTCAGGCCGATCGACGCCGACAATGCGGGCCAGCCGAGCGCGGCGAATGCCGTGCGCACTTCCGATAGGCGGATTTCCGCGGTCAGCTTGTGGATCGCCGCAAAGCCGAGCACTGCGACGACCAATACCGCCAGGGCGATCAACATGCCGCGGCGATGCGCGATCCAGTCGCGGACACGGACGATCGCGGGGCGCGTCGTCATGACGCGGGCGAACCGCGTCGCCGACCCCGGCTCGCGCCTTCGGACACATATCGCTGCGCCGCGCAGGGACATGTCTGGTCCCCGGCGCAGATCCACTCCGGCATTGGCAAGCTCATCGATCGGCCCTCAACGCGCGAACACGAACCGCGCCAGGACATCGTAGAGCGCATCGGCGTCACGGTGAAGCGGATGTCCGCCGGGCAGCGCTACGCGTCGCGCGTTGGATTGTGTCAACAAGGGGCACAAACTGCCGATCTCCTCCCGGCCGTGCACGCACAGCACCGGGGCCCAGGTCAATTTCCGTGCGGTCGGCAGCGCATCGGTCGTCGGCGTCCACAGGTCGAAGACTTCGCTCGGCGACGCGCGGAACTGGACATTGTCCTCCGGCACGATCAGCGCGACCCGCAGGATCCTGGCGCGCAGGTCGGGGGGCAGCCCGGGCAAGCCGACATGCAGCATGTCCGCACCGAACGACTGGCCGATCAGCACGACCCGGTCGGTCTGGCCCAGGCGCAGCGCGCGCCGTTCGGCCTCCGCGATCAACGCCGTGATGTCGGCAGGCGTCCGGGTCTTGCGCAGATACGTCAGCGTGTTGACCGCGACCACCGGGACACCGTCGGCCGCCAGTCGTCGGGCGATCTGCGGCGCCATGCCGATCTTGTAGCCGAGGTCACCGGTCAGCAGCACGGCGGCAAACGCATGACGGGGACTGGACGGGTGGCCGTCCGCGGCGACGTCTGTAAAGACAGGCCCGCCGAAATAGCCGAGCCAGCCCATGAAGCCGGTCGCGAGCGCCGCCAGGACCGCAAGTCCGATCAAGGCACGCCGAAGACCCGTCATCGATACCGCCCTACCCACAGCGAAATGATCGCCGGATGGAGCAGCCATGACGAATTCGTCACGTCGTGCAAGGCGAACGCCCGGTCGAGACCGGACGCGGTTCAGGCCGGAGCGTGCGCAAGCTGTTCGTGGTGACGAATGACCTCGTCGATGATGAAGCGCAGGAATTTTTCCGAGAATTCGGGATCGAGCTGCGCCTCTGCCGCCAGGTGCCGCAAGCGGGCGATCTGGCGTTCCTCGCGGCCGGGATCGGCGGCAGGCAGGCCGTGTGTTGCCTTATGCAGGCCCACCGCCTGCGTCACCTTGAACCGCTCGGCGAGCATGTGGATCAGAGCCGCATCGATATTGTCGATGCTCTGGCGATATCCGTTCAACAGTTCGTCAGCCACCCGCGCACCCTTTCGTTGGTTCGCGCGCCTTTTGCGAGGATGCGCCGGGATCGGCAAGGTGTCGCGCGGCAAGACGGGGCGAGTTGGGGCAAGCCGAGGGTTGCTTTGCAGGGGCATAGGCGTCAGAGGCTCGGGGAGATGAGCGCCACCGTCCACCGCCTCGAAACCGTACGTCCCGATTCCGAGTCCCAGCCGTCGCTGGACCCGATGGTCAAACTCGTCACCGGCGACATGGACCAGGTCAATGCGGTCATTCGCGGCCGCATGCAGTCGGAAATCCCGCTGATCCCCGAACTCGCAGGGCATTTGATCGCCGGCGGGGGCAAACGGATGCGACCGATGCTGACGCTCGCGAGTGCGCGACTGATCGACTATACCGGCACGCAGCATCATCTGCTCGCCGCCGCGGTCGAATTCATCCACACCGCGACGCTGCTCCACGACGACGTCGTCGACGGCTCCGACCTGCGTCGCGGCAAGCGCACCGCCAACATCATCTGGGGCAACCCCGCGAGCGTGCTGGTCGGCGATTTCCTGTTCAGCCGCAGCTTTGAACTGATGGTCGAGGCGGGCAGCCTGAAGGCGCTGAAGATCCTGTCCTCGACCAGCGCGGTGATCGCCGAGGGCGAGGTCAACCAGCTTACGGCCGCACGCCGCGTCGATCTCGGCGAGGAGCGCTATCTCGACATCATCGGCGCGAAAACCGCGGCGTTGTTCGCGGCCGCGTGCCGGATCTCGGCGGTCGTCGCCGATCGGCCCGAAGCCGAGGAGGCCGCGCTCGATGCGTATGGCCGCAACCTCGGCATCGCGTTTCAGCTGGTCGACGATGCGATCGATTATGTCTCGGACGCCGATACGATGGGCAAGGACGCCGGCGACGATTTCCGCGAGGGCAAAATGACCTTGCCGGTGATCCTTGCCTATGCGCGCGGGTCGGCCGAGGATCGGGTATTCTGGAAGGATGCGGTCGAAGGTCGACGCGATAGCGACGCGGACCTTCAGCAGGCGGTTCGCCTGATCCGCTCGACGCGCGCGATCGACGACACGTTCGCCCGCGCACGCCATTATGGTCAGCGGGCGATCGATTCGATCCGCGGCTTTGCCGACGGCGATGCCAAGGACGCGATGATCGAAGCGGTCGAGTTCGCGGTCGCCCGTGCATACTGAACTGACCCGAGAGGGTTAAACCGCTCATTCATACCCCGTTCGCCCTGAGCGAAGTCGAAGGGTGTGACCAAAGAGCAGGTACTTCGACGTCGCTCGGCACGAACGGCATTTGTCGGGACACAAAAACGGCGACCGATTGCTCGGCCGCCGTTTTCGTTTCTAGAACCGGTTAGGGCTCAGCGGCACTTCACA
This sequence comes from Sphingomonas sandaracina, assembly GCF_036663695.1. NCBI lineage: Bacteria > Pseudomonadati > Pseudomonadota > Alphaproteobacteria > Sphingomonadales > Sphingomonadaceae > Sphingomonas > Sphingomonas sandaracina. Next base: position 49,569 of record NZ_JAXOJK010000005.1, on the reverse strand, counting down.
TTGCCACGGTCGACCGAACGGCCGAGCAGCGCGCCGCCACCGGCACCTGCCAGCGTACCGAGCGTGCCGCCACCGATCAGGTTCGCCAGGACACCACCGCCGAGTGCGCCGATCACGAGGCCGGTCGTGCCGTCGTTGCGCTTGCAATAGGCACGGCCGTCGCGGCCACGATAGATCCGGTCGTTGCGGCTGAGGCGGCGCTCGCGATACTTGCCGTCCTGATAGCTGCGCGACGGATCCCAGTTGCGGTCGTTGCCACGCCAGTTGCGATCGCCGCCACGACGGTCGTCGCCGCGACGATCATCACGACGGTCGTTATTGTCGCGGCGATCGTCGTAACGCTGTGCGGTCGCGGCCGTCGGCAACATCGCGGGCGCTGCAACCGCGACCGACATCAATGCTGCGATAAGATGCTTCTTCATGGATAATCTCCTGATCTCTGACGATGTAACTTGCGCCGCGTCGTAAAAGTTCATTCCTTAGCATTGACGCCGGGTGGCGAGGGGACTTGCACCGGTTTGCGCCGACCGATAGCAATCGATCGATGAAGGTCGAGGGCAGCTATCATGACACCGGGTTCGCGCATCTTCGCGGATTGATACCGGTCGAGGTGACCGATGCTTTCCTGCGGCGGCTGAAGCAGGATCTGGCATTGGAACGGGTCGATCTCAGCACTGTGACGCAGCACCCCAATTTGCTGAAACGCGCCGCGTTCGAGGTGTATGGCCGGCAATACCCGCCGATGCTGCAATTCCTCTGGGGACTGACGCCGATCGTCAGCCAGCTCGTCGGGCGGGATCTGTTGCCGACCTATGATTATTTCCGGATCTATCGCGAAGGCGACGTCTGTCTGGTGCATTCGGACCGACAGGCGTGCGAGCACAGCCTGTCGCTGACGCTAGATTACAGCGACGGCATCGCATGGGATCTCGAAGTCGGCACGGTACGGACCGAGCCGAGCGCGCGCGTCGCCGAGGATTTCGGCACCGAACCGCATGCCGCGATAGCGATGGAGGTCGGCGATGCGGTTTTGTATCAGGGTGTACACCACCGTCATGGTCGCATGACGCCGAACCCGAACGGCTGGTCGGCGCATCTTTTCCTGCACTGGGTCGACCGCGACGGGCCGTACCGGGACCAGGCACTGGAGGGCGAAACCAGCCGCGCCAAGGCCGATTTCCACTTCATCTGAAGCGGGATGTGAAGCGGGGCGTCAGACTTTGTCGGCGCTGGACATCGAGCAATCATCGCCTTTGCCCGTCTCGACCTGCAACGTCGCGTGGCCGATCCCGAATTTCTCATGCAGCAACGTGCGTGCGTCGCTCAGGAACCGATCGCCGGGATGGCCACCCGGCATTACCAGATGTGCGGTCAGGACTGGCTCCGTCGTACTCATCGGCCAGATGTGGAGATCGTGGATTTCGGTGACGCCGGGCAGACCGCACAGCGCCTGGTCGACGCAATCATACTCGATCCCGCGGGGTACGGCGGACAGTGACATCTCGATCGTCTCGCGCAGCAGGCCCCAGGTCTGCCAGAAGATCAGGATCGCGATGACGATGCTGACCGCCGGATCGATCCAGGTGAGGCCGGTCCGCCAGATGACGATGCCGGCGATCACCACGCCCGCCGAGACGAGCGCGTCGGCAGCCATGTGGAGGTAGGCGCCGCGGATGTTGACGTCGCCCTTGCGGCCGCGTGCGAACATCCACGCGGTGATCGCGTTGACGGCGATGCCGACGCCGGCGACCATCGATACGGTGAGGCCGGCGGTAGGGGCGGGGTCGGAGAATCGCTGCGACGCCTCCAGCACGATCGCACCGAGCGCGACGAGCAGCAGCAAGGCGTTGGTCAGCGCGGCGAGGATCGTCGAGCCCTTCAGCCCGTAGGTGTAGCGCTTGGTCGGTGCGGTGCGCGCCAACATCGTGCCGCCCCAGGCGACGACGAGACCGAGCACGTCGGACAGGTTGTGGCCGGCGTCGGCGAGCAGCGCGACCGAGTCGATCCGCAGCCCGACCACCGCCTCGACGACGACGAAGACGATGTTGAGACCGATGCCGATCGCGAACGCGCGGTCGAACGAGGCCGGCGCGTGGCTGTGGCCGCCATGCGCGTGGCCCGCATGCGAATGGCCGTGGTCATGTGAATGCCCGTGATGATGTCCGCCCAACGCCCGCGCTCCGCTAAATCCGGCCGCCGCCTAGCATCGACGTATCGTGAGATACTAGGACGCGAGAGACATTCTCGCACGTCGCCAAACGCGCAACGGTCCCCCCTCCCTGGAAGGGAGGGGCAGGGGGTGGGTAGGCGCGTTTTCGTCGCGACCGCAGGGACATGCGGAACCCGACCCACCCCCAACCCCTCCCTTCCAGGGAGGGGAGCAGCTTACCCTGCCACCAACCCACTCCGTCATCCCGGCGGAGGCCGGGGCCCACCGCTCGCACATTCTAGTCTCTCGGATGTGCGGAACGGTGGATGCCGGAACGAGTCCGGCATGACGGAAGGTTACCCTTCGTTCGCCAACGCCTTCAACCGGTACAAAGCCTCGAGCGCATCCCGCGGGCTCATCGCATCGATGTCGAGCTTCGCCAGATCCTCGCGCAACACATCGCAGGCCGCTTCCTCGACCTGCGCGGCGGCTGCAAACAGCGGAAGGTCGTCCAGCCCCGCCGCCAGCCCACCCGTCTTCGCGCGCCCGGCCTCGAGCTTCGCCAGCACCGCCTTCGCGCGCGCCACCGTCGCCGGCGACATCCCCGCCAGCCGTGCGACCGCCAGCCCATAACTCCGATCCGCCGGGCCGTCGGCGAGTTCGTGGAGCAGCACCAGTTCCCCCTTCCACTCGCGCGCACGGACATGATGCAACGAAAGCGCCTCGCACCGCTCCGCCAACCGCGTCAGTTCATGATAATGCGTAGCGAACAGGCACCGGCAGCGATTATCCTCGTGGATCGCCTCGACCACCGCCCAGGCGATCGCGAGGCCGTCATAGGTCGAGGTGCCGCGCCCGACCTCGTCGAGGATCACGAACGACCGCGGCGTCGCCTGCGCGAGGATCGCCGCGGTCTCGACCATCTCGACCATGAACGTCGACCGCCCGCGCGCGAGGTTGTCGGACGCCCCGACGCGGCTGAACAGACGGTCAACGAGCCCCAAGGTCGCCTTCGTCGCCGGCACATACGACCCCGCCTGCGCCAGCACCGCGATCAGCGCGTTCTGCCGCAGGAAGGTGGATTTACCACCCATGTTAGGCCCGGTGACGAGCCACAGTCGCGAACTCTCCGACAGGTTGCAGTCGTTGGCGACGAACCGGTCGCCCGACTTGGCGACCGCCGCCTCGACCACCGGATGCCGCCCGCCCTCGATCTCGAAACACGCGTGATCGACCAGCGATGGCCGTGCCCAGGCGCCTTCCGCGGCGCGCTCGGCAAGCCCCGCCGCGACGTCGAGCCGCGCGAGCGCATCCGCCGTCGCCGCAATCGCCTCGCGCCCCGCCAGAGCCTGCGCGGTGAGTTCTTCCAGATGCGCCGCCTCCGCCGCCAGCGCATGCGCGCCAGCCTGCGACACCTTTGCCGCGACCTCGTGCAGGGCAGGCGTGTTGAACCGCACCACGCCCGCCAGAGTCTGCCGGTGCGTAAAGCCACTCTCCGGCTTCATCAAAGGATCTGCCGCCCGCGCCGGCACCTCGACATGATAGCCGAGCACGCCGTTATGCCGGATTTTCAACGCCGTAACGCCGGTCGCGGTCCGAAACTCCGCCTCCAGCGCCGCGATCGCCCGCCGCCCGCCAGCGCCCGCATCGCGCAGATCGTCGAGCGCCGCGTCATAGCCCGCCGCGATATACCCGCCATCCGACGCCTCGATCGGCGGCGACGGCACCAGCGCGCGCTTGAGCAGGTCGATCAGCGCGCCATGCCCGCGCAATCTTGGCGCGATGTCCCGCAACAACACCGGCGGATCGACGATCGCGTCCATCCGCTCGCCAAGGCTCCACGCCCCGTCCAGCCCGTCGCGCAACTGCCCAAGGTCGCGCGGGCCACCGCGCCCCGCCGCCAGCCGCCCGAGCGCACGCCCAATGTCCGGCAGAGCGCGCAACGTCGACCGCAACCGCTCTCGCGCCGCCTGGTCGTCGTGGAACAACCGCACCAGATCGAGCCGCGCATCGATCGCCGCCTTGTCCATCAACGGCGCCCCAAGATCGGCCCCCAGCAATCGCGCGCCCGCCCCGGTGACGGTCCGATCAACCGCGTCGAGTAAACTCCCTTTCCGCACACCGCCCGTCGTACACGTCAGCTCAAGGCTCTCCCGCGTGGCGGCATCGATCGCCATAGTTTCCGCCGCCCGCCCGATCCGCGGCGGCCGCAGGAAGGGGAGGGCGCCCTTCGCATTATGCTCCAGATACGCGACTAGTCCGCCTGCCGCGGCGAGCCCTGCGCGGCCGAACTGCCCGAACCCGTCGAGCGTCGCCACGCCGTAAACGCGCTTCAGCCGCGCTTCGCCCGCGCCGCTGTCGAAGTCGGTCTTCGGCCGCAGCGTGGTAGCCGCCTCCTCGAAAGCGCTGGCCTCCGATGCGACGACCTCGGCCGCGCCAAGCCGCGCCAGTTCCGCCTCGACCGCATCCCCTGCAACCTCGACGATCTCGAAGCGCCCGGTCGACACGTCCGCCGCGGCGATCGCCACCGACCCGCCAGCCTCACCGATCGCCACGCACCAATTGTCGCTGCGCGCGTCGAGCAACGCCTCCTCGGTCAGCGTCCCCGCCGTCACCACCCGCACGATCGCCCGCGCGACGAGCGCCTTGGAGCCGCCGCGCGCCTTCGCCTCCGCCGGGCTCTCGACCTGCTCGGCGATCGCCACGCGGTGGCCCGCCTTGATCAGCCGTTGCAGATATACCGTCGCCGCATGCACCGGCACCCCGCACATCGGGATCGGCTTGCCCTCATGTTCGCCGCGCGCGGTCAGCGCGATATCGAGCACCCCCGCCGCGATCCGCGCATCGTCCATGAACAGTTCGAAGAAATCGCCCATCCGGTAGAACAACAGGCAATCATGCGCCTCCGCCTTCAGGCCGAGATACTGCGTCATCATGGGGGTAGGGGCGGGAGTGGGCATCATGGTGCGGGTAGCGAAAAGCGGAGGTCCATAAAACCCCTCTCCCCTCGGGGAGAGGGAGGGGCCCGCGCGCAGCGTGGGAGGGTGAGGGGGAGTGAGGCTCGGGCGCTCCCCCCAACCGCCCCTCATCCGGCGCAGCCGCGCCACCTTCTCCCCGAGGGGGAGAAGGAGTTGTCACCACCCCGCACTATCACCACCCCGGCGTAGGCCGGGGCCCAATTGGGGGACGGTAATAACTGAGCGCCTTCCACCGTTACTCCGGCCTTTCCAATTGGGCCCCGGCCTTCGCCGGGATGGCGCTGTAAGGGGATGCACCCCAGCTAGGGCGAAGTGTCCGGGGTGACGAACGCCGACCACCTGCCTAGAAGGTCCTCCAAACCTTAACGACCGTGCGAGGCCCCCGCCCATGTCCGACGAAACGCTCCAATTCTCCGAACGCGAAGCCTTGCTCTTCCATTCGGAAGGCCGTCCGGGGAAGATCGAGATCATCGCCTCGAAGCCGATGGCGACGCAGCGCGACCTCGCGCTCGCCTATTCGCCCGGCGTCGCGGTGCCGGTGCAGGCGATCTACGACGACCCCGCGACCGTCTATGATTACACCGCGAAGGGTAACCTCGTCGCGGTCATCTCGAACGGCACCGCGATCCTCGGCATGGGCAATCTCGGCCCGCTCGCCTCGAAGCCGGTGATGGAAGGCAAGGCGGTGCTGTTCAAGCGCTTCGCCGACGTCGATGCGATCGACATCGAGCTGAAGACCGAGGACGTGAACCGCTTCATCGACGCGGTCGAGCTGATGGAGCCCACGTTCGGCGGCATCAACCTCGAGGACATCAAGGCGCCCGAATGCTTCATCATCGAGCAGGCCCTGCGCGAACGGATGAACATCCCGGTCTTCCATGACGACCAGCACGGCACCGCGATCATCACCGCCGCCGGCCTGATCAACGCGTGCCTCCTCACCGGGCGGAAGCTGTCCGAGGTCAAGATCGTCGTCAACGGCGCCGGCGCCGCGGCGATCGCCTGCACCGAACTCGTGAAAGCGATGGGCGTGCGCGGCGACAACGTCATCCTGTGTGATCGCAAGGGCGTGATCTACCAGGGCCGCGAGGGCGTCGACCAGTGGAAGTCGGCACACGCCGCGATCACCGAGACGCGCACGCTGACCGAGGCGCTGGTCGGCGCCGACGTGTTCCTCGGGCTCTCGGCGGCAGGATCGCTGACGCCCGAGATGGTCAAGGACATGGCCCCCGCGCCGATCATCTTCGCGATGGCCAACCCCGAGCCCGAAATCCGCCCCGAACTGGCTATGGCCGCGCGCCCCGACGCGATCGTCGCGACCGGCCGCTCGGACTATCCGAACCAGGTCAACAACGTGCTCGGCTTCCCGTTCATCTTCCGCGGTGCGCTCGACGTCCGCGCGACCGGCATCAACGACGCGATGAAGATCGCCGCTGCCAACGCCATCGCCGAACTCGCCCGCGAACGTGTGCCCGAGGAAGTCGCCGCGGCCTACGGCGTCAGCCACAGCTTCGGCCCGACCTACATCATCCCAGCCCCGTTCGACCCGCGCCTGATGGAAGTTGTCCCCGTCGCGGTCGCGAAAGCAGCGATGGCCTCGGGAGTTGCGACCAAGCCGATCCTCGACATCGAAGCCTATCGCCATTCACTGAGGGCGCGCCTCAACCCGACCACCTCGGTCCTGTCGATGGCGTACGAAGGCGCGCGCGCTCACCCGAAGCGCGTGATTTTCGCGGAAGGGGAGGAAGAGGTCGTCCTCCGCGCCGCGATCGCCTTCAAGGAAGGCGGCTACGGCACGCCAGTTCTCGTCGGCCGCGACGACGTGCCCGACCGGTTACGTGCGCTCGGCGTCACCGATCCCGAGAGCTTCGAACTCCACAACAGCCGCGTCTCGCCACTGGTGCCGCGGATGGTCGACTTCCTCTATTCGCGGCTCCAGCGTCGCGGTTACCTGCGCCGCGATTGCGAGCGGATGGTCAACCAGGACCGCAACATCTTCGGCGCGCTGCTGCTCCAGCTCGGCGAAGGCGACGCGATGATCACCGGCATCACGCGCACCTATGGCGAGACGATGCGCCAGATTTATCGCGTGATCGATCCCGCTGCGGGGAAGACGCCGTTCGGTATCCATTTGCTGGTCGGGCAGAGCCATACGGTCTTCATCGCCGACACCACGGTCAACGAACGCCCGACGGCCGAGCAGCTGGCGGACTTCGCCGAGCAGACCGCGGCGGTCGCGCGCCGGATGGGCCACGAACCCCGCGTGGCGTTCCTAAGCTATTCGAACTTCGGCAATCCGAAGGGCGAATGGCTCGACAACATCCGCGATGCGGTGACGGTGCTGGACGGGCGCAAGGTCGGATTCGAGTACGAAGGCGAGATGGCGCCGGATGTCGCGCTGAACCCGAAGCAGTTGGCAAACTACCCGTTCGCGCGGCTCTCCGGCCCGGCGAACGTGCTGATCATGCCAGGCCTCCAGTCCGCGCATATCTCGGCCAAACTGTTGCGCGAGTTGGGCGGGGACTCGGTCATCGGCCCCATGCTGATCGGCATGGAAAAGCCAGTCCAGGTCGCCCCAATGACCAGCACCGCCAGCGAACTGGTAACCCTAGCCGTCCTCGCAGCAGGCGGCATAGCGCGCTAACTCCCTCGCCCCTACGGGGAGAGGGAAGGGGCCCGCGGCACTTGCCGTGGGAAGGGAGAGGGGTGTGAGGCTCGGGACGGTTCATCCCAAAGCCCCTCACCCTTCCGCAGCCAAGCGGCTGCTCCCTCCCTCTCCCCGGAGGGGCGAGGGAATTGGCTCAAGCATCGATGCTCGTCCCCAAAGACGCATGCACCAGCCCACCATCGACCGTAATCGTCTCCCCGATCACATAATCCCCCGCGCGGCTGGCGAGATAGATCGCCGCCCCGGCCATATCCTCGTCCACACCCACCCGCTTAGCCGGAATCCCCTGCGCCACAGCGTCCCCGTGATCCCGCGCCGCCTTGTTCATATCGCTCGCAAACGCCCCCGGCGCGATCGACGTCACGTTGATCGAATCCGTCACCAACCGCGCCGCCATCCGCTTCGTCAGATAGATCAGCGCCGACTTCGACGCGTGATAGCTGTACGTCTCCCAAGGGTTCAGCCGCTGCCCGTCGATCGACGTGATGTTGATCACCTTCGCCGGCCGCTCCCGCGATCCCGAAGCCTTCAACGCCGAATGCAAAGCCTGAGTCAGGAAGAACGGCGACTTCACGTTCAGGTCCATGACCTTGTCCCAGCCGACCTCGGAAAATTCCTCGAACGGAACGCCCCACGCAGCCCCCGCATTGTTCACCAGGATATCCAGTTTCGACTCATGCTCGGCGAATTGCTCGGCCAGCGCCTTGCACCCCGCCACCGTCGAGACGTCCTGCGGCAACGCGATGCAGTTCGGCCCGAGTTCCGCCGCCGCCGCCTCGCACACATCGGCCTTGCGCGACGAGATATACACCCTGGCCCCCTGCGCGATGAAGCCGGCGGCGATCATCTTGCCGATCCCGCGGCTGCCGCCGGTGATCAGCGCGACGCGGCCGTCGAGCCGGAACAGGTTGGTCGTATCCATCACGCATCCTCCGAATGTTTGCCCGCTTGGTATCGCCGAGCGCCGTCCGCCGCAAACCCGTTTTTCGAACGAGCCGTCATTGACGAGTGCAAAGCCCGTACTATGCTCGCAAAAAAGAGCAGGAGAGAGCGTGTGAGGTTTTCAGGCAAGCGTGCCGTCGTCACCGGCGGCGCGTCCGGCATCGGCCGGGCGACCGCGCTCCGACTCGCCGACGAAGGCGCCACCGTCCTTATCGGCGACATCGACGAGGCCGGTGGCCAAGCGCTCGCCGACGCATCCGGCGGCCGCATCATCTTTCAGCGCACCGACGTGCTCCAGGCGGGCGATATCGAGGCACTGATGCAGACCGCCGACGACGCGGGCGGGCTCGACATCCTGTTCAACAACGCGGGGGCAGGCGGTTCCCGCGACCCGATCGGCGAGATCAGCCCGGAGGACTGGGACCGCACCCAAGCCCTCCTCCTCCGCTCGGTCGCGCTCGGCATCCGCTACGCCACGCCATTGATGGTGAAACGCGGCGGCGGCACGATCGTCAACACCTCGTCGGTGTCCGCGCTCGGCACCGGCTACGCGCCGACCGCCTATTCCACCGCGAAGGCCGGCGTGCTCCATCTCACCAAACAGGCCGCCGCCGATCTCGCGCAGCACAGGATTCGCGTGAACGCGGTCGTGCCCGGTTTCATCGTCACCAACATCTTTACACGGACGCTAGAACTGGACGCGGCGAAGACGGCTAAGGCCGATGCCGTGATCGCGCACATCGCCGCCGACGCGCAGCCGATCCGCCGCCCCGGCACCAGCGAGGACATCGCCGCCGCGGTCGCGTTCCTTGCCAGCGACGACGCCAGCTTCATCACCGGCACGCATATTCTGGTCGATGGCGGCATGACGATCGGTACGCGGCCAAGCTGGGACCCCGCGCAACCGTCGCTGTTCGCCCTCCTCGACAAACTGAAATGACCGCCGCGTCATGAGCGCACCCGCCCGCCGCCTCTCCAACGGCACGATGGCGAGCTACGGCTTCGGCGCGGTCGCGTACGGGGTGAAGGACGCCGGGTTCGGCACGTTCCTGCTACTGTTTTATAACCAGGTCGTCGGGCTGCCCTCCGCGACCGTCGGGCTCGTCATCATGATGGCGCTGCTGATCGACGCGTTCGTCGATCCCGCGGTCGGCTTCTTCTCCGATCGCACGCGGACGCGGTGGGGCCGGCGGCACCCGTGGATGTACGCGTCTGCGCTACCGATCATGGTCGGCTGGCTGCTGCTGTGGAATCCGCCCTCGGTCATGTCCGAGCCGCAGACGTTGATCTGGCTGTTCGCGATGGCGGTGCTCGTGCGCAGCGCGGTGAGTTGCTACGAGGTCCCGTCGGTCGCGCTGACGCCCGAACTCACCTCGGGCTATGACGAGCGCACGCGGATCATGGCCTATCGCTACCTCTTCGGTTGGGTCGGCGGGCTGTCGATGCTGCTGTCGGCGTATCAGTATTTCCTCGCGCCGACGGCGGCGTTCCCGAACGGCCTGTTAAATCGCGCTGGCTATAGCGGCTTCGCGCTGGCGGGCGCGCTGCTCATCGGCGTAGCGATCCTCGTCTCCGCGCTCGGCACGCATCACGAGATCAAGAATCTCCCCAACCCGCCGATCGCCCGGCAGACCCTGCGCGCCTCCTTCGCCGAACTCCGCGAAACGGTAAAGAACCGCGCCTTCGCGATCCTGATGGCGGCGGGCGTCTGTGCCTACACGCTCCAGGGCATCAGCTATGCGATGTCGAACTATCTCTACACCTATGTCTGGGGCTTCAAGGGCCCGGTGTTCGTCTACCTGACGATCGCGCTGTTCTCGGGCGTGTTCCTTGCGTTTCTCGCCGCGCCTCGGCTCGGCAAGACCGGCAGCAAGCCCAAGGCCGCGATGGGCGCGGTCCTTCTCGGCGCAATGCTCAACACTTCGCCCTATTGGTTGCGGATGCTCGGCGTGTTTCCGGAGGTCGGCGACCCGTCGTTGCTGCCGGTGCTGTTCGGGTTCTTCATCCTTGGCACGGCGTCGAACGTCACCGGGTTCATTCTCGGCGCGTCGATGATGGCCGACGTGGTCGAGGATTCGGAGGCGAAGACCGGCAGGCGGTCGGAAGGCGTGTTCTTCGCCGGCTCGTTCTTCGTCCAGAAATGCACGAGCGGGATCGGGATATTCTTCGCCGGGATGATCCTTGCGGTGGCGGGGTTCCCGGTCAAGGCTACGCCGGGCTCGGTCCCGGTCGGCGCGATCGACCGCCTGACGCTGATCTACGCCGGCCTCTACATCGTGCTGGCGTGTGTCTCGGCCTATTTCTTCTCGCGCTTTCCGTTCGGGCGGGTCGAGCACGAAGCACGGTTGGCGCGACTGGCAGCGAGCGCGGCTCGCGACCGCTGAGGGCGATGAAACGGCGGGTGGAGCGACCCTCCACACCCCCCGCCGTCATCCTGACGAAAGTCAGGATCCAGAGTAACGAATGGCTGTCTTTACGGCTCTGGATCCTGACTTTCGTCAGGATGACGAGGTTCGTTTGGTGCGGCCTGCCGAACGCTCGCGCCGTTATCTGGTCCCTTCCAGCACACGGGGCAGCGCGTTAGGACCGACGCTTGGCCTTCCCGCCTTAGGGGAACGGCAACATCGGAGTTCCCCATGCGTATCCCCGCACTAGCCACTGCCCTGACGCTCGTCCTGGCATCCCCAGCCGTCGCGCAGACGATCGCCCCCATCCTCACCACCCCCGACGCGCACGACCCGCACAGCTATGCCCGCCCCGCCGAGGCGCGCGTCACGCACGTCGCGCTCGATCTCGCTGCCGACTTCGACACCCACGTCATCCGCGGCATCGCCACCCTCGACATCCTCGCAAAGCCGGGCGCCAAGCAAGTCGTGCTCGACGACAACGGCCTGAAGATCGTCAACATCACCGACGCGAACGGCAAGCCGCTCCCTTACGAAATCGGCGCGGTCGACAAGATCCACGGCGCACCGCTCACCGTCACGCTCAACGGGGCGCGAAAGATCCGCATCGCCTACGCCTCATCCCCCGACGCCAAGGCGCTGCAATGGCTCACTCCCGCGCAGACCGCCGGCAAGAAACAGCCGTTCCTGTTCAGCCAGGGCGAGGCGATCCTCAACCGCAGCTGGATCCCGACCCAGGACTCCCCCGGCATCCGTCAGACCTGGGAAGCGAAGATCGCCGTCCCGAAGCAATTGACTGCGGTGATGAGCGGATTGGCAACCGGCAAGCCCGCCTGCGTCGCCGATCGCTGCACCTTCGAATATAACATGGACAAGCCCGTCGCGCCCTATCTGATCGCGCTCGCGGTCGGCGACATCGCGTTCAAGTCTACGGGCTCGCGCACCGGCATCTGGGCCGAACCCGCCACGCTCCCCAAGGCCGCGTACGAGTTCGGCGAGCTCGAGAAGTTCGTCGCCGCCGCCGAGGGGCTGTACGGCCCGTATCGCTGGGGCCGCTACGACGTGCTCATCCTGCCGCCGTCGTTCCCGTTCGGCGGCATGGAGAATCCGACGCTCACCTTCGCCACGCCGACCGCGATCGCGGGCGACCGCAGCCTCGTCTCGCTGATCGCGCACGAACTCGCGCACAGCTGGTCGGGCAATCTCGTGACGAACGCGACGTGGGACGATTTCTGGCTCAACGAAGGCTTCACCAGCTATTTCGAGAACCGGATCATGGAAGCGCTCTACGGCAAGCGTCGCGCCGACATGGAGGCCGACCTCGCCTGGACCGACATGCTCGCCGCGGTAAAGGACGCAGGTGGCCCCGCGGCCAAGGACACGCAGCTCCACCTCGACCTAGACGCCGCGCGCGATCCCGACGACGGCATGACGCAGATCGCCTACGACAAGGGCGCCGCCTTCCTCCGCACGATCGAGAAACAGGTCGGTCGCGCCCGGTGGGACGCGTATCTGCGCAGCTATTTCGATCGCCTCGCCTTCCAGCCGCAGACCAGCGCCGGCTTCCTCGCCGACGTCAAGTCGAAGCTGCTGACCCCCGCCGAGGCCAAGACGATCGGCGTCGACACGTGGGTGTACCAACCCGGTATCCCGGCGAACGCGGTGCATGTGACGTCCGCCGCGTTCCCCGCGGTCGATGCGGCGGCCAAGGCATACGCAGCAGGGGGAACGGTGTCGGGCGTTCCGGGCAAGGCAACGACGCAGGAGATCACGCGGTTCATCACGCAATTGCCGCGGACACTCTCGGCCGAGCGGTTGAAAACGCTCGACGCTGCGTTCGGCTGGAATACCACCGGTAACGCGGAAATTCGCTTCGCTTGGCTGCAACTCGCGCTCGCCAACCACTATGCGCCCGCCGACGCATCGGCTGAGCAGTTCCTAACCTCGCAGGGCCGGCGGAAGTTCGTCGCACCGCTGTTCCAGCAGATGATGGAGTCGGGCGACTGGGGCCACAAGCTGGCGATGGAGATCTATGGCAAGGCGCGGCCGGGCTATCACGCGGTCACGCAGATCACCGTGGACCGCATAACCGGCTGGAAACTGATGAACTGAGCCTGACGGGGCCATATTTCGGGCGTTGGTCGGCGCGGTAACACGCTTCGTCGGATATGGTTCCGCCGCGTATTTCAATTAAATCGAACCTCCCGTAGCCAGACTGTGACGAACGGGTTTTGGCCGGGGGGTCTCGATGAATTTCAAGGCGTTAACAGCGCGTTTTGCGCTGGTGGTATCGTGCGGCCTGATGACGGCCACACCGGCAGCGGCACAGTTCTGGCAGTGTGTCACGTTCGCCCGCTCGGTTTCGGGCATCGAGATCCGCGGCAACGCGAACACCTGGTGGGATCAGGCCGCTGGCCGCTACGAGCGCGGCCACAGCCCGAAGGCGGGTTCGGTCCTCGCCTTCTCGCCGACCTCGCGGATGCGCGTCGGTCATGTCGCGATGGTCTCGAAGGTCGTCAGCGACCGCGAAGTCCTCCTTACCCACGCCAACTGGTCGCGCCCCGGCGCCGTCGAGACCAACGTCCGCGCGATCGACGTCTCGGACGCCGGCGACTGGAGCAAGGTCAAGGTCTGGTACGGTCCGCAGGGCGATCTCGGCACCTCGGTCTACCCGACCAAGGGCTTCATCTATTCGGGCCACGCTCCCGCCGGCGACACGTTCGACGCACCTGTCCAGCCATCCTACCAGATGGCCAGCGCCACTCGCGCGCCGAATGCCGCGCAGCTCGCCAACGCCGCTCAGCTTAGCGCGATCCAACATGGTCCGACCGATCCTCGCGGCATCTTCACGCTGGTGAACGAGGCGGAGTAATCCGTCCTAGTTCTAACCGACTGCTACATAGCGTTAACCCGATCGCGCTACATCCGTCGTATCCCGAGGGAATGACGATGCGATACTGGTCTTGCTTGCTTCTGTTCGCCGCGCTGTACACCGCAGCGGCGCCCTCGGCGGCCCATGCCTCCGACGCCCCCTATTATGGCCCCATGAAGGGCTGGGGCCCGATCGGCTACAAATTCGGTTACAAGGACAGCGTCGAGAAGGACGGGTCCTGGCACGTGTCGGTCACGACGCGACGTGGAGCAGCGATCGACATCGCGATGTACCGTGCCGCCGAAATGGCGCGCGACTTGGGGTATCCATACGTCGAACTGTTCGGCGGATGGGAGCGCAGAACGCCGGGTATGGGTACGGCGGAGCTCTACGCTCGACCTAGCCGCAGCGCCGCAGACCCTACCACGTGCCGATCGAAGCGCCGCCGGACCTGCTACACAGCCGATGTGGGCGAAGTACTCCGGATCCTCGGCGGCCCCGATGGGACTCAGCCCGGTGTTCCGATCGTCGATCACGTCGACGAGCACGGGAATTGGGTCAGTTATTCGGGTTTCGGGATCGGTGCGGCATCAGCGACGCCATTTCGACCGACGCCGCCTGCACCGAAGTTTGCGCTGGCCCCATTGGCACAACGCATGACGACGCCAGCGCGACCGAACGCCCCAGCAGGATCGACGACGGACTTCGACAGGGCGCGTAAGGCCGCACAACCGATCCGCGGGAAAGAGCCGAAGCTAGGTTGGACCATCAGCGACTGATCGTGCCTCGCCTGCTCCGCGCGCCGGGTTACGCGTGCACCCTCACGCCGGCTTGAACGTCAGCGCGTCGCCGTTCATGCAATAGCGCTTGCCCGTCGGCTTTGGCCCATCATCGAAGACATGGCCCAGATGCCCGCCACACCGCCGGCAATGCACCTCGGTCCGCGCGATCCCCATCGTCGAATCCACCCGCGTCCGCACCGCATTCGGCAACGGCTGCCAGAAGCTCGGCCAGCCCGTCCCGCTCTCGAACTTGGTCTTCGACGAGAAGTTCGGCAGTGCGCAGCCGCCGCACGCGAAGATCCCCGCCCGATGCTCGCCATTCAGCGGGCTCGAATAGGGCCGCTCGGTGCCCTCCTTACGCAGCGTGTTGTATGCGTCGGGGGACAGCTTCTTGCGCCACTGCGCATCGGTCAGCGTGACCTCGAACCGCTCCGCAGCCTGCGCGGGTTGCGATGAGCACCCCCACAGCGCAAAACCGGCGACACCCGCCCCGGCAAGCGTGAGAAAAGCGCGGCGATCTGAGGAAACATGGGTCATGGTCATGATATAAGTACGAAACTGCAGACGAACAGGATGCGGCCGAAACACCTCGTCATCCTGACGAAAGTCAGGATCCAGAGTATCAAGGCGGGCCGTGCGGGGCTCAGGATCCTGGGTCGAGCCCAGGATGACGAGGGTGGGCGTCAGTATTTACTGATTTCGACCGGCAGCGTCCGATAGCCGTGGACGAAGCATGCCGCGACCCGGGTCGGCTCGGCCAGCACGTTGATCCGCATGCGACGCTTGGCCATCTCCTCCAACAGGATCGCGATCTGCATCTCGGCCAGCCGCGCGCCGACGCAGCGATGGATGCCGTGTCCGAACGCCAGATGCCGTCGGGCGTTCGGCCGATCGACCACAATCGCATCCGCATCGTCGCCGAACACGCTTTCGTCACGATTGGCGGAGATGTACCAGAGCGCGAGCTTGTCGCCGGCCCTGATCTGCTGCCCCATCAGTTCCGTATCCGCCGTCGCCGTGCGGCGCATGTGTGCGAGCGGCGTCTGCCACCGAAGGATCTCGCTGACCGCATTGGGGATCAGCGCAGGGTCCGCCTCGAGCTTCGCGCGCGACTCCGGAAACTTGTCGAGGCCGTACGCGAGCGCGGACATCGAATTGCGCGTCGTGTCGTTGCCGCCGACGATCAGCAGGATGAGATTGCCGATAAATTCGTTGTGATCCATGTGCGCCATCGCGTCGGAGTGGATCATCATCGAGATCAGGTCGGGCGTCGGATCCTTGTCGATCTTGGCATCCCACAAGCCTTTGAAATACGATCCGCATTCGAACATGTGGACGAGGCGCTGCTGTGCGAGATCGGGAGTCTTCACCAGCTCGATGTCGCCCGCCCAATCGGACCAGAAGGTCAGCTTTCGCCGGTCCTCCCAGGGAAAGTCGAACAGGATCGCGAGCATCTGCGTGGTGAGCTCGATCGCGACCGTGTCGACCCAGTCGAACGGCGTGTTCCACTCCAGGCTATCAAGCATGTCGGCGGTCCGCCTGCGGATATCGCCCGACATTCGCGTCATTTCACTGGGCGTGAAGGCCGGCGCGACGGTGCGGCGCTGGCCGGTATGCACGGGGCGGTCGCGCGCGATGAACATCGGCATGCGGACGTCGCGCTCCGCGACGAAATCGGCGATCGTGATTCCGCCGGCTTCGGAGGAATAGAGGTCGGGGAGGGATTCGACCTCGACGATACCCTTGTAGCTGGAGACGGACCAATAGGGACCGTAGTCGGAATGCTCGACGTAGTGGACGGGGGCTTCGGCCCGCAGGGTCTTGAACGGCGCCTGCCACACATCGTCGCGGTACAGCTCGGCACGGCTCACATCGAGCGGATCGACCGCGTGCTGCGCCACGTCTCGCACCAGAATCGCCATCGTCGCTCTCCCGTGTTTTGCCACAGGAAAGGCTTTGCTGACACTTATGTCAACAGGCTCGCTCAGTAGTTAGTCGCATGTTCTCCTGCGAACGCAGGAGAACAGCTAATCTGTCTCCTTCGCCTTCCGCCGCCAGAATGGCCGGGCGCTGCCCGACTGCAACACGCCGCGGCGGAACAGCCGTGCGCCGACGGTGATGAAGATCGTCACCCACAGCGCCTGCCACGCCAGTGCCGCGACATGTGGCCACAGCTCGGGCGAGTTCGCCGCGCGCCCGGCCATCGCGAACGGCGACGACAGCGGGAACAGCTCGGCGACCGTCGCGATCCAGCTTCCGGGACGTGAGGCAGCGGCCGACGACAGCCCGAACATCGCGACCTGAAGGATCGTGATCGGCAGCGACAGCATCTGGATTTCGCGCATCGTCGACGCCTGAGCACCGACGCCGAGGAACACCGAGCCGAGCAACAGGTACGCCATGCTGAAATACGCCGCGAACAGCAGCGCAAACATCGGCGCGCCGACCGCCGGCGTCAGGTCGCCGAGCGCCACCGCCGCGGCGGCAGGCATCAGCGTCGTGATCTGCGTGACGACCGTGGCCCAGAACGCGACGAACAGCACGGCCACGCCGAACATTCCGATCAGCTTGCCGAAGAACACCGACTCCAACGGCACCGCGGCGGCGAGCACCTCGATCACCTTGTTGTTGCGCTCCTCGGCCATCGTGCCGACGACCTGGCCCGACAGGAACAGCGTCAGGAAGAAGATCCCGAACACCGCGAAGAACGCAGACTGGTGCTGGCCCCCGACCGAGGTGGTCGAACGCGTGATCTGCCTCTTGGTCGCGGCGATCGTCGGCAGCGTGCCGCCGAGCTTCTGCGCGGCTAGCGTCGTCTGCGCGAGCAGCCCGAGATAGTCGGCCGATCGTCTGCCGCGCGGACCGTACAGGATCTGCGGCGCATCGAGCGGGCCATATAAGACCGCCGACGCATCGATATCCTTCGTCTCGAACGCCGCGCGCGCCTGAGCCGCAGGATCGGCCTGGGGAGCGACGGTGGACAAGCGCGGTGGTGCTTCGTCGCCGCGGAACACGTCCCGCAGTCGCGTGTCGGCCTGCGCGACCGTCTGCGCGCTGGTGGCAGGAACGATCGCGACGATCCGCGTCTTGTCCTGCGCACCGTCGCCCACGCTGGCCGCGCTGATCCCGCCGATGACGCTCAACGAACCCATGATCGCAGGCGCGAACAGGAAGAGGAGGAAGATCGGCGTGAATACGGTGGCGATGAAATCGCGTCGTGCGATCGTGAAGGTCTGGCGGAGCGTCCGGCGGAACCGCGTCATGCCGCCTGTTCCTTCGCGACGTCGCCATGCTGACCGACGATCCTTACGAACGCTTCGTGAAGGCCGGGCCGCTCGATCGACAGCCCTGAAATCCCGTATCCGGCATCGATCAATCTCACGAGCAAGCTCTCGATCCCCTCGTTCGGCAGCTCGAACCGCCAACTGTTACCGTCCTGCA
Organism: Sphingomonas sandaracina; assembly: GCF_036663695.1. Classification (NCBI taxonomy): domain Bacteria; kingdom Pseudomonadati; phylum Pseudomonadota; class Alphaproteobacteria; order Sphingomonadales; family Sphingomonadaceae; genus Sphingomonas; species Sphingomonas sandaracina. The sequence continues at coordinate 31,332 of NZ_JAXOJK010000005.1, read as the reverse complement.
TGGCGTCCCCCGGCAGTACGCCGCCGATCGCGGGATCGGGCCGATGCGGCGTGTAATGCACGCGTTGCGGCAGGATCCCCCGCGCGTCGGCCACCGTCCCCTCGAACCGCCGCTTGCCGCCTGCGATGATCGCCAGCCGGTCGCAAAGCCGCTCGGCATGGCTCATGATATGCGTCGAGAACAGGATCGTCGCGCCGCGATCCCGTTCGTTCAGGATCAGCTTTTCCAGCCGTTCCTGATTGACCGGATCGAGCCCGGAAAACGGCTCGTCGAGGACCAAAAGGTCGGGCTGGTGCACGACCGAGCCGAGCAATTGCACCAACTGCGCCATGCCTTTCGACAGCTTGCGGATCTTCTCGTCGACCGCATGGCCTAGTCCGGCCGCCTCCATCAGCACCACCGCGCGCTCGCGCCCGATCTTCCAGTCAAGCCCGCGCAATGCCCCGAGGAACGCGATCGCCTCACGCGCTTTCATCGCCGGATACAGGCCGCGCTCCTCGGGCAGATAGCCGACCCGGTCGCTCGCATCGCGTGGGAAGTCGTAGCCGAGCAGCGTACGCGAACCCTCGTCGGGCTCGATGATCCCGAGCAGCATCCGCAGCGTCGTCGTCTTGCCCGCGCCGTTGGGCCCGAGCACGCCGTACACCGAGCCGCGCGGCACCATGATGTCCACCCCGTCGACCACGCGCCGATCGCCGAACCGCTTCACGATCCCGCTCGCAGTGACCGCCCATTCATCGTTCACGCGCAATCTTCCTCCCGAGGGTGACCTCGTGGTAGCGGGCGGATGTGGCGCAAGACAAGCTGGAACACCGCCTCAAGGCGAAAGCGGCGGAGTTAGGCTTCGTCGCCTGCGGGATCGCGCACGCCGACGCCGCGCCACTGGCCGGCGAACGGCTTCACCAGTGGCTGGCCGACGGCCGTCACGGCGACATGATCTGGATGGAGGAGCGCAAGTACCACCGCGAAAGCCCCGCCGGCCTTTGGCCCGAAGTCCGCAGCGTTATCGCGCTCGGCATGAGCTATGCGCCGAAGGACGATCCGCTGCGGCTGGCGGACGAGGGCGGAGTGGGGCGCATCTCCGTCTATGCGCAGGGGCCGGATTATCACGACGTGGTGAAGCGCCAGTTGAAGGTGCTCGGGCGGTGGCTGGCGGCGGAGGCGGGGCGCGATCTGCCACCGTTCGACCTGAAGGTGTTCGTCGATACCGCGCCCGTCATGGAAAAGCCGCTCGCCGAGGCCGCAGGGCTGGGCTGGCAGGGCAAGCATACGAACCTCGTCAGTCGCGAGCATGGCAGTTGGCTGTTCCTCGGCGCGATCTACACGACGCTCGATCTCGAACCGGACAAGGGCGGCGTCGATACCTGCGGCAGTTGCGACGCCTGCCAGACCGCATGCCCCACCGACGCATTTCCGCGGCCCTACCAGCTCGATGCCCGCCGCTGCATCTCGTACCTGACGATCGAACATGCCGGCCCGATCCCGCACGAGTTCCGCGCCGCGATCGGCAACCGCATCTATGGCTGCGACGATTGCCTGGCCGTCTGCCCCTGGAACAAGTTTGCAGCCGCCGCCAACGCGAACCTCGCTTTCCATCCGCGCGCGGAACTGGTCGCGCCTGAGCTTGCCGATATTCTCGCGCTGGACGACGCCAGCTTCCGCACGGTGTTCGCCGGCTCCCCGATCAAACGGATCGGGCGCAACCGGATGCTGCGCAATGCACTGATCGCGGCGGGCAACAGCGGCGATGCGATGCTAGTAGAGCTTGTCGTGAGGCTACTGGACGATTCCGACGCGGTCGTGCGCGATGCCGCGATCTGGGCGCTTGCTCGCGTCGATCCGGCGCGCGCCCAGGAAGAACGCGTTCGTCGCGCCGTACAGGAAAACCACGCCGACGATCTTGCCGCATGGGAGTATGCCCACAATGCCGGCGACCAACTGCACTGAAAAAAAATGCTGCCGGCACGCGGGCCGGCAGCATCTGGTAGGTCAGACGACTGGAGGTCAGGCGACGTCGCGGTCGCCCTCGGGGGCGCCGATACGGTCGTTGGCCGCAGCCGCCGAAATTTCGATCCGGCGCGGCTTCATCGCCTCGGGCACCTCACGCTTCAACGCGATGACGAGCAGCCCGTTGTCGAAGCGGGCGTCCTGCACCTGGACGAAGTCCGCGAGCTGGAAACGGCGCTCGAAGGCGCGCGTCGCGATCCCGCGGTGCAGGAAACGGCTTTCGTCACGATCGTCGGGACGGCGTCCCGTCACGGTCAGTTGATTGTTCTGGGCGACGATCTCGATGTCGTCGGGGCGGAAGCCCGCGACCGCCAGCGTGATCTGGTAGCTGTCCTCGCTCTCGCGTTCGATGTCGAACGGGGGATAGCCCTCGGGGGCTTCCGACCGTGCCGTGGTCTCGAGCAGGTCGAACAACCGATCGAAGCCGACCGTCGACCGGCGATAGGGAGCGAAATCGAAGTTGGTCCTCATATCCAAATCCTCCTGATGAGCAATCTGAGCACAAGGAACACCGGTAGAGCCGGTGCCCTCAGGTGACGCCGGACCGAAAGATCGCGTCCGGCGACGGCAAGATGGTTCGAGGCAAATCGGGTTCAAGAGGGCTGGTGAACTTTTTTCGTGGCGATCCGCGAACCCTGGAAGTCGGGCGCAGACAAGGGGGAAAGGGCGGTTATCGGCCGCCTTCGCGCCGGGTCAGCGCCGCCACGCAACTCGCGCGGTCGATCGTGCTGCCATCGGGTTCGCGCGCGTCGATATACGTCACGCGCGGCGCGTCCGATCCCTTGGGATAGAGATACGCGTCGAGCACGCAGATGCCGCTCTGGAACTGGAGTTTTCGCGCACTTCCTTCCCGGACATCGGCGTCGGGTTGGCCGAACAATTTGGTCAGGCCAGCGGCGTCCTGGCCTAGCACGCGCTCCAGCCCGACGCTGGTATAGGGAATTGCGGGGCGTCCGACCGCGGGCCTGGCGACCGGTGCCGCACAACCGGCCAGCCCGCTGCCAAGCGCCAGCGCGACCCCTATCGTCGTCAATCGCGTCATGATCGGCCTTTGCGAGAATACTGGGTGTGGAAATAATGCGTCGCCATCGCCGCGCCGAGAACCGGAGCGGCAATGTTCAGGATCGGAACCACGAACAGCCCGGTGTTCGCAAGCCCAAGCACGAACCGCCTGCTCTTGGTCGTCGCACGCCAGCCCCGCATCGCCGCTGCGTCCATGTGTCGCGCCGCCACCATGTCGCCGAGATCGCGGCCGAGAAGCCAGCCATTGACAACGAAGAACGCGGCGGCGGTGCCGACGCCGGTGACGAGCAGCGCGATGTAGACGGGGAGCATCGCCAGGTTGACGAGCACCACGCGAGCGGCCGAGCGGAGCCCCATCGCCACGCTGCGCGCGAACGGGACGGGGCGGGCGGTGCGCAGCGCGTCGGGATAATGCCGCGCCTCGACCGCTTCGACGACTTCGTCCGCGAAGATGCCGACGACCGCGATCGCGACCGCGCGGAACAGCAGCCACAGCGCGAGAATGGTGACGAACAGCGCGAACGCCGCGACGAGTCCGTCGGCGTGCCAGTCGAGCCACGCGGCCAGTGCAGCCTGCGTGCCCCACCAGGTACCGACGCCGAGCAGCGCGAATACGAGCAGGGTGACCAGCATCGACTTCACGAATACGCGCAGGATCGGCGGATCGGTGAGTTGTCCGAGGGACAGAAATAGGGCGCGGAGCATGGGCTTGGGATGGCGCGGGGTTGCGGGAAGGTCAACGCGGCTTTGGATAGCGCGCGCCGCAAGACCCAACTCTTGCCGGTCCCCCGCGTTCGCAAAGGGGGTAGCTATAGCACGGAGAGACCAGCATCGGCCCGCTGGCCGGGGGCGGCGGAGCGACGGTGGTCATCATAGAACACACGCCGTTGAGATCGGGCTTAGCGAGCCCGACTGACGAACGTTCCTCATCCGCTCGATCGTCGGCAGCAACTTGTCTGTCCGTGCCTCCGGCGGCCGGACGGACAGACTGTTCGGTGAATACGGTGAGCTACCGGCTTTTCGATGCGCGGCTGCTAGCAAATATCAGCCCGATCCGGCACCAATTCCGCCGGGACCTGCCTTGCTACCGCGCGGGATACCCTGCGACACGTTAACGACCGACCGGAGACCATCATGCCACGTACGATCGTCGATTTATCGGTATTCATCGAGAACGACGTGCTGTCGGACCCGCCCGGTCACGGTCCTCATATCGACTATATCGATCACAAGGCGTCGATACCCGGCATGCTGGGATTCTTCCCGGGGTTGCGGGCTGCCGACCTGCCTGATGGCGAGGCCTGGGCGATCGAGCGCGTTACGCTCATCACCCATAACGGCACGCATCTCGATGCGCCGTATCATTATGCCTCGACGATGGATGGCGGGAAGCGGGCGATCACGATCGACGAGGTTCCGCTCGATTGGTGCTTCCAGTCCGGTGTGAAGCTGGATTTCCGGCATTTCCCCGATGGCTATGTCGTCAGCGCTGCCGATGTCGAGGCGGAACTGCAGAGGATCGGGCACACTTTGTCGCCGCTGGAGATCGTCGTCGTCAATACACGCGCGGGCATGCGTTTCGGGCACGACGACTATGTTGCCTCGGGTTGCGGCATGGGACGCGACGCCACGCTGTACCTGACCGAGCGGGGCGTTCGCGTCACGGGAACCGATGCGTGGAGCTGGGACGCGCCGTTCGTCCATACCGCCGCCCGATATGCCGAGAGCGGCGATGCGACGCTGATCTGGGAAGGTCACAAGGCCGGGCGTGACATCGGATATTGTCACATCGAGAAGCTGCACAATCTGGAGCAATTGCCAGCGACCGGATTCACGATCGCCTGCTTCCCGGTAAAGATTCGCGCCGCGTCGGCGGGCTGGACTCGCGCCGTCGCGATACTGGACGACTGATCGCGTTACGTATTTCGAGCTTGCCGCAAGGCCGCCTGAACTTTCGCACCAGTTGCACCAATCCCCCCCGCGACTTACGGCGGAACTTTACCGTTTCCCGGAGACTCTCCCTTGCCGACCCCAACCAACGATGCCCCAACCTACGACGTCGTCGCGATCGGCAATGCCATCGTCGACATCCTCAGCACCGCCGACGACGCGTTCATCGAGGAGATCGGCGTCGCCAAGGGCTCGATGCAGCTCATGTTCTCGTCGGAGGAAGCCGACGCGCTCTACGCCAAGATGGGCCCGGGCATGGAAATCTCCGGCGGCTCTGCCGCAAACACCGTCGCCGGCATCGCCGCGCTCGGTGGCAAATGCGGGTTCATCGGCCAGGTCGCCGACGATCAGCTCGGCCAAGTCTTCGCGCATGACGTCCGCAGCATCGGCATCGAGTTCGCCACGCCCGTCCGCGCCGGCGACCCGACCACCGGCCGCTGCCTGATCTTCGTGACGCCCGATGGCCAGCGCACGATGAACACCTTCCTCGGCGCCGGCCAGTTCCTGCCCGCCGCAGCGATCGACACCGCGATGATCGCCGACAGCGCGATCCTGTATCTCGAAGGCTATCTCTGGGATCCCGAAGAGCCGCGCGCCGCGATGCGCGCCGCGATCGACTGCGCACGCGATGCCGGGCGGAAAGTCGCCTTCACGCTCAGCGACGTGTTCTGCATCTCGCGCCACGGCGGCGATTTCCGCAAGCTGCTGTCGGACGGCCTGATCGACATCCTGTTCGCCAACGAGAGCGAACTCGCCGCCCTTGCCGAGACCGACGATTTCGACGCGGCGGTCGCCAAGATCTCGGCGCAGGTCCCGACCCTGGTCGTCACCCGCGGCGAGCACGGCGCCTGCGCGCTCCAGAACGGCACCCGCGCCGAAGTGAAGGCGGAGCCGATCGCCAAGGTCGTCGACACTACCGGTGCGGGCGATCTGTTCGCGGCCGGCTTCCTCCACGGCCAGGCGCAGGGTTACGACCTGAACGCCTCGCTGAAGCTCGGCGCGGTCTGCGCAGCCGAGATCATCAGCCATGTCGGTGCCCGCCCGATGGTCGACATGAAGGCGCTCGCGGCCAAGCATATCGGCTGATTTCATCCGTCACCCCGGACCTGTACCGGGGTCCACCGTTCCGCAAACTCGTGAGCCTGTGAGTACGCGGAACGGTGGATGCCGGAACGAGCCCGGCATGACGGAAGCATAAAAAAAGGGCCGCGGGAGTTTCCTCCCGCGGCCCTTTTTTGTGGCTCGATCAGTGGCTGCCTGGGGGCGCCATATCGACGTCGGCCCCATCGTCGAGGCCAAGCCCGACATGGCTCCGTGATCGGCTATACAGGAAGTAGATCAGCAACCCGATCGCGCCCCAACCCGGCAGGACCAGCTTGGCGGTCAGCGGTAGCGACAGATACAGCCCGACGCAGCCGATGATCGCGAGCGGCGCGACGATCCATACCGCCGGCGTACGGAACGGGCGCTTGCGGCTCGGGTCGGTCTTGCGGAGCACCATCACCGAGATGGCCACCATCATGAACGCGAACAACGTTCCCGCATTCGAATAATCGGCGAGCTTGCCGACCGGCAGGATCGCCGCAGCGATCGCCGCGGCGATGCCCGTCACGACGGTGACGACATGCGGCGTGCGGAACTTCGGGTGGATCGATGCAAGCTTGGCCGGCAACAGGCCATCACGCGCCATCGTAAAGAACACGCGGGTTTGGCCGAACATCATCATCAGCACCACCGACGGCAGCGCCAGCACGGCGGCAAGGCCGACCAGACGCCCCATGATCGGCCAGTTGATGACCTGCAGCACGTGGACCAACGCTTCCTTCGAGCACACCAGAGGTTCCATCGCGCCCGATGCGACGATCGCGGCGCAACGCCCGGCCATCTCGGCCGAGCCGGGCGCCAGCACGCCACCATCGGCGCTAGTCACCGGGTTCGCACCGATCGCACCGATCGCGCCCGACGCGACCAGCAGGTAGAACAACGTACAGATGCCGAGGCTGGCGATCAGCCCGATCGGCACGTTGCGCTGCGGGTTCTTGGTCTCCTCGGCCGCGGTCGAGACCGCGTCGAAGCCGACATAGGCGAAGAAGATCGACGCCGCCGCGCCCAGCACGCCGACACCCGACGAACTCAGCGGATTGCCGACGCCGTAGGGCAGGAACGGATGGAAATTATCCGCCTGGAGCACGGGAATCGTCAGCGCGATAAACGCCGTAAGCGCGGCGATCTTGATCAGCACCAGCACCGCGTTGACGCGCGCGCTTTCGGTCGTGCCGACCACCAGCAGCCACGTAACCAAGCCGATGATGATTACCGCCGGCAGGTTCATGAAGCCGCCGACCGTCATCGCGGTCTGCAGATCGGCATTCGGCGTTGCGCCGAACGCGACCTGGACGTGGGCCATCAGCGCGTCGGCGTTGCGCAAGCCGTTGGGAATGTGGAAGCCGATCCCGTCGAGCAATCCGGCGAGATGGTTCGACCACCCGACCGCGACCGCGCTCGCGCCGACCGCATATTCGAGAATCAGTGCCCAGCCGACCATCCAGGCGAGCAGTTCACCCGTCACCGCATAAGTGTAGGTGTAGGCCGAGCCCGACACCGGCACCATCGACGCGAGTTCGGAATAGCAGAGTGCCGCGACCGCGCAGACGAAGCCCGCGACGACGAAGCTCAGCAACATGCCAGGCCCCGCCTTCTGCGCGGCCTCGGACGTCAGCACGAAGATACCGGTGCCGATGACCGCGCCGACGCCCAACAGCGTCAGCTGAAAGGCGCTGAGCGTTCGCGCGAGCCCCTTTTTCTCTGCCGTCGCCAGAATGGCATCCAGCGATTTTACGCGACCAAAAATCAATTCGGTACCCCCCGGGGATTGCAGGGACCCGGTCAGAAGGCCCCGTTGCTCAAGCGGGCGAGCCTAATGGCAATTTTGTTACGCGCAATCCTTTAGTGGCGGAAAGCTGCCCTATCGGGCGAGCATCGGCCCCAGCGGCTGCCCGCCGAAGACATGAACATGCAGATGCGGCACCTCCTGGTGACCATCCCGGCCGATGTTCGCGAGCAGGCGATAACCGGGCTCGACCAGGCCGGCGGTGCGCGCGACGGTGCCGACCGCGCGGATGAACCCGGCGATCTCCGCATCGGGTGCCCGCGCGGAGAAATCGTCCCACGAGACGTACGCGCCCTTGGGGATCACGAGCAGATGAGTCGGCGCCTGCGGATTGATGTCGTGGAAGGCGATCGCGAAGTCGTCGTCATAGACCCGGTTCGAGGGGATCTCGCCACGCAAGATCTTCGCGAAGATGTTCTGGTCGTCGTAGGGCTGGGTAGCGTCGATCGGCATGTCAGGGACTCCTTGCTTCACCCCCATACCGTTCGTCCCGAGCAGCCGTCGAGCCCGTCAAGACGGTGTATCGAAGGACGGCGTCCGGGGCATGCCCGTCGATACGGGCTCTCGGCTTGGCGTCTTCCCTGCACGCAACGAACGGGGTCGAAGGCCACGTGCCAACCTTCTCCGTCACCCCGGACTGGTTCCAGGGTCCACCGTTCCGCGAACTCGCCGGCCGATGATGCGCGGCACGGTGGATGCCGGAACAAGGCTCTCCTGAGCGAAGTCGAAGGGCCCGGCATGACGGATCGGACGCGTTACCCCGTCCCCGCGTTACCCCGTCCGCCCGGCCTTTTCGACCAGGCCGCCGACCCCCTCGCGCCGTTCCAGCTCGGCGCGGACGTCGTTCAGGCTCAAGCCCGCATCCGCGAGCAGCACTGCCAGATGGAACATCAGGTCCGCAGCCTCGGGCACAATGCTCGCCTCATCGCCGGAGCACGCCGCGATCACCGTTTCGACGGCTTCCTCGCCGAGCTTCTGTGCGATCTTGGGCCGGCCCTTGGCGAACAGGCTCGCGGTATAGCTGGTGTCGGCGGGCGCATCGCGGCGGGCGCGGATGGTCGCTTCGAGGCGGTCGAATACGGGGTCTGCCATGCGCCGCGTGCTGGCGCAGCAGGGCAGGCGGGTCAATCCTCTGCAGGCGGTTTCGTCTTGGCAAACCGCTTCCGCAATCCCCGCCGCACGAGCCACACGCCAAGCGCCGCGAACACGAACAGCGCGACGTCCGACAGTTCGGGGCCAGTGCGGGGATGGACGATGCCGCTATGCCCCGATTGCACCGCAAGGAGGGGCAGGGCGGTCAATGGATCAAACGCGAACCGGCGTCCGCACAGGTATCCCCGCTGCCGCGAGCGCGGCATGCGCGTCGCCGATCGACGCCTGCCCGAAATGGAAGATCGACGCTGCCAGCACAGCGCTCGCATGCCCGTCGCGGATGCCGGCGACTAGGTCGTCGAGCCCGCCGACGCCGCCGCTCGCCACCACCGGCACGCTCACCCGGTCGGAGATCGCACGGATCAGGTCGAGGTCGTAGCCGCTGCGCGTCCCATCGCGGTCCATCGACGTCACGAGCAACTCACCGGCACCCAGCTCGGCGAGTTTGAGCGCATGCGCGATCGCATCGATCCCGGTCGCACGACGGCCGCCATGCGTGAACACTTCCCAGCCTTCACCCGACCGCCGCGCATCGACGCTCGCGACACAGCACTGGCTGCCGAACCGCTCGGCGATATCCGCGACCAGTTCCGGCCGCTCGACCGCCGCGGAATTGACCGCGACCTTGTCCGCGCCCGCCAGCAACAGCGCGCGCGCATCGTCGGCCGTCCGCACCCCGCCGCCGACGGTCAGCGGCATGAAGCAGACTGCGGCCGTCCTGCGCACGACGTCGAGGATCGTCCCCCGACCCTCATGGGACGCGCCGATATCCAGGAAACACAATTCGTCCGCCCCGGCCGCATCATACGCCCGCGCCTGCTCGACCGGATCGCCCGCATCGCGCAGTTCGACGAAGTTCACGCCTTTCACCACGCGCCCGTCGGCAACGTCGAGACACGGGATTACACGCGCTCGAACCGTCATGCGCCGTGCCGCAGAAATGTTTCACGCGGAGACGCGGAGACGCGGAGACGCGGCAAAGCCGCTAAGAAGAATATTTCGCGCAGAGGCGCAGAGGACGCAGAGAAGAAGAAGGGGCGCGCTGGGGCGGGCGGGGTTGTGTCGTCAGTGAGGAAGCAATGAATGCTGCCGCACACCTCCTCCGCGCTCTCTGCGTCTCCGCGCGAAAAGCTCTCACTTCCTCCGCGTCTCCGCGTCTCCGTGTGAATCATCATGCAGCCTTCGCCACGCTCAATGCCGCGGCAAGATCGAGCCGACCGTCGTACAACGCCCGCCCCGTTATCACGCCCTCGACGCCGTCCCGTACATGCAAAGCTAGCACGTGAATCTCGGCAATCCCCTTGACCCCGCCGCTGGCGATCACCGGGATGTCCACCGAGCGCGCCAGATCGACCGTAGCCTCGACGTTGCACCCCTTCAGCATCCCGTCGCGCCCGACATCGGTGAACAGCAACGACGCCACCCCCGCATCCTCGAACCGCCGCGCGAGGTCGACCGCGCTGGTCGTCGACACGTCCGCCCAGCCCTTGGTCGCGACCATGCCGTCCTTCGCGTCGACCGCGACGACGATCCCGCCCGGAAAATCCTTCGCCACGCCGCGGACGAACTCGGGGTCCTCCAGCGCCGCCGTCCCGATTACGACACGCGACACGCCAAGATCGAACCAGCCCTCGACGCTGGTCCGCGTCCGGATGCCGCCGCCAAGCTGCACATGCCCCGGAAACCGCGCGACGATCGCGCGCACCGCATCGCCGTTGACCGAGGCCCCTGCAAACGCACCGTCGAGATCGACCACGTGCAGGTGCTCCGCGCCGGCGTCGGCGAACAGCATCGCCTGCGCCGCGGGATCGTCGCCATAGATGGTCGCGCGGTCCATATCGCCCTCGGCGAGACGCACGACCTGACCCGCCTTGAGGTCGATCGCGGGGAAGATGATCAGGTTCGCAGGGGTATTCACGGCCGCCACTCCAGGAATCGTTCGAGCAAGGCCAGGCCGTAGCGCTGGCTCTTTTCGGGATGAAACTGCACGCCGATCATCGTGTCGCGACCGATCGCCGCGGTCACGGGGCCGGCATGCTCGGTCGTCGCAAGGATGTCGGGGCCCTCGAACGCGAAGCTGTGCAGGAAATACGCCTCGCCCGGTTCGATCAACGGATGCGGCGTGGTCGGAACGACGTCGTTCCAGCCCATGTGAGGGACCTTTGCTTCCATCGTCCCCGGCTCGAGCCGTCGCACGCGCCCGGCAACCCAGCCGAGCCCGGCATGCGTTCCCATTTCCTCGCCCGCATCGGCCATCAACTGCATGCCTACACAGATCCCGAGAAACGGCGTGCCCTCGTCGCGAACCCGCCGGTTCAGCGCCTCGACCATCCCCGGCACTGCGCGCAACGCCGCCGCGCAAGCGCCATATGCGCCGACGCCCGGCAGCACGATCCGGTCCGCTTTCGCGACAACATCGGCGTCCGAAGTCACGACCAGATCGACGCACCCAGCCGTCCGCAACGCGTTCTCGACCGAATGCAGATTGCCCGCGCCGTAGTCGATCAGGGCGAGCGTCACGCCAGCAACTCGGCGATCGCAGGCAGGACCATGCTGGCGGTGAACGCGGTGATCTCGGCCGTGGCGAGCCCACCGCTGACGAACGGATCGGTCGCCACCACCGCCTCGACCGCCGTTTTCTCGCCGCGGATCAGGATGACCCCGCCGGTACGCGGAATTTGCCGGCCCGATGCGAGAAACACGCCCTCCGCGTAGCCCTTCGTGAGCCATGCAACGTGCTCCTTCATGCGCGCATCGATCGCATCCAGTGCTGCGACGTAGGTCAGCACGACCACGCACAATGGCGCGTCGGTCCGCGCAAATGGCTCGCTCACAGGATCCCCTTGGTCGACGGAATCGCGTCGGCCTTGCGCGGATCGATCTCGATCGCGGTCCGCAATGCGCGCGCGACACCCTTGAACGCCGCTTCGGCGATGTGGTGGTTGTTCGTCCCGTACAGCGTCTCGACGTGCAGCGTGATTCCTGCCGCCTGCGCGAAGCTATGGAAGAAATGCTCGAACATCTCGGTATCCATCCCGCCCAAGCGCTTCTGCGAGAACAGGTCCTTCCACACCAGCCACGGCCGCCCGGAAATATCCAGCGCCACCCGGGTGAGAGTTTCGTCCATCGGCGACAGCGCATCGCCGTACCGCGCGATGCCTCGTTTATCGCCGAGCGCCTGCGCGAACGCCTGGCCGATCGCGATGCCGGTATCCTCCACCGTATGATGCTCGTCGATATGCAGATCGCCCTTCGTCCGCACGCGGATGTCGATCAGCGAGTGGCGCGACAATTGTTCGAGCATGTGATCGAAGAAACCGACCCCGGTCTCGACGTCGTACACGCCGGTCCCATCGAGGTTCACGGTGACGTCGATCGCCGTCTCGGCGGTGGAGCGGGTGATCGTGGCGGTGCGCATGCCACCTCCCATAACGTCCGCCACGACGCATGCAATCTTGACCGGCATCCGAATGGCGCTACCCAAGGGATATGACCGATGGACTGCCCGATAGCCTGATTCCGTACGACGAGATCGTGCAAGAAGCCCTGCGTGCCGTCGTCGGCCGCGTGCTTGGTTCCGTCGCGGAGGCCGGCGGGCTTCCCGGCGAGCATCATTTCTATATCACCTTCAAGACGCAGGCACCGGGAGTCGACATCCCCAAGCGCCTGATCGAGCGGTTCCCGGACGAGATGACGATCGTCATGCAGAACCGCTACTGGGACCTCATCGTCGACGACGAGCGCTTCTCGATCGGGCTTTCGTTCAATCAGGTCCCGTCGAAGCTGGTGATCCCGTACTCGGCGATCACCGCGTTCCAGGATCCGGCGGTAAGCTTCGAACTACGCTTCCAGGCGCAGGAGGGTGCGGACGACGCGCTTGGCGACCATGACGAAGCGGAAAACGACGGCCCGACCGCGGTGCCGATCGAAGACGGCTCCAACGTCGTAGCCGTGGATTTTAAACGGAAGAAGTGACCCACTACTCCCTCTCCCCGCCGGGGAGAGGGAAGGGGCCCGCCGCACTTGCGGTGGGAAGGGTGAGGGGCGTTGGGACGTGCGTCCTTAGCCTCAAGCCCCTCACCCTTCCGTCGCCTGCGGCTCCTCCCTCCCTCTCCCCGAAGGGGTGAGGGATCCAGCGCATGACCCGGAAGGTTGATCCCCTATGACCCAAACCCGCACAGAAGCCACCCGCACAGAAACCGACACGATCGGCCCGATCGAAGTCCCCGCCACCGCCTATTGGGGCGCGCAGACCGAACGCTCGATCGAGAACTTCCCCTTCGCCACCCGCGAACGCATGCCGATCGAGATCGTCCACGCACTCGCGCTCGTCAAACAGGCCGCCGCCCGCGTAAATCGCGCCCACGGTCTCGACGAAAAAATCGCCACCGCGATCGATTCCGCCGCACAGGAAGTGATCGACGGCAAGCTCGACGACCAGTTCCCCCTGGTCATCTGGCAGACCGGCAGCGGCACGCAGTCGAACATGAACGCGAACGAGGTCATCGCCGGCCGCGCCAATGAAGTCCTCACCGGCACCCGCGGCGGCAAGTCGCCGGTCCACCCCAACGACCACGTCAACATGAGCCAGTCGTCGAACGACAGCTTCCCGACCGCGCTCCACATCGCCGCTGCGATCGCCACCACGCACCGCCTGATCCCCGCACTCGACAAGCTCCACGCCGCGCTCGACGCAAAGGCCAACGCCTGGGACGACATCGTCAAGATCGGCCGCACCCACCTCCAGGACGCGACCCCGCTGACGCTTGGCCAGGAATTCTCCGGCTATGCGAACCAGCTGTACCGCTGCCGCCACCGTATCGAGCCCGCGATCAGCCACGGCATGGTCATCCTCGCGCAGGGCGGCACCGCGGTCGGCACCGGCCTCAACGCGCCAGCCGGGTTCGGCGACGCGATCGCGCACGAACTGGCCGAGATCACCGGCCTGCCGTTCGTCAGCGCCCGCAACAAGTTCGAGGCGCTGGCGTCGAACGACCCGCTCGTCCATCTGTCCGGCACGCTTAACACGCTCGCGGTCGCGCTGACCAAGATCGCCAACGACATTCGCCTGCTCGGCTCGGGCCCGCGTTGCGGCTTCGGCGAGATCGACCTTCCCGCGAACGAGCCCGGCAGCTCGATCATGCCTGGCAAGGTGAACCCCACCCAGTGCGAGATGCTGACGATGGTCGCGGGGCAGGTGATGGGCAATCACGTCGCGGTCACCGTCGGTGGGATGCAGGGCCATCTCGAGCTGAACGTGTTCAAGCCGCTGATCGGCGCCAACGTGCTGCGCTCGATCGATCTTCTCGCCACTGCCATGGAAGGATTCGCGGAACGCTGCGTCGACGGCATCGAACCTAATCGCGGGCGGATCGCCGAACTGCTCGACCGCTCGCTGATGCTGGTCACCGCGCTTGCCCCCGAGATCGGCTACGACGCCGCCGCGAAGATCGCCAAATACGCGCACGCGGAGGGGCTGACGTTAAAGGAAGCTGGTCTTGCGCTAGGCCTGGTCGACGCCGAGACCTTCGACCGCGTCGTTAAACCCGAATCGATGCTCGGCCGGTAACGCCAAACCCAGGCACACGTGCACGTCCCCCTCCCGTTCGTGCCGAGCGAAGTCGAAGCACCCCCGCTTGGGGCACACCCTTCGACTTCGCTCAGGGCGAACGGAAGCGAAGGGGCGAACGGAGAGGGCAGGCGCGGGCCGCCGGGAACTGAGTCGGGAACCCAAACGCTCGTCGCGCGCTAACCCGCTACACGCGAAGGAGAAGTTACGTGGGCGCAACGACCATAGGCGCGCTTATCGGCGCAGGCATCGACTCGCTTAGCGGTGACGACGGCAACGCGGACGGTGCGATCATCGGTGCGATCACCGCCAACGTACTCAAGGTCGTCGTACCGCTGGCCGTGACCTACGCGATCGGATGGGCGGTGCTGCGCGGTGCAGCGGAACTCAAGGACCAGGTTTTCGGGGAGACAGAAGCATGATCGGACGTATCATCAGTGCATTGGTTGGCCGTGAAATGGGCCGTCGAGACGGTTCAGGCGGCACCTCGGGTGCGGTAAAGGGCGTGGTCGCGATGAGCGTACTCCGCCGTATGGGGCCTCTCGGCATGGTCCTCGGCGGCGGATACGCGGCCAAGAAGGCGTACGATCGCAACAAGGCCCGCAAGGCCGGCTATTAATCCGCCTTCGTAAAACCACGCGCGGGCCGCGCATGGGTTGACGCCCATATGCGGTCCGCGGCAAGGGCGCGCATGCCCCACACACTTCCGTCCGACCCGCATGGTTTCCGTCGCCGCGGAGTCCTGTTCGTCCTGTCATCGCCATCCGGTGCCGGCAAGTCGACGATCGCGCGCAGATTGCTCGCGGACGAGCACGAGTTGGAGATGTCGGTCTCGGTCACGACCCGGTCGATGCGGCCCGGCGAAGTCGACGGCAAGGATTACCATTTCACCGACCTAGATGGCTTTCGCGACATGGTTGCGAACGACGAGTTCCTCGAATGGGCGCACGTCTTCAACCACCGCTACGGCACACCGCGCGCGCAGGTCGAGGAGATGCTGGCGGCCGGCAAGGACGTGCTGTTCGACATCGACTGGCAGGGCGCGCAGCAGCTGTTCCAGATTGCCGGCGGCGACGTGGTCCGAGTCTTCATCTTCCCGCCCTCGATGGAAGAACTCCACCGCCGCCTGACCAGCCGCGGCACCGATTCGGAAGAGGTGATCGAGGCCCGCATGTCGCGCGCGGCGAACGAGGTCAGTCACTGGGACGGCTATGATTACGTACTGGTCAACGACGACGTCGACAGCTGCATCCGCGGTGTGAAGACGATCCTGGCTGCGGAGAGGCTGAAGCGCTCGCGCCAGACCGGCCTGATCGGCTTCATCCGCAGGCTGACCCGCTAGTCCCGGCCCGCAAAGGGATACTGTTCACCTGCGAACGCAGGAGCCCAGGATCACGAACGATATCGCCTGTTACCCTGGGCTCCTGCGTTCGCAGGAGAACGCGTCAGAGCAGCCCCAGGAACGTCACGCCCAACCCAAACTCCTTGCGCTTCAACTCCCGCAACTGAGTTGCCTGCCAGTCCTCGCCCCACATCTCGACCGACCAGTCCTCGTCGATCCCTGCCGCCGCCCAGGCTGCATCCGCATCGAGTCTGCCCTCGATCAGCGCCAGCCCGATCACCAGCGACCCGGTCAGCGTCACCACCGGCGACAATCCCGCCAACCGAAAATGGTCATACGCAGCGACCGCCTCGTGCAGCCGCGCGATCGTCGCCGCCGGTTGTGCGACGTGCATCACGCCCGCCGTCACCGCGAACGTCACGTCGTACCGACCCCGCGCCCACGCCAGCAGCGGATCCCAAGACGCCGCCTGCCGCTCGACCAGCTGAGGCGGCCCCTCGGCGCGGTAGCAGAGTAGGTCGCTCTCGCCATACGCCGCCAACCGCGCGGCAAACTGCGCAGGATCGTTCGCGATCGGATCGGTCGCCGCATTGGCGAGCCCGGTCAGCGGCATCGTCCGCGGATCGATCGTCTCGCCGACCGCGCGCCATTCCTGCGCAACCGCCTCGGCCAGTGCGTCGGTCGGCAACGCCAGCGGCCGCCGCCCGGGCGTCCGCACCGGCTTGCCGTCGAGCGTGACCACCCGGTCGGCATCGATCGCGACGTCTTTCCAGAACCGCTTCATGCGTCGGGAGTCCGCCAGCGATGTGCCAGACTGCGCGGCACGATCGCGATCATCGCCATCGCCGACAGTACGATCGCCGTCCCGAGGATCTTCGGCCCGAGATCATGCGCCCGCGCGATCAGGATCAGCCCGAGCAACGCACCCGCGACCCCGGCCAGCCGCACGCCGACCAGGACGAACCAGCGCCGCTGCGCCACGCGATCACCGTCGGTCATTGCGGCGCCACCATGTGCAACAAGTCCGGCACGGCCGCCGCAACGACATCCGCCCCCGCATCGGCAAGCTCGTGCACGTCGTGATAGCCCCAGGCGACGCCCACTGCCCGGACCCGCGCCGCGCGCGCCATCGCCATGTCGAAGCTCGTGTCGCCGATCATCGCGGTCGTCTCCACGCTCGCGCCAGCCTCCGCGATCGCCGCCATCAGCATGGCCGGATCGGGCTTCGACGGATGCCGGTCCGCGGTCTGCAACGTCACGAACCGGTCGGTGATGCCGTGCGCAGCGAGGATATGCGCGAGCCCGCGGTCGGACTTGCCCGTCGCCACGCCGAGCAGCCAACCGTCGTCCGCAAGCGTCGTCAGTACCTCGACAATCCCGTCGAACAACGGCTCGTCGGCCAGTTCGCCACTCGCCCGCATCGCGTGGAACGCATTCTTGTAGTCTGTGGCGAGCGACCGGTGCAGCGCTGCGTCAGCCTCCGGAAGCAACACCTGCATCGCCTCGACGAGACTGAGGCCGACGATCCGCCGAATGTTCGCACGTGGCGGCGGGATCAGCCCGGCACCCTCAAACGCGCGCTCGCACGCGACGCAGATATTCGCCTGGCTGTCGACGAGTGTCCCGTCGCAATCGAACACGGCAAGACGGGTCATGAAGGTTTCCAACGCATCCCGCCTCGTAGATCACGCGTGCACGAGAGGGAACGCCAAACCGGAACGCGCGCGTCCGCAAACGGTTCGTGTCGAATATCTCTGGAGACACCTGATGGCGCATACACCGACCGACACCCCGAACATCTGGGCTGCCGCCGCTGCTGGCTTGGTCGCCGGCCTCGCCGCCTCGTTCGTGATGGACCGCTTCCAGGCCGGCGTCGCCGCGCTGTCCTCGTCCGAAAGCGATGCGGAACCCGCGACGGCAAAGGTAGCGGACAAGGTTTCGCAGGCGTTGGTCGGGCACGAGATCCCCGACGATCGCAAGCCGCTCGCGGGGCAGGTCGTGCACTATGCGGTCGGGGCAGGGTTGGGGATCGCCTACGCGGTGGCGGCGGAATACCGGCCGGCAGTGACCGCGGGCTACGGCACCGCGTTCGCAGCGGCGACGACCGCGTTGCTCGACGAGGCGGCGGTTCCGGCGGCAGGGCTCGGCGATGCGCCATGGAACACCGCACCGACCACGCACCTCTACAGCGCGGCGTCGCACATCGTGTTTGGGACGGTAACGGAGGGTGTGCGGCGGTTGCTGCGGGGTTGGTTGAAGTAAGCTCGGCCTGTGCCTGTCTAGTTCCCCCGCGAAGGCGGGGGCCCCAGGAATCAAGCAGCGCTACGATCGTGGCTCCTGGACCCCCGCCTTCGCGGGGGAACAAGAGAGTTAGCGGAGGACGTCCAACAAACCACTCCACCCCGGCGAAGGCCGGGGCCCAATTGGGGGGCATCGTCAACGGAGGATATCGCTCCGTTACCGCAACCTTTCCAATTGGGCCCCGGCCTCCGCCGGGGTGGTGCCAAAGGTGAGATAAGCGCTCAGCGTACCCACTCCTCCCTCTCCCCTCGGGGGAGAGGGAAGGGGCCCGCGGCCACTTGGCCGTGGGAAGGGGCAGGGCACGTGTCAGCCGCAGAGCATCAGATCACCGAGTCCCAGGCCCACTCCGCGGCCCAGGCTTCCCAGCCCCACTTGGACGACCACGCCCAGTAGGCTTCGCACCCTCGACCCGAGGCCCACTCCGCGGCGCGCCGAACTTCGAGCCAGCCCCCGTCCTTGCGCCACCCTTTTTCGGCGCACCCGGCTTGGCGCCCGGCTTCTTCTCTTCGACCACGCCACGCCCGCGCCGTTCCCCACGGCGCTCTTTCCGCACCGATTTCGCATGTGCCTTGGCCCGCGACTTGATCATTTCCTTGGTCGGCGCGGTCTTCTCGTCGAGCACCAGGTCATCGCCCAGCTTCTCCTCGAAGCCCAACTGCTTCAGGCTTTCGGCGAAATGCGTCGGCAGCTCGGCGGTCACGTCGATCGACCCGCCATCGGGATGATCCACCTTGATCCGCCGCGCATGCAGATGCATTTTTCGCGATATACCCCCGGTCAAAAATGCCGCCGCCCCGCCATACTTGCCGTCGCCGACGATCGGATGCCCGATCGCCGCCATGTGCACGCGCAACTGGTGCGTGCGGCCGGTGAACGGTTGCAACTCGACCCACGCCGCACGGTTGCCGGCATGCTCGATCACGCGGTAGCGCGTCCGCGCCGGTGCGCCCTCGGCCTCGTCGACGTGCATCTTCTCGCCGCCGGTGCCCGGCTGCTTCGCGATCGGCAGCTCGATCATGCCGTCCTCGATCGACGGCACGTCGACTACCAGCGCCCAATAGACTTTCCGCGCGGTCCGCCCCGAAAACGCCTTCGCGAAGAACGCCGCCGCGCGGCTCGTGCGCGCCACCAGCAAGGCGCCGGACGTATCCTTGTCGAGCCGATGGACCAGCTTCGGCCGCCCCTCGTTATCGTATTGCAACCCGTCGAGCAGCCCGTCGACATGCTGCGTCGTCTTGGTGCCGCCCTGCGTCGCCAGGCCCGGCGGCTTGTTCAGAACGAACGCCTGGAAATCCTTGTGGATGACCATGCCCTGCGCGAGTTCGGTCTCTTCGTCTGACAGGATCACGCGTTCGCGGACGCGCTTGGGCTTCTCCGGGTCGGCGGCGGCCTTGTCGGCCTCGGCCGGCGGCACGCGCAGCATCTGGCCTGCCGCGATCCGGTCGCCTGGCGTCGCGCGCGCGCCGTCGACACGCAACTGCCCGGTACGCGCCCACATCGCCACCGTCGTATAGCTCGTATCGGGCAGATGCCGCTTGAACCACCGGTCGAGCCGGATGCCGTCATCGTCGAACCCGACGTTGAATTCCCGAATACCAGCGTCACCGCTATCGCTTTTGCCCGCAGTCATGCGACGGCCCTTACTGCGGAGAGACCCGCGAACAACGCGGCGATCGAACCGATCACCGACACCAAAACATACCCGAACGCGACGCCGATGGCGCCTCGCTCGATCATCGTGACGACCTCCAGCGAAAACGCCGAAAAGGTCGTGAATCCCCCAAGCACGCCGACCGCGAGCAGCAGGCGCCAGTTCTCCGACGCGCTGTCCCGCGCCAGCACGCCGACGAGCACGCCCATCAGCAACCCGCCGACGATGTTCACCGTCATCGTCCCGAAGGGATAGTCCGGCCCGAGCAGCGACGTCATCGCGCTACCCGTCAGATAGCGCGCGCCGGAACCGACTGCACCACCGACCATGACATAGAGAAGGGGAGACATCATCGCGCCCTAGCGCGAATCGGGCAAAACGGAAAGGTGGGGTTACGCCCGAACCGCGGATGGCGGAACGCGTGTGACGAACGATGCCGTACCGACGCCGGCGACGCTATGCTCGCGGCCTTGGCGAAACAGCGTTCGGAGCGAGAACGGGATCAGGCGGTGACGATCTCGGGCAGGATCGCGTCGAGCAGCAGCGCGCCCGCTTCGGTAACCCGCAGCCGACCCGGCGAGCGGGCGATCAGTCCGAGATCCTCCAGGCGCCCGACCGCCGCCAGGTCGACGGGAACTACGCCGGCATTGAGCGCGGTGATACGGTCGAGATCGACGCCCTCCGCCAGCCGCAACCCCATCAGCAAAGCCTCGGTCGCTCGCGTTGAGGGGGTCAGCAGGTCCTCGATCTCCATGCCGTGGCCGTTGCGCTCGATCGCCGCCAGCCAGTTCTCCGGCTTCTTGCGGCGTACCGTCGCGAGCCCGCCGCGGCGGCCGTGCGCGCCGGGGCCGATGCCCGCGTAATCCTGGTAGCGCCAGTAAGCGAGATTGTGGCGGCTTTCCGATCCCGGCCGCGCATGGTTCGACGTCTCGTACGCCGGCAGCCCGGCGGCGGCGGTATCGGCACGCGTCGCCTCGAACAGGTCGGCCGCCGAATCGCCGTCGGGGATGACGATCCTTCCCGCCAGCGCCTCCGTCGCGAACCGCGTGCCGGCTTCGATCGTCAGCTGATACAGCGAGAGATGCTCCGTCCCGAGGCTCAGCGCACGCGCCAGCTCTGCACGCCAATCGTCGAGCCGCTGGCCCGGGAGCGCGTAGATCAGGTCGAAACTGACGCGGGGAAAGACGCCTTGCGCCGTGGCGAGCGCCGCCTGTCCCTCGTTCACGTCATGGGCGCGGCCGAGGAATTTCAGCGCCGTATCGTCCAGCGATTGCAGTCCGAGCGACACCCGGTTCACGCCGGCGCTTGCCAGATCGGCAAACCGCGCGGCCTCGACCGACGACGGATTCGCCTCCAGGGTGATCTCGATTCCTTCCGCGAATCCCCAGGCCCTCTCTGCCGCATCGAGTACCGCGGCGACGGTCGCGGGTGGCATCAACGAGGGGGTGCCGCCACCGAAGAAGATCGACTGTAACTTTCGCCCCGGCAGGACGCTTGCCTCGTGCGCCAAATCGGTCAGGAGTGCCGCGCGCCACGCGGCCTGGTCGACATCGTCGCGAACATGGCTGTTGAAGTCGCAATACGGGCATTTCGACACGCAGAACGGCCAGTGGACGTAGAGCGCCAGATCGCCCGAGGGATACGAGCGTGGGCTTGGTGTTTCGAAGACGGGCATTATCTCGCGCATATGGTCCTGCGGGGCGGTCGAAGGAAGCACAATGACGGCACGGATGATTTGGGCGCTTGCTGTGGCGCTCGCGATTGCGGGCTGTGCCCAGGGTCCGGAGCGGGTGGTCGAGCGGCGCCAGTCGATGACGCCGGCGCCGCGCAGTGCGGCCTTGCTCAAGACCGCGATGATCGACGGCCACACTGCCGCCCGCGCTGCCGTCGGCGTGGCGCCGCTGACGTGGAGCGACACGCTGGCGACTGCCGCGCGCGCCTATGCGGAGGAGATGGCGCGCACCCGCAAGTTCGCACACGCGCCCCAACCGCAGGGCATGTCGCGGGAAGGCGAAAACCTGTGGACCGGAACGCGCTACGCCTATGCCTATTCCGAAATGATGGGGCATTGGGTCGCCGAGAAGCGCGATTTCGTCAACCAGCCGACTCCCGGGTTCAGCCGGACCGGCAAGTTCGAGGATGTCGCGCACTATACGCAGATCGTCTGGCGGGGCTCGACGCAGTTCGGCTGCGCGATGGCGAGCAACACGACCGACGATTACCTGGTGTGTCGGTATTCCCCACCGGGAAACGTGGTTGGCGAGCGAGCATATTAATCTAGATCATTCAGTACCCCTGATATGTGTCGTAGTTTCTTAAGCGGCTCGGCATAAACTATTTTAATGAACACTTTACCTCAGCGCGATCTCTCTCGTCCCGTCGGTTGTGTTGGGTGCCGTGACGGCGCCGGCCTGCCGTTCACGTTCTCGATGGCGTTCCAGCCGATCGTCGATGCCGAGACCGAGACGGTATTCGCCTATGAAGCCCTGGTTCGGGGCTCTGAAGGGCAGTCGGCGGCGAGCGTGCTGGGCCAGGTCGATGCGGAAAACCTCTACGCGTTCGACCAGCAATGCCGGGTGCGCGCAATCGAAGTGTCGGTGAAGGCCGGGCTGCTGGACACCTCCGCCCGGCTGTCGATCAATTTCCTGCCGAATGCGGTGTATTCGCCGGCCGCGTGCATACAGCTCACGCTCAAGACAGCGGGTGCGGTCGGCATGCCGACCGACCGCCTTCTCTTCGAATTCACCGAGAACGAGGAGATGCTCGATGCGGCGCATGTCGCGAACATCATCGCGACCTATCGGAAGATGGGGTTCGGGACCGCGGTCGACGATTTCGGTGCCGGGCATGCCGGGCTCAACCTGCTCGCACGGTTCCAGCCGGACATCATCAAGCTCGACATGGAGTTGATCCGCGACATCGACACGAGTTTGCCGCGACGGATGATCGTCGAGGGCGTGGTGCGGATGTGCACATCGCTCGGCATCATGGTGATCGCCGAGGGAGTCGAAACGATCGGCGAGTTCACCGCGCTGCGGGCGATCGGCGTGCGATACATCCAGGGGTATCTGCTGGCGAAACCGGCGTTCGAGACGTTGCCTACGGTGACGTGGCCGGTGAAGCAGGCGATCGCAGTCTGAACCACACACCTCCTCCGTCATCCTGAAGACAGTCAGGATCCAGAGTAACGGGCGGTGCCCTTAATGGCTCTGGATCCTGACTTTCGTCAGGATGACTGGGAGCGCGGCGGAGGCCTTCCCCGCCGGGGCTCTCAGAACACCGCCGCTTCAAGCAGCTTGAACGCTTCGTTGCGGTGGCTGATCGCGTTCTTCGTTTCGTGCGGCAGTTCGGCATAGGTCTGGTCGTAGCCGAGCGGCACGAACACCGGATCATACCCGAACCCGACATTCCCGCGCGGCGGCCAGGTCAGCGTGCCCTCGGCGCGACCCTCGAACCATTCGACATGACCATCGGGCCACGCCAGCGCGAGGACGCTGACGAAATGTGCGCCTCGCGTTGCGTCCGGCCCCTTCGCGACCACCGCGTCCTCGACCTTCTGCATCGCCATCATCCAGTCGCGACCGGTCGGCGTTTCGGCCCAGTCGGCGGTGTAGACGCCCGGATCCCCGCCCAGCGCATCGACGCACAGCCCGCTATCGTCGGCGAGCGCGGGATAACCCGACAGGTCGGCCGCCGAGCGCGCCTTCAGTTCGGCGTTGGCAAAGAAGGTGGTGCCCGTCTCGATCGGTTCCGGCAGGTCGAGTTCGGCGGCGGAGACAACTTCGAGCCCACGCCCTTCGAGCAACGCCGCGATCTCGCGCACCTTGCCCTTGTTGTGGCTGGCGATGACCAGCTTGCCGGGGGCAAGCTTGCGAATCGCCTGCGGTTCCCCACCCTCTGCAAAGGGGCCCTCGCCGCTCACTTGGCGACCGCCTTCGCCTGCGCGGCGAAGATGTCCGTGCAGCCGATGCGTGCGAGACGCAGCAGGCGGAGTAGAGCCTCCTCGTCATAGGTCGCGCCCTCGGCGGTCGCCTGCGCCTCGGCGATGTTGCCGTTTTCGAGCAGGACGAAGTTCGCATCCGCATCCGCGCCCGAATCCTCGATATAGTCGAGGTCGAGCACCGGATTGCCCTGGTAGATCCCGCAGCTGATCGCCGCGACCTTCTGCGTCAGCGGGTCGGCGGTCAGCTTGCCGCTTGCGAGCAAGCCATCGATCGCGAGCCTGAGCGCGACCCAGCCGCCCGAGATCGACGCGGTGCGCGTGCCGCCGTCCGCCTGGATCACGTCGCAGTCGATCACGATCTGGCGCTCGCCGAGCAGCTTCAGGTCGACGACTGCGCGCAGGCTACGCCCGATCAGCCGCTGGATTTCCTGCGTGCGACCCGACTGCTTGCCCTTGGCGGCCTCGCGGTTGTTGCGCGTGTTCGTGGCGCGCGGGAGCATGCCGTATTCGGCGGTCACCCAGCCTTCGCCCTTGCCGCGCATGAACGGCGGCACCTTCTCCTCGACGCTGGCGGTGACCAGCACCTTGGTGTCGCCGAAGCCGATCAGGACGGAGCCCTCGGCATGCTTGGTGAAGCGCGGCTCGATCGTGATGCTGCGCATCTGGTCTGGGGCGCGGCCGGATGGGCGCATGGTCTGTGTCCTAACGGGAGTGAGTAATTGCCCGCTGCCTAGCCTTTCGTTTGGTCGCTCGCCAGCCTTCCCCGTCATCCTGACGAAAGAGCCCGTCATCCTGACGAAAGTCAGGATCCACAGTAACCGAGTGCTGTGCTCCGTGGCTCTGGATCCTGACTTTCGTCAGGATGATGGCGTGGGGAGCGGGCGGTGGCGACGTGCATTCCCCCTTTTGGCAAAGGTCGATCCGCCCTAGATCAAAGCGATGGCCACGCCCCCCGTCACCGAACTGACCGATCGCGCGCGCGACATCTTCCGCGCCGTCGTCGACAGCTATCTCGCCAGCGGCTCGCCGGTCGGGTCGAAGACGATTGCGCAGCTGACCGGCCTCAGCCTGTCGCCCGCATCGATTCGCGGCGTGATGGGCGAACTCGAAGGCCTCGGCCTGCTCGCCAGCCCGCATACCAGCGCTGGCCGTATGCCGACCGATCGCGGCCTGCGCCTGTTCGTCGACGGCATGATGCAGGCAATGGAGCCGTCGTTCGAGGAGCGCCAGACGATCGAGGCACGCGCCGGCGTGGGCGGCCCGGTCGAGGAAGCGCTGGCCGCGACCACGCTCGCACTGTCAGGGCTGTCGGCCTGCGCCGGATTGGTGATGGTGCCCAAGCGCGAACTGAAACTGCGCCAGATCGCGTTCGTCGCGCTTTCGCCGGAGCAGGCGCTGGCGGTACTGGTGAGCGAGGACGGCTCGGTAGAGAACCGCGTGATCGCGCTGCCCAAGGGCATGTCGGCGTCCGCGCTGATCGAGGCGGGCAATTACATGTCGGCGACGCTCGGCGGGCTGACGCTGGCCGAGGCGCGCGGCCGGATCGACCGCGAGCTGGCGGACGGGCAGGCCGCGCTCGACGGCGCCGCGCGAACGCTGGTCGAGCGCGGGATCGCGGTGTGGAGCGAGGATGCCGATCGCCGTCCGGTGCTGATCGTGCGCGGGCAGGGGCGGTTGATCGATGCCGCCGCCGCCGCCGATCTCGACCGGGTCCGCGACCTGCTCGACGATCTCGAGGGAAAGCAGGAAGTCGCATCGCTGTTGGACAGCGCGCGGGCCGGCGATTCGACGCGGATTTTCATCGGCGCGGAGACCAAATTGTTCGCGTTGTCAGGATCTTCCGTCATCGCGCGACCCTTCCGTGGATTGGACGGTCGGGTGGTCGGCGTCGTCGGCGTGATCGGCCCCACGCGGTTGAACTATGCGCGCGTCGTGCCCATGGTGGATTTCACGGCTGCAACGCTCGCCCGGTTGATGGGTTGAGCCGGCCACAACTATAGGGAAAACCATGTCCGAGACCGACCAGAACGCCCCTGCCGACCTGCGCGAAGAGACCGCCGAAGACGCGCCCGAAGTGGCTTCGAACGACCGGGTCGCCGAGCTCGAGAACCAGCTCGCCGAGGCCAAGCAGAACGTCCTCTATGCGCAGGCTGAGATCCAGAACGTCCGCCGCCGCGCCGAAAAGGAAGCTCAGGACGCGCGTGCCTATGCCGCGACGGCCTTTGCGCGCGACGTGCTGTCGGTTGCGGACAATCTGTCGCGCGGACTGTCGGCGATCCCGGCGGACCTGCGCTCGGACGAGAAGATGAAGGGGCTCGTCACTGGTCTCGAAGCAACCGGTCGCGAGCTGGAGAGCGTGTTCCAGCGCCACGGCATCACCAAGATCGCCGCGGAAGGCCAGATGCTCGACCCGAACAAGCACCAGGCGATGATGGAAATCCCGAGCGACCAGCCGCCGGGCACGATCGTCCAGGAGATGCAGGTCGGCTACATGATCAAGGACCGCCTCCTGCGTCCGGCCATGGTCGGCGTCGCCAAGGCTGGCTAACCCTTGCCCCCTCCCTGAAAGGGAGGGGGGCTGGGGGTGGGTCGGCCGGTTGGCTATCGGTGCGCCCGCCCCAGACCGACCCACCCCCGACCCCTCCCTTCCACGGAGGGGAGAGAGCAGTCCATGAACCAGAACCTCACGACCGATCGCCAGACCTTCGTCACGCATCTCGAATGCTCGATCACCGGCGAGCGGTACGAGGCCGATCAGCTTCATGGGCTGTCGCGCGCTGGGCGGCCGTTGCTCGTCCGCTATGACCTCGACGGGGTGCGGTCTGCGATTTCGCGCGACACGATCGAGGCGCGGCCCACCGACCTGTGGCGGTGGCGTGAGCTGCTGCCGGTCCGCCACACGTCCAACATCGTCAGCCTCGGCGAGATCGAGACGCCGCTGGTGCCGCTAACCAAGTCCGGCGGCCCTAACGTGCTCGTGAAGGACGAAGGCCGCCTCCCGACCGGGAGCTTCAAGGCCCGAGGCCTCGTCATGGCCGTCGCGATGGCGAAGGAGTTGGGCGTTAAGAAAATCGCGATGCCGACCAACGGCAATGCGGGCGCGGCGCTTGCCGCCTACGCCACCCGCTGCGGGATCGAGACGATCGTGTTCTGCCCCGACGACACCCCCGAGATCAACGTCCGCGAGATCGCGATGCAGGGCGCGCGCGTCTGGCGGGTCAACGGCCTGATCGACGATTGCGGCGCGATCGTGGGGAAGGGCGCCGCGGAGGGCCGCTGGTTCGATTTCTCGACGCTGAAGGAGCCGTATCGGATCGAGGGCAAGAAGACGATGGGGCTCGAACTCGCCGCGCAGTTCGGCTGGAAACTGCCGGATGCGATCTTCTACCCGACCGGCGGCGGGACCGGGCTAATCGGGATGTGGAAGGCGTTCGACGAACTCGAGAAGCTCGGCTGGATCGGGTCGGAGCGCCCGAAGATGTTCGCAGTGCAGGCGAGCGGCTGCGCGCCGATCGTCCGCGCGTTCGAAGCCGGCGAGGAGCATGCTGAGCGTTGGGAGGATGCGAGCACGGTTGCCGCCGGCATTCGCGTGCCGAAGGCGGTGGGGGACTTCCTGATCCTCCGCGCGGTGCGCGAAAGCGGCGGGCAGGCGCTCGCGGTCGGCGATCCGGCGATCCTGAAGGCGGTCGACGCGGCGGCGAAGCAGGACGGCCTGCTGCTATGCCCCGAAGGCGGCGCGACTTTGGCGGCCTATCACCAGGCGCTCAACACGGGGTTGGTCGACGAGGATGACAAGGTCGTACTTTTCAACTGTGCGACCGGCTTGAAATATCCGATGCCCGAGGCGCCGCAAGCGCTTGATAGAACACGACCTATCGATTTCGACGCGCTGTAAGCGGCGGATTTCTGCTGATAGATTGGATCGAGATCTACCATATCAGTGGTTGAAACTGATCCATGTTGTCTGCAACGGGGCGCCCTTCTTTACAAAAGGGGTCTTTAATGCAGAAAATCGTTCAGGTCGTTTGCGTCGTGCTCATCGCGGCTGCGGTGATGTTCGGCGGCCGCTGGTACATGTACGTCGCCCGCGCAGACAGCCCGTATGACGAGGTCGGCATCGCGCTGAACGGCTATGCGCCGGGGCCAATGCGCGCCTGGGGTTGCCACAAGATGCAGGCGCGGTTCCCGGGCCAGTTGCCGCCTTATGGCTGTGCCGGGCCGGATGGTCGTAGCTGGATGTAAAGCCAGACGCGTCATCTGATACTCCGTCATCCTGACGAAAGTCAGGATCCAGAGCCCCGATCGTCTCGCTGAGTCACTCTGGATCCTGACTTTCGTCAGGATGACGAGGTGTGTTGGCGGGACGAGCGGGCGTAAACGGCAGCACCGTCTCATACTGCGTAAGCGGCGGGGCGCCCGCGACCTTCGCTCCCGCGCGCAGCAGGAAGGCGTGCCGCACGATCTCGCCCTGTTGCTCGATCCCGTATCGGTGCAGTGCCACGCCCGGTCGGAACGCATAGTCGTACCGGCACCAGGGATGCCGCGCCAAGGGCAGGAACACCCCGCGTTGGTGCTGCCAGACGTGCGTCATCTCGTGGACGAACAGCCCCTGCAGCGTCAGGTGCGCGTGCGCGAAATCGTCGCACCACAAATCGCCCTTGGGGTGGAAGTGGATGCACCCGCGCGGCGCCATCACCGTATCGCGCGGCTGGAAGAACGCCCATTTCCGCCGCGACAGGCTCACCTCGGCATAATCGATCGCGCGCCCGAACACCGATGCCGCGAGCGCTGTTTCCCCCTCGGTAAGCCCGCGCTTCACTTCGCTACCGGAGTCCCCGCCGCGACCACGGTCGCGTTGTTTATGATGCGCGTCCCATCTGCGAACGCGAACGTGAGCGTCACGCGATCGGCGGGCTTGATCCCTGGGTTCATGTTGAACAGCATCACGTGCCGTCCGCCCGGCGCGAACGCGACATCGGTGTTCGCCGGAATGTCGACGCGCGATAGCGGCGCCATCGAGGTCACGCCGTCCTTCGCCATCGTCTCGTGCATCTCCGACTTTATCGCGACGTCGGTGGTGACCGAGATCAGCGTCGCCGATGTCGGTCCGCCATGCACCGTGAAATACGCCGCCGCTGGCCGTCCGGTCACTGCGCCGAGCCGCACCCAGGCGCCATCCACCGACAGCTCCTTGGGCTGCGAGCAGGACGCCAGTGCCATCGCGGCAACACCCAGCACGAAAACGATACGCATAGGTTACTTTTCTCCGGGCCAGACCACTTGTGCATCCTATGACCGGTACAATCTTGCGGCAAGCGCGAGGCCACCTATATCGCGCCCATCATCAGAAAGGTTCCGCCTCCGAAACGGGGTGGAGCGGATTTCGTATTTTCGTTTCAAGTGAGGGGCTAATCAGAACTCATGGCTAAAGTAATCGGTATCGATCTCGGCACGACCAACAGCTGCGTTTCCGTCATGGAAGGCGGCAAGCCCAAGGTCATCGAGAATTCCGAGGGCGCGCGCACCACGCCGTCGATCGTCGCGTTCGCCAAGGACGGCGAGCGACTGGTCGGCCAGCCGGCCAAGCGCCAGGCAGTGACGAACGGCGACAACACCATCTTCGCGGTGAAGCGTCTGATCGGCCGTCGCTTCGACGATCCGATCACCAAGAAGGACACCGAGCTGGTCCCGTACAAGATCTCGCGCGGGCCGAACGGCGACGCATGGGTCTCGGCCGGCGGCAAGGATTACTCGCCGTCGCAGATCTCGGCGTTCACGCTGCAGAAGATGAAGGAAACCGCTGAGTCGTATCTCGGCGAGACGGTCACGCAGGCGGTCATCACCGTGCCGGCCTACTTCAACGACGCACAGCGCCAGGCGACCAAGGACGCCGGCCAGATCGCCGGCCTCGAAGTGCTGCGCATCATCAACGAGCCGACCGCGGCGGCGCTGGCTTACGGCCTCGACAAGCAGGACGGCAAGACGATCGCAGTCTACGATCTCGGCGGCGGCACGTTCGACATCTCGGTGCTCGAGATCGGCGACGGCGTGTTCGAGGTGAAGGCCACCAACGGCGACACCTTCCTCGGTGGTGAGGATTTCGACAACAAGATCGTCCAGTATCTCGCCGACGAGTTCAAGAAGGCCGAGGGAATCGACCTCGCCAAGGACAAGCTGGCGCTGCAGCGTCTGAAGGAAGCCGCCGAAAAGGCGAAGATCGAGCTCAGCTCGGCGCAGTCGACCGAGGTCAACCTGCCCTTCATCACCGCGGACCAGAACGGCCCGAAGCATCTGGTGAAGTCGATCACCCGCGCCGACCTGGAGCGGATGGTCGAGGACCTGGTCAAGCGTACGCTCGAGCCTTGCCGCAAGGCGCTCGCAGACGGCGGCCTGAAGCCCGAGGACATCTCGGAAGTCGTGCTGGTCGGCGGCATGACCCGCATGCCGCGCGTCCGTGAAGTCGTGAAGCAGTTCTTCGGCAAAGAGCCGCACACCGGCGTCAACCCGGACGAGGTCGTCGCCATGGGCGCCGCGATCCAGGCCGGCGTGCTGCAGGGCGACGTCAAGGACGTGCTGCTGCTCGACGTGACGCCGCTGTCGCTCGGCATCGAGACGCTGGGTGGCGTGTTCACCCGGATGATCGATCGCAACACGACGATCCCGACCAAGAAGTCACAGACCTATTCGACCGCCGACGACAACCAGGGCGCGGTGACGATCCGCGTGTTCCAGGGCGAGCGCGAGATGGCGGCCGACAACAAGATGCTCGGCAATTTCGATCTCGTCGGCATCCCGCCCGCACCGCGCGGCGTGCCGCAGATCGAAGTCACGTTCGACATCGATGCGAACGGCCTCGTCAGCGTTTCGGCCAAGGACAAGGGCACCGGCAAGGAGCAGCAGATCCGCATCCAGGCTTCGGGTGGTCTTTCGGACAACGACATCGACCAGATGGTCCGCGACGCCGAGACCTTCGCCGAGGAGGACAAGAAGCGTCGTGCGGGCGCCGAGGCAAAGAACAACGCCGAGTCGCTGGTCCACACCACCGAGCGTCAGCTTGCCGACAATGGCGACAAGGTCGACGATGCGCTGAAGACCGAGATCCAGGCCGCGATCGACGCGACCAAGGCTGCGGTCGAGAGCGGCGACGCGGACGCGATGACCGAGAAGAGCACCGCGCTCGCCCAGGTCGCGATGAAGCTCGGCCAGGCGATCTACGAGAAGCAGGCCCAGGCGGACGCTTCGCCTTCGGCTGATGGCGACGCGGCGAAGAAGGACGACGACGTCGTCGACGCCGAGTTCTCGGAAGTCGACGACAACCCGAAGGCGTAACCGAAACTCCCTCTCCCCTCCGGGGAGAGGGCCGGGGTGAGGGGCAGCCACGAGCGTTGCCGCCCGGAACTGGCCCCCCCCCCAACCCAAAACCCCCCGGGGGGGGGGGGGTAATGGGGCCGGGTGTGGTCTAAGACAGATTGATAAAAAAAGCTAGAAATAGAGGCGGCCCCCG
>NZ_JAXOJK010000004.1:0-428062 GCF_036663695.1 Sphingomonas sandaracina | reverse complement strand
ACAAAAATACCGACACTCGCATAACCCTCCTCTCGGAAAGCTTGGAGCATCTGGTTTTCTGCGACCGCTGCGTCCAGACCCTGGGGTCGTTCGCTGCGGTGACACCCCTCTAGGGGCACCCCGCAACACCGTCAAATGCTTTTTTACAGTTTTTGGTCGGTTTGTTGAAAAAAATGATGCCCTCGCTGAGCGGCCCGCCTAGCGCGCCCTGCCCAGCAGACAGCTACCGATGCACTAAGCCCTGACGGTTGCGAGCGGAGCCAATGACGGGAACGTTCCTGCGCTTGGATCACGTTTGCAAGATCACGTGAGTGTGCCGCCCGCAGGTCATACCTCGCGTCTCGGTCTCCACCGCCAGCCATGTACCAGGCATACCGCGTCACGAACGCCATCCGGGAATTAAGTCGCCGGATTATCCCGTATGAGCACGTCGAACGCGGCGATCGAGAGGGGGGTGTGGAACTTGCAGCCGGCGGTGAAATCGTCTGCCCACATAACATCGGCCACGATCTGGCCGACATGCGGCAGGTTGAGCCAGATACTCGTACCGCGCTTGAGCGCAGAATATGTCTGGAGACGCGCGCCATTGATCGAAATGTCGACGACCCTGCACAATGTGCGGCGCGTCTTGCCGATGCTGACGTCGAGGGCAATCGGGGCACGTGGCGAACGGCGGCGACTGGCGCGCTCAGCGGGTTCAAAGTCTGCGGCGAACATGGCGTTCTCGTCCTTGCGAGTCCAAGTCTGGATGCAGATACGAGCCTAGCCGCGGGTGCCTAACGGGGTCTTAATTAATGCCCCCGGAACGATTTAGATCACATCCGTTCCGGGGATTAGAAATATTACTTGCGGAGCGTGAGACCACCACCGAAACGCTTGTTGAAGCGCGCGACCTGCCCACCGGTATCGAGCATCGTGCCACGGCCGCCGGTCCATGCCGGATGCGCGAGCGGATCGATCTCAAGCGTCATCACATCGCCTTCCTTACCCCAGGTCGTGCGAGTCTGGTACTTGCTGCCATCGGTCATCTGGACGGTGATCATGTGATAATCGGGGTGCGTATCGGCCTTCATGGGATATCTCCGTATGTGGCTGGTTCCGACCAGCCTGAAAAGGAAGGCGCGCCCGTACACGGACGCGCCCGAATTTACAAGATTGCAGGCTTCAGCCCTAAGCTCACGCCTTCGGCGGGTCGGCAATCATCGCCGTGAAGTTCGCCTCGGCCACCAATTGCCCGTCCACGAGGGCACGGCCGGCGAACTTGCACACCGAACTGCGCTTCTGGACGAACGTCACTTCGAGCTTGAGTAACACGCCCGGCTCGACCGGCTTGCGAAACTTAGCACCGTCGATGGCCATGAAATATACCAGCTTGCCAGAACCGGCGAGCCCGAGCGACTCGACAGCAAGGATCCCTGCTGCCTGCGCCATCGCCTCGACGATCAACACGCCCGGCATGATCGGTCGCCCAGGGAAGTGCCCCTGGAAGAACTGCTCGTTCATCGACACCGCCTTGATCGCGGTGATCGATGTGTCGAGGACCAACTCCTCGACACGATCAACCAGCAGCAACGGGTAGCGATGCGGCAACGCCGCCATCACCCGCCCGATATCGAGCGGACCGAGCCGGTCTGGCATGGTGTTAGCGGCGTCCGTCATGCGTGGCTCAGCGGCCCTGCGGCGTCGTGCGTCGGCCGGTCGCTGCGGCGGGTGCAGGCGCTGCCCCCTGCTGCTGCTGGCCATTTTGGTTGGGCTGCCAGTTGGCGGGGACAGCGGTGCTTACGGTCGGGACCAGGCGATCGAGTTCGGTGGTGATCGCAGCGGTGATGTCAGCGGTGGGCTGCGCGAACAGAGCGGCTTCTGGACGCAGCAGCAGGCTGACGTTCTTGGCGCGGACTGCGGCTGTCACTGCGTCGCTGAGCTTCGCCTGGATCTGCTCGATCGCGTATTGCTGGGCGCGCTGCGCAGGCTGCGTCAGGCGAGCGAGTTCCTGGTTGGCCGCGGTTTCGCGGGCCTGGATCGCCTGAGCCTGCGGACGCAACGTCGCTTCGCTGGCGCCGGGCGCGCGCTGCGCGGTCTGGAACGCCGTCACGAGCGGCTGCAGCTCACGCGCGACAGCCTGGCGGCGCGTTTCGGCCTGGTCGAGCTGCGACTTGTACGTCGTCTCGATCTGCGTGCGTGCAGCATTCCAGGCCTTCGAGTTGGCGATCGCACCCTGTGCGTCGGCAACGGCGATGCCCGAAACCTGCGCATCGGCAGCGGTTGCGGTCACGGCAGCCGGCGCGACGAGCGCGGCGGCGAGGAGAAGCGTCTTGAACGTCGTCATTAGAACTGAGTCCCTACGTTGAAAGTGATGAGCTTGGGGTCGTCGCCCTTTTGCTTCAGCAAAGCACGAGCGAGATCGATACGGAGCGGACCGAATGGCGAATTCCAGTTCACCCCGACACCGATCGAAAGACGCGGCTTGGCGGAATTACCGTAAAAGCCCTCGGAATACGGTCCGTACGACGTTGCATACAGCGAGTTGGCCGAAGTTCCCGCACATGTCGGACCAGAGCCGGTCTTACACGTCGTGATCTGCCCGGCGTTGGGATCCGTACCCGTCGAGGGCGTCGGCACGACGTATTGCGTCTTACCATCGGTCGTCAGGATCGGCGACTGATAGGGAAGGATCGTCCCATCCGCGGCCTTGGGATACAGAGCCGGATCGATCGTCAGGTTCGGCTTCGTGATGCTGAACAGCGAGCCCGCCTGGACATAGACGGAGGGTCGCAGACCCAGTTCGCGCGCGCCGGAGCCGAGCGGAATCTCCATCTCGATGCGTCCGAGATAATAGGCATTGCCGCCGAGTGCATCGTCGATGAACTGGTTGCGATCGGTCGAGAGCACCTGCTTACCCGTCGTCGCGTCGGTCGTGTACGGAATACGCAGCACGCGCGGACCGACGCCGCGGATGTCGAAACCACGGAACTGCGGTTCGCCCAGGTAGAAACGATCGGTGATACGGACCTTGTCGATGCCGGAGCCACGGCTGCCTTCGAGCGATCTGATATACCCGCCTTCGCCAGTCGCCGACAGAACGAAGCCGCTACCCACGTTCCAGTATTTCGCGCCCTCGGCCCGCGTGCGGATGTATTTCACGTCGCCGCCGAGCCCGGCAAAATCCTGGCTGAACGAGAAGCGCGAACCCGCGGTCGGGCGCAGGCGGCTGTTGAGCGTGTCGCGGATCAGCGAATAGCCGATCGACGACGTCCAGCGGTTGCCGATCGCCTCGCAGAGATAGCGGCCGGCCTTCAGAATGTCGCAGTTGCCGTTGGTGAAATAGGTCGACTCGTTCAGGCCGACCTTGTCGTAGGACAAGCCATACCGTGCCGACAGCGACCAGAATTCGGTCAGCGGCACGCCGGCGCGCAGCTGGAAACCGGTCGAGACCTGCGAATAGGTCGTCTGGCGATCGTTGCCGATATAGTTGAACGAATTATAGTCGCGGCGGAAGATGTCGCCGCCGACCGCGATGTTCTTGTCGAACAGATACGGCTCGGTGAAGCCCAGCTCGACCGACTTCGAATAGCTCGAATAGTTGACGCCGGCACGCAGCTCCTGGCCCTTGCCGCGGAAGTTGCGCTGCGTGATGTTCGCCTGGATGATGAAGCGTTCGAGGCTCGAATAACCCGCCGACAGCTGAAGCTCGCCGGTCGATTTCTCTTCGAGGTTGGTCTCGAGGATCACGCGGTCAGGCGCGGAGCCCGGCAGTTGCTTGATCTCCATCTTGTCCTGGAAATAGCCCAGCGAGTTGATGCGGTCCTGCGAGCGCTTCACCTGGAAGCTGTTGAACGCGTCACCTTCTGCCAAACGGATCTCGCGACGCACGACCTTGTCCTGCGTCTGCGTGTTGCCGTTGATCTCGATGCGCTCGACATAGGTGCGCTTGGCCTCGGCGATGTTGAAATTAATCCCCATCGTCAGCGTGTCGGCGTCCTTGGCGAACTCCGGGTTCACCTCGGTGAACGCATAGCCGAACAGACCCGCTGTCTGGCTGAGATTGTCGACCGAATCCTCAACCAGCTTGGCGTTGTACCAATCACCCTTCTTCAGCGGCAGCGAGGCAGCGAGCTTGGTGTTGTCGAAGTCGCGGATCTGGCTGTCGACGGTGACGTCGCCGAACTTGTAGCGCTTGCCCTCCTCCACCACGTACGTGATGATGAAGTCCTTCTTGTCCGGCGTCAGCTCAGCGACGGCCGAGGTCACGCGGAAATCGGCATAGCCCTGCGTTAGGTAGAACTGGCGGAGCTTCTGCTGATCGTAGCTGAGGCGATCCTGGTCGTAGCTAGTCGCCGACGACAGCAGGCGGAAGAAGCGCGACTGCTTGGTCGCCATCTGGCCGCGGATCTGATCGTCGGAGAACACCTCGTTGCCGAGGATGTTGATCTGGCGGACCTTCGACTTCGGGCCTTCGCTGACCTCGAAGACGACGTCGACGCGGTTCTGGTCGAGATTGACCATCTTCGGATCGATCACCGCGGCGAAGCGGCCCTGCCGACGATAGAGCTCGATGATCCGCGCGATGTCCTGACGGACCGCGGTGCGCGTGAAGATCTGGCGCGGCGCGAGCTTGATCTCCTTGGTGATCTTGTCGGTCTTGAGCGCCTTGTTGCCCTCGATGATCACACGGTTGATGATCGGGTTCTCGCGGACCCGGAGCACGATGTTGCCGTCCTCGACGCCCGCGATCGAATAATCCGCGAACAGATCGCTGGCCTGCAGGTCCTTCAGCGCCTGATCGAGCGTTTCCGCGGTGTAGGGAATCCCGACCCGCAGCTTGGTATAGGACAGCACCGTCTCGGGCTCGATTCGCTGCGATCCCTCGACACGCAAAGTCTTTATGGTTCGCACGGATACCGGCGCGCCGACGGGCGTTACTACAGACGGAGCGGCATTCGCTGTACCGGTCGGCGCTGCGCCAGACTGGGCCGGGCCAGCCGGTGTCGAACCGGACGACGCAGGCCGCGGCGCGGTTGCTCCGGTCGGTGCGGTCTGGGCAAATGCCGGCACGCCCGACAGGACGGTGCCCGCAAGCAGCAGGGCGCCCTTGCGCGCGAAATCGTAACCGTTGATCGCTGTCACCAAACCCACCTTAAAAACGTGCACATGCAGGGCGCGCCCGCCCTGCCCTATCGTGGTCAGCCGATCAAGCCGGCCAGATTCTTCCAAAGCCCGAAATTGCCGAGATCGTTGAAGGTCACGAGCAGCATCAGCGCCAATAGCGCCGCAAGACCGCCACGAAATGCCCATTCCTGAACCTGCGGCTCGACCGGGCGCCTGCGCACCGCTTCGATCGCATAGAAGAACAGGTGACCGCCATCCAGCATCGGCACTGGCAGCAGGTTGATGAACCCCAGATTGATCGAAACAAGTGCGATCAGGAATACATAGGCGTCCAGCCCGAGCGACATCTGCTCACCCGACACCTTGGCGATGCTGAGCGGCCCGCCGAGTTCCTTCACCGAACGCCGGCCGGTGATGACCTGGCCCAGCGTCTCGACCATCATCGATACGATCTCGCCGGTGCGCTTCACTGCGACGACCGGCGCCTCGATCAGGCGGACGGGAACGACGACCGGCTTCGCGCCGGCAATGCCGAGGCGGCCGATCCGGTATTCGTTGCCGAAGCGATCGCGCTGGAGTTCGGTACCGATCACCACGTCGCGGGACACCATCTGGTCTCCGCGTACGGCGTCGATCCGGGTACGCTCACCGGCGCGGATACGGGCGAAGCGGGCAAGATCGTCGAATGTTTCGACCGAGCGCCCGCCGATCGCGGTGATCCGGTCGCCGGCCTGCAAGCCGGCCGCAGCCGCGGCGCTGCCGGGTACCGTACCGCCGACGACCGGCGGCATGCGGATGTCGCCGTACGCAAAGGCGAAACCGGCGAGGATCAGGATCGCGACGACGAAATTGACGACCGGTCCTGCTGCGACGACGATCGCGCGCTGCCATACCGGCTTCGACTGGAAGGTGCGGTGGCGTTCCTCGGCGGGCAACAACAGCCATTCGGCCGAGGGTTGGCTCGCCGGGTTCATGTCGCCCGCGAACTTCACATAGCCGCCGAGCGGCAGCCAGCCGAACTTCCAGCGGGTGCCGCGCTTGTCGGTGAAACCGGCGACCTCGCGACCGAAGCCGATCGCGAAGGCATCCGCCTTGATCCCGAAATAGCGCCCGGCGAGGTAGTGGCCCATCTCGTGTACGAACACGAGCGGTCCGATCACCAGCGCGAACGACACTATGGTCAGCAGGATACCGGGTGTTTCGATCAAACCGCGCAATCCTTCACACGTTCACCCGCTAAACCCCGCGCCTCGGCGTCGATTGCCAATACGGCGTCGACGCTGTCCGGCGCGGCCGGGTCGTAACGCGATAACGTATGTTCGACGATTGCGGCAATTTCGAGGAAGCCGATGCGGCGCTGTAGGAAAGCCTCGACCGCTACCTCGTTGGCGGCGTTGAGAATTGCGGGTCGCGCGCCGCCTGCATCGAGTGCCTCGCGCGCCAGCCGCAGCGCCGGGAACCGCACGGGATCGGGTGCCTCGAAATCGAGTCGGCCGATCGCCACCAGATCGAGCGGGGCCATCGGCGTCACCATCCGGTCCGGCCAGGCGAGCGTATGCGCGATCGGCGTCCGCATGTCGGGCGGCCCGAGCTGGGCCAGTACCGACCCGTCGACATGATCGACGAGGCTGTGGATCACCGACTGCGGATGGATGACGATCTCGATCCGGTCGTGCGGGATCGGAAACAGCCGCGCGGCTTCGATCAGTTCGAGGCCCTTGTTCATGCAGGTCGCCGAATCGACCGAGATCTTCGCGCCCATCGACCAGTTCGGATGTTTCACCGCCTGTTCGAGCGTCACGTCGCGCATCTGCTGGGTCGTCCAGTCGCGAAACGGCCCGCCGCTGCACGTCAGGATGATGCGGCGCACGCGTTCCGGACGAGTCGCATCGAAGCACTGGAAGATCGCGTTGTGCTCGGAGTCGGCAGGCAACAGCGTCGCGCCCGTCCTTCTCGCCGCGGCGAGGATGACGTCGCCGGCAGAGACCAGCGGCTCCTTGTTGGCGATCACGACGGTACCGCCTTGCTCGATCGCGGCCATGACGGGCTTCAGCCCTGCGCAGCCGACGATCGCACCCATCGTCCAGTCCGCACCCGACGACGCTGCCTCCGCGATCGCCTCGGCACCGCCGCCCGCACGGATACCCGTACCGGCGAGCGCCGCGCGGAGTTCGGGAAGACCGCCCTCATCCGCGACGACCGCGAACTCGGCCCTGGTACGGATCGCGGCCGCGGCGAGTTTCGCGACGTCGCAATTCGCGGTCAGCGCGACGACGCGGAAGCGATCGGGCTCGCGCTCGATCAGGTCGAGCGTCGAGGTGCCGACCGAGCCGGTCGCCCCCAGGATCGTGACGCTCTTCATCCGTAGAAATGCGGCAACAGGACGAGGAATGCCGCAACCGGTGCGACCGGGACCAGTCCGTCGAGCCGATCCATCACGCCGCCATGCCCCGGAAGGATGTTCCCACTGTCCTTGACCCCGGCGACGCGCTTCAGCCAGCTCTCGTAAAGATCGCCCATTTGCGCGAGCACGGCGAGCAGCGGAGACGCGAGCGTCATCCGCATCGGCAGGCCGTATTGCGTGTGCAGTACCGCGGCGACCGCGCTTGCAAGCACGACGCCGCCGATCAGCCCCGACCACGTCTTGTTCGGACTGATCACCGGCGCGAGCTTGGGTCCGCCCAGCGTCCGTCCGGTGAAGAATGCGCCGATATCGCACGCCCACACCAGCGACAGCGCCCACAGGGTGAACAGGATGCCCTCGTCCTGGCGCCGGATGATCATCAGGGCGAGCACCGGCAAGCCACAGTAGATGATGCCGAGCGCCAGCGGGGGTTTGCGCGTCGTGATCACGACGAAGAACGCAGCCCCCGCGAGCAGGCCCAGCGTGAAGAAATCATGGATCACCAGGATCAGCGACGCTGGCGCCATCAGCGCGAGCGGTACCGACAGCGCGAACTGAGTCATCCGCTTGGTCTTGGCGTCGGCGCCTTGCAGCATCGACCACTCCGCCATCATGAACAACGCGGCGAGCACGCCGAGCAGCCAGAATGCGATTCCCCCGAGCGTCAGAGCGACGCTGGCCACCGCGATCATGCCGACGCTGGCGATCATCCGAAGCTTCAGGTTGGACGGCGTACGCAGTGCCTGGTCGGGCGCCTTTTCAGGGTCGGTAAGGCTCACAGACCACCGTAGCGGCGCTGGCGCAGACCGAATGCCGCAACCGCATCGGCAAGCGCGGCCGCATCGAAATCGGGCCACAGCGTGTCGACGAACAGCAGCTCCGCATAGGCCGCCTGCCACAGCAGGAAGTTCGACAGGCGCTGCTCGCCCGAGGTCCGGATCATGAGGTCCAGCGGCGGCAGGTCATGCGTGTCGAGTTCGGCCTCGATGGTGCCGACGTCGATGCTCGCCGGGTCGAGCGATCCGTCGCGCGCGCGCTCGGCAAGACGCCGGGTCGCGGCGACGAGTTCGGCATGCGCGCCGTAGTTGAGCGCGATCGCGAGGATCGGGCCGGTGTTGCCCGCGGTCCGCGCGATCGCATCGTCGACCATCGTCACAAGATCGGGCGAAAAGCTGTGATAATCGCCGATCACGCGCAGCCGGACGTTCTCGCGCGCGAGTTCGTCTAGGTCGCTGCGGATGAAATGCCGGAGCAGCCCCATCAGGTCGCTGACTTCCTCGGCCGGACGGCGCCAGTTTTCCGACGAGAACGCGTAGAGCGTCAGCGCCTCGATCCCCATCGCGCGGGCTGCGCGGGTCACCTTGCGCACAGCTTCGACACCGGCCTTGTGCCCGGCGAAACGCGGCAGGAACCGCTTCTTCGCCCAACGGCCATTGCCGTCCATGATGATCGCGACATGGCGCGGCACCGCGCCGCCCGCAGGCACGGCGCCCATGGGAACAGCGGCGAGCGGCGCGGCCCCCGCCGACGCCCCAGCCGAAGCGGCGCCGAACGCCCTCACTTGCCCAGGATTTCCTTTTCCTTGGCGGTCGCGGTCGCATCGAGTTCGGCGACGACGCCGTCGGTCAGCTTCTGGACTTCAGTCTCGTGACGCTTGCGCTCGTCCTCGCTGAACACGCCCTTCTTCTCGTCGACCTTGAGCGAATCCATGCCGTCGCGACGGACGTTGCGGACCGCGATGCGGGCCTTCTCG
Organism: Sphingomonas sandaracina; assembly: GCF_036663695.1. Classification (NCBI taxonomy): domain Bacteria; kingdom Pseudomonadati; phylum Pseudomonadota; class Alphaproteobacteria; order Sphingomonadales; family Sphingomonadaceae; genus Sphingomonas; species Sphingomonas sandaracina. The sequence continues at coordinate 418,799 of NZ_JAXOJK010000004.1, read as the reverse complement.
GCATACTGGCCCGCCAGCTTGGCCAGTTCCTTGCGGCGCTCCTCGGTCAGGTCCGGAATCGGCAGGCGCAGCGTCTGGCCGTCGACGATCGGGTTGAGCCCGAGGCCGGCCGAACGGATCGCCTTGTCGGTCGGGCCGACGTTCGACTTGTCCCAGACCTGCACCGACAGCATGCGCGGCTCGGGCGCGGAGACGGTCGCGACCTGGTTCAGCGGCATCGACGAGCCGTACACCGTTACCATCACCGGATCGAGCAGTGCAGTCGACGCGCGGCCCGTGCGCAGGCCGGCGAGATCGCTCTTCAGCGCTTCGACGGCACCCGCCATGCGGCGTTCGAGATCGGTCTTGTCGTATGCGGCCATCTTAAAGCTCCTGCTCGTTCTGGACGATCGTCGACACGCCATCACCCGCCAGGACCGCGGCAAGATTGCCGGGTTCGCGGATGTTGAAGACGACGATCGGGATATTGTTGTCGCGGCACAGCGCGATCGCGCTCGCGTCCATGACCTTGAGATCGTCGGACAGCACGCGGCTGTACGACACCGTCTCGTAGCGTACCGCGTCGGGGTGCGTCTTCGGGTCGGCGTTATACACACCGTCGACCGAAGTGCCCTTGAACAGCGCGTCGCACTTCATCTCGGCAGCACGTAGCGCAGCGCCCGAATCGGTGGTGAAATAGGGGCTGCCGACACCGGCGGCGAAGATCACGACGCGGCCCTTTTCAAGGTGACGCTCGGCGCGTCGGCGGATGAAGGGCTCGCACACCGACGCCATCGGGATCGCCGACTGGACGCGGGTGTCGATGCCGATCTGCTCCAACGCGTTCTGCACGGCCAATGCGTTCATCACGGTCGCCAGCATGCCCATGTAATCGCCGGTCGCCCGGTCCATGCCGCGCGCTGCGCCCGCCATGCCGCGGAAGATGTTGCCACCCCCGACGACGATGCAGATCTCATAGCCCTTGGCTTTGATATCGGCGATCTCCTGCGCGACACGCGAGGTGACGGTCGGATCGATCGAAAGGCCGGTCGGTCCCATGAGGACCTCGCCCGACAGTTTCAGCAAAATGCGTTTGAAGCGCGGAGGCGTCATAAATCTCGAATTGTGATTGGCGGGGCGGCGCGGACCTTAGGCGGCGGGCGATTTTCACACAACCCGCTCCCGCCGGGGTATTCCTTCCTCTGGTCGGAGGAGGACAGCCGAATCCTACCTTGCAGGACGGGGGGGAGCTGTGCGCGCACGGCAAATAGGCGAAAGTGATGGGTTGCACACGCCCCTCGCCCCGCGCTTGCTGCGCAAGCTAGTCCACTCCCGGGGGAGAGGGGCAATCTATCCTTCTCACCGAGGGGAGAAGGTGGCCCGGCAGTGCTGGATGAGGGGGCGTGAGGTTCGAGACCTCGCCCCTCATCTCCGAACCAGGCACCCGGAAAAGAGAAAACGCCCACCAAACCCACTCCGTCACCCCGGACTTGTTCCGGGGTCCACCATTCCGCGTAATCACCGACCGGCGGTTTCGGGAACCATGGATGCCGGAACAAGCCCGGCATGACGGAGGGTGTTTGGCGAGCGCTCGATCTCCGATGCCCCGTCCCCGAGGGGCGAGGGAGTAAGTAGGCTTACGCCTGGGGCACGCCTGATGCGGCAGCGACTTCGGCTGCGAAGTCGGACTGCTCCTTCTCGATGCCCTCACCGAGCTGGAAGCGGACATAGTCCACCAGCTTGATCTCGGCGCCCGCGTCCTTGCCGGCCTTGGCGACGACGTCGGAGATCTTGGTCTTGCCGTCCATCACGAACAGCTGGCTGACCAACGCATGCTCCTTGCGGTACTTGGCGATGCCGCCCTCGACCATCTTGGCGATGATGTCGGCAGGCTTGCCCGACTCGGCAGCCTTTTCGGTCGCGATCGCGCGCTCGCGCTCGATCTCGGACTCGTCCAGGTCGGCTTCGTTCAGCGCCTTCGGGAACGCGGCTGCGATGTGCATCGCGAGCTGCTTGCCGAGCGTCTGGAGAACCTCGTCAGACGCCTCCGACTCGAGCGCGACGAGCACGCCGATCTTGCCGAGGCCGGGAGCCGCTGCGTTGTGGATGTACGGAACGACCGCACCCTTGCTGACTTCCAGCGTGCGCGAGCGGCGCAGCGACTGGTTCTCGCCGATCGTCGCGACGTTGTTCGTCAGGACTTCCTCGACGGTCTTGCCCGATGGCATCGCCTGCGACTTCAGCGCCTCGATGTCGCCGCCGTTCGCGAGCGCGATATGGGTTACGTCACGGACGAACGACTGGAACTGGTCGTTCTTCGCGACGAAATCGGTCTCGGAGTTCACTTCGACTGCAGCACCCTTGGTGCCCGACACGGCGACGCCAACCAGACCCTCGGCCGCGGTACGGCTGGACTTCTTGGCGGCGGCTGCGAGCCCCTTAGTGCGCAGCCAATCCATCGCCTGCTCCATGTCGCCGGCGTTCTCGCTCAGCGCCTTCTTGCAATCCATCATGCCCGCGCCGCTCTTCTCGCGCAGATCCTTGACCATTGCTGCCGTGATATCGGCCATGTCTCTAATCCTTTTTAGGTCTGAATATGGTTGCGGGCGAGGCAGAGCTTTCGCCCTACCCCGCCCGCATGACGGTTCGGCGACGACGCTTATGCGTCGATCTGGCGCTCACCCTCGGCTGCGAATTCTGCAGCGGTATCGGCATTCGCGGTTGCCTGCGCCGTGTCAGCCGTGGCTTCGACGGTCGGCTCTGCGATGGCCTCTTCCTTCGGCGGCTCGATCATCGCGCCGATGTCGGCACCGGTGCGGCGCTGCTGCTCCTGGCCGCCGCGCGTCGCTGCGATCGCGATCGCCTCGCAGTACAGGCGGATGGCGCGGGCTGCGTCGTCGTTCGCAGGAACCGGGAAGGCGATGCCATCCGGCGACACGTTCGAATCGAGGATCGCGACGACGGGAATACCCAGCGTGTTCGCTTCCTTGATCGCCAGCTCTTCCTTGTTCGCGTCGATCACGAACATCACGTCGGGAATGCCGCCCATGTCGCGGATGCCGCCGAGCGAAAGCTCGAGCTTGTCCTTCTCGCGGGTGAGCTGGAGGACTTCCTTCTTGGTCAGGCCGACGGTGTCGCCCGACAGCATTTCCTCGAGCGTCTTCAGACGCTTGATCGAGCCCGAGATGGTCTTCCAGTTGGTGAGCATGCCGCCCAACCAGCGATGGTTGACGAAGTGCTGGCCCGAGCGACGTGCGGCGTCCGCGACGGGCTCCTGCGCCTGGCGCTTGGTGCCCACGAACAACACCTTGCCGCCACCGGCAACCGCCGACGAGACGAATTCTAGCGCACGCGCGAACAGCGGCACGGTCTGCGAAAGGTCGAGGATGTGGACGCCGTTACGATCACCGAAGATGTAAGGCTTCATCTTGGGGTTCCACCGGTGAGTCTGGTGGCCGAAATGCGCGCCCGTTTCAATGAGCTGCTGCATGGAGACGACTGGAGCCGCCATAGGGATATATCCTTCCGGTTGTGCCTCTGGGAAGCGGATGACGTCGTGGCCGAATGACCGTGACGCACCGGGCTATGATGCCTCCCATGCGGGGTTAGAGGCGCGGCCCTTAGCGTGGCCTTGCCTGGAAAGCAATTGCATAAGGCACGCTTGACTCATGGAACGCAATGAGAACATAAAGGGCTCAGAGGGGAACAGATGTTCGACTCGACGCAGATTTACCCCGGAGCGACGGGATTCAAAATGCGACGAATGGAACGATGTTTCTGACCAAGTGTTTGCGGACATTAAGGTTTTGTTCGCAAGTCATAGGAAGGCGGACGTGATGTTGGTTTTGAGCTTCATGGTTTTTGCTGGTGCATTCGCGGTCGCAGGCATGATGATCGTATCGTCGATCGCCCCGCAGTGGGACCGTATCCTGCATCTGGCGCTCGGCAACGTCGAACCTGCCTTCCAGCCGCTCCGCACGTTGGCCGTTGCGGAGCGCCGGATCGCGGTCAGGCGCTGGGCCTCGACGTCGGCTCCGGTACTCGCGCGCCGCTGGAACGCTGCCGCCTGATCTTGGCGTAGCTGGCGATGCTGAACGGCATCGAGATCAGGTACAGTACGCAGACGATGCTGAGCGTATGCCACGGGGCGCTAACGATAGCCGCTCCGAGGAGTACGACGAGTGCGATCGCCTCGAAGCGGATATTGCTACGGAGCTTGACCGAACTCCACGAATAGGTGGCGATACTCGACACCATCAGCAGGGCGACGAACGCGACCCAGGGCGCCACGAAATATGGCGACGCGAACAGTGGCTCGTCGGTCCAGAACCAGAAGAACATCGGCATCAGTGCGAGGCCGGCGCCGGACGGGGCAGGAACACCGGTAAGAAAGCCCGCCGATTTATGGGGCTGATGGCTTTCGTCGATCTTGGCGTTGAAGCGCGCGAGACGTAGAGCGCAGAATACCGCGAAGATCAGCGAACATATCCAGCCGATCCGTGGCAGGGCGGTCAGCGACCAGAGATAGACGATAAGTGCAGGCGCAACGCCGAACGAGATGGCATCGGACAGCGAATCGAGCTCCGCGCCGAACCGGCTCTCGCCGTGCAGCATCCGGGCGATTCGGCCGTCGAGCCCATCCAGCACGCCCGCGACCATGATCATCGCAACGGCGCTTTCCCATTGGCCGCCGATCGCGAACCGCACGCCGCTCAGGCCCGAACACAGTGCGAGCGCCGTAACGGCGTTGGGGGCGACGGCGCGCAGCGGCAGGCCGCGCGGCGCTCGACGCGTGCGGGCAAGTCCCCGACGTGGGGTGTCGATCGGATCGGTCGATCCGTCGTCGAGACCGTTGCCGTCGATCCCGTTGCTGTCGCTGCGATCGGTCATTGCGCGATACCGCCAACCGGGATGCCACCGACGCGGCCGAGCACGGTCTCGCCTGCGATACTACGCTGGCCGATGCATATCTGCGGTACGACATGATCGGGCAGATACACGTCGACGCGGCTGCCGAACCGGATCAGGCCGATGCGCTGGCCGGCCGCGACCATGTCACCCGCCTTCACGAACCCCAGGATCCGGCGTGCGACGAGTCCGGCGATCTGCGTGAAGCCCACCCGCATGCCGTTGCGATCCTCGACCACGAAATGCTGGCGCTCGTTCTCGTCGCTGGCCTTGTCTAGGTCTGCGTTGAGGAACTTGCCCGAGATATAGACGACCTGCCGGATCGTGCCGGCGATCGGCGTGCGATTGATGTGCACGTCGAACACAGACATGAAAATCGACACCCGGACCAGCGGTGCGGTGCCGAGACCGTTTTCGCCGGCGAGTTCACGCGGGATCTGGACGCGCTGGATCATCGTGATCAGCCCGTCGGCGGGCGCGACGATCAGCCCTTCGCCCTGCGGGGTCGTGCGGATCGGATCGCGAAAGAAGGTCGCGACCCAGATCACGACGCCGACCATCGGCCAGAACAGCACGTGGCTGACGATCGTCAGCAGCAGCGTGACGCCGGTCGCGATCGCGACGTACTTATGACCCTCCGGGTGGACTGCGGGAAATCGCCATTTGACCTTGGAAGTCAGGACGGGCGGCTTGTCGAGCGATGCCATAACCGGCGGGTCTATCCGTGCAGGACCCGCGATACAACGATGAACCGGCTTTTTTGGTTCGGGTTCAATGGCTACCCAACGGTCAACCGGCAGTTGCCACAGCAGTTGCCCCAACAGTTGATCGCCACGGCGTGCTCCCCTAGACGCTCCTCAAACCCCTCCCCCCGAAGGACCCGGATATGGCGAAGATCAAAGTAAAGAATCCGATCGTGGAGATCGATGGCGACGAGATGACCCGGATCATCTGGGAATGGATCCGCGAGCGCCTGATCAAGCCGTATCTCGATATCCAGCTCGATTATTACGATCTCGGCGTCGAGCATCGCGATGCGACCGACGATCAGGTCACGATCGACAGCGCGCTCGCCACGCAGAAGCACGGCGTCGCGGTGAAGTGCGCGACGATCACGCCCGACGAGCAGCGCGTGACCGAGTTCGGCCTGAAGAAGATGTGGAAGTCGCCGAACGGCACGATCCGCAACATCCTCGGCGGCACCATCTTCCGCGAGCCGATCGTGATCAAGAACGTCCCCCGCCTGATCCCGGGCTGGACGCACCCGATCGTTGTTGGCCGCCATGCTTTCGGCGACCAGTACCGCGCAACCGACTATCTGGTCCCCGGTCCGGGCAAGCTGCGCCTCGTCTTCGAAGGCGACGACGGCACGGTCATCGACCGCGAGGTGTTCCAGTTCCCGTCGGCGGGCGTCGCGATGGCTATGTACAATCTCGACGATTCGATCCGCGATTTCGCGCGCGCATCGATGCACTACGGCCTCAACCTGAAGTGGCCGGTGTATCTGTCGACCAAGAACACGATCCTCAAGGCCTATGACGGCCGCTTCAAGGATCTGTTTGCAGAGGTGTTCGAGGCCGAGTTCAAGGAAAAGTTCAAGGAAGCCGGCATCGTCTACGAGCATCGCCTGATCGACGACATGGTCGCCAGCGCGCTCAAGTGGAACGGCGAGTTCGTCTGGGCCTGCAAGAACTATGACGGCGACGTCCAGTCGGACCAGGTCGCACAGGGCTTCGGCTCGCTGGGTCTCATGACCTCGATCCTGCTGACCCCGGACGGCAAGACCGTCGAGGCCGAGGCGGCGCACGGCACCGTCACGCGCCACTTCCGCATGCACGAGCAGGGCAAGGCGACGTCGACCAACCCGATCGCGTCGATCTTCGCATGGACCGGTGGCCTGAAGTATCGCGGCAAGTTCGACGATACGCCCGACGTCACCAAGTTCGCCGAGACGCTGGAGCGCGTCTGCGTCCAGACGGTGGAAAACGGCCACATGACCAAGGATCTCGCGATCCTGATCGGCCCGGACCAGCCCTGGATGACGACCGAGCAGTTCTTCGAGCAGGTGCGCTCGAACCTCGAAACCGAAATGGCCAACTGGGCGTAAGCTCATGCCCCGCTCCCGGTGACGGGAGCGGGGTTTTCCTTGGTCGACCTACTCCCGTCATCCTGACGAAAGTCAGGACCCCGGATTACAGATGCTGACGTTTTTGGCTCTGGGTCCTGACTTTCGTCAGGATGACGCGCGGGCGGGGGGATGCCTTCCAAACGCAAACTCCGCGCGCGCGCCGATACGCCATCACGGGTGACAATTCCCGCATGCGTCCCCTAAGGTCGCACGCATGGCATTACGGCTCGACAATCAGGGTTTCAGCGACGCGCTCGTCATTCTCGGCGCGGCGGGGCTCGTCATTCCGGCCTTTGCGCGATTCCGGGTCAGCCCGGTCATCGGCTTCATCCTGGTCGGCCTGCTGGTCGGCCCCGCGGGCCTCGGTTCGCTGACCGGCTCGGCGCCGTGGCTCTATTACCTGACCATATCGAACCCTGAATCGATCGAACCGTTCGCCGAGTTCGGCATCATATTGCTGCTGTTCTCGATCGGCCTCGAACTCTCGTTCAAGCGCCTGTGGTCGATGAAGCGACTGGTGTTCGGCACCGGCGCCGCCGAACTGATCGGCTCGGCGCTGATCATCGGCGTGGCACTCCACTTCATCGGCCAGGGATGGGCCGGCGCGATCGGGCTCGGGTTCGCCCTGGCGCTGTCGTCCACCGCCTTGGTCCTGCCGCTCGTCGGCACGACCGGCGCGGTGGGCCGCGGCGCGTTCGCGATGCTGTTGTTCGAGGATCTGGCGCTGGTTCCGATCATCTTCGTGCTGGGCGCATTGGCCCCGACTGCGAGTGCGGACGGCTGGTCGAACATCGCCGGGGTCGCGCTGCGCGGCGGGTTGACCGTGGTCGCGATGTATGGCGGCGGGCGGCTGATCCTGCCGCGGCTGTTCGGCCAGGCTGCGCGGACCAAGAGCCCCGAACTGTTCCTCGCCGCCTCGCTGCTGGTCGTCATCGTCGCCAGTGTCGCGACCACGGCCGCCGGGCTGTCGCCGATCGTCGGCGCCCTGCTCGCGGGGCTCCTCATCGCTGAAACCGAATATCACAGTGAGGTCGAGGTCATCACCGCGCCGTTCAAGGGGCTCGCGCTCGGCGTGTTCCTGATCACCGTCGGCATGAGCCTCGACCTCCGGCTGATCGCGCAGAACTGGCCGTCGTTGCTGCTCGCGGTGACGGGCGTGGTCGCGACCAAGGCGATCGTGACCTTCCTGTTCCTGCGCGTCGCAAACTCCCGGCGCGGCGTCGCGGCGGAGACGGGGTTGCTGATGGGGAGCCCGTCCGAGACGACGCTGATCGTCCTTGCCACGGCCGCCCAGGCGCAGCTGATCCTCCCCTCGACCGCGTCCTTCTGGCAGACCGTCACCGCGATCGGGCTCACGATCACACCGCTGCTGGCGAAACTCGGCCACACCGTCTCGCGCCAGATCGAGAGCCGATCGGCTGCCGATGCGGGCGATGTCGAGATCGACGACGACGGGCCCGGGACGGTCGTGATCGGCTTCGGCCGGGTCGGTCGGATGGTGGCGGATATGCTGGCGGTCCACGGGCAGAAATACGTCGCGGTCGAGGCCGATATCGATTCGGTCGAAGCCGCGCGGGCCCAGGGGCACCCGGTGCTGTTCGGCGACGTGGCACGCGCGGAACTGGTCGATCGGCTGAAGCTGCATACCGCCAAGGCGCTGATCCTGACGATGGACGATCCGGTGCTGACGGTGCGACTGACGCGGCGGGTGCGGGCTTTGGCGCCGGACTTGCCGATCGTGGCGCGTGCGCGGGATACGGCGCACGCGGCGGAATTGTATCGGGCGGGCGTCACGGATGCGGTGCCGGAGACGCTGGAGAGTTCGTTGCAACTGGCGGAGGCGGTGCTGGTCGATCTTGGGGTGGCGATGGGCCCGGTGATCGCGTCGATCCACGAGAAGCGCGACGAGTTGCGGCAGGAGATCAAGAAGGCGGCGGACATGATTGCCGAGCCGCGGATCCGGAAGGCGAAGCGGACTCCTCGGGTAGCCTAGTCCCTCTTCAAGCCCCTTTTGTCCTCACGCAAAGGCGGGAGTCCAGTCTGGGTCCCCGCCTTCGCAGGAGAACAAGGAAGGGTAAGTTGTCGTCCGCCTTCTTATTCAGAGACGGCACAAATACCGAGCCCCTCCGTCACCCCGGACTGGTTCCGGCGTCCACCGTTCCTCAAACTCGGGCGCTGAGAATGTGCGGAGCGGTGGATGCCGGAACGAGCCCGGCATGACGGAGTGTGGTTGGAGAGCTTCAGGCTAAGCCGCCAACGCAAAATCTTTGAAGCGTTCGCGCAGGGTGGTCTTCAGCAGCTTGCCCGTTGCGGTGTGGGGCAGGTCTTCGACGAACACGATCGCGTCGGGGAGCCACCATTTGGCGACGTGCTTCGCGAGGTGATCGAGGATCGCCTGTTCGGTTACCTCGCTGCCGGGCTTGCGGACGACCAGCAGCAGCGGGCGCTCGTCCCATTTCGGGTGGGGGACGCCGATCGCGGCTGCCTCCGCCACGCCGGGGCAGCCGACGGCGGCGTTCTCCAGGTCGACCGAGCTGATCCATTCGCCGCCGGACTTGATGACGTCCTTCGAGCGGTCGGTGATCTGCATCGTGCCGTCGGCGTGGAGCATCGCGACGTCGCCGGTGTCGAACCAGGATTCACCGTCAACCGCGTCCTCGTCGGCGCCGAAATAGCGCTGGACTACCCAGGGGCCGCGGACCTGAAGGCGGCCGGCGACCTTGCCGTCGCGGGGGAGGACGTTGCCCTCGTCGTCGATGATACGGAGTTCTATGCCGAAGGGGACGCTGCCCTGTTTGGTGACGAGATCGAGCCTCTCGTCGTGCGTCATGTCGTCCCAGTGCGGGGGCGCGAAGCCGGCGGTGCCGATCGGCGAGGTCTCGGTCATGCCCCAGAGGTGCTTGACGCTGGCCCCCATGCCCATGATCCGCTCGATCATCGCGCGCGGCGCCGCCGAGCCGCCGATCGTGACGAGCTTCAGATGTGCGGGCGCCTCGCCGGTCGCGTCCATGTGACCGAACATCGCGAGCCAGACGGTCGGCACGCCGGCGGAATGCGTGACCTTCTCGTCGTTCATCAGGCGGCACAGCACGGCGGGATCGTTGACCGCGGAATAGACGACCTTCGCCCCCGAGAGCGCGCAGGCGAACGGCAGGCCCCAGGCGGCGGCGTGGAACATCGGCACGACCGGCAGCACGACCGCGTTGGGGGAGAGATCGAAAACCCACGGCGCGACCTCGGCCATCGCGTGGATCATCGTCGAGCGGTGCGTGTAGAGGACGCCCTTCGGATTGCCGGTGGTGCCGCTGGTGTAGCAGAGCATGCACGGGTCGCGCTCGGGGCCTTCGACCCACGCGTAATCGCCATCTTCCGCATCGAGCATCGCCTGAAAACCGTCGGGGCCGAGATCGTCGAAGCAGATATAATGGCGGATGCTGGTCCATTGCGCGCGCAGGCGATCGACCAGCGGTTGGAACGCCTTGTCGTAGAGCATCACGCGGTCTTCGGCGTGGTTGGCGATGTAGACGAGCTGTTCGTCGAACAGCCGCGGGTTGATCGTGTGGATCACGCCGCCCATGCCGATCGTGCCGTACCAGGCGACGAGGTGGTGCGCGTGGTTCATCGCCAGCGTCGCGACCCGGTCGCCGGGGGCTACGCCGAGTTTTTCGAGCGCCTGGGCGAGTTTGCGGGCGTCGCGGGAGATGCCGGCCCAGTTCGTCCGCGTCTCGCGGCCGTCGGCCCAATAGCTGACGAGTTCCTTCGCGCCATGTTCGCGCGCCGCGTGATCGATCAGGCGGGGAACACGAAGCTTGAAATCCTGCATTCCACCTAGCATCTGCGCTCTCCCAAGCTTGTTATCCGACCAGAGCGAGCCTCGTTTCCGAGGTCTTCATCTCCACCTTGGCGACACCGTGCAACGACTCGATGTGCTCGACAAGCTCTCCGTCGAGCAGGAAGTCGCGACCCAGCAGGATGCAGACCTCGCCATCAGGCAGTTGCGCACGCACGCGAACCTCGCCGCGGGCGCCGCGATGCGCGGCGAGCAGCGAGGCGAGACCGGCGAATGCGGTCATGTCGGAGATCGTCACGATCACCTGGAAGCGGGCGTTGTTGGCGAGACCTTCGAACGGCTGGATACGCTTGATGCTGACGCGTGGCGTGTCCTCGCCCGGCTTGCGATCGAGTTCGACGGTGATCAGCCCGCAGCCGCCGGCCTTGGCCGCGTCTTCGAGATCCTTCGAGACCTGTTCGTCGAAGCAGGTCGCCATGAACTGGCCGCTGGCGTCCGAGCATTGCGCCATCATGAAGCGCTTGCCGCGCGCGGACGTGCGATACCGCGCGTCCTCGACCAGCACCGCCATCGTCGCGCCGGCGCGGCTGCCGTCGTCGGGGATGTTGAGTTCCGACAGCGCGGTGTAGGCCCGGGCGCCGTGGCTGACCGCGATGTGGCGGTGGCGATCGACCGGGTGCGCGGAGAAGTAAAAGCCGAACGCCTCCTTTTCCTGGTCCATGCGCTGGCTGAGCGTCCAGCGGACCGATGGCGGGAGCTTGATCGCGTCGCCGGCGGGTTCGGCGTCACCGAACAGGCCGCCCTGCCCGCTGGTCTTCTGTTCGTGCGTGCGCGCGGCGATCGCGAGGATGGTTTCGGCGGTGGCGTGGATGCCGGCGCGGTTCAGGTCGAGGCCGTCGAACGCGCCGGCGGCGGCGAGCGTTTCGAGCTGGCGCTTGTTGAGGAGGCGTGGGTCGACTCGCTTGGCGAGATCGTCGAGACCGGCGAACGGGCCGTTCTGGACGCGCTCGACGATGAGCTTCTCCATTGCGCCTTCGCCTACGCTCTTGAGGGCGCCTAGCGCGTAGCGAACAGCAAGATTGTTTCCCCGCGAAGGCGGGGACCCAGTCTGGGCACCCGCCTTCGCGGGTGAACATTCTGCTGGTTGAGCGTCAACATCCGCCAAAACCTCCACATCGAATTCGGCCTGGCTCGCGTTGATGCAGGGCGGCAGCGCGGTGATCCCGAGACGGCGCATGTCGTCGGTGAAGATCGCGAGCTTGTCGGTCTGGTGCAGGTCGTAGCACATCGAGGCCGCGAAGAATTCGTGCGGGTGGTGCGCCTTCAGCCACGCGGTCTGGTACGCGAGCAGCGCATAGGCGGCGGCGTGGCTCTTGTTGAAGCCGTAGCCCGCAAACTTGTCGATCAAATCGAACAGTGCGTTCGCCTCGGCCTTCTTAATGCCGTTGACGCTCAGGCAGCCCTCGACGAAGCCCGCGCGCTGCGCGTCCATCTCGGCCTTCACCTTCTTGCCCATTGCGCGGCGCAGCAGATCGGCGCCGCCGAGCGAGAAGCCCGCCAGCACCTGGGCTGCCTGCATGACCTGTTCCTGGTAGACGAAGATCCCGTAGGTCTCCGACAGGATCGGTTCGAGCAGCGGGTGCGGGTAGTCGATCGCCTCGGTGCCGTTCTTGCGGCGGCCGAACGACGGGATGTTGTCCATCGGGCCCGGTCGATAGAGCGACACGAGCGCGATGATGTCGCCGAAATTGGACGGGCGGACGGCGGACAGCGTGCGGCGCATGCCCTCCGACTCGAGCTGGAACACGCCGACCGTGTCGCCCTTTTGCAGGAGCGCGTAGACACCCGCATCGTCCCATTCGAGCGCCTCGAGATCGACCGTCACGCCGCGCTTGGCGAGCAGTTGCACCGCCTTTTGGAGCACCGACAGCGTCTTCAGGCCGAGGAAATCGAACTTCACGAGGCCGGCACCCTCGACATATTTCATGTCGAACTGGGTGACGGGCATGTCGGAGCGCGGATCGCGGTAGAGCGGGACGAGCTGAGCGAGCGGGCGGTCGCCGATGACCACGCCGGCGGCGTGGGTGGAGGAGTGGCGCGGCAGGCCTTCCAGCTTCATCGCCAGATCGAGCAGCTTCCGCACGCCGTTGTCGTTGGCGTATTCCTTCGCCAGTTCGCCGACGCCGTTGAGCGCGCGCTCCAGCGTCCAAGGGTCGGTCGGGTGGTTCGGGACCAGCTTCGCGAGACGATCGATCTGGCCGTAGCTCATCTGCAGCACGCGGCCGGTGTCCTTGAGCACCGCGCGCGCCTTCAGTTTTCCGAAGGTGATGATCTGCGCGACCTGATCGCGGCCGTATTTCTCCTGGACGTAGCGGATCACCTCCACGCGGCGGGTTTCGCAGAAATCGATGTCGAAATCGGGCATCGACACGCGTTCCGGGTTCAGGAAGCGCTCAAACAGCAGGCCGAGCTTGATCGGGTCGAGATCGGTGATCGTCAGCGACCAGGCGACGACCGAGCCCGCGCCCGAACCACGGCCTGGGCCGACCGGGATGTCGTGATCCTTCGCCCATTTGATGAAGTCCGCGACGATCAGGAAATAGCCGGGGAAGCCCATCTGGACGATCACGTCTACCTCGAACGCGAGCCGCTTGCGGTACACGTCGCGCCAGCCATCTTCGCCTTCGCCGTGGAGTTCGGTGATACGGGCTAGACGCGCTTCGAGACCGGCTTCGGCGTCGTCGCGGAGGAGCTTGGCCTCGCCCTCGATGTCACCGGCGAGGCTGGGGAGGATCGGTTTGCGGTACGGCGCCATCACCGCGCAGCGCTGCGCGACGACGAGCGTGTTGGCGATCGCCTCGGGCAGGTCGGCGAACATCTCGTGCATCACCGGCGCGGGCTTCATCCACGCTTCGGGGCAGCTGCGGATGCGGTCCTCGGTCTCGACATAGGTCGAGTGCGCGATGCAGAGCATGGCGTCGTGCGCGTCGCCGAATGCGCTCTCGGTGAAACAGCACGGGTTGGTCGCGACCAGCGGCAGGTTGCGCTCATAGGCGATGTCGATGAGGTCGGTTTCGGCCGCCGTCTCGATCGCATCGTTGCGGCGCGAGAGTTCGATGTAGAGGCGGTCGCCGAACAGGCCTTGCAGGCGGTCGAGATAGGCGCGGGCGCGGTCGGGTTGGCCTTCCGCGAAGAGGCGGGCGAGACCGCCTTCGCCGCCTGCGGTCAGGGCTAGCAGGCCTTCGGTGTGGCGTTCGAGCGCGGCGAAATCGACATGCGCGGGCATCTCGATCGGGCGGTCGAGATGCGCCATCGAGACGAGCGCGCAGAGATTGTCGTAGCCGGTCATGTTCTGCGCGTAGAGTGCGAGCCAGTCGAACTGCGTCGCGACGCCATCGGGCATGTCGGGGCGGCCGACACCGAGCATGACGCCGATGATCGGCTGGACGCCATCCTTCTTGGCGGCGTCCGAATAGGCCATCGCCGCGTAGAGCCCGTTGCGATCGGTCAGCGCGGCGGCGGGAAAGCCCAAGGCGCGCGCCTGCTTGGCGATCGCCTTCGGATCGATGGCGCCGTCGAGCATGGTGTAGCAGGAGAAAACGCGGAGGGGGACGTAACCGGAATGCATCGACCGGAGGTAGGCGCTGCGGCGTGATTCGACCAGCGGGGATGAGTCCGGTCGGAACCGCGGACACGACGAGCCGTTGCGGCGGGGACTTCTGGGAGCATTCTTCATGACCGATCCACGCGGGCACTTTGCCGATACCGAAACCACGGCTGCGGGGACGCCTCGTGCGGGGGCCGGCTGGGGGTGGATCCTGGCCTACGGCGTGCTGTCGGTGGTGCTCGGAATCATGGCGTTCGCGTCGCCGTTTTCCGCGACCTATGCTGCGACGTTGGTGATCGGGGCGTTTCTCATTGCGGCCGGGATCGTTTCGATCGTGTCAGGTTTTGCCGGCAAGGGGCATGAGGGGCGCGGCTATGCGATCGGGTTTGGGCTGGTGTCGCTCGTGATCGGGCTGATCATGGCGTTCGAGCCGGCGACAGGCGCGATTTCGCTGACGTTGCTGATTGCGGTTTGGCTGGGTGTTCGTGGGGCGTTGGAGATTGGGCTTGGGGCGCGGTTTCGGCGGGGCAGGGGGCTGATGATCGCGCTGGGTGCGGTGAACATCGTGCTGGCGGTGATCGTGCTGGCGACGCTGCCTTGGTCGGCGTTGACGTTGCCGGGGTATGTTCTGGGGATCAGCTTCTTGTTTGGTGGGGTGACTTCGGTTGCTTCGGCGTTGGCGCATAAGAAGGGTGCACCGGCTTTCTCGGTGACCGCCTGACTTTCCCCGCGAACTGCTTGTTCTCCCGCGAAGGCGGGAGCCCAGTCTGGGCCCCCGCCTTCGCGGGGGAACAAGCTTGTTTCGGGATACGCCAGCTTATCCCCTCAAGCACCACCCCGGCGGAGGCCGGGGCCCAATTGGAGAGGTCGCAGCAACGAAACGCAGCGGTCTCCACCGCTGTGCCCCAATTGGGCCCCGGCCTTCGCCGGGGTGGTAGTGAAAGTGCGGGGTGGTAGGTCGAGGCGCTAAAGCAGCTTCTCGATATCCTTGCGAATGTCCTCGGGCTTGGTCGTCGGCGCATAGCGATCCACCACCGCACCATCGCGGCCGACGAGGAACTTGGTGAAGTTCCACTTGATCGCCTTCGACCCCAGCACCCCCGGCGCATCCGACTTCAGCCGCTCGAACAGCGGGTCAGCCCCTGCCCCGTTGACGTCGATCTTCGCGAACACCGGAAACGTCACGTCGTAGGTCAGCGTGCAGAAGTTCGCGATCTCCGCTGCGTCGCCCGGCTCTTGCCCGCCGAACTGATTGCAGGGGAACGCGAGCACTTCGAACCCCCGATCGGCATAGTCGCGGTGCAGCGCTTCGAGGCCATCATATTGCGGGGTGAAGCCGCATTTCGAGGCGGTGTTGACGATCAGCAGCACTTTGCCGCGATACGGTTCTAGCGAAGCCGCACTGCCGTCGGCGCTCTTAACGGTGAAGTCGGTGATCGCGGTCATGGGCGGTCCTCGTTTCGGGCCAGCAGATACGCCAGGTTCTGACGGACGCCGGGCCATTCGTGGCGGAGGATGCTGTAGACGACGGTGTCGCGCAAGCGGCCATCGGCCATCACCTGGTGCCCGCGCAACACGCCGTCGCGCTTGGCGCCGAGGCGTTCAATCGCGGCTTGCGACCGCTTGTTGAGCGAGTCGGTGCGGATCTGGACGCATTCGCAGCCGAGGGCGTCGAAGGCGTGGGTCAGCAGCATCAGCTTGGCTTCGGTGTTGACGCCGGTGCGCTGTACGGATTTGGCGTAGAAGGTGCCGCCGATCTCGAGCCGCTTGTTCGGCTCGTTCATCCGCATGAACCGAGTCGTGCCGACGACGGTCCCGCCAGCCACCACCGCGAACAACCGCGCCCGCCCAAAGTCCTGCTCGCGCAACGCGGCGGCGAGCCAGCGGTCGGGCGCCTTCATCATCGCGACGTTGGCGTAGAATGTGTCCCAGAGGTTGTCGGCCGACGCCGCCGCGACCAGCGCGTCCATGTCGTCGGCGACCAAAGGGCGGAGCGTGACGTGACGCCCGGTCAGCGTCGGCGTCTCGCCCCAGGTCACGCTAGCCGTCCCTCATGCAATCGCAGCACGCGGTCCATACGGGCCGCGAGCCGCTCGTTGTGCGTCGCGACCACAGCGGCAGTGCCCTGTTCGCGGACCAGGCGGATGAATTCGGCGAAGACGATGTCGGCGGTGTGTTCGTCGAGATTGCCGGTCGGCTCGTCCGCCAGCACCAGCGCGGGCTTGTTGGCCAGCGCGCGGGCGACCGCGACGCGTTGCTGCTCGCCGCCGGAGAGCTGGCTCGGGCGGTGCGTCAGGCGGTGGCCGAGACCGAGTTGCGTCAACAACTCCGCTGCCCGCCGGTCCGCCTCGACCCGCGTCGCGCCGTGAACGAGCTGCGGGAGGACGACGTTCTCGGTCGCGTTGAAGTCCGGCAGCAAATGGTGGAACTGATAGACGAAGCCGAGGCGGTCGCGGCGTACCACGGTGCGCTCATGCGCGTTGAGCTTCGACGCCTCGGTCCCGGCGATCCGGATCGATCCCTCGAAGCCGCCTTCGAGCAGGCCCACGGCTTGCAACAGCGTCGACTTGCCCGAACCCGATGGCCCGAGCAGCGCGACGATCTCGCCCGGTGCGATCGCGAGGTCGACGCCGCGCAGGACTTCGATGGTCGCGCCGCCTTGCGTGAAGCTTTTGGTCAGCCCGCTGGTCTGGAGGACGTAATCGTCGAACTTCTCGATCTGGCGGTCGATACGAAGGCCTTCATTCATAACGCAGCACCTGCACGGGGTCGGTACTCGCCGCTTTCCAGGCCGGATAGAGCGTCGCGAGGAAGCTGAAGATCAGCGCCATCAGCGCGATCACGACAATCTCGACGGGATCGGTCTTCGACGGGAGTTCGGTAAGGTAGCGGATCGATGGGTCCCACAGGTTCTGGCCGGTGAGGAGCTGGACGAAGTTCACCACGCCCTGCCGGTAGAACAGGAAGATGAAGCCGAGCACGAGGCCCGCGACCGTGCCGAGCGCGCCGATGGTGGTGCCGACGACGATGAAGATCCGCATCATCGAGCCGCGCGTCGCGCCCATCGTGCGCAGGATCGCGATGTCGCGGGTCTTGGCGCGGACCAGCATGATCAGCGACGACAGGATGTTGAACACCGCGACCAGGATGATGATCGACAACACGGTGAACATCGCGACACGCTCGACCGCCAGCGCCTCGAACAGCTGCGCGTTCATCGTCCGCCAGTCGGCGATCACCGCGTTGCCGCCGATCTTGTCCGCAAGCGGCTTCAGGATCTCGCCGACCTTGTCCGCATCGACCGTCTTCAGCTCGACCATGCCGGCCGCGTCGCCCATCAGGAGGAGCGTCTGCGCGTCCTCGATCGGCATAATGATATACGCCTTGTCGTAATCATAGACGCCGATCTCGAAGATCGCGCCGACCGTGTAGCTGACGATCCGCGGCACCGTGCCGAACGGCGTCGTCTGCCCCTGCGGACTGAACAGCGAGATCTCCGAGCCGACTTGCGCGCCGAGCGACTCGGCCAGCCGCGAACCGATCGCGATCCGCCCGCTGCCTTGCGTGATCGACTGGAGCGACCCCATTACGATCTTGTTGCTGATCGTCGAGTTGCGGCGAATGTCGTCGACGCGCATGCCACGCACCAGCACCGCCTCGGCGCGGCCGTTATAGGTGGCGGCGAGCGGCTGTTCGATCAGCGGCAACGCACTCGTCACGCCCGGCGTCTTCTGCGCCTGTGCGACGATCTCGCGCCAGTCGGGCAGCTTGCCGCCGACGCCCTGCACCACCGCATGGCCGTTGAGCCCCACGATCTTGTCGAACAGCTCGGCGCGAAAGCCGTTCATGACGCTCATCACGATCACCAGCGCGGCGACGCCGAGCATCACCGCGACCAGGCTGATCGAGGCGACGAGGAAGATGAACGCCTCGCCCTTGCCCGGCAGCAGATAGCGGCGGGCTATCATCCGTTCGTAGCGGGACAGGATCATGGGCAGCCGGGTTCGCTCGTTAGGGAAGCAGTGCATCGGCTCTAGGACGCGGCCCGTTGCGAGGCAACTGTCAGGCCGCCCACGTAGCGGCGCGGCGCTGCCACGAAACAGCCGGGGTTAGTCCCGATCCGGCAGTGTCTAGATTGGTCTGTTGCGAAATCGCCACAGCGCCGGTCCAATCGTCGAGCCCCGTGCGCAAAGACCGTGACAAAATCCACCGACATAACTAGCAACAAACTCGCTGAGACACAGGCAACGGCCGTGGTTCGGGGACTGCTTTTCCGCTCCGTCGCAAGACGAAGAGCGAGAGCGAAAAAATGGGGGCTGACGAGCGATCGTCACGCAGGCGCCCGGATCGGCAACGGTCCGGGCGTTTGCTTGTTCAACGCAGTTCATCTCGATATCTTTACTTCAGCAATACTCTGCGGGCGTTGCGCATTGCCAATATCGGCTGAGCAGCGTGACAGATGTCAGGGCCGAGAACCGTGTGCCTCTGCGCCCGGAACACTGGTTTCGGCCTTCGTTCGGATGACGGGCTGGGGACGGCAGGCGACGTGGGTAATCGACTCGCAAGCGTCAAAGCGCGAGTTCGGCTCAGCACACCACGATCTCCTCGGCGATCGCGATGGCGTCCTGTCTCATATCGGCCAGCCATAGGTCGTCGACGAAGGGCACGAGACAGAGCGGCGGCCGCTCGGTTCTGACGGTGATCTCACGGTGGAGTGCAATCGCCTCAGCATAATTTGCCGGCCCGCGAGAATGCGCGCCAAGCTCAGCATCCCAGTGGACCGTCCGGTCTTTCGGGTGTGCGGCGGGCGCCAGCGTGAGCGCGGTACGGGGACGCGCTTTGGGCTGGCGTTCGGCCACGCACCGACTTCAGCAACTTGTTCATCTCCACGCCATGACCGCTTGCGGCGCCCGGCTTCCCGATCTCGAACGTCGCCAGTTCGTGGAAGCGGGCAACGGGGTCCGCCTCTCTGCTTCGCTTAGTGACCTGTCGCTTTGGAGAAGACGTTCATCACGACGACCCCGCAGATGATAAGCGCCATCCCTATCATGGCGGGAACGTCGAGCTTCTGCCCGTGGAATACGGCCGCGATGGTGGCGATTAGGACGATGCCTGTCCCCGACCAGATCGCATAGGCGATGCCGGTCGGGATCGTCTTCAGCGTTTGCGCAAGGCAGAAGAATGCGATCGCATAGGCTGCAGCGGTGACGAGGCTCGGCACCAGCCTGGTGAAACCTTCGGACTGTTTCATGAACGTGGTGCCGATCACCTCGGAGACGATCGCTATGGCAAGAAAGAGGTAGTTCATGGTCGGCCCTGCTTGTCGGATCAGCGGCCGGCTTACCATGCAAAGCGCAGTCTTTCGCCTGTCAGGCTCAGATCGGCACATCCTGCCGGTCGACGCTCGTGAAACCATAGGTCCGGTACCGGCTCTCTACATGGCGGCCGGAAATCGTGATGTCGGTGTACCCCTCCGGCGTGCCGAGGAACGATCCGCGCCAGTCGGCACCGGCGACGGCACCCGTGGTGATGAAGGATATCCCGTCGAGTTCGATCCGTTCGTAGACATGGCTATGCGCCTGCAGCACCGCCAAGACGCCATGGTCACGCAGGATGCGCAGCACCTCCCGACCGTTCACGACGAAGGTCCAGTTGTGCGGGGTCGCGAGCCAGGACTCCGGCTCGTAGCATTGCATCGCCGTGACGAGCGGAATGTGCGTCACCGCGACGATCCGCGTGCCCTTCGGCTGCGCGGCGAGATCGGTGCGCAGCCATGCCAGTTGGACGGCGTCGACGCGGCCCTCGTAGTTTCGGTCGGCGGTCAGGCCGATCGAATCCAGCACGACGAAATGCACGCCCTTGTGATCGAACGCGTAATAGCGCGGCCCGAAACGATCGATGTAGAACTGCTTGCCGTAATCGGGCGCGGACGGATCGATGCCGCTTTTGGCAAACACGCCGAGGCAATCGTGATTGCCGATGACGTGATGGATCGGCTTGCGCAGATGCGCGCGTTCGGTGCGCTGATAGAGATCCATCAGCAGCGTCGCCCGTGCCCGCGACGCTTCGAGCGCATCCTCGACATGATCGCCGCCCAGGATCACGAAATCGACGGGTGACGCGGATATCTGCTCGAAGCACCGCGCGCAGGCACGATCCGCGCCCAGTTCCGGCCGAATGTGGCAATCGCCCACGAAGGCAAAGCTGAAGCTGTCGCCGCCGCGGTCCGGCTCGGTCGCCCCGGCTCGCGCTGCCAAGGGGACGAGCGGCGCGCCGAGCGCGAGCTTCAGGAGATTGCGGCGTTCCATGGGGCACCTGTCGACAGGAGGAAGAGGGGGCATTCCCGCTACGCGGCAACGGTCAGAAGTGGATGCGCACCGTGCCGAACACCTGGCGCGGCGCGGCGGTCTGCAGCGTCGTGTAGGTGCCGTTCGGATCGGAGGTGACGAAACCGGCGGTCCCAGTCGAGGCGATGTATTTCTTGTCGAACACGTTCGTCAGGTTGAACTGGACGTCGAACATGCGGCTGAAGCGATAGCCTGCCGACAGGTTGACGTTGACCGCGCCGGGCAGCTTCGCGTCGTTGAGATAGCTGTAATAGCGGGCGCTGCGGTAATGCGCGTTGACCCCGCCCCACAGCGTGCCGTCGTCGTAATTGAGCTCGGCACTGCCGACGTTCCGCGGCGACGCGACGACCTGCTTACCCTTGGTGGCGACGACCGCGCCGCCCAGCGGCTGGACATCGTCGTCATAGGTCGCGTCGTTAAACGCATAGCTGCCATAAAGCGACCAGCCGGGCGCGAACTTCCAGTTCGCCGCCGCCTCGACGCCGCGCGACGAGACGCTGCCGACGTTCTGGAGCACGTTCTGGTTGCCGACGATGGTCGCGCTGATCGAGGAGGCGAGCAGGCGGTTGGAGAACTTCACGTAATAGCCGGTCAGCGACAGTTGCAGATCGCGGTCGTGGAAGCGGTAGCCGGCCTCGACCGTGTTGGTCATTTCGGGTTTCAGGCCACTGCGGATGAAATCGAACCCGGCCTGCGAGCTGCTCGAGAACGGGCCGCTGGAGGTCGACGCGACGAACGCCGCCATGTTGCGGGTATAATCCGCGAACACCTCGTTGTTGCCGTCCAGCGTGTAGAGCGCACCGACGGTGGGCAGGAACCAGTTCTTCGCCTGGATCGAGCCGTCGATCGGCTTGGTGCTGACGACGCTGTGCGCGCGGTTGGTCGAGACCACGCCCTTCACGCCAGCGTTCAGCCGCAGCGCGCTGGTCGCCTGCCACGTGTCGCTGATGTCGAGCTGGACGGTGTTCGTGACGTATTCGTTGTAGAAATTGGTCTTGAACGGATTGGTGTAGAACTTCTGGAACTCGCTCGGCGCGACGCCCTTTTGCAGGCCGTAGAGATATGACCCCTGGTTGAAGGCATTGCGTTCGTACCAGATACCACCCTCGATCTTGTGATCGCCGGCGTCGAACTTGAGGCGCGAGATCACGCCCTTCCGGTTGATGTCGTAGCGCAGCGCCGACACCGCGATAGGCGAGCCGCCGAACGCCGCGGGCGTCGCGTCGTACGGGCTCGCATAGGTGCCGATGCCCTTGTCGAGATGGATGTAGCCGGTGGTGAACCCCGACAGCCGCGACCCCAGCGTATAATCGAGCTTTTCATACGCCAGCAGATCGCGGCGTACGCCGCCGCCCTGATAGATCGTGTCGTCGGAGGCTGCGAACGGGGCCGGCGGGGTGCCGCCGTTCTGGGTGATCGTGGCGAGTTGCTCGGCCAGAGCGAAATCGCGGATGTTGTCGAACTTGTAGCCATAGGTCCTGAGGCGGGCGAGCGAGACGTCGTTGTAATCGTCCTCGCGCCGGTCGATCAGGTTCAGGAACGTGGTCGACTTGACCGCGTCGCCAAGCGGCTGGACGTATTTCGCGTTGAACTGGTCCTGCACCTGCTTGCCCCAGCCGCGCCATTTGCCCTGCCGGTCATGCGCGTACGACACCGCCAGCCGACCGCCCCACGGCAGGTCGCCGCTGTTGATCCGCCCGAAACTGCGCCACGAATTGGCGCTGCCATAGCTTTGCTCGACATCCACGCCGAACCTGTCGGTCGGATCGATCGAGGTGAAGTCGACCGTGCCGCCGATATTGCTGGTCGATGCGGTGCCGAGCGCGCCGCTGCCCTGCGACAGCGTCGCGGCGCCGTTATTCTCGCTGAGCAGCGCACGGTTGATCGAAAGGCCGTTGTTGTTGCGGTACTGCATGTTGCCGAGCGGTACGCCGTCCAGCGTGAAGCCCATCTGATCGGTCAGGAACCCGCGGATCGACAGCTGCGTCGCGGCTTCATAGGTGCCGTGCGCGTCGGAGGAATCGAAGTTCACGCCCGGCAGCCTGCCGAGCGAGCGCAGCGGCGACGTGCCGCCGGTCAGTTTCGCCATCGCCTTGGCCGAAACCGTCTGCACCTGGCGGGACTGGCCCTGGCCCAGCACGACGATATCCTGCCCAGCGGTGCTGACGGTCGCGGCGTCGGTGGCGTCCTGCGGCGGTTCGACCGGAGTGACCTTCAGCGATATCATCGAGGGGGTCTCCTCGGCGATCGTCAGCCCCTGCCCCGCGATCAGACGGCGTAGCGCCTCGCCGCGCGTGAACCGACCGCGCAACGCTGCCGCACGCCGGTTGGCGACGGCATCGTAGGGAAAGCTGACATGCACACCGGCCTGACGGGCGAACGCGTTGAGGGCGGTCGCGGTGTCGGACGCCTTGATGTCGAAATCGACGCGGGCCGCCTGCACCTGCGCGGTGGCGGCACCAGGTATCGTCATCCCCACCGCCACGATGGCCGTCGTCGTCAAGAACTTGAACATGGAATCCCCGCATCGAACCGTGTGTCGGTGCAGGGATGGATGAGCGCCGACAAACCGCTATCGACCGCGAAAATAAACTTTACGCGCGGGTCAGGACTATCCCGCCAAATGGGCCTGCTGTCGCGCGGATGCCGAACGAAGTGCGCAGCGCACGCAGGAATTCCGCCGGCTGGGTGGTCGCGAAACTGCCGCCCACCCGGAGCCGTGACAGCGCAGGATCGCCGATCACGATCTTGTTCGGCAGATACCGGTTCATCTCCGCGACCGCATAGTCGAGGCTCTCGCCGCTCAGCACCAGCGTGTCGTGCTGCCAGGCGCTGACGCCGCCGAGATCGTCGCGCGCCTGAATACTGACCTGCCCCGCGGTGACGAGCGCGACGTCGCCCGAACCGATGCGCATCGTCGATCCATCGGAAATCCCGCCCGCCAGCACGGCCAGTTCGCAACCCGCACCGCGTAGCCGCGCGTTGTACGCGCCGGGATCAAGTTGGAACTGCCCTCCCGGCGTCAGCAACTGGAGGCGCTGGTCTGCCGCGAGCCGCAGCGCGATCTCGCCGCGATCGAGCCAGAGCCGCACAGGCGCACCCGTCCGCCAATAGACCCGGCTATTGGTATTGAGGTCGAGCCCTATGCCGGGCGTCACCGCGACCGTCATACGCTGGCCGACCCGCGTTTCCGCCATATCGCGCGCGGCAGCGCGGTAGGCGATGCCGCCGCCAACCGCCGCGACGGCGACGATCGAGCCGGTGGCGCGCAGGATCTGACGCCGGTTTGGCCGTGTGACGGCTTTCGGCGAGGATTGCGTTTCGGGCGCCGCCCGCCTGTCGTCCTGCGCCCCGCGCAGACCGTCGAGATCGCGCCACGTACCGGCCACCTCGGCAAAGGCTACGGCATGGCGAATATCGGCGGCGCGCCACGCCTCGAACGCCGCGACATCCGCCGATCCCGCGTCGAGCGCGGCAAGCCAGCCGGCAGCCTGGTCGGTCAGGTCGGCATGACGTTGCGGGATGTCGGAACGGCCGGACACGCTTCCTCCCCCTGGGCTTCGCTAGCGCGCCGGGCTTTCGTGATGAGGGCCAGCCCCTTAGCGATATGCTTTTCCACGGTCGAGAGCGATATGCAAAGCGCTTCGGCGATGTCCCCCGGCGGCATCCCCTGCACCTTGCGCATATGCAACACGCGCGAGCATTGCGCGGGCAGCGCGTCGATCAGGTCGAGCAGGCGTTGCAATTCGGATCGCCCGGAGGCGATCGCAAAGGCATCCGGCGCAGGGTCCGCGACCCCCAGCAGATCGAGCGAGGCGAACGCGTCGATCCGCACCACGTTCGCCCGTCGCAATCGTTCGAGCGCAAGATTGTGGACGATCGTCAGGACGAAGCCGCGTGGCGTGACGATCGCGCGGTAATCCGGCGTCTTCAGGATCCGCGCATAGGCGTCCTGGACCAGATCCTCGGCATTATCGCGGCCGCACAAATACGCCGCCTTCGCCCGATAGGCGGCCGCATGCGGCAGCACCTCTGCCAGAAACCACCGATCGATATCCCGCAGCCAGCTCAACACATGCTCCAGAAGCCATGTTGCGCCGCCTAGACCGGTAATCTTACACGACGGGGACAGTCACACGCCGTCGTGCGTCCGGGCGTGGCCAATTGCGGAGGGCTTGCGGCTGCACCGCGCCTCCCCGCATGCGCTGCTCACCGGTGGAGGCGCGAAATCGAGCACGTTGCGCGTGTAGGTTTCGACCACCTCGCTGAACGGCGTTCCCGCCGCGGTGATGAGGAGCGCGCGATTCTCGATGACGTAGGGTGGTATGGCGAGCGTCGCCGGTCCGTCCTGGATAGGCGCACCGGTATCCCAGCCGGTCGGCAGTGGCGACCACAACAGCCGTGCCGACAGCGTCTGACGGCGGAAGCGGAGCGGTTGCACCACGCGCCCGAACGGCGTGTCGCTATTCTCGAGCGCGGCATTCATCTCCGGCGTCAGGCGCGACGGGACATACCAGTTATCGGCTTCCGACAGGACGTGCGAACCACAGCGCAGCCGGACCCGACGATAGCGGATCGGCTCGTCATCGGTAACGCCCAAGCGGCGGCGTTGATCGGCGGTGGGCGTCTTCGTGATCGTCCGGTCGCGATCGGCGACGATCTTGCTGCCCGGCGCGTCGATGTGATGATCGGCGCACCAGTCGTCGAGCGCCAATGTCGCACTGTCCCGCGTCAGCAGCATGAGTTCGAGCGACTGCAGCGCAGCAAGGCTCTCGGCCCTGCCGAGCCTGTCGCCCGGCCATGGATGCGAGGGTGACGCCGCCGCACCGGACGACGGGCTTGCGGCAGCCAGAACGGCCGAAAGTGCAAAGGTGGCATCGATCATTCAACTGTCCTCGAATAGACGCCTGGCGCCGAGCGAGCCGGTCGCGCGTCTGCCAACGATCGACGGACTGCGCCGCGCGATATCGTCATGCAGCAATCTCTTCCAGCGACCGATTGGCCGTCCGGGGTCCGAACACGCCGATCGCGACGATCGCGATCAGGTACGCAGCGCCGATGAAACCGAACACGCTGGCGACGCCGCCCTGGCGCAACACGAAGGCGATCAGGAACGCGTTGATCATCGCCGACATTCGACTGAAGGCGTAAACGAAGCCGATCGCCTTGGCGCGGATCCGTGTCGGGAAAATCTCGGCCTGATAGGCGTGATACGCAAATGAAATAGTGTTGCCCGCGACGGTCAGCACGATACCCATCAGGATCAGCAATGCGGCGCTCGTCGCGGCCGCGAAGACTCCGCCCGCCAGCACCACCGTCGCGGCGGCGGCCACGATGATCCATTTGCGTTCGAACCGATCGCCGATCGCAAGGCCCAGCATCGGGCCGACCGGGGCGGAGAGCGCGATGATCGCGGTGTAGGCCATGCTCTTCGTCACGGAGATACCGTGCTCGATCAGCAACGTGGGGACCCAGTTCGTGAATCCGTAATAGCCGATGGTTTGGCAGATATTGAACACGATCATCATGGTCGTCCGGCGGCGATAGGGCGGGCGAAACATCTCGCCGAACCGGCCGCGCTCGACCGACGGTCGGTCGGCGGACGGGGGAGGAAGCGGTGCGCCGTGCTCCTGCTCGACGCGCCGTTCGAGCGCTGCGACGATCGCCTCGGCCTCGGCGAAGCGCCCCTTTTGCGCCAGCCAGCGCGGGCTCTCCGGCAGGCGGCGGCGGATATACCAGACCGCGATCGCGCTGGTCGCGCCGATCAGGACGACCCATCGCCAGCCGTCAAGGCCGAGCGGAGAGAGCGGGACCAGTATCCACGACAGCACGGCGACGACCGGGACCGCGATGAAACCGATCGCCTGGCTGAGGGCGATCGCCCGCCCGCGGACATGGCTAGGGACGAGTTCGCAGATATAGGTGTCGATCGTGATCATCTCGACGCCCAGCCCGATCCCGGCGCAAAAGCGGAACGCGTTGATCGCCGTCGCACTGTGCTGGAACGCCATCGCCACCGACGCCGCCGTGTAGCCCAGCAAGGCCCAGGTAAAGACCGCGCGCCGACCGAACCGATCGTTGAAGGCGCCCGCGATCAACGTGCCGACCGTCAAACCGGCGAACAACGCCGCGATGAACGCGGCGACGCCCTGGGTGCCGAACACGCCCGCCGTCGTCGTGGTGAAGATGCCGCCGCGTACCAGGCCCGGTGCGATATAGCCCGACAGCAGCATGTCGTAGAGTTCGAAGAAGAACGCCAGGCTCAGCAGCCCGACGATCGTCCACACCGTCCGCGTCGCTGGCAGTCGGTCGAGCCGGGCGGACAGGATACTGCTTGTCGTCATGCGTCCGCCCTTGCGAAGATAGACCCAATCCCAGACCCAGTCTCGGACATCGCCGCTCGCTTTCATATCCAGTATACAGCCGAACAGTCCTACCGCCGCCCCCGTGCGGCCATCAATCCCTTTCCATCCTGCGCGAGCCGGACTGCGTCGTGAACGCGCCCAACGATCGCACGGCGCTGCCTGCGTCGCCGCGGTCGACGATCATCCGCAGATCGGCACGCAGCGCCGAGCGGTCGATATCCAGCTTCACCCAGCCGGCCTGCTCGACATCGTGGAAGCGGATGTGCGGATTGTTGCGATCGACGTCGCCGAACCGCCCGGTGGGCGGCGACGCCGCGCCGAGTGCCGACGTAACGATCTCGCTGCCGATTGCCGCCCCGTCTGGGCCGTCGAGATCATTGACCCAGAAGGAATGGACGTCGCCGCTCAGGACGATCGGATTGCGCACCGCCGGGCGCGTCATCGCGTGAAGCACAAGGTCGCGGTTGGCGGCATAGCCATCCCATTGATCGCTGAAGGTCGACCGGCGCGCGCCGTCGAGCCACAGCGGCGCGAAGAATACCTGTTGCGCGACGAGCGTCCAGGGACGCGTCTCGCCCGCAAGGCGGTCGGATAGCCAGCGCTCCTGCGTGTCGCCCATGATCGTGCGAGACGGTGCCGCAGCCTGTCCACACGCATCGAGCCGCACGTTGCGCGCGACGTTCGGTGCGGCACAGGGCGGCGTGCTGCGATATTGGCGGGTATCCAGCACCGACAGCGATGCGAGGTCCGCCCAGTCGACCGCGCGATACAGGCGTGGTGCGGCACGACCACGCCACAGGCTGGGGCGGATCGGCATATGTTCGAAATAGGCCTGGTACGCCGCCGCCCGACGCCGCGCGAACAGCGCCGGCGGCAGCCCGGCGCGATTGGCGAGGCCGGCATAGTCGTTCGACACCTCGTGGTCGTCCCATGTCACGACCCAGGGACAGGCCCGATGCGCCGCCTGAAGGTCGGGATCGGTCTTGTAGAGCGCATGACGCTGGCGATAGCCCTCCAGATCGCGCGGCTCGGGTGCGCCGAAATCGCGCACGCGCGGCAGATCGGGATAGCTCTGTTCGTAGATATAGTCGCCGAGTTGGAGGATCAGGTCGGGCTCGGCGGCGACGATATCGCGGTACACGCCGAAATGCGCCTGTTCCCAATGCTGACACGACGTCATGGCCACGCGGAGACGATCGGCGACGCGCGGCACGGTCGCCGCCCGCCCCACCGGGCTCGTCGCACCCAATGCATGAAAGCGATACCAATAGGGTCGTCCTGCCGGCAGTCCGGCGATCTCGACATGCACCGCATGCGCCCGCTCGGGATGCGCTGCCCCCGCCCCCGTCCGGACGATGCGGCGAAACTGCGGATCGACGGCGATCTCGTAGCGCACCGCGATCGCCTTCGCCTGCAACGGCAGCCCGCGTGCGCCGACCAGGCGGGTCCACAGCACGAAACCATCGGTGTCGGGGTCCCCGCTCGCGACGCCGAGCGCAAACGGATCCGCATCGCTACGCGCGCCGACATCGATGGCGTTCGACGGCGTCGCGGCGAGCGCAGCCATCGCACCGAGCACGGCGCGACGATGCCACAGGATATCCGGACCGATCATGGTGCCGGCTAGCCCGCCGGCATGACCATCCGATGACGCTTTGCGAAACGTCACAAATTCGTAGCCCGGCCGTAATCAAACAGCCCCCAAGCGTCCCTAGTCGGGCCGCAACGAACGCTGCCCGAGCAGCACGCCTCCATGATATCGACAGGTGGGACCCCATGATTTCGAAGACGCTTCTGCTCGCCTCGGCGAGCGCGATGCTGGCCATCACTGGTCCGGCGCTCGCGCAGACGACGACGCCGACGTCCCAGGACGGCAGCACGCCCCCGAGCACGGGCCAAAGCGCGGGCCAGAGCGCCCCCAACATCGATGGCGAGATCGTCGTCTACGGCACCGGCAAGGTCCGCCAGGAGCAGACCGTGTCGCGCAAGGCGATCGAGATCCTGCCGCCCGGCAGCTCGCCGCTGAAGGCCGTCGCCCGCCTGCCCGGCGTCGCGCTGCAGAGTTCGGACCCGTTCGGCAGCTACGAACTCGGCACGCGCCTGTCGGTTCGCGGGTTCAATCAGAGCCAGATGGGCTACACGCTCGACGGCGTGCCGCTGGGCGACATGTTCTACAACGGTCATAACGGGCTGCACGTCAGCCGCGCGATCGCCGCCGAAAACATCGCGCGTGTCGACGTGTCCCAGGGCGCGGGTTCGCTCGGCATCGCCTCCACCAGCAATCTCGGCGGTAATCTGGAGTTCGTGTCGCGCGCGCCGTCCGACGTGTTGGGCGGCGAGGTCGCGCTGACGTACGGCATGTACGATACCGTGCACTTGTACGGCCGGCTCGACAGCGGTGCGCTTTCGACCGGCACGAAGCTGTCGGTCTCCGGCGTGATCCACGACGCCAGCAAGTGGAAGGGATACGGCAACCAGTCGGATGCCAAGATCAACGGGAAGATCGTCCAGACCCTGGGCGACGCGACGCTGACCGGCTGGCTCAATTATTCGCTCCACAAGGAGCGCAATTACGCCGATCTGTCGCCCGCGACGCTCGACCGGATCGGCTACGGGCTCGATTTCCTGCGGCCCGATTACGCCACCGCGATCCTGTTGTCGCAGGTCAGCGCGAACCAGACCGCGCGCGCCGCCAATCGCGCGCTGCCCTTCCCGACCGCTGGCGTGGTGTTCCCGACGCCGTACACCAACGTCAACGACACCTATTACGACAGTGGGGGGGTGCGCCGCGACTGGCTGGGCGCGCTGACGCTCGACATGCCGGTCGCC
The DNA here is from genome assembly GCF_036663695.1 of Sphingomonas sandaracina. Classification (NCBI taxonomy): domain Bacteria; kingdom Pseudomonadati; phylum Pseudomonadota; class Alphaproteobacteria; order Sphingomonadales; family Sphingomonadaceae; genus Sphingomonas; species Sphingomonas sandaracina. The sequence continues at coordinate 388,846 of NZ_JAXOJK010000004.1, read as the reverse complement.
GATTGGCTCGACGCGACCGCGACCTATTATCATCATTACGACAAGGGCAGCGGCGGTATCTACACGCCGGCGGTATTCTCGCCCGACGGCTTCGCGCTGTCGGTGCGTACGACGGAATATGGCATCAAGCGTGACGGCGGCATTGCCAACGCGACCGCGCGGCTAGGCGATCACACGATCCAGATCGGCTACTGGCACGAGGACAACCGCGCGAGCACCGACCGCAACTATTACGCGGCGAGCCTCACCAACCGCCCCGACGTCACCGACTTCCTGTCGAACCCTTTCCGCAGCGACTTTCTGACCGACCTGACCACCGTCACGAACCAGTATTTCGTCAGCGACAGCTGGAAGATCCTCGACGCGTTGACGATCGCCGGCGGGTTCAAGGGTACGCGCGTCGCCAACGGCATCACGACGACGTTCGGGACTCCGTTCATCAATGGCGACATCGCCGCCAAGGACTGGTTCCAGCCGCAGGTCGGCGCGACCTACAAGCTCGGCCGGCAGGAATTCTTCGCCAATTATGCCGAGAACATGCGCGCCTATATCAGCTCGTTCCGCGGCCCGTTCGGCACGACGCAGGCCGGGTTCGAGGCGATCCGCGACACGCTGAAGCCGGAGACGTCGCGCACGATCGAGGGCGGCTGGCGCTTCGATCTCGGCAAGCTGCGCGGCGTGGTCGCGGCGTATGACGTGAAGTTCAAGAACCGACTGCTCGCGGCGTTCAGCGGCGCGAATATCCTGGGCAATCCGAGCATCCTGCAGAATGTCGGCAGCGTGACCAGCCGCGGCGTCGAGGTGGGCGCGACCTATCAGGTCGCCCGCCCGCTCGCGCTGATCGCGTCCTACTCGTACAACGACAGCACCTATGACGACGACACCGTCAACGGCGCCGCCTTCGTCGCGACCAGGGGCGTGCGCACCGTCGATACGCCCGCACACCTCGCCAAGGGTGAGATCAATTACGACGACGGTATGTTCTTCGGCAACGTCGCCGGCGCGTACACGTCGCGGCGCAACGTGACCTATACCGGCGACGTGAGCGTCAAGGGCTATACGCTGTTCGATGCCGCGATCGGCTATCGCTTCCCGACGAACAGCAGCTTCGCGGGCGTCGAGCTACAGGTGAACGCGGTAAACCTCACCGACGAGAAATATATCGCGGCACTGGGTTCGGGCCAGTTTTTCAACACCGCGGCATCACTCAACAACACGATGCAGGCGGGTTCGCCCCGCCAGGTGTTCGGCACGATCCGCCGGCGTTTCTGATGGAAACGGCATCGACCGTAGCTCGGTCGATGCCGTCACTGAGAGATGCCCTACGCGTCCCACGAAGACGGCGATCCGCGGACTGAAAGCGCGGCGCAGGGCAGGTCTCGGCGGACCAGTTGTGCGCCCAAGGCGGGGCGGCAACGCGGTGACGGTCGCAGTAGCTATGCCCCTTCACGGGCCGCGAGGACTTCTGCCGTAATGTCGCGAATGTTGGAGCAAACATGCGACAAAGCCTTGTAATCAAGGCTTTGCAGGTATCACAAAACGTGTCTGAAAATTGGCGGAGAGGGTGGGATTCGAACCCACGGTACCCTCGCGGGTACGCCGCATTTCGAGTGCGGTACATTCGACCACTCTGCCACCTCTCCGCAGGTCATCCAAGGCGCTGCGAACAGTCCCTCCGATCGGTCGAAGCGCGGCCTCTAATGAAGTGCCCTTGGGGACGCAAGCGGATTTCGAGGTTACCGGCACCGCCCGCCGCGTTTTCCTTGTGCGGCGCAAAACAGACCCTAAATTGACGCATATGCCCCGACACGACAGTATCGCTCACGATATCACGAACCCGCTGATCCCGACCGAGGTGATCGCACCGCCGATCTCGCATGCGAACTTTTCGATCGGCGACGTCGTGCGGCACCGGTTGTTCGATTTTCGCGGGGTGATCTTCGACGTCGATCCGGTCTTCGCGAACAGCGACGAATGGTATGCGGCAATTCCCGAGGACATCCGGCCGCGCAAGGATCAGCCCTTCTACCACCTGCTCGCCGAGAATATGGAGTCGAGCTACGTCGCGTATGTCAGCCAGCAGAATCTGGTGCCGGACGATAGCGACGAGCCGGTCGACCATCCGGCGATCTCGGGTTTGTTCAGCGACTATGCCGATGGCCGGTACGCGCTGCGCCAGGTTCACCGGCACTAGAGGCGAATCGCTTTCGTCATGCCGGGCTTGTTCCGGCATCCACCCTTCCGCTTGATCATCGACGATTGATGCGCGGCACGGTGGACCCCGGAACAAGTCCGGGGTGACGCAGGGGTAGCGGCGATTACACTCGCCAAAACTACCGTCCCCCGCCCCTTCGCGGTTGACAACTCTCCCCCCCTCGCTTAGCTGCCCGGCTTCTCCCGGCGGACCCTGCGTCCGTGGGGTACATGTATTTGGAAAGTGACAAGGGCCATGTTCGCAGTCGTGCGCACGGGCGGCAAGCAGTATCGCGTCGCCGCCGGAGATAAGATCGTCGTCGAGAAGATCGAGGGCGATGCAGGTGCGTCGGTGACGCTGGGTGATGTGCTGCTGGCGGGCGAAGGCTCGGAGCTGCGCTCGGTCGAAGGCTTCACCGTCGCCGCAGAGATCATCGCTCAGGCGAAGGCGGACAAGGTCATCGTCTTCAAGAAGCGTCGTCGTCACAACTATCGTCGTAAGAACGGCCATCGCCAGCAGCACACGATCCTGAAGATCGTGTCGGTCGGCGGCCAGACTGCCCAGGCGAACTCGGCGCGCAACGAGGGCGAAACCGCCCCGGCCGCTCAGGCATAAGGAGTAGCTTCAGATGGCACATAAGAAAGCAGGCGGCTCTTCGCGCAATGGTCGCGATTCAGCCGGTCGTCGTCTCGGCGTAAAGAAGTTCGGTGGCCAGGCGTGCGTCGCCGGCAACATCCTCGTGCGTCAGCGCGGGACGAAGTTCTACCCGGGCACGAACGTCGGCATCGGTACCGACCACACGCTGTTCGCGCTGGTCGATGGCCGCGTCGTGTTCAGCCAAGGCAAACTTGGCCGCAAGTTCTGCTCGGTCGAGCTGGCAGCGAACGACACGGCCGAAATGCCGGTAGCAGCCGAATAACATCGGGTAACCATCCGGGTTGCCCACCAGGGTGACCCGGGCTCGCGCAAGCGAACCTGAACAAGGGAGACGGGTCACCCCGGCTCCCTTTTTTATTGCTCCCTCCCCTTCGCCTGTCGCCGCCCTGTCATCCGGACATGGCACGGCGTCAGGCGCGATGCGTGAAGGAGAGAGCCTGTGTTCGCGCGCACCAAGAGACTGACGTTGCGGCCAGGTTGGCCGGAAGATGCCCCCGCCTTGAGCCGTGCGATCGGCCATGAAAGCGTGGTCGCCAAGCTGGGCCGGGTGCCGTGGCCCTATGCGCTGGCCGACGCCGAGGCGTTTCTGGCGCAGCCGCGCGGCGGGCATGAGCCGCGCTTCCTGATCGAGACGATGGAAGCCGGTGCACCGCGACTCGTCGGCGGGATCGGTGTCAGCGATGTCCATGATGGTTCGGCGAACCTCGGCTATTGGCTGACGCCCGAGGCATGGGGTCGCGGCTATGCGACCGAGGCAGGCCAGGCGGTGATCGCGATGGCGCGCCACGCGCTCGGGATACGCCGCCTCACGGCGTCGCACTTCGTCGACAATCCGGCCTCGGGGCGCGTGCTGGCGAAGCTCGGGTTTCGGCCGACGGGGCGGGTCGAGCCCAGGACGTCGCGTGGGCGTGGTGGTGAAGCGCCGGCGGTGATGTTCGAGCTGGATCTGGACGACGATCGATGTGCGCCGATGCCTTTGGCGGCGTGAGCCGCGGGACCATCATCGCATAATCACACCACCCCGGCGAAGGCCGGGGCCCAATTGGATAGGTCGCAGTAACGAGGCGATGTCCTTCGTTAGCAACGTTCCCCAATTGGGCCCCGGCCTTCGCCGGGGTGGGGTCTATGTTGAGATGGCGGTCTGCAGGTCATGTTTCCCATACCGCCGTCATCCTGACGAAAGTCAGGATCCAGGGTAACGGGCGCGGTCGTTGATGGCTCTGGATCCTGACTTTCGTCAGGATGACGGGAGAAGGTTTAGGCCACCGCCACCGCCGCCACCCGCTTGGCCACCGGCAGCACCGCCGCCTCATACTCGCTCTCCGCCAAGCCGATCAGCGCGCGGTCGTCGTGCTTCCACGGGTGGAACCCCGGCAGGAAATACGCTGCCCAAACGCCCGCGATCTTGCGCGCCATTCCCGGATTGCCGAACGCGTACCACGCCATCCGTGCCCACACGCGAGGCCCGGTCAGCCCGTCCTGCCGCAGCAGTTCCGCCATCCCCCGCGCACGCCCGGTGAAGAACCGCCACGTCGTGATCAGCATCACGAGCGACTTCACCCGCCACCGCGTGAAGCGCGGCCAGTCCCGAGTCGCGTGCAGCCACGTATCGTAGGCAACGCCCTTGTGCTCGATCTCCTCGGCCGCATGCCAGAGCCACAGCGCCGCCGCCTGCTGGTCACCCCCTGCCAGATGCTTCGGGTTCGCGATCAGCTCGTGCGCCAGCAACGCGGTAAAATGCTCGAGCGCGGTCGTCGCCGCCAGGCTGGCGATCTCGGGCCGCCCCTTGGTCAACGCCAATGCCGCGTCGACGTCGACGATCAACGGCGCGACGTCATAGCCTTGGTCGGTGACGTGGCGGTTGAACGCGACATGTTCGCGCGTGTGGATCACCTCCTGCTTGATGAAGGCATTGATCTCGCCGTGCAGCTTGGCCGGCGTGCCCTCGCGGAACTTGCGCACGCTGTCGACGAAATAGCCCTCGCCCTTCGGAAACGTCACCGACAGCGCATTGTAGAACGCGGTCGCCACGGGATCGTCGTTCAGCCACCAGCGACGGATATCGGCGCCCCGGCCGAAACGGCGGTCGCGCGGGGTGATCGTCAGATCGGCAGGCGTGGTTGCTTTCGCCACGGAAACCTCCAAACAGGGGGTGAATGCTCGTTACTTACATCGATGTAAATAGGTTTTCCTGTCCGTGACGTCAACACCCCGCAAGCGCCTCTCCCCCACCGAATCGCGCGAGGCCGCCGTCGAGGCCGCACGCGCCCTGCTCGTCGAAAGCGGTCCGAGCGCGGTCACGTTGAAGGCGGTTGCGGGCCGGATCGGGCGTACGCATGCCAATCTTCTCCATCATTTCGGATCGGCGGAGGCGCTGCATACCGCCCTGATCACGCGCATGGCGGCGGACATCGTCGGCACGATCGGCGCCGCCGTCTTGCGCGTACGGGCTGGCGAGCTCGATCCCCGCGAAGTGGTGGAGATGACCTTCGACGCGTTCGGCAAGGGGGGCGCGGGCGCGCTGGCGAGCTGGATGATCCTGTCGGGCAATACCGACGCGCTCGACCCGATCATGGCGGCAATCCATGACTTGGTCGACGAACTTGCGGGCGGTGAACTGCCCGGGACGCGGCCGATCCAGGAACAGACGTTGACGCTGGTGCTGATGGCGCTTGGCGATGCGCTGATGGGGGCGCCGATGGCGCGTGCGCTGGGACTGCCGGTCGGCAAGGCGCGCGAACTGGCGCTCGACGCGTTGCTCGCCAGCAAGGATGCGGGCGCCCCCATTCCGTGCTGAGCGCCCCGAATCGCAGAGGGTGGAGATTTTCGCCAATTTCGCTATGGGGCGGCGATGCATTTTCTAGACCAAGCCAAGATCTACGTACGTTCGGGTGAAGGCGGCCCCGGTGCCGTCAGCTTCCGCCGCGAGAAATATATCGAATATGGCGGCCCCGACGGCGGCAATGGCGGCAAGGGCGGCGACATCGTGTTCGAATGCATCGCCGGCCTGAACACGCTGATCGACTTCCGCTACACGCAGCATTTCCGCGCGCCGCGCGGCTCGGGCGGGTCGGGGTCGAACCGGACCGGTGCCGGCGGCGAGGACCTCGTGATCCGCGTCCCGCTCGGCACGCAGGTGCTATCGGAGGACAAGGAAGAGGTGTTGATCGATTTCACCGAAGTCGGCCAGCGCGAAGTGCTGTTCCGCGGAGGTGATGGCGGGCGCGGTAACGCCAGCTACAAGACCTCGACCAACCGTACCCCGCGCCAGCACGGCACCGGCTGGCCATTCGGCGAGGCGTGGGTCTGGCTGCGGCTGAAGCTGCTCGCCGATGCGGGCCTCGTCGGCCTGCCGAATGCGGGTAAGTCGACCTTCATCAACCAAGTCACGAACGCACAGGCCAAGGTCGGCGAATACGCCTTCACGACGACGCGGCCGCAACTGGGCGTGGTGCGGCACAAGCAGCGCGAGTTCGTGGTCGCGGATATTCCGGGGCTGATCCAGGGTGCTGCCGAAGGTGCCGGCATCGGCGACCGGTTCCTGGGTCATATCGAGCGGTGCCGGGTACTCCTGCATCTGGTCGATGCGAACGACGCGGACGTTGCCGAATCGTACCGGATCGTGCGCGACGAGCTGGAGAATTATGGCGAGGGCCTGACCGACAAGAACGTCATCGTCGCGCTGAACAAGATCGACATGCTCGATGCCGAACTGATCGCGGCGCTGTCGGCGGAACTGGCGGAAGCCAGCGGTGCCGAGGTGATGGCGATTTCGGGCGCGAGCGGTGCCGGCATCGAGGCGGTACTCGACAAGCTGATCGGTGCGATCGGGCCTGCTCCAGGTGCGCCGAAGGAACTGGCGGAGGGCGAAGAGCCGGTCGCATGGTCGCCGCTCTGATAGCCCTCTCCCCTCTGGGGAGAGGGTTGGGTGAGGGGCTGTTCCGGGCGGTACCGTTCGTGGCCGCCCCCCACCCCGGCCCTCTCCCCGTAGGGGAGAGGGAGCAGTAATGTTTCCACCGTCGTCTTGTGCGCGGCTGATCGTCAAGATTGGGTCGGCGTTGCTGGTCGATCCTGATGGGAGCGTTCGTCGGGCGTGGCTGGCTGGCCTCGTTGCCGACATCGCCGCGCGGACAAGCGCCGGCCAGCAAGTCGCCATCGTGTCGTCTGGCGCGATCGCACTCGGCGCGCGCCGGCTCGGCCTCCCCAAAGGCGGCCGCGCCAGTCTCGAAGACGCGCAGGCCGCCGCCGCCGCCGGTCAGATCGCGCTCAGCCAGGTCTGGGCCGAACTCCTCGCCGCGCAAGGGCTGAACGCCGCGCAGATGCTCGTCACGCTCGACGATCTCGAGGACCGCCGCCGCTATCTCAACGCCGCAGCCACGCTGAACCGGTTGCTGTCGCTCAAGGTCGTCCCCGTCATCAACGAGAACGACAGCGTCGCGACGGAAGAAATCCGGTTCGGCGACAACGACCGCCTCGCCGCGCGCGTCGCACAGGCGGCCGGCGCGCAGGGCGTCATCCTGCTATCCGACGTCGACGGTCTCTACACCGCCAACCCCCACACCGATCCGTCCGCGACGCACATCGCCAGCGTGGGCCGGATCGACTCGGTTGCGGCAATGGCGGACGACGGATCGGGCTCCGGCATGGGCTCGGGCGGCATGGCCTCGAAGATCGCCGCCGCGCGAATCGCGACCGGCGCGGGCATCCCGTTGGCGATCGCCTCGGGCCGGATCAAGCATCCGCTGTCCACCCCTGCCCGCCATACGATCTTCACCGCCGAACGCACTGCGTCCGCGCGAAAGGCGTGGCTGGCGGGCGGGCTGACCGCGAAGGGCGCGATCCACGTCGATGCCGGGGCCGCGGCGGCGCTTGGCCAAGGGCGGAGTCTGCTCGCCACCGGCGCAACGCAAATCGATGGCGGTTTCACGCGCGGCGACCTCGTGACGATCGAGGGGCCGGCCGGTACCGTCGCCCGCGGACTCGCCGAGTACGATGCAGCGGACACCGCGCGCCTGCTCGGCCGGCATAGCGATGATCATGCCGCGATCCTCGGCTACGCGCCTCGATCCGCGTTGGTGCATCGCAATCATCTGGCGCTCGTATGATCGGCCACGCCTTGTTCACTACTTCTTCCTCGGGAACGCCGTCATGATCCTCGCCATCACCGGCGGCACCGGGTTCGTCGGTAGCCACCTGATCGACCACGCGCTGGAGACCGGCCACACCGTCCGCGCGCTTGCCCGCAAACCGCAGGCCAAGCGCATCGGCGTCACCTGGATCGAAGGCGCGCTCGATCGCTCCAAGAGCCTCGCGACACTGGTCGAGGGCGCCGACGCGGTGATCCACGTCGCCGGCGTGGTCAACGCGCCCGACCGTGCGGGCTTCGCGAAGGGCAATGTCGCCGGCACCGAAGGCATCCTCCAGGCGACGAAGCTCGCCGGCATCCGCCGCTTCGTCCACGTCTCCTCGCTCGCCGCGCGCGAGCCGACGCTGTCGAATTACGGCTGGTCGAAGGCCGAGGCGGAAACGCGCGTGCAGATATCGGCACTCGACTGGACGATCGTCCGCCCGCCCGCGATCTTCGGGCCGCGCGACCACGACCTGCTCGATCTCTTCAAGGCCGCACGCTCGGGCTATCTGCCGATGCCCCCGGCCGGCACGCGCGTCTCGCTGCTCTATGTCGAGGACCTGACCGCGCTGCTGCTCACGCTCGCCGAGAATGACGATGCGCTCTCGATCATGGAGCCCGACGACGGCGTGCCGAACGGCTGGGACAATCGCGATTTCGCGCGCGCGATCGGCGCGGCGGTGAACGGGGCGGTCGGCAAGTCGGTCAAGGTTTTCTCGACACCCCGCCCCCTCCTCAAGCTCGCGTCCGCTGCCGATCGCCTCGTGCGCCGCCGCAAGGCCAAGCTCACGCGCGACCGGGTCAGCTATTTCTGCCACCCCGACTGGGTGTCGCACAAGCCGCCGCCGCCTGCGCTCTGGACACCCTCCGTCCCGACCCCACAGGCGCTCGCGCAAACCGCGGCGTGGTATCGCGCGGCCGGGCTGCTATAGCGCCGAAAAGCCGCCGCAATTTCCTGTCAGGTATGCGTGGCGACACCCGGAAGGATTACGATGAGCGACCGCCAGCAGATCTACGACACCGTCACCGCGCAGATCGAGCCGTTCAACAAGAAGGGCGTCGCGCTGTCCGACGCCACCACGTTCCAGGGCGACCTGGAGTGGGACAGCCTGACGGTCATGGATTTCGTCGCCGCGATCGAAGACGAATTCGACATCATCATCACGATGAACATGCAGGCCGAGATCGAATCGGTCGGCCAGCTCGTCGACGCGGTCGCGAAACTGAAAAGCGCCTGAGCCACTGCATCGCCCCACCCCGTTCGGGCTGAGCGAAGTCGAGGCCGCGCCCCACGGCGCCACCCTTCGACTTCGCTCAAGGCGAACGGAATGGGGGCGAGGACGACACATTCCAACCTCATGGAATCCAACATGACCGAAGCCGCCACCACCGCCCACGCCCTGCCCGTCGATCCCCCCGAGGTCGCGCCCGAGCACGACCTGATGTCGAAGTTCGACGGCCTGATCGCCGAACGCGAGGCACTGGTGAACTCCGGCGTGCGCAACCCGTTCACGATCGTGATGGACGAGGTGAAGTCGCCGACCCAGGCGGTGATCCGCGGCAAGGACACGATCCTGCTCGGCACGTACAACTACATGGGCATGACGTTCGACCCCGACGTGATCCAGGCCGGCAAGACCGCACTCGACCGGTTCGGGTCGGGCACCAACGGCAGCCGGATGCTCAACGGCACGTTCCACGATCATATCGACGTCGAGCAGGCATTGCGCGACTTCTACGACATGACCGGCGCGATCGTGTTCTCGACCGGGTACATGGCCAATCTCGGGATCATCTCGACGCTTGCCGGCAAGGGCGAATACGTCATCCTCGACGCCGACAGCCATGCCTCGATCTACGACGGCTGCAAGCAGGGCAATGCCGAGATCGTCCGCTTCCGCCACAACGACGTCACCGATCTCGACAAGCGGCTCGGCCGCCTGCCCAAGGAGGCCGGCAAGCTGGTCGTGCTCGAAGGCGTCTATTCGATGCTCGGCGACATCGCGCCCCTCAAGGAGATGGTCGCGGTAGCCAAGAAGCATGGCGCGATGGTGCTGGTCGACGAGGCGCATTCGATGGGCTTTTTCGGCCCCAACGGGCGCGGCGTGTACGAGGAGATGGGGCTGACCGACGAGGTCGATTTCGTCGTCGGTACCTTCTCGAAATCGGTCGGGACGGTCGGCGGGTTCGTCGTGTCGAACCACCCGAAGTTCGAGATGGTGCGGTTCGCCTGCCGTCCGTACATCTTCACCGCCTCGCTTCCCCCCTCGGTCGTCGCCACCGCCGCCGCGTCGATCCGCAAGCTGATGACGGCACACGACAAGCGCGCGCAGCTCTGGAAGAACGCACGCCGGCTGCACGGTGGGCTGAAGGCGATGGGCTTCAAGCTCGGCACGGAAACGTCGGACTCGGCGATCATCGCGGTCATCCTCACCGACCAGGAACAGGCGATCGCGATCTGGCAGTCGCTTCTCGAGGGCGGTCTCTACGTCAACATGGCACGCCCGCCTGCGACGCCCGCGGGGACGTTCCTGCTGCGCTGCTCGCTGTGCGCGGAGCACACCGACGCGCAGGTCACGACGATCCTCGAAATGTTCGAGGCGGCCGGGCGTGCGGTCGGGGTAATCGGCTAAGGCGAGCTGACGATCAGGAGGTAAGTCTCGTACTGGAACCTCGTCATCCTGACGAAAGTCAGGATGACGGCTGCTTTGGCTCGATGCTCGTCCCAGAAAACCCAATCACCCTCCCCCCAAGAATCGAAGTCATTGCGCAGTGGCAACGACGCGCTAGGGTATCCGCGTGATGCGAAGCGAGGCCCAGACCGCGGCCCTTGGGGGCGGAGCGACCTGGCGAACCGTCATGCTGGTCGTGATGGCGTTGCTTGGCGCAGCGGTGCTCGTCGCCCTCATCGTCACGCTCCGCGATGCCGATCGCCAGCGCGACCGCGCGCTCGAACTGCAGGCGCATAGCTACGACGTGATGATCCTCGCGCGCACCCTGTCGGGCACGATCGCGCGCTCGGAGGCATCGCTCGGCCGGTACGTCATCAGCGGCGACAAGCAGCTCGGCCAACTGTATTTCGACGAATGGCTGCTCGCCGGCACGCAGATCGATCGGCTCGACCAGATCACCAACGACAACGCCGAGCAGCAGCCGCGCATCGACCGGCTCCGCGCTGCGTATGACTCGCGCGGGCGGGAACTGTCGATGACCGCGCTGAACACGAGCTACGGAAAGAACGGCCAGGCGCTCGCGCGCTATTATCAGGGACGCAAGGCGCCGACGCTCATCGAGATCAACCGCACGCTCGACACGCTGATCGCCCGCGAACGCGCCTTGCTCAACGAGCGCACCGCCGCCGCGATGGGATCGGTCGAACGCTCCAGCTGGATCGCGGGCGTGCTGGCGGTGTTCGGCGTACTGATCGTGGTGGGCGCGGTCATGCTGGGCTGGTTCACGATCCGGGCCGTGGGGGACCGCGCGACCGCACTGGCGGACGCAGAACTCGAACGCGAACGTGCCGACGAACTGACCGCCGCGGTCGCCGTCGCGACGGCCGAGTTGCGCGTCCAGGAGGCCAAGCTGCGCCAGGTCCAGAAGATGGAGGCGGTCGGCCAGCTTACGGGTGGCATCGCCCATGACTTCAACAACATGCTGGCCGTGGTGCTCGGCGGGCTCGAACTCGCGCGGCGCAATCTGGCGGGCGATCCAGCCACCACGCGGCGGCATATCGACAGTGCCACCGAAGGCGCGAACCGGGCGGCCGCGCTCACCCGCCGCCTGTTGGCGTTCAGCCGCGAGGATGCGCTGAAGCCCGAGACGATCGATGCCGCGGCCCTGGTCGCGGAGATGTCCGACCTGCTCGACCGCACCTTGGGCGACGCGATCACGCTGGTGACGCGCAGCGAGGCGACCGACTGCTGCATTCGCGGCGACCGGGTCCAGCTTGAAAACGCGGTGCTAAACCTAGCGGTCAACGCGCGCGACGCGATGAATGGCCGCGGCACGATGACCATCGTCACGGGGACGACGATGCTGGCTGCGCAACAGATCGGCGAATGCGCGGCGGGCGAATATGTGACGATCATGGTTGCCGACGACGGCTGCGGCATGACGCCCGACGTCGCCGATCGCGTGTTCGAGCCGTTCTTCACCACCAAGGCGGTCGGCAAGGGTACGGGGCTGGGCCTTTCCCAGATCTTCGCGCTCGTCCAGCAACTGCACGGCGCGGTCGCGATCGCGTCTGCACCCGGCGAGGGTACTGCGGTGACGCTGTACGTGCCGCGTACGGCGGAGGCGGTCGGAACGCTCCTATCGTCGACCGAGATCGCGGCGGTTGCCGCTGTGGCGACGGTGCCGCCCGCCCAGCGCGAAATCCTCGTGGTAGAGGACGACCCCCGCGTGCTGACGGCCACGATCGATGCCCTGGAAGAGATCGGCTATCGCGCGATCCCGTGCGACGATCCGCTGGCTGCCCCCGCGTTGCTCGCCGCCAATGCGGGGATCGGCCTGATCATCTCCGACGTCCTGATGCCGCGCCAGACCGGCCCCGAGATGATCGCCGCGCTGTCCCCGCTCTATCCGCATATCGCGGTGCTGTTCGTGACCGGGTTCGCAGGCGAGGTGAACGTCGCGCAATTCGGCGGGCACGAGGTCTTGCGCAAACCCTTCACCTTGAACGGGCTGGAACGGGCCGTAGCGACCGCCCTGGCATCGGATCGGCCGGGCCCAAGCGACCGGATCGCTGCCGAATAACCGGCCGTGAGGTGCCCGCGACACCGGTGCGATTGGGGATGACGCCCCGCGTGCGCCCGCCTATACCCCGCGCTTACATCGCCAGCCCAGCAGCCCGAGCCCCAATTCCGCATGAAATCCATCGACCGCTACATGGCCCGGCTGATCGCGGTGCCGCTTTTGTCGACGCTGCTGATCGCCGTCATGTTGTTCGTGCTCGATCGCATGTTGGGGCTGTTCAATTTCGTCGCGACGCAAGGCGGCCCGATCAGCGTCGTCTGGCGGATGCTCGCGAACCTGCTGCCGGAATATCTCGGGCTCGGCATCCCGATCGGGCTGATGCTCGGCATCCTGCTCGCGTTTCGCCGGCTGGCGACCTCGTCGGAGCTGGACGTCCTGCGCGGCGTCGGGATGAGCTACAACCGGCTGCTCCGCGTGCCGTACATGTACACGATCGCGCTGGCGCTGCTCAACCTTGCAATCGTCGGCTACGTCCAGCCGATCGCGCGCTATTATTACGAGGGCCTGCGGTTCGAACTGCGTACCGGCGCACTGGGCGCGTCGATCAAGGTCGGCGAGTTCACGCAGCTGGGCGACCGCATGACGATGCGGATCGAGGAAAGCAAGGACAAGGGCCGCGAGCTGTCCGGCATCTTCGTCCATGCACAGAGCCAGAATGGCGACTGGCTCGGCGTCACCGCGGAGCGGGGCAAGTTCCTCGCGACCGACGACCCCAACGTCATCATCTTCCGACTGGCCAACGGCACGCTGATCCACAACCGCCCCGAATTCAGGACGCCGCGAGTCCTGACCTTCAGCAGCCACGATCTGCCGATCAACCTGCCCAGGTTCGAAAGCTTCCGCGTCAGGGGTGGTCGCAATCTGGAATACACGCTGCCCGAACTGGCGGTGAAGGGACAACGTGCGGCGACGCTCGAACAGCGTGAAGGCAGCCGTTCGGAGTTCCATTTCCGGCTGGCCGAGGTCGCCTCGATGTTCCTGCTGCCGCTGCTGGCGCTGGCCCTCGGTGTGCCGCCGAAGCGATCGACATCGGCGCTGGGCGTGTTCCTGTCGATCGTGATGATCGTCACCTATCACAAGGTGAACCAGTATGCGGCCGATGTCGGCGAACTGGGACGGATCGATCCGATCGTCGCGCTATGGGTGCCGTTCACGATCTTCGCGGGCCTCGTCCTCTGGATGTATTACACGATCGCCTATATTCCGGGCGGCCAGCCGATCGGCGCGCTCGAACGCGTCTTCTCCAAGTCCTTCAAGGCCATCGCCAAGCGTATGCCCGGACGCCGCAAGGCCAGCGTCGCATGAAACTCGTCAGCTTCTTCCCGTCGCGCACGGTCGCGATCTACATGGGCCGGATGTTCCTGCTCCGGACGTTCGCGGTCCTCGCCGCGCTCGTGCTCGTGTTGCAGGCGCTGGACCTGCTGAGCGAGTCCGGCGATATCCTCGCCTTTCCCGGCAATGGCGATGCGCAGATCTGGCACTATGTCTCGCTGCGCATCCCGCAGATCATCGCCCGGTTCCTGCCGTTCTCGGTCCTGCTGGGGACGATCCTGACGCTGATCACGATGAACCAGAACAGCGAGATCGTCGCGCTGAAGGGTTCCGGCCTGTCCGCACACCAGGTGCTGGCCCCGCTGCTCGTCGCCAGCCTGGGCGTGGCGGTGATCAGCTTCGTCTTCAGCGATCACGTGGTGGCGCGCGCGACGGCGACGCTCAACCAGTGGCAGAAGGTGGATTACGGCAAGCTGCCGATCGACCGTGGCGATCGTTCGAACGTCTGGGTTCGTGACGGCGACGACCTGATCGAAGTCGCGCAGATCCGCGGCCGTGGGCCTGCGACGCGGCTTGGCGGGATCACGCTGTACGATCGCACCGGCGGTAATCTCGTGGCGATACTGCGCGCCGATCATGGACGACGCGTCGACGGCGGCTGGCTTGTCGGGCCGGCCACACGATTCGAGGTCGCCCGCGGCACTGTGACGCCGCTCGGCTCGGTCGTGATCGCCCGGAACGTGCGGCCGGATCAGTTCACGCTGTCCTCGGTCGATGCCGACGGTCTGTCGTTCGCGGCACTTAAGTCCGCGATCGGCGACCTGTCCGACGCCGGCCGCCCGACCAAGGCGCTCGAAGGGTCGCTTTGGCACAAGCTGTCGGGTCCTTTGTCGGCGGTGTTGATGCCGCTGCTCGGGGCGATCGCTGCCTTCGGGATCGCGCGGTCGGGCAAGCTGTTCGTCCGCGCCGTGATCGGCATGGGCCTAGGCTTCGCCTTCTTCGTGGCGGACAATTTCGCGCTCGCGATGGGTAATCTCGGCGTCTACCCACCCTTCCTCGCGGCCTGGGCACCCTTCCTGCTGTTCTTCCTGATCGGCGAGGCCGTCCTCATCCGCTCCGAGGAATGAAAAAGGGGACCGCAGCGTCACGCTGCGATCCCCATTCCGCTCTGCAATCGCAGTAAGCCGTCAGCGGCGGACCATCGTGCTCCGCGCGATCTTGCTCACCAGTCCGGGCAGGCCGGGATAGCTCGCCTTGTGATACGGCGACATCGCATCCAGCTCGGCCGAAATCCGCCGATGCGCCTCACCCAGCGCGTGATAGGGCAACCCCGGCAACAGGTGATGCAGCGCATGGTAGCGCAGCCCCACCGGCGCCCACAACGCCGGCAGCAGGGCAGGCGGTGGCACGTTGACGGTATCGAGATACTGCGCGGTAACGGTCATCACCTCGCCGTCATTCTCCCAAAGATGCGCGACCAGCGTCCGCACCTGATTGATCACCGCCGCCGCCGACGCGATGCCGAGGAAGGTCAGGAACGCACGCAGGGGCAGCACACCGGTGACGGTAGCTGCGATCAAGCCCACGGCCCAGATGCTCGCCGCGATCTCGAGGCGGTTCCAATACGCCTTGGCATCGCCCTCGGGGCTGCGACGACGAAACTGCGGGTTGATGGCCAGCGCCGAATAGCGTTCGACGACGACCGTCCGCAGCTTGGGCGACACGAGCGACAACGGCGACAGCACGGCGTAGCGGAACAGCAACGCGATCGGTGCCAGCGCCGACACGACGATGAACAAGGGCAGCGTCCATGGCTTCATCAGCGCGAGCGGCAGATACTCTGGGTCCTCGACCGTGCCGTACCGCGTCTTGGCGTGATGAAGGTTATGCACCCCCTCGTACATGAACGACGGAGTCAGCAATGGCACGCCGACCAGCATGTTCCACCCCAGCCGGAAGTTCGGCACCGCCGCATGCTTCATATGGCTGACTTCGTGAATGAAGCTCAGGCCGCGGTACAGGCCGAGCATCGACACGATCCCGGCAACGATCGCAACCGTGATCGAACCCGACGTCGCCGCCACGACCAGCGCGCCGTAGCCGAGGACCACGGAGCCGATCAGGTCGGCCCAATACACTGCCGGCCGCGGCTTAACGAGATCGCGGGTGAGGTCTGCGGCGGCACGCAGCATCACCTTGTCGTCGGCGACTCGTAAACTGCCCAAGGCCGCAACGGGCGCGACCGGAGCGGTCATGCCGCGGGCTAGGCTGAGCGAAGTATCCATGGGCGTATCCATTGCCCGAACATAGTGGCGGCAGCGTGGCATTTACAGGCGGCGCAAAACGCACCGACGCGAAGGAATGACGATCACCGTGACCGCATGCTACGATGACTGATCCAAAGCAGCCGGGACAGCCTCAGGACCGCAGCGCGGATGACCTGCGAGTCCCTCGCCTTTGCCGATCTGGCTGGCTAGATACGCGCGTCGCGGCACACGAAACGGCACACAGGAACGACATATGGCCAAGCTTACCATTCGACCGGTCGAAACGAAGAAGGATCGCAAGATCTTCATCGACCTGCCGTTCCGCCTGTATGCCGACGATCCCAATTGGGTGCCCCCGCTAAAGTCCGAGGCACTCGGGCTGATAACGCCGGAGAAGAACGGCTGGTTCAGCCATGCCAAGGCGCAGCTGTTCCTGGCCGAGGAAGACGGTCGTGTGGTCGGGCGTATCTCGGCGCATATCGATACGCTCGCGCTGACCATGCCGCCCGAGCAGGGCTTCGGCCCCGGCGTCGGCCAATGGGGCCTGATGGAGGCGGAGCGACAGGACGTCTTCCAGGCGCTGCTCGCGCGCGCCGAACAATGGCTGCGCGATCAGGGCATGACGCGCGCGCTCGGGCCGATCAGCATGTCGATCTGGGAGGAGCCCGGTTTGCTGATCGACGGCTATGATCACCCGCCGACGATCATGATGGGCCATGCCAAGCAGGAATATCGCGGCTGGATCGAATGGGCCGCCTACCGCCCGGTCAAGCGATTGATGACCTACGAGGTCAATATCACGAAGCAGTTCCCGCCGATCGTGCAGCGGATCATCAAGTCCGGCGAGAAGAATCCGCGGATCGTCATCCGCAAGGTCGACAAGACGAAGTTCGAGGAAGAAGCGGCCATTATTCTGGCGATCCTCAACGACGCGTGGAAGGACAATTGGGGCTTCGTCCCGCTCACCCCGCCCGAGGTCAAGGATGTCGGGGTGAAGCTGAAACCCATCGTGTACAACGACCTGATCCGGATCGCCGAAGTCGACGGCAAGCCGGCCGCGTTCATGATCACGCTCCCCGACATGAACGAGGCGATCAAGCCGCTGAACGGAAACCTGTTCCCGTTCGGCTGGGCGAAGCTGCTGCTGTGGCTGCGCAAGCCCAAGGCGCGGACGGTGCGCGTGCCGCTCATGGGCGTGGTCAAGGAGCTGCAGGCGTCACGGCTCGCCAGCCAGCTCGCCTTCATGATGATCGAATATATCCGCCGCGCCTCGGTCGAGCATTACGGCGCGGTCCGCGGCGAGATCGGCTGGATCCTCGACGACAACCAGGGAATGCGATCGATCGCCGAGACGATCGAAAGCCGCGTCAACAAGGTGTATCAGGTGTACGAGAAGACGCTCTAATCGCGCGGGTTGGATCGAGGTCCTGATGTGTCTCCCCCCTTTGGAAAGGAGGGGAGAAAATCATCGACGCCTCGGACACAGACCCGCCGTCGCCGCACGTCCTACTGGCGCTTGCCCTTACCGAACGGGATTCTCAGCGTGACAGCCGCGCCCTGCCCGTTCGCACCGGGCAATGCAGTCTGAATCGCATGGACGTTGCCCGTACCGCCACCAGGAAGTCGAAACGAGAGCGGGTCGCCGCGCAGTGGCCGGATGGGTTCGGCGAGCGGGATAAGCCGCTGATCGGTCGGACGCGCGCAGACGACGATGTCCTCGCCAGGGCCGGTAACGGGGCAAGGCAGCGCGACGCGCGGCGCCAGCTTGTGCAACTCGCGTGGGACGGGCGATCCGGCGGCGGACTGTAGCAGCAAGGCCAGGATCGCCATCATCGGGCACGAAGGGACCGCCTGCCGAAGAGGATGTCAAGCGCGGCAGCCCGACCACAATCGGGCGGCTGCGACGGGGCTCAGAACAGGACTGCGCCGCCGGTCACCAGCCGAAGATCGGGCGTATCGTGGTTCAGCCCCGCCACCGCCAGCATGTTGAGCTGCAAATTCTTGCGCGGTTCCCACGCGATCGACCCTGCGGTCGCTGTCTCCGTGTGATGTCCCATCGGATCATCGTCTCTCAACACGGATAGTTCGGCGGTCGCCGTCAGCGTCTCGGTCAGCGAATAGCCGAGCCCCAGGATGCCGCTATACGCCAGATGCCGACCGTCACCGTCGTCGTCGACCGCCGCCTCGCCTTCGCCGGTGAAGGACAGCTGCACCGCCTCGCTCACCTCGTACGTGACCGGCAGGACGATCCCCGCTCCCCAGTCGCCCGCCCCGACCGGGTCGCGACCGATCGGCAGCGTCACGAACGGTTCCGCGCCGAACGACAGCCCATCACCATCCGGATTGCGAAAGTTCTGGCGGACCCCGAGCCGGAGGTCGCCGATCCCGGTCGTCGTGTCGACCATGCCCGTCGCCTTGTCGCGCGTGCGTACGCGGCCCACCGGCGTCCACGACACCTGCACTTCGGTCATCCTCGCGACGCCGAAGCGTGCCTCGAAATCGCCGGCGAGGATCGTGTCCTCACGCTCGTCGCCGTTGTCGTCACGCTGCCAGTCGAGCGCGGACACTTCGACCTGCACATGGCCTGGCGCAGTGATGCAGGCGGACGCTCCCAGGCTGGGCCGATTTGGGCAGAACACCGGATCGTCCTGCGCCGATACGGGCACGGCACCGAATATCGCCGCCGCCGCTCCGCACACCGCCATCACGCCAAACTTGCCCCCAAACTTCAACACCGTCGCACTCCCCCGTTTCGGGAGCGTCATGCGCGGGGGCGGACAGGATTGCTAGCGCAACCGGACCCAGGTTGGTGCATGATCACTGGCCTTTTCACGGCCGCGATAGGCCTTGTCGACGCCCGCATCGATCATCCGGTCGGCCGCCTGCGGACTCAGCAGCAAATGATCGATCCTGAAACCGGCATCACGCTGCCAGGCCCCCGCCTGATAGTCCCAGAACGTCCACACGCCGCCCTTGGGAAACTGCGTGCGCAGCGCGTCGGTCCAGCCCTGTGCGACGAGCGCGCGGTAATGCTCGCGGCTTTCGGGCTGCATCAGCGCGTCGTCTTGCATCGCGCGGACAGAAAATGTGTCGTCGTCGTTGGCGATTACATTGTAATCGCCTGCAAGCACCGCAGGCTTCTCTTCGGCGAGGAGGATGCGGGCGCGGTCAGCCAGGCGATCCATCCAGCGCAGTTTATAGTCGAATTTGGGGCCAGGCTGTGGGTTGCCGTTCGGCAGATAGAGCGCGGCGACGATCAGACCATCGATCTCGGCCTCGATATAGCGGCTATGCTCGTCTTCGGGTTCGCCGTCGAGGCCGCGTTGCCGCAGCTCCGGTACCCGTCCCTTGGCTAGGATCGCGACGCCGTTCCACGCCTTCTGTCCGTGCCAGATCGCGCCGTAGCCGACCGCTTCGATGTCGGCGATCGGGAAGGTGTCCTCGCTCGACTTCAGCTCCTGGAGGCAGACGATGTCGGGCTGTTCCTCGACGAGATACTCGGTCAGCCGCGGCAACCGCGCCTTGATGCCGTTGACGTTGTACGTCACGATTTTCATGGAAGGATCAGACCGAAAAACTGGAGCCGCAGCCGCACCCGGACGCGGCATTGGGGTTCTCGACCTTGAACGCGGCGCCGGCGAGCGACTCGACGTAATCGACCGCGCACCCGCGGACGAGGTCGATGCTGACGCTGTCGACGACCAGGCGCACCCCGTCATGTTCGGCGATCACGTCGTCGGCCTCTACGGTGTCGGCAAAACCGAACTTGTACTGGAATCCCGAACAGCCGCCGCCGTCGACCGACAGGCGCAGGATCGCGGGCTTCCCCTGCTTGACGGCGATCGCCGCGACGCGCGCCGCTGCGGAGGGGGTGAGGATGATGTCGGGTGCGAGCGTTGCCATGTCCATGAGATAGGCGGTCACGCTATCCGCGGCAACCGCCCGGCGTCCCGTCACGCTGGCGACCGCGGGGATCTCATGGTGTGAGTCCGTCCTTGCCGGTCGAGGTCCTGGCGTTCGCCGGGGTGACCGGGGTGTGGAATCACCAGGGTGCAGCGTACGGGGGCGTGTGCGCTTTTAACCGCACTGCTTCCCCCCTCCCGGGAAGGGAGGGGTCGGGGGTGGGTAGGCCCGCTTTGGCCACCGCCATGAGAGCATGCGGAAGCCGACCCACCCCCAGCCCCTCCCTTTCAGGGAGGGGGGCTAAAGAAGTAAGATCGGCTGCGTGTTTCCCCGTTTGTCTCCCGCCCCGAAAAGGGAGGGCAGCATCAGGGGTCAGATCAATCCTGTGCAGCGGGGCCGGTGGTCGATACCGGAATCGTGTTCACTGAGCGATCCTGTGCCGCGAGCAGATAGTCGGCGGTCGTCAGGAACGGCACCGGGTTCACCGCATGACCATCGATCCGCACTTCGTAATGAAGATGCGAGCCCGTCGAACGCCCGGTCGATCCCATCAGCGCGATCAACTGCCCGCGGGTCACGCGCGTGTGGTCGGCGACGAGGATCTTCGAAAGGTGCCCGTACCGGGTGGCGATGCCCTTGCCATGGTTCAGTTCGACCATGTTGCCATAGCCGCCCTGGCGACCGGCGTGTGCGACGATGCCGTCGGCGGTGGCGTAGATCGGCGTGCCGACAGGGCCGGGGATATCGACGCCGGCATGCATAGCCGCGGTACCGCGGAACGGATCGGAGCGGATGCCGAAATTGCTGGTGAACGACAGCGCGTGCACGGGCTGGACCGACGGAATCGCGATCGCGCCCTGCTGCAGCGTATCGAGCTTCTTCCAGGTCTGGAACAGCGTGCGGAACTGCGCATCGGCACGAAGATCGGCCGAAGCCTCTTCACTGTTGGCGGCAATCATCGGGCCGCCCATTCCCGTTCCCGTCGACGTCGATCCCCCGCGCGAGCGCTTGGCGATCCGCTCGGGACGCAGGCCGAGCTTGCGAACGGTCGCGGCCGTGTCGGCATACCGCTTCTCGAGCAGCGCCTGCGCGACACCGGCGAGTTGGACCTGGCGTCCCTCGACCTTGACCAGCGGCTTGACGACGTCGGCGGCGAGCTTGTCAGCTGCGGGATCGATCGATGGCGTCGCGACCGCCAGTGCCTTGGCATCTCCGTTGCCGGTCAACGCGGCGGTGATCAGTGCCTGGCGCTGTTCGATGCGCCGGGCATGCGCGTCGGCGGTTTCACGGATCGTCGCGACACGCTGGCGCATCTGTCCGATCTGATGCTGCATCCGGGCAAGCTCGGTATCGGCGGCCGACGGAGCGACCACGCCGCTCGCCGTAGCCGCACCATAGCCCGAGAACCCGAGCGTCACCGCACCGATGGCGGCGATCGCTGCCTGACGCTTCCCGCCGATGCGGATACGCCGCAGCGTCGTACCGTTGTGGAAAAGGACATCGCGCGTCGCGAACAGCGCCTTCAGGCGCGTTCCGAAAGCTGCAGCGGAAATTTCGACCATTGGTCCCCGACAAAAAAATGCAGGGCCGTTCGCTTCCAAGCGAACGGCTCCGAAACTCGCTCCTGATTCGCAGCCCCTCCGCGCGTCAGACAGTTTGGTTTAGGCCGGATACAGCAGATTTCAGCAATAGCGCCCGACCGAACGCGCGGCGGAGCGCAGCAGCAGTACGGCGAGCCGATGGAACGTTGACGTCACTTCGGGGAAAACGCGCAGATTTGCGCAGGTTATTGCAAGCTCTTCAGAGCTGCCGTTTCAAAGGCTGCGCGCGGCGGCCAGCACGTCTGCGGCATGGCCTGGCACGCGGACCTTGCGCCACGCCTTCGCCAGCGTGCCGTCGGCGCCGAACAGGAAGGTCGCGCGCTCGATGCCCATATATTTGCGGCCGTACATCGCCTTCTCGACCCACACGCCGAACGCCTCGCACGCCGCGCCCTCGACATCGCTCGCCAGCTGGATACCCAGCCCATGCTTGGCGATGAACTTGGCGTGGGCGGCCGGGGTATCCTTCGAGATGCCTACGACCGCGACACCGGCATCGGCGAAGTCCGCGGCCAGCGCCGTGAAGTCCTGCGCCTCGCGCGTGCAACCGGCAGTGTCGTCCTTCGGGTAGAAATAGACGACGATCGGCGCGCCCAGGCTCGACAGTGGAACGACCGAGCCGTCCGCTACCGTGACCGACACCTCGGGGATTGGCGAACCGTCATCCATCATGCTCTCCCGTGATCTGTTTCCAGAGGTCGCGGACCTCCTGCCGCGTGGCCTCGAGCTTGGCAATCGCCGCCGGCCAGTCCGCGACGCCGATCGCGCGCGCGATCAGCGCCTGGGTCGTTACGCCCGGCTCGGCGGCATCGGGCGCGACCAGCCGCAGCGTGACCAGCAGCCGGGTCAGGACGTCGTGCGCGGCGCGCATCGTCGGCGGCATCAGGTTTGCCGCGACGAGACGGTCGATAGCCTGGCCCAGGTTCGGGTCGAAACCGGTGCGGTGGACCAGCTGGACGACATGCACCGCAAATTCGAGGTCGACGAGACCGCCCGGCAACAGCTTGGCGTCGAGCGGACCCTTGGCCGGCTTGTGGGCCGCCATCTCGGCGCGCATCGACCGCGCATCGGCGACCACGTCGCGCCGCGGCCGGTCGCCAGCCAGCACATCGCGAACGATCGTCGCCACCGCCGCGCGCGCGCTTGCCGACCCGAACACCGGTCGCGCGCGGGTCAATGCCATATGCTCCCAGGTCCAGGCCTCCTCGCGCTGGTATCGCGCGAAGCTGTCCAGCGTGACGACCAGCGGCCCCTGCCCCCCCGACGGCCGCAACCGCGTATCGATCTGGTAAAGCGGCCCTGCGGCGGTCGCCACCGACAGTGCCGCAGTCACGCGCTGCGCCAGCCGATTGTAATAGAGCGTCGCCCCCAGCGGCTTTGCGCCGTCCGACTCGGCCGAGAATTCACCGGTAAACAGATAGATCAGGTCGAGATCGGAGGCGTGGGTGAGCATCGCCCCGCCCATGCGGCCCAGCGCCAGGATGACCAGTTCGCTATCGGGCACGCGGCCGTGCACCTTGGCGAACTCGTCGATCGTCGCCTGCGCGAGCACGCCGATCGCGGCCTCCGCAACGCGCGCATACCCCGCAGCGACGTCGAGCGGATCGGACGTTCCGGCGATGATCTGCGTACCGAGCGCGAACCGCAATTCGCCGACCACCCGCCGGACGTGATCGAGCCGCGCCTGATAGTCCAAGCCCGCATCGCCCGCACGCATCATTGACTCAAGCGTCGCGACGTCGCCGACCGCTTCGAACGCACTCGCGTCGATCAAACCGTCGAGCAGATCGGGACGTCGGCCCAGATCGTCGGCAAGCGTCGGCGCATGACTCAGAATCGCCGCGAGCAAGGTCGCTAGCCCCGGTCGCGCCTCGAGTAGACGGAAAATATTGATCGCACTTGGTAATCGCTCGAGCAGCGCATCGAGCCGGAGCAGCGCGGACTGGGGTTCGGGCGCGGTAGCCAGCGCTGGCACCAGTGTCGGCAGAACAGCCTCTAGAGCCTCGCGCGCCGCGGGACTGCGCAACGCGGGATAAGCTCCGCCACGCCACGCCTCGATCCGACGACGTGCAGCCTCCGGGTCGGTGTACCCCGCCAGCGTCAGATCGGCGTCCAGCGTCACCGGATCGTGCGAAAACGCCGGCCGCACGGTGTCGTCGAGCGCGTCGTAGATCCGCCCGGTCTCTGTCACGCGTGGAAGCAGCACCGCCAACAGCTCGGCTGCGTCTTCCATCCCGTGGAGCTTGGCCACCCGGTCGAGTGCATCGCCCTTGGGCAGCGTGTGGGTCTGGCGATCGTCGATCATCTGCACGCGGTGCTCGATCGTGCGCAACAGCGTGTACCCGTCGATCAGCGCGGCGGCTTCGTCGCTGGTGATCCAGCCAGCGTGGGCGAGACGCGTCAAGGCATCGCGCGTCGCCGGTGCCCGGAGCATCGGATCGCGCCCGCCGTGGATCAGTTGGTGGATCTGCGCAAAGAACTCCGCTTCCCGGATACCACCGCGCCCGCGCTTCAGATCATAGCCCGGACCGAATGCCTGTCCTTGCGAATGATGATCGCGGATCCGCCGCGACATGCCGCGGATCTCGCCGATCGCGCCGAAATCACGCGCCCGCCGCCAGATGAAGGGGCGGATCGTTTCTAGGAACCGCGTACCCAGCCCGAGATCGCCCGCCGCCGCCCGGGCACGGATGAACGCGGCGCGCTCCCAGGGCAGCGCCTGGGCCTCATAATAGCCGATCGCGGCCTCCACGGGCAGGACGATCGGCGTGATTTCGGGAGAGGGTCGCAACCGCAAGTCGACGCGCAGGACATACCCGTCGCCGTCGCGGGCTTGCAGCAGTTCGACGACGCGCTTGCCGATCCGGATCGCGGCCTCGTCCGGCTCCTCGCGCGGACGACACGGAAGCGTGGCAGGATCGAACAGCAGGATCGGATCGATATCCGACGAGTAATTGAGTTCTCCGCTACCCTGCTTGCCCAGTGCGATCGCGGTGAAGCCACGTACTTCGGCGCCGGGGGTCCGCTCCTCGATGGCGGCACGAATAGCGGTATCGAGCGCATGATCTGCGAATTTGGTGAGCGTATTCGTGACTTCGGTCAGGTCGAATACGCCGGCCAAATCGCCGATCGCTACGGTCAAGGCCATGGCGCGACGTTCGATCCGCAGTCGCTTGGCCGTCGGCATATCCGGTTGCGCGCTCGACATCGAAACATCGAGCCGCCCGTCGAGCAGCGCGGCCGCTAGCTCCGGTTCGCGATCCAACACCATCGCCAGAAAGGGCGACCATCGCCGGGCGCGTTGGACGGCGTCGACGATACGCACCGTACGTACCGGGTCGGAAAGTGTCGCAGACATCACAGGGAGATACACATCGCACGCCGGGCATGTCACTAGATAGCAACAAAAAGCAACATCAGCCGTTGACAGCGCATGACGTACGCATTTCTCACCATCAAACGCGCAGATGACGGTCGCCAGATAGTGGATCGCCCGCGGGCGACCGATGTCATCGGTCACACGTTGCGTGATACATTCAACGAAGAGGACTCCGTCCCCTGTGAGTTCGCCCGACTACTTCGGCGGCTCGACGGGGTGCCACATCGCTTGAATTGATCTCCGGCATCGCGTGCCGCGCACGTCAACGACCGCGACTGAGTTCCTCGACATCCCCCATGATCGAATCCAGCGCCGTTTTGGTCGTGTCGGTCTCGTGATCGCGTCGTGATGGCAACGAGCCATCGTTGAGTATCGTCTCCAACGCCACGCGACCCCGCGCGACCCGGCTCTTGATCGTCCCGACCGCAACGCCGCAGATCTCAGCAGCTTCCTCATAAGCAAACCCGCCGGCACCCACCAGAATCAGCGCCTCGCGCTGAGGCTGCGGCAGATGCATCAGCGCTCGTTGCATATCGCCGAGTTCGACGTGACGATCCTGGCTGGCCGGAGCAGCGAGGATGCGATCTGCCACGAGATCGTCCCACTCACCCTTGAAGCGAGCCCGACGCATCTGCGACAGATATAGATTGCGGAGAATGATGAACGTCCAGGCCCGCATGTTCGTACCGGCCTGAAACCGCAGACGCGCCGCCCAAGCCTTGAGCAGCGTCTCCTGCACGAGGTCATCGGCCAAGTCGCGACTTCCGGACAGCGACCGACCGAAAGCCCGCAGATGCGGGATGACCTGCGCAAGCTGGACCTTGAACTCCGCATCCGACAACGAGACATGCTCAACCGGCACGACGACTTCATCGATATCGTCGTCGACATCGGTGCGTGGAACAGGTTGAGTCATGGTAATCCGATCAATCCCGATGGAACGATGCCGTCGACACGTGGCAAGTATAAGGGCGCGCATCGGGCATTGCCATCGATACGCATCCCACAAAAATTAGCGAAGGATCAGGAAACCGAAAATGGCAATGACCAGCACCAGCGACACGGCCAAAATGTAGCGCGTCATATGAGGGGTCGCACCGGCGCGCGCGTCATCGGTTTCCACGTGAATACGGTCGTTCGGGTCAGCCATGTCGTCTTCAACCCCCGGAAACAGTTTAGGGTCCGCAGCCATAACGGACACGGACCCAATGTGGATGATAAATGCGCCGCATTCAAGGCGTTGCCCGCCCCGAAACTCGGCAGATTTAGTTCACCGGAACAGTGGCCTGATCGAAGAACAGCGCCTGACTGATTGCCGCCTTGACCGTTGACCGCTGGAACGGCTTGGTGATCAGGAACGTCGGTTCAGGCCGCTCGCCGGTCAGAAGCCGCTCCGGGAAAGCGGTAATGAAGATCACCGGCACTTCGAATTCGGCCAGAATGTCCTTTACCGCATCGATCCCGGAGCTGTCGTCCGCCAGCTGAATGTCCGCAAGCACGAGCCCAGGCCGCATTTCCATTGCCAAGGCCACCGCCTCGTCGCGCGTAACCGCAACACCGGTCACGTCATGGCCGAGGTCGCGAACGATCGTCTCGATATCCATCGCGATGATGGGTTCATCTTCGATGATCAGAACCTTGGCACGCGTCTGGTTCTCGATCTCGGACAGGGCTTCTGCAACGAGATCGTCGACCTCGCTCGGCTCGACCTCGATCAGATACGCCGCATCCTCGGGTGTGAAGCCCTCCATCGCGGTCAACAGCAAAGCCTGCCGCGACAAGGGCGTCATGCGCGCCAGACGTGCGCGCGCGACAGCCTCATGGCCTTGCGTGTCGCCCAAGCTCTCATCGGCGACCTCATCGAAATTCGCCGAATTCCAGATCGCCTGGAACATCCGGTACAGCCCGAGACGCGGGTCTACATCGCGCGGAAACTCCTCGGGGGCGGCGACGATAGCCTCGAGCGTGGCGCGGACATACTTGTCCCCATGCATCTGGCTGCCGGTGAGCGCCCGGCCATAGCGCCGCAAAAAGGGAAGGTGCGGTGCGAGTTGCTGTCCAAGCGACATGGGTAACAAATACTCCCTGATCCTATGCGGCCCCCCATGTGTCGGGCGGCTCGCAGCATTACAATGGCGTCGGTCGAAAATGGTCCCGATCCATCAGGCAATCATACTAACATATGACAGCGTTGTACGGAGACCGCGAAATTTCGCTTCTCCGTGGAACTATCGAGATGCTATTTGGTTTCACGAGCAGCTTTTTGTGAGTGGGCGACCCGCGTCAGGTCTCGCGCAATTTTTGCAACCACGTCATCGGTATGCGTCGTGCAGGGGGAAGTTTTGAGTTTGGGCCATGACACGGAGAAGACCTCGCCTGCCAAGACCCCGAAGATGATTCCGAACAAGGATCAACAAATGGGGTCGGCGTTGCGCTCGGTCTACCAGAAGACCGTCGATGAAGCCGTTCCGGACGATTTGCTCGACCTTCTCGGCAAGCTAGACTGATCGCGGGCCGAATGGCCTTGCCAGAGTTTTTAGCAGACGATCAGCCGGCACCGATCGGCCTCGACGAGCATCGCTTGCTAGCGACTATGCGGCGCTTGCCGACTGGCGCGAAGCTTTTTCTCATTCTGAGCGCAGCGCTGTTGCCGCTGGCGCTGATCGCGGTTTTCGCGACGTTGCAAACCACCCGCCTGACCGACGCGGAGTCCCGTGCACGATTGCGCGTTACCGCCAACGAGAGCGCGCGAGCGATCGCGATCGAGCTGGTGGGTGACATGACGGCGTTGCGGGTCGCCGTGAATGCACTGGGGAACGATCCGGCCGATGCGCCCAGTTGCGCCAGAGCGCAGGGGGTGTTCGCGCAACAGTCGTCGGCCGGTACGCGGTTTATCATCACGGATCGCGCTGGTCGCGTATTGTGCGGCGCGGCGTTGCCCAATCCGGTAACGTTGCGCCGCGACGATATGCCAATTTCAGCCGCGATCGTGCCGGATACCGGCCTGTTGTTGGCGATTTCCGGTCCCAGCCGCGGCCCCCGCGGCGGAACATCGGCCCGCGCCTATTTTCCGCGCGCATTTCTAGAGAAGATCGCCACGCCATCGACGCGAACTTCCGCGGTCAGCAGTGCGATCGTCCTCGACGAAGAGGCATTGCACCTCGAAACCATTCCGGACGAACGGCCGCTGGATCGCATGGAGACGACCCGTACGGACTTGGGAGTGGCAGGCCTTGCTCTGCGTACCAGCGTTCGCAGTGCACCGGTGACATCGTCGTTGATCGTCGCCATGCTGCTACCGCTGCTGATGTGGCTGGCCGCCGCCAGTATCGCCTGGTTCGTGGTCGACCGCTTGCTGATCCGGCCATTGCAGCGACTGCGCGGGGCTGTGGCCGCATTCACGCCAGGAGAGGAACTGGATTTCGGCGTCGTCAGCACGCTGCCGGCGCAGGAGATCCGCGAACTTGGCGAGACCTTCCAATCTATCAGCCGCACGGTCGCCTTGCATGAGGCGGGACTTGCCGAGGGTCTGGTGCGCCAGACCAAGCTGACCCGCGAGGTGCACCACCGGGTAAAGAATAATCTTCAGGTGATCTCCAGCCTGATCAATTTCCATGCGCGTAGCGCGCCCAGTGCCGATGCGACCGCTGCCTATTCCTCGATCCAGCGCCGGGTCGATGCGCTGGCCGTGGTCCACCGCAATCACTTTGCCGAACTCGAAGAAAATCGCGGGCTTAACCTGCGCACGATGATCGGCGAACTGTCGGCCAATATCCGCGCGACCGCGTCCGATCGTTCGCACGGGCTTGGCATTACGCTCGATATCGACCCGTATCTGGTCAACCAGGACGTTGCCGTGGCGATCGCCTTCCTAGTCACCGAGATGATCGAGCTGGCGATAAGTTGCGATCCGGTCGCGCAAATCCGGATTGTCGTGAAATCCGCCGAGAAGATCGCGGACAAGCCCGACCGAGCGTTGCTCAGAGTCGTATCGCGCGCGCTGGTCGAGAGCGACGCGCTGCGCGAGTCCGTGTCCCGCTACGGCCGCGTCATGGAAGGGCTCTCACGCCAGTTGCGCTCACCGCTCCACCACGATCCGTTGGTCGGCGCTTACGAGATCGCGTTTGCGATTACCGGACGCGATTGAGCATGCCGCTTTTTTCCGTTGCGGACGAGAAAATCGGAAAAGACCGGAACCGAGTGGGGTGATGGCCGTTTGATCTTTCGGATAGCGAATTTATGCCCCCCCCGCTCTCGCTATCCCCAACACAGGCCCGACGGCGTCACCCTCCCCCCCTTGGTGACGCGGTCGGGCTTTTATTTGTCCGAAATCGTTGGGTGGTGAATCGTCGTCGCCGGAACGAAATCTCGGCTCGGACATTCCCTTCTCGGTGGCATTCAAGCCCTTCTAGGAGGAAGTATCATGCGTAAGTTGGTCGGAATGGCGGTTGTTGTCAGCGCTTTGATGGTATCGGCGTGCAACACGGTCGAGGGCGCAGGCAAGGACGTGTCGTCGGCGGGCAAGACCGTCGCCAAGACTGCGAACGGCGCCAAGTAAGCCTTTACGCATACCGCTAAACGGGACTCGGTGCATCTGCACCGGGTCCCGTTTCGTATCAGCGCTCGACGATCTCGGTGTTCGCGTCAGTGTCTTCGCCCGTCGCCTTGGCCTTGGCCCGGCTACGCTCGGTGAACCATATCCCGACCAGTGCCAATTCGTAGAGAATGACCAGCGGGATCGCGAGCAGCAGCTGGGACCCGATGTCCGGCGGCGTCAGGACCGCGGCAATCGCGAACGCCGCGACGATGGCATAACGCCTCGCGCCGATCAGCTGTTTCCGCGTGACGATCCCTGCACGCTCCAACAGCATCAGCAGGACGGGCAGCAGGAACGAGATACCAAAGCCGAACAGGAACTGCATCGTGAACGACAGGTAATTGCCGATCGCGGGAAGCGCCTCGCGGTGGATGCCGCCGACCATGCCGTCGAACCCGAGCAGAAAATGAAGCGCCATCGGAATCGCGATATAGTACGCCATCGACGCGCCGGTCAGGAACAGCACCGGCGTCGCGAGGATGAACGGCAGGAGCGCGCGCTTCTCCTTCTTGTACAAGCCCGGTGCGACGAACTGCCACAGCTGGTTC
This sequence comes from Sphingomonas sandaracina, assembly GCF_036663695.1. Classification (NCBI taxonomy): domain Bacteria; kingdom Pseudomonadati; phylum Pseudomonadota; class Alphaproteobacteria; order Sphingomonadales; family Sphingomonadaceae; genus Sphingomonas; species Sphingomonas sandaracina. Next base: position 358,545 of record NZ_JAXOJK010000004.1, on the reverse strand, counting down.
GCGATCACCGGGAACGACAGCATCATGGCGGCGAAGAACGCCACCTTGATCTGTACGAAGAACGCCTCGAAAATCTCGGTATAGATGACCTTGTTCTGACCGGCCGCGAGCAACGGATGAACAAGAAAGCCGAAAATGTCCTCGGCGAAATACATCGCGACGGCGAACGTCACGATCAGTGCGGCGATGCAATAGAGCAACCGGCGGCGCAACTCGATCAGATGGTCGAGCAAAGGTGCCCGGCTAGCGTCGATCTCGCTCATGTCTGTCTTTCAGCGGCCCGGGGGGCGCGGAGATTGGATCCGGTCACGACGGCGCGACATCGGACTTGCCGGTCTTGTCGTCTACCGGCTTGAGTGCCGGATTCGGGGTCGCGGACTGCGTATCGAACAGGTCCGGCGCACGATCCGGCAACGGCGCAGCCACCACAGGCCGGTTGCCGTGAGCCTCATCGAGCCCCCCATCAACAGACGCAGCGGGAGCAACGACCGGCTTCTCGACCATTACCGGCTCGTTCGTGTGATCGTCGGCGTTGTCGATCGAGCGATAATCGCGACGGTGTTCTTCCGTCTCTGGGGAATGCACGACCTGTGCGTCATCCGCTGTGGCGTCCGTCGGCGATTGCGGATGTTCACGCATGATACGCTCGTTTTCCGACGCCCAGCGCTTTTCCATCTCTTCGAGTTCGGCCTCACGGACCATCGAATCGAAACCCGAGCGGAACTGACGCGCAACGCCGCGTGCCTTGCCGACCCAATAGCCGACCACGCGCATCGCCTTGGGCAGGTCCTTGGGGCCGATCACCACGAGCGCGACAAAGGCCACGAGCAGGAACTCGGAGGGCGCGATATCGAACATTCAGCCGCGCCTATCTAGCAACGTCACCTGCCCGCCTTCAGGCGGGACGGTCGTCGCGGACGCGATTGCCGTCGCGATCGAACGCGGGATCGGCCGTCTTCTGCGCTTCGATCCGTGCCGACGGCTTGGCCGGCGTCTCGTCGTCGTTCTCGGACATGCCCTTCTTGAAGTTCTTCACACCCTTGGCGACGTCGCCCATCAGGTTCGAGAATCGGCCACCGCCGAGAAGCAGGATCGCGACGACCGCGAGGACTAGCAAGTGAATCGGGCTGAAACCGCCCATGGCAATTCTCCTGGAAACTAAGCTCTATCTAAGCCTCATCCCGCCTCATTGCCAGCTCTCTCGCCATCCTCGTCACCGACCAGGCGATCGAACCCCAGATCGACCGGATCGAGCAGTCCCGCAGCGCGCAGATCGTCGAGTCCAGGCAGGTCGCGCCGACTCTGCAACCCGAAATGGACGAGGAATTCGGGCGTGGTCGCGAACGTCAGCGGTCGCCCCGGCACCTCCCGCCGGCCAGCCGGACGCACCCAGCCCGCCTCCATCAGCACGTCGAGCGTCCCCTTGGAGATCTGCACGCCGCGAATCGCCTCGATCTCCGCACGCGTGACCGGTTCGTGATAAGCGATGATCGCCAGCGTCTCGATTCCTGCGCGGCTAAGCCTGCGCGGCTCTTCGCGGTTGCGGCGAAGCATATGCGCCATATCGGCCGCGGTCTGGAACTGCCAGCGCTCGCCGCGCCGGACGACGTCGATCCCTCGCCCGGCATAGTCTGCGCTCAACGTTTCGAGCGCTCCCTTCACGTCGCCCGCGCCGACATGGGCGCGGATCGCCTCCACCGTCAGCGGCACCTCCGCCGCGAACAGCACCGCCTCGACGGCCCGCGTGAAATCGTCGGGCGGCGTCATGCGCTCGCTTTCACATACAGCGGCGCGAACGGCGACGCCTGACGCAGTTCGATCTTTCCCTGCCGCGCGAGCTCGAGCGCCGCGACGAAACTCGACGCCAGCGCCGATCGCCGCAACAGCTCGCTGCCTTCAGGCAGGAAGCTCTCGATCACGCTCCAGTCGATCCGCTCGCCGATGAGCATTGATACCCGCTCCAGTGCCGTCTCCAGCGTCATCACCGCGCGGTCGGCAACGACATGCATCACGGGTCTCGTCCGCGCGGATATCCGACCATAGGCGGCGATCAGGTCGAATATCGCGGCTTGCCATGCCGCCTTGCGCACTGTCCGCAATCCTTCCGGCGCGCCGCGAAGGAACACGTCGCGCCCGGTCCGATCGCGCGCCATCAGCCGCGCACCCGCCTCACGCATCGCGCTCAACCGCTCGAGCCGCCGTTGCAGCCGGAACGCAAGTTCCTCCGGATCGGGCTCGGCGAGCGGATCACGCGGCAACAGCAACGCCGACTTTAGATACGCCAACCACGCCGCCATCACGAGATAGTCCGCGGCCAGTTCGAGCTTCAGCGCGCGCGCGGAGTCGATGTACGCGAGATACTGCTCGACCAGCGCCAGGATCGAGATTTTCCGCAGATCGACCTTTTGCCCACGGGCGAGCGATAGCAGCAGATCGAGCGGCCCTTCCCATCCGTCGAGGTCAAGGGTCAGTTGCGCGTCGTCCATCGCCGAACGCTACAGCGCACGCCGTCTCGCATCCACCCTTCACGTTGACGGTGCGACAAGCTCAGCAGCTACTCAGGACGAACGCGAGTATACTCTGCAACCAGGCCCCCCGGCGAAGGCCGGGGAGGTACGCTAAGGAAACGCGCTACCGGTACCGATCCCGATCAGGCACGCGCCAAGAGCGCATCCCGCGTTGCGATCAGTGCCGCAAAATCACCCTTTCCCGCCCCAACCGACGCCATCGCCCGATCGAGCCTCGCGCGCGACGCTGCCAAGATTTCCCCCAGCCGCCCAGCGATCTCGACCATCTCGTCCATGCGTGCCCAGCAGTCGAGCACCAGGTCGCAGCCCGCGGCGATCGCGCCGGCCGCCTTGTCACCTGCGGTGCCGGACAGCGCCTTCATGTCGATGTCGTCGGTCATCAGCAGGCCGTCGAAGCCGATCCGTCGACGGATGATTTCATCGATCACGATCGGCGACAGCGTCGCGGGGCGGTCGGCGTCCCAAGCCTCGAATACGATGTGCGACGTCATGCCCATCGGCGCCTGGTTGAGCGTGCGGAAGGGTTCGAGGTCGATCTCGAGCTCGGCGTCGGTCGCAGTCACCGTCGGGAGGTGGTGGTGCGTATCGACCTTCGCGCGGCCGTGCCCCGGCATGTGCTTGACGACACCGACCACGCCGCCTTCAGCCAGCCCCTCCAGCGTCGCGCGGCCTACAGCCGCCACGCGCATGGGGTCGGCGCCGAACGTGCGGGAAGCGACCGCGTCCGTGGTATCGGGCTGTGACACGTCGAGCAGCGGCAGGCAGTCGACGGTAATGCCGACCTCGCTCAGCATCACGCCGAGCGCCTGCGCATTGGCGCGCGCCGCCTGGATCGCGGTCATCGGTGCGCGCTCATACGCCGCGTCGAACACCGGACCTGCAGGAAATGCAGGCCATTCGGGCGGGCCCATCCTGGCGACGCGACCGCCCTCCTGGTCGATCAGGATCGCGAGGTCGTCGCGTCCCGCAAGGGCGCGGAGCGAATCCGTCAGCGCGCGCACTTGCGTGCGGTCGACGATGTTGCGTTTGAACAGGATGTAGCCGGCAGGCTCGCACACGGCGAAGAACGCGCGTTCGGCGGGAGTGAGGACGGGGCCGGAAAGGCCGAAAATAACGGGCTTCATGTTTCGCCTTTATCCCAGCACTGCGGAAGGATCATCCTTCAATAATCCTTCGACACGCGGACGTTGGCGCTCTGGCGGCCTAGCGTGGAGATGCTCGACAGCAGCGACAGCCAACGCGTGACCTGGAACTCGACCTGCGTCGCCGAATAGCCCTGCCCGTCGGTGACGATCTCCGCATAGAGCCGCCGCGTGACGTATTTGCCCGCGGCGATCGACGTCCCCTGCCCCGTCTGCGGATCAGCGGGGAGGATGCGCAGGCGATCGAGCCCGGCCGCGCGGCGCACCGCGTTGATCGGGTTGAGCCCGCTGCCGCCGCCCTGCAACGCCGCGACTGCCGCCGCCAGTTGCAACGCTTCGGGTGCGGACAGATTGGTGATCGACGTCCCGAACAGCAGCCGCGACAGCAACTCGTCCTCGGGCAGTGCGGGCGTGCTGGTAAAGCCGATCTCGGGTTTTAGCGCATAGCCGGTGACGCGGATCGAGGCACTGAGCCCGGTCGAATCGGCATTCGCCTCGATATCGAGCGCAGGGTTGGCTGGCACGCCGCCGTCGAAGCGGATGACGCCGCGCGCGAGTTCGAACTGGCGGCCTGCAAATTCATAGTCGCCGCGGATCAGCGTCGCGCGGCCGGTGATCGCCGGGTTCTCGGGCTGGCCGGCAATCTGCAGGTTGGCGGACCATTCGCTGGTGAGGCCGAGACCGCTGACCATGACCTGGTTCGGCGCGCGTGCCTTGATCGCCAACGTCCAGGGCTTGGTCTGCTTGACCACTTCCTCGCCGCCGTCGGGGAGGTTGATTTCGCGGATGTTGAGTTGGGGGACGGCGCTGGCAGCGGTGGCCTGGCCGAGGCGGTAGCGGCTCTTGTCGAGCACGACGTCGCCCGCGATCGTGCCGCCCGAGCCGTTCGACTTGAACGTCAGCGGCCCGGACACCGTCGCGCCGATATCGTCGCGGTTGATCATCACCGCCTTGGCCGCCTGCAAGGTGAGGTCGAGGCCGACACCGTTGGCGGCGGCGAATTCGAACTGGCCGGAACCCGTGACGCGCCCGCCCTTGCCCGCATCCGCACCGAACCGGTCGATCACGAGCCGCGAGCCGCCGAACCGGCCGGTCGCCTGGACGTTGGTCAGGACCGTGCCGGTGGTCGCGCTCTCGATCCGCGCACCGTTCGCCTGGACGACGCCGCGCAAGGTCGGCCTGGCGAGCGTGCCGACGACGTCCGCGCCGATCGCGACAGGGCCCGACAGGTCGAACAGCTCGACCGGGGTCAACCGCCAGAGCGTGTCGGCGGGGCCACTATAGCGCAGCTGCCCGAACAGCCGGGCGTTGACGATCCGGCTGGTGAAATCCCCCTGCCCGAGCGGCGCGAGCTGCGCCTGGGCGCGACCGATCGTCTTGCCACCCGACGCGATGACCGCGCGCAGGCCGAGCTTGTCGGGCGACAATACCGCCGCGACGCCGACGTCGATCGGACGCGACGACAGGACCAGCCCGGCGCGCGAGAGACCGCGGATCGTGAGGTCGGCCTTGCCCGTCGGCGCCGCGCCGTTCGATGTCGCGACGTTGAAACGCCCCGACGCCGAACCGCTGAGGCCGAGGCCGGGATAGCCGATATCGAGCAAGGCGAGCGGCATCCGCGTCAGGCTGGCGTCGATCGCAGTGGTGGTCGCGGTGAAGAGCCCGCCGACTTCGGCCTCGCCGCCGCCGAAACTGAGCTTGGTCCGCGCGAGATGCCAGCCATCCTCGGCATGCGTGACGACCGCAGGGGTGAGCAGCCTCAACGGGCGACCGTCGAGCGTGCCCTGCGCCGAGATGGCGTAGCGGTCGGCAGTGACCTGCGTGACGCTCTGAATGTCGAACGCACGACCGCGCGACCCGGCGATCGCCGCCTTGATCGTGCCGACGCCGCCGCGCAGCGATGCGGAACCGTTGAACCGCGCGAGGCTGAGCGCACCGCGGCGCAGCCCGAGACCCGTCGCGGTCGCCTCGATCGACGTGCCGGCGGGATCGAGCAAGGTGACGAAATCGAGCTTGCCCTGGCGGAGCGCGACGCTGTCGACCGTCGCGCCCTTGGCGGCAAGATGGCCCTCGATGCGCTGAATCTTGCCGACCGGGCGGAACAGGAGTTCGCCCGAGATACCGCCGCCCGCGACCGCCAGTGCGCCGTTGAAGCCGCCATCCACGACCGCGATATTGCCGCTCGCCCGCGTTCCCGCGACGTTCAACGCAGCGATCGCGACGGTCGCGCCGGCGCCGGGCGGCAACAGGATCGCGCCGTTGGTGGTGAACGGCCCGAGCCGCGAGCCGCCTGCCGCGGTGAACGCGAACCCCTGCGGCGTCGGATCGAGATGCGCGCGTACGTTCGACAGGCCGAGCGTTGCATTGGGGCTGGCGAAGACGAGATCGAGCGTCGGCTTTTCGATCCGGCCATCGAGTTTGAGCGTCAGCGGGCCATAGGTCTGCTGACGCCCGCCGCCCTCGAAATGAAACGAGCCGTCACGCCGGCGATAGCCGTTGCCGGTCAGCCGGATCTGCGGCGCGGTGAGCACGAGATTGGTAAAATGCAGCACGCCGTCGGTGGTGCGTTCGAGGTTGGCGGTGACCCGCGGCAATCCCCCTGCGAGGCTGCGGAAGAACGCGTTGTCGAGCCGCACCATCTGCGCACTGCCCTGCCCGATCACGCGCGTGCCCTTGCGGTTCGGGCCGGGGACCACGCGTAGCGTGGACTTCACGTCGACGATGCCGAGGCCGGGGATCAGGTAGCGACCGAGCCCGCCGTTGATGTCGACCTCGAACTGGCCGTTGCGGAGATCGACGACGAGGTTGATGCTGCCGGTGAGCTTGTCGGACCGAAGCCGAAGGGCGTCGCCGGTGAGCAGCGTCGGCGTCACGCGGAGTTGGCCGTCGACCGACAGGTTGCGCAGGATGCCGCCGGCCACGGTGCCGACCCCGGTCACGCGCGCCGCGGTAAAGCGGATCGGGACGGTGACGGGCGCAGCGGACAGGCGCCCCCTGCCGGCGGCGTGGGCGTTCTCGAACCCGGTCTGATCGAAGGCGAAGCGGCTGGCGTCGAGGCGGTAGTCGAACGCGGCGGTGGCGAACGGGCCGTCGAGGATCGCCCGCAATTCGACCATGTTGCCGGTCATGTTGTCGAACAACGCGGGCGGGCGAAGCAGCCGCGCCTTGATCCGCACGTCGCGGTACGCGTTCGCGCCGAGATCGACGATGCCGGTCGTATCGATCGCCAGCGCCGGCGTGCGCAGCGAGAGCTGGCCGTCGAGGCGTCGGTCGGCGAACATCGCGCTACCGTTGACGAGCACGCGCGGCGCGGTCAGCCGTTGCAGCCGCCCTTTCAGCAGCGACGACGGCGCGAGCGTGCCCGACAACGTGTAGCGCCCCGCGACCTGCACCAGCGCCAGATCGACGACGCGCGTCGTGCCGATCATGCCGTTCGCGCGGCCGTTCCATTTCGCCCAGCTGCCGTCGCCGGTGACCGCGAGCGAAACCGGAGCCTTCGCCCGGACCATCCGCGCGAGCACGCCATTCGCCGCCCCCTTCGCAGCAACGTGGATGTCGAAGCGGTCGCGCGCAGGCTCGGCATCGATGCGCAGCTTCAGGTCGTCGCTACCGGCAATGCGGGCCTTCAGGTCGACCAGCGCGCGGCCCGAGCGAATGTCGGCGCGTCCGTCGAGCGTGCCGATCCGCTGCGTCCCCAGCACACGCTTCGCCAGCGTCAGCCGCCCGACCGACAGCTTACCGATATGAATGTCGAAGTCGGGCAGGATCGGCCCGCGGGTCTTGGGCGGACGGGTGCGCGGCGTATGCGTCAGGATCGCGCGATCGACGATCAGCCGGTTGATTTCCAGCCGGTTGGAAAACCAGTCGAACGGCGACCAGTCGAGCGTCACGTTCGGCGCCTGGAAGACCAGCCCCTCCAGATCGTACACGCGCAGGTCGACCAGACGGGTATCGCCGTACAGCGACCCTTCGATCCGCCCGACGGTGAAGCGTAGCCCGTTGGCGGTCTTGATCGCGGCGATGCGGTCCGCGACGAAGCGGTGGCCGATCCCCGTGTCGACGATCAGCAACGCGGTACCGATGATCACAAGCAGCGCCATGACCGCGCTGGTAATCCAGCGCCACCAAGCGATCCGGCGCTTTGGCAGAGCGGCTTCCTCGCTCAAAATGCCTGTCCCAGCGAAACATACACCGCCACGCGGCTGTCACCCGGCTGCGGGTTGATCGGCGTGCCGACGTCGAGACGGATCGGGCCGAAGTTCGAATAATAGCGCACGCCGATCCCGGTGCCGTATTGCAGCCCGGTGAATTTCGGCAGCGGCGAGGTGTAGATGTTGCCCGCGTCGAGGAACGGCACGATGCCGAAATTGCCGAATGCCTTCACCCGCGCCTCGATCGAGAATTCGGTGAGGCTGCGGCCGCCGATCGGATCGTTGTTGGGATCGCGCGGCCCGATCGACTGATAGCCATAGCCGCGCACCGACGCGCCGCCGCCGGCGTAGAAGCGCCGCGACGGTGCGACCTGGTCGCGCGGCGCGCCGACGATCGTACCGAGCCGGGTCCGTGCCGCAAGCACCACCCGGTCGCCGAACGGCTGGTACACGCTGCCGTCGAACTGGGTCCGGGCATAGCCGAACACCGAATTCTGCAGCGACACCTCGGGGCTGAGGCGCGCGCCGAGCCGGAACCCCCTGGTCGGGTTCAGCAGATCGTCCGAACCGTCGTAATTGAGCGTGGTCGGCAGCGCGCCGATGAAGAACGTCCGCCGCCGCGGCGCGCCGGTGGAGACGATCACGTCGCGCTCGTCGGACGCCAGCAGTTCGGCACCGACCGACCATGTCCACGTCTTCTGGAAGAAGATGTTGGTCTGCCGCTCCAGGCTGCCCGCAAGCGTGAACGTCTTCGCGTCGTAGGCATCGCGGTTGGTATGCACGCCCGAAGCCTGGAACGTCAGCACCCGGTCGCGCGCCTCGAAATTGTTGCGCCGGAACACGATCGAGCCGAGCTGTTCCTGCGTTCCCAGCACGCCGCGGACCGTCAGCGCGCCCTCCGGCGGGAACAGGTTGCGGTGCGTCCAGCTGAGTTCCGCGCGCGCACCCTCGCCGGTGCCATAGCCGAGTTCGCCCGCGACGGTGCGCGGCGGCGCCGGATCGAGCTTCACCGCGACGTCGACGGTATCGGGCGTCGTGCCCTGCACCGTTTTCAGATCGACCGCGGACACGAGGCTGGTCTGGATCAGCGCGCGCCGCAGATCGTCGAGCTTGGCCGCGTCATACGGGTCGCCGGGGGAAAAGCGCGCGATGTCGCCGACATGGTCCGCGCCGAACACGCGGTTGCCGGGCAATGCGACGATGTTGCCGAACTTGCGCACGCCGCCGGGCCGCACCGACAGGTCGAGCGTCGCGGTGCGGGTCGCATGATCGACGACGATCGCGGGATCGCCGACCTTGGCGAACGGAAAGCCTTCGCGACCGATCTGCGTCGTCAGCTTGGCTTGCCCCGCGACGATCGCATCCGAATTGACCGGATCCTCGGGCTTCACGCCGAACGCGGTCGTCAGCCCCGGCGCCTTGTCACCTGCCGCAGCGATGCCGTCGATCGTCACGCCCTTGAACCGGTAGAGCGTACCGGGCGTGACCGACAGCACGACCATCGGCTTTGCGCCGGGCTCGACACGGGTGGCGACGCTGGCGTCGTAATAGCCCTGGGCACGCAGCAGGCTGTCGAGCAGGTCGGCATCCTCGCGAGCGCGCCGATCGAGCTGCGCGGCATTGGCCGGTTGCCCGTCGTTCGCATCGAGCGTCGAGAGTTGCGCGAAGCGTTGCCGCAACAGCGTCGTATCGATCGCATCGATCCCCTCGATCCGCCATGCATAGCGGGTCTCGGCATTGGCATCGACCGCGGCGACCGTAGCGGCGGGGTCGATCGGCGAATTCGCGAGATCGGGCCACGCGACGCCGATTTCGGGCAGCGCGGCGAGCGGTGAATTGGGGTCGAGTGACATCGGCGTATCCGCGGTCGGCGGGGCGGGTGTCTGAGCAGGTGCGGGCGCTGGTACGGTTTGCGCATGCGCCGACAATACGCCGGCACCGGAAACCGCCCCCGCTGTCGTCAGAACGAAAAAGGCGGCGGCCGGCCCGGCTCGCCCGACGCGGAACACCATGTCAGGCTCCTAGCCGGGCTTGTCGTTGCGGAACAGTATGTAACGCCGCATTTCCGCCACGTTTCGTCCGGGCGGGGGATCGCGCCCGTTTGGGCGTCGGAACGCGGGACGTCCGGCGGGCAGGCGAACGCGCACAACTGGCATCCGGGCGCGGCGCGTGGCAGGACGGGGCGATGACCGACCCGACTTCCCGCGACACCCTCCCCCCCCACAAGGACCCCAGCGCCGCGGGCGGGTTCCTCGTGGCGCTCGGCATGCTGGGCGGGGCAGGCGTCGGCTTTGCGATCGGGCAGGCAACACCGGGGTTTCTGGTCGGGACCGGGGTGGGCGTACTGGCAGCGGTGCTGGTGTGGTTGCGGGACCGGCGGTAGGGTTCGACAACCATCGAGCAGTCATTCCCGCGCAGGCGGGAACCCGTACGGGCAAACCTCGCGATCTATTCGATAACCCTTGAGCATATGGGTCCCCGCCTCCGCGGGGATGACGACGAAATATGGAATCTGGTGCAGGAGCACCGAGCGCGACCGGCCTGGGTCAGATTTGGTTGGGTCAGGCGGACTTGGGTCCGAGTTAATTACGTGGCACTTCCCTCAACGCGGCTCGCGCATCTGCCACACCACGCGACCGATCACCGCGATCGGCCCTTCCGGTAGCGGACCGGCCGCCGGATTGTCGCTCGTCGCCACCAGCGCTCCGCTGACTAGCGTAACCCGCTTCACCATCACCGCATCGTCGATCCGGATCACGTACACGCCGCCCTTGGCTCGCGGCGTGCGGTCGGCTGTGTCGACGACGATGTGATCGCCGTCGAACAGCCCCGGCTCCATTGAGCTCCCGCGGACGCGAATGATCGCGGCCTGCCCGTCCTTCAGGCCCAACCGGCGCGCCAGGCCCGGATCGAGCGTGTCGGTGCCGAGCGCGATCTCGCCATCGACCAGCGCGCCGGGGCCCGCCGATGCCGCGACGTCGAGTTTCGGCACCCGGAACCCAGCGGCCCGATCGGCGGGCGCGCCCAGCGTCACTTCGCTCACCCCGAGATATTCCGACAATAGCCGCCGGTCGCGCTCGGCCAGCGATCGCGGCGAGCCACGGCGGACATATTGCTGGAGATAGGCGGGATTGCGCCCGAGCATCGCCGACAGGGCCGCCAGACTGTCGCCGCGTTCGGCGGCCAGCGTCGCCAGCGCACGCCTTGGATCGGGATCGGATGCAGTTCGAGACACCCTCGGACCGTAGCGTAGGAAATTTCCTAGACAAGTAGGATTTGGGAGAACAGATCAAGAACATCATGCAAGGACTCGGGAGGAGCGACGATGAGCGTGCTTATGAAGATCGATCGATATCTGCGGCGGACGGGGATGCCGATGTCGAAATTCGGCCGTCTCGCGGTCGGCGATCCGCGGCTGGTCCACGACCTGCGGCGCGGTCGCCAGCCGCGCGCGCCGATGGTGGCGAAGATCGAATCGTTCATCGCGGCGGACGGGGCATGAGGATGGACGCGATCCGCGGGCCCGATGCAGGCACGCTGCTGATCCGTGCGCTGCGCGGCCATGCGACCGCGGCGGGCGTCACGATGCATGTCGAGTCGATCGACTGCACCCCTTGGGCCAGCGCCACCTTCACCGGTGCGCAGCACCGGCTGACGATCGCCGCCGTTCCCGTACCCGGTCTTCGAGACTGGATCGACGGCTTGCCCGAGGCGAAGTTCGCGATGCGCGGGCATATCGTCGCCGACCTCGTGGTCGACCGCGTCGAGACGATCGGCGACCGGGAGCACGCGACGATCGCGGTGCTGACGCTGATCGACGCGTAAACGTCTCGACAGGGGTGGACTTTCGCCCGCCGACACACGAAGTCGGCGGTCAACGAAGGAGATGACGATGGCCGGGATGGGCAAGTTCGACTGGGCGGATCCGTTTCTGCTCGACGATCAATTGAGCGAAGACGAGCGGATGATCCGCGACAGCGCGAAGGCCTATGCCGACGACAAGCTGGCGCCGCGGATCATCGACGCGTTCCAGCACGAGCATACCGATCCCGCGATTTTCCGCGAGATGGGCGAGCTGGGCCTGCTCGGGCCGACCATCCCGGAGGAATATGGCGGCGTCGGCGCGTCCTATGTCGCGTACGGGCTGGTCGCGCGCGAGGTGGAGCGGATCGACTCAGGCTATCGTTCGATGATGTCGGTGCAGTCGAGCCTCGTGATGTACCCGATCAACGCGTTCGGGTCGGAGGCGCAGAAGCGGAAATACCTGCCCAAGCTCGCGACCGGTGAGTTCATCGGCTGTTTCGGGCTGACCGAACCGGATGCGGGCTCCGATCCGGGCGGGATGACGACGCGCGCGAAGAAGACCCCGAACGGCTATGTGATCTCCGGCGCGAAGACGTGGATCTCGAACTCGCCGATCGCCGACGTATTTGTGATCTGGGCGAAGTCCGACGAGCATGACGGCGCCATCCGCGGCTTCATTCTGGAGCGCGGGATGAAGGGGTTGGAGACACCGAAGATCGAGGGCAAGCTGTCGTTGCGCGCCTCGATCACCGGCCTGATCATGATGGACGAGGTCGAGGTCGGCGACGACGCGCTGCTGCCCGACGTGCAGGGGCTGAAGGGGCCGTTCGGGTGCCTCAATCGCGCGCGCTACGGGATCTCATGGGGCGCGCTGGGTGCAGCGGAATTCTGTTTCCATGCGGCGCGGCAATATGGCCTCGATCGCAACCAGTTCGGGACGCCGCTGGCTGGGCGGCAGCTGTACCAGAAGAAGCTGGCGGACATGGAGACCGAGATCGCGCTGGGGCTGCAGGCGAGCTTGCGCGTCGGGCGGCTGATGGACGAGGGCCGGTTCGCGCCGGAGATGGTCTCGATCGTGAAGCGCAACAATGTCGGCAAGGCGCTCGATATCGCGCGGATGTCTCGCGACATGCACGGTGGCAACGGGATTTCGGGGGAGTATCAGGTGATGCGCCACATGATGAACCTGGAGACGGTGAACACGTATGAGGGTGCGCATGATGTGCATGCGTTGATTCTGGGGCGCGCGATCACGGGTATCGCTGCGTTTTGAAGGCTGCGCGCCGATCGTTGCACCACCCCGGCGAAGGCCGGGGCCCAAGTGGGGGACGCGTATTGGCTGAGGCGGCGCTTCGTCACTCTAACCTTTCCAATTGGGCCCCGGCCTTCGCCGGGGTGGTGCTGTGATCGTGGGGGGCAAACCTTCCCCCCTCACCGGCCTGAAGGTCGTCGAACTTGCGCGGATCCTCGCCGGGCCTTGGGCGGGACAAGTGCTGGCCGATCTTGGCGCCGATGTCGTCAAGGTCGAGAGTCCCGCGGGCGACGACACGCGCACCTGGGGACCGCCGTTCATCGACAACCCTGACGGCACGCGCGATGCTGCGTATTTCCACGCCGCCAACCGGGGCAAGCGGTCAGTCGTCGTCGACTTCACCACGCCCGAAGGACAGGCGACCGTCCGCGACCTGATTGCCGATGCGGACGTCGTGATCGAGAATTTCAAGGTCGGCGGGCTCGCGAAATACGGGCTCAACTATGCGACGCTGTCCGCGATCAACCCACGGCTGGTCTATTGCTCGATCACCGGGTTCGGGCAGGACGGACCCTATGCGCCGCGTGCGGGCTACGACTTTATCGTCCAGGGCATGAGCGGGATCATGGACCTGACCGGCGAACCGGACGGCGCGCCGCAGAAAATCGGCGTCGCGTTCGCCGATATCATGACCGGGCTGTATTCCGTGATCGCGATCCAGGCGGCGTTGGCGATGCGCGAGCACACGGGCAAGGGTCAGCAGATCGACATGGCGCTGCTCGATACGATGACCGGGGTGCTGGCGAACCAGGCGATGAACTGGTTCGCGAGCGGCGTGTCGCCGACGCGGGTCGGGAACGCGCATATGAACGTGTGCCCCTATGCGGTGTTTCCGTGTGCCGATGGGTGGTTCATCCTGGCGGTCGGGAATGACGGGCAGTTCCGGCGGTTCTGCGACGCGATGGCATTGCCCGAGATGCGCGACGATCCCCGGTTCGCGACCAATGCCGGGCGGCTGGCGTTCAAGGATGTGCTGTTCGCGGGGGTCGAGGCGGCGACGTCGCTGGTGCCCAAGCTCGAACTGCTTGCGCGGCTGGAGGCGGTGGGCGTGCCGGCCGGACCGATCAACACGGTGGCGCAGGCGTTCGACGATCCGCAGGTTGTTGCGCGGGGGATGGCGATCGAGGTGGCGCGACCGGATGGGTCGATGGTGCCCGGGCTGCGCACGCCGATCCGGTTTTCCGATGCCGATCTCGCGACCGGGCGGGCGGCGCCGATGCTGCCCCGTCCGTCATCCTGACGAAAGTCAGGATCCAGAGCCACTTGCGTTGACATTCGTGGCTCTGGATCCTGGGTCGAGCCCAGGATGACGGATGGGGCTTAGGCTGGGACCTCCGCCACCGGCTTCCGGGCGTACAGGCCGTATGCGAGGATCAGCGCGTAGCAGATCGCCGGGAGCAGCAGCGCGAAGTGCAGGCTGCCCGACTTGTCCGCCAGCATCCCCGTCAGATACGGGATGATCGCGCCGCCGACGATCGCCGTGGCGATCACGCCCGAGCCTTCCGCCGCACGCTTGCCGAGACCTTCCGAGGCCAACGAGAAGATCGTCGGGAACATCACCGCGTTCATTAGGCCAATCGCCAGCAACGCCCAGCCCGACACTGCGCCCTCGGTATTCGCCGAGATCAGGATCAGCGCAAGAGTACCCGCCGCGACGCCCGCGAGGACCTTGCCCGGCGACACCTTGTTCAGCACGTACGCGCCGATGAAACGCCCGATCAACGCGCCGCCCCAATAGAACGGTACGTGCTGGCCCGCCGCGACGTCGCTCAGGCCCATCACGCTCGGCTGCATCAGGTAATTGACGATCAGCGAGCCGACCGCGACTTCGGCGCCAACGTAAAGGAAGATGCAGGCCGTCCCCATCGCGAAGCGCGGGCGCTTCAGCAACGTGAACGCGTGGAAGATGCTGCCGGTCTGGTCCTGCTCCTCGTTGAGCCGGTTGCGACGGGTCCAGACGACCGCGGCGACGATCAGCAGCGCGATCGCGAGGCCGATATAGGTGTGCACGACGGTCCGCGACGACTCGGTGCGGTACGCGTCGAGCGCGGCGCCGGTGAGCGTCGAGGAATCGACCGTCGCCAGCCCGCCGAGGATCAGCGCGGAGCCGACATACGGGAAGATGGTGGTGCCGAGCGAGTTGAACGCCTGCGCGAAGGTCAGCCGGCTCGAGGCGGACTTGGGATGGCCGAGCGCCGAGATCAGCGGGTTGGCGACGACCTGGACCACGGTGATGCCGGCGCCGAGCACGAACAGCGCGAACAGGAACATGCCGAAGCTCGCCTGGCCTGCGGCGGGGATGAACAACAGGCAGCCTGCGGTCATCGTGACGAGGCCGATCGACGCGGTCCGCATGTAGCCGGCCTTGCGCACGATCGCCGCGGCGGGGATCGAGAACAGCGCATAGGCGAGGAAGAACGCCGACTGGACCAGCATCGCGGTCGCGTGGTCGAGCGTGAAGAGCTCCTTCATCTTGGGGATGATGATGTCGTTCAGCGAGGTGATGCCGCCGAAGATGAAGAACAGCGCGAACACGAACACGCGCAGGTCGGGCGCATCGTAGCCGTGGCTGGCATCGCCGCCTGCCGCTGTTGTGGATTTGGTATCGACGTGCATCGTGTTTGCGCCCTCTCGCGGTATTTCCGCGCGACATAAGCCGGGGCCCCGCTGCGTGGCAATGCTGCGTGACAATGCCGCGGGAAGCAATGCCGCGTGGTGCGAGCCCGTTCGGCGGGCTAGGACGGCGGCCATGAGCCGCTTCACCGTCAACACCGCGCCGATCGAATACAAGCTCGACCCCGATACGCCGTTGCTGTGGGCGCTGCGCGATGCGTCGAACCTGACGGGTACCAAATATGGCTGCGGCACGGGGCATTGCGGCGCGTGCACGGTGGATATCGACGGGCGCGCGGTGCGCAGTTGCCGCGTGCCGATCGGATCGATCGAGGGCGCGTACGTGACCACGATCGAAGGGCTGTCGCGCGAGCGCAACCATCCGGTGCAGTTGGCCTTCATTGCCGCAGCGGTGCCGCAATGCGGGTTCTGCATCCCCGGCATGATCATGGCGGCGGCGGCTTTGCTGAAGCGCAATGCGGACCCGAGCGAGGCGCTAATCCGCGAGCAGATCACGAACCTGTGCCGGTGCGGGGTGTATCCGCGCGTGGTCGAAGCAATCCAGCGCGCGGGTCGCGCGACGCGCGGGGAAGAGGTTATTCCGGCGGGGCCGCGGCCTGGGATCGATCCGGCGGACTCGGCGCGGCTGGTTCCTGCGCTGGTGCCGCCGCCGGCGCGGTAGGCGTTTGTTCGAACCGAAAAGCTGTTCTTCCGCCACCTTGTTCTCCCGCGAAGGCGGGAGTCCAGTCTGGGCTCCCGCCTTCGCGGGAGAACATGGAGTGGCGGAGACGGGCGTGACGGCGAACCCGTTGAGACTGGCATGGCCATTACGCCCGCCATCACCCCCCTTCTTCACCTCCCCGGCGGAGGCCGGGGCCCAGTTGGAACGTCCAGAGTGATGCATCGCGGCACTCAGTTACCGACCGTCCCCAACTGGGCCCCGGCCTTCGCCGGGGTGGCGGTTATTTTCGGCGGGGTGGCGGTTATTGGTGAGGTTAGTCTTCATGCGTCGGGCACGATAACTGGTCGGCAGGACCGATCACCCCCCGCTAAACCTGTCTAATCGCTGACGAACGCATTCAGCCTGCCCACACGCCGCACGGCCTAGACACGACCCATCACAGGAGCCGGCTCGTGCGCCGGCAGTCGAGGACGACGGCGATGACGGGCAGGTTTCTGAAACTCTTGATGGCGGCGTCGGCGTTGATACCGGCGACGACGATGGCGACGGCCGCGACCGCACAGCAGGTCGACCAGAACCGCGGTGACCGCGGTGACCGCGGCAACGACGGACCGCGCCAGGATCGTGGCCAGCGCCCTGATCGCGGCGATCGTGGTCCGCGCGATGGACAGGCCTTCCAGCAACAGCGCCCGGACCGCCCGGCAACGCCGGACCAAGTCCAGCGCCCGCAGCGCGCCGACCTTGGCACGCAGGCGCAGGTCCGTGGCGATCGCGCCGATGGTCGGGCACGTCCTGACTGGAACGTACAGCGTGGCAATGGTCAGGGCTGGAACGGACAGCCGCGTCCGGACCAGCAAGCCGGGCAGATTCGCCCCGACTGGAATCATGGCCAGGGTCGTCTCGGCTTCGATCGCGGCAACCCGCAGGCCGATCGCAGTCAATTCGATCGAGGTCAGTTCGATCGCAACGGGCGCGGCAACGACGGTCGCGGCGATTGGCGCAACGACGGGCGGAACGACTGGCGCGGCGACCGCAACGGTGGCTACCGTCAGCCCAACCGAGCCTATGGCAACGTCCAGGGTTATGACCGCGGCGGTTACAACCAGGGTCGCTTCAATCAGGGCGGCGCGTGGAACCGGGGCTGGCGCAACGACAACCGCTATGCCTGGAGCAACTATCGTGCGTCGAACCGCGGCGCCTACCGCCTGCCGCGCTATTATGCGCCGAGCGGCTGGGGGTCGGGCTATCGTCGCTTCAACGTCGGCTTCTCGCTGAACCGGATCCTCTACAACCAGAATTACTGGATCCAGGACCCGTACACCTATCGCCTGCCCGACGCGTACGGTCCGTATCGCTGGGTGCGCTATTACAACGACGCGTTGCTGGTCGATCTCGACAGCGGCCGCGTGGTCGACACGGTGTACGACATCTTCTGGTAAGCTCCGGCTTGCCGGCACGAGGTAACAGGGGAGAGCCCCGCGGTGATTTTGGTCGCCGCGGGGCTCTTGCGTTTCGGCACCAGTTCGCCAAATCCTCGCGCGTGGGTATCTTTTCAAAAGCCAAGAAGCTCGATCCGGCCATGGCGCTCCGCCAGGTGGCCGGATCGCAGGTCGCCGCGCGCCTGGACGCCAATCCCGCGGTGCAGCGCATCGCGATGGACACGGTGCAATTCTATTACCAGCCCGACTTCCTCGATTCCGCAACCTGCAAGCGGCTGATCGCGATGATCGATTCGAAGCGGCGGCCGTCGACGCTGCTGTCGGATCGACCAAACAGCAATTTCCGGACGAGCGAGAGCTGCGACATGGATCGCTGGTCCCCCGACGTGCAGCCGAACGACGAGGCGATCGCGACGCTGCTCGGGATCGACCTGCTCCACGGCGAGACGATGCAGGGCCAGCGCTACGCCCCCGGCCAGCAATTCCGCGCGCACCATGATTATTTCCACGAGTCCGAGAGCTATTGGGCGAAGATGCAGGAGCAGGGCGGCCAGCGCACCTGGACCGCGATGGTGTTCCTCAACGACGTGCCCGAGGGCGGCGCGACGTGGTTTCCGCAGGCGGGGATCAAGATCGCCCCGAAGCGCGGCATGCTGCTGGCGTGGAACAACATGAACCCGGACGGGACTCCCAACGGGCTGACCTTGCACGAGGGCATGCCGGTGATGGAGGGCGTGAAGTATATCGTGACGAAGTGGTTTCGCGAGCGACCCTGGATCAAGTGAGGGACGCGGCGGGCCTGGGGGGACAAGCCTCGCCGCTCGACAATCCCCCCGCAGCCACTACGTCCGGGCCATGACAGTTCTCGGCGTAACCTCTTCGATCCTCGGCCAGCCCTGGCGCTGGCGTGCCCTCGCCGCGGACGGTCGGGACGGCTTTGGCGTCAGCGGTTCGGGCGACGACCTCGTCACCCAGCTCCTCCTCGCGCGCGGCTGCCCGCGCGATGCGCTCGACGCGCACCGCACGCCGTCGATCCGCGCGTTCATGCCTGATCCGTCGATCTTCCGCGACATGGACCGCGCCGCCGAGCGCCTCGCCGACGCGGTGCAGGCGCAGGAACAGGTCGCGATCTTCGGCGATTACGACGTCGATGGCGCTACCTCCGCCGCGCTGATGGTGCTGGTGCTGCGCGATCTCGGCATCGAAGCGCGACCGTACATCCCCGACCGCCTGCTCGAAGGGTACGGCCCGTCCGGCGAAGCGCTTGTCCGCCTCGCGGGCGAAGGCGCCTCGCTGATCGTCACGGTCGACTGCGGGGCGCAGGCGTTCGACGCGCTCGACGCCGCGCGCGACGCGAAGGTCGACGTGATCGTCATCGACCACCACAAATGCTCGACCGCGCTGCCGCATGCGCTGGCGCTGGTAAACCCCAACCGCCTGGACGAGACCGAGGGCGCCGCGCATGGCCACCTCGCCGCGGTCGGCATGTGCTTCCTTGCCGCCGCCGCGCTCGTCCGAACCTTGCGCACCCGCGGCTTCTTCAAGGACTGCGCCGAGCCGAAACTGATCGACCTGCTCGACATCGTCGCGCTCGGCACCGTCGCCGACGTGGCGCAGCTCCGCGGCCTCAACCGCGCGTTCGTATCGCAGGGCCTGAAGGTGATGGGCGCGCGCAAGAACATCGGCGTCGCGGCGTTGATCGAGGCGTCGCGCCTGACCCGCAACCCGACGTGCACCGACCTGGGCTTCGCGCTGGGCCCGCGGATCAACGCCGGCGGCCGCGTCGGTCGCGCCGATCTCGGCGTCCGCCTGCTCACCACTCGGGACCCCGACGAAGCCCGCGAGATCGCCACCGAACTCGACCGCCTCAACGAGGAACGCCGCGCGATCGAAACGACGGTGCAGGAGGCCGCCGACCTGCTCTCGAGCCGCGACCGCGCGGTCGCCGTCGTCTCGGGCCAGAACTGGCACCCCGGCGTGATCGGCATCGTCGCCGGCCGCCTGAAGGAAAAGCTCGGCCGCCCCGCGATCGTCATCGCGATCGACGAGAACGGTATCGGCAAGGGCTCGGGCCGCTCGATCCCCGGCGTGGACCTCGGCGCGGCGGTGATGGCCGCCCGCGAACACGGCCTGCTCGTGGCAGGCGGCGGCCATGCGATGGCGGCCGGCCTGACGATCGCCGAAGCCGCGATTCCCGCCTTTACCGACTTCCTCGAAGAGCGCTTGGCCGCCGCGGTCGAACGCGCGAACGGCGACCGCGCGCTCCTGCTCGATGCGGTGCTGGCGGCGGGCGGCGTCAACCCCGGCTTGGTCGAATCCATGGAGGCCGGCGGCCCCTACGGAATGGGCTGGCCCGCACCGCGCGTCGCGATGGGCCCGGTCCGCGTGATCAAGGCGGACATCGTCGGCAACGGCCATGTCCGCACGATCGTCGCCGGCGACGACGGTCGCAGCATCAAGGCGATGGCCTTCCGCGCCGCCGAGAGCGCGCTTGGCCAGGCGTTGCTCGGCGCCGCCCCCCACCGCAAACTCTGGCTCGCCGGCCGCGCGAAGATCGACGACTGGTCTTCGCGCCCATCCGCGGAATTACACGTCGAGGACGCGGCCTGGGCGGATTGAGGGGTTGACGCCGTAGCGGCTTCCCCTTAGGCGCCTCCAACCACGCAGGCCCCTTCGTCTAGCGGTTAGGACGCGGCCCTTTCACGGCTGAAGCACGGGTTCGATTCCCGTAGGGGTCACCAACCGCAGAAAACTGCGGTTTGGTGGATGAGTGCTTGAACGTTTTGCCCCCGATAAAATACTCGGTTTGCCCCCCACTCCTGACATACGATGGCGTAACCGATTCCTTATGGTTCTGGTTTAGTAAATTGTCCTGGTCGAGAGGGATCAGTGCGCTATAGGGCAGAAATGCAGAAACCAGCCTTCGTCGATCTGTTTGCAGGGTGTGGCGGCATGTCCTTGGGCATGCAGAAAGCCGGCTGGGAGCTTCGCCTCGCGGTCGAGACACATGCAGATGCATTTTCCACCCTGCGCCACAATTTAATCGATCGAGTAGGCTCGGCCGCCGCTTGGCCGCCTTCTATACCGTGCGCAGCGCATGACATACGCTCTCTTTTAACAAATTACGCCGAACAGCTACGAGATCTTTCGGACAATATCGATCTCGTAGTGGGCGGCCCGCCATGCCAAGGCTTTTCCACGAACGGCAAACGTCAGCCCGACGACCCAAGAAATAGCTTAGTAACGAGCTACATTGCCGCGATCAGCATTTTGAGGCCGAAATTACTATTGATCGAGAATGTCCGTGGCTTCACATCAATGTCCCACAAGGACGGCGGAACATACGCAACGTATGTTACCACTCAATTAGAATCCATCGGATATGATGTTTGGAGTGACGTCGTAACCGCAGCCGAATGGGGCATCCCGCAACGGCGCCCTCGATTCCTGCTTATTGCCGCACGACGAGGATCGCTCGGTACCGCCTCCCCTTTCACGCGACTGAGAACCGCGCGTCGACGATTCCTAATGGAACGCGGCTTGACCGGCGCGGCCACTTCGGCCCGCGAAGCCCTCGGCGATTTAGAAACGGTGCATGACGAGTTAGTGGCGGACACGGAATGCTCAAGAGGTAAATTTGAGCGGATTAACCACCGATACCCCGACAGCCCATCAGCCTACCAACGATTAATGCAGGATGGATATACCGGGGTTCCACAAGACTTGCGCCTTCCACGTCACACCGAAAAAGTTCGCAGCCGCTTCAGCGAGATTCTTGAAACGTGCCCTAAAGGAAGATCGGTTTCCATGTCCGACCGCCTCAGGTTGGGCATGAAGAAGCGTGCCACTACTCCGATGTCGCCAGATCTACCCTCGCCGACCGTCACGACGTTGCCGGACGATATTCTTCACTACTCAGAAGCGAGGATTCTAACGGTTCGCGAGCTCGCGCGACTGCAATCGTTTCCCGACTGGTTCGCATTTAGGGGACCGTACACCAGCGGCGGGGCTGCTCGAAGAGAAGCATGCCCCCGATACACGCAGGTCGGCAACGCAGTCCCCCCTCTCCTTGCGGAAGCGTTAGGCGAGATACTGCTTGGACTGCTAGCCGCGCACGCCGAGAATGGGGCCGATCTCTCGGATTGTCTCCAAATGGGTAGCAAGATTAACGCGTAACTCGGCGAAGTTAGCTTTTGTAATGGGCGGGTTGGCTGCTGAATGAACAGTCCAGCCCTTTTCGTCCCGTCTCTCCGTCGCGTGAGCCAGACGATTACGCGGGTCTAGCACCTCGTCGTTATAATTAGCGATGCGCGCGAGCTGCCCGGCGCAATCCTTGTTATTACCCAAAAAAGATCTGACGAGGGTCCAAAGATGAAAGCTGGTGACCGCGCGGCTTTCCAGCTTCTGATGAAAATTAGTTTTCTTATCATACTGCTTCCGCGCCGCATCCAGGCCATTCTCGACGACTTCATCGAGCTTGCTTTCCATATGCTTCTGCCAGTCCGGTTTCGCCGTCTCGAAAAGGTGCCTGATGATACTGGAAAACTCATCGTCGCACTTGCCAACTACTCCCATAGACAATCCTCTCATCGCCTCAAGACGGGAAAGCCGTTTGACGACCTCGTCTATATGCAATGCCAGCTTCTCGGTTAAATCTGGCCGGTTAAAGCAATAGACGCCGTCAATACCTTTCTTGCAGACAAGGTCACGCAAATCGCCGGGGCGCTTGCCACTATAAAATATTATATCTGTGAACCCGAAGTGTCGCCTCACATGTTCAGCAACCCAATCTCCCTGACGAACATCGTCACCGAGATCATAATCAACGACTACCAGATCAAAGTCGTCAAAGGCCTCCTGTTGCCGCCCGAGAGCTTCCACATTTGACCCATCGATTTCCATATGCACATGGGGTATGAATCCTACCGACTGCAGATACTCCTCAATGTCGTCAATCTGTGTCCGAACATCTTTAGGTTGATTCTCAAACCAGAGGATCTTAAAATCCAACCTCATTTGGACTTACCTTCTTTGGGCAGCCGAATAATAAATGAAGCAGCTCCGGGGTGGCGATCGGGATCCAATCCGATCCCTCCCCCTAACTCCTCCAATACTTGTTTAACATGGTAAAGGCCTAGGCCTGACCCACGCGGGGAGCCGCTATAGCCAACTTCGAATATCTTTGAGATATCAACCCTCGCCTCATCTATCCCTCGACCATTATCGGTCACTACTATCTCGACAGCGCCGCCAGTGGTGCCCTTTCTTGCCACGAAATCCATCTCATACGCATCAGCTTTTCCAGCATTGCTGAAGAGGTTATCAATAACGATTGCAATATCTATGGGGCTAAACCGCGTTTTAAGAGACAATCCTGCCGTGTCAAAATTCGCTCGCCTTATATCCCCATACAATGCGGCAACCTTAGTAACGTACTCCGACATATATTGAATGAGATCGGCATCCACTTTATCTGCTTGTAGTTTGAAGTTGGCCTGTGTCGCCACACGCGCAACTGCCAATATTCGACTGTTCTGCCAGCTTATTTGCTCTAGATCTTGCCGGATAGACTCTATCGGTGGTTTTACTTCCTGAGCCCGACGAAGACTGCGACGGACTAGAGCCTGCACCTCGCTTGCGTAGATGATTACCTGATGATGCAGAAGGGTGAGCTCATCGTCCTCCCGTTCCTGAGCGTGACGAAGCAGCTGAACCTGCTTCTCAACGCGCTCGAGATGGCTTTTCGAAACCTCAGCCTTGAACTCAGCAGCCCTAACCCGGTCTTCGGCCTCGCGTCGCGCTGCTATCTCACGGTCCGCACGAGCCTTGGCCTCGATGGTCGCCTGCTTTTGCTCTTCATAGCGCTGGCGCGAACGTTCTACGCGACGAAGTAATTCCTCATTGCCGGACTCTTGGGCAACTAAGACCAAACCCGCCATTGACTCTTCAAAATCAGACGACCGCTCGTTTACAACGTCGATTAGCTCCTGATCATAGTCGAGCAGCCTAATCGTCTTAGAGCCGGCCATTGCCTGAACGATACGAATGATCCTAGCAC
Organism: Sphingomonas sandaracina; assembly: GCF_036663695.1. Lineage (NCBI taxonomy): Bacteria > Pseudomonadati > Pseudomonadota > Alphaproteobacteria > Sphingomonadales > Sphingomonadaceae > Sphingomonas > Sphingomonas sandaracina. The sequence continues at coordinate 334,816 of NZ_JAXOJK010000004.1, read as the reverse complement.
GTGCCGTGTCTGATCGAAGGCCGCTGGAGTCTTCAAGTTGCTGATCAAGCGCATCAGCCCAGTTTACTGTCACGACATAACGTTCAAGCCTTTGGACGAGGTGTCGCATGACAAATGTGTTTAACGCTATAGCGGCTCTGGTCTCGATGAGGCCGGCGTCCCGACTCGAAGCTTCGACGTAATCCTCTGGTCGGCCGCTGACGTCGATCTTGCCAAGCACATCTCGCTGACCAAGATACCTATTTGTACCCTGCTGCTTTCTACGGCCAATACCAAATGTGTCGTCGGTAGGCTCGCCTACGGGAAATATCCTAAAACCATTAACAAAGAGAAATATGCTGCCGAATGATACCGGCTGCACCCCCATTCTCGTAGTAAAGGTCTGCTTTGCGCTGCGGTTAAGAAAAAATAGAGAGGCTGACAATCGAGTATTGGCTAGGTCGATAAATTCCTTCGATAGCCGTTCCTCAATCTTATAAATAAGCACCCCACGGTCACTGAGCGAGCTAGTGATGATGTCATCTTTGAGAGAAACTTCTAGCTTCGCGGTTTTTTCATTCAGCAAATCTATAATGTCGTTACCGACTGGCCCATTCAGCGCTGGGTCGTTTAATTCGACCACTTTCGTTGATATTGTGGCCCCTTCTGCAGGCTGAAAAGGATCAATCAGCTTCGCCAAATAAGACCGTAGGGAAGAGATTTTTTGCGCATCCCAAGGCGAGCGAAGTCCCGTGATTCGCAGCATCGTACCATTGACGCGAGGCGCTTTAATTTTAATTGGCTGGGGAAAGAAGTCCACCTCCTCCACCATGACATCAATAGCTTCAAATTGTGCACGCGCATCGTTCTCAAAATCAAGCCAATCAACCGAAAGATGCGTGATCTTTTTACTTATTATGCTTCTGGAATACATTTCGAGTCCGGAACCCAGGCGATCGCAGGAGAAGCGACCAATTCCTTTGTTTCCGGCATAGCCACGCCGAATCGATATTTCGTCCCTGTAATCCCTCGGTAACTTATCGTCTTCTTCGCCAAGCTTTTTTGCTGAATATGCTACGAATAGCCACTTATCCAACATTTCATCTTCGGACATACCCTTGCCATCGTCGACGATCGTTATCATGTTTTCATCGAACTCGATTTGAACATGTTCGGCGTGCGCATCAAATGCGTTCTTTACGAGTTCGAAAATCGCTACTGCGTCATTAGTGATCAAGTCTCGCCCAATGATATCCTTGAGGGCGGAGCTGACTTTAAAATTTTGTGTGGTTGCCATAGGGCCGATACTAGCGGCGCCAACAGCCAAGTCGAGACGCCGTACAGAAAAACGGAGCCGGCGCTCTAACGCGTAGTCAGATGCTGAATTTCAGCTTGTTGCCTACGAACTGACCTGAGTACGGGTGATGATCTTGCCGGTCGTCATACGGCTGGCGGCTCCCCGCGCAACCATCAGCGCTCGTGCTCGCTTGCTGTAGTGACGCACCATCTCAGGCGACATGCCGAGGATCTCCCCAATCTCGCTGTCGTTGATGCCGCACTCGACCAGGTAGCAGCACGCGTTCTTGCGCAGGCCGTGGAACGTGAAGCTGGCATCTTCGAGGATCATCTCGCGCGCAATTAGATCCGCGATCACCTCCTGCACTGCCGGCTCCGACATCAGCTTTCGCAGCCGCTCCTGAATGGCGGCCGTCGTCTTGAACGGCGCTCCCGAGCGCTCGTAGAGCAAGGTCACAGAGCGGCGCGGCAGCTTGGCAAGCTCCTCCAGCCAGAAGGGGTGCATCGGCACGGCAACGTCCTTCGTCACGCCGCCCTTGCGTTTCTTCACCTGAGTAAATTCCATGATGCCGGCGGTGATCCAGCCGTACTGCATCCTGACGCAGTCGCTCACGCGCTGCCCGGAACATAGCCCGGTGACGATCGCGAGGCGCGTCATGGGCGTGGCCTCGGCGAGGCACACCGCCAACAGGTCGGCCGGCCACGGCTCGTGCTCGCCGATCGCGAGGATCGGGATCTTGTCGCATGGATTATCGTCGCGCAGCCCCAGCTTGATCGCGTGGCGCATCAGCGAACCGAACGCGCTCAGCCATACGTTCGCCTTGCCGGGAGTGTCGGCATAGGCGTCACGCATCTTGAACAGGCTGACCGGCCGGACGCCTGCAACGGTCCGGTGGCCGTGCACGGTGGCGATCAGCTGAAGATAGCGGCCTTGGTTCTCGCGCGTCTTTAGGCCCTTCGCCTTCCACTCCGGACTGGCACGATAATCGGCGACCAGCCATCCGAGCGTACCACGCGCAGGGCCTACGACGACTGCTTCGGGCTTCGACAGCCGGGCATACTCTTCGGCGAAGTCGGGACTATCGACGGCCGGCAGGCGGATGTACGTGTCCTTCCCGGCGATCTTGCGCCGGAAGTACAGCAGCCCTTTGCGTTCGGTGACGTTCTTCACCGCAAGTCGTCCCACGAGGTATCTCCGCCAGCGTTGCCGGCAGGCTGGGGGATCGCAAACTGCTTGGCAATGATCCTGTCCAGCTGCACGCGCGCCCACAGGACGTTCGCGCCCTCTTTCACGCCGATCGCGCCGAAGCGCGTGGCGAAGGTCGACTTTGATATGCCCATATAGATCGAAGCGACGTCGGCCGTCATGCGAGCCGGCCAGTCGGGCAGCTTTTCGAGGCGCGCCAGATTCATGCGGCTGCCTTCTCGTGCGGAAAGTATCCCATCTTTCGAAGCTCGATGTTCGCGAAGGTGATCGCGCGGCGGTTGCAGTACGGCGCGCGCTGCTGCCACCAGAGCATGGCCTCCAGAGCGGACGCGTAACTCTCCCAGTGGAGATACGGCAGGACGCGGGCCGTCGTCGTGTCATGCATGTCGACGAGCGCCCATAGCTCCGCCATCGATCGGACAAAGAACCGCTCGCCGTATTCGCTGACGATCGCCTGCCGCGCATGATCGCGCCGCTTCGTCGCGCCGGCCAGCACCGTCGTCAGGTCCGCGATCTTCTCCCCGTCGGTCGCACCCTTAATTGGTGGTAGCTCGATGCGCGCATAGTGCGACCAGTCGACGGCGATCGCCGTCGAGATCCGCAGACGCGTGGCGGCGTCCTCGGCGGATAGCTTGCCGGCTGCGACCAAGGAGGGATCGCCCTCCGCGCGGTTCTTCCGAACGTCCTCGGCGACGATCGCCATCTCGACGTCGGCGTAGAGGAAGCGGGGGCGTTCGGTCATTGCATCCGTCCGAGCCCCGGTCCGTAACCCCACGCCTGACGGGGCTCGTCTAAATCGGTCGCAAGGTCGACACGGGTTGCGAGGTAGTCGACCAAGGCGCGGCCGCAGGCAGGATGGAAACTCATCACCATCTGGGTCGTCCGGACGCTGCTATCCGGCGTCTCGTGAAGGCGCATGCGCGGTGTGCCTGGTGTCAGGCGGGCGTTGCACCATCCGCAGGTTATAGGCCCGCGGTTCATGCCGCCACCGTTTGACGGAGCGGGTAAACAGATCGGATCCCCGAAGCAGGCCTACTATTGTTGTCAGCCGAGGCCGCCGCTAGTTCGAGACACGCGTGCAGACGTTTTCCAGCGTTCAATGAAGGGCGGCATCTATGAAGTTCAATCGTGAAGGCGCAAGTTACATCACTCGATACCCGATGGCCGGTGCATGGCGGGTATCGATCCCCTGGTCTGTTGCGATCGACGCCCTCTACCGTGAGACCCGTCGGATGGAGTCCGGCGAAGCTGAGTTGAAGACGTGGATGTCCGAGCACGAAACGGACTTCACGGGGATCGTATTCGCGCGCGTTGGTATTGGCGGCAGGCCGTCGTGGGATGATCCGCGGATAACGTACGAACAGATCGAGGCCGCTGAACCCGACGATGACGACGAATGACGCCGTACCGTCAGCCCGGTTGACGGCACGACCAAGCGCTCGCTCGATGCCGGTCGACGCGCTGGCATCACCAGCGAAGTTGTCGATGATCAGCGGCGCCATCAGATGACGCCCTTCCACCATGCGCTGAACAACCCTGCGAGAACCATGATCAAGATCATCGCCGGGGTGAGCACGAACAAAACGTTGAACCGTCGGTCGTCGGCAGTTTGGTCGGGATGCGCGCGCAGCGGCAGATCCTCGCGCGCCATATCGATGCCGCGCCACCGCTCGACGCGCTTGGACAGGTCGAACGACGCGGGACGCTCCGCCATCAGGACGGTGCCGAAGTCACCGAACTGTCGCGCGCCGACGTGGGAACGAAGCGTCCGGGGCGTGCCGGCGAACGCTGGGGCTGAATTATTGAGGGCGGAAAGGAAGGTTTCGAACGAGCATGCCGGCTCGGTCGGACGGGGCTTGGTGTCGGCGCGCATTCGCAACTCCCATCGGGCGGCATGCCCTGATGCGAGTAAAACACCATAATGGTGTCACCGAGTCAACACCATTATGGTGCTGGCTCGGTAGCGGTTTATCCGAGGAGATCGCCCAACGTCATGACGCGGTCTACGCGGACGATGTCTGCTGTCTCGATTTTGAATATCAGCGCTGGCGAGAACTGTTGCAACTCGATCCATGTGCCACTTCGGCGAACAAGCCGCTTGACCAGCACGGCGCGCGACCGGAGACCATCATCTTCGTTGTGATCGTCGGGACGCAGATAAACGACGACATCATCGCCGATTCGAGGTGGCCTCTTGGTCTCGGCGACAATGGTCGCGCCTTCGCAGAATACAGGATCCATCGAAGATCCCTGCACGTACAGACCGTAGACGTCGCCACGCCCATTGAGCATCGTCGGACGCTTCAGGTAGCCAACCGTATCGCCGCTATTCAGCATCGTTTGCTCGACGGCGTCTCCATCGAACAACCGCTCGGTCCCGATCGCCGTCCCGTAGATAGGCAAGTTCTCTGCCATCCTCTGGTTCGAGGCGCCCTCGTACTTGAAGGGTGTGGCGTTGGGTGCGCCGGCTACGACGGCGGTTAAATCCGCATCCGCCACCAGTGTTGCAACGTCTGTCTCAAGAGCTGCTGCAGCTCGCTGTAGCCAATCCATCGTCAATCGACGCTGGCCCTTCTCCAGGCGCTCCAACTGCTGTGGGGTGGTCGCCATTCGACGCGCAAGTTCGGGGCGGCTCCAGCCCCGCTGTCCGCGCAATTCAGCTATTCTTTCGCCTGCTTCCATAGCCGGAGACGTGCACCAAATTGGTGGCGCGATACCACCCGCCAAAATGGTGTTGACATCAAACCTCATGCGACACCATTATGGTGTTGCAACCGGAGTTTTCGATGACCCTCAAAGATTGGCTGATCGAGCAGAACGTGGAGCCAAGTGCGTTTGCCGAGCGCATTGGCAGAACCACCGAGGCCGTGCGTCGCTACGTGAACGGCGCCCGCATCCCTGATCGTGCAACCATGCCGCTGATCGTCAGCGAGACGCGCGGAACGGTGACCGCCAACGACTTCTTCGGGATTGATACGGTGCAAAACGCTGATCATGCCGATGATGATACTGGCGCTACCGAGATGACGTCAGCGGGAAAGACCGATCTTTCTTCCCAGGTGCCGGCGTGAGTGTGATTGCATCAGACGCGGTCAAGGGCCGCATGCTGAAGATCAAGTTCGGCGAACTGGTCGGGCGGATCGGCGGCCTTGAGGCCGCGGCGTCGTTCTGTCGCGTCGGCAAGAGCACGCTCGCTCGGTACGCCTCGACCGTCCAGGCCGATGCCGAGTGCTTCGCGCCGATCGACGTGGTCCGCGATCTCGAAGCGCTGGCCGGCGACCCGATCATCACCACGACGCTCTGCGCCATGGCGGATGGCGTGTTCGTCGCGGTCCCGGACGCTCCGGCTGGTAGCGGTGACCTGCTGGCGATGATGGCCATGCTGTCTGGCGAGTTCAACGACACGACCGGCGCGATCTGCACCGGCTTGGCTGACGGCAATTTCTCGGCGCTCGACGCCGAGAGGCTGGAACGCGAACTCGACGACGTGATTCGCGTCGCGGTCGGCATGCGGGCGCTCGCCCGCTCTATTCATGGAGGTGAACGATGAAGACGCTACGCCTGCGCCTCGGCGTCCGTGTGCCGAACGAAGGCGCTCGCCGCCTGGCGCAATGGATCATGCGCGAACCCGTCGGCACGCTGGACAAGCTGCTGCGCAAGATCGGCATGGGTCAGATCGACATGGAGCGGATGATGGCCGGTGAGCTTACGCCCGGCGCGTTCGTCGGCCACCAGATCTTCGCGTTCACGCGCTGCGGAGTGACGATCAACGATTGGTATCGGCCCGCCGCTGCCGGCTGGTTCGAGGTCGTTCCCGCCGAGACCCTGCGGAGGGCTGCATGACCACTTCAGTTTCCAAGTTCACGAGCTGCCGTTCCCCGGCGGTTGCTCGTGCCGGCGAGGCAGCCCCTCTGTCTTCGGACAGCGCCTCGCCGGGTTCGTTCTCCGAAGCCAAGCGCGTCATCGCGTCGATCGACCAGATCGAGACGTGGCTCGCCATCGCGAAGGCGGGCGACCGTTTCCTGTACGCCACGCGGCCGTTCCTGCCGGCCGGATCACAGGGCGCGTTGCGCATGCGGACCCTTGCCGAGCAAGGCGTCGTCTATCTGGTGAAGAAGCGCAGCGACCTGCTGCGCGGCGAATGGTGCTATTATGCCGAGCGGTCGACCAAGTCGGCGCGCGACATCCGGCCTCTACGCGAGCCGCGGCATGACGTGCGTACGACACCGGACGACGTCTCCGCCATTAACGTCCTGCTGCCGATCCTGAAGAAGGCGGCGCGGTTCGGGCGTCCCTGCCCGACCGACGTCCAGCTTGCCGAGCGCGCGAAGCTACCGCGCGAAGTCATCCAACCGACGATCGACGCGATGCGGACGATGAACATCATTCGGGTGCTGCCTGCGAAGGCCCCCACGCTGCGGTTCGTCGAGATCGTCGAGACCGGTCACAAGACGGGATTGATCGCATGAAGATCGAGATCGAACGCGACGCGCTGCTCGGCGCGTTGGAGCAGGTCGCGGGCGTCGTCGAGCGGCGCAACACAATCGCGGTACTGTCGAACCTGCTGCTGGTGGTCGACGACGGCACGTTGTCCGTCACGGCAACGGATCTCGATATCGAGGCAACGGCTTCGGTCGCTGCTTCCGGCGAACTGCGGACGACAGTGCCGAGCGACAAGATCATGGCCGCGGTGAAGTCGTTCAAGGCCGGCAAGCTGACGATCGCGCCGGTCGAAGGCCGGTCGGCGCTCACCGTCAAACAGGGGCGCGGCGTTCGTACGCTGTCGACGCTGCCCGCCGATGACTTCCCCAAGCGGGCGGCGATGGGCAGCGCGGTGTCGTTTTCGATCCCGAGCGACGCGCTGGCCCGGATCTTCTCCAAGTGCGCCGTTGCCCAGTCCAGCGAGGAAACGCGCTACTACCTCTGCGGCGTGTTCCTGCACACGGTCGGCGACAAGCTCCGTGGTGCAGCGACTGACGGTCACCGATTGATCCGTGCCGAGGTCGACCTCCCGCCGGGTGCGAAGGAGATGGCGGACATCATTGTCCCGAAGAAAGCAGTCGCGCAGGTGCTTGGCCTGCTCCGCAATGCGGCTGGCGAGGTCGCGATCGAGACGAACGGCACGGCGATCTCGTTCCGGATCGGTGACGGCAGCATCATCAGCAAGCTGATCGACGGTACATTCCCCGATTACAGCCGCGTAATTCCCGATCCGGCGAAGAACGAAATCAGTGTCGCGCGTGACGTTCTGATCGCAACGGCCGCGGCCGTTTCATCAGTCGTCAATGCCGAGGGCGACAAAACGAAGGTCCGGGCGGTGGCGCTCGATTTCGACACCGGCGACGGTGCTTACGAGATGACGGCCAAGGACCAGATGGGCACCAGCGCGAGCGAGCCGATCGAAGCCAGCTACAAGGGGGCAGCGCTGCGGTTCGGCCTCAACAGTCAGTACCTGCGCGACGTCGCGGGCATATTCGCCGAGGGCGCCGCTCTCACCATCACGCTGCATGATGCCGCAGCGCCCCTTCGCATCGTCTCGGACAAAGATCTCGACCTCGTCGGGGTCGTCATGCCGATGCGCGTTTGAGGAGCACTTACCATGCCACGAAGCTCTTCCGTTCGGTGTCACTTACAGTTGCATGATGCCATCGACGTTCTTCGCGAAAACGGTGTCATCACGTCGTCGATGGCAAACGACTTCTTCGACGCCAACGAAAACCGGACCATCCGTTTCATGGCCGAAGTCGAGGTGGACGACGTTCTCGACGATGCGACTACGCTCGCGCTGCAATCTGAACTCTCGACCCGCGCCGATTACGAGCCGTTCCCCCAATTCGACGTACGCGATCTCGCGGATGGGGTGCGCTACGCCGTTAAGGCAGAGCCGACGCTGGCCGAAGCGATGTTTGCGCGTGCGATGCCGGAGCAGGACATCACGGCGATCTCCGCGGTCCTGCGCGCGTCATGAAGCAGAAGCTCGACACGCAGGTTGCCGCGGCGGTCGGTGCCATGCTCGTCGGGCGCGACGAGATCACTTTGGAAGAGGTCGCAGACCAGTTGCCGGGGCATATCCGTGCAGCTGGCCCGTCGTTGAAGTCGATGACGAAAGCGCTCGCGGGTGCCGGGTGGATTGCCGACCGGCGGGGTGGCGGCAGCGTCGTCTACGTCCCGCCCCGCCCTGAGGGCGAGGAGTCGCCCGACCCGCGCCATAACGGCTTCGAGGGTGGCGCCGTCGCCGCGGACGAAGTCCGGCTTCTGATCGAGCGGGCCGAACGCCTGATCGAAGAGAAGAAGGGCATCGCGGACGACATCAAGGACGTCATGGCAGAGGCCAAGGGCCGTGGTTACGACCCTAGCGCCCTCCAAGACATCATCAAATTGCGGGCGAAGAAGCCCGACGAACAGCACGAGCGACAGGCGATCCTTGAGGTCTACCTCCGCGCATTGGGAATGATGTCATGAGCAGCGTGAACAAGGTTATCCTCGTCGGCCACCTCGGCAAGGAACCGGAAGCGCGCAGCTTCCAGAACGGTGGCGAGATCGTGAACATGAGCCTCGCGACGTCCGAGCGCTGGAAGGACCGCGTGTCTGGTGAGCAGAAGGAACGGACAGAGTGGCATAACATCGTCATTATGAACGAAGGCCTCGTGAAGGTCGCCAAGCAGTATCTGCGCAAGGGCTCGAAGGTCTACATCGAGGGCGCGCTGCGAACCCGCAAATGGCAGGACAATACCGGTAACGACCGCTGGTCGACCGAGATCGTGCTGGGCGCGTTCAACTCGGCGCTGGTGTTGCTCGATCGCCGCGAGGCGGATCCCGGTCGCACCGACTATTCCAGCTATGGCGACACCCGTGGCGGTGCTTCCGGTGGGTCTGCCGGCTCCGGTGCTGGCGGTTCACGTGGCACCTTCACCGACGATCTGGACGACGACGTGCCGTTCTAACGATTGAGCCGTCGCGCCGCTGGCAGACCGGTATGGTCGTCTGCCGCTAATTTTGCCGGGGGCATGATCTGTGAGCGTTTCCACCTCGTTGCCGTCTCAGCTTGAGGCGGCGCTGTCTTTCGCGCGTCGTGGCTGGCCGGTGTTCCCGTGCTCAGTCACGAACAAGCGCCCGCTCGTGCCGCAGGACCGTGACGCGGCAGGCAAGCCGATCAAGGGGTCGGGCGGCGTTTCGAAGGCGACGTGTGACGAGGATCAGATCCTCGCCTGGTGGCGCAAGTGGCCCAAGGCCATGATCGGCGTGTCGGTCGGCAAAGCGAATCTGATCGTGGTCGATTTCGATCCGCGCATCGACCAGTCCACCGGCGAAGAATGGACGCTGGAGCAGCTAAAGGCCGATCTTGAAAAACAGATCGGCTGCGCGCTGCCGACCAGTCTTGCCGTGCGTACGCCCTCGGGCGGCGTGCACGTCTATTTCCAGATGCCCGAAGGCGACCCGATCGGGAACCGCGGCAACCTGCCCGATCATATCGATGTGCGCGGTCTGGGCGGCTACACGATCGTACCGCCCAGCCATTGCGAGGGCGATGCCAAGAACGCCACCGGTACGTATCGCTGGCTGCGTGGCGACGCAGACGCCGAGATCGTCGCGATGCCGGCCGAGCTGGTCGCCGTGCTGCGGTCACCGACCGGCAAGCGCAAGACCGATCAGGCCGATGTCGCCGCATCAGCGTACGTCCCGCGCGACGTCTTCCCGGTCGACGTCGACGCGCGTCATAAGCGGTACGCGCAGATCGCGCTTCAGGAAGAGATGGACGAGCTCGCTGCGACGCCAATGGGCGGTGGCCGATGGGGCGGACGCAACGCCGGCATCTATCACGCGGCGATGAAGATGGGCGGGCTCGTCATGGCGGGCGCGATCGCCGAGGGCTTCGTGCGGGCCGGCCTCGAATCGGTCGTACGCGCTATGCCGCAGAACGACGACCTGGCGGGCGCACTGAAGGCGATCGACAACGGCTTCGCCAACGCAAAGCCCCGCGATCTCGGCGCCGTAGGCGCGCAGACGGCGCGCGGCCGCGATAGCGGCCGGTCCGCCTCCTCTTCGTCGTACGCGCCGGAGGTTCCGCCGCTCGATGCCTATTCCGAGGATGTCGGCCGGTTCGAACCCGCACCCGGCGGAGATGGATTTTCCGAGCCCTTCCAAAACGGAACCATCAGCCCCGCGGCACAGGCTGGGGGGTCAGGGGGGCGCATTGCGCCGGCCAAGGATGAAGCGCTGGATCGCCAATGCGCGGTGTTGGCGACCACGGACCTCGGCAACGCGGAACGTTTCCGGGCGCGGCATGCGTGGCGTTTCCGCTTCTGTAACGAGCTTGGTTGGTTCGTATGGGACGGTCAGCGCTGGGAGTTGCTATCCGAGGAAAAGGACAAAATCCCCGGCAAGGTCAGTCTGGCCGTGTTCGATACCGTGCGGTCGATCCTTCACGAAGCAAACCTCGTCGCGGCAAGCGGCCTGAAAGAGGAACTTCCTGAGGACGCGACGGACGAGCAGCGCGCTTCTACGCTGGACTATATCGACCGATGGAAGGGCAGCGGCGATAACAAGGTGCCGATCTACTACAGCGACGTGCTGCGTGCCCACGCGAAGTCTAGTGAGGGATCGCAACGGCTGGGGTGCATCGCTGGTTTGGTAAAGTCGTTCATCGACGTCTCGATCCGCGCCGATGCGATGGATGCCGACCGGATGGCTGTGAACCTGCTCAACGGTACGCTGCGATTGACGCAGGAAGGCAAGCGGTGGGCGATGGTCGACGGTGTCTTCAAGCCGATCACGATGGGCGATCGGTGGGGCATGCGGCTTGACGCGCACCGGCCCGAGGATCTGATCAGCAAGATCGCCAACGTCGTGTTCGACCCGAAGGCGACCAGCCCGGAATACGACAAGTTTCTAGCGGTCGTGCAGCCGGACGAGAAGATGCGTCGCTTCCTGCACCAGTGGGGTGGCTTGAGCATGACCGGCGACATCAGCGAACAAAAACTGGCGTTCTTCCATGGCAAGGGCCGCAACGGGAAATCGACGCTGGTGGATGCCTGGAGCTACATTGCCGGGGACTATGGCGGATCGGTGGGGATCGAGACGTTCCTCGACCAGGGCCGTGGTCGCAAGGGCGGCGAGGCAACGCCTGATCTTGCCCGCCTGCCCGGTATCCGGTTCCTGCGCACGTCGGAGCCCGAGAAAGGTGCGAAGCTGGCGGAGGCGCTGATCAAGCTGATCACGGGCGGCGAGCTCATCGACGCGCGTCATCTGAACAAGGGCTTCTTCTCGTTCCTGCCATCGTTCAAGGTGACGATCTCGGGCAACCACAAGCCTAAGATCACCGGTCACGACGACGGGATATGGCGGCGTGTCATGCTGGTGCCGTGGGACGTCCAGATCGCCAAGGAGGCGGTCGACAAGGCGCTGCCGGAGAAGCTGAAGAAGGAATCGTCCGGCATCTTCAACCGGCTGATGGAGGGCCTTCTCGACTGGCGGGAGCACGGTCTCGTCGAGCCCGACAGCGTGATCGCGGCGACGGCCAAATACCGCGAGCAGAGCGATCAGCTAGGCCGGTTCCTAGACGAGTGCACCAAGGCGGTCGCTGGGGCGCGATCGAAGTCTTCGGCGCTGTTCGACCTGTTCAAGGCGTGGTCGAAGGCCAGCGGCTCCGCGGAGTGGCAGACGCAGGGTTTCTCGAAGGCGATGGAGGATCGAGGCTTCGAGAAGAAGCCGTCGAACGGCATCCAGTGGCTCGACATCGAGATGACGAAGTCGGTCGCCGACTATGTCGACGCCGATGCTGGCCGCTCCGGATACGGCGGTGATCCCGGACCCTACCCCGATGACGAGCCGCTGTAGGCTGAATTTGGAAGGGGTTTACCTTCCGGCTGGAACCACGATTGGAAGGACGAAAATGGCGGATTTGTGCGGGCTTGGAAGGGGTGGAAGGGCTTTGCTTGGTCCTCCCGCCATGTGCGCGTGTGGGCGCGCATGCGCACACGAAAGACCCTGAATTATCATTCCATCCCTTCCAATCTCTTCGATCGAACAGATCGAAACAAACAGAAACGGCGGAAACCCGCCAATTATGCGAACCCAAAGGACCAATAGAATGGAAGGACTACCCGCCAACGTCTCCTCTCCGATGGAAGGACAGCCCCTTCCACGCGATTTCTGGACGTTTGACATGGTGCAGGAGCGCTTGGTCGAGGCGATGATCACATGCTGGCGCCATCCCGACCGCGAACGCGGGTGGCAGCGGGTGCGGTCGGCGTGGCCCGACATCCTACGCGAGGTGTCGGCTGGCGACTATGATGCCCGCGGTGCTGACCTCGCCAGTTCGGACGTGGAGATCCGCCCGGCCTCGCTGACCCGTATCGAGGTGGGCGAGATGGAAGAGGCATTCGCCTGGACGGACATGCTGGCGTTGGAGGATCGCAAGCTGGTGGGCATGGTGATCACGGAACTGGCTAAGGGGCAGCGCGAGGTGAAGTGGCGGCGTCTGCTGCTTCGTATGGGTCTGCAACGCGGTGCCGAGGGCCTGCGTAAGCGATATGGCCGCGCTATCAATATGATCTGCATCGCCAAGAATGGCGGAAATGCACGGGGTTGATGTGTCAAGTGAGACGATTTGCACGAATGATAATTTTCTATGTCCGCCTATCGGGCGATTTGGGTCTATAAGTGATCACGCTGGGTTGGGCCTTCGGGTTCGACGCATCCTCTTCCCCACCTCGAAGGGCGGCGCGACTTCGGTCTCGCCGCCCTTCGCCGTTTAGGCTCACGCGCATGGGACGACTGAAGAGTCTGCCCTCACGCCTGTCCGCGCCTGCATCCCGGCTCACCTACCTGCCCGGTGATCGTCAGGCGTTCGATCGGGATCGGGATCAGCAGGGCTGGCGCAAATGGTACAAGACGGCACGGTGGCAAAAGCTGCGCATGTCGGTGCTCGTCCGCGACCTGTTCACTTGCCAGATGGCAGGATGCGGCAGGATCGAGGGCGACACGTCGCAGCTGGTCGCCGACCACCGTCGCCCGCACCGCGGCGACGAACGGCTGTTCTGGGACGAGCGCAACCTCCAGTGCCTGTGCAAGCCGTGCCACGACAGCACGAAGCAGCGGCAGGAACGACGCGGCCTCGGGTGACCGGGGGGGGGTCGAAACCTCACAAGGGCGCCGGGCCCTAGACCGCTAACGTTCTCATCGGGAGATTTTTTTTGGCCGTAGCGGAGTTTTCGGGGGTCGACCTGTTCGGCGACCCGGTCACGCCCCGCAAGGAAGGGCGCGGCAGGCCCGAACATTCGTGGTCTATTGAAAACTCAAACAAGGTCCTGTTGGCGTTCGTGCGTGGTCTGACGGTCAAACAGGCGGCAACGGCGATCGGGGTGTCGGTCCCCACGCTGCGGAAGCATTATTCTTCCGAGCTTGCTCAGCGGGAGGCCGCGGGCATTCGGTTCGAGATGGTCCAGTTCAGCCGGCTCAATGAGCTAGCCAAGGCAGGTAGCGTGCCCGCCGAGAAGGAACTGGCACGGCGACTTGAGAAAGCGCGGCTCGACGATCTGTCCGATCGCGTCTCGAACCATGCACGTCCGCCACGACCTGCCCCGCTCGGCAAGAAGGAAGTGGCGCTTCAGGACGCGCAGGACGTCCGCGGGCTGTATGAGACGCCCGGCCCGCCGCCCGGTCTGCTCAATTGAGCATCATGACAGCGCCCGCGCCGGTGTGGACGACCGCGTGTCCCGATTGGGAACGCCGGATCGTCGAGCGGGAATCGTTGGTTCCGTTCGCTCCGCTGTTCCCCGCCGAGGCGGAAGCGGCCTTGGATATCTTCAAGTCGCTTCGCATGGTCGACGTCGCTGGCCAGCCGACATTCGGTGAAGCCTGCGAGCAGTTCGTGTTCGACCTGGTCGGCGCAATCTTCGGCGCATACGACGCCAACGCGGGGCAGCGGCTGATCGAGGAGTATCTCCTCCTCATCAGCAAGAAAAACGGCAAGTCGACGATCGCGGCGGGCATTATGCTTACCGCGCTGATCCGTAACTGGCGGCACGACGCGGCGCTGAGCATCCTTGCTCCGACGCAGAAGGTCGCCGGCAACAGCTTCGGCCCAGCCGCGGCGATGGTGCGGATCGACCCGAAGCTGAAGAAGCTGCTGCACGTCGTCGACAACCAGCGGATGATCAAGCACCGGGTCACCGGGGCCGAACTTCGCGTCATCGCCGCGGACACAGGCACTGTGGGCGGAAGCAAGGCCGGCTTCGTGCTTGTCGACGAGCTATGGATCTTCGGTAAACAGAACAACGCCGAGTCGATGCTTGAGGAAGGCACCGGCGGACTGGCGTCGCGTCCCGAAGGCTTCGTCATCTACCTGACGACGCATAGCGACGAGCGCCCACGCGGCGTGTTCAAGGACAAGCTCGACTATTTCCGCGGGGTCCGCGACGGCACGATCGACGATCCGCGCAGCTTCGGGATGCTCTACGAGTGGCCTGAGGCGATGCGCGACGACGAGGCGTATCTCGACCCCGCCAATTTCTACGTCACCAACCCCAACCTTGGCCGGTCGCAGTCCGTCAGCTTCATCCAGCGCAAGCTGCAACAGGTGAAGGAAGGCAAGGGCGAGGAAGGCGATACGTCGCTCCAGATCGTTCTGGCGAAGTATCTCAACGTCGAGATCGGCCAGAGGCTCGCGCGGGATCGATGGACCGGCGCGTCATTCTGGCCACGATGTGCCATTCCCGTGCTTTCGCTCGATGATCTGATAGCGCGCAGCGAGGTGATCGTCGGCGGTGTCGACGGTGGCGGCCTCGACGATCTTCTAGGCCTCTGCTTGATCGGTCGCGAGAAGGGCAGCAAGCGCTGGCTGATCTGGGCGCATGCCTGGGCGTGGTCGATCGTCTGGAAGCGTCGGCAGGATATCGTGACGCATCTGAACGAGTTCATCGCAGAGGGCACGCTCACGAGGTGTGAGATGCCCGACGACGATGGCGAGTTGGTTGCGATCGGCGAAGGCGACGATGGCGAAGGCGATCAGGAAGACCTGACCGAGGACGTCCTTGGCGTTGTCGACGTGTTCAAGCGCGTTCGGGACGCGGGGAAGCTACCGGCGAAGGATGCCATCGGGCTCGATCCTGCGGGCGTCGCCGCGATCGTCGACGAGCTCGCGCGCGAAGGCTTCGGAGACGAGCAGCTGAGGGCCATCCCGCAAGGCTGGCGCCTAAGCAGCGTCATCAAAGGGCTGGCGCGCAAATGCGCTGCCCGCACGGTCCGCCATGCCGGGACGCTGCTGATGTCGTGGTGCATCGGCAACGTGAAACAGGAGCCGCGCGGCGCAAGCGGCGTGGCGATCACGAAGCAGTCGCCCAGTGCGAAAATCGATCCCGTCGCTGCGATGTTCTCCGCGGCGACATTGATGACTTTGAGCCCAGAGGCCGCTGAAGGCTTCGTCTACGAAGAAAGGGGCATGTTGATACTATGATACCCCTTTTGGACGAGCATGCCTCCGGACTTGTGGGCTCTGATCCTGCCCAAGCTACATGGCTATGGGCTCCGCAACCGGGCGCCCTGCCCCGTCGAACGTGACGGACGGCCGGTTCTTCGGTGATGACACGTGGACGTCGTTGGTCGCGGCCATGCCGATGGAGGCGAACACAGCCGAAACGGCCGCGCGGGTCGCGGCCGTGTTCTTCTGCGTGTCGATCATCGCCGAGGCGGTCGGTAGCCTCGCTCTGGAGTTCAAGGACGACGACGGCATTCGCGACGATTTCCCGCTCGCGAACGTCCTCGCCTACGAGCCAAACCATCTCCAGACAGGTGCCGAGTTCTGGGCGGCAATGGCCTTCACCTGCGTCCTGCGCGGCGAGGCCTTCGCCGAACCAACCGTCGGCGTCGACGGGCTGGAGATCTGGCCGCTGTCGCCGCTGCGCACGACGGCGAACTGGGGCGAGCGCAGCATGTCGGTCGACTATGCGTCCGAGACCGGCATGCGCCAGCTGCTGCCGCAGGAACTGTTCTGGTTCACCGGACTAGCGGACGGTGGTTTGCGGCCGCTCGTGCCGTGGAAGCAGGCCAAGGGCGCGATCGATTTCCAGCTTGCGCTGGAAGTCGGCTCGCGCGCGTTCTTCCGTAACGACCGCCGTCCCTCGGGTATCGTCACGACCGAGCAAAAGCTCACCGACGAGTCCGCCGGACGATTGGCAACGGGCGTCGCTGCCTGGAAGAAGGGCGGCACGCCCGTATTCGAGCAGGGTGTCAAGTATACGGCGGTCGGCAGCAACAATACCGATGCGCAGCTGCACGAGCTGTTCGCGCAACGCACGCTTGAGATGGGTCGGTACTGGCGCATCCCGCGATCGATGATCGGCGATGAGGGCGGGAACGCCGGCAACAACGAGCAGGACACGCGGTCTTTCGTGAACTGGGCGCTTCGCCCGCTCACTCGCCGGATGGAGCAGGCGATCACGGTGAGGATGATCCCGCCGGAACTTCGACTGCAAAAGGTTCGGGCCAAGTTCAACCTCGACAGCATGCTGCGCGGCGACTCCGCGACGCAGTGGAAAAACGCGGTGCTGGCACGAACCGCCGGCATCCTCAGCGTCAACACGATCGGCACGCAGTGGTTCGGCCAGCCCAAGATCAAAGAGGCATGGGCCGACGATCCGCGGGCCGCCCTCAACAGCAACCGGGCTGCCGATACCCTCACGGGCGGCGAGACTTCGCCGCAAGACAAGGTGGAATAGACGATGGATCATCTCATGGCGTCGTCGGCCCTTTGGGCGATGCACCCGACTTTTCTCGCCGCGGCGCTCAAGCAGAGCGGCGTCGAGGCCCTGCTGCCTGACGCGCTGCGGGTGTTCGCCGGATCGCTCAGCGGTCAACAGGCTGCGAAGCCTGCCGATCCGATCCGCGAGGGCTCGACGTTCATCATGCCTATCACCGGCATGCTGGCACCGCGCGGCCTGGGCGGGTCGACCTATTACGACACGATCGCCGACCGCGTGCGCGAGGCTGCCGCAGACAGCAAGATCGGCGCGATCGTCCTCGCGTTCCGATCGCCGGGCGGTTACGTCTGGGGCTGCTCGGAGGCAGGCGACGCGATTTTCGAAGCACGCGATGCCAAGCCCATCATTGCCGTTGCCGATCCGTATTGCTTCTCCGCTGCCTACTGGCTCGCAACACAGTGCAGCGCGTTCCACTGCACGCCTTCAGGCGAGGTCGGCTCTGTCGGCGTGCGGTCGGGCCATGTCGACATGTCCGGGTTCGAAGACAAGATTGGCATGAAGACCACGCTGATCGGCTCGCATCCCGACAAAATCGCGGGTCATAGCCATGCGCCACTCGATGATGACCACCGTGCGGACCTTGAAGCGGGGGTCGAGGAATCGAACGTTGCCTTCGCCGCGGCCATCGCGCGCGGTCGCGGCATGAAGCCAAGCGACGTCGCTGCCGTCCACGGCACCGGCAAGACGTTCTCGGCGCCGCGCGCGCTGGCGAACGGCGCGATCGACGGGATCAGCACGCTTCGCGATGTCGTCGCCAAATACAACACCGGCCGCGCCCGGCTGTCGCTGATGCGACGGCAGGCAGCGGCCATGGATCTCGCGCGAGCGATTTGAAGATCCCCTTTTGGGGTTGAGCAGGGCGGCGCCAATCGGCGTCGCCCGTCGTGGGCGTGCGCGCCCGACACAGGGCCTGCGGGCCAGAGGATGACAGATATGCGGAAGTTCATGCTTCTGGCGGCCGGTTCCACGGTCGCCTCCCTTGGTGCCATGACGGCTACGGAACGCCGTCACGGCCGCTATATGCGAGACCCGAACGGACACCCGACGGGCGGCGGTGCGGTTAACATTGCCGTCCTGCGAACCGAAGCCCAGCGAATCTCCGGCGGCATTCAGACCCGTCTGAGCACGGCTGAAGGCGAGAACCGCGACCTTACCGCCGAAGAGCAGACCGCGCATGACACGGAAATGGCTCAGCTGGCCGGTCTGACGAAGCGTATCGAGCGTGCCCAGACGGCGATCACCGCAGCATCGGCGATCGGCGGTGTCCCGACCGGGAACACCGGGGCGACAGGTGGTGGCGGGCAGCAGGAACAGCGTCAATCGCGCATTACGTTCACGGCCACGCCGGAGAACGCCGGTTTCGCCAATCTCGCTGAATTCGCCCATGCCGTACGCTGCGCCAACCCTGCAGCCGGCCAGAGCTTCCGCATGGATGATCGCTTGGCCGCGCCGGGCAACGTCCACATGGAGCAGGGCGATGCGGCGGGTAGCTACCTCGTGCCGGCGGAGTTCCGTCAGCAGATCGTCAACCTCGTCTTCGACCAGGGTAACGATCCGATCATGGATCTCATCGATCCCGATCCGACCGCCTCGAACCGCGTCGTCGGCCTGGGCGACGAGACGACCCCGTGGGGCAATTCCGGGATTGTCGCGTCGTGGCGCTCCGAAGGCGAGCAGATGCAGCCGAGCCGTATGTCGCTCGTGCCGCGCGAGACGAAGCTCAACGAGCTTTACGCATTCGTGCTGGCGACCGAAGAGTTGCTTGAGGATGCGCCTCGCATCGCCACGCTGCTGACCAACCACGCAGCGGCTGCAATCCGGTGGAAGGCCGCCGACGCCTTCATGTTCGGCGACGGCATTGAAAAGCCGCTCGGCTGGATGAACTCGCCCGCTACGATCGCGGTTGCGAAGGATCAGGGCCAGACCGCGGCCACGATCAGCGCATCGAACGTCGCGCGTATGTGGGCGCGCATGATCATGCCCAGTCAGGCCAGCTGGCTCGTGAACAGCGACGTCATGCCGACGTTGATGGACATGAAGAACAGCGCCGGCCTGCCGCTGTGGTTCGGCAACTATCAGGAAAGCCCCGGCGGTGTCCTGCTTGGCCGTCCCGTCGTGTTCAACGAGCATAGCCGCTCGGTCGGGCAGTATGGCGATATCCAGTTCGTGAACCCGAACGGATACGAGGCCTTCCGCAAGCAGAACGGCGTCAGCTTCGCGGACTCGATCCACCTCTACTTCGATTACAACATCCGCGCATTCCGCTGGGTGTTCCGCATCGGCGGTCAGCCGGTGCTGTCGAAGCCCGTGCAGCCCGCGAACGGCGGCAACAGCAAGTCGCACTTCGTGGCGCTCGCCGAGCGCGCCTGATTCTCGACACCGGACCCGCGCCCGGCGCGGGACCGGTCGGATCGTCCGGCCGGTAGCTTTGGAGACTGAAAATGCAGGGCAACCTGGACCCATCCGC
Source organism: Sphingomonas sandaracina (assembly GCF_036663695.1). Classification (NCBI taxonomy): domain Bacteria; kingdom Pseudomonadati; phylum Pseudomonadota; class Alphaproteobacteria; order Sphingomonadales; family Sphingomonadaceae; genus Sphingomonas; species Sphingomonas sandaracina. Next base: position 315,108 of record NZ_JAXOJK010000004.1, on the reverse strand, counting down.
CCGCGTCGCTGTCGCGGGCGTTATCCCCGCGCAGCAGGCCGCGCCGGGCGTCGTCACGTCGAACTTCGTCGACATGCGCAGCTTCTACGCGCTGCTCGCCTCGCTCAACATCGGTGTCATCGGCGCGGCCGGCACGGTGGATGCGAGGATCGAGCAGGCAACCGATGCGAATGGCGCGAACGTCAAAGCCGTTACCGGCCTCGCCATCGTGCAGATCGCCAAGGCGGGCGGTGACAATCGACAGGCGAGCATCAACGTCCGGCAGGAGGACCTCGACAAGAACGGGAGCTTCCGGTTCGTCCGCGTGTCCGTGACGGTCGGCGGTGCCGCGACCTTCCTGTCCGCCTCGCTGACCGGCTTTGACGCGCGCTACGGCGCCGGCAGCGCCAACCAGCTTGGCACCACCGCAACCGCGATCAGCTGAGGAGCGAAACAATGATCGAGTTCATTCAGGACTATGTGACGAAGGCGCTCCCGCCTGAGTCGTTCAAGGACGGCGACAAGGTCGAGCGTTCTACCGAAAGCGAACTGTACTTCGTTCGCCTCGGCGTCGCCGGCTTCGTCCATGACGGTAAAATCGTCGACCAGGACTACCAGCCGATCGAGCGCAAGGCCGTCGTCATCGTCACGACCGACCGCCGCTTCTCCGACACTGGTCGTGGCGGCGAGGTCATTGGTCTCGATGCGCCGCAGCGTGCAACGAGTGGCCCCGGTAACGAGGCGTTGCTCTCCGGTCAGCCGGAAAGCACGACGCTCGGCGGTGTCGAGTTCGAGCAGTTGCGCGGCGATCTCGCGTCGTCGCGCGGTGAGTTTGAAGAATACCGGGCCGGCAGCACAACCGAGATCGAGCGGCTGAAGGGCCTAATCGAGGCTGGAAACGACGCTTTCCATGCGGCGGATACCGCGTTCACCGAGGAGCGGGCCAAGCTCACCGAGGAGCGTGACCAGGCGCTGTCGGATCTGAAGGAAGCGCGTAGCCAGCATGACGGGCTCGTCCTCGAATATCAGGCGACTCGCGAGCAGCTGGACACGGGCGCCGCGCGGATCGTCGAACTGGAGGGCCTGCTCGCGGCCGCTACCAAGCCGGCCGGGGACGGTGCGACGACGACCAAGACGTCGAAGGCCAAGTAAGGAGGCGGGGCGGTGGTCACGATCAAGCCTGCCGCCCCTCTCAATGGGCCGGCGCTTCTCCCGGACGCGCTGGTCGACCAGTACGTCAAGCCGGGTGCCGATCAGATGCTGTTGCTCGCTGCGTTCCGGCTAACGGCATTGGGCTGGGTGGAGGGCCACACAGCCCACTCGCTTATGCGGCGTCGATGGGTAGCGACCTTCGACGGGTTCGAGGACGTCATGCGGCTGCCCCGCGATCCCGTGCGCAGCGTCGTATCGCTGGCCTATTTCGATCAGGCCGACGCTCTCACTAGCGGCGATGGCCTGTGGCGTGTCGTAGGCACGCAGCTGTTGCCCGCGGTCGGGGCGACATGGCCGGTAACGGCTGATCGCGGCAGCGCGGTGCAGGTGACGTTTGAGGCGGGATACGACGACGTCGCGACGGAAGCCCCTGCCCTTCAGATTGCGGCTCTGCTGCTGATGAAGCACTTGTTCGACGGCGGGTCGATCGATGACGTGCCCGCCACCGTAACGCTACTGCTCGACGCGCAGTATCGCACACCGGTGATCGGCTGATGAAGCTCGATGCACGCAAGCTGGATCGCCGAGTATTGATCCAGCGTCCAGTTCCTGACGATTCGTTTGATGGTGCCGGTTCTGGACAATGGGTCGATGTCGCTACGGTCTGGGCGAACGTAGAGGATGCGTTACCAAGCCGCGGCGAGCGATTGGCGGACGGCATCAACGTCGCCTCTCGCCCCTCGCGCGTCCGCATGCGGTATCGTTCCGATGTCACGTCCAGCATGCGTTTCGTCGTTGCGAACCGGATCATGCAGATCGTCGCCGGACCTGCCGAACTAGGCCGTCGTGATGGGCTTGAGTTCATGGTCGAGGAGTACAGTCCCGCCGGTAACGGCGCTTAGATGCCCGTCCTAAAGGGACGTGAAGCCGAGCAGCGGCGTCGCGAGCAGGTGCCGGAAAAGATCAGGAAGATCCTGCGCGGCGCCGCCCGTGCCGGCGCTAACGTGATCGCAACGGACGCCAAGGAGCGGGTCGCATCTGATGCCGTCCGCGAGGGAGTCGTGGTTGGCCGGACCAAGGAGCAGGACGACAGGATCACGGTCCGGATCACGGTCAAGGAAGGTTGGCCGCGTGCTCTGGGCACTTGGCTGGAATACGGCACAAGCGCCCATTTCATCAGCGTCGATCCCAACTTTGCTGAGGGCCGTACCGCTGCCCGCATCAACCGGCTCGATGAAAGCGCTGCGAAGAACGGGCAGTCGGGTCCGGGGAGCACGCTCGTCATCAACGGTAAGCCGGTCGGCACGACCGTTTATCACCCCGGCGCACGCGAACAGCCTTGGTTGCGGCCGGCGCGGGACATCAAGGGTCGCGACGCCATCGCGGCTGCCCAGGACCACATCAATGCTCGCGTGCGTCGCTCCGGGCCAGTCACAGACGGGAATGACGAATGAGCGGAGGCGAGATGCTCGGCAAGTTGCTCCGCGACAACGCCGCGCTGACTAAGGAAGTTGTGCCATCCGCGATCAAGGGCAGCCGTCTAGCCGATGATGAAGCGCTGCCTGTTCTGCTGGTCCGGTCGCTCAGCATCGTCGATCGGCAGTCGCTAGCGCTGGAAGCTATGGTTCGAACAACCGAGCGGATCTCGGTCACGGTGCGGGCCGCCAGTTACCGGGATCGCAAGACGATCATGGCGCTGCTGCGCTCCGCCGGTCGCGCTGGGCTTGTGATCGAAGCCATGGACGATGCGCGCAACATATCCGTGCTGACTGCTGGCGCAGGCCCCGAACTGAATGGCCCCGGCAACAGCTTCGAACGGAACCAAGATTTCTACGTCACTTACGACGCCCCCGCCTGAAGGAGAACGATCATGGCGAACAAGACCGACACTAAGAAGCCCTTCTACGCCACCCGCGATTTTAAGGATGCGGGCACCACCCGTTTCTTCGAGCGTGGCAACGAGATCATTGATGCGACCGATGGCGAGATCGTCAACTACGTCGCTGGCGGCCTTGCCTCGACGGAGAAGCCCGCATCGCCCGCTGAAGCCGAAAAGGCCGCGCTCGACGCGACCCTCGGTTAATCCTCTTTCCTGCCCGCGACAGGACTGACCCGCCGGCAATGCCGGCACGCTGATTGGAGAATACCATCATGAGTTCCACGACTGCGGCGGGTTCGAAACTCGCCATTTCCGCGGGCACCCCCGCCGCCCAGACCACCGCGGCCTTCAAGGCACTGACCTACACGACCGTCGGCGGGATCGAAACGATCGGCGGCTTTGGCGCGGCGACCGAGGTCGTCACGTTCACGCCGCTCGATGGTCCGGTCGAGAAGTATAAGGGTCCGACCAACTACGGTCAGCTGAGCCCGACCATGAAGGTCGATGACGCCGATGCCGGTCAGGCCCTCATCCAGACTTTCTCTGCGCCAAAGAACACCGACCAGTGCGCAGTCCGCGTCACCAAGCCGGACGGCTCCCTACGGTTCTTCCAGGCCCGCGTGTTCGGCTTCCCGGAGACAATCGGCGCTGCCAACTCGATCATCACGGCCGCGCCCGCGATCGAGATCAACACGGAGGTGTTCAAGGAACCCGCGCCGGCCTGATCCACAGTTCCGGCGCCCGCGACGCTGGCTTTCCTACGCACCAACCTGCTCTCGCTGTCGCGGGTGCGGGGTAGGTTGGTGCACCCATCATACCCGCGAGGTAATACACCATGGACATTCTCACGCAGGCAATCGCCGACACCGCACCGCTTCATCTCAAGGATGCAAGTGGCGTTCTCATGTATAGCGGCACCGGTCCTGATAGGCGGCCAGTTCGCGCCATTCTGCACAGCCCTGGCAGCGAGGCCTATGCGCAGATCGAAACCAAGCAAACGCAGCGCGTCCTAAAGCGGCTCGACGACAACGATGGCAAGCGGACCGCGATGACCGCGGAAGAGCGTCTCGCGCAGACGGCGGAAGACCTCGCCGATGCTACCGTCGAGTTCGAAAACCTGACCCTCGGCGACAAGACCGGCCGTGCCCTCTCCCTAGCGGTGTATGGCAACCGGAGCCTCGGGTTCATTGCCAACCAGGTGAGTAAGGCGCTGGCCGACTGGGGAAACTTCAAGGGCGCACCAGCCGCGCCCTAATCCTCTATGCGCAACGGCTGGCGTGGCTGAATGCCACGCCGCGCCCGCCGGCAGACTCCCCGCGCGCGAAGGGCTTTAATCCCGCAACCGCGCTATCACGGCTCGACACGCTGAAGCGGGATCGTGTCCCGACCCAGATGCCGCCACTGCCGTTGCCTCACCTGATAGAGCGCTGGACCGAGATCGGCATGGTCGGCTCGAACGGAATGTCAGCCACTCCCCTTAGTTGGACCGAGATTTCAGCGTGGCAGGCAAATACCTGCATCCGACTATCGCCCTGGGAGGCCCGTGTCATCCGGGCGCTTTCGCAGGCCTATGTCGGTCAGAGCAGGATCAGTGAAGAAGAAACCTGTCCGTCGCCATGGCGTGGGATGGTTACCGAAGCTGAGAAGGCAACTGAAGTCGCGATCCTTGATGCACTGTTGGGTTAGGGTCGTTCCCGACCCCAAATGTCGCGTTTCGGTGCCGGAGGAAGCTGCGAGCCACAGTGTTTGCACTTGGTAGCTTCTGTCCGCACCGTTTCGGCGCAGTACGGGCATCGTCGCATCAGACCTGACTGTAGTCCCGCTCGTGCCGCTTTGCTTTCGTCTCGTGAAAGCACGGCGATAATGATTAGTGCCAATGGGCCGAAGCCGAACCCCAACAGGGTCCAGAGAATAATCGATCGACCTTTGTTGGCGGCGATGACCGCGCACATCACGGCGAACGCGATCAGAAAAAGTATCAGTATTTCCACGCCGTCGCTCCCGCTGAGTGGCCACCGTAGCAAGCCGAAAGGAGGAACGCATCATGGAAGAAGACGACGGTATGCTTTCCGCGGGCTTCGCGATCGACACCCAAGGTGCCTTCAGCGAGCTCACGCGGTTCTACCAGTTCTTCGATGCTGGCACGATCAAGGTGCTGGACGAGATGCGCAAGGTCGAGGTCGCGACTGGCGGCATGATGAAACTGGGTGGCGCCACGCGGGAGGTTGCAGCGTTCAGCGCCGCGGCGAAAGGCGAGCTATCGTCCGTCAAGCAAACGGCGGAAACGGTCGCGTCGGGTGTCGGCGGCCTAGCTGCCGCTATCGGCGTAACCGGTGCTGCAGCCACGCGAGAGGCTCGTGCGCTTGCGCGTGAGAAGACGCTAACCGCTAATGCCGGTGAGGCATTGATCCGGACGCTTGAGCGTGAAGCCATGGCTCTGGGCAAAACCAAGGAAGAAATGCGCGCGGCCAAGATTGAGGCCATTGCACTCGCTGCGAACCAGCAAGGCAATACGGACGTCGCCGATCGTCTGCTCGCCGCTGCCCGCCAACGTAAATTCGCGGCAGACTCGGTTGCTGAAGCTGAAGAAGAGGCCGGCCGCAAGGTGGCCGCGTCGGCAGCGCAGCAGGAACAGGCTCTGCGGTCCGCGACGTTTGCGTATGACCAGTTCGAAGCGGCGGCGCGGCGCGGCACAGCGGCGATGCGTGAGCAGGACGCTGCTGCCGAAAAGGATGCGGCAACGCTCTCCCGCCTTCGTGCAATGATCGACCCGGCCGCAGCCGCGCAAGAGCGGCTGAACCGTGAATTGGCGGAAGCGCGCCGGGTGATGACCGCTGCGGGTGCCTCGGCCGAAGAACTGGCTCGCGCCGAAGGCATGCTCGCCGATCGCGCCGCGGTGACGACCCAGCGCCATGACGGGATGGCCGTGGCTGCACGGAAGAACAGCTTCGCGCTCCAGACAGTCGCGCTCCAGCTGCCCGATATCACCCAAGGCCTGCTCACCGGACAAAAGCCGATGACCGTCTTCATCCAACAGGGCTTCCAGATCGTCCAGGTGGGCATGATGGCCCAAGGTGGGTTGCGCGGTTTCGGTAAGGAGCTCGCAGGTCTCGCTCTTCGCTTCTCGCCGCTGTTGATCGGTCTCGCAGCCATCGGAGCAGGGTTCGCGCTCTTCAACCGGTGGGTCAACGAAGGCGTCAAGAATGAGCAGTTGACCGGCGGTCTAGGCAAGATCACCGGCGGCGCCAACGCTACTAAGGAAGAACTCTACAAGCTCAAGGACGCGACGATCACCTGGGCAGACACGTCCAGTGCGCTGTTCAGCGTCGTTGGCAAGGACATCGCTGCGTCGTTCGTTGGCGATATGAAGGCGATGGGCAAAGACGTCAAAGACGTCCTCGATGACATCACCTCTTACATGAGGATTAGCATGGCAGCGGCCTACGCAGGTGTTGCTGGCACGAAGGCGTATCTTGGGCAGGTTGAAAAGGGCGGCTTGCTCGGTATCGGCAAGATGCTGATCGGTCAGGGTGACCCGAAGCTGCTCGAAAAGACATTCGGCGCGCAATACGACATCGCGGACAAGTATCTGACGAAGCTGGGCGGTCGCGTGCAGACCGAAGCGATCAAGAACGCTCGGGAGCGCAACGCGAAGACGATCGGTTTCAACACTCCCCCCAAGCCCAAAACCGATCAGCACGCTGCATCGCTGGCACGTGAGGCAGAGGCGACCGAAGCGCAGATCCGCAACCTCTACAAGTTGGCGGACGCCTATGGTGTCTCCGGTGCCGCGGCGCTGATCGCCGAAGCGCGCGTAAAAGCGGAAAGCGCAGCGATCCGGAAGCGTGCTGACATCGAAGAGTATGTCGCGCGCCAGATTCGCCTCGCCATTGCCGAACGCGTGAAGACGGCTGCGCAGGGGGCCGCGGCCATGCGGGACGAGGCCATGCTTCAGGAGCAGGTCAACGCTGAGGTTGCGGCTGGCATCATCCCGGCTCAGCAAGCAGCCGACCTGATGCGCGACCGTATGGCCGACCTGCCACTCCTAGCAGCGCTGGAAGCCGCGCAGACGCTCAAGGGCAAGGAAGGCGCCTTCGCAGTCGGGGAGGCTACCAAGGCCCTGGACGGCCAGCGTGCCGCGCGCGAACGACTGACGGACGCACAGCGCAAGGCCCAGCTTCAGACTGCACAGGCGACCAGCAACGATCAGCTTGCATTGCTGCGCGAAGAATTGGGCCTGATCGGTGCCACTGACGCTGCGCGTACCCGCGCGTTGGCTACCAAGCAGGCCGAACAGGAAGCGGGCCGCAGCAACTGGACCGGCCCCGATGCTGCTGCCTGGGTCAAAACGCAGGCCGACATCGCCGATGGGCAGTTTCAGTTGAAGCTGCAAACCGACGCGCTGAACGATAGCCTGACCTATCAGGGCGATCTGCTCGATGTGATCGCTAACAACGTTTCGAACGCTGCGCGCGGAATGGCTGACGCCTTTGGCGAGGTCGGCCGCGCGCTTGGCGACACGGTCTCGTTATACGCATCATTCGCGGCGCAGCAGGAAAGGCTTGGTGCGGCGCACGAACAGACGCTGATCAAGCTGAAACAAAACACGAATGCCGAGCAACGTGACGCGTCCATCAAGCGCGAGAACGGTCTATTCGCTACCAAGAACGCGACCGCGCAGATCGGCCTATATGGCGACATGACCTCCGCTGCGAAGGGGTTCTTCAAGGAGGGGTCGAGCGGCTACAAGGCGCTCGCCACGGCAGAGAAGGTGTTCCGTGCTGTCGAGTTCGCCATGTCGGTGCGCTCGATCGCGCAAGATGCCATTGAGACGATCACCTCGATCACGAACAGCGGCGCGCGCGCGGCGGCTGCTGGCGCCGAAGGTGTCGCCAGCCAGTCGAAGCTCCCCTTCCCTGCCAACATCGCAGCCATGGCCGCCACGGCAGCCGCGTTGATCGGCGCGGGCGTGGCGGTTGCTGGCGGCTTCAGTGGCGGCAAGAACACCTTGCCGAAGGCGAACGAGGGCATGGGCACTGTCCTGGGCGACTCCGAAGCCAAGTCGGAAAGCATCAAGCGCGCGATCGACGATCTGAAGAACGTCGACACGCTCATGCTGACGTCATCGCGCGAGATGGCGGGCCTGCTGCGGTCGATCGACAGCCAGATTGGCGGCGTCGCGTCGCTGATCGTGCGCGCGGGCGACGTGAATGCGTCGGGCGGCGTAGGCGAAGGCTTCAAGACAAATGCGGTCGGGTCCGTGCTGAAGGCCATCGTCCCCGTGTTCGGCGGTGCGCTCGCGTCGCTGTTCGGCACCAAGACGAAGGTCGTCGGGAGTGGCCTGTCGGCCGGTCCGCAGTCGCTCGACTCCATCCTCAACGGTGGCTTCGACGCATCGTACTATTCGGACGTCGAGAAGAAGAAAAAGCTCTTCGGCATCACGACCAGCAAGAAGTATTCCACCCAATATTCGGGCGCGGATGCCGGGCTCGAGAACCAGTTCACGCTGATCCTGAAAAACTTCAACAGCGCCATTGCTGCGGCAGCCGGACCGCTCGGCGAGTCGACCACAGAGATCCAGCGCCGATTGAGCGGCTTCATCGTCGATATCGGCAAGATCGACCTTCAGGGCCTCACCGGCGAGGAGATTCAGGAGAAGCTGTCCGCTGTATTCGGTGCCGCGGCCGACAAGATGGCGCTCGCGGCCTTCCCCGGCTTCGAGCGGTTCCAGAAGGTCGGTGAAGGCGCGTTCGAGACCCTCGTGCGCGTCGCCTCGACGGTCGAGGCGGTAAGCGCCTCGCTCGACCTGCTGGGCGGCTCTGCACGGGGCCTGGGGCTCGATGCCAAGCTTGGACTGGCTGACCAGTTCGACAGCGTCAGCGACTTCAGCAGCGCGGCGGACGCCTATTTCCAGACCTTCTACTCGAAGGAAGAGCAGGCGGCGGCGAAGACGGCTCATTTCGCCGAGGTGTTCGACAGCCTCGGGATGGCGATGCCCGCCACCCTCGCCGGCTTCCGCCAGCTGGTCGAAGCACAGAACCTGACCACCGCGGCCGGACAATCGACCTACGCCACGCTGCTGCAACTCGCGCCCGCCTTCGCCGATCTGAAGACGGCGATGGATGGCGCGAAGAGCGCGGCCGACATTCTCGCCGAGCGGCAGGACCTGGAACGCAAGATGCTCGAACTCAACGGCGACACGGCAGCGATCCGGGCGCTGGACCTCGCGAAGATCGACGTCAGCAATCGCGCGCTTCAGCAACAGGTCTGGGCGATTCAGGATGCGCAGGCAGCGGCCGACGCGGCGAAGCAACTGAGTAATGCGTGGTCGAGCGTTGGCGACAGCCTCGATGCCGAGATCAAGCGTATCCGAGGAATCTCGGACGGCTCGGGCGGCACGAGCTTTGCTATGGCAATGAGCGAGTTCAATGCGGCCACAACCAAGGCGCGCAGCGGTGATCAGGATGCCGCCAAGTTGCTGCCTGGTCTCAGTCAGGCGCTTCTGAAAGTCGCGGGTGACAACGCCACCAGCCGGCAAGAACTTGATCGGGTTCAGACGCAGACGGCAGCAAGCCTTGAACAGACCAGTGCGGTGATTGCCGCGATTGCCAAGGGCAACCCGCTCGCCAGTGGCGGGACCGTCGCTGCAGCGGCAGTGTCGGCGAAGGCGACGGTTCCGGCCCCGACGGCTGCGAACGACGCCAGTGATCCGGTCGCGCAGCTGCGAGCGGAGATCGCCCAACTGCGTGCGGACAACAATGCGGGTCACGCCGCGACGGCAGGAAACACAGCACGCATGGCGAAGAAGCTAGACGACGTCACGTCGCAGAGCGGTGGTGATGCCATCTCTACAGTGGTGGCGGCATGAGGGTAGTTCTCGACAACGGCACATCGGTTGAACTCGGCGAGACCGAGGCGACCCCGACGATCGGCATCACGGACTTCAGCCGACGGGTGACCGACGACTATGGCGTGACGACGGTCGTCGAGCGCGGCTTTTCGCGTCGTCTGTCCGTAAAACTGGCCTTGCCGTTCGACAGCGTCAGCGCGGTCCAGCAACGGCTTGCGGACCTGCGGGCGACGTCGGCGCTGTGGGTGGCGAACGATCGCCTTGCGTGGCTGTCGGTTCGGGGCTTCTACAAGGACTTCGATCTCGACCATGCGGTTCCGCCGCTTAGCTATTGCACGCTGACGATCGAAGGCTTGGCGGAGACGAGCACCGCGGCGGACGACGGAAGCGATCCCGCGCCGATCGGCGCGACGTCGACGCTGCGGCTGGTCACGCCGGTCGACATCGACGACGCAACGTTCATAAACAGCAGCGTGCCCGAGAACGACTACCCGGAGTGGTCGATGGGCACGAATTATGCGGTCGGCGCTCGGGTCATCCAGGCCAGCACGCACCGGGTCTATGAGAGCACCGCTAGCCCGAACCTCGGCAACGATCCGGCGGGCGCGTCCGGGAAGTGGCTTGATGTCGGGGCGACGAACCGATGGGCGATGTTCGATCAAGCTCTTGGTTCGGCTACAACTGCTGCCAATACCATCCTTGCCAAGGTGAACGTGGCGAGCGTGAATGCTGTAGCGCTGCTCGATGTAATGGGTGCCACAGTGCGCGTAGAGGCGCCTGGATACGACCGCACCACCGATGTCACTGCCGGCGCCATCACGTTCCTCGACCTGCCGAACACTACTGGCCGCGTGATAGTCACGATCACCGGCCCTGATCAGGTATCGGTCGGCACGTTGCTCGTAGGCCGGCTACTGGATCTCGGCATCACCGAGGCTTCGCCGACGGCGGGCATCACCGACTATAGCCGCAAGGTGGTCGATGAGTTTGGTGATGTAACGGTTGTCGAACGGGCATGGTCGAAGCGGATGGCAGCCAAGGCGCTGATCCGCACCGATGCTATCGATGTCGTCGCCAACCGCATTGCCGCGGTCCGCGCGCGCCCGTCGTTGTGGATCGGTCAGCGCGGTATCGACAGCCTGACCATCTACGGGTTCTTCAAGGATTTCTCGATCGAGGTCGGCTTGCACGTCAGCAAGTTGTCGCTGTCTATCGAGGGGCTGAGCAAGGCGGTGCCTCTTGCTCCGATCGTGCCGGGTGACGCGGTCGCATGGCCTGACGTCACCGATCCGCTCGGGACCAAGCCGGCGGACAACGCCGACGTCACGGCTGATGCCTACAAGGCAGCCGCAGGGAAATCGATCAAGCAGACGATAGACATGCTTGACGCAATCGTGGCGGGTAACGGTCCGGACCAGGAGGCAGCGCAGGCAGCGCGTGATGCGGCGATCGCCGCGCGCGACGTTGCCAATGTTGCGGCGGAGAACGCGGAAACCGCCCGCGACGATTCACAGGCGGCGCGGGACGCTGCATCCCTCGCGCGCGATGCCGCGCTAGGTGCCTCTACCCAAGCTCAAACGGCGCGGGACCAGGCCGGGGCCGCGGGTGCCGCTGCAGCGGACGCCAGTACGCAGGCCAAGCAGTCTGCCGCGATCGCTGCCCAGCGCGTCAGCGATGCAACGGGCTTTGCGCAAACCGCATCCGGACAGGCGACGATCGCCACCCAGAAGGCAGATGCCGCTGGTAAGTCGGCCAGCACAGCATCGGCACAGGCCACGATCGCGACCACGCAGGCGGGAGACGCCAGCGCGTCAGCAGCGAGCGCCGCAACGAGCAGCAGCGATGCTTTGGGCTCGGCACAGAGTGCTACGACACAGGCTGGAGTGGCGGCGACGAGCGCGAAGGCTTCGGCTTTCAACGCCAACTTGCCGCTGACGTTCGCGCAGAAGGGCGCGCTCTACAGCAGCACTTCGACGTGGGGAACGACTACGCCGCTTCCCGATAGCGCGTTCGCGTCGGCGGCAACGGGCTGGGTCTATCGCAAGACGGGCAACTACTACCTGACGCTCAACCGCGCTGCTCCGTTGAAGGGGCGTCTGTATCGTCTTCAGACCCGCCTTCGCGTGCTTGACGCCAATGCCACATATTCGCTTGATTATGAGTGGAGCAACACGGGCACTAACGCCCTTGGGGGGTCGTACAGTGGGTTCACGACGATCACTCCAGCAATGGGGTGGATTACGCGTGACGATGTTGTTGATGCTACCGGCAGTTCGTTCGTTTATATCAATCCGCAGCTTCGCGGAACTGTAGCCACGGGCGGTACTCTGGAAGTCGACTACTTCCGCCTTCTGGATTTGACCGAAGTTAGCAAGGCCGAGGCCGCAGCAACGGCGTCGGCAAATAGCGCGTCGTCGGCTCAGACGTCGCAGACGGCTTCGGGTACGAGCGCCAGCGCGGCCAAGACCAGCGAGACGAATGCGGCCACTTCGGCGGGCAGCGCCAACACGTATGCGAACAACGCGTCTGCGTCGGCAACGACCGCACAGGGCTCGGCTAACACAGCGACCACGCAGGCTGGTGTCTCGACGCAGGCTAAGACCGACGCACAGACGGCCGCTACGTCGGCTTCTGGTTCGGCTTCGACCGCATCGAGCAAGGCCGACGCCGCGGGCGTGAGCGCCTCGGCAGCACAAGCCTCAGCAACGGCAGCGGGGACCAGTGCGGGGTCGGCCAACACGTCGGCCTCACAAGCTAGCACGTCCGCTCAGAATGCTGCTGGGTCCGCTAGCAGCGCCGTCACTCAGGCAGGGGTCGCGGCGACCTCCGCCAAGACGGCGCTCGACACAGCGATCTCGACGATCCCTTCAGCACTGCGTGACCGGAATATGTTCCGCGTAGCTTGGGCTGGTCTAGATACTCGTCCGCCTGATCTGGACAGCCGCTGGGCCTTCGATGGTGAGCAGCTAACGATCAGCACTAATGGCTCTAACGCCGCTGCCTATGACACATCGCACGCTGGTTCAATACAGCTTGTCGCTGGTCACAAGCATCGTCTGACGGCCATCTGGCGGGTGCCAAATGCGGGTGGCAAAACCAGCGTAGGCGGAACGCTGTTCTTCATCGGCATGGATGCCAACGGTGTTTCGAAAGTTACGCCGGGGCTGCCTATCGCGATCGCCAGCGGAGAACCGGGTTGGGGCACCAATACCGGTTACGAGACGATCGCGATCGATGTCGATAACAGCAGCCTCATGGCGAGCGGTGCGACTCGCCTTCGGGGTCTGATCCGTCTCGTTGCTAACGACGGCAACCCGATTTATCAGGTCAAGACGCTGGCGTTGGATGACATCACGTCAGAGTCCGCAGCCGCGCAGAGTGCGGCGGCAGCATCGACATCTGCGCAGTCGGCAGCGACCAAGGCTGACGCTGCGGGCGTGAGTGCCTCGTCAGCACAGACGAGTGCAACGAATGCCAGCACGTCGGCCGGTAGCGCGCAGGGCTATGCCGGACAGGCGTCGACGTCAGCCAGCGCGGCGAGCACCAGCGCATCGAGTGCCAGCGGCTCGGCGAATACCGCGTCGCAAAACGCTGGTCTCGCCACCCAGGCAAAATCGGACGCGGCCGGGTTCGCCACCGCATCTGCCGGCAGCGCGTCGGCCGCGTCGTCGAAGGCGAACGAAGCCGGGCAGAGCGCAACGGCAGCGAGCCAAGCCAAACTGGATGCCCAGGCGGCGCGCGATACCTCGGTATCTAGCGCCGGGCTCTCCCAGCAGCAGGCGGCACTCGCCACCGACAAGGCCGCGGCCGCGTTGGCGAGTGCGGAGATATCCGCCCGACGTGCAAGCGAAGCCGGCCTCGCCCTCGCCAGCATCAACGACGCGAGCGGAGCATTTGCCACTCAACTGAGCTCAACCTCTCAGCGCGTCACGACGCTGTCGGCGCAAATCCTCGATCGAAAGGGCAATCTGCTTCCGAACGGATCGGGCGAGGGAGGGATCAACAACGGCAAACCCGGATCGTGGCGCGCTGGCGGCGGGGTCTGGGTCTTCACTACTTCGCCGGTTTGGGGTCCTGAACTGGTCGTCTACAACACGACTGCGCCGGTCATCTCGGTCGACAGCCCGATAATCCCATGCAGCGCGGGAGCGTGGTATACCGCCAGCGCAGATCTCCTGATTTTCTCGGATGCGCCGAATCCGTATTGCTACGTCGACATCGCATTTGTCCGGGCGAACGGACAAATCATCTATGGCGGCGGCCGGGTGAGCCAAGGTCAGCGCGACTTCGGGTCGCCAGGCTTTCGAGATGCCACCTGGGCCAAATTGCAAGCGCCTGCTGACGCCGTGAGCATGTTCTTGCGAGGTGTATTCGCCCGGGATGACGGGGGGACGCACCGGGTGCTGGGCATTCGCGAGGCAAAGATCGAGTATGGGCAGGGCCCGTATTCACCGTATTCGCAAGAAGCTACGCAACAAATTAGCGGCGCGCAGCTGACGACGACGCAAGCCGCGGTCGCCGACGTTCAAGGACGCGCTGCGACCTATTGGCGAACTACCGCTGTCGCCGGCAACAATCGCGCGCAGGTTACAATCTACGCAGATGCTAATGGCGGCGCGGGCGTCGATTTTGTTGGCGACGTGTCGATCAGCGGCAACTTGCTCGTCGGTGGGTCGGTCGGCACCGGTGCAATCATGCCTGACGCATTTACCGGCGCGGTATCTGCGACGTTCGGCGATCAATACATCCAGACAAGCGGCGCGTCCGGTACGAGTACGACGTACGACACGGGCGTGCTGAACATCTTCTCGGCAGGCGGCCGCTTGCGGACCGACGTCTATGTGGACGCCTTCGCCGCTGCCGGCGGGCCCGGCAGGCAACTCTATGTCCAGCTGTACCGCCGGTTCAACGGCTACGATCAGCCCATTAGCCGCCTCGTCGGGATAACGACCCTCAACGGGCCGTGCGTGTTGTGGGCGCAGGAATCTCCCGGCGGTGGACTGGTTGGCTACTTCCTCCGCTTCACGCTGTCGATCAGCGGCCAAGGCACGGCCGCCTACACGCTCAGCCAACCCCAGATGCAGGTCATGGAGTTCAAACGGTGAATGAATATTGGATCGTCTACGACGTCGCCACTGGCGATGAACGCTGGCGCGGGTCGGGATCGATCGGCACGTCTCTCCATCAGCAGCTACCCGAGGGCTTCGCCCTCGTTCTCGTGCCAATGGCGGTCGTCGCCAATGCCGTGATCGATCTGGGCACTCTGCGTGCAGCTATGGCACAGCGCATCGATGTCGAAGCTGAGAGGGTTCGCATGAGCGTCCTCACCAGTGGGTCGGGGCAGGCGATGACCTATCAGCGCAAAGAGGCGGAGGCGCGGGCGTGGACGGATGACGCCACGACGCAGACGCCTTTCCTTTCCGCCGAGGCAGACGCGCGGGGCATGGCGATCGCCGACCTGGCAGCCGAGGTTATTCAGAACGCGGATGTGTGGACAACGATAGGCGCCGCGATCGAGGGCTTACGGATGGGCGCCAAGGCGGCCGTCGGCCGCGCGGTCAACCTTGGCGCGATCGTTGCCGCCAGCAAGGCCGACTGGTCTGTCTTAAACGCGTGAGCGCCCGTGGCATGGCCGGTGCCGCCATCATCTACAATCGGGCAGGCAATGCGGGTGCTGCCGGCTTCCTAAACGACCACGACCATTAATTCAGGAGGGGCAAGTGTCCGATATCATCCTCTACGTTTTCGGGGGCGTGGGCGCGTTGCTCTATGCCTTCCCGATGTTCCTTGCGGCGCGGAGGGCTAGCGATGCTGACGCGTTGCCCGTCTTCGTCCTGGCGCTCGCCGTCGGTGCCATCATCGCTGATCCG
Source organism: Sphingomonas sandaracina (assembly GCF_036663695.1). Taxonomy (NCBI): domain Bacteria; kingdom Pseudomonadati; phylum Pseudomonadota; class Alphaproteobacteria; order Sphingomonadales; family Sphingomonadaceae; genus Sphingomonas; species Sphingomonas sandaracina. Next base: position 299,378 of record NZ_JAXOJK010000004.1, on the reverse strand, counting down.
CTGGTCGCCGTTCTCGGCTCTCACTTCCCATGGATGGTGAAGCCGGATGGCCGCCCCCTCGCTTTCGCGATCGGTTTGCTGGTGAACCCGGTAGCCCAGCCGCTGGTCAAGACGATCGCCCCGCTGGTGGTCGACTATCTCTCCAACCTGTTCCGGGCACTCATCGGAGGTGTGAAATGACAATCTCGAACTCTCTCGTCGCTGGCGTGTGCTTGGTCCTCGCTGGCAACTGTGGACTGGTCCGCCACTTCCTGCTCGAACCGAAGGTGGCGAACTACCCTCAAGCGCCGCGCTGGCTCCTGACGGTGTTCTTTGGCTTCTCGACCGCGCTGATCTTCCTCGGTGCGCGCTTCCTACTCGCGTGGCATCTTGATGAACCGTCCCCGCCCGGCGCGACCGCAGCAGGCGCGTTCCTCGGCGTTGCACTGCTGATCTACAAGGGTGCGCTCCTCGCCAACGTGCTGCGCCAGCGTCTCCCGTCGGACGTCTGGACCCGCCTGAATCGCGTCACGAAGATGGCGCGGTGCGCGCCTCGCCGACGGTAAGATCGACTGACCCCAACCTGCAAGGATCTCTTGCAGGTTCACCCCATCGGAGAATGATAATGGCAGACAGCAAGCCGCCCCTCGCGGGCGCGGCATCGAAGACTCGCGTCACGACCGCAATCGAGGCGGCAGCGCTGGCGATCGTCGACAAGGATCTCGACACGGACGAGGGCGTAATTCCCTACGCCTATCCGGACAGTCTCGGTTTTCTGACGATCGGGCGCGGCATCCTGATCGACAAGCGGAAGGGCGGAAAGCTGCTCCCCGAAGAGATAGCGTTCATCAACCGCAACCGGCTGGGGATGCTGCTCGCGGGCGTAGTCGACGAGCCTTGGTACCCGGCCGTCGCGAACGACCCGGTTCGCCTGGCCGGCATCCTTAACATGCAGTTCCAGCTGGGCAGCGCCAGCGACGAGGCCTTCGTCAACTCGTTCCGCTTCATCGCCATGCGCGATTGGAAGTCGGCAGGATCGAACCTGCGCAAGTCCCTATGGGCGAAGCAGACGCCCGCCCGCGCCGCCCGCGTGATCGCCATGATAGAGACCGGTAAGCACGCCTGAGCTCAATCCAGGACGTCCATGCCGATCTGACGCTTTGCGACGTTCGTCGTGTCCTCGTCGTCGATGCTTGGCTCCGCTGACCAAAAGCACTCACCGCACTGTAATCCGTAAAGGAATATCAAATGATCAGCACCCCGGCACTTGTCGGCGCGCCGTCTGGCACAGCTCTAACCGTTTCGGCGAATATCGCTCGCGCAGCGACTGCCAGCATTGGCAGCAACAATTCTCGACCTGGGCCGACGAAGCCCGCCTACTACATTACCGATTGGGCCGACAGCCGGGGAGCGGCGGACTATCTGGATAGTGCCCAGCTTAACCGCGGTGCGCTCTCACCCTTGAATTGGGCAAACGACCAGTCCGGGGCGAACTATCTTATAGGGCAAAACTTCAGCGTTGCTGGGGATCGCACCGATCAGGGACTTGCCCGCGTTGCAGCCGTTGCCGCGGCGCCTATGGGTACGGTCCGAATTTACTTCGGCGTGAACAACTTCGCCCAGACCGGTGGCGCCTATACCTACATCCACGCCGTTTCGGGGGCGGTCATTGATTCGGGTCAGGTCGTCGCGCAGACGTTCGCGGACGTGAAGCAGGGGACCGAAGCGTTTCTGGCGGGCGGGGCGCAGGTGACGATCGAACTGGAGGTCGGCGCCAACAATTTTGACGCCACGCAGGCGCAGAACGTCCGGCTCTATAACGCTCTGATCGTCGCCTATGCCAACGCCACGCCGAACGTCTATTACCACGACATGCGCTCGATCGTGCTGGTCGACCCGGATGTGGCGTTGCCGCAGTTCAAGCCGAAGTACAGCGAAGACGGCGTGCACCTCAATGCGCGTGGTTCGTACCGACCCGGTAAGAGTCTCAAGACAAAGCTCGCTCAGATCATCCCTGCGCCATATTTCACGGTGCCGGCGCGCGATGCCGTCACTCTTCCGGCCGCGGGCCGGATGCAGCTGGCCAGCAATCCGATCTTCGCTGTTGGCAGCGGCGGTGTCGGGTCCACCGTTTCAGCGCCTGGAACGACCACTACCGCGGGCAGTGCGACGGTCGCGGTCACGCTGGCAGCGGGGCTACCGACCGGTGTGCCCGTCACCGGCGCAGGTATTCCGGCCAACACAACGATTGTATCGCGACCGGCAAACGGTGGGCCGGGCGACTATGTCCTGAGCAATGCTGCAACAGCATCCGCAACGATCACTATGGTCGGTACCACAGTTGCCGCGGGAAGCGTGGTGCCGGCGAACTGTACCGCGGTCACGTCAGGTGGCGCGACCGTAGCGGTCTCGGTCGTGGCGGACGCTACCGGCATCGGCAACAATGTCATTCTGACCCCGAATTTTCTGGCGACGAATGACGTCGTTCGCCTGGTCAGCGACATCGCGATCGGAAACTGGTCGCCGGGCGATATCGTCGAGGCATATGCCGAGATCGAGGTGATGGGGGCCATCAATCTCAAAGCTGTTCAGCTTGAGCTTTCGATCAGCGGCACGAATGCCAGCGGCGTTCAGGTCGGCCAGCCGACGCAAGACATGAACAACGGTTCGTCGACAGTTGGTCCGGATGAAGATTACATCCTGTTCGAGCGGACGCGCGTGATTCAGGTGTCGGCGGCGATGACTACGAAGGCGTTCATGTCAGTGGGACTTCGCGGGATCGCGGCGCAGGCCGCAGCGGCGGGAGCTACCTCGATCAGGATCAGGCGTCTCGTCGTCAACCGCTATACCGCGCTGCCGTACTGAGGTGTCCGGTGTACCGGCGTCTCTCACCAAGGCAGAGATGGCGCCGGTACGGGCAGACCATTAGTTCCGCGCCCGCGTTTTGTCAGCCATAGCTTTTGCCAACGCAGCGGAGAGATCCATGTCTTGCGACACGCCGACCTCTCGACAGATACCCGAAAACTGAGTGCCGGCCCACGTTGATCGGAAGCTTTCCTTGTGGGCCTGACCCCGTCCGATCAGCGTGCGCCATAACTCGTCGAACGGCTCGCGGTTCTTCGTGAGCGTGATCGAATACAGATAGGCCAGTGCCAAGCGCACGCCATGCTCTGGGGATTTCAGTGGCCCGCTGTACTGAAGCCTCCGGATCGCATCTTCGAGCACGACCAAAGCGATGAATGTCGTTCGGTTAGGTTTGGACACGGCGTCACGGCTCCGACTCGTCAGGGCAGCCACCTACAATGTTCTGAGTTTGTTCTCAAACACGTTAGCCGAAGGCCCGTCCAGCGGACGAGCCCCCGACCAGGGGGTGCGAGGATGGTGCAACCCCGTCGGGCCGCTCCACTTTTGTCAGCTCGATGACGACCAAATCTATTCTGGCCTTACGCCGCCGATTGAGCCGCGAGCGCAGCCCTTGCGGCGTCGGCGAGAAAGCGTGACCGATTGGCGGCGACCCTATCGATGCGAGCAAGCAGGCCTTCGTCCATCGAAACCTGCACGCGAACCGCCTTCCCGGGCCGATCGCCGCGCACGAGGATTCGTCCTACCTCGTCGGAGCCGTCCGTCGCAGAAATCATGTCGATGTTGCTAGGATCGGGCAGGCGGTCGCCAAACTCAGCACTGACCGACAGGTGCCCGTTGAGCGCTTCCTCGGCGCCGAGCGCCGCTTCCTGAACCGTGCGTCCTGCTGACACGCAGCCGGGCAGGTCGGGGAAATAGACACCGAAGCTGTCTACGCCTCGTTCGATGATTGCAGGATAATAGATGGTTGCCATGGCTTTTACTCGCTCTGTGGTAGAATGGAGGGGCGCCTAGAGCGGCACCCCTGTCTGCTTGCTGATACTCTTGATGGTCCCGATCGGTAGGTCAGCTTTTGGATGCGGGACCGTCGCCGTTCCGGGCTTGGTAGGATGCCGGAAGTGGCGGTGACTTCCGGTCTGGCGGACTTCGAACCATCCATCTGCCTCAATCCGCTTGATGACTTCCCGGCTTCGCATCGTCTTCTCCCTGTGTGTGTATTATCTACACAACTTTGATAGGGTAGGCAAGCGAAGATACATACTAAATACACAATTATAGCCGCGATGCGGTCACGCTCGGGCAACTGGCATTGAGTTAAAACGACTTAACGGCTCCACCGGCCAAAGCGTTGGATACAAAAGATCGCAGGAGCGAGGATTTTTTGGAAACGATCTGATACGTCACCCGTAACGGAATCTAACGGCATAGCTCGGAAGTGATGTGATGAATAAAAAAGCCTCATCGAGCGGCGACGCCCACTACGTTGATCTCAACAGCGTTGCGGACAAAATCGGAAGTCAAAAAAAGTACAAGAAATTGGTGGGCTGCATTGAGAATTACCATGCAGCATCCTCGGTTCTCATGGAGTTACGCAACGCTCGCGAATATCTTGATATCGGAATCGATTTGATGAGAGCTTGTACGCCGCAGCCGTTCACGGCGGCAGGGACTCAAGATCGCAACGCGGCGGCAATAGCCGGGTCAGTCGTCTCAAGAGCTATGCTCACCTATACCCGTAGCCTACATACGTCGAGCAGAGTGCGGAACCGGACCCCAATAAAGGACCGTTTACCTAACGAATTAAAGAAAGCTCATCAGAGGATTGTCGACATCCGAGATCATGCTGTCGGCCATCATGGCACAGCCAGTTGGGCAGTTCGCAAACCGTGGATAGACGAGAGAACCGTCCTGAAATTTGACGATCAGTTTCAGAGTCTTAGAATGGTCGTAACAACTACAAATTACATGGCGACGCAGGTTCAAGACTTAGACGACTTGATTAATGCAGCGATTCCTATCGCTAACCGATTACTAGACGAAAGAAACAAGGAGTTTTTCGAAGAGTTGGAGAACCATCCGGACGATCAGTTTTTAGGTAGAATCATCGCGGAAAGCCCTTTTAACGCCTACGTTTTTTATGATGGCCAGCAGGCGGCCGATGCGTTCTATTCCGAGACCGAAGGAAAGCTTCCCACCCTTTATGAGCCGGACCCCAATGCACTTGATATTGCCGTTCGTGACGCATGGGAGCGCCCCGATCTCAAAGGCAAGAGCTAGAACCACCAACCTACCTGGTCGCCCTCGATCGGCAGTGCATGGTATCGCGCTGGTATCGCAAACCACCCATACCGCCTCCCGTAAACCGCGTCATTGCTGGCCCCCTGCGCTCGTATTAGCGACAAAGGTACAGCATTGGAGCAATCGCACTGCAAAGCGCAGGGATCGTTTAGGGGGTGCGATGGCGCCGCGCGCGATGCCCCCGACGGTACAAGCCATTGATATCCCTTACACCGATATGCAGCCACATTCGGGCAACCAGCGTTGATAACAAAGGGTTTTACGGGTCCACGGCTGAAGCACGGGTTCGATTCCCGTAGGGGTCACCATTTGTGCGATTTCAAGCACTTAGCGGTGGGCGAGACAAGTTTGTCTCACAGTTTTATCTCACAACGACAACGACGCCAATTTCGGTGGGAAAGCCGACTGACTGCGACCACGATTCGTGCCGGAAGCGGGTTGGCTTCGGACCACCACCCGACTACGCTTACAAGGTAAGATTTGGGGGAGCGTCTATATGGGGTATTCGGTCTTTTCGACCGGTGGCCTCTCACAAGTTGTTAGGGCGGGCGATTCAAGACGGTTCAACATCGATCTTAAAAACGATCGCAATGACATTATTGCAGCGGCCTCCGCCAACGCGCTTGGCGGCGCAGTCCTTTTGGGAGAGTTCAACACCACAACCCTTCGTGGGAAACGATGCGTCTCATACAGCGACTATGACAAGGCGCTCGTCCTTCGATCCATCGCGCGCCACCTGAAAAGACGTCTTCGTGTCCAGATGCCGGACCGCAACAGAGCAGTCAGGGGCGTCATTACTTCCTTATTAGACTCTACGCCAATGTCGGTTGTAAGATGCGATATCAAGTCGTTTTACGAGTCCGTTTTTGTTCAAGACCTTAAGGAACGGCTACTGTACGATACAGCAAGCTCGTCACAGGTTAGAAAGTATTTTGAGAGCTACTTCGATGCTCATTGCCTTGGCAAAAGTCACGGATTGCCTCGGGGAGCGGGATTAAGTGCGGTATTAGCCGAGATTGCCATAATACCTTTTGACGATCACGTACGGTCTCTTCCCGGCGTCTATCGTTATTTTCGATATTCCGATGATATAATTGTCTTACGTTGGGCAATCCCAACACGGTGACGAGTTTGATGCGGGCTGCCCTGCCGAAAGGTATGCAATTTAACCGCGCAAAAACTGCTCCCTGCGATCTTACGGCCCCAAGTGTTGGCGAAAATGACCCCCCCCGCCCGTATAAAGCCTTCGACTATCTCGGATATCAGTTCAGCGTGGAGGACGAGAGCGGAAAAGGAAGGAGTCGGCGCGTTAAAATTTCGATAGCAGACTCAAAGATACGCCGCCTTAAAACAAGAATGCTTTTATCGTTTAAAAGCTATAAAATCGACCATGACAACGAGTTACTCATTGATAGAATAAGGTTCATCGCGAGCAACTACAAGGTCAAGAGGTCTGGACATACACATTCCAAGGGAAGTGCGCACATTAAATCTGGAATTTACTATAATTATGCCCTGTGTGGGAACTATAAGGTTGGAAAGAAGCTTGAGGCATCTCGTAGTTCACCTTCTCTTTCAGCACTAAAGTCGCTAGATGGAATGTTTCGAGGTCTTATGAAAGGCGGTAGCGCCTTTCGAGCCGATATCATGAATAATATGCCGCCCCCGCTTCGAGCGAAATTATCAAGCATCTCGTTCGCAAAGGGATGTGAGGACAAGATGCTCTTCCGGGTCACGCCACAGCGCGTATCGGTTATAAAGCGAGCATGGCGCAATGCTTGATAAAATTGAGCGACGCGCTGCGGCACGCGCACTGTTGACCGAGACGTTGCCTATGAAGTACCCGTCATATTTTCGAATGACAGATTATATTCTTCCCTTGTTTCTTCTGACACGTCACTAAGCCCTGCCGCAAATACTCTCGTTCGCCGTATACAACAAGCGGGAGCGCCCGTAACCAAACCTTAATAGCTATAGCATTGTTAAGGACGGACGCCGTTTTACTACACTTGGCATAATCCATCCCTCAACGCAAATTATCGCTTCTTACTTTTACGAAACCTTTTCGTCTTCCTTACTAGCCAGCTGCGCAAATGGGGAATTTTCGCTACGACGACCAATTAACCATACTCCGCTTTTTTCCGAAGCAGAATTAAACGGCGAAACAACTTTCAGACTCGGAATTCCGCATGTTGATCCTGTTGAAGGGGATTCTGATCTTTCCCACGTTGTTTCGTACTTTTCGTATGGGAAATATAATCTACTAGGCAAGTTCGTTGAGTCAGAGGAGTTCAAACGCTTAGAGAAGCGCTTTAGGTTTCTGAACATGAGCGACATATCGAGATGCTTTGCAAGCATCTACACTCATAGCGTCGCCTGGGCTGTCAAAGGCAAAGAATTTTCAAAGAAACATAAAGGTGCATTCTCATTCGAATCAAAATTCGATGAACTTATGCAATCGTCTAACTATGGTGAGACTAACGGAATAGTTATAGGCCCGGAGGTCTCTCGGATATTTGCAGGAGTTATACTACAGAACGTCGATAGTAAAGTTTCTGAACGCTTAAAGCCGCTATTTAACAATAAGGATTACGCCGTTCGACGCTATGTCGACGATTACTTTATATTTTCAAATTCGATTGATCTATCGGATAATATCTTATCTATTATTGGCGAAGAGCTTGAGGTTTATAAGCTTTTTCCCAATCTCGATAAGCTAAAGGCGTCAACCCGACCTTTCATATCCGGCATTTCACTTGCGAGGTCCGAGGTCGCAGAAGTAATTAATGACCTTTACTGTATTGCCGACGAAATATACGGTTTAACTGATGCAAGTATAATTTCGGGAAAGTCTCGGTCCTTAAAAGCCAAGGCCACCACATTACGGCAGGCCTGTGGGAAACACGGCGTGGAATTGCACGTCGTTAGCGGGTGGCTTCTAACAAATTTGAGAAACATACTTACCAAAATCGTTGCTTTGTCCCGGAACGCACCCGATGAGTTAAGCTCGTCCCTATACCTTTGCCTTGCTGCGATACTTGACTTGATATTCTACGTTTGCGCTGTCGATCTACGTGTTAGGACTACGTACGCGTTATGTCAGTGCCTTCATGTGGTGAACTCCCTCAAAAATGGAACGGCTGGCGATCTTGCCGACAGGGTCGACCACTTCGTATCGGAAGAAATGGGTATCCTAATAAGGAACGCGTTGGCACTTGGCCAAGATGCTGCAATGGGCGTCGAAATGGCAAACCTGTTAATAACCGGCCGTCATTATATTGGCTCCTCATTCCTAAAAACGGATGCTGCGGCGGAGGCGATTGATTTGATGGCTTACGCGCCGGGAATATCGTATTTCCGGTTCATAACAGTGAAGTTTTGTTGTCGGAATGACCCTTCCTTTACGTCTCACTTGGAAACGGTAAACCGAAAGGCTTCTGAATATTTAATTTCGGACAAAACGAAGATAACGGCGGAATCGCAGTCGTATTTAATATTTTGCGACTATCTAAGTTCACCAGACACGACGCTAAAGCAAAAGCGAGCGTTAATCAGAGAGACGATCGGCGGGAACCCACCGGACACTGTGCTGGAAGAGGTAGTCGGCGTCGTCGGCTTTGTCGATTGGGAGGGAACTGCCATCCAGCACACGTTGGAACGTAAAGCCTTGCGCCCCGTCTACACATGGTCGTAACGTTGGGTTGGGGTCACTCTCTTGCCGTAGCTATCGCCCTTCAATTTGAATGGGAATGATTACGCTTCCAAACGCTCCCCATGCATGGGGAGCAACGGTTAGCGGGTTGCCGTGGTCGCAATGACGTAGTCAAAGCATGCGGCAGCACACACAGAATGGTGTGAGTGATCCCACCCCCACGTTGGACGTGCCACACTGTTTGCGGCGGCGTTAGGGTCGCAGCAACGCGATCCCCAGGAAGCTTCGGCTACTTATGATCGAAAACGGTCGGTTTCGAGCCCCCGCTGGGGAACGTATCTAAAGTGCGCTTTACGTTTTTCGATACATCGGCTACTTACGATACACTGATTCGTTACAGGAGCCGTCTGATGCCGCGTACCTTTGCTTATTGCCGTGTCAGCACCGCCGACCAGACGACTGACAATCAGGTGCGCGAGATTGAAGGTGCGGGCTTCCACGTAGAACCCAAGCGTGTCGTAGCAGAAACTGTATCCGGGTCCGTTGCGGCTATGGAGCGTAAGGGCTTCGCTAAGCTGGTTGATCGGTTGGAAACCGGAGACGTCCTGATCGTCACCAAGCTTGATCGCTTAGGCCGCAACGCGATCGACCTTCGCAACACCGTAGATATGCTAGCAGCGCAGGGCATCCGGGTTCATTGTCTCGCGCTCGGGGGCGTTGACCTAACTAGCGCTGCCGGTCGTATGACGATGGGCGTCATCGCTGCTGTAGCGGAGTTTGAGCGCGATTTGCTGATCGAGCGGACACAGGCGGGTCTTAGCCGGGCAAAGGCTGCTGGTAAGGCTCTAGGGCGACCGCAGGCCCTTTCTAACGATCAACAGGAAGCGATACGGAGAGATCGCGCCGACGGGGTCTCGCTCGGTGTATTATCAAAGCAATACGCCGTATCGAGAGCGGCGATACAGCGCGTAGAAAAACGAGCTTTGTAAGTGCAGGGATATAAGTTCGTACAGCACGTCTAGAGGGTGAAGGCTACATTCCCGTATCCACCCGCCTGTCGCTATTGCAGCGTACGTAGCTGGTGCCTTATTTCGTGTTCTCGTCAGCCTTCCAGCCAGCAACCATCTTTGCGGCTTGCGCGTCTCTTGTCGCAACCTCGGCTTCACTGTTTACACAAACTGACGTTTCGTGATCGAACGCTTTGCGATCGTTCGATTCACTGTCGAAAGCATCCGTTCCGACAAGTGATAATGCTAGCTTGCCGTCTGATGTTCGGCCCAACCTCTTTCTGGCATCGTAGTAAAAGTCGACAGCACCGACGTATCCGCCAAACGAGTTTTTCGCGTTGACCTTACCGGTTACGCAGTGGTCATTCGAGTACAGTTCGGTAAATTGCGCTGAATCTGGATCGACAAGGCTATTCTTAATATAGGCAATGCCCGTAGCCTCGACAGTGGGACTGTCCAACCGCATCTGCTCCCCCATCAGGTTCGCCATACCGACTGCTCCCCCAACAACTGCAATCAGCGCCGCTACCCCTGCAACGGCATACCAAGGCTTGAACTGCATAGGAGTGTGCAACGGCTCGGTAGGCTGTTGAACGCTAAAGGTGGGATCGGTGGGGGTGCTGGCGCTGTCTACGCGATAGCCGCAGTGCTTGCAGACTTTCGCTGCTGCTTTGATCGTCTCTGCGCATTGCGGACAGGTCGTCTCGTCGTCGTTCATGCTTCCCCCTACCGGTCGCTGTTTTGATGCTCCGGCAACGTATCTCACACGCTTTCTGTGTTGTTGCCAACCCTTGGCAGGGGTGTCGGATGGCAACGGGTCCGACCTCGACAACCAAAGGATTTCAGGAGCCCCGCTACCGGGCGCTCGTTGGGATGCTTATCGATGCCCGTAAGGCATCAGGGGTAAGTCAGGAGGCGTTCGCAGCTAAGATCAATCGCCATCAACAATTCGTCTCGCGGTATGAAACCGGAGAGCGACGGCTGGACGTTGTTGAGTTCGTAGATATCTCTCGCGCTCTGCAATGCGATCCGGTCGAGTTAATCGAACGGGTGCCGCTCAAAGACAGCGAACGGTAGAGCCTAAGGCAATGCGAACCCCCTTCTGTTAAATACGAAGGGGCTATGTCCGGATTTGAGTAGCAAAGGTTGAAAGGACAGCTTGCAGTTTTTTTCGATGAAAAAATCCGGAATCCTCATACTAGTACGAACTGTATGGAATATTTGTAATATGATGACCTAATTGTATAAATCTTAAAAGCAATATGAATATATCTTCTAGATTCTATATTTAAGTTGTTTAGATATATTTACGCAAGTTTACGTTATGGATATATTATTATGTTTATAATTTACCGTTTTATTTGATTTGATAGATATTTTAACATTTCGGCTTCCCCGAAGGGGATAAGCCTTATATTTCAAGAGAAGAATATCCCCCTGCACCATATTGAGGCCATGATAAGAGTCATGACCCGAACATAGCGCAGGAGATACAACGTTTCCGTCGAAGTGGTGAAGGGTGCTAGCTGACTAAGCAGATCGGCGGAGTCCGTTTACCGATCCATTAAACCCCTTATCCGTCACCTTCCGGTGACACTCGGTTATCCATATTGGAAGCCTCCCGGATTGCTCGTACCATTTACGCCCCGGAAGAGGGAGTTGCTTCAAAGCAGCGCTCCCATCTTTTAGAAGTCCATTTGAGATTCACGCTAATACGTATCTCGGGCGACAACCGGGCGCTTTCGCCAGATCATTCCTTGCGCGCCCACTCGCTCATAGCGCCGGTCTAGAATTCCGGTATCGCCGTTCTTTTTACCAAAGGTGGGTATGATTACGGCAGGTCAGTGCCATTAAAGATAGTATAACTCGATCAACGTTGCATTAAAAGACAGTTATACTGCCATTTATACTCGACTATTCAACATCATCGAAGCAAAAAACATCATCGAGCGGCTTGAAGGGCCTATACGCCATTTCTAGAGAGCAATAGGTCCTAAATATCATATCCGCGAACCTATCGCTTCGTAAACCGCTTTTGTCTTCTGCCAACTCCATCATGAGATCACGAAAGTATTCCTTTACTTCTTCTAACGATTTGATTGCATCTTTTAAATTCATGGTACTCCTCTTTCCCGACGGTCATGCCGTCAAAGGACATTAGCAGACCGCATCCGTGACACAACGCCTTGTGTAAAAGGCATGACTTTACCTTTGTAATTCATATTTATAACTTTGGTATGATCAACCCGTTGTACCGAAGTCCCTTAACCTGCGGATATGTCTCTTCAATGGTTACCTCACCGATGTATCGGGCATCCAATTCACTCTTTGCGTGCCCGACGACCTCATGAACGACGTTTATAGGAAGGTTGTTCGTCGTCCCTATCATTGCCTTGAACGTGCCTCGCAGAGAGTGAAACGTAACCTCGCGCCTTGCGTCTATCGATAGCTTGTCAGCTAACGCCGAAGGGATAACCGTGCGATTGAACGCCCTGATGACTTTCGAATTTGACCACGCTGGAAACGCGTCCACCCCCGCCCCGGCGGGCTTGATCGCTGTCCAGTCGGGAAACAAACGCGTCGCCCCCGACCTGCGAATGCGATCAACGTAAGTGGGAAAACCTAATTCGATCAACGCATCCAAGATCGGCACACACCTGCTACGCCCATTCTTGGTTCCGCGATGTTCATTAGGCCGAATGAGAAAATGCGGCATATCATCTGTTAAGCGGACCTCTGATAAGCAAGACCACCCAACTCCGATGCCCTACAACCGGTCATCAAAGCGACAATTGGAACCCAAAACTCACTGCCCGATAGCCGGTGAGTTCCGGGCGTGTGCGTGTCTGTCGCAGACTTGCATCCTGTAAACCAAGGGTGCGCAAATATCGCGTTAAGCTTACTTATCTGTAAACGCCGCTTATCTGGCATCACCGATCGATCTTTAGGCGCTATGAGATTGTCGATCTTCAAACCAGCTAGGGGGTTATCTCCTACGAATTTATCGATATCGCGGGCGTGATAGATCGCAGAAGCCAAAATTCTCAATCTCTTCTTGATGCTCTGCCGGGATAACGGACGCACAATACTTCCCGGCGTCTTTCCACCAACCTGCACTTTCGCTAGATGCTGAACAAACTGTCGGGCGTCTGATCGGGTAATCGAAGCAAGAGACTTCCGACCGATAACCTCTTCGAACTGCCGCAACGCCAGTCGTGTTTCGGCAATCGTCTTCGGTGCGGGTTTGCGCGCGATCAAATAATCGTCAACCGCATCCGCTAGAGTGCCTCCTAGAGGGGTAGGAGGCACGTTCTGGTGACTCGGCAAAGCCGGAACTGCCGAACCATCAACGAGTGCTGAAATGCGCTTATAACCCCGCTCCATGCCCGCGCGTACAGCACCGATGATGGCAGCAAACTCCTCACTACCGTCGGCTGCCGCATAGCCCGCGTCCCTCGCCACCCAGCGCGCCTCATCGTCAGGCTTTAGGAATGCCGACGGACTATCGCTATGTCGCGTCCGTATAGCCTCTCGCGCCTCTTCCGCGTCACGCTCCAAATCATACACCATCCGGTCTAGCTCGGCCGCGGCATCGCGGTCGACATTGGCACGACGATATTGCCGTTCGAACGACTGCGCCGTCACGTCCGCTTGTCGTGCCGCAATTTCTTCAAGGTCGGTATCCGTTACGATGCGGGCTGGTTGAAGCTCGGCGCGCTTGACCATGCCGACGATCGACTTCGGGTCCGCTATTAGCCGTTCGAACTCGGAATGAGCGGCCGCATACGCAGCAAACATATCAACGGTTCGCTTCGTGCGTAGGGACCTGCGAAACAGCGGGCGCGATCCGAACGCCGCAGCAAACCTAGCTCCGTCCCTCTGTATGTGCGTCGGCACCCGCCGCTCGTACTGAAATACCCCGTCCCGAGTACGGACGAACTGAACAACCCCGGTCAAAATCTGTCTCCATCGCGGGCGTTGTCTCGCACCGCAGTCTCACAGACCGTGACAGATTCCCGTTTCAGCGCAACGGCTTGTCCTATATCAACTACTTACTCGCTCTTAGTTTGTCGTCCCGTAGGGGTCACCATCTCGCTGCCAGGCTGCGGAGATCAGCGGAATACCAGTTAAATCAATAGCTTGTTAGACTAGCTGCCATAGCTTCTTTCCGGCCGGCCGGCGATGTCACGGTTGCGGCCAGGCTTGCAAGGCGGTTGCGACGATCGCCAGCAGGTCCTCGCGCGTCGCGCCGTCGCGGGCCAGCACGGACATGCCCTGGGTGATTGCCATGATGAAGGTGGCAAGGGTGGCGGCATTGGCGGTAGGTTGGATCGCGCCGGTTGCGATGTCGCGCGCTATGCGGTCGCGCAGGTGGCCGACGATCGCCTGGCGGATGTCGGCGATGGCGCGTTGCACGTCGGAGGCCGCCGCCGAACCGCTGGCGGCGGCGCTGGCGAGCAGGCAGCCCCTGGGCGTGGTGTCGCCGGTGTAAGCGGTCGCGGCATCGGTGAGCAGTCGCCGGGCGGCCTCGTAAGAGCTCGGCGCCCCCGCGATGGCCCGCGCCATCGCGTCGGGGTCGCCCGCATAGCGGCGCGCGGCTTCGAGGAACAACTGCTTCTTGTCGCCGAACGCGGTGTAGAGGCTGGGCGCGGTGATCCCCATCGCCGTGGTCAGGTCGATGATCGAGGTCGTCTCATACCCGTGTTGCCAGAACGTCAGCATCGCATGTTCGAGGGCGGTTTCTCGATCGAACGACAGCGGGCGGCCGGTCTTGCGGCGCGATTTCGGGGCGGGGGACGGTTCATTCATAGCGATCACTTCGAAACATGTTGACGCATCCTGGTATGCGATCTATCCGTTTCATAACGGACGCTATGAAAGGCGTAAATATGTCGCTCACGGATTTTCGCACGCTCGGCCGGTCGGGCCTGGTCGTCAGCCCGCTCGCGCTGGGCACCATGACGTTCGGCCCCGGCGAATGGGGTGCGGACGCCGCGACCTCGCGCGCGATCTTCGACGCCTATCGCGCGGCTGGCGGCAATTTCATCGATACCGCCGACATTTACTCGGGTGGCCAAAGCGAGACGCTCGTCGGCACGTTCATCGCCGACAATGGGGCCCGCGACGATATCGTGCTCGCCACGAAGTTCGCGTTCAACGGTTCGACCAGCCCGCTCGCGGCGACTCAGTCCGGTGGCGGCAATCCGAATGCGGGCGGTGCGGGTGCCAAGAACATCCACCGCGCGCTGCATGCGTCGCTCAAGCGACTGCGCACAGACTATATCGATCTCTACTGGATGCATATCTGGGACGGCGTCACGCCGATCGAGGAGATCGTGCAGACGCTCGGCGATCTCGTCCGCGCCGGCAAGATCCGCTATTACGGCCTGTCGGATATGCCGGCGTGGCTGGCGATGAAGGCAGCGACGATCGCCGCGGAGCGGGGCGTTCCCGGACCGATCGCGATGCAACTCGAATACTCGCTGGTCGCGCGCGATGTCGAAAGCGAACATATTCCGGCGGCCCGCGAAGGCGGCATGGGCGTGATGCCGTGGAGCCCGTTGGCCGGCGGCTTCCTAACCGGCAAATATGTGCGGGACGATACCGCCCGCACCGGCCGGCTGAGCGGCGCCAATCCGTTTGGCGACAGCAAATTCACCGACCGCAACTGGGATATCCTCGAGGTGTTGAAGACGATCGCGGCCGAGCTCGACCGGTCGCCCGCGCAGGTCGCGCTGGCCTGGACGCTGGCGCGTCCCGGAATCGCCTCCACGCTGATCGGCGCGAGCAAGGTCTCGCAGCTTGAGGCCAACATCGCGGCGACCGAGATATCGTTGTCGCGCGATCAGATGCAGCGGCTCGACGACGCGAGTGCGCCGACGCCCGGCTTCACCGCGGCGCTGGCCCAACCGTTCATACGGCGCATGATCTTCGGCGGTCACGCGGTTGCGGGTTGGGACGATCGAACGCGGTAGAAGACACCGGCTGTGCGGCCGGGTCAGTCGTTCGCCGCAAAAACGCCGTAGCGTTCGCGCCAGGCGGCGACTTCGCCCCGGAGGTGGATCGGTGCGGGCTCGCCGGAGAGGACGTGGCGGGCGACGTCGTTCTCGGGATGCATCAGCATCTTCCTGTCGCCATCGCTGAACCAGACGGGGACCAAGCGATCGCACACGCTGTCGAGGATCGTGGCGGCAATGCCGTCCTCGATCGCGCGGCTGCCGGCGAGCACCCGGACGTTGATCGAGACCCCTTCGAACAGGTTCTGCGGCTGCTGGACGAAATTGAGCGACACCAGAAGCCCGGATCGGTCCGGTCGGGCTTCGTCGGGCATGCTACCTACCCGTCGCCACGCGCAGAACCATGTCCGGCAGATGCGCGGGCGTACCGCATGGATACCACAACCCGCGGCGGTAAGATGGACGCAGGGCGTGCCCGCGGGCTTCTTGAGTTCCGGCGTATCGACCGTGAGCACGGTGCAGCACGCCGTGCACTCGCCACAGCCGCGATCGGCCAGCACCGGCCCCAGCAGGATGGTTTCCAGGTCGGTATCGGTACGCACGACGGCGGGATTGCCTGCACGGGGTCCTGAAGACAAGAGCGCGGCGGCCGATCCGTATGGTTCAGGGCTAGTGCGGTTGGGTGGCTAACGCGGTTCGCGGCCGATGCGGTACGGCCCGGCGCGCGTGGGAAGCGACTGCCCCTTCCAGCTCAGTTGCACCTGACCCGTTGCCACCATCTGGTCGACGACCGCATGGACGGTGGGCATCAGGCTGCGCCAGTCGACCTCGCCGCCTTCCATGCCGGCGGCGAGTTTGCGGGCCACCTCACTCGGGCATATCGTTGCGTTTCGCAGCGCGGCTTGCCAAAAGGGCCAGCGTGGCGGCGTGCACGTCCACCCTGTTGTCCGTCCCCGCTCAACGCTGCCCGGCTGCGGCCTTTACTTGCCGAACCCGGTCGGCGCCGCCGATACCACGGTCGTCGTGCCGCCGCGGATCTCCTTCACTTCCAGCGCGCGCTCGGCGACGTTGTCGCGGCCGAAGCGGAAGGCGCCGTCGATGCCGGCGAACCCGTCGCCGTCGCGTAGGCGGTTTACCGGGAACGCCGTGCCCGGCTTCCAGTCGCGGGCGATGCGGACCGTCAGCAGGACCGAATCATAGCCGAGGCTCGACAGGCGGTACGGCCCTGCCCCGAAGCGCGCGCGGTATTTGGCGGCGTATTGGCGGTACAGCGTGTCCGAGACGCTGGCATACCACGCGCCGTTGAGCGCCGGCTTGGCCGCGATTCCCGCATCCGAATTCCACAATTCGGTGCCGAGAATCCGGGTCGCCGCGCCGCCGCCGCGCTTGATCAACGCCGCTGCCGAGGCCGCGCCGGCACCGCCGTCGGCGATCAGCACGGCATCATAGGGTGCCTTGGCCGCAAGCCGTGTCACCGCGGCGGCAACGCCGCCGGGGCCGCGGGCGTAGGTCTGCAGCGAGACGACCTGCCCGCCCGCACTTTCGACCGCCCGGAGAAACGCGGTCGACGCGCGCTCGCCGTACAGGCCGTTGGGAACGAGGCCCGCGAAATTGGTGACGCCGCGCTGCTTGGCGAAATCGACGACGCGCGCGACCGACTGGGTCGGCACATAGCCCATCAGATACGCGCCGTTGCCCGCCACGCCGAGATCGTTCGAGAAGCTCAGCACCGGGACGCCGGCCGCCTTGGCGATCGGTGCGACGGCACGGACGTCGTCGGCCAGCAGCGGCCCGAGGATCAGCTGCGCGCCTTCGGCGATCGCGCGCTGGGCGGCGGCGGCGGCACCGGTCGCGGTGTCGTAGTTGGTGATCCGGACGCGCTGGTTCTGCGTGTCGAGCAATGCGAGCATCGTCGCGTTGGCGATCGAGGTGCCGACACCGGCGTTGCTGCCCGACAACGGCACGAGCAGCGCGACGCGGTTACGCTCGGCATCGCGCGGGATGCCGGTCTCGACGCCGACCGCCGGGCGATCGACGGGGCGCGTGGTCGGACGCTGCTGCGACGGCTCGACGGGACCGCGCGGGACGATCGTCTGGCACGCGCCGAGCAGGCACGCCGCGACAAGCGTCGCCCATCGCCCTGCAGTACGTGCGGATTGCCCTATCGTCGTCGCGTCTGCCATGACCGTCCCCATGAACCCTGAAACTCTTCTCGATCCCGGCCTCTACATCGTCGCGACCCCGATCGGCAATCTTGGCGATCTGTCGCCGCGTGCCGCCGACATCCTCCGCCGCGCCGACGTGATCGCGGTAGAGGACAGCCGCGTGACGGCCGGGCTGCTGCGCCATATCGGCACCAAGACGCCGATGGTGCCGTATCACGATCACAGCGCGGAAGGGGTGCGGCCCGCGCTGATCGCGCGGATGGCGACTCAGGCGGTCGCGCTGGTATCGGACGCGGGAACGCCGCTGATTTCCGATCCCGGCTTCAAGCTGGTGCGCGATGCACGCGCGGCGGGGCATCTGGTGGTGACGATCCCGGGGCCATGCGCGGCGGTGGCGGCGCTGACGCTGGCGGGGCTGCCGACCGACCGCTTCCTGTTCGTGGGGTTCCTGCCGTCGAAGATGCACGCGCGAGCCGAGGCGATCGCGGAGGTGGCAACGATCCGCGCCACGCTGGTGATGTACGAATCGGGGCCGCGATTGGGGGCGTGCCTGGCCGCGCTGGCGGAAGGGCTCGGCGACCGCGAGGCGGCGGTGACGCGCGAGATCAGCAAGAAATTTGAGGAGGCGGTGACGGGACCGCTCTCGTCGCTCGCCGCGCGCTATGCGGATGCGCCGCCAAGGGGGGAGATCGTGATCGTCGTTGCACCGCCGGGCGAGGCGCTGCCGGCGAGCGCCGAGGACGGCGATGCGGCGCTGGTCGAGGCGTTGACGCGGTTGTCGACCGGGCAGGCCGCGAGCGAGGTCGCGAAGGCGTTGGGGCTGGACCGCAAGGCGCTGTATGCTCGGGCGCTGGAATTGAAGGCGGAGAAGGGATGACCGCACTTCTTCCGTTGCTGAACGGGAGGGCGACCGATCTTCCCCCCTCCCTGGAAGGGAGGGGCCGGGGGTGGGTCGGCTGCTTGGGATCGGCAGCGCCAGCCAACGGGCCAACCCACCCCCAACCCCTCCCTTTCAGGGATGGGAGCAGGAATGCGTGACCGCCGTTCCGCTGAGCTTGCCGGCCGGCGCGGCGAGCGGCTGGCGGGGTGGTGGCTTCGGCTGAAGGGGTGGAGCATCCTCGACCGCCGCGTGAGGACACCAGCCGGCGAGGTCGATCTCGTCGCACGCAAGGGCAACCTGATCGCGTTCGTCGAGGTAAAGACCCGTGCGACCGCCGCCGAACTCGACTTCGCGATCGACGAACGGCGGCTGTCCCGCGTCGCGGCGGCGGCGGAATATCTGATGCCGCGCTACGCCGGGCCGGGCGACGATATCCGCGTCGACGTCATCCTGCTCGCCCCCGGCACGCGGCCAAGGCATATCGAGAATGCGTGGATCGGGTGATGCCTCGACCATTCGTGGCGAAACCTCGCAAAGCTTTCGTCATCCTTACGAAAGTCAGGATCCAGAGCCATGAAGCGATGCCCTCGATTATCCTGGATCCTGACTTTCGTCAGGATGACGGGGTTGATTGAAGCGATGCCGCCCGGTGACTTCGCGTCCGCCCGCGCCTACATGCGCTCGACCGAACAGAAGGAAGTCGCATGAGCCTCACCGTCGCCGTCCAGATGGACCCGCTCGACAGCATCAACATCGCCGGCGATTCGACCTTCGCGCTGATGCTGTCGGCGCAGGATCGCGGGCACACGCTGTTCCACTACTCGGCCGAGGATTTGAACTACCGCGACGGCCGCGTGTGGGCGAAGGCGCATCCGGTGACGGTGCAGCGGGTCGTCGGCGATCATTTCTCGGTCGGCGAGTCGGTCAATCTCGACCTCGGCGACGACGCCGACGTCGTGTTGATGCGGCAGGATCCGCCGTTCGATCTCGGCTACATCACCGCGACGCATCTGCTCGAGCGGATCGCCGACAAGACGCTCGTCGTCAACGATCCGGCACAGGTGCGAAACGCGCCCGAGAAGGTGTTCGTGCTGGACTATCCGCAGTTCATGCCGCCGACCTTGGTGACGCGCTCGCTCGACGAAGCCCGGAAATTTCTCGCCGAGCACGGCGCGATCGTCATCAAGCCGCTGCACGGCAATGGCGGCAAGGCGATCTTCAAGGTCGAGTCGGACGGCGCGAACCTGTCGGCACTGATGGAGGTCTTCAACATGACGTGGCGTGAGCCGCACATGGTGCAGGCGTTCCTCCCCGACGTGGCGAAGGGCGACAAGCGGATCGTACTGATCGACGGCGAGGTCGCGGGCGCGATCAACCGGTTGCCAGGCGAAGGCGAGATCCGCTCGAACCTGGCGGTCGGCGGGTCGGCGGAGAAGTCGGAACTGACCGACAAGGAGCGCGAGATCTGCGCGGTGCTCGGGCCGGAACTGAAGAAGCGCGGGCTGTTGTTCGTCGGCATCGACGTGATCGGTGGCAAGTGGCTGACGGAGATCAACGTGACGTCGCCGACGGGGATCGTCGCGATCTCGAATTTCGATGGGACCGATCTGGCGGGCATGATCTGGGATGCGATCGAGGCGAAGGTCTCGGCGCGGTAAGCACCAAACACCACCCCGGCGAAGGCCGGGGCCCAATTGGAAAGGTCGCGGTAACGGAGCGCCGTGCTTCGTCATGACCGTCCCCCGATTGGGCCCCTGCCTTCGCCGGGGTGGTATGATGCGGCGGAACCCATCGGCGTCCCGGCAGTATCTCATACCCATGACCGAATTCATCCTCGATCTCATCGCCTGGGGCGGATATTTCGGTATCTTTCTGTTGATGGCGCTCGAGAATATCATCCCGCCGGTGCCGTCCGAAGTCATCATGGGGCTCGGCGGCATGGCGGTCGCGCGCGGCAATATGAGCGTCGTGCCGCTGATCGCATGGGGCACGGCTGGCTCGGTCGTCGGCAATTACTTCTGGTATTATATCGGCCGCAACATCGGCTACGAACGCTTCCGCCCGTTCATCGAGCGCAACGGGCGCTGGCTGACGATGGAATGGTCGGACGTCGAGACGATCCACCGGTTCTTCATGAAGCGCGGCGGCTGGGTGATCTTCGTGTTCCGGTTCATGCCGACCTTCCGCACCGTCATCTCGCTGCCCGCCGGGATGACCAAGATGCCGATCTGGCAGTTCGTCATCTGGACCGCGGCGGGCAGTGCGATCTGGAACACCGTGCTGACCTATGCCGGCATCCTGCTCGGCTCGCATTTCGCCGAACTCGACCGCTATGTTGGGCCGGTCGCGGTGGCGACGCTGGTCGTCATCGTCTTCGGCTATGGCTGGCGCGTCGTGACGTGGAAACCGAAAAGCTGATCACGCGCGCGCCGGTCAAGCACGCCCTAATCAAGCACGGGGATGCGCGTTGCGGTACACGTCCATCAGGTGCGCGGCATCGACCTGCGTGTAGACCTGCGTCGAGCTGAGGCTGGCATGGCCGAGCAGCTCCTGGAGCGCGCGCAGGTCCGCCCCCCGCCCCAGCAGATGGGTCGCGAAACTATGCCGTAGCGCGTGCGGCGTGGTCCGGTCGCCCAGCCCCAGCCGTGCCCGCGCCGCCTGCACCGCGCGCCGGATCATCACCGGCGACAGCGCGCCGCCCTTCGCGCCGCGGAACAGCGGCGTATCGCGCTCGATCGGCCACGGCGTCTGCGCCGCATACGCCTCGATCGCCGCGCGCACCTGCGGCAACAGCGGGACAACCCGGGTCTTCGCGCGCTTGCCGAGCACGCGCACCGTCTCGCCGAGCGGCAGGATGCCACCGGGCAGCGTCAGTGCCTCGCCGATCCGCAGCCCGGCGCCGTACAGTAGCATCAGCACCGCCCAGTCGCGCGCGGCGAGCCACGGCTCGGCGGCATCGTCGGCCACCTCCTCCGCCAGCGCGACCGCCTCGGCCGGCGAGATCGGCCGCGGCAGGGCCCTCTTCACGCGCGGCCCCCGGACCCGCGGTTGCGAGGCCTCCGCATTCGCCCAGGCCAGGAACCCGCGCACCGCCGACAATTCGCGCGCCGCCGACGCGTTGCCGAGGCCGGACTCGCGGCGTTGCGCCAGATACGCGCGCAGGTCCGTCGCCGTCACGCGAGCGAGCGCCGCACGGTCGACCCGTTCCCCCCAATGACCGATCAGGAACGCGGTCAGCCGTTCCGCGGACGCCTGATAGGCGCGCACGGTATGCACCGATCGCCGACGATCCCTGGTGAGATGATCCGCCCACAGCACCGACGGCGCAACCTGTTCGGACGATCCCATTCGCGACCGGTACCGCATTCTAAGCGCAAAGAAAATTAACCTCGACGCGGTATCGAGACAGCATGCCCTCAGCCAAGCTCGCCACGGACATATTTGCGGATGAAACCCGGCGGGTCGCGGCGCTGCACGCGCTGGCGTTGCTCGACACCGAACCCGAACGCGAATTCGACGCGCTGGTCGCGCTGGCCGCCGAAATGCTGGGGTGCCGGATAGCGCTGTTGACGTTCGTCGATAGCGATCGACTGTGGATCAAGGCCGCCGCCGGATGCGAGCGCGGCGAGATCCGTCGCGAGATCGGCATGTGCAACTACACGATCCGGCGCGGGGATCCGCTGGTCATCGACGACCTGATGCTGGATCGACGCTTCGAGCAGAACCCGCTCGTGGCATCCTCGGTCGGTGCGCGCTTCTATGCCGGAACGCCGGTCTATGCCATCGACGAGGACGGCACGCGCCAGGCCGTCGCTTCGCTGTGCGTCATCGATACCGCCCCGCGCACCCTGAACGATGCGGGCCGCGGCGCGCTTGCCCATCTCGCGACGTTGGCCGAGACCATCATCGCGGCACGCGGCGCGGCGAGCACCGCGATCGCGATCGCCACGACCGCGGATCGACAGACCGCGGCGCTGGCCCGGCAGGATCGCATCTTCCGGCAGGCGGAACGGATGGCGGCGATCGGATCGTGGCGGGTCTCGCTCGACGACGAGCAGCTCGAATGGTCCGATGGCGTCTATCGTATCTACGGCCTGCCGGTCGGCGAGATGCCCGACATGGTGTTCGCGATGGAACTGTATCCGGCGCATGCGCGTGAAACCGTCACCGCGGCGCTGGCGCAGACCTCCGAAACCGGCGTTCCGTTCGATATCGAAGTCGATTTCAAGACGATCCAAGGCGTCGCGCGCCGCGTACGCGTGCTCGGCGAGCGCGAAACGATCGACGGCAAACCGGTCGCGTTGGTCGGCGTGTTCCAGGATGTGACCGAGCGCCACGCCCTCGAAACCATCCTGCGACGCTCTGCCGATACCGATTCGCTGACGGGGATCGCCAACCGCGCGGCGTTCGACCGCGCGCTCGACGCGGCGATGACCCGGTCGCATAGCAACGGCACCCCCCTGCTGCTCGCGCTCATCGACCTCGATGGGTTCAAGGCGATCAACGACACGCTCGGCCACACCGCGGGTGACGACGTGTTGCGCGCGGTCGGGGCAGTATTGCAGGCACCATGGCTCAGGCAGAGCTTTGCCGCGCGCCTTGGCGGCGACGAGTTCGGCGTATTGATCGAAGATCCGATCCTGACCGCGACGCCGAGCGACGTCTGCGCCCGCCTGGAGGAAGCGCTGCGCTTTCCGATCGCGCTCAACGGCCTGGCGATGGTCAGCGCCGGGACGGTCGGGGTCATCGCGCTAGAGCCGGATTGCCATTCGATCCGCGACTTCATCCACCGCGGCGATACGATCCTTTACAAGGCCAAGCGCGCGCGGGTCGGTGAGCGGCGGCGTACGGACCGACGCACCGCTGCGTGACCGGTTAGTCGCGACGCTTGCGTAGACGGTTCACGTAAAGACGTTCCGGCCCCATATACGAACACGATGTCGTCCCGCGCCCGTGTCCTGATCCTCAACGCCGCCCTTGGGCCGCTCGACTACCGCGTGCCTGCCGGCATGACCGTCGAGCCGGGCTCGGTCGTCGTGGCGCCACTCGGGCCCAGGCAGTTGCTCGGGGTCGTATGGGAAGCGGAGCGGATGCCGTCGGATGCGGAGGTCGGCGACAACCGGTTGCGCAACCTGCTCGCGGTCGCCGACGTGCCACCGCTCGGAGCGCCGCTACGGCGGCTGGTCGAGTGGACCGCGGATTATTACCTCGCGCCGGCGGCGTCAGTGCTGAGGATGACGCTGGCGTCGACCTCGGCGCTGGAGGGCGCACGTACTGCCGTCGAGTATCGGTCAACCGGGGTCGTGCCCCCTCGCCTGACGCCGCAACGCGAGCAGGCACTGGAGAGGATCGGCGATCGCCAGGGCCTGATCCGCGAACTGGCGACGCTGGCCGAGGTCAGCGATGCGGTGATCCGCGGGCTGGTGAAGGTCGGTGCGATCGAGGCGGTCGAGGTGAGTATCGACAGCCCCTACCCCATGCCCGATCCGCTGCACCACGAGCCGACGCTGTCCGACGATCAGCGGGCGGCGGCCGATGTCCTGGTCGCCGGCGTGGCCGAGCATGCGTTCCACCCGACCCTGCTCGACGGTGTCACCGGGTCGGGCAAGACGGAGGTGTATTTCGAGGCGGTGGCGCAGGCGATCCGCGACGGGCGCCAGACTTTGGTCCTGCTGCCCGAGATCGCGCTGACCGAGCCGTTCCTGAAGCGCTTCCACGACCGGTTCGGCTGCGAGCCGGTCGCGTGGCATTCGGGGCTACGGTCGACGCAACGGCGGCGGGCGTGGCGGGCGATCGCGAGCGGCGAGGCGCTGGTGACGGTGGGGGCGCGGTCGGCGTTGTTCCTGCCGTACCGCGACCTCGGGCTGATCGTCGTCGACGAGGCGCACGAGACCAGTTTCAAGCAGGAAGAGGGCGTGCATTATCATGCGCGCGACGTCGCGGTTATGCGCGGCAAGTTCGAGGGGTGTCCGGTGATCCTCGCCTCCGCGACGCCGGCGATCGAGACGCGGCAACAGGTCGCGACCGGGCGCTATGCCGAACTGAAGCTGCCGGGCCGGTTCGGGGTGGCGGAGATGCCGACGATCGAGCCGATCGACCTGATCAAGGAACCGCCCGAGCGTGGTCGCTGGCTTGCACCGCGCCTCGTGAAGGCGATGCAGGCGACGTTGGAACGCGGCGAGCAGGCGTTGCTGTTCCTCAACCGGCGGGGGTACGCGCCGCTGACTTTATGCCGGACGTGTGGGCATCGGTTCCAATGCCCGAACTGCACCGCGTGGATGGTCGAGCACCGCCTGACGCGGCGGCTGGCGTGCCATCATTGCGGGCATGCCGAGCCGACGCCTCGCGTGTGCCCGGAGTGCAAGGGCGAGGACACGCTGGTTGCTTGCGGACCCGGCGTAGAGCGGATCGCCGACGAGGTGACGGCGCTGTTCCCCGAGGCGAAGACGGCGGTGGTTACGTCGGACACGATCTGGTCGCCGGCCAAGGCGGCGGAGTTCGTCGGGCGGATGGAGGCGGGCGACATCGACATCGTCGTCGGCACGCAGCTGGTGACCAAGGGGTATCATTTCCCCAATCTCACTTTGGTGGGTGTAGTCGATGCGGATTTGGGCCTCGATGGCGGCGACCTCCGCGCGGCCGAGCGGACGTTCCAGCAGATCCGGCAGGTATCAGGGCGCGCGGGGCGCGGCGAGAAGCCCGGGCACGTGTTCATCCAGACGCATAGTCCGGGCGCGCAGGTTATGCAGGCGCTGATCACCGGTGATGCGGATGCGTTCTATGCCGCGGAGACGGACGCGCGGAAGGATGCGGGGGCGCCGCCGTTCGGACGCTATGCGGCGATCGTAGTGTCGTCGGAGGACCAATCCTGCGCGCACGATACGGCCAAGCTGGTGGGGCGGAGCGCGCCCGAGGTCGATGGCATGCACGTGTATGGCCCCGCGCCGGCGCCGCTGGCGATGTTGCGGGGGCGGCATCGGTACCGGCTGCTGGTCCATGCGCGGCGGGCGCTGGATGTGCAGGATGTCATCCGGGCGTGGCTGGGGAAGCTGGACTGGCCGTCCAAGGCGCGCGTGACGGTGGACGTCGACCCGTATAATTTCTTGTAGCGTTGGCCGTTACGCCCCCCACCTTTCCGTCATCCTGACGAAAGTCAGGATTCAGGGTAACCGGGGGTGGCGTTGCTTGGCTCTGGATCCTGACTTTCGTCAGGATGACGGAGACAGCAGATGGCCCGTCTGGGTCCCGCCTTCGCGGGGAAACAGTCTTAGCTCAGTTGGCGAGCTTACTCGCCCGTGTGCTCGGCGAGGATGGTCAGGCCCTTGGCATTGACCTCGGCGAAACCGCCCTTGATCGCGATCACCTCGGGCGTACCGTTCTGCGTGCGGAAGATTTGCACGCCGCCGTCACGGACCGTCGACATGAAGGGCGCATGGCCTTCGAGGACGCCAAAATCGCCTTCGGTGCCCGGGACGACGACCATGTAGACCTCCTCCGAGCGGACGAGCTTTTCTGGCGTGACGAGTTCGAAATGCAGCATGTCTGGGTCTCACTCCCCTCCCGCATGCGGGAGGGGCCGGGGGTGGGCTCGCGCTAACAGCGTCGCGCGACGTGGAGAGCGGGTGCCCACCCCCCAGCCCCCTCCCGCTTGCGGGAGGGGGAGCAGTTAGAAGTTACGCTTCCGCGGCCATCTTCTCGGCCTTGGCGACGGCTTCGTCGATGCCGCCGACCATGTAGAACGCGGCCTCGGGGAGGTGATCATACTCGCCCTCGACCACCGCCTTGAACGACCGGACCGTGTCCTCCAACTGAACGAACTTGCCGCTGATGCCCGTGAAGACCTCGGCGACGTGGAACGGCTGGCTCAGGAACTTCTGGATCTTACGCGCACGCTGGACGGTGAGCTTATCCTCTTCGCTCAGCTCGTCCATGCCGAGAATCGCGATGATGTCCTGCAACGACTTGTACTTCTGCAGCGTCGACTGCACCGCACGCGCCGTATCGTAATGCTCCTGGCCGACGACGCGTGGCTCGAGCAGACGCGAGGTCGAATCCAGCGGATCGACCGCCGGGTAGATGCCCAGTTCCGAGATCGCACGGTTCAGGTTGGTCGTCGCATCGAGATGCGCGAACGACGTCGCCGGCGCCGGATCGGTGAGATCGTCGGCCGGCACGTACACCGCCTGCACCGAGGTGATCGAGCCCTTGTTGGTCGACGTGATGCGCTCCTGCAGCGCGCCCATGTCGGTCGACAGCGTCGGCTGATAGCCCACTGCCGACGGGATACGGCCGAGCAGTGCCGAAACCTCTGCGCCCGCCTGCGTGAAGCGGAAGATGTTGTCGACGAAGAACAGCACGTCCTGGCCTTCGACGTCGCGGAAATATTCGGCGATCGTCAGGCCCGACAGCGCGACGCGGGCACGTGCGCCTGGCGGCTCGTTCATCTGGCCGAACACCAGCGCGACCTTCGAACCCTCCGACTGCGGATTGCCGTCGGCGTCCTTGGCGATGACGCCTGCGTCGAGGAACTCGTGGTACAGATCGTTACCCTCGCGGGTACGCTCGCCGACGCCTGCGAACACCGAAGTGCCGCCATGGCCCTTGGCGATGTTGTTGATCAGCTCCTGGATCAGCACAGTCTTCCCGACGCCGGCGCCGCCGAACAGACCGATCTTGCCGCCCTTCGCGTATGGCGCGAGCAGATCGATGACCTTGATGCCGGTGACCAGGATCGCGCTCTCGGTCGACTGGTCGACGAACAAAGGCGCCGAGGCGTGGATCGGTGCGGTCGTCTCTGCGCCGACCGGGCCACGTTCGTCGATCGGCTCGCCGATGACGTTGAGGATGCGGCCGAGCGTCTTCGGGCCGACCGGCACGCGGATCTGCGAGCCGGTATCGGTGACGGTCTGGCCGCGGGTCAGACCCTCGGTAGCGTCCATCGCGATCGTGCGAACGGTGTTCTCGCCGAGATGCTGCGCGACTTCGAGGACGAGCCGGTTGCCGTTATTGTCGGTTTCCAGCGCCGACAGAATGGCGGGCAAATTGTCGGGGAAATGCACGTCGACGACCGCACCGATGACCTGCGAGATGCGGCCGGTGTTGTTGGTGGCCTTGGGGGCGAGCGTGGTTCCGAGGGTCTCTGGGGCGGTTGCCATTGTCTGCTTCCTTGGACTTACTTGAGCGCTTCGGCGCCCGAGATGATTTCGACCAGCTCGGTCGTGATCGCGGCTTGGCGGGTACGGTTATACTGGATCGAGAGGCGCGTGATCATGTCGCCGGCATTGCGCGTGGCGTTGTCCATCGCGTTCATGCGCGAGCCCTGCTCCGACGCCGCGTTTTCGAGCAGCGCGCGGAAAATCTGGATCGCGACGTTGCGCGGCAGGAGATCGGCGAGGATCGCTTCCTCGTCGGGCTCGTACTCGACGACAGCCTCGGCGGGCGCGTTGGGCTTGGCTTCCGCGCCGGGGATCGTCGACAGCGGGATCGGAACGATCTGGATGCCGGTCGGGATCTGCACCAGTGCCGACACGAACTTCGAATAGAACAGATGCGCAACGTCGAACTGGCCTTCGCCGAAGCGCTTGATCAGGTCCTCGGAGATCTCCTGCGCATCGCTGAACGCGAGCTTCTTGATCTGGCTCATCTCGTGGTCGGCGAGGATGTCGTTCGGGAAGAAGCGCTTGATCACGCGCCCCTTCTTGCCAGCGACGTAGAACTTCACGGTCTTGCCCGCCGCGATCAGCTCCTCGGCCTTGCGACGAGCCGCGCGGACGATGTTGGTGTTGAAGGCACCGGCCAGGCCACGCTCCGACGTCGCGATGACGATCAGGTGGACCTGGTCCTTGCCGGTGCCCGCGAGCAGCGGCGACGCGCCCGGTGCGATGCCGACGCGCCCCGCGAGGCTCGCCATCACCGCTTCGAGACGCTCAGCATACGGACGCCCGGCGACCGCCGCGTCCTGCGCACGGCGCAGCTTCGCAGCGGCGACCATCTTCATCGCCTTAGTGATCTTCTGCGTCGACTTCACCGAGCCGATGCGGATCTTGAGGGCCTTAAGTGATGCCATCTTCTCTTCCTGCTCCCTCGCCCCTCCGGGGAGAGGGTTGGGGTGAGGGGCTGCCACAGGAGCGGCACCTCGCGGTACTACCCCTCACCCCGACCCTCTCCCCAGCGGGGAGAGGGAGTTTTACTTATGCAAACGTCTTCGCGAACGCTTCGAGCGCTGCCTTCAGCTTGTCCTTCGCCTCGTTACCCAAATCGCGGGTATCGCGGATCAGCTTCAGCACGTCGGCGTGGTTCGCGCGCATGTCGGCCAGCAGCGCCTGCTCGTACCGGGTCACGTCGGCGACCGGCACCTTGTCGAGATAGCCGCTGGTGCCAGCGAAGATCGACACGGTCTGCTCCTCGAACGGCAGCGGCGAGAACTGGGCCTGCTTCAGCAGCTCGGTCAGACGCGCGCCGCGGTTGAGCAGCTTCTGCGTCGACGCATCGAGATCCGACCCGAACTGCGCGAACGCCGCCATCTCGCGGTACTGCGCCAGCTCGAGCTTGATCGAGCCCGACACCTTCTTCATCGCCTTGGTCTGTGCCGCCGAACCGACGCGCGACACCGACAGGCCGACGTTGATCGCCGGACGCACGCCCGAGAAGAACAGGTCGGTCTCGAGGAAGATCTGGCCGTCGGTGATCGAGATCACGTTGGTCGGGATGTACGCCGAAACGTCGCCCGCCTGCGTCTCGATGATCGGCAGCGCGGTCAGCGAGCCGCCGCCATTCGCGTCCGACATCTTCGCCGCACGCTCGAGCAGGCGGCTGTGCAGATAGAACACGTCGCCCGGATACGCTTCACGGCCCGGCGGACGACGCAGCAGCAGCGACATCTGGCGATACGCGACCGCCTGCTTCGAAAGATCGTCGTAGCAGATCAGTGCGTGCATGCCGCGATCGCGGAAATACTCGCCCATCGCGACGCCGGTGTAGGGCGCGAGATACTGGAGCGGTGCGGGGTCCGACGCGGTCGCGGCGATGACGATGGTGTATTCCATCGCGCCGTTCTCTTCGAGCGTCTTGACGAGCTGTGCGACGGTCGAGCGCTTCTGGCCGATCGCGACATAGACGCAATACAGCTTCTTCGACTCGTCGTCGCCGGCGTTGGCGATCTTCTGGTTGATGAACGCGTCGATCGCGACGGCGGACTTGCCGGTCTGGCGATCGCCGATGATCAGCTCGCGCTGGCCACGGCCGACGGGGACGAGTGCGTCGATCGCCTTCAGACCGGTCTGGACCGGCTCGCTGACCGACTGGCGCGGGATGATGCCCGGTGCCTTCACTTCGACGCGGCTGCGCTCGGTGGTGTGGATCGGCCCCTTGCCGTCGATCGGGTTGCCGAGGCCGTCGACCACGCGGCCGAGCAGTTCCTTGCCGATCGGCACGTCGACGATCGTGCCGGTGCGCTTGACGATGTCACCTTCCTTGATCTCGGAATCGCTCCCGAAGATCACGACGCCGACGTTATCGGCCTCGAGGTTGAGCGCCATGCCCTGCACGCCGTTCGAGAATTCGACCATCTCGCCGGCCTGGACGTTGTCGAGGCCGAAGATGCGCGCGATGCCGTCGCCGACGCTCAGCACTTGGCCGGTCTCGCTGACCTGGGCCTCGGTGCCGAAATTGACGATCTGATCCTTGATGATCTTCGAGATTTCTGCGGCGCGAATATCCATGGTCAGCCTTTCATCGCCTGCGCGAGCGTGTTCAAACGGGTCTTGATCGAGCTATCGATCATCTGGCTGCCGACGCGGACGACGAGTCCGCCCAGCAGCGATGGGTCGACGCTGAGGTCGACGGAAACGTCACGGCCGACGCGCTGGCGGAGCTGATGCTTCAGCTCGATCACCTGATCGTCGGACAAGGGATGCGCGGAGGTCACTTCGGCAGCGATCTCGCCGCGATGCTGCGCAGCAAGCGTGCGGAATGCCTTGATGATCTTCGGCAACGCGGCCAGCCGGTGGTTCTCGGCGAGGACGCCGAGGAAGCTCTTGGTGGTCGCATCGACGCCGAGTTCGTCGGCGACGGCGGAGACCGCCTTCACGGCC
Organism: Sphingomonas sandaracina; assembly: GCF_036663695.1. NCBI lineage: Bacteria > Pseudomonadati > Pseudomonadota > Alphaproteobacteria > Sphingomonadales > Sphingomonadaceae > Sphingomonas > Sphingomonas sandaracina. The sequence continues at coordinate 268,486 of NZ_JAXOJK010000004.1, read as the reverse complement.
GCGCCACGCGACACCATCGGGCTGGACGTCAGCGTGCGGAAGTCCTCCGACTGCGCGAGCGCGTCGCGCACATGCGACAGGCTCGATTCGACCGCGTCGATCGTCTTCGCGTCACGCGCCAGTTCGAACAGGGCGAGCGCATAGCGCCCACCCAAGCTCGCCTGAATAGCGCCGCCGACGTTACCGGGAATTGTCTCCACGGACCTTTGAATCCTCGCTTGGAACCGAAATTAGTGCCGCCCCATGGGGGAAGAGGGCGCGAAAGCACCTCTCATGGGACGCGGCGCGGGTAGCATCGGGTTCATGTATTGGCAACCCGGCCGGATGGTCGGACGGACGGGTTTGTGACTGTTTTGTCATTGGCCTGAGGCCAAAAGGCTCCGATCCCCCCGTCATCCGCGCGGGAACCCATATCCTCCGGACCCAGCGTTTTCACCGCACGGCCTGCCACTATGGGTTCCCGCCTCCGCGGGAATGACGATAATGGCGGGCACGGGATCTTACGACGAGGATACGAGAATGAGCGGCACGATGGAAACGATGACCATGTCCGACGGCGCGACCGTCGCCGTCTATCACGCGCAACCGACCGGCGAGCGTCGCGGTGGCCTCGTGCTGGTGCAGGAGATCTTCGGCGTTACCGACCATATCCGCGATCTGTGCGACGAGTATGCGGCCGATGGATACGAGGTGCTGGCGCCTGCCCTGTTCGACCGCGAGCATCCCGGCTTCGAAGCGGACTATTCCGGCGACGGCCTTGCGCGCGGTGTCGAACTCGCACGGCAGCTCCACCCGTTCGACCTGTCGTTGAAGGACGTTCAGACCTGCATCGACACGCTGGCCCCCGCCGGGCCGGTGTTCGTGGTCGGCTATTGCTATGGCGGCTCGGTCGCGTGGTTCGCCTCGACCAAGCTCGCCGGCGTCGCGGCGGCGAGCGGCTATTACGGCAGCATGATCCCGGCCGCGGCGGACGAGGAACCCAAGGTGCCGGTGATCCTGCACTTCGGCCGCCACGACCACGGCATCCCGATGGAGGGCGTCGAGCAGGTCATCGCCAAGGATTGGCCGAACGCGACGGTGTATGTCTACGAGGCGGGCCACGGGTTCAATTCGGACCGGCGCAAGGATTACCACGAACCGAGTGCGGATCTGGCGAAGCAGCGCACGCTGGAGTTGTTCCGCGCGAATGGGGGCTGAGCCATCTTCTGCCCACTCCCTGATTTCTGCTCCCCTCCCTGAAAGGGAGGGGTCGGGGGTGGGTCGGGTTCCGCATTTCCGAGCGGTTGCGACCAAAGCCGGCCTACCCACCCCCAGCCCCTCCCTTCCAGGGAGGGGAGCAAGTAGCGCTAACCCCTCCCTAGAAGTAGGGAGCAAGTAGCGTTCACTCCGCGGGAAAATCCGCCCCGAGGCTATCCGCCTTGTGCGCCTCGATCTCCTTCAACCGCGCCGCCATCTTCTCCGCGACCGCATCATACCCCCAGGCCCCGAGCACCAGATGCCGCGGCGGGTTTGCGTTCTCGGTCAACGCGATCATCGCCTCGCCGGCGCGGACCGGATCGCCTGCCTGGGTCCCGCTGATATCCCGCGTGCTATCGAGCCGCTTGCCCGCTGTGTCCGCATACTCGGCGATCTTCACCGGCGTCTGCTTGAGGGAACGCCCGGCCCAGTCGGTCCGGAACGGCCCCGGCTCGACGCACGTCACATTGATCCCGAGCGGCTTGACCTCGGCGAGCAGCGAGTCGGACCAGCCCTCGACCGCATGCTTCGACGCAGCATAATAGCCCGAGCCCGGAAATCCGACCAACCCGGCGACCGACGTGATGTTGATCACATGCCCGCTCCCTTGCGCACGCATGATCGGCAGCACGGCGCGGGTGAGAGCGAACAGCCCGAACACGTTCGCATCGAACTGCGCGCGGATCTCGGCGTCCTCACCCTCCTCGATCGAGGCCTGATAGCCATAGCCAGCGTTGTTCACGAGCACGTCGATCCGCCCGAACTTCGCTTTCGCCTGCGCGACCGCGTCGTCGATCTGCGCCTGATCGGTCACGTCGAGCGACACCGCCAGGGCGCGATCCTCGGCACCGTCCGCCAGGTCCGCGACCCGTTCCGCATCGCGGGCAGTGACGACGGCCCGCCAACCGCGCGCGAGCACCAGCTTGGCGAGTTCGCGACCGAACCCGGTCGAGCAGCCGGAAATGAACCAGACGGGCGTGTCGGAGGCCATGAGACATCTTTCGTTATGGGGTATGCGCAAAGGAACGGCCGGGCCGGCGATTGGCTCCGCTTTGACCGCAAGCCACGGGATGCGCGCCCGCCGCGAGCGGCTATACCGACGCCATGACCACCGCTCCCGACAACGATGCAGCCTGGACCGCGTTCGAGCGCCGCGACCGCGCATTCGACGGGCGATTCGTCGTGGGCGTGAAGACCACCGGCATCTACTGCAAGCCAAGCTGCCCCGCGCGTCACCCCAAGCGCGAGAACGTCACCTTCCACCCAGACCCGCCGAGCGCCCGCGCCGCCGGGTTTCGCGCGTGCCTGCGCTGCACCCCGGATGAAGTCGGCCGCGACCGCATTGCCGTCGCGGCCGCCGTCGCCCTGCTCGAAGCCGCCGAGGACCGCCTGTCGCTGGACGAGGTCGCGGTCAAGGTCGGCTACGCACCCCACCATTTCCACCGGCTGTTCAAGCGCGCCACCGGCGTCACCCCCGCCGCCTATGCCCGCGCGCTCCGCACCGGCCGCGCGGCCAACGCCCTAACGGAGGACTCGACCGTGACCGAAGCGATCTACGGCGCCGGTTATTCCGCCCCCAGCCGCTTTTACGAAGCCGACGCGAAACGGCTCGGCATGGCCCCCAGCGCCTGGGCACGCGGCGGCGCAGGCGTCACGATCCGCTGGACGACCGCCGACACCAGCCTCGGCGTCCTGTTCGTCGCCGCGACCGACAAGGGCCTCTGCCGGGTATCGTTCGACGAGGATTCCGACGAACTCCGCCGCCGCTTCCCCAACGCGACGATCGAACCCGGCGACGAAACGCTCGCCACACTAGCCGCGCAAGTCGTCGCGGCCGTGGAATTCCCCGACCGCGACCAAGACCTCCCGCTCGACGTCCGCGGCACCGCCTTCCAGGAAGCGATCTGGCAAGCGCTGCGGCAAATCCCGATCGGCGAAACCCGAACCTACAGCGAACTCGCGGCCCTAGCCGGCCGCCCCGCCGCGGTCCGCGCCGCCGGCACCGCCTGCGGGCAGAATCCGGTGTCGATCGTCATCCCCTGCCACCGCGCGCAACGGATCGGCGGCACGCTCGGCGGCTATGCGTACGGCCTCGATCGCAAGCGCGCGCTGCTAGCTGCGGAAGCCGATCAGCGCGCCGACTTGCAGGAATAGACCAGCTTCTCGTTCGGCAGCGGCGGCAAGACCGCGCGGACCGCCGCCTGCTGGCCTGCCAGCCGACCCAACGCCGCGTCATCCATGTTGCAAACGTTCGGCACGACGCCCCGCGCGGTCCGCGCCGCGTCCATCCCCGCCGCCGACAACAGATAGCGGGTGTTAGAATAGACGCGCGTCGCCGGATCGAACGACAGCACGGAGACGGTCTGCTCGTCGTCGGGCACCAGCACGCGGTCCCAGCGACCATTCGCGCCGACATATTGCGTCTTGCCGTTCATGCAGCCCTTCGCGCCCCAGTCGATCGGCACGTCCTCGCTGGACGAGATCGTGATCCGGCTCCGCTCGGGGATCAGCGTGCACATCAGCTTGCCGAGCGCCGCATCGGGCGTCGAGATCCGCGTCTTCGCCAGCGCGGACTGCGGCACGTCGACCTCACCCGAGGGGCGCAGCACGAACACGATGATCGCGACGAGCACGCTCAGACCACCGATGCCCAGCGCCCATATCGCCTGCCGCCGCTGGCCCCGCGATTCGAGCAGGCCCGCGCTGCCGATCACCAGCGCCCCCGCGACCAGCAACAGTCCCGCGATCGCCATCACGTTTTCGCGCGCACGCCCCGCCTCGGTGCGCGCCTTCTCAAGCGCGACCTCGCGGGTCATAGCGTCCTGCGTGGCGGCGTCGCGCCTGGCCGACGCCGCATCGGCCGTCGCTCGCGCGTCGGCATCGGCATCCTGTCGCAGGCGATCCTCGATCGACGTACAGCCTGTCCCGATCGATGCATAAGGCTGTTTCGCATTGCGCAGGAAGCCGGCCAGCTCGGTATCCGCAATCGCGAAGCCGAACGTCGAATCTCCCTCCTCGCCGCGGGTGATCGCCGAATTCACGCCGATCACCCGGCCGCAGCGATCGAGCAGCGGCCCGCCCGAATTGCCCCGCGCGATGCTCGCGGTGTGGAGGAGAACCTCGACGCCGCTCAGCACGCGCCGGCCGGACAGCACGCCCTCCGACCGCACCGGCGTCATCGGCCGGATATAATCCGCCGCCGAGCGCGCCGTCGCAAGGTCGACATTGCCCGGAAAGCCGAGCGACACGACCGCATCGCCCTCGCTCATCGGCCCGGTATAGAGCGCGCTCGGCGGCAGATTCGCGCCGGTAAACTCGATCAGCGCCAGATCGCGCTGCGAATCATAGGCGATCACCTTGCCCTGGTACGACTTGCTGCCCTCGGTCGGGACGATGCCAACGACGACGTTGTCGGGATAGCGCTCGGCGAGGTCGACGACGTGGGCGTTGGTGACGATCCGGTTGGGCGCGATCGCGAAACCGCTGCCATGGCCGAAGCCGACCACCTGATCGTCGACCACCGCGATCGTGACGACGCGCACGACGCCGCGGCCGGCGGCGGCGATGTCGTCGGCCGATGCCGAGCTGGCCAGGCCAAAGGTCAGCGCGAGGAGGAGCAGCAGGCGGATCATGCACCAGCCTTCGGGGAGTTCGCAGCGGCGATCAACCCTCGACGCTTGCGGGCGACATCAGCCATTCCGGTTTGGTTAGCGAATTATCAAGCCTTGGCACCTAACCCGGTGGGTAATCATCCGGGGATTTGGGCATGAGCGCATTCGGGCGTCGTAGTGGCATGAGCGGGGGGCAGAACGGGACGCAAGGCGCGCGCCCCGCATTCGGCGTCGCCCGCCCTATGCAAGGGAGCCCCATGCAGGGGGGAACCGCCCTGCCGCGTGCCGAACTCGACGGTGGTACGCAGTTCCCGCCGATCGATTCGATGCCCATGCCCGGCGAAAGCGAAGGCTTCGGCCCCGGCACGATGCCCGGCATGCAGATGGACGCGATGCAGCGCCTGTCGGATCGCCAGAATGCGAGCGGCGAAGCCGGCAACAGCCGCGTCGAGGGGTTCGAACAGTCGATCCACAAGATCAAGGAGCAGGTCCTTCCGCGCCTGCTGGAACGCGTCGATCCGGAGGCGGCGGCGACGCTGAACAAGGACGAGCTGGCGGAGGAATTCCGCCCGATCATCGGCGAAGTGCTGGCCGAACTGAAGCTGACGCTGAACCGCCGCGAACAGTTCGCGCTGGAAAAGGTGCTGGTCGACGAGCTGCTCGGGCTCGGGCCGCTCGAAGAACTGCTGGCCGATCCGAACATCACCGACATCATGGTGAACGGCCCCGAGCAGACCTATGTCGAGCGCAAGGGCAAGCTCGAACTCGCGCCGATCCAGTTCCGCGACGAGGAGCATCTGTTCCAGATCGCGCAACGGATCGTGAACTCGGTCGGCCGCCGCGTCGACCAGACTTCGCCGCTCGCCGATGCGCGTCTGAAGGACGGCTCGCGCGTCAACGTGATCGTGCCGCCGCTGTCCTTGCGCGGCACCGCGATCTCGATCCGTAAGTTTTCCGCGAAGCCGATCACGCTCGATATGATGGCTGGGTTCGGGTCGATGTCGCCGAAGATGGCGACCGCGCTGAAGATCGCCGGTGCCTCGCGGTTCAACGTCGTCATCTCGGGCGGTACCGGTTCGGGCAAGACGACGATGCTCAACGCGCTGTCGAAGATGATCGACCCGGGCGAGCGCGTGCTGACGATCGAGGACGCCGCAGAGCTTCGCCTGCAACAGCCGCACTGGCTGCCGCTCGAAACGCGGCCTGCGAACCTTGAAGGCCAGGGCGAGATCTCCATCCGCGATCTCGTGAAGAACGCGTTGCGTATGCGGCCGGACCGGATCATCCTGGGCGAAATTCGTGGCTCCGAGTGTTTCGACATGCTCGCCGCGATGAACACCGGTCACGACGGCTCGATGTGCACGCTCCACGCCAACTCCCCGCGCGAGGCGCTCGCGCGTATGGAGAACATGGTGATGATGTCCGACATCAAGGTGCCGAAGGAAGCCATCTCGCGTCAAATCGCCGACTCGGTCGAGCTGATCATCCAGGTGAAGCGCCTGCGCGACGGCTCGCGCCGGGTGACCAACATCACCGAGGTGATCGGCATGGAGGGCCCGGTGATCGTCACGCAGGAGCTGTTTAAGTTCGAATACATGGACGAGTCGGCCGACGGTAAGATCCTGGGCGAATACCGCTCGATGGGACTGCGGCCCTATACGCTGGAGAAGGCCAAGCAGTTCGGGTTCGACCAGGCGTATCTGGAGGCGTGCCTGTAGTCCCGGAAGCGTGCCTGTAGACGAACATCGTCCCCCCCTGCCGCCACCCCGGCGAAGGCCGGGGCCCAATTGGAAAGGTGGCAGTAACGACATACTGCCCGCAGTCATCACCGTCCCCCAATTGGGCCCCGGCCTCCGCCGGGGTGGTGCATTTTCCAAGCCACGGCACCTTTGTCGGGCCGTATAGTGGGGAGAGTCGGCCGCCGGGTTTCAGCAAGCCCGCCCGTCTTCTACCGTTCCCTCGCTAAGGCGGGGGGCCAGGGGTCCCAATGCCGCCGCCCGTAACCCTGGGCTCGCGCCTTCGCAGGAGAACGAACTGAGGTGAGCGGGGTATCGAACGCGCCCGCCCCACGCCCCGCTTGTACCCCGCCCCCGAGCCGCTAGGGACGACGTCCCATGCGCCGCGCCCTTTTCGCCCTCGTTCCGCTGCTCGCGGTCGTCTTCGTCTCGGCACGCGAGCCGGCAAAACCCGCCGCCACCGAAACGTCCCCCGCAGCCCGCGACCGCGGCACCTACACGCTAGCCACCGATGCCGAAGCCCGCTGGATCCCGTTCGACCTCACCCCCGGCAACCAGATCCGCTTCGCGATGCGGCTTGACGGCCGCGACGTCACCGCGATCCTAGATACCGGCGTCAGCTACACATTGCTCGCCAAAGCCTCCCCCGCGGTCGACAAGACCAAACTGGTCGCAGGCGGCAGCGCCACCGCGATTGGCGGATCGGTGGCGCTCGGCTGGATGCCGACCCGCACCATGACGCTAGGCGGCCTCACGCGGACCGGCGGCGGCGTGACGGTCGCGGACCTGCCCGCGGTCGCCACCGGCAGCGCATCCGCGGTCGACCTGCTCGTCGGCGCCGACATGCTCGCCGGCTATGCGCTCGACATCGACTATGCCGCGCACCGTTTCCGCCTGCTCCGCTCGGGCCGGCTGCCGTTCAAGGGCGAAACAGCGCCCTTGCGGGTCTCCGCCGAACGCAGCGTCTACGAAAGTGCGATCACGCTCGGCAGCCGGCGACTGGCACCGCTCGTCGTCGATACCGGCGACGGCTCCGCGATCACCGTCACCGCGGCCGGATGGCAGGCCGCGAACCTGAAGGGGCTGCGGACCACCACCGCGATCGCGTTCGGCGTGGCGGGTCCCACGATCAGCGGGCTTGCGATCGTCCCCGACCTGCGCGTCGGCGCCTTGACGGCGTGCGCCACCGAAGTTCGCATCGAACCCGCGGGCGGCTTCTCGCAGGCGATCGGGACCGCCGGTCGGATAGGATCGGGCTTTCTGCAGAAATACCGCGTCCTGCTCGATCCCGGCGCGCGGCGCATGGTGTTGAGCCCCGGCCCGACCGCCGATCGGCCGCCGCTGCGCTCGACCAGCGGCCTGCTCGTCGGCATCGAGCAGGATAGACTGAAAATCCTCCACGTCATGCGCGGCGGTCCCGCCGCCGTCGCCGGCTGGAAGGACGGCGAGACGATCTGCACGATCGATGGCGTATCGGTTCCCCGCGATTACCCGACCAACCCGATCGCCGCCTGGTCGGCCGGCGCGCCCGGCCGCGTCGTCAGGCTCGGGCTATGCGATGGGACGACGCGCGCATTGACGCTCGCGAGCTTCTACTGATGCTGCGCAATCGGTGGGTGCAGGCGCTGATCCTGTTGCTGGTCGCGCTGACGGTCCGCGCCTGGGATTTCGGCAATCCGGTGATCGAGCCCGACCAGCAATATTATCTGCTGGTCGGCGATCGCCTGCTGCACGGCGCGGTGCCCTATATCGACATATGGGATCGCAAGCCGATCGGGCTGTTCCTGCTGTTCGCCGGCCTCCGGACGCTGCCTGGCGACGGCATCCTCGCCTATCAGCTGGTGGCGACCTTGTGCGCCTGGGCGACCGCGGTCGTCGTCGGGCGCGGCGCGAGCACGCTGGGGGCGACCGAACGCGGCGCGCTGGTCGCGGGCATGGCCTATCTGCTGTTCATCGCGCTGGTCGGCGGTGGCGGCGGGCAGGCCCCCGTCTTCTACAATCTGCCGATGGCGTTCGCCGCGCTGTTGACGCTTCGGCTCCCCGCCAGCGCTGCCGCCGGTCGGACCCGCGCGATCGTCGTCAGCGGCCTTGCGGCGTGCCTGCTTGCGGGCATCGCGATCCAGCTCAAATATACGCCGATGTTCGAAGGGGCGGCGTTCGGCCTGGCGCATGCCTGGTACCTGCGACGAGCCGGCGCGAGATGGCTGACCGTCCTGCTGGCGGCGACGGTCTGGGCAGTGTCGGGTCTGGCACCGACCTTGGCCACGATCGGCTGGTATCGCGCGCAGGGCCATATGGCCTTCGATGCGTTCTGGTTCGCCAATTTCACGTCGATCGCGTTGCGCAGGGGCTATGCCGCGAGCGATCTCGCGATGCGTTTGCTGGGCATCGGCGCGCAATTGTCGCCGCTGATCGTGGGTGCCGTCCTGACGTGGCGGGCACGACCGCGCGGCGGCGTGGCGGGCGAAACGATGCTGGTCGGCTATGCCTGGCTCGGCTTTGCGCTTGCCGGGTTCCTCGCGATCGGCACGTTCTTCGACCATTATGCGCTGCCGCTGGTCGCCCCCCTGGCGATCCTCGCGGCGCCGACCTTAGGGCGCTCGGTCCGCATGCTGATCCTCACATTAGGTACGGCGATGGCGATCCTGTTCGCCAAACGCCTGCTCCATCCGAGCGACGCCGCCGGGGCCTACCGGGTCGCGCATGTCGTCGCGGCGAACAGCCGCGGCGGATGCCCGTACGTCTTCGTCGGCGACACCGTCACCTATCATCTCGCCCATGCCTGCCTGCCGACCGCCTATGCCTTCCCCAATCTGCTCGCCTACGACACCGAGCAGGGCGCGACTGGAATCGACGAAGCCGCCGAGGTCCGGCGTATCCTCGCCGGGCGCCCGCCGGTCATCGTCACCTCCGACCGACGCCTGTCGATCTGGAATCGAGGGAGCCTGCGCGCCGTGAAGACCATATTGGCGCGCGATTATCGCCCGGTGTTCACGGTGCCGCGCAACCGCTGGCATACCGTCGTCTATCTCAGGGACGACCGCGCGCTCAGGTCTTGAGAGCCAGCCCCACCGTTACCGCGAGCGCGATCAGCGCCAGCATCTGCACGGTCGGCCAATCGACCCACCCGACCCAGTCCGGATCGCGGCGCCGTCGCCTGCGCCGCTCGCCGAGACCGGCGACGATAGCGAGCGCGGCCAGCCCGCCGCTGGCGCTCCAGAACATCGACGTCACCGATCAGCCGAGCTTCTCGACCTTTTCCTGCAACTTGGCGAGTTCGGTGCGCAGCGCGGCGATCTCGTCATCCTTGCTCGCCGCGGGCGCGGTCGACGGTTCCTGGCCACCGGCGGCACCGGGCTTGAACGCCTGGGCCGCGGCGTCGAACATCTCGAGATTGCGCTTGGCCAGATCGGCGAACGGCGAGTTCGCGAACGCGCCCTCGACCGCGGACTTGAACTGATCGTGGTTGCGACGGAAGCTGTCCATCGACGCCTCGAGATACCCCGGCACCATCGTCTGCATCGAATCGCCGTACATCGAGATCAGCTGACGCAGGAAGTTCACCGGCATCATCGTCTCGCCGCGGCTCTCCTCCTCCATGATGATCTGTGTTAGGACGTTGTGCGTGATGTCCTCGTCCGTCTTGGCGTCGACCACCTTGAAGTCGCGACCTTCACGGGTCATCGTCGCGAGATGATCGAGCGTGATGTACGATGAGGACTCGGTATTATAGAGACGCCGGTTGGCGTATTTCTTGATGATGACGATTCCGTCGGCAGCCCGTTGCTTCTTCATGGATCCCCCGTCTTATGTTTGAAACGGAGGCTACAGTCTTTGATGACGCACCGCAACAAGGTCCGAGGCCCTTACCCTTGTTCCTCGCCATGCTGCGCAGCGAGACTGCGACATCGCCCGAACGGATGGCCCGCGCCCTAGCCGGCTTGCGCGCCTATCAGGCCGCACCACGAGAGCGGCGGCGCGACCCGATGCCCGCGGTCCACCGCGTCGGCCGCGTGTCCCTGCGCGACTATGGCGGCAGTGGACGGCCTGTCGTGTTCGTCCCGTCGCTCATCAATCCCCCCGATATCCTCGACCATTCCGCCGAGACTTCGCTGTTGCGGTGGATCGCCACGCAGGGATTTCGTGTCTGGCTGGTCGACTGGGGATCGCCCGACAGCGCGGACCGCGACCTCGATCTGACCGCGCATGTCGCGCAGTTGTTGGTCCCGCTGCTCGGCGCACTTCCGGAGGCGCCCGTGCTGGTCGGCTATTGCCTCGGCGGCACGCTCGCATTTGGCGCTGCCGCGATCACGCCGGTAGCCGGGGTCGCGACGATCGCCGCACCCTGGCACTTTGCGGGCTACGGCGAAGGCCGTTCCACACTCGCTGCGACCTGGGCTGCGGTCCAGCCCGCCGCGGCGATGCTGGGCTTCCTCCCGATGGAGGTCCTGCAAGCCGGCTTCTGGCAGCTCGACCCGAGCCGTACGATCGCCAAATACGAGGCGTTCGCCGACCTCGCCCCCGACAGCGACGCGGCACATGCGTTCGTCCGGCTCGAGGACTGGGCGAACGCGGGCGCCCCCCTGCCCTACGCCGCCGCCGCGTCGTTGTTCGAGGACTGGATCGCCGACGACCTTCCCGGCAAAGGTCGATGGAGCATTGCCGGCACGGCGGTCGATCCGCTAGCCCTCGCCTGCCCGACCGTCGAGTTCGTCTCGCTGACCGACCGCATCGTCCCCGCCGCCACCGCGATCGGCCTCGCCGACCGCCGCGACCTAGGCGCAGGCCATGTCGGCATGATCGTCGGCCGCCGCGCCCGCGCGCAGCTATGGGAACCGCTCGCCAACTGGATCGCCGCGCTCGCCTGACCTACATGGGATCCAAACATAGAGGATCCCGACATGACCACCCGCCCTACCGCCCCCCGCCCCACCGACGTCGTCATTACCGCCGCCAAGCGCACCCCCGTCGGCAGCTTTCTCGGCGCATTCGCGACCACGCCAGCGCACGAACTCGGCCGCATCGCCATCGAAGCCGCACTCGAACAGGCGGGCGTCGCCGGCGCAGACGTTTCCGAAGTCATCCTCGGCCAGGTCCTCACCGCAGCACAGGGCCAGAACCCCGCGCGCCAGGCTTCGATGGCGGCCGGCGTGCCCAAGGAAGTGCCGGCATGGGGCGTCAACCAGGTCTGCGGCTCGGGCCTCCGCGCGGTAGCCCTCGCGGCACAGGCGATCCAGACCGGCGACGCGACCATCGTCGTCGCCGGCGGTCAGGAATCGATGTCGCTCTCCGCCCACGCGCAGTCGATCCGCGGCGGCCAGAAGATGGGCACCCTCAGCCTCGTCGACACGATGGTCAGCGACGGCCTGACCGACGTCTTCAACGGCTATCACATGGGCATCACCGCCGAAAATCTCGCCGAGCAATACCAGGTCACGCGCGGCGAACAGGACGCCTTCTCCGTCGCCTCACAGAACAAGGCCGAAGCGGCGCGCGGCGCGGGCCGTTTCAAGGACGAGATCGCACCGGTCACGATCAAGGGCCGCAAGGGCGACACCGTGGTCGCCGACGACGAGTACATCCGCGCGGGCGCGACGATCGAGAGCGTCTCCGGCGTGAAACCCGCTTTCAAGAAGGACGGCACGGTCACGGCAGCGAATGCAAGCGGCCTCAACGACGGCGCCGCCGCGCTCGTGATGATGCGCCGCGACGAAGCCGAACGCCGCGGCTCGACCATCCTGGCGACGATCAAGAGCTGGGCGTCGGCTGGCGTCGATCCGTCGGTCATGGGCATCGGCCCCGTCCCCGCCACCAGGCGCGCGCTTGAAAAGGCCGGCTGGACGCTCGCCGACCTCGACCTGATCGAAGCCAACGAAGCCTTCGCCGCACAGGCCCTGTCGGTCGGCAAGGAACTCGGCTGGGACGCGAGCAAGGTCAACGTCAACGGCGGCGCGATCGCGATCGGCCACCCCATCGGCGCGAGCGGCGCCCGCGTCCTGACGACGCTGATCTACGAAATGCAGAAGCGCGATGCGAAGCGCGGGCTGGCGACGCTGTGCATCGGCGGCGGCATGGGCATTGCTATGTGTTTGGAACGGTAAAACACACAAATGGCGTAATTTTGTATCGGTAGCGCTATCGGACGTGGCGCAATGTGACGATTTTGTCACAATGCGTTACAAACGCTTGTCGGTAATCCGCGGACCTGAACGTATGCTTGCCAGCAGCCGTAGTTAACGGCTGTATGACCCCCATACCGGCAAACTGGCCGATAACGGGGGACTGTAATTGTTTAGAGCACGCGACTTTCTATCCGCGACGATCCTAGCAACGGGCGCAGTGATGCTGCCGACATGGGCCTTGGCGCAGACCGCGCCCTCGGCCACGGACGGCGCGGTGATGGAAACCGGCACGCAAGCCGCAGCAGAAGCTGCAGAAGCGCCGGAGAATGACGCGATCGTGGTCACGGGGTCGCGCATTGCCCGCCCGAACCTCGACTCGCCGTCGCCGATCACGTCGCTCAGCATTCAGGAATTGACCCAGACGGGCGAAGTCTCGCTTGGCGATACGCTGAACAAGTTGCCATCGCTGCGGGCGACCTTTAGCGGGTCGAACTCGACGCGCTTCATCGGCACGGCTGGTATCAACGCACTCGATCTGCGCGGCCTGGGCACCAACCGGACGCTCGTCCTGGTCAACGGTCGCCGTCACGTGACCTCAACTCCCGGTGAAAACCGGGTGGACGTCAACACCATTCCGGTCGACCTGACCGAACGCGTCGACGTCGTGACCGGTGGCAACTCGGCAGTTTACGGTTCCGACGCCGTCGCAGGCGCCGTCAACTTCGTCCTCAAGCGCGACTACGAGGGCCTGCGCCTGCGTGGCCAGAGCGGTGTCACGTCGCGCGGCGATCGCCCCTCGTATTTCGGCAGCCTGACCGGCGGCAAGAACTTCGGAGAGGGTCGTGGCAACATTGCTGCATCGGTCGAATACAGTGAATCCGACGCGCTCTATTTTACCGATCGCAGCCGCTACAGCACGACCGGCCGTCGCCAGTTCAACCTGACCGAGAACGTACTCACCGAGCCGGGCGTCGGCAACGGCGTGCCCGACACGGCCTTCCTCACCAACGTCCGCAACATTGCGATCTCCGAAGGTGGAGCGATCACGTCGGCCTGCCCGACCGCAGTGGCCGGCAACGCTGCCGTCACCGCTCGCCGCGCCTTCAACTGCACCGGCGAGAACAGCAACACGGGCGCGGCGCTAGGTCGCGTGTTCGTGTTCGACAATTCGGGCAACCTCGTTCCGAACAACGTCGTGAAGGACTTCCGTCCGTTCGGTTCGGGCAATGCGATCGGTGGCCTCGGGTCCTCGCAGCGCCTGACTGGTCAGCTGCAGCCCGGCATCAAGCGCTATTCGGCGAACCTCCTGGCGCACTACGACGTCTCGGACGCGTTCCGTCCGTTCGTCGAGGCAAAATATGTCCGCGTCGACGCGGTTCAGGAAGGCCAGCCGACGTTCCTGCAGGGCACGCTGCCCGCAATCTACAACGTCAACAATCCATTCCTTAACGACCAGGCGCGCTCGGTACTCGCCCAGACGCTGGCGCCCGGCGCCACCACGTTCCAGGCCCAGCGCATCAACGTCGATTTCGGCGCGCGTGGCGAAAACCATCGTCGCGAGACCTACCGTATCGTTGCCGGCGTCGAGGGCACGTTCAACAGCGATTGGCGCTATGAGGTCGCGTTTAACTACGGCCATCTCGACACGTTCTATGCGACTCAGGGCAACGTAAACATCCAGAAGTTCAAGAACTCGCAGGATGCGGTCCGCAATGCTGGTGGCAACATCGTCTGCGGCATCAACGCCGATGCGAGCACGGCCAATGACGACGCGAGCTGCGTTCCCGTCAACCTGTTCGGCCAGGGTGCACCGAGCGCTTCGGCACTGAACTATTTCGTCGTGAACTCGACTCGCCGCCAGAAGGCCGACCAGTATGACGCAACCGCGTTCGTATCAGGTGACCTTTCGCAGCTGTTCGAACTGCCGGGGGGCCCGATCGCTTTCTCGATCGGTGGCGAATATCGCCGCGAGACGTCCTATTCCGCCTTCGACGAGGTTACGCGGAGCGGTGCGACCTTCCTGAACGCCATTCCGATCTTCGATCCGCCGGCGCAGGTCGTAAAGGAAGCATATGGCGAAATTCGTATTCCGCTGCTGAAGGACGTGCCGTTCTTCCAGGAACTGACAATCGACGGTGCAGGCCGCGTTTCGGACTATAACATCGGCGCGACCGGCACGGTGTATTCGTATAATGCCGGTCTGACGTGGTCGCCGGTCCGCGACATTCGCGTTCGCGGCAGCTATGCCCGCTCGGTCCGTGCTCCGACGCAGGGGGATCTGTTCTCGGCACCTAGCCAGACCTTCCTCAACGGCCTGAGCGATCCGTGCAGCCAGAGCAATATCCGCAACGGCGCGAACCGGGTCGCCAATTGCGCAGCGGCAGGCGTTCCCACGACCCAGACGTTCAACGGGATCACCGAGCCGTTCACCAACGTGCCAACGTCCGGCATCAGCGGCCTGAACGGCAGCAACCCGAACCTACGCGAAGAAACCGCCGACAGCTTCACAGGCGGTGTCATCCTCCAGCCGAGCATGATCCCGGGTCTTATCCTGTCGGTCGACTACTACAACATCAAGATCAACAATGTGATCTTCGCGCTCGCGCCGCAGACGATCATCAATCAGTGCTACGACAGCCCGAGCGGCATCAACAATCAGTATTGCGCGGCACTGACGCGTAATCCGAACGGTACGTTCGCCGGGCAGACCGGCGTCACCAATGGTGGTGCGCAGATCTCGTTCCCGGCAACCGGCCAGTCGTTCCTGTCGGGGCCGTTCAACTTCGCCAAGCAGAAAACGTCCGGCATCGATGCCGACCTGAGCTACAGCCACGACATCGGCGGCGCCAAGGTCACACTTCGTGGGATCGTCAGCTATCTGATCAACCGCGACAACTACACCGACATCAACCTGCCGGATTACATCGACCAGCAGAAGTTCGAGGTCGGCGATCCCGAATGGTCGGGTTCGTTCACTGCGAACTTCGACTTCGGGAAGTTCGACCTGAACTACAACATGCGTTACATCGGCAAGCAGACGGTCGCAGCCGAATATGAGACGCAAAATTCGGTTCAGGGCCGCCCGGCCCGCGATCCAGATGCGTTCCCATTCAGCTTCTACCCGGACGTGACCTATCACAATCTCCGTGTCGGCGCGGACGTCACGGACAAGTTCCGCTTCTATGCCGGCATGGACAACGTGTTCGATCGCCAGCCGCCCTACGACATCACCGGCACGACCGGGGCGCAGGGCATCTACGAGAATGTTGGCCGGTTCATGTACGCTGGCTTCGAAGCCAAGTTCTGATCCGCCGATAAAACTGGAAAGGCCGCTCCTGACGGGGCGGCCTTCTTTTTTTGAACCGATGTCGGTAATGGTAGCCGCCCGCGGCGCCTTACGGCCCGTTCGTCAGTTCCAAACGCGCGAATAGCGTCCGCCAAGACTGGTCAGCAGTTCATATTGCGACATTGCAGATAGCGCAGCGGCTTCGGGCAATGCGAAGTCCAGCGTGAGCCATTCTCCTTCGCCGGCCTCTGGCATCTTAGTCACGTCGATGGCGACCAGATCCATCGACACGCGGCCGATGACGGGCATCGTGATGCCGCCCGCCGACGCGGCACCAACATTCGAGAAGCCCCGGAAATACCCGTCGGCATAGCCGAGATTGAGGATCGCCACTTCGGTGTCGGTTGGCGCGGCCCAGGTCGCATTGTACCCTACTGTCTCGCCCGCGCGGACGCGGCGGCGTTGCAGGATCTGCGCCTCGGGGACGACGACCTGACGGATCGCATCGGCCAGATCGCCACGCGGGACGCCGCCATACAACGCCAGCCCAGGGCGCGTCAGGTCGAACGCGTAGCCTTCGAGCGCGATGCCGGCGGAGTTCGCCAGGCTCATGCGGCGCGCCGATGTCGCGCCTGCGAGCGCCGCAAACCGATCGCGCTGGCGTGCGTTCATCGGCAAGTCCTCGTCGGCGCACGCTAGATGGCTCATCAGCGTCTCGATGTAGAGGCCGTCGAGCAGGCCGCCTGCGATGTCGTCCGCCGACACGCCGAGGCGGTTCATGCCGGTGTCGACCATGACGTCGCAAGCGCCGCCGCCCGCGGCTTTCCAGTGCGCGACCTGGCCCGCGGTATTCAGGACCGGGCGGGCGAACCCGGCCGAGGCGGCCGCCATGTCCTCGTCGCGGATGCCGTGGAGGACGGACACATTCAGCCCGAGCGGTGCGAGGTCGGCTGCTTCCTGCCAGTTGGAGACGAAGAAATCGCGGCAACCAGCCGCAGCGAGGCGGCGTGCGACCTCGATCGCGCCGAGGCCGTATCCATTTGCCTTGATCGCGGCACCGCACGCGGCGCTCCCGCTCATATTGTCGAGCGTGCGCCAGTTCTGGACGAGCGCGTCGCCATCGAGGCGCAGACGGAGCGGGGCAGGAATATCGATCACCCGGCGCGGGATAGTGCGCCGAACCGGGCGCGTCGACCGTCTATGCCGGTTCGATGCGGCCGACCGGCACGAAGAGACGATTGCCCCCGTCGTCGAGCAGCGCGACCCGCACGCCGAAAACCTCCGCGAGCGAGCTAGGCGTGAGCACGTCGGCGACCGGACCGAACGCCACAACACGACCGTCGGCGATCAGGAGGGCGTCGTCAGCGGTGCGCTGGGCCTGGACGAGATCGTGGAGGACGATCGCCACGCCCGCCCCGCCCGCCGCATAGGTACGCAGGCGGGCGAGCAGGTCGATCTGGTGCGACGGATCGAGGCTGGCGAGCGGTTCGTCGGCCAGCAGCCAGCGCGGTTCCCCGGCCAGCACGCGCGCGAGCAGGACGCGGGCGCGCTCGCCGCCGGACAGCTCGGCGATCGGGCGATCCGCCAGATGCGTCGTCTCCGTATCGTGCAGCGCGCGCTCGATCGCCGCGTGATCGGCAAGCGACGCCCCGGCATGCGCGCCCCGGTGCGGCAGCCGGCCGAGCGCCAAGACGTCGCGCGCGACGATGTTCCAGTGCACCGTCGCATCCTGCGGCAGATAGCCGATCGCGCGCGCCCGCACCCTCGGGTCCATCGACCGCACGTCGTGCGTGTCGAGCCTGACGCTGCCCGACGCATACCCGACGAGCGCGGCCGCGGCCTTGACCAGGGTGCTCTTGCCGGCGCCATTAGGGCCGAGGATCGCGGTCACGCGACCGGGGCGCAGATGCGCGGATATGTCGTGCAGCACGGTGCGCTTGCCGAGCCTGACGCTCAGCCGATCGACGATCAGATCCACTCGCGCCCCCGTTCCCTGAACAGCAGCCCGAGGAAGAACGGCGCGCCGATCATCGCCATCGCAACGCCCAGCCGCACTTCGCCTGCCCCTGGCGCAAGCCGCACCAGGCTGTCGGCGGCAAGGACGAGCGCCGCGCCGCCCAGCGCCGACGGCAGCAGCAACGCGCCGGGTCGGTGCCCGAAAATCGGTCGCAGCATGTGCGGTACGACCAGGCCGACGAAACCGATGACGCCGGTCACGGCCACGCCCGCCCCGACGACGAGCCCGGTTCCCAGCACGACGAGCACGCGGATGCGGCCCATCCGCACGCCGAGCGACCGCGCCGCCACCTCGCCGAGCGACAGCGAATCGAGCGATCGGCCGGTCGTCAGCAGCAGGATCGTACCGAGCAGCATCGGCGGCAGCGCGGATTGCACGTCGGTCCAGCCTCGATCGGTCAGTGCGCCCATCAGCCAGTCCATGACCTCCGCCACCGCATAGGGGTTCGGCGCGATCGAGATCAGGAACGCGGTGAGCGCGCCGGCGAGGCTGGTCAGCACGGTCCCGGCGAGGATGAAGGTGATCGCGCTCGGCGATCGCCAGGTCAGTGCGGCGAGCAACGCGACCGCGCCACCCGCCCCCAGCATCGCCGCCACGAAGATGCCGGGTCCGGTACCGACCCCGAAGACGATCGCGGCCACCGCAGCGAGTGCAGCGACCGACGAGACGCCGACCACCGCCGGGTCCGCCAGCGGATTGCGCAGATACCCCTGCAGCACCGCGCCCGACAGACCGAGCGTCGCCCCGAGCGCGAGGCCGAGCACTGCGCGCGGCAGGCGCAGCTCGAGGATGATCCACCAGCGCGGATCGGCGGAGAACCAGGCGGCCGGCGGCACCCACACCTTGCCGCAGCCAAGCGACAGGCCGAACAGCGCGATCACGAGCGCGCCGAGCGCGAGCAGTTTGAGGGGGCGGGTCATTGTGTCTGGTCCGCAGATGGAGGCGCTCCACGCACGGCCGCCACCCCGGCGAAGGCCGGGGCCCAGTTGGGGGACGATCGTAACTGCGAGCAGCGCTCGATTATTCCGGCCTCTCCAACTGGGTCCCGGCCTCCGCCGGGGTGGTGTTTAGGGATAGCATCCCCAATGCGTCGTGCGTGCATCATACCCCCGCCCGGATCGCGGCGAGCCGCTCGAGTGCACGCGGGATGGTGGGGCCGCCGCAGTTGATGAGCACACGCGGAAACACCGCTTGCGGCGTGGTCGGCAAGAGCCGGTGCCGCAGCGCTGCGCCGCGCCCGACACGCTCGGAGGCGATGACAACATCGGGGGGCCGGGTGACGATCGTCTCCGCCGACAGCGTGCCGGTATGCGTCAGGCCGTAGCGCACCGCCGCGTTGCGCAACCCGACGCGGGTCATCATGTCGTTGAGCAACGTGCTGCCGCCGGTCGCCAGATCGCCGGTGATATACAGCAGGGCGCTGGGCGGATCGGCGGCGCGGCGGCTCCATTTGGCGACGGCGCGATCGATGTCGGCATTGATCCGCGCACCACTGGCCGGCGCGCCGACCGCATCGGCGATCTGCGTGACCTGCGCCTGGCTCTCCGCGATCGAGTCGGGGATGCCGAGCAGCAACGTCTTCAGCCCGGCCCGCGCATACGCCGCCTGCGTCGCCGCGGGCGTATAGGTGCTGGCGATGACGAGATCGGGGTGCAGCGCGATCACTTCCTCCGCGGTGCCGGCGGTCGCGCGAAACCGCCGCGCGACGTCGAGCGGGATCGAGGTGCCGCCCGGATCCTGCGAATGATGGCTGATCGCCGCGATCCGCGATGCGGGCACGATCCGCACCAGCACCGCATCGACGCACGGGTTAGTCGAGACGATCCCCCCGCCGCCGCGTCCGCCCGGCGGCACGGAGCAGCCTCCGAGCGTCAACGCGGCGAGCAACGTCAGGAGGATCGCCTCGCGGCTCACTTCAAGCGCAGCCGGACGCCGCCATAGGCCGCTCGACCATAGGTGCCGTAGCCCGCGATCGTCTGGTACGACGCGTCGGTGACGTTATCGACGCGGCCATAGACGGCGAACCGATCGCCGATCGGGAACTCCGCCCGGACGCCGCCGAGCGCATAGCCATCGAGCCGCACCGCATTGGCGGAGTCGTCGAAACTGTCGCCGACCATCGTAACCGTGCCGCCGATCGACAGCCCGAACGGGAACCGGTAATCGGCGTTGACGCTGGCGGTCTGGGTCGGCCGCCGCGCGAGGGTCTTGCCGAAATCGTCGCCGATCGAGCGGTTTTCGGTGCGGATATAGCTGTAGTTCGCGGTCAGCGTCAGCGCATCGACCGGGCGTAGTGCCAACGTGAACTCGGCACCGTCGGCCTCGGCGCGGGCAATGTTCGCATAGACGCCGAACGGGCGATCGACGCAGATCGAGCCGGTCGTCGCCTGCTCCGCGTCGCTGCACGCGCGGAAGTCGATCTGGTTGCGCGTGCGTCGGTTAAAATAGGTGACGCCGACGCGCGCACGGTTGCCGAGAAACGCCTGTTCCGCGCCGACATCGAAATTGCGCGCCGTTTCCGGATCGAGACCGCGGTTCCCGAAATCCGAGAACAGCTGATACAGGGTCGGTGCCTTGAAGCCTTCGCCATAGCTGGCGCGGAACGTCGTGCCGGTGCGCAACGCCAGCGCCGCGTTCGCGCCGAACGTCGTACGGCTGCCGAAATCGTCGTGATCGTCGTTGCGGACGCCGCCGGTCAGCGTGAGGATATCGACCGGCTTGACGATCAACTGGCCGTAGACGCTGGTGATGCCGGTGTCGGCAGACGCGAACCCGTCACTGTAGCGGCTGTTCTCGCGCTCGACGCCCGCGACGACGCGGACTTGGTCGAGTGGCCGGAAGTCGCCCTGATACTCATAGCGTTCGCTGCGGCCGCGCCCGATGAAGCTCGGGTCCGCGCCGAAGGTCGGATCGTAATTGTCGCGGTTGATGTCGGCGATCGTGAACGCCACGCGATTGTTGAACCGGCCGTCGGCGAAGTTGGCATGAAGACCGGCATAGCCATAGAGTTCCTGGGTCTTCGAATATTCGGGGTCGTCGGCGAGGGCAAAATCGGGTGCCGGGAACCCATCGATGTCGACCTTGCTGTCCGCATAATAGCCGCGCAGGTCGAGGCCGATGCCCGGCGCGAATTCGACGCCCAACCGCCCTGCCGCGCCATATTGGCGGTAGCCATCGCGCTCGGTGCCGCTTGCCGCCGACGAGATGCCGTCGGTCCGCAGATAGCCCCCGGTCAGCGAGCCGGATACCGGCCCCTTCGCGCCCGATACGCCTGCACTCGCGAACACGCCGTCGGCATAACCATATTCGGCGTTTGCGCGCGCCTGCACGCCTTCGGTCGGCGCCGCGGTGATGATGTTGACGACGCCACCGATCGCCTGGCTGCCCCACGGTACCGAGTTGGGCCCGCGCAACACCTCGATCCGCTCGACCGAGCTCGACAGGAGGTTGGCGAAGTTGAAGCCGCCACCGGTCGAGGACGGATCGTTGACGCGGACGCCGTCGATCACGACCAGGGTCTGGTCGGCTTCGGCGCCGCGGATCCGCACGCTAGTCAGCGCGCCGATCGAGCCGTTGCGGGTGACGGTGACGCCGGGCGTGGTCGCGAGCAGATCGGACACCACGGTCGTCTGGCGGCGCTCGATCTCGGCGCGGTCGATCACGGTCACCGCCTGGCCGACTTCGCTCGCGGGTTGCGCGACGCGCGCGGCGGTCACGACCAGTTCGGGCGTATCGGCGTCGGGAACGGCCTGTGCATATGCGGGCGATGCGATCGTCGCGGCGGTCAGGAAAAGAAAGAATTTCGTCATGGGCACGTCCTGAACAAGACCGCCTGCGACCATTCGCAGGGCGGCCAGACGTCTCTCGCGCGAGGATGCCCCGTCACGACGGAGCTACTCGTCCGCGCCGGAGCACCCGCCCGCGCAGTGGATCGACCGTGAGAGGCAGGTCTCCTGGCTTCCGGGTCGCCGCGTCCACCCCGCCTTCCCAGGTCTTCACCCAGTGGCGTATCGGGGTGGCCGCTATCCGGTCACAGTTGCGGGTACAGCGTCGGTCTTGCGGATCGGATCATGACGACCCTCCCGCGCACCGACTTCCCTTTTGATCCCGTCGCCGGGAGCCCTTCACGCGCCCGCCATTAGTCGCAGCCCAGACACGGGTCAACGCAAGCCATAGCGGAGCCCGACCCAGATCGTCCGCGGCGTCGCGCGCTCAACGATGTTGCCGCCGCTGATCCCCGCCTCGACCCGTTCGTTCAGCATGTTTTCGGCACGCAGTTCGGCGATCAGCGACCGCATGACGGGGAGTGCAGCATACGCGTCGAGCGTGGTCGCGGGCGCGAGCACCCGGCTGTTCTGGTCGTCGTCGAACTGCCGGCCGACATGCCGCACGGTCAGCGACAGCGCCGCTGCATCGTGCCGCCAGTCGATCGTCCCCGACACAGCGTCGCGCGGCGTCTGCGCAGGGCGCAGACCGTCAAGCGCCGCGGTGATCCCCGAACCTTCGACGGTCGAATTGGTGTGCGACCAGGATGCCTGCACGCCGAACGGGATAGTCCCCGAAGCCGGCCGATACGACGCATCGAGTTCGAACCCATGTGCGCGGATCGCATCGAGATTCTGACGGACGCGGTAGGTCGTCACGCCAGGAAGGACCTGCGCTGGGCTGGTCGTCGTGACGTTGGCGATCGCGTCCGTCACCCGGTTGTAGAAATAGGTCGCGGCAAGACTCACGCCCGATACAGGCGCCAGCGTGACGCCGCCCTCGACCCCGGTTAGCCGTTCGGGCGACAGCGACGCGTTCGCCGCAGTCGCATCGTTGCCGACGCGGAACGGCCGGTACAGTTCGTTGAGCGTCGGCAACCGCCAGCCGCGATACCCCGCGGCGCGCAGCGTGATCGCCTCGACGGGCTGGTAGGCGATACCCGCGCGGCCAGTCGTCTCGCTGCCGTCGCGGTTGGCATAGCGCTGGTCGGTGAGTGCCGCGCCCCCCGCCAGCGGCCGTTCGGACAAATAGCCGTCGTCGATCGTCCACCAGTCCAGCCGCCCGCCAAGGCTGAAGGTCACATCTCCAGCGACCAGGCTGCCATCGGCGAACAAGCCCGTCGTGGTCGTGCCGCCGCCCGCCTCGCGTCGCCGTGTCGGTACCGCCGCGACGAAGGTGTAGAGTTCCTGCGTCTTGCCGCTGACGTCGCGCAGGTCGGCGCCCAGCCGCAGCGTGATGCTCTTGCCCAGCGGCGGCAGGATCTCGATCCGCCCGCCCAGCCCGGTGGCCGGCGTATTATACTGGTCGAGCGACTGGATCGCGGTCGTTCGCGCGGCATTGATGCTGTTGAAGCTGCTCGCGAACGCGCGCGTCTGCAGATAGGCGAGCGCGGAATAGCCCCAGTCGCCGCGGCCGATCAGCCTGACGCTGGCGTCTGCGCCTTCGCTCTTGTTGTCGGTGAACTCGGACCCACGATCACGCCGGTCGGTGAAGGCGCTGGCGTTCACCTGCAACTCCGTCTTCGCGCCGATCCCGACGACGGTCCTGATCGCGCCCGACGCCTGCTCGTACGGCGCGGGCCGATCGACGATCCCGCGACTGTCGGCCACCGTCGGCGTGAAACCGTCGCCGCGCGCATACGCGCCGGACAGCGTCGCGAACCCGCCCTCGCGGACCAGCGCCGCCGAGCCCTGCGCATCGACCGAGTCGCGACTGCCATAGGCGATGCTGCCCTGGAACGGCGTCAGGTCGCCAGGCGTCGCGCTTTCGAGTTCGACCGTCCCGGCCAGCGCCCCCGGCCCCTGATAGCCACTGCCGCCGCCGCGCGTCACGCGGATGCGACCCAGCCGCCCCGTCGCATAGGCGGGAAACGCGACCCACCCGCCGAACGGGTCCGCCTGCGGTACGCCGTCGAGGATCAGCAGCGCGCGGCTCGACGCATTGCCGCCGATCCCGCGCAACGAAATCCCCTGGCTGGTCGGGTTGGCGCTGCGCGAATCCGACCGGCGGAACTGCTGCAAGCCGGCGACATCGGCGAGCACGCTCTCCAGCCGGTTGCTGGCATTGGCGTCGATCCGATCGCGCTCGATCGTGACGATGTCATAAGCGCGGTCACCCGGCGCCGGCGCCAGCCCGCGCCCGGTCACGACGATATCGGGTGCAGGTTCGGGGGTCGATTGCGCGACGGCAGCGCCGGACGACAGGAGGACGCAAACGAGTGCAGAGATCGGAAGGCGAATCATCGCCGGCGCATGGCAGCTTTACCCCGTCTCTGGAAAGCGGGCAGACCGGCCCGATCGTCGTTCAGCTATCGGTGCGCAGACGGTAGCCGACCCCGAGTTCATTGGCGATCACGCTGCCGACCGGATCCGGCGCCTCGAGTTTCTGGCGCAGGTTGCGGATCACGATGCGGAGATATTCGATCCGCGGATCCTCGTCGCCACCCCAGGCCGCGGCGATGATCCGGTCGTGCGTGACGACCCGCCCGCTATGCCGCGCCAGCACCGCGAGCACCTCATGCTCCTTGCGCGTCAGATGCAGTTCCTCGCCATCGCGCGTGACGAGGCGGCGATCGAGGTCGATCGTGACATTGCCGGTGTGAACAAGCTTCGGCGCGGTGTCGGCGGTGGCCTGATGCCGCAGCGCGACGCGCAACCGGGCGAGCAGTTCGTCGCTGTCGAACGGCTTGGTGACGAAATCGTCGGCGCCGAGATCGAGCGCAGCGACTTTCTCGTCGGTCGCGTCGCGCGCGGACACCACCAGGATCACCGCATCGCCGTCGCGCCGCAGCACCGGGATCAAGCTGAGACCATCGCGGTCGGGCAACCCCAGGTCGAGCAGGATCGCGCTGGGGTGTTCGGCCGCCGCGCGGGCGATCGCACTGCGCGCGTCGACCGCTTCGACCACCGCATAGCCGGCGCGTTCCAGCGTGTTGCGGAGCAGGCGACGGATCGAGATTTCGTCGTCGACGACCAGGATCTTCGCGGGCATCAGATCGCGCTTTCGGGTGCGACGTTGCGCACGATGAGAGGGGACGGGAACACCAGCGTGAACGCGGCGCCGGGTTCGTCGACGCGATTGCCGGCTTCGACCATCATTCCCATCGCCTCGGCGAAGGCCTTGACGATGGCAAGCCCCAACCCGGTCCCGACGATCTCGCGGTCCGATCCTTCGAGCCGCCGGAACGTCTCGAACACCTCGGCCTCGCGGCCCGGCGGCAGGCCCGCGCCGTGGTCGAGCACCGCCAGCCTGAGTTCGCCGTAGCGATGCCGCCCCTCGACGACGATCTCGGTACCCGGGTTGCCGTAGCGCCCGGCATTGTCGAGCAGGTTGAGCAAGCAATGATGCAGCAGCTGCGGATCGACCCGGACCAGCGGCAGGTCGGGCGGCACGTCGAGCCGGACCGCATGCCCCTCCAGCGCACGGCGCGCGTCGTGCGCGGCGCCGGCGACCGCATCGCTGAGATCGGTCGCCTCGATGTTGAGCTTGAGCGCCCCCGCCTCGACCCGCGCCATGTCGAGCAGGTTGGCGACGAACCGGTTGAGCCGCGCCGCCTCGGTCTTGATCGTCGCGATCAGGTCGGGGGTGGCACCGTGATCGAGTTCGTTCGCCGCGGCGATCACCGCGGTCAGCGGCGTGCGCAGATCGTGGCTGACCGACGACAGCAGTGCCGCACGCAGCCGATCGCGCGTCCGCACCGCGTCGACATCGCGCATCTCGGTCTCGAGCCGCAGCCGTTCGAGCACCAGCGCGGATTGATCGACCAGACTGGTGAGCAGCGGCAGTTGATCGGCGCGGACCGGATCGCCGCTGTTCTCGCGCGCGATGCCTAGCACCGCGAGCGTCCGCCCGCCCGCCTTGACCGGCTGGAACAGCCATTCGGACGCGGCCAGCGTCGCCGACCCCTTGCCCGCCGCCGCGCCGGCATCGAACGCCCAGTTCGCGGCGGCCAGATCCATCGTGTCGAGCCGGTAATCCGCGGTGCTCGCGGCCTGCACGGTCAACCCGGCGCCGGTCGTCGGGGCGAGCAGGACCGACTGCACGGCGAACACCTGCGCGACGTCGTCGCAGATCATCCGCGCCGCCACCGCGGGATCGTTGATCGCACTCAGTTGCCGCAGGAACCCCGCCAGCGTCGCGTTGGTCTGCGCGCTCGCCGCCGCGAGGTCGGCCTGCGCCCGCACCCGCGAGGTGAGTTGGCTGGTCGCGATCGCGACGCCGAGCAGGACGAAGATCGAGATCAGGTTCTCGGGATTGCTGATGCTCAGCGTGCCGACCGGCGGCAGGAAGAAGAAGTTATAGGCGAGGCTGGACGCGATCCCGGCGAACAGCCCGGTGCGCAACCCGAACAGGCTGGCCGCCACCATCACCGGCAGCAGGTACAGCAGCGCGACGTTGCCGAGATCGAGGATATGGAACAACGCGCTGGCGACCGTCGTGATCGCGGCGACCAGCGCCAGCGTGATGGCATAGCCGGTCGGCGAGCCCCAACCCGCCTTCGACCGCCGCCACGCCAGCGCGGAGGTCCTGGTTTCGGTTTCCATCGGCAGGACGTGGACGGTGACTCCGCTCGTACCGCGGATCAGCCGATCGACGATCGATCCGTGGATGAATTCAAACGCGCGCGAGCGGCGCGACTTGCCGACGACGAGCTGCGTCGCGCGCGCGTGGATCAGGAAGCCCTGGATACCCTCGACCACCGACGCGGCCGGCACCGTCGCGACCGCCGCCCCGAGTTGCGTCGCCAGCGTCATCGCTGCGGCGACGCGCTGATGCTGAACATCGGTGAAGTGCGCGGTGCGCGGCGTTTCGATGAACAGCGCCGTCCACGGGCCGTGCAACCCGTCGGCGACTCGCTTGGCCGCGCGCACCAGGCCGTCGACGCCGGGCAGTTCGTTGATCGCGACGACGATCCGGTCGGTGCCCGCCCATGTCCCGCCGATGCCGATCGCGCGGACATGATCGAGCATCTGCGCGTCGACCGCCTGCGCAGCCCGGCGCAGCGCGAGTTCGCGCAACGCCGACAGGTTGGATTTGGAGAAGAAATGACTGAGCGCGCGGGTCGCCTCGTGCGGCAGATAGACCTTGCCCGCCTTCAGCCGCTCGATCAGCTCGTCGGGCGGGATATCGACGACCTCGATCTCGGCGAGTTCGAGGATGCGGTCGGGAACGGTCTCGCGCACCCGGACACGCGTGAAACTGGCGACGATGTCGTTGAGGCTCTCGACGTGCTGGATGTTGATCGTCGAATAGACGTCGATTCCCGCCGCCAGCAGTTCCTCGACATCCTGATAGCGTTTGGGATGGCGGCTGCCGGGGGCGTTGGTATGCGCGAGTTCGTCGACGAGCGCGAGCCGGGGCGCGCGGGCGAGGATCGCGTCGATGTCCATTTCGGCCAGGACGCGCCCTTCATAGGCGACGTCGCGACGCGGGACGATTTCCTGTCCGCGCGTCAGCCGTTCGGTTTCGACCCGGCCATGCGTCTCGACGATGCCGATGACGACGTCGACACCGTCGCGCCGCCGTGCCGCGCCTTCGGACAGCATCTCGAAGGTCTTGCCGACCCCCGGTGCCGCGCCGAGGAAGATCTTGAGCTTCCCCCTCCCCTCCTGCTCGGCCTGACGCAGGAGGGCATCCGGATCCGGACGATTGTCGCTGTTGCCCGGATCGCTGACCGGCATCAGCGCGGCAGGGCGTCCAGCGCGCGGTTCATCGCCAGCACGTTGACGTGCGGTTCGCCCAGGATCGACGTCTCGGTCGCGGTGGCGACGATCGTCCTCACCCGGTCGACCGGAATGCCGCGGACCCGCGCGATGCGCGGTGCCTGGACGGCGGCGGCGGCCGGCGACAGATCGGGATCGAGCCCCGACCCGCTCGCGGTGACGAGGTCGGCGGGCAGCGGCCCGGTCACCCCTTCGGCGCGGCGCTTGGCGACGTCGGGCGTCACCCGGTCGACCAGCGCGTGCGAAGCCGGGCCGAAATTGGACCCCGACGACGCCAGCCCGTCATAGCCCTTGCCCGCGGCGGACGGGCGGGTCTGGAAATACCGGTCCCCGACGAACGCCTGACCGACCACCGTCGAGCCGACCACCTGACCGTTCTGCGTCACCAGACTGCCGTTCGCCTGCGACGGGAACACGGCCTGGCCGATCCCCGTCATAGCCAGCGGGTACGCCAGCCCGAGAAGTGCCGCGAACAGGATCGTCATGACGATCGCGGGTCGCAGTGCGGAGGTGAAGTCCTTACCCATGATATGTGTCCTTATGCGAGGCCGAGGCCACCGACCACAAGGTCGATGATCTTGATGCCGACGAACGGCGCGATCAGCCCGCCCAGTCCGTAGATTGCGAGGTTGCGCGCGAGCAGCGGGCCCGCCCCCATCGGCGTGTACTTCACGCCGCGAAGCGCGAGCGGCACGAGACAGGGGATGATCACCGCGTTGAAGATGATCGCCGACAGGATCGCGCTTTCGGGCGATCCCAGCCGCATCACGTTGAGCACGCCGAGCCCCGGATACAGCACGACGAACATCGCCGGGATGATGGCGAAGTATTTCGCCACGTCGTTGGCGACCGAGAAGGTCGTCAGCGCGCCGCGCGTCATCAGCAGCTGCTTGCCGAGGCCGACGACCTCGATCAGCTTGGTCGGATCGCTGTCGAGATCGACCATGTTGCCCGCTTCGCGTGCCGCCTGCGTACCGGTGTTCATCGCCACGCCGACATCGGCCTGCGCCAGCGCGGGCGCGTCGTTGGTGCCGTCGCCGCACATCGCGACGAGCTTGCCGCCCTGCTGTTCCTGGCGGATCAGCGCCAGCTTGTCCTCGGGCGAGGCCTGCGCGAGGAAGTCGTCGACCCCCGCCTCGGCCGCGATCGCCGCCGCGGTCAGCGGGTTGTCGCCGGTGATCATCACCGTACGGATGCCCATCGTCCGCAGCTCGCCGAAGCGTTCGCGGATGCCTGCCTTGACGACGTCCTTCAGGAAGATCGCGCCGAGCAGTCGGCCGTTCTTCGCGACCGCCAGCGGCGTGCCGCCGGCGCGCGCGATCTCGTCGGTGATGCGGCGCAGTTCGGTCGCCGCCGCAGTCTGGCCGACGCCGGGATTGGCCTTCAGGATCGAGTCGACCGCGCCCTTCTGGACCAGCATATCCGCGGTCCGCACGCCCGAGATCCGCGTCTGCGCGGTGAACGGGATCACTTCCGCGCCCTCGGGCAACACGCTCGTCGTAACGCCGAACCGCTCGCGCGCCAGCACGACGATCGACCGGCCCTCGGGCGTTTCGTCCGCCAGGCTGGCGATCAGCGCGGCTTCCGCCATCTCGGCATCGCTCGCGCCGCCGACCGCGCGGAACTCGCTCGCCTGGCGATCGCCGATCGTGATCGTGCCGGTCTTGTCGAGCAGCAGGACGTCGATGTCGCCCGCCGCCTCGACCGCACGACCCGACTTGGCGAGCACGTTGAACCGCACCAGACGGTCCATGCCCGCGATGCCGATCGCCGACAGCAGCGCGGCGATCGTCGTCGGGATCAGCGTGATCAGCAACGCCGCGAGCATCGCGACCGGGATCGAGCCACCCGCATAGCTGGTGAAGCCGGGGATCGTGCCGACCGCGATCAGGAAAATGATCGTCAGCCCGACCAGCAGCAGAGTCAGCGCGATCTCGTTCGGCGTCTTCTGCCGCTCGGCGCCCTCGACCAGCGCGATCATGCGGTCGAGAAAGCCCTTGCCCGGTTCGACCGTCACCTTGACGCGGATCTCGTCGGAGATGACGCGCGTCCCCGCGGTCACCGCCGAGCGATCGCCGCCCGCCTCGCGGATCACCGGCGCGCTCTCGCCGGTGATCGCCGCCTCGTTGACCGAGGCGACACCCGACACGACCTCGCCGTCGGATGGGATCAGGTCGTTGGTCTCTACCAGGACCACGTCGCCAACCTTCAGCGCGCTGGCCGGCACGCTCTCATGCTCGCGACCGTCGCCTTTCAGGCGCTTGGCGACGAGGTCCGCCTTGGTGGCGCGCAGCGAGGCGGCCTGCGCCTTGCCGCGCCCTTCGGCCAGCGCTTCGGCGAAGGTGCCGAACAGCACCGTCAGCCACAACCATATGACGAGCTGCAGCTTGAAGCCGATGCTCAGGCTGTCGTGGCCGACGACCAGCAGCACGGTCATCAGCGCGGCGACGACCGCGGTGACGAACATCACCGGGTTGCGGATCAGCTCCTTCGGGTTGAGTTTGACGAACGACGCCGTGATCGCCGGCACCACCAGGTCGGCGGTGAACAGGCTCTTGCTCTGCGAACGGCTTTGCGAATTCTGGGCCATGATGGCGCCCCCGTCAGGACAAAGTGCCGCGGATCATCGCGAGATGATCGGCGATGGGACCGAGCGCGAGGCTCGGCAGGAAGGTCAGGCCGCCCAGGATCAGCACGATGCCGACGAGCAGACCGACCCACAGGCCGCCGGTCGTCGGGAACGAGCCCGCGCTTTCCGGCGTGTATTTCTTCGCGGCCAGGCTGCCGGCGATCGCCAGCATGGGCACGATGATGAAGAACCGGCCGACCCACATCGCAACGCCCAGCAGGCCGTTGTAATAGGGCGTGTTGGCGCTCAGCCCGGCGAACGCCGACCCGTTGTTGCCGACCGCGCTGGTGAAGGCATAGAGGATCTCCGAGAAGCCGTGCGGCCCCTTGTTGAGCGGCCCCGCCAGCCCCTGCGCCAGCACCGACGACAGCGCGGTGAGACCGAGGATCATCAACGGCAACACCGCGATCGCCAGCACCGCGAGTTTGACCTCGCGGGACTCGATCTTCTTGCCGACATATTCGGGCGTGCGACCGACCATCAGCCCGGCGACGAACACCGCCAGGATCGCGAACAGCAGGAAGCCGTAGATGCCGGCGCCGACGCCGCCGATCACGACCTCGCCCAATTGGATGTTGAACAGCGGGATCATCCCGCCCAGCGCGGTGAAGCTGTCGTGCATCGAATTGACCGCGCCGCACGAGGCCGCGGTGGTGACGACCGAGAACAGCGCGGACGCGGCGATCCCGAAGCGGACCTCCTTGCCCTCCATGTTGCCGCCCGCGACGCCGAGATGATGCAGCACGGGGTTGCCGGCGGCTTCCTGCCAATAGGTCACGGTGACGCCGGCGAGGAACAGGATCACCATCGCCGACAGGATCGCCCAGCCCTGCTTGGTGTTGCCGACCGCCTTGCCGAACGTCCAGGTCAGGCCGAACCCGATCAGGAAGATCGACAGCATCTGGATCAGGTTGACCAGCGCGGTCGGGTTCTCGAACGGATGCGCCGAGTTCGCGTTGAAGAAGCCGCCACCATTGGTGCCGAGCATCTTGATCGCTTCCTGGCTGGCGACGGGCCCGATCGCGAGGACCTGCTTGACGCCTTCGAGCGTGGTCACGTTGACCGTCGCGGCCAGCGTCTGCGGCACGCCGCTGGCGATCAGGAACACCGTATAGACGATGCACAACGGCAGCAGCAGGTACAGCGTGATGCGCGTCACGTCGGCCCAGAAATTGCCTATCGCCTTCGACTCGCGTCGCGCGAACCCGCGGAACAGAGCGAATGCGAGCGCGATGCCGGTCGCCGCGCTCAGGAAATTGTGGATCGTCAAGCCGAGCATCTGGCTGAGGTTCGACATCGTCGACTCACCCGAATAGCTCTGCCAGTTGGTGTTGGTGGTGAAGCTGACCGCGGTGTTGAACGCGAGGTTCGGCGACAGCCCGGCGAGCCCCTGCGGGTTACCCGGCAGCACGCCTTGCAGACGCAGCACCGCATAGGTGAACGCCATCAGCGCGACGTTGAACAGCAGCATATGCAGCGCATAGCGCCGCCAGCCCTGCTCGGCCTGCGGATCGACCCCGGCGAGTTTGTAGAAACCGCGCTCGACGGGTCCGAGGACGACGTGCAGCGGGGTGCGGCGGCCTTCGTACAGTGCGAACAGCCTCAGGCCGACCGGTTTGGTCAGCGCGAGCAGGATCGCGACGAAGCCGAGGATCAGGAACCAGCCCTGGAATGTCATGGATCGCCTCCTTCAGAAGCGTTCGGGGCGGATCAGGACCGCCACCAGGTAGATGAGCAGGCCGAGTGCGGTCAGCGCCGCGAGCCAGAGATCGAGAGTCATCGCATCGCCCTCACGCGTTGTCGCACAGGCGGGCATAGGCCAGCGTCGCCGCCACCAGCCCGACCATGACAAGGATCCAGAACAGGTCTTCCATCGGTTGATCCTTGTTAAAAAGCGGCGGTGAGCGAGGCGACGACGGTGCCACCGGCGATCGTGCCGGTGCCGTCCTGCCCCTTGCTGAAGCTGGGCTGCAGATAGGCGGAGCCGCGGCGCGAGATGTCGGTGTCGACGTACGACACGTTGAACGTCAGGCTGCGCCACGTCGTGTCGGCGCCCAGCGACCAGTCCCAATATTTGCCTGTCGGGGAAACTGCGGTCGCGTTGGGGCCAAGGCCGTCCTGCCCCCAGCTATGCCCGATATGCGCCTTGGCGGTGATCGGCGTCCCCGCGATGGCGAACGCGCCGTCGCCCGACAGATAGAGGTTGTCGTCCTTCGCGCCCGGCCGGGTGTAGACGCCGGCCGCCGCATCGGCGCCGGTCGCGTACCATCTGCCGATCGCCTGCTGCTTGGGCGCATAGGCGGCGGCCGCGGTCAGCGTGGCCGGGCCGGCGGTGCCACTCAGCTTGACATAGGGTTCGGCGAAGTCGGTCTTGTCCGCGCCGCCCGGGTACATGTACCAGGTCAGCCCGGTATCGACCGTGGCGGTACTGCTCAGCTTCGCCTTGTAGCCGCCGATCAGGTCCAGCTCCATGTTGGCGCCGCCGAACGTGCCCCATCCGGACAGGTTCGACGCCCAGGTGCCGACATAGAACCCGCTCTCGTGCGCGATGGTGAGACCGCCCTGGATCTCCATCTGCCGATCGGACTGCGACACGCCGCGAAAGCGGTAGTCGGACGCGATCGCGACCGATCCGCTGACCGTGATCGCGGACGGCGGCGCGGCCGGGTCCGCCGCAACTTGGCTCGCCGGTGCCGGGTCAGCCGATGCCGTGCCGACGGGCCCCGATTGCGCCTGCGCCGCTGCCGGGATCGCCAGCAAAATCCCTGCGATCGCCGAATATATACGCTTCATTCCTGCCCCCAACCGAAGTCGCCTCCGCAAGAGATGTGCGGAAGCCGTGGAGCCTGGCGATTAGGCGTATGCAGCGTAGCAATTCGAGAGCGATTACCGCCTTTCGCATATAGCTGGCGTATAGCTGGGTGCCGAAAGCGCGATCAGGTCAGGGGATGCGCGACGGCGGCCGGTACCGGCCGCGGCTGGACAACAAAAAAGCCCTGGCACCTCATCGAGATACCAGGGCTTTCTATGGTGGGCGTGGCAAGGATTGAACTTGCGACCCCTGCGATGTCAACACAGTGCTCTACCACTGAGCTACACGCCCGCCGGACGGCTCCACTAGCCGCGGTTATCGTGGCGTGCAAGCGTTCAATGCATACCCGTCACATTATCCATCTCGAACAGCCGATCGACCTCGGCGACGAGGTCGCGCAGATGGAAGGGCTTGGACAGGACGCGGGCGTTCGGCATCGCCCGACCGGCCTTCAGCGTGACGGCCGCAAAGCCGGTGATGAACATCACGCGCAGGTCGGCACACATCTCCCCCGCTTTCTGCGCAAGCTCGATGCCGTCCATCTCGGGCATGACGATATCGGTCAGCAACAGGTCGAACGTCTCGGTTTCGAGCAGCGGAATCGCCGCGGTGCCGCGATCGACCGCCGTCACGTCATAGCCCGACCGCTCGAGCGCGCGCGTCAGATATTCGCGCATGACCTGATCGTCTTCGGCCAGCAGGATTCGCAGCATCAATCTAAAGTCCCGTTTTCGCACAGCATCTGTCGCCCCGCCCTAGCCGCAAAGCGGTTAAGATTTCCAGATCGATTGCCCGCATCGCTCGGTCGCCCTAGCGTGGATCGATGCCATCCCCCCCTTTCGAACGCCTCGGCGCCATGCCGCCCGTGAGCCCGGTGGTGATCTCCGTGCCACATGCCGGCCGGGAGTATCCGCTGGCGCTGAAAACGGCATTGCGTGTGCCGCTGTCCGGACTGCTGCCGCTGGAGGACCGTCTCGTCGATGCGGTCGCCAAGGCGGCACGGACGAACCAGACCGCGATCGTCCAGACCAGGGCGCGGGCGTGGATCGACCTGAACCGCCGTGAAGACGAACGTGATCCGGCGATCGACGAAGGGGCTGCACCGACCCCGCTCGCGCAGCAATCCGCCAAGCTGCGCAGCGGCCTGGGCCTCGTGCCGCGACGGACATCGGGGGCCGGCGACCTATGGGCGCGACGGTTTACCGATGCCGAGATCATCACGCGGATCGTCGAGGATCATCGCCCGTATCACGATGCGGTCGGTACGGCGCTGAAGGCGGCGCGTGCGAAGTTCGGCGTCGCCATCTTGCTCGACGTCCATTCCATGCCACCGCTCGGCCCGGGCAGCGCGCGCATCGTGATCGGCGACCGGTTCGGTCATGCCGCGGATGGCCGGTTCGTCGATGTCGCCGAAGCAGCCTGCGTCTCGCACGGCTTCTCGACCGCGCGCAACGCGCCGTATGCCGGCGGGCATATCCTCGAACGCCATGCCGAGCCCGGCAACGGCATCCACGGCCTCCAGTTGGAACTCGACCGCACGCTGTATCTTGACCGCAAATACCATGCGCCGGGCGCCGGGTTCGCCCGCGTCGTCGACCTAGTCCGGGCGCTTCTGTCCGCGCTGGCCGAAGAAGCAGGCGTCGCACCGCTGGCGGCCGCAGCGGAATAACCGGGTCAGTCGGCCATCGCGCCCAGCACGTCCGCGATCCTTGCCGCACGGTCGACCGGATCGGCGATGCTCTCGCGGACGATCCACCGCCCGTTCTTTTCGACCAGCTCCTCCAGGGGTTTGGCCGCGCGCCGATCATGCGGGGTCAACGCGATGGCCACCGGCCCAGCATCGATCCGCTGGATACCGCCCTGCCGCGCGAGCATACGGATCCTGGCGACATGCAACAGCCGCTGCGCCAGATCGGGCATCGCGCCGAAACGGTCGTCGAGTTCCGCCTCGAAGCGATCGAGCGTCGCCACGTCGGCGATCCGCGCAAGCCTCCCGTACAGAGCAAGCCGGACCTCCTCCTCGGGGATCCAATCCTCGGGCAGGCTGCCGCCCAGTTCGAGATGCAGCTCGGGCACCCAGTCGTCGATCGGCTCCCCGCCGTCGTGATCGATGCGCGCCTGCTGCAACGCCCGCGCGAACAGATGCTGGTACAGATCGATGCCGATCAGCTTCATGTGGCCGGCCTGCGCCTCGCCGACCAGATCGCCCGCACCGCGCAGATCGAGATCGCGCGCGCTGATCGCGAAGCCCGCCCCCAACCGGTCGAACGCCTGGAGCGTGTTCAGCCGCTTCAACGTCGCCGGCGCGATCGTCGCATCGCCATCGGTCAACAGCATCACCTGACTACGCCGCCCGCCGCGACCGACCCGCCCGCGCAACTGGTGGAGCTGCGACAGGCCGAAACGGTCGGCGTGATGGACGATCATCGTGTTCGCCCGCGGCACGTCGAGCCCCGCCTCGATGATGTTGGTCGCGAGCAGCACGTCGCCATCGCCCGCCGCAAACGCGACCATCGCCTCGTCGATCTCGGTGGCCGCCATCTTGCCGTGCGCCTGGACCAGACCCAGTTCGGGCACGAGCTTCGCCAGCTTGGCGGCGAGTGGCGCCATATCGTCGATCCGGGGGACGACGACGAAGCTCTGCCCGCCGCGCGCGCGTTCGCGGCGCAACGCCGCACGGACGAGGGTGTCATCAAAGTTGGAGATCGCGGTGCGGATCG
Organism: Sphingomonas sandaracina; assembly: GCF_036663695.1. Classification (NCBI taxonomy): domain Bacteria; kingdom Pseudomonadati; phylum Pseudomonadota; class Alphaproteobacteria; order Sphingomonadales; family Sphingomonadaceae; genus Sphingomonas; species Sphingomonas sandaracina. The sequence goes on along the minus strand of NZ_JAXOJK010000004.1, from coordinate 232,610 downwards.
GCTGGCGACGTGCGGGCGGTGTCGCGATCACCGACATGCCCTGCAGGCCGACCATCGCCGACTGCAACGTGCGCGGGATCGGCGTGGCGCTCAGCGTCAGGACGTGCCCCGCACCGAGCGTCTGGAGCTTTCGCTTGTCGGCAGTCCCGAAACGCTGTTCCTCATCGATCACGACCAAAGCGAGATCGCGGTAGGTCACGCCCTTGCCGGCGATCGCGCCGGTACCGACCACGATACCGATCGACCCATCGGCCAGCCCGGCGCGGACCCGTGCCTTGTCGGCGGTGCTCGACAAGCGGGAGAGGCCGGCGACGACGACACCGGTGCCCTCGAACCGTCGCGTGAAGGTCTCGATATGCTGGCGGACCAGCACCGTCGTTGGCGCGGCGATCGCAACCTGCCGCCCGGCGAGCGCGACAGCCGCGGCCGCGCGCAGGGCGACTTCGGTCTTGCCGTACCCGACATCGCCGATCACCAGCCGGTCCATCGGCCTGCCGCTCGCCAGGTCGGACAGCGTCGTCGCGATCGCGCGCGCCTGGTCCGGCGTCTCGGTAAAGGCGAATCCGGCGGCGAACCGCTCATATGCGACCCGGTCCGGCACGATCGCATCCGTCATCCGCGCATCGCGCTCGGCCGCCAGCTTGGCCAGATCGCGCGCGCTCTCGGCGATCGTCGCGTCGATCGCGCCGCGACGCTTCTGCCACGATGCGCCGTCGAGCGTGTCGAGCGTCACCGCATCCTCGTCGGCACCATAGCGCCAGATCCGGTCGGCTTCCGCAACCGGCACGAGACGCCGCCCGCCCTTGGCATATTCGAGCACGATCGCGTCGCCATCGGTGCCGGGCAGCGGTTGCAGCCCGCGCACGATGCCAATCCCGAACGTCTCGTGGACAATGGCATCGCCGCACCGCAGTTCGCTCGACAAGAGGGATTGCGCGGCGCGGCTGTCGCCGATCTCGCCACTCGCCCGCCCACCGAGCAGATCGGCGGCGGCAACGACGGTCACGCCAGCCACGACGAAGCCGCGATCGATCGGCGCGGCCAGCATCATCGCCCGGCCCGGCTTTGCCGCACGAACATCCGCCCATGCGTCGATCTGATCGAATGCGGTCTTGGCCGCACGCTCCAGCCGGGGGTGCAGAAACCGCAGGTCGCGCGGCGATCCGGCAATCACCAGCTGTCCGTCGGCAAGCACATCCTTGGCGAAGCGCGCAAAGGCGCGGGTCGGATCGCGCCGCTCGACGAATCGCGGCGGCATGTCGTCGGCGATCTCGAACGCAACCGTCTCGCACGCCGCGATCGCTTTGGTCCAAGCGGTGTCGACGACCAGTTCGGCAGCAGCCTTGCGACGCGGAAGACCATCGGCGGCAACGCCAAGAAAGCGTTTGCGGCGGCTTTCGGCGTCGGGATCGAGCGCGATCGCCGCACCGGGCAGATGCGCGAGGATCGTCTCGCCCTGCTCGACGACCGGCTCGGTCGCGCGGCCGATCTCGATCGCCTCCAAAGCGCCCTGGCTCAACTGCGAGACCGGGTCGTAGACGCGGAGCGCGGTGATCCTGCCATCGGCGAACTCCACCCGGACCGGCAGATCGCGATCGACCGGGAATATGTCGATGACACCGCCACGCACCGCGATCTCGCCGGGTTCGTCGACCCGGTCGTCGATGCCATACCCGATCTCGGCAGCGGTCGCGGCGAACGCGTCGAGATCAATCGGATCGCCCGGCACGAGCCTTGGCGGGACGGCGTCGAACATCGCAGGCGCGGGATAGCGGACCGCGGTGGCCTCGGCGGTCGTCACCAGCAGGATCGGCGCGTGCTTGGCTTCGACGCCTGCGCGCAACCGCCGCAATGCAGCCAGGCGCAGACCGACATTGGCCGGCGATGCGGGGGCGTCGTCACCCGGCAGCGCGTCGCTGGAAGGAAGGTGCACCACCAGCGCATTGGGCGAGAGCGCCGCGACGATGGCGGCGATCTCGGTCGCGCGCCGATCATCGGCCGCGACGTAGACGAGGTTACCGTCCGCCAGGCGTTCGACAATCGCGGTTGCCAGCGGCGCCGCAGCGACCGCCTCCGTCGCGATGCCGTATTCCTGCTCGACCTGCGGACTGACCTGAAGCATCGATACGCATCCTTATCCCTGGCCCTTACCGGACCCGCACAAGCACAGAACGTGAGGCCTATCGGCGCGTTCCTGCCCGCTTATCGTCGATCAAGCCGTTTGTATCCTGCGTTACCTGGACGCGTAAAATCGATCCCGCGCGCCGAATTACCAGGCGAATGCGGGAACGATCGTGCGGCGGCCCAGCAGGAACGCATCGGCGACGAGACGCAACGGCGTGACGTCGACCTCGCTCGACCGGCTGCGCACCAATTCGGCGAACTTGCCATACAGCCCTGCATATTCGGCATCAGGCGCTTCGCTGATCTTGCCGTCGACCTCCAGCACCGACCCGCCCATCCGCAACGTCAGTCGACCGCCATCGGTATCAACGACGATGTCCCATTGCTGCGGTCCTTCGTGCAGGAAATCGAACGCAGCGGTGACCGGCACGCGCGCGCCTGCTCCCCCCGCCCCTGCTCCCAGCGCACCGTAGCACGACAGGCGAAGATCGGCGGCAAGCGGCGACATCCGTCCCTCCGGCACGCGCATCTCAGCATCGTCGACCGTCCAGCCGCCGGGCAGGATCTGGGTCGCGATCGACAGCGCATTGATCCCCGGATCGAACACGCCGAACCCGCCGGCCTCCAGGATCCAATCCTGGCCGGGGTGCCAGCGACGAATATCCTCGCGCCAGTCGATCGTGACCCGCTCGACACGTCGCCCTTCGAGCCATGCGCGCGCCGGAGCGACGCCCGCCGCCTCGCGCGAATGCCAGGTCGCAAACAAAGTCCGGCCCGCGGCCACCGCATGCGCCTCGATCAGGGCGATCTCCGACAGCGTGGCGGCGGGCGGCTTTTCCAGCATCACGTCGAGCCCGGCATCGATCGCCGCCATCGCGATTTCGGCACGGCCGACCGGTGGCGTGCACAGCGATACCGCATCGATGGCGTAATCCGCCGCCAGCAGTTCGGCGATATCGTGATAGTTCGCGACCCCGTCGACGACCGCGTTGCGACTGACCGCGGCGACCAGTTCGAACCGCGGGTCCTGCGCGATCGCCGGCAGATGCTGGTCACGGGCGATCTTGCCGACCCCGACGATGGCGAGGCGGATCGGCTTGGGGGGCGACGGGTCAACGGCCATGGGAATCCTCTCTATTTGTCTTACTTTATTCGTAAGGCGCAGGAGGGCGGCGATCAACGGTAACCGGCATCACCCCGCCTTGCGGAACGTCACGCCCAGCGAAACGTCACGCCCGGCGAAACGTCACGCCCGGCGAAACGTCACGCCCGGCGAAACGTCACGCCTGGCGAAACGTCACGCCTGGCCGAACGCTTCCGATACGATCGCGCTATTCCTCGCCGATCAGCACCAGGACGTCGCCGATGATCCGCGTCATCGCCACCCTCGCCGCCGCCGGATCGCGCGCGACGATCGCGTCGGCGACGGCTGCGTGGTCCGGAATATTCGCCGACCGCCCCTTGATCCGGTTGGTGAAGCGGATCGACGTGCGCAGCGCGGTCGACACCACCGACTGGAACTGGGCGTAGAACGGGTTCTTCGAGGCGCGCAGGATCGCGACGTGGAACGCGATATCGGCCTCCAGCGGATCGGTCAGCCCCGCCTCGCCTGCCTCCATCTGTTCCAGCCCGCCGCGGATCGCCCGCAGGTCTGCCGGGTCGCCGAACCGCGCCGCCAACGCCGCCGCCTCGGGTTCGATCGCGATGCGCAACTGGTTGAAATGCCGCAACAGGTCGACCGAGAACTTGCGCTCCAGCGTCCAGCGCAGCACGTCGGTATCGAACAGGTTCCAGGCGCTCGCCGGTTGCACCACGGTGCCCTGGCGTGGTCGCGCGCTGACCAAGCCCTTGGCGGTCAGCATCTTGACCGCCTCGCGCGTGACCGATCGACTGACCCCGTGCGTCTTGGCGATCTCCGCCTCGGTCGGGAACGGCCGCGTCTCGTACCGCCCGGTCACGATCGCCCGCCCCAGCGTGTCGAGCATGCCGTGGGTGAGATTGCGACCCGCGATCACGCTGGACGGAATAGTCTCGCTTTCTGTCATGTCGGTAGCCATTGCCTGTCGTTCTGGCCCAACATTCCCCCGCTGTCACGCCTATCGCGACCATAGTGGACCTGATACTTTGATCGTATAAATACTCGTACGCTCGCAGGACGCAACGCGCGCGTAGGATCGGGCCGATAGAATCGAGATGGTGACCATGACCTCCTTCATCGCAGTCGACTGGGGCACGACCAACCGCCGTGCGTTCCGGATCGAGGACGGCAGCGTGGTGGCGACCGAACGCGACGATCGCGGCGCGGCGAACGTCGCAGCCGGCGAGTATGCGAGCGAGGTCGCGGGCATCCGCGAACGGCTTGGCGATCTGCCGATGCTGCTCGCCGGCATGGTCGGGTCGAACATCGGCTGGCGCAGCGTGCCCTATGTCGCCGCGCCCGCGGCCCTCACGCAGATCGTCGCCGCGCTCGACCGGATCGATGCGCGCACCGCGATCGTGCCTGGCCTGTCGTACCGCGACGGCCTGCATGCCGACGTGATGCGCGGCGAGGAGGTCCAGCTGCTCGGTGCGGTCGCCGCCGGACTGGTGCCGCCCGACGCGCTGCTGTGTCAGCCGGGGACGCACTGCAAATGGGCGACCGTCGAAGCCGGCGCGATCGTCCGTTTTACCACCGCGATGACCGGCGAGCTCTTCGCGTTGCTCCGCGCGCACGGCGTCCTCTCGCGCCAGCTCGGCCACCCGGTCGAGCCGGGCGCGGCGTTCCTCGAAGGCGTCGCGGAAGGCGCCAAACGCGATCTCGCCGCCAGCCTGTTCGCGATCCGCGCGCGCGGCGTGCTGGGCCTTGCCGACGACGCCCATGCCGCCTCGTTCGCGAGCGGACTGCTGATCGGCGCGGATACCGCCGCGCGGATCGAGCACGGCGCGGCCGTCCATATCCTCGCCGATCCCGCCCTCGGCGCGCTGTATGCCAGCGCGATCGAGGCGCTGGGCGGCACAGCCCATCTCGTCGACAGCCAGGCCGCGTTCGTGGCGGGCATCACTCGCATCCAGGACCTTGCCGCATGACCGACCACCGCCAAGCCTTCGACGCCGCCTTCGCCAAATGCCCGCTGATCGCGATCCTGCGCGGCGTGAAGCCGGGCGAGGTCGAGGCGATCGGCGAGGCGCTGGTTGCCGCCGGGTTCACGATCCTCGAAGTGCCGATGAACTCGCCCGATCCTCTCGACAGCATCGCCCGGCTGGCGCGTAAGCTCGAGGGCCGCGCGGTGGTCGGTGCCGGCACCGTCCTGCGCGTGGAGGACGTCGAAGCCGTCGGCGCGGCGGGCGGCACGCTGATCATCGCCCCCAACGCGAACCTGCGCGTGATCGCGGCGGCCGCCGAGCGCGGCTATGTCGCGCTGCCCGGTGTCGCCACGCCGACCGAGGCGTTCGCCGCGCTCGACGCCGGTGCCGCCGCGCTGAAGCTGTTCCCCGCCGAAGCCGCCAGCCCGACCGTCCTGAAGGCGATGCGCGCCGTCCTCCCCAAGGATACGCGCGTGCTACCGGTCGGCGGGATCGTGCCGGAAGGCATGGCGGCGTGGCGTCAGGCGGGCGCGGCCGGATTCGGGCTGGGGTCGGCCTTGTATGCGCCGGGGATGACCGCAGCCGATGTCGGCGCGCGCGCGGCAGGATTTATTGCGGCGTTGAAGGACTGAACGATCCTCCCCCGCCAGGGGAGGTGGCACCGAAGGTGACGGAGGGGGAGGACACGGAGCAGAGGTTTCCCTTCCGCCCCCTCCGTCTGGCAAGAGCCAGCCACCTCCCCCTGGCGGGGGAGGATCGAAGACCTCGCCGATTGCGGTCGAACACGTTGCGCGGGTTACTTCCCTCGCTTCAAATACCGCCGCCCGAGAAAATCGAACGCGGGCAGCGCCTCGTGCTCCTTCAACCCGAACCACGCCGCGTTCTCCCAGTTGGACCCCGTCCCCCAGCGCGTCTTGCACCCGGTCGAGACCCAGCCCGGCTCCCAATACACCACGCCGATCCCGCCCGCATCAACGACCGTCTGCGTCAGGTCGACCAGATAGTCGCGCTGTCCGGTCGGCGTCGCAGGATAGCCCGGCAGCAGCGAATCCGCGCCGAGAAGATCGGAGGACGCATCCTCGCCGACCGGACTGAACGGATAGGCGGTCTCGACGACGATCACATCCGCCTTGTACCGCGCCTTGGCAGCCGCGATCGTCTCGCCGAGTTGCGCCGGCGTCCGCGTCGACCATTTGCGGTAATAGCTGATCCCGATCACGTCGAAATCGCGCACAGCCGATTGCGCGAGGGTGATTTGCGGCGGTCCGCGCATCGCGGGATCGTCTTCGGCCGGCGTTGCGACTAGGGCCGCACGATGATGTTCGCGGACCAGATACGAGACCTGGCAAACCTCGCCGCGGCGGATCGTCGCCGAACGCTAGCCCCCCGGCGCGGCATCGACTTTGCGTCGAACGACTATCTCGGGCTCGCCGGTTGCGACCGGCTGCGCGATACGATGGTCGAGGCGTTGCGGCGCGGTGTCGCGGTGGGCTCGGGCGGATCGCGACTGTTGCGCGGGAATGCACCCGAACACGAGACGCTGGAGGCGGACTCAGCGCGGTTCTTCGGGACCGAGGCGGCGTTGTTCTTCGCGAGCGGCTATGTCGCCAACACCATCCTGTTCGCGACGTTGCCTCAGCGCGGCGACCTGATCGTCCACGATGCGCTGATCCATGCGAGCGCGCACGAAGGCATGCGGCTGACGCGGGCGACCTGTGTCGCCGCCGCGCATAACGACGCCGATGCGGTCGAGGATGCGATCGTCGCGTGGCGCGCGTCGGGTGGCACGGGCCGCGTGTGGATCGCGGTCGAAAGCCTCTACAGCATGGACGGCGACCGGGCACCGCTCGCGGCATTCGCCGAGATCGCCGACCGCCACGACGCCATCCTCCTGATCGACGAGGCGCATGCGACCGGGGTGTTCGGCACCGATGGTCGCGGGCTGGCGGACATGCTCGACGGGCGCGAGAACGTCATCACCCTGCGCACCTGCGGCAAGGCGCTCGGGTGCGAGGGCGCGCTGTTGTGTGGCCCGGCGGTCATGCGCGACTTCATCGTCAATCGCGGGCGCGGGTTCATCTTCTCGACGGCACCATCCCCACTGATGGCGCTCGCGGTAGGCGAGGCGTTGCGGATCGTCGCCGACGAACCGGCGCGGCGCGAACGGCTTCGGGACCTGGTCGCGACAGCGGAGCGGGTACTGGCGCCGCACGGTGTCGCGGCGACCGGGTCGCAGATCCTGCCGCTCGTGCTCGGCGATGCCGCGCGGACGATGCGCGTCGCCGGCGCGATCCAGGCGGCGGGGTTCGACGTACGCGGGATTCGCCCGCCGACCGTCCCCGAGGGCGGATCGCGGCTACGTATATCGCTGACGCTCAACGCGACGGTGGCGGATATCGAGGCGCTGGGCGCGGTCATGGGAGAGGCACTGCAATGACGATCGTCGTTACCGGAACAGACACCGATATCGGCAAGACCGTGTTCGCCGCCGGCCTGACCGCGGCGCTCGGCGCGCGCTACTGGAAGCCGGTGCAGGCGGGGCTGGCCGACGGCAGCGACGCGGCGTCGGTCGTGACGCTGGGCGTCCCCGCGGACCACGTCCTGCGCGAAGCATACCGCCTGACGACCCCGTGCTCACCGCACCTCGCCGCCGAAATCGATGACATAACGATCGACCCCGACCGGCTCGCATTGCCCCAAGTCAACGGCCCGCTGGTGGTCGAGGGTGCAGGCGGCGTGATGGTGCCGGTGACGCGCGACCTGATCTTCGCCGACCTGTTCGCGCGGTGGAACAAGCCGGTCGTGCTAGTCGCGCGCACGGGGCTTGGCACGATCAACCACAGCCTGCTCTCGATCGAAGCGTTGCGCAGCCGCAGCGTACCGATCCTCGGCATCGCCTTCGTCGGCGACGCGGTCGAGGACAGCGAGGCGACGATCGCGACGATCGGCGAGGTCCGCCGGCTGGGCCGCCTGCCCTGCCTCGATCCGCTGAACGCCGCGACCCTGGCGGAGGCGTTCGCCGCGCATTTCGATCTGGAGGCGTTCCGATGAGTGCGGTCTGGCACCCCTTCACGCAACACGGCCTGGGCGAGCCGATCCCGCTCGTCACGCATGCCGATGGCGCCGCGCTGTACACGTCCGACGGTCGGCGGATCGTCGATGCGATCTCGTCCTGGTGGGTGACCACGCACGGCCATGCCAACCCGAAGATCATGGCCGCGATCGCCGAACAGGCGGGCAAGCTCGACCAGATCATCTTCGCCGGCTGGACGCACCAGCCCGCTGAGGAGCTTGCACGTGGCCTGACCGCGATCATGCCGCCCGAGCTGACGCGCGTGTTCTTCTCCGATTCGGGGTCCACCAGCGTCGAGGTCGCACTGAAGATGGCGCTCGGCTATTGGCTGGATCGCGGCGAGGATCGCCACCGCATCCTCGTGCTCGAACACGGCTATCACGGCGACACGATCGGCGCGATGTCGGTGGGCGCGCGCGGCGTCTACAACCGGGCCTATGCGCCGTTGCTGTTCGACGTCGGCACGATCCCGTTCCCCGCCGCCGGGTGCGAACAGGCGACGCTCGACGCGCTGGAGCAAGCGTGCGCGGCGCATCCCGCCGCGTTCATCGTCGAGCCTCTGCTGCTCGGCGCGGGCGGCATGCACGTCTATCCCGCGCACATCCTCGCCGAGATGCGGCGGATCTGCGCGCGCCACGACGTGCTGTTCATCGCGGACGAAGTGATGACCGGCTGGGGCCGCACCGGCACGCTGCTGGCGTGCGAACAGGCGGGGGTGGTGCCCGATATCCTCTGTCTGTCGAAGGGGCTGACCGGTGGCGCGATCCCGCTCGCGGTGACGATGGCGACCGAGGCGATCTATCAGGCGCATTACGGCACCGACCGCGCGCGCATGTTCTTCCACTCGTCGAGCTATACCGCCAACCCGATCGCCTGCGCCGCCGCCAATGCGAACCTGGCGATCTGGCGCGACGAACCGGTCCGCGAGCGGATCGCGGACCTCGCCGCACGCCAAGCCTCGCGGCTGGAGGCCCTCGCCCGGCATCCCCGTATCGCCAACGCACGCCAGATCGGCACCATCACGGCGGTCGAACTCCGCGGCGAGGACGGCTATCTCTCGCAGATCGGACCCCGCCTGCTCGCCTTCTTCCGCGACCGCGACCTGCTGCTCCGCCCGCTCGGCAACACCGTGTACGTGATGCCGCCTTATTGCATCGACGACGCCGATCTCGACCGGGTTTACGCAGCGATTACCGATGCGTGCGAGGAAGTCCGAAATCGAGACTGACGTTCTTGCTGCACTGCAGCAACAAATGATGTAGGTGCTACGTTGACAGAGTATCGCGGCCGAGCAGGTGCGCGACGAAAGGCTCGATTCACGTGAGAAACATCGCCGATACCATCGCCCGCATGGCGCGTGCCGGAGCGCCCACGCCGCGCGATACCACGCCCAGTCGCCTGACGCCGCTGACCGAATTCGGCACAAATCCGGGTGCGCTGCTCGGCTATGTGTACGTGCCCGCGAACTTGCCGTCGGGTGCGCCGCTGGTGGTCGTCCTGCACGGCTGCACCCAGACGGCGGCGGGTTATGATCACGGTTCGGGCTGGTCGCGGCTCGCGGATCGCGCCGGCTTCGCGCTGCTGTTCCCCGAGCAGACTCGCGCGAACAATCCCAATCGCTGCTTCAACTGGTTCGCGTCGGAGGACACCGCACAGGCCGGCGGCGAGGCGGAATCCATAGCGCAGATGACCGAGACGATGATCACGCGTCATGGCCTCGACCGCAGCCGCATCTACGTGACCGGGCTGTCGGCGGGCGGCGCGATGACGATGGCGATGCTCGTGACCCGGCCGGACCTGTTCGCGGGCGGGGCGGTGATCGGCGGGCTCGCCTATGGCACCGCGACCGGCGTGTCGCAGGCGCTCGACCGGATGCGCGGGCATGGCGACACGAGCGATACCGCGCTGGTCGACATGGTCCGCAGCGGCGCTCGTGGCCACGACGGACGCTGGCCGACGCTCGCGATCTGGCACGGCGGCGCGGATGCGACGGTCAGCGTGGCGAACGCGGACACGATCGCGCGGCAATGGCGCGGCATCCACGGCGTCGATGCGAAGGCGGTCCGCGAGGAACGCATCGGCACCGCCGTCCACCGGATCTGGTCGGATGCGGAAGGCCGCGACGTCGTCGAGGACTGGACCGTGCCGGGCATGGGCCACGGCACGCCGATCGATCCGGCGCGCGGGGAACGCCTGGGGGCCGCGGGGCCGTTCATGCTCGACGTCGGCATCTCCAGCACGGCGGTAATCGCCAAGTCCTGGGGTCTGGTCGCTGCCGGGAAGGCCGAGACCGCGGCCAAGCTGGCACCGGTCGAACGCGTCGCCAAGATCGCGATTCCCGTCTCGCCGAAACCTGCGTCGAAGCCACGCGCCGAGTCACCCGCCGGTATTCAGGCCACGATCGAGAACGCCCTCCGCGCTGCCGGATTGATGCGGTAGCGCGGATATCCGCGTGGTTCGGATCACCTGCCCCCTCCCGTCATCCTGACGAAAGTCAGGATCCAGAGCCGCAAGGGACACCGTTCGTTACCCTGGATACTGACGTTCGTCAGGATGACGGCGTTGGTTGGTACGATCCGGTGGCATTATCCCGGCGCCATCGAATCGGATTGCTCGGGCGTACTCCTCCTCTGACGGGAACCAGCCGGTGAGGTCATCGACTTGGCTGTGAACCCGGCTAAAGCCAGCGCATGACGTCCATCCCGCCCCGCCCCTGGCGCACCGAGTTCGCCGCCACGCTGAAACTCGCCTGGCCGCTTGTTGCGACCAACCTTGCGCAGGCGCTGGTCGGCGCGACCGATGTGGCGATGCTCGGCCGGCTCGGGTCGGACACGCTGGCGGCGGCGACGCTGGGGCTGAACCTCTATTTCGTCTTCCTGATCTTCGGCATGGGGCTGACCACTGCCGCAGTGCCGATGATCGCGCGCGAGCGGGGCGCGCGGCCGCATGCGGTGCGCGATATCCGGCGGACCGTGCGCCAGACGATCTGGGTCGCAGCCACGCTCTGCATCCCGTCCTGGATCGTGCTCTGGAATGCCGAACCGATCCTCGTCCACCTGCTCGACCAGGATCCGCTTCTGGCGCACGAGGCGGCGCGGTTCGTGCGCGCAGTCATGTGGGGGATGTTGCCGAGCCTGTGCTTCCTCGTCCTGCGCGCGTTCGTCGCCGCGCTCGAGAAACCTGCCTGGTCGCTGGTGGTGATGCTCGGGCTGCTGATCGTCAACGCCGGGCTCAACTGGCTGCTGATCTTCGGCCATGCCGGCCTGCCCGCGCTCGGCCTGCTCGGCTCGGGGATGGCAAGCAGCATCGCCAACGGCCTCAGCTTCGTCGCGATGGCCACCGTCATCGTCTACGTAAGGCCGTTCCGCCGCTATCGCCTGCTCGGCCGGTTCTGGCGCGCCGACTGGCCACGATACCGCGCGGTGTGGATACTGGGCCTGCCGATCGCGATTACGCTCGGGTTCGAGTCCACCGTGTTCATCGCCGCCGTGTTCCTGATGGGGCTGCTCGGCACCGTGCCGCTCGCCGCGCATGCGATCGCGATCCAGATCGCCAGCGTCACCTTCATGGTCCCGCTCGGCATCGCCCAGGCTGCCACCATCCGGGTCGGGCTCGCCTCGGGTCGGGGCGACCGCGCCGGCATCGGCCGCGCCGGCTGGACCGCGTTCGCGATCGGCGAGGGCTTCATGGTGCTGACGGCGGCGTTGCTCGTGCTCGCGCCGCAACTCCTGATCGGCATCATCCTCGATGTCGAGGCGCCTGCCAACGCGCCTGTCGTGGCGCTCGCCATCTCGCTGCTCGCGGTCGCCGCGGTATTCCAGGTGGTTGACGGCGCGCAGGTGATCGGCGCGGGCATGTTGCGGGGGCTGGGGGATACCACGGTACCGATGGTCTTCGCGGCGATCGGCTATTGGGGAATCGGCATCGGCGTCGGCACTTGGCTGGCGTTCGGTCGCGGCTGGGGCGGCGTCGGCATCTGGACCGGGCTGGCGACCGGATTGGCGGTGGTATCGGTGCTGATGATGACCCGGTGGCAGGCGCGCGAACGACTTGGCCTCGGCTAAGGCTCGCTTCGCCTCTTTGTCCGACAATAGCGATACAGGAGCGCCGGCAACGTGTTAACGTGCGTTACACCATAGGAGCCTGACATATGCCTGATCAAGACCGCATCGTCGCGATCGGGTTGCTCACGCAGCGCGACGTATTCGCGCTCGGCCATGACCTGTCGCGCGTCTATCCGATCAACGAGATGCCGTGCTTCGGCGCTCTGCTCGGCAAGATCGACGATGCTGACCGCGCCTTTCACCGTGCCAGCGATGCGCGTCAGACGGTCGTTCCTCTCCAATGCAGCGCAACTTCGCTGGCATAGCCGCGTTCGAGACCCGCTGCCCCGCGGAGATCGATGATGACGTTGCCTACCGAATTGTTGCTGCTTGGCTGGTCGACGGTCCTGCTGTTCGCCTATGTGATGATCCAGGGACAGACCGCCACGCGCGACCGTGGGCTCGACTGGAATGCCGGCTCGCGCGATGGCGAACAGAAGCCGCTCGGCGAGATGGCCGGCCGCGCCGAACGCGCACTGAAGAACTTCCAGGAAACCTACCCGGTGTTCGTTGCGCTCGCACTCGGGCTGGCCGTGGCCGATCGCACCGGCGGTATCGGTGCGATCGGAGCCTGGCTCTGGTTCGGCGCGCGGATCGCCTACATCCCGCTCTACCTGTTCGGCATCAAATATGTCCGCAGCCTGTGCTGGCTGGTGTCGATGCTCGGCCTGCTGCTGATGCTGATCCGGTTCCTCTAAGGCTCAGTCGCGCGCCCGCTTGTCTCAAAGCGTGCGGATGATCGCCGAGAAGTCGAGCCCACCCTGCCCGGCCTCGGCGAACGCCTCGTAGCGCTCCGCGGCTTTGGCCCCCATCGGCGTATCCGCGCCAGTATCCTTCGCCGCCGCCATCGCGAGCCGCAGGTCCTTCAGCATCAGCGCCGCCGCGAAGCCGCCCTGATAGTCGTGATCGGCAGGCGTATCCGGGCCGATGCCAGGCAGCGGCGCATACGTCGTCATCGACCAGCTCTGTCCCGAAGAGACGCTGGCGATGTCGTAGAACGCCTGCGCATCGAGCCCGAGTTTCTCCGCCAGCACGAACGCCTCGCAGGTCGCGATCATCGTCGCGCCGAGGATCATGTTGTTGCAGATCTTCGCCGCCTGCCCCGCACCGTTCGCGCCGGCGTGGATGACCGCCTTGCCCATGTCGGCGAGGATGACGCGCGCCCGATCGAACGCCTCGGCCGAGCCGCCGACCATGAAGGTCAGCGTGCCCGCATTGGCCGCACCGATCCCGCCGGACACAGGCGCATCGACCGCAACGAGCCCCTTGGCCTGCGCGGCTTCGGCGACCTGCCGGGCGGTGGCGACGTCGATCGTCGAACAGTCGATCAGGATCGCGGACGGCGACGCGACGGCGAACAGAGCGTCATACACCTCGGCGACATGCTTGCCGGCGGGGAGCATCGTCACGATCGCCTCGGCACCGTCGGCGGCTTCGGCAGCGGACGCGACCGGCAGGCAGCCGGCAGCCTTCGCCTTGTCCAGCGCGTCGGCGCTCAGATCGAACGCGCGGACGTCATGCCCCTTCTTGGCAAGGTTCGCGGCCATGCCGCCGCCCATGTTGCCGAGCCCGATGAAACCGATCCGTGCCATGTTCTCTCTCCTACTTCTGCCGCCGCGACTGTGTCGCTCGCGATACGAAACTCGCCCCGTCATCCTGACGAAAGTCAGGATCCAGAGCCAAACAGCACCTCCGCCCGTAACCCTGGATCCTGACTTTGGTCAGGATGACGGGCGGCGGCAGGCGCGTTACTTCCCCGACCAGGTCCCGGCGCGCTTCTCGACGAAAGCCGCCATGCCTTCGCTCTGGTCAGCCGTCCCGAACAATCCGTGGAACAGCCGCCGCTCGAACTGCACGCCCATCGCGAGCCCCGTCTCGAACGCCGCGTTGACCATTTCCTTGTTTGCCAGCACCGCCAGCGGCGCCATCGCCGCGATCGTCGCGGCGGTCTTCACCGCCTCCTCGACCAGATCCGCGGCGGGGACGATCCGCGAAACCAGTCCCGCACGCTCGGCTTCTTCGGCGTCCATCATCCGCCCGGTCAGGCACATCTCCATCGCCTTGGCCTTGCCGACCGCACGCGTGAGCCGCTGCGATCCGCCCATGCCCGGCGACACCGCCAGCTTGATCTCCGGCTGCCCGAACTTGGCGGTATCGGCGGCGAGGATGAAGTCGCACATCATCGCCAGCTCGCACCCGCCGCCGAGCGCATAGCCCGCTACCGCCGCGATCACCGGTTTCCGCGTCCGCGTGAAATTTTCCCACCCGGCGAAGAAGTCGCTCGCGTACATTTCCGCGAACCCCTGCGACTGCATTTCCTTGATATCCGCCCCCGCCGCGAACGCCTTGGCCGAGCCGGTCAGCACCGCGCAGCCCTGAGACGCATCCGCATCGAACGCGGCAAACGCAGCGATCAGGTCGGCGAGCACCTGCGAATTGAGCGCATTCAGCGCCTGCGGCCGGTTCAGCGTGACGAGCGTGACGCCACCGCGCTGCTCGACGAGGATCGTTTCGTAGTCAGCCATAATCATCTCCAATTTCTCGTCATCCTAGACTCGATCCAGGATCCAGAGCCACGAACGTCGTAGCTTGTAACTCTGGATCCTGACGTTCGTCAGGATGACGGTTTTAGCCCGGCGTTCAGACTTTCGTCAGGGTGACGGATCAGCCCGGCGTCCACGCCTCGTTCTCCGGCAACGACGCGAAAATCTGGTCGATCACATGATCGGTCACATCCTCAGGCGTCGCCGGATCCCAGCGTGGTGCATTGTCCTTGTCGACGATCACCGCGCGCACGCCTTCGATGAAGTCGTGCCGCTGCACGACATGCGCGCCGATCGCATATTCCTGCCGCATCTCGTCCGCGAAACTCGCCATCCCCGCACCTTCGTGGAGCAGGCGGAGCGACACCTTCATCGTCTGCGGCGACTTGGTCTTCAGAGTCGCGAGCGTATGCGTTGCCCACTCCCCACCATCGGCGGCGAGCGCGGCGTAGATCTCCTCCAGCACGTCCGACGCGAACAGCCGGTCGATATCGCTCTTCCGGGCGAGGATCTTCGCGTCGGGAGCAGCGGTCGCCAGCGCATCGAGCACGTCCGCGATATCCTGCGGAGTCTCGGCGATCCGTGCCTTGGCGGTGTCGAGCGCATCGCTCGCCAGATACTGCGTCGCCAACCCCAGCGCGAGACACTCGGCACCATCAAGCCGGTGCCCCGTCAGCGCCAAATACTGCCCGATCCGCCCCGGCAACCGCGACAGATACCAGCCGCCGCCAACGTCCGGGAACAGCCCGATCCCCGTCTCCGGCATCGCGAACTTGGTATTCTCGGTCGCGACCCGATACCGGCACGGCAGAGCAAGACCGACACCGCCGCCCATCGTGATCCCGTCCATAAAGGCGACGATCGGCTTGGCATAGGTGAACAGCCGGTGGTTCATCCGATACTCGGCATGAAAGAACGCCCGCGCCTCGACGCCATCGGTAGCGCCGGAAGCGGCAAGCATGCGGATGTCGCCGCCAGCACAGAACCCACGCCCTTCGGCATGATCGACCACGATCGCCTCGACCGAAGGATCGCCGCGCCACGCTTCGATCGCCTCCAGAACACCTTCGCACATCGCGAGGTTCAGCGCGTGCAACGCCTTAGGTCGGTTCAACCGAATACGGCCGACAGGCCCTTCACTCTCGACGATCAGATCATCGGTCACCCGTTCACCTCCAAAGCACCATCTCCGCGTCTCCGCGCCTCCGCGTGCAAAAATTTTTGATTCACGCGGAGACGCGGAGCCGCGGAGCAGAAGGAATGAGCAAAGCTGCGCGAACTCACTGCCGCGTCAGCTCGCGACCGACGATCATCCGCATCACCTGGTTCGTCCCCTCAAGGATCGAATGCACGCGCAGATCGCGCCAGAAGCGCTCGATCGGATAGTCCTGCAGATACCCATAGCCGCCATGCAGCTGCAACGCGCGGTCGACCACCGACGAGCCGGTGTCGGTCGCCAATCGCTTCGCCATAGCCGCGAACTTGGTCTTGTCGGGCGCATTCGCCGTCACCTTCGCCGCCGCGATATACAGCAGCGCGCGCGCCGCCTCCAATTCGGTCGCCATGTCCGCCAGCATGAACTGCGTGTTCTGGAAGTCCGCGATCGCCTTCCCGAACTGCTTGCGGTCCTTCGTATAGGCGATCGCCTCGTCGAGACACCGCTGCGCGCCGCCGAGCGAGCACGCGCCAATGTTCAACCGCCCGCCGTCGAGCCCCATCATCGCGATCCGAAAGCCCTCGCCCTCGCCGCCCACCATGTTCGCCGCCGGCACACGGACGCCGTCGAAGATCACCTGCCGCGTCGGCTGCGAATGCCAGCCGAGCTTCTTCTCGTTAGCGCCAAACGACACGCCCAACATGTCCTTCTCGATTACCAGGCACGAGATGCCCTTCGGCCCATCCTCACCGGTACGGACCATGGTGACGTACACCTCGTTCTCGCCCGCGCCCGAGATGAACTGCTTCGAGCCCGTCACGATCCAGTCGTCGCCATCGCGCACCGCCCGCGTCTTCAGCGCAGCCGCGTCAGAGCCCGAGCCCGGCTCGGTCAGGCAATAGCTCGCCAGCCGGTCCATCGTCACGAGATCGGGCAGGTACTTGTCCTTCACCGCGGCCGATCCGAACCGGTCGATCATCCACGCCGCCATGTTATGAATGCTGATAAAAGCGGACGTCGAAGGGCACCCGTACGACATAGCCTCCATGATCAGCGCCGCTTCGAGCCGCCCGAGCGCGATCCCGCCGCTCTCCTCACTGACATAGATCGCCGCGAAGCCGAGTTCGGCCGCGGCCTTGATCGTCTCGCGCGGGAAGATGTGCTTCTCGTCCCACTCGGCCGCATGCGGCGTGATCCGGTCGGCGGTGAAACGGCGCGCCAACTCCTGGATCTCGCGCTGGTCGTCGGTGAGGTCGAATTGGTTGGAGGTGAACTGGTTCATCGTGGTCCTATCTCCGTCATGCCGGGCTTGACCCGGCACCCAGAGCCACGGACGCCGGTGTTCGTGGCTCTGGGTCCTGACGTGCGTCAGGATGACGATTGGGGGAAATGACGTGGATCGGCAACCGGCTGTCTACATCCTCGCAAGCTGGCGCAACGGAACGTTGTATATTGGCGTGACGTCCAACCTCATGGCGCGGATCGTTCAGCACCGTGCCGGGTCTTTTGGCGGGTTTACCCGAATGTACGGCGTTAAACGGCTTGTCTGGTTCGAGATGGCCGACACGATGGAAGGCGCTATCGGACGCGAGAAGCAATTGAAGAACTGGCACCGCGCCTGGAAGATCGAATTGATCGAAGCCGGCAACCCGACATGGCACGATCTGGCCGAGGACTTGGGACTCGGACCGCTCCCCCAACCGTCATCCCGGGCTTGACCCGGGACCCAGAGCCACGAGCCCCTACGCTTGCCGCTCTGGGTCCTGACGTCCGTCAGGATGACGGGAGAAGGAGCGCCCACCCCCCTCACCCCATCGTCGGAATAACAAACGCGTCGGTATTCCGCGCAGGCCCACCATCCTCGGCCATCGCCGGCAACGCCGACCCGTCTGGCCAGCGCTGCGTGATCGTCTTGACCTTGGTCCAGAACTTCACGCCCTCCATGCCGTGCTGGTTGGTGTCCCCAAACGCCGAGCGCTTCCACCCGCCGAAGGTGTGATACGCGACCGGCACGGGAATCGGCACGTTGATGCCCACCATCCCGACGTTCACCCGCGCCGCAAATTCGCGTGCCGCGTGGCCGTTACGCGTGAAGATCGCGACGCCGTTGCCGTATTGGTGCTCGCTCGGCAGCCGCACCGCCTCTTCGAAATCGGCGGCGCGGACGATCTGGAGCACCGGCCCGAAGATCTCCTCCTTGTACGCCGACATTTCCGTCGTCACGTGATCGAACAGCGACGGCCCGATGAAGAAGCCCTTCTCATGCCCCTGCAACACGAACCCGCGCCCATCGACGACCAGTTCCGCGCCCTCGTCCACGCCGGTCTGGATCCAGTTTTCGATCCGGGTGCGATGCGCCGCATTCACCACCGGCCCGTAATGCGCGTCGTTGTCCGTCGACACGCCCACGCGCAGCGCAGCGATCGCCGGGATCAGCTTCTCGCGCAAAGCGATTGCGGTCTTCTCGCCGACCGGCACCACCACTGGCAACGCCATGCAGCGCTCGCCGGCACTCCCGAACGCCGCGCCCGACAGGTCGGCGACGACCTGGTCGAGGTCCGCGTCGGGCATGACGATACCGTGGTTCTTCGCGCCGCCCATCGCCTGGACGCGCTTCCCCGCCTCGACACCGCGACGGTACACGTAATGCGCGATGTCGGACGATCCGACGAAGCTCACCGCCGAGATCGCGGGATGATCGAGGATCGCGTCGACCATTTCCTTGTCGCCGTGGACGACCTGGAAGATGCCCTCGGGTAGCCCCGCCTCGACGAACAGCTCGCCGAGCCGCACCGGCACCGACGGATCACGCTCGCTGGGCTTCAGGATGAACGCGTTACCCGTAGCGATCGCGACTCCGCTCATCCACAACGGGATCATCGCCGGGAAATTGAACGGCGTGATTCCCGCGCCGATGCCGAGCGGCTGACGCATAGAATAGACGTCGATTCCCGGCCCCGCGCCCTGCGTATATTCGCCCTTGATGATTTGCGGTATGCCGCAGCAGAACTCGATCACCTCCAGCCCGCGCTGGATGTCGCCCTTAGAATCCGCGATCACCTTGCCATGCTCGGACGACAGCAGCCGCGCCAGCTCGTCCATGTTCGCTTCGACAAGCCGCTTGAACTCGAACATCACGCGAGCACGCCGCTGCGGATTGGTGGCGGCCCAGCCAGGCTGAGCCTTTTTCGCGGCCGCAACCGCAGCATCCAGATCGACCGCGCCCGACAGCCGTACCCGCGCCTGCACCTCGCCCGAATTCGGGTCGAACACCTCGCCGAAGCGCTCGGCCGTGCTGGCCGCACCGCTCACGAAATTCTCGATCGTCCGCATGGGCATCCTCTTCTAGTTGGGCGCATCGTCGGCCATAAGTGTTTCGCAGCCAAGTACGGCTGTTTGCAGATTCGCTCTGCAGATATGCAGCTTAGGGTGAGGCGGTCATGGATTGGGACGACGTCCGGTATTTCCTCGCTCTGGCGCGCACGCACCGGCTCGGACCAGCCGCGAAACTGCTCGGGCAAGACGCGACAACGGTCTCGCGACGACTCCAACGTCTGGAGCGGCGACTCCAGACGACGTTGTTCGAACAGACCGTCGCCGGCTACGCATTGACCGAACGCGGCGCGGCACTGCTCGACCATGCCGAGACGATGGAGGCCTCCGCGCTCGGCATCCAGGAGGTCGTCGGTACCGACGCAGGCGTGCTGGCCGGGCCGATCCGGTTGAGCGTCTCGGAAGGCTTTGGCAGCCGCATCCTTGCACCCCGCCTCGCATCGTTCACCAACCAGCATCCGCGGATCGCGATCGACCTGATCGCCTCGACCGGGTTCCTCAATCCCTCACGGCGAGAGGCAGATATCGCGGTGATGCTCGCGCGTCCGAAGAGTGGACCGCTGGTAGCGCGAAAGCTGACGGACTATCACCTCGGTCTCTACGCGCATCCGGATCACCTCGCGCGGACGGGGCCGATCGCGACAACCGCGGACCTGATGCGCCACCGCCTGATCGGCTATGTCCCCGACATGATCTATGCGCCCGAACTCCGTTATCTGGCGGAAATCGACGGGCGGCTCGATGCGTCGATCCGCAGTTCGAGCATCGTCGCGCAGGCCGAACTGATCGCGGCCGGCGCCGGGTGCGGGATCCTGCCCTGCTTCATCGGCGACGGCGTGCCGGGCCTGGTGCGCCTGTTGCCCGGCGCGATCGATATCCAGCGCTCGTTCTGGCTCGTCGTCCACCGCGACGTCCGCCGGATCGCGCGGATCGACCGGTTCATCGCCTGGCTGGACGCGACGATCGGCAAGTTGAAGCCGCTGATGCTGGGCGACACGTTTCAGTCCGCTGCTGCCCAGTCCACCGCTGCCCAGCCGTTTGCCGCGCCGGAGTGAGCGCCGTATGACGCGCATCGCGGCGGCGTTCCGCCCGTCCGGAGTAACAGCGTGACCCCGACCTTCTACCACAAGATGATCGACTGGATCGGCGACGGCACCGGATTGCCCGATACGATCCTCCACATTCACGCCGGCATGGCGCTGCTGATGCTCGCGCGGCTGGTCACGCGGCGTTCGTTCGGGACGTTCATCCCGTGGTGGGTCGTCGTCGCGGGCGAAGCGTTCAACGAGATCATGGACCGGCTGAACTTCGGCTCGTGGCGGTGGGAGGATACCTCGCTGGATATCCTCAATACGCTGTTGTGGCCGACGGTGATCTGCCTCGGCGTGCGGCTGCGCCCGATGATCGGGAAGCGTCGGCGATAGGACGGGGCGGGATTTGGCCGAAACCTAGCCCGTAACCTGACATGCCCCCCTCCCTGAAAGGGAGGGGTTGGGGGTGGGTTGGCCGATTGGCGACTACTCGGAATCCCAAGCAGCCTACCCACCCCTAGCCCCTCCCTTCCAGGGAGGGGAACGCGTTGTGATCGAGACTTAACTCAGCCCAGCGCGATGTAGCGTTGGAGGTGGTGGTCCTCGTCGCCCAGCTGGTGGTCGATCATCACCAGGCGCTTGGCGTAGTGCGACACCGCATATTCCCACGTCATGCCGATGCCGCCGTGAAGCTGGATCGACTCTTCTGCGACCAGCGCGCCAGTCCGCCCGATCGTGTATTTCGCCGCTGCGAGAGCACGTTCGCGCGCCTTGTCATCGTCGCCATCGAACACCGATGCTGCGTTGATCACTGCCGATTGCGCCTGTTCGATCTCGAGTAGCACCGTCGCCATGCGGTGCTGGAGCGCCTGGAACTTGCCGATCGGCACGCCGAACTGCTTCCGGTCGCGGAGGTAGCCGAGCGTCGCCTCCTTCACGAACGCCATCGCCCCGAGCGCTTCCGCCGACAGCGCGAGCAGGCCTGCGCCAACCGCCGCATCAACGATTGCCTGCCCCTGCCCCTCGCCGCCGAGCCGCGCCTCGGCGCCGAGCGTCACACCGTCAAACGTCACGTCCCCTGCGCCACCGCCCTCAACGACGTTGTAGCTGCGGACCGACACCCCGGCCGTGTCCGCCGGCACGAGCAGCACGAGTGGATCACCATCCTGCTCGACCGTGACGACGAACACCGACGCCGCACCAGCCTGCGATACGACCGCCTTCGTCCCGGCGAGTGTCCAACCTTCGCCGCTCTTCATCGCAGTAACAGGGGGCTCGCCATCCTCATGCGCGAATGCGGCGATCGTCTCGCCGGAGACGATCCCGGCCAGCGTCTCGTCATGCCCGCCAGCCTTCGCCAGCGCACGCCCGGCCATCAGCGCGCCGAGGAATGGCTCGACCACCAGCGCCTGACCGAGCGCCTCGAACACCACCATGATGTCGAACCCACTGCCGCCGAAACCGCCAGCCGTTTCGTCGAACAGCGCGGACACGATGCCGAGCTCGGTCAACTGCCTCCAGACCGCCGAGTCGTACCCCGCATCGCTATAGGCCCCAGCATTGCGCGTATCGATCGCATACCCGTCCCGCAGCGCGCGAACGAGTGTGTCGGCCAGCATGCGGCGGTCGTCGGTGTGTTCGAAGTTCATGTGATCACAGACCCAGGATGGCTTTGGAGATGATGTTCTTCTGGATCTCGTTCGACCCGCCGAAGATCGACAGCTTGCGGTTGTTAAAATAGCTCGGCGCCGCCATCGCTGCGTCCTCCGGCCCGACATCCTCGCCGTTCCAACCGGCTTCCAGAGCCTCGGGTATGTAGGGCGCCGCATACGATCCATAGGCGCGGCGGGTCAGCGAGGTGATCTCCTGGCGGATCTCGGTGCCCTTGATCTTGAGCATCGAGCTTTCCGCCCCCGGCGCACCGCCGCCCGCGACCGCCGCGAGCACGCGCAGATTGGTCGTCTGCATATTGGCCAGATCGATCTCGACGCGCGCCATCCGCGCTGCGAACAGCGGATCGTCGGCCAGTGCACGGCCGCCCTTCTTCTGCGTCTGTGCAACCTCCTTCAGTCGCTCGAACGAGGCGATCGAGAAGCCGACGCCGGCGATGTTGGTGCGCTCATAGGTCAGCAGGTACTTGGCATAGGTCCAGCCGAGGTTTTCCTCGCCGACGAGGTTGGCGATAGGCACCTCGACGTCGGTGAAGAAGACTTCGTTCACCTCCTGCTCGCCGTCGATCAGCGTGATCGGGCGGACTTCGATGCCGGGCGACTTCATGTCGATCAGCAGGAACGAGATGCCCTCCTGCTTCTTCGCGGTCGCATCGGTGCGGACGAGACAGAAGATCATGTCGGCATGCTGGCCGAGCGTCGTCCAGGTCTTCTGGCCGTTGACGACATAGACGTCGCCCTTCCGCACCGCGGTGGTCTTTAGTCCGGCGAGATCGGAGCCCGCGCCCGGCTCGGAATAGCCCTGGCACCACCAGTCGGAACCGTCGAGGATACGCGGCAACCACTGCTTCTTCTGCTCTTCCGAGCCGTATTTGATCAGCACCGGCCCGAGCATGTTCACCCCGAACGGCACCACGCGGGGCGCGTGGGCGAGCGCGGATTCATTGTCGAAGATGAAACGCTGGATAACGCTCCAGCCCGGACCGCCCCACTCCTCGGGCCAGTGGTTCGCCAGCCAGCCGCGCTCGTTGAGGATGGCGTGCCATTCCTCCATGTCCGATTTGCGCAGCCGCTTGCCTTCGCGGACCAGCGTGGAGAGGCGAGCGGAAAGTTTGTCGCGGAAGAAGGCGCGAACCTCGTCGCGGAACGATTCTTCCTCGGGCGTGAAGCTGAGATCCATGGCCATGTGACTCCTGATGATGGAGCCCATGTGCCACAGTCGATTACGAAATTGAAGGACCGGTATGGTCGAAATCGGAGAAAACGCTGGCCGGAGCGACGCAGGTTAATCCAGCCGGTATCGCAGTACGTCCCGTCATCCTGACGAAAGTCAGGACCCAGAGCCAAGAACGTTAGCGCCTGTGACTCTGGGTCCTGACTTTCGTCAGGATGACGGAGGGGGAGGGCAGCCCACGCCTATCAGAACCGGTAGCTGATCCAGCCCGCCAGGAAGTCGGAGTTCTTATACCCCGCATTCGTCAGCGCCGGCCCCGCGATCAGATGCTCGTACCGCCCGGTGAAGGACAGCCGCGAGCTGATCGGGTACACTGCCTGGAACCGGATCGTGTCGGCGATCTTCTTGCCCCCGAAATTCTGCGTCCCCGCGAACGCGGACCCGTTCGCGCGGTACACCGCGTCGCTCGTCGTATCGCGCCATGACAACTGGTATTCCGCCGTCAGCCGCAGCTTGCCGAGCGTGGTGAAGCTGAAGTTCGGCGCCACCGCGATCAAATTGGTCGGCGTCGCGAACAGCTGATAGCTGTAATAGATGTTGTTGCCGAACGGCGCGAGCGAGTTGCGCAGCGTCCCCGTGCCGTACGCGCCACCACCGCTGGCATAATCCGCATGCACGCCGACGCGCGGTGCGCTCTTGCCCGCGCCCAGCTTGTAGGTCTGCGCCAGGAGTATCAGCCACGCCTTGATCGAGCGGTTGTCGTACGAACCGCCCTGATAGTTGATCGTCCAGTCGAGGTTGACCGGCCCCGCATCGCCCCAGACGTGCAACCCGTAGAAGTTACGCACTTCGCGCGCCGTATCGGTGCCCCATACCGCCGAGCGGTTGCGCAGCCGCCAGAGGAACGGATCGACGTACAGCTTCGACCCGCCGAACAGCGTTTCCGGTACGACGATGCCCGTCGAGATGCCCGAAAACCGCCGTGCGCTCTCGGCATTGTCGTCCTGTGTTCCCCCATTGCCATAGGATGTAGGCTTGAAATCGAACACGTCGGCGCGGACGCCGGCCGTGCGCGCCCAGGCGCGGAAGCCGTTGAACCCGAAATACAGCGTGTTGTTGTCGCGCGGCACGACCAGCAGGTTCGGTCCGTCCGCAAACGTCTGGCGACCATAGCGCACGCCCAGATCGACATCGGCGACCGTCCCGGTCACGTCGACGAACGCCTGCTGCACCGCCAGCCGGTTGCGCAGATTGGGCAACGCGGTGCCGAGATTCTGCCCCTCCAGCGTGCCGTGCGCCACCTCGCCATAGAAGCGAAGGTGCTTGCCGACGTGCAGATCGGCACCACCGAACAGGCGGAGAATGTCCTGACGTTGGGCTTCGGCATCGCGCAGATTGGGGTTGGTCGTCTCGTTGACGCGCAACCGTGCCTCGCCCGACAGCGTCAGGTACACGTCGCCGTCACCGGCGATCGAGATGAACTTCAGCTGGTCGACGATGTCCTTGCGCTTCTTGGGATCGCGCAGCTTCGACCAATCCTCCGCCCAGCGCGACTGGTTGTAGCCGCCCGCCGTCGTACCGTCGCCGATCGCGGCGTTGGGATAGCTTTCTGCGATCGGCGAGGCCTCGGCGGTGCTCGACGATTCCTTTGCCAGCCGTCCGGTCGGGTTGGGGGCGGCGGTCTGCGCCATCGCGGTGGTCGATACGGCGAGCATCGAAAGCGTAAACGCGGTCATGCCGGCCGCATATGCCATGCGGCGCATCATCATCGTGGTCATATCGAATATCCGGTACAGGACGCGGGGCCGGACGTACCGACCCCGTACGCGTCAGTGGGCAGGAGCCGCGATCGGTGCGGTCGTAACGGCAGGTGTCAGTTCGGGCAGCTTGCCCGACAGCGCCGCGTCGAGCTTGTCGCGGTCGAGTGCACCCTCCCAGCGGGCGACCACGATCGTCGCGACCGCGTTGCCGATGAAGTTGGTGAGACTCCGGCACTCGCTCATGAAGCGATCGACGCCAAGGATCAGCGCCATGCCGGCGATCGGCACCGTCGGCACGATCGACAGCGTGGCCGCCAGCGTGATGAAGCCCGCGCCGGTAACACCCGCCGCACCCTTCGACGAGATCATCGCGACGACCAGCAGCAGGAGTTCCTGACCGAGCGTCAAATGCGTGTTGGTGGCCTGCGCGATGAATAGCGCCGCCAGCGTCATGTAGATGTTGGTGCCGTCGAGGTTGAACGAATAGCCGGTCGGCACGACCAGCCCGACGACCGACTTCTCGCAACCGGCCGCTTCCATCTTCTGGATCAGGTTCGGCAGTGCTGCTTCCGACGACGACGTGCCGAGGACCAGCAGGAGTTCAGCCTTCAAATACTTGATCAGCTTGAAGATCGAAAAGCCGGTAAGCCGAGCGACCGTGCCGAGGATGACGATCACGAACAATGCAGCCGTCAGATAGAAGGTCGCGACCAGCGCGCCGAGATTGGCGAGGCTGCCGATCCCGTATTTGCCGATCGTGAACGCGATCGCGCCGAACGCGCCGAGCGGTGCCGCACGCATCAGGATGCCGACTAGCTTGAAGACGATCAGGCTGAGCCGCTCGAGGAAGTTCAGCACCGGCTTGGCAGGCTCGCCGACCAGGCTCAGCGAGATGCCGAACAGGATCGCGATCAGCAGGATTTGGAGGATGTTACCGTCGGTGAACGCGCTGACCATCGTGTCCGGGATGATGCTCATCAGGAACCCGGTGATCGTCGTCTCGTGCGCCTTGACGGTGTAATCCGCGATGCCCTTGGTATCGAGCGAGGCAGCGTCGATGTTCATCCCCGCGCCTGGCTGGACGACGTTGGCGACGATCAGGCCGACAATCAGCGCCAGCGTCGAGAAGAACAAGAAGTACGCGAACGCCTTGCCTGCGACGCGACCGACCGAACCCAGTTCCTTCATGCCCGCGATGCCGGTCACGAGCGTCAGGAAGATTACCGGTGCGATGATCATCTTCACCAGCTTGATGAAGGCATCGCCGAGTGGCTTCAGCGCCGCGCCGTAGGTCGGGTAGAAATGCCCGAGCGCCGCGCCGAGCGCGATCGCGATCAGCACCTGGATATAGAGCTGGCCGCTCCAGCGCTTGCGCGCGGGCGTCTCCGCGACGCCATATGTCTGGGTGGGTAGGGTCAACATCGCCTCCTGCAAATCCTCGTCCACTCACACGGGACGTTATGTGGGACGGTAATGCCGGGCCGAACCCGGGACTACAAGGGCCGAGCGAATGGACCGTAAAACGTTGGTTTTTAGCCATTTACCGACATACCCGTTTTTCGGACGTGCGAAGAATGCCACTTTTCGCGGATAGCGCGACCATCATGTGTGTGATAATCCGCACACCATGGCCCGACTTCGATCCCCCCTTTTCATCGCCGCGCTGACGGTGCTGCTCGCGTTTGCGGCACTGGGCGTGATCGTCGCAGGGGTCGCCTCGATCTATGGCCAGCGCGCTGCGGACGACGCGCGCGCGAGCGTCCGGATGCGCGCGGTGCAGCAGACGCGGAGCAACCTTCGTCTGCTCGAAGCGGAGTTGCAAACGTATCGCCTGCTACCGATCATGCTCGGCGAATATCCCGATGTCCGTGCCGCGCTGGCATCGGGCAAAGTCGACCCCGCGCTCAACGCCAAGCTCGCGCTGCTGGCCGAGCGCACCGGCGCCCCGGTGATCTACGCGCTCGATACGCAGGGCATGACGATTGCCGCCTCCAACGCCGCGCGTCCCGACAGCTTTCTCGGCCACGACTACCGGTTTCGCGACTATTTCACCAAGGCGATGGCCTCTGGTGCGACCGAGTTCTTCGCACTCGGCAGCGTCAGCGGGCGCCCGGGACTCTATCTATCGCGACGGATCGACCGCGCCGGCCGGCCGCTCGGCGTCGTGGTCGTCAAGGTCGAGTTCGAAAAGATCGCGCGCGCGTGGATTCAGGACCGGATGGCGACCTTCGTCACCGATCCCGACGGCATAATCCTGATCTCCAGCGATCCGAAGCTGGAGTTCCGTACCACCCGCCCGCTTTCGCCTTCGCGTCGCGCTGCGCTGGTAGGGACGCGGCAGTTCGGCACGTCGCCGCTGACCCCCGCCCCGCTGACGCTCGCCGAAGGAGTGTCACGGCTGCCCGACGGGTCGCCTGCGATCACGGTGTCGCTGCCGGTACCGATCTCTGGCTGGCGGCTGGTGCATATGGAGCCGCTCGATGCCGCCCTGCGTACCGCTGCGGCGCGCACGCGCTGGGCGACCGCGATCGCCGCGTTGCTGACGATCGCCGCGATGCTCGGCGCATGGTGGCTGTACGAGCGGCGCAAGCGCCACGTCGGCGCTCGCGCAGAGCTAGAGGCCGAGGTCGCACGCCGCACCGCCGAGCTTAGAGCTACCGCCGATCGCCTCCAGATCGAAGTCGAACAGCGCGAGGCGTCCGACCAGCGCTTTCGCCAGGCGCGCGAGGAACTGGCACACGCTAACCGCGTCGGCTCGATCGGCACGATCACCGCCAGCGTCGCGCACGAGATCAACCAGCCGGTCGCTGCGATCCGCACCTTCGCCGACAACGCCGCCGCCTTTCTGGACCGCGGCGAACCAGCGCGCGCGGCAACCAATCTCCAGTCGATCGTCGACCTCACCAGCCGGATCGGCACGATCACCGCTGGGCTCAGGCGCTACGCCCGGCGCGGCGCAGGATCGATCGGCCCAGTCGCGCTCGACGAGGCAATCGACGGCGTCCGCCTGCTGATAGGCGACCGCTTCCGCGCCAAGGGTGTGACGCTCGACCTGCCGAACGGTCCCGAAGCGCGACTGACGGTGATCGCCGGCCGCGTCCGCCTCGAACAGGTCCTGGTCAATCTCCTCCAGAACGCGCTGGATGCGGTCGCCGATCGACGCGACGCTCGGGTCAGCGTCACGGTCGGACGGAAAGGCCGCGACGTCGTGCTGACCGTCGCCGACAACGGCCCCGGCATCGACGCGGCGATCGTCGACCACCTCTTCACCCCGTTCGCGACGAGTAAGAAGGACGGCCTCGGGCTCGGTCTCGGCATCGCGCGCGACATCATGACCGAGTTCGGCGGCACGCTCGACCTCGTCCCCGCTCCAGAAGGCGCCATCTTCCGTATGATCCTGGTGAAGGCATGAGCGAGCAAGCCGTTTTGCTCGTCGACGACGATGACGTTCTCCGCGGTGCGCTGGAGCAATCGTTCGAACTCGCCGGCATCGCGGTGATCGCCGAGCGCGACCCGACCGTCGCGCTCGCCCGCGTGACCGCCGGGTTCGAAGGCGCGGTCGTGTCCGACATCCGCATGCCGAAGATGGATGGCCTCGAACTCTTCCGCCGGATCGCCGCGATCGACCACGAGATCCCGGTGCTGCTGATGACCGGCCACGGCGATGTCGCGATGGCGGTCGCCGCGCTCAAGAATGGCGCGTTCGACTTCATCCCCAAGCCGTTCGCGACCGACCACCTGATCGCCGCCGCGCGGCGTGCGCTGGAAATGCGCAGGCTCGTCCTCGACAACCGCCGTCTCCGCGCCGCCGCCGAGGAAACGATCGGCGCCGAACCGCTGATCGGCGAGACCCCGGTGATGGTCCGCCTCCGCGAAACCATGCGGCAGATCGCGCAGGCCGATATCGACGTGTTGATTGAGGGGGAGACCGGCACCGGCAAGGAACTCGTCGCCGTCCTGCTCCACCGCTGGAGCAACCGCCGTTCCCGCCCGTTCGTCGCGGTCAATTGCGCCGCGCTGCCCGAGGCGGTCGCGGAGATCGAGCTGTTCGGCCACGACGGCGATTCCCGCCTGCCGCGCATCGGCCGGATCGAGGCGTCGAACCGCGGCACGCTGTTCCTCGACGAGATCGAGAGCACGCTGCCGGCGTTCCAGGCGAAGCTGCTCCGGGTCTTGGAGGAGCGCGAGGTGATGCCGGTCGGCGGCGACCTCCCCCGCGCGCTGGACCTCCGGGTGATCGCCGCTGCCAAACCCGGTCTCGATCACGCGGTCGAAGAAGGGAGGTTCCGCTCCGACCTCCTCTTCCGGCTTGACGCAGTACGGCTGCGACTCCCGCCCCTGCGGGAACGTCGCGACGACATTCCGCTGCTGTTCGGTCACCTGCTCCACCAGGCGGCGGAGCGGTTCGGCCGCGAGGTCCCGACGATCGACACCGCGACGCTGGCGTATCTCGGCCAGCACGACTGGCCCGGCAACGTCCGCGAACTGGACAACATGGCCAAGCGGCTGGTGCTCCGCGTCGAGGCCGAAGACCCCGCCGACGAAGACAGCGACATCCCCCTCCCCGCCCGCGTCGACAAGTTCGAGGAAGCCACCATCCGCGCCGTGCTCCAGCAGGTGAGTGGCGACGTGCGGTCTGCGCTGGCGGCGCTCGGCATCCCGCGCAAGACGTTCTACGATAAGCTGAAGCGCCACGACATCGACGTCGAGGCGTATCGCCCGACCAAAGGCTGACGCCCCGCTGCTGGTGGAACCGGGGTTCGATGCCCCACCCGTTCGCCCCAAGGGAGGTCGCACCCCCCACAACCGTTCGTGCTGAGCGAAGTCGAAGCAACTGCGCGCGGTACCCACCCTTCGACTTCGCTCAGGGCGAACGGAGTTGGGGTTAGGGTTGGGGTTGGGCTGCCTAGAATAGACCTACGTCGGAATGACCGGCGGCGGCACCCCGCCCTGCCGCGTCGCCACGAACTTCGCGAGCGGCGGCCCGATCAGCAACACCCCCAGAAACCGCATCACCTGCAACGCCATCACGAACGGCACATCGACCGGGCTCGACGCGGCAATGATCGCGACCGAGTCCATCCCCCCGGGGCTCGTCGCGAGGTACGCGGTGACCGGATCGATCCCCCACCAGCGCGCCAACGCCGCCGCGATCCCGCCGCAGAACGCGATCAGCAGCGCCACCGACAGCAGGATCCGCGGCATCGCCTTGCCCGCGACCCGCAGCGTATCGCGCGTAAACGACAGTCCGATCCGCCACCCGACCACCGCATAGCTGATCGCGAGCAGCCATTGCGGCAACACCGGTTGCGCGACACCGGTGACGTTCAGCGCCGCGCCCGCCACCAGCGACCCGAGCAGCGCCCCCGCCGGCAGCTTCAACGCGACACCGACACCCGCACCGACGCCGGCGATCGCGATCGTCCTCAGCACCGCAATCGGGTCGACCGACGCGAACCATGTCGCGGTAACGTGGTGCCCGGTCCCGCCGCCGACCATCACCGCCGCCAGCACCGACGCGACCACCGCGACGCTCACGACCCGCGTGTAGGTCATCACCGCGACCAACCGCGAGTCCGCGCCGTAAGCCTGCGCCATCAACACCATCGCGCTGGCCGCACCCGGCGTCGATCCCCAGACCGCGACGGTACCCGGCAACACCTGCCACCGGCTCAAAAGATATCCGAGCACGCTGCTCGCCGCGAGTGTGACGACATTGACCATCAGGAACACCGGCCAGTGATCCGCCACCGTCGCGACGATCCCGGTAGTGATCGATCCCGCGATCAGCGTACCCACCGCCGCCTGCGCCGCACGAAACGCAGAAATAGGCACGGTCAGCGACCATCCCCGCACCGCCAGCACGACCGCCGCGACCATCGGCCCGAGCAGCAATCCCGCCGGCAGCCCGACCAGTTCCAGCGCCCCCGCGACCAGCGCCGACAGCGCGATCAACACGGTCCAGCGAACCATCATGCCTTGGTAGCGAACCAGATGATGTGGCGCGCGCCGCCTTTTCGCGTGGCGCGCGCGATCACTTCGTCGACGGCGAAGCCGGCTTCCGCGAGCCGCGTAGCGAACGGCTTGCTCGGCGCGGACGACCATACCGCAAGCACGCCGCCGGATCGCAACGCCGTGCGCGCCAGCGACAGACCCCGCGCGCCATAGAGCCGATCATTGCCAGGCCTGGAAATCCCGTCGGGACCATTGTCGACGTCGAGCAGGATTGCGTCCCAGTCGCCCTCGGCGATCGCCGCGGCGACGTCGCCCTCGACGATCCGGGTCCGCGGATCGGTCAGGCTGTCGCCGTGCAGCGCCGCCATCGGCCCGCGCGCCCATTCGACCACCGCCGGCACGATCTCCGCGACCGCCACCTCCGCGTCAGGACCGAGCCGCGCCAGCGCCGCGCGGAGTGTAAAGCCCATGCCTAGCCCCCCAATCAGCATCCGCACGCCGGGCCGGGCACCGATCCGGTCGCACGCCTGCTCGGCCAGCGCCTCTTCCGACCCGCTCAGCCGGCTGTTCATCAACTCGTTCGCGCCCAGCATAATCGAGAACTCGGTGCCACGCTGGAGCAGCCGCAACTCGCCGCCACCCGGCACCTGCGCCGTCCCGAGAAGAACCCGCGGGACCATCAGGCCGACCACGCTGCGATATCGTCCTGCTCGCCGATCAGCGCGAGTCCGTGTGCTATCGAGGTCAGTTCGCCGCCGCTCATGATCGCCGCTTCGCCGAACCGCTCGACGAAGATTCGGCGGATGCGCGGGATCAGCGACGACCCGCCGGTCAGGAACACGCGGTCGATCTCGCCGCCGCTGACGTTGGCGACCTCCAGTGCGCGGTCGACCGCCGCCTCGATCCGCACGACGTCGTCCGCGATCCAGCCCTCGAACTGCGCCCGCGTCACGTCCGCCTCGATCTCCAGCCCCGCGCCCGCAAAGTGGAAATGCGCATCTTCACCGCTCGACAGCGCGCGCTTGAGCGACCCGACCGCATCGTACAGCGGATAGCCCAGTTCGTTCTCGATCACCGCGATCATCCGCCCGATCGCATCCGGATCCACGGCGGTCTTCTGCAACCGCTCCAGCTCGGTCATCGTCTTGCGGTTGCGCATCAGCGCCAGCCGCGACCAGTCCGCAAAATCGGCGAAATACGCGCGCGGAATTTCCAGCTCCTTGCCGAAAGACTTGTACGCGCCGCCCTTCCCCAGCATCGGCAGCACCAGCCGGTCGAGGATGCGGTAATCGAACCGATCGCCCGCGATCCCCACGCCCGCATGCCCAAGCGGCGTACACCGTCGCGTTGCCCCCGGCTCGGCCACGCGGACCACAGAGAAGTCGCTCGTGCCGCCGCCGAAATCGGCCACCAGGATCGTCGCGGGCTCGGTTAGTCGCGTGGCGTAACTATAGGCGGCACCGAGCGGTTCGTAGACGTAATGGATTTCCGCGCCGAAGCCCTTGAACATCGCGTCGTAGCGCGTGCGC
Organism: Sphingomonas sandaracina; assembly: GCF_036663695.1. NCBI lineage: Bacteria > Pseudomonadati > Pseudomonadota > Alphaproteobacteria > Sphingomonadales > Sphingomonadaceae > Sphingomonas > Sphingomonas sandaracina. The sequence goes on along the minus strand of NZ_JAXOJK010000004.1, from coordinate 200,096 downwards.
GCGAGCGCTTCGTCGGGCCGCGCGCCGGCATATTCGACCGGCCGCCCCACCACGATCCGGTGCGGCCGCGTGTCCAGTTTACCGCCGGCGTGCGAAATCAGTTTCTGGAGGAACAGCTGGCCCATTTCCTCGAACCGATAGCGTTTGTCGAAGACCGAGGCCTGTTCGAACGTCTTCATCGCCGCGACCGACTTGAACGACTGGATGAACCGGCTGTCGAGCGGATATTCCATATATTCGGCGATCGCCCACGGCCCCGCATCCGACGCCAGCCCCTTGCCGTCGTCGTCCTGCCAGAAGCACAGCGCCGAGCGGAACACCGGGCTCGTCTCGGCGGGGGCGGCGAACGTCACCAGTTCCGGGGTGCCACCATGCGTTCCCAGCGCCACGACGCTGTTGGTCGTGCCGAAATCCAGCCCCAGGGCGGGGCCGCCAGCGTCCGTCTGCATCGGCTCGTCCCTCAGTGAACGCGCGCCTATGCCGATGCGGAGGGCAGGATGGCAACCGGTAAAGTCGGTTTTCGCCCCGCCTTACCTCTCCAAAGCACCTCCCCGGCGAAGGTCGGAGCCCGGTTGGAAAATTGGCAGCAACGCCGCGCGGGCCTTCGTCAGCGACGTCTCCACTTGGACCCCGGCCTTCGCCGGGGAGGTAAACCCTATGGAAGCGCTGCCCTTTATCCGCCGATCATTGCCCGGATCCGGTTCGCCAGCACGTCGAGCGCGAACGGCTTGGTGATCATGTCCATCCCCGGGTCCAGAAAATCGCCGCGCACCGCCGCCTTCTCCGCATAGCCGGTGACGAACAGCACTTTCAGCCCCGGGCGATGCGCGCGCGCGATCTCGGCGACCTGCCGCCCGTTGATGCCCGGCAGGCCGACGTCGCTGACGAGCAGGTCGATCCGCTGGTCGCTTTCCAGGAACGGCACCGCGGCACGCCCGTCCGCCGCCTCCAGCACGCCGTACCCGAGGCCCTGCAACACATCGACGATCAGCATCCGTACCGCAGGATCGTCCTCGACCACGAGCACCCGCTCGCCGTCCGCGCGGGGCAGGTCGGCGTCGGCAGTATCCGCCGTCGCCTCCACCGCGCCGCGAAACCGGGGCAGGTACAGCTTGACGGTCGTCCCGCGCCCCTCCTCCGAATAGATCCGCACATGCCCGCCCGATTGCCGCGCGAAACCGTAGATCATCGACAGGCCCAGTCCCGTGCCCTGTCCGATCGGCTTGGTCGTGAAGAACGGATCGAACGCCTTGGCGATCACCGCTGCGTTCATGCCCGTACCCGTATCCGACACACCGATCACGACGAAATCGCCCGGCTCGAGATCGTCGATCGTCTCGGTATAATGCACGTCGAGATGCGCGTTCTCGGTCTCGATCGTGAGCAGCCCGCCCTCGGGCATCGCATCGCGCGCGTTGATCGCCAGGTTGAGCAACGCGCTTTCGAGCTGGTTCGCATCGGTATGCGCCGGCCAGATTCCCGGTCTGCGCCGGACCTCCAGCCCGGCATTCTCGCCGAGCGTCCGCCGGAGCAGATCCTCCATCCCGTCGACCAGATCGCCGACGTCCACCGCCTTCACGTCAAGCGACTGGCGACGCGAAAACGCGAGCAGCCGCTGCGTCAGACCCGCCGCACGGTTCGCAGACACCGTTGCCGCCTCGATATACCGGTCCACCCGTTCATGGCGCACGGCGGGCAGATTGCGCCGAACCATGTCCAGTCCGCCGATGATGCCGGTCAGCATGTTGTTGAAATCGTGTGCGATGCCGCCGGTGAGCTGGCCGACCGCCTCCATCTTCTGGGCCTGACGCAGCGCATCCTCCGCGCGCGCGAGCCGCGCTTCCCGATCCTTGTCGGCGGTGATGTCGCGCCCGACCGCGTTGATCATGCCGTCGCCCGGCTGTGCAGCCCAGTTGATCCACCGATAGCTGCCGTCCTTGCAGCGGTAGCGGTTGTCGATCCGCGTGATCACTTCGCCGCGCTCAAGGTCGGCCACTGCCCGACCGGTTTGACGGATATCGTCGGGGTGCAGCAGATCGAACAAGGGCTGCCCGATGATCTCCTCGATCGTCCAGCCGAGCACCACGGCCCACGCCGGATTCACCGCGACGATGGTACCGTCATATTTCGCCCGCAGCATGATGTCGGTCGACAGGTCCCATAACCGGTCGCGGTCGGCGGTGGAGGCGACGACGGCTTCCTCCAGCCCCTCATTGGCCTCGCGCAGCTGTCGCTCGACGGCCTTGCGCGCGGACTGATCGAGCAGCGCGCCGATCATGCGGACCGGCGCGCCATCGTCGTCGCGGATGAGATAGCCGCGATCGAGCACGTCGGCGTAACTGCCATCGGCCCGCACGAACCGGTATTCCTCGCTCCAGTCGCTGCCGCCGCCGTCGATCACGGCGTGGATGCTCGTTTCGATCCGGTCACGGTCGTCCGGATGGATGTGCGCGATCCACCAGTCGCCCGTCGGATCTACCGTCGAAAGCTCATGGCCATAGGCGGCCGTCAGCGCCTCGTTCCACAGCACATGGTTGCGGCGCAGATCCCAGTCCCAGATCGCATCGTTGGTCGCGCGGGCAGCCAGCCGCAGCCGCTCGCTCGTTTCGCGCAACACCGCCTGCGCCCGGCGATCCTCGGTCACGTCGACGACGGTACCGACCATCCGGATGATCTCGCGACCGTCGAAGAACGTCATACCGTTGGCGACCAGATGCCGTTCGAGACCGTCGTCGTGGCCGATCGTCCGATGCTCGATATCGAACCGGCGCGGACCGTCCGGATCGAACGCCACGCGGATCGCCGCTTCGACGCGGGCGAGGTCGTCGGGATGAACCGCTGCGCAGAAGATCGCGTGGTCGATCTGCGCCCCGGGAGGCAGCCCGAACAATTCGAGCGCGCGGTCGTCCCACGCGTACCGGCCCGTCCGCGCCCGGTAGTCGAACCTTCCGAGCCGCGCCACGCGGGTCGCAAGTTCGAATTCCCGACGGCTTTCGGCAAGCTCGAGGTCCTTGTGACGGCGTTCGCTGATGTCGTTGAACAGCACCGCGACCCGATTGGTACCGGGGGCATCCACGCGGTAGGCATGGACGTCGTACCAGCGCCCGTCGAAGGCGGTAGCCTGATCCTCGAACCGCGTTGATTCGCCGGTCGTCGCGACGCGCGCGTAGATCTCGTACCAGCGCTCTTCGAGATCGGGCACGAGATCGCGCATCCATTTGCCGACGACGTCGCTCAGCCCGGTCTCGCGTTCGAATGCCGCATTGGTCTCGATGAACCGGTAATCGATCGGACGATCGTCACCGAAGGCCAGTTCGATCAGACAGAATCCGGCATCGAGCGAATTGAACAACGAGCGGAATCGTTCTTCGCTCGCCTTGAGCGCGACATCGGCGCGACTCCGCTCGACCGCATCCGCCGTCCGCAGCGCAACGTCCTCGACGAGCGCGATATCGGCCGGCGTCCATAGCCGCGGCTCCGGCTCATGGACGTACAGGATCGCCGTCAGAACGTCATGCCGCACCAGCGGAAACACGATCAGCGCGCAGGCCCCGATGCTGGTCCACGCCGCGCCGTAATCGGGGTCGCTCGATCGCGGATCGGTATGGCAATCGTCGACGATCACGGTTTTTCCCGCACGAAGGTCGTCGAGCAGCCCCGTACCGAACGCACTCAGCAGCCGTGTCTCGCCCGCCAGGCTGCGCAGCGCGCCGCTCGTCCAGTCGCCGGCAATATGCAGCGCGGTGCCGTCCGGCACCACTTCGCCATATCCGCACCGCGCCACGCCGAGGTGAGACCCCAATGTCGCCGCCGATGCGGCCATGATCAGGTCTGGACGATCGAGCCCCCGCAACATATCGACCAGCGCCAGCTGAAACGCTTGTCGCGCCAGCAATTCGTCACGATCGAGGAGATGCGATTGCATCGCCGATCCCTGCCCAAACCCCGCCGATAAGTCGAGCGATATGCAGGATAAACGGCGCTTCGAAACGGGGGCTGGCTCAGCCTCGCTTCAGGCGCACCAGGGCTGCATCCAGCGCGGACAGGAACGCGGAGCGGTCGGTCTTGGAGAACGGCGCCGGCCCGCCGACGATGTCGCCGCCCGCGCGCAGATCCGCCATGATCGCGCGCGTCGCGATCGCGCCACCGATCGAGCTGGTGGTGAAGGGTTTGCCGGTGTTGGCGAGCACGGTCGCGCCCGCCTTCACGCAGCGGTCGGCAAGCAGGATGTCGGCCGTGATCACCACCGACTTCGCATCGGCCTGTTCGGCGATCCAGTCGTCGGCGGCATCGAACCCGTCGCTGACCACGACGCGGTTGATCAGCGGATGTACGGGGATGCGGAAATGGCTGTTCGCGACGATCGTCACGGGCACCTCGTGGCGCCACGCGACCTTGTAGATCTCGTCCTTCACCGGACACGCGTCGGCGTCGACGAGGATGCGGATCGCGGGTGCAGGCAAGTTCGTCATCGACATCTCACGAACCGCCCTACCCGCCCCGTCATCCTGACGAAAGTCAGGACCCAGGATCAAGCAAGGCGGGGCTCCTTACTCTGGATCCTGACTTTCGTCAGGATGACGGAACTGGAGGGGGCCAGCGCCCTCGTTCGCCCTGAGCGGAGTCGAAGGGTGCGCCCCAAACCGGGATGCTTCGACTTCGCTCAGCACGAACGGGGGATGGCAGGTCGCTCAGCTCCGCTCGCGATTGCCGCGATACGGCGGCTTGCGCGCCGGTGCCGGACCGCCACGCGGTGCCGCACGGTGCAGCGTCGAGCGCGGGCCGCTCGCATTGCTGCGACCGCCACCGCCGCCGTCATGCCGAGCGCCGCTCTCGGGCGCGCCCTGCATCGCCTCGATCGCTACGCCGCTTTCTTCCTCGCCGGCCTGCGCCGTGCGCTGGATCGCCGCCGAGAAGCGGGCGGCAACAGTACGAGGAATCTCGAACGCGGTCTCGTTCGGGCCAATGCGGATCGCACCGATCTCGGACTTGGTGATGTGCCCGCGACGGCAGATCAGCGGCAGAATCCAGCGCGGATCGGCGTTCTGGCGACGGCCGATGTCCATCCGGAACCAGACGGTGTCCTCGAACCCGGCGCGCGGCCCCTGCGAACGATCGTCCTGCGTCGGCTGCTTGCTCTGGTCGATCAGATCCTCGGCCTGCGGCATCGTCGCGCGGTGCATGTGCACCAGCGCGGCGGCGATATCCTCAGGGGTCTTCTCGGCCATCAGGCGGACGGCGAGCGCGCGATCCTCCTCCTCGACCTCGACCGGCTGCAACAGCATGCCGATCAGGCGCTCGTGGTCGTTCTTGCGGATGTCCTCGGCGGTCGGGGCGTTGACCCACTCCGCGTTGATCTTGGCCCCACGGAGCATCATCTCGACGCGACGGCGACGCGGGAACGGCACGATCAGGACGGCGGTGCCCTTCTTGCCCGCACGACCGGTACGACCCGAGCGATGCTGGAGCGTTTCGGCATCGCGCGGCAGTTCGACATGCACGACGAGGCTGAGCGTCGGCAGATCGATGCCGCGCGCAGCGACGTCGGTGGCGACGCAAACCCGCGCGCGACGGTCACGCAGTGCCTGAAGCGCCGCGTTACGCTCATTCTGCGAATGCTCGCCCGACAGCGCGACGGCGGCAAAGCCACGCTCGACCAGGCTCGCATGCAGGTGACGCACGTTGTCACGAGTGGCGCAGAACAGCATCGCCGTCTCCGCCTCGTGGAAGCGCAGCAGGTTGATCACCGCATGCTCGATCTCGGACGGCGAGACCGTGACGGCCTGGTACGAGATGTCGCCATGACCGCGATCCTCGCCGACGGTCGAAATCCGCAGCGCGTCCTTCTGGTAGCGCTTGGCGAGCGCGACGATCGGCCGCGGCATCGTTGCCGAGAACAACAGCGTGCGGCGTGCTTCGGGCGACGCATCGAGGATCTGCTCGAGGTCTTCGCGGAAGCCCATGTCGAGCATCTCGTCGGCCTCGTCGAGCACAGCGACCTTCAGGGCCGACAGGTCGAGCGCGCCACGCTCGAGGTGATCGCGCAGACGGCCCGGCGTGCCGACGACGATATGCGCGCCGTGCGCGAGCGAACGACGCTCCTTCGAGGCGTCCATCCCGCCGACGCAGGTCGAAATGCGCGCACCGGCCTTGGCATAGAGCCACATCAGCTCGCGGCTGACCTGGAGCGCGAGCTCGCGAGTCGGCGCGATGCACAGGACGAGCGGCTTGTGCGGCGCGGGCAGGCGCTGGACGCCGTCCTCACCCGCTTCACCGAGCAGTTCGCCGGCCATCGCCAGGCCGAACGCGACGGTCTTGCCCGAGCCGGTCTGCGCCGACACGACGAGGTCGCGACCGATCGCATTGTCCTCGATCACATGAGCCTGGACGGGGGTGAGCGCGGTATAGCCACGCGCTTCGAGCGCCTCGGAAAGAAGCGACGGAATATTTGTAAAAGGCATGTACGTCCTAATTGGTGGCCGGCTTACGCAACGGCAAGGCACTGGCGTGGTGGTCCCTACAGGACTTGACCCGCGGCCCACCCGCTCGCCCATGCCCATTGGAAGTTGTAGCCGCCGAGCCACCCTGTGACATCGACCGCTTCGCCGACTGCATACAGCATTGGTACGCGTTTGGCTTGCATTGTTTGCGATGACAGTTCCGCGGTGCTGATTCCGCCCGCCGTGACCTCGGCCTTGGCATAGCCTTCGGAGCCATTCGGCATGAATTGCCAATGGCTTAGCGCGCGTTCGGCGTCCTGGAGTTTCCGGTCGGTGAGCGTGGAAATCTCGTTCGTCATGCCCAAACGCTCGCTCAAAGTCTCCGCGAGTCGGTCCGGAAGCGTGTTTCCGAGCAGTTTCCGGAGAGTCGCGCGCGGAGTGGTACGCTTGGCGGTGGGAAGCCAGCCGGACGCGCGGTCGGGGAGGAAATCGATGCCGACGGGCTGGCCGTGGCGCCAATAGGACGACACTTGCAGGATCGCCGGGCCGGACAGACCGCGATGCGTGAACAGCGCGGCCTCGCGAAACGCGGTCTTGCCGGCGGTGGCGACGACCTCGGCGGCGACTCCGGACAATTCGCGGAACAACGTCTCGTCCCCGCCGAGCGTCAGCGGGACGAGTGCGGGGCGTGGCTCGACCACCTTCAACCCGAACTGCCGCGCGAGGTCATAGGCGAACCCGGTTGCGCCCATCTTCGGGATCGACGGGCCACCGGTGGCGATGACGAGCGCAGGGGCGGTGACGGTGCGGTCGTCGAGCGACACGCGGTATCGGCCGTCTGCGTGTTCGACATTGGTTATTGGGCGACCGAGCAACAGGTCGACACGGCCCTTGTCGCATTCGTCGAGCAGCATCTCGACGATCTGTTTCGCGGAGCCATCGCAGAAGAGTTGCCCGAGCGTCTTCTCGTGCCACGCGATGCCGTAGGATTCGACGAGCGCGAGGAAATCCTGCGCGGTGTAGCGGCCGAGCGCGGACTTGGCGAAATGCGGGTTGGCGGAGAGGTAGCGGTCGGCGGCGGTGTGGACGTTGGTGAAATTACACCGTCCGCCGCCGGAGATCAGGATCTTCTTGCCGGCTTGGTCCGCGTGATCGACGAGCAGGACCTTCCGCCCGCGCTGGCCTGCGACGGCGGCGCACATGAGGCCGGCCGCACCTGCACCGAGGATGATCGCGTCGTAGTCGGACAAGTATCGCTCCGTGCGGCTCGGGTCAGCAGCCGCCAATCAAGAATGTTTCCCCGCGAAGGCGGGGACCCAGACTGGGCTCCCGCCTTCGCGGGAGAACAAGGGGTGGCCCCTGTAGCGCGTTCGGGATCGGCCACATAGGTGGTGCCCTACGGTTGGGTCTATCAACCCGACAACCCCGAATGGCACCACCCCGGCGAAGGCCGGGGCCCAATTGGGGGACAGCAATGATGCAGGTTACGCTCCGTTACAGCGACCTCTCCAATTGGGCCCCGGCCTCCGCCGGGGTGGTATATGGAATAGCGACGGTCTCAGACGGTCTCAGACGGTCCAGTGGAGCATGTGGGGGCGCGCACCTTCTGCTCCCTCTCCCCTCCGGGGAGAGGGTCGGGGTGAGGGGCAGCCAAGCAGTGCATCGCCCGGAACAGCCCCTCACCCAACCCTCTCCCCGGAGGGGAGAGGGCTAAGGATCCATAAACTACCGCAACTTGGCGATATTCAACGAATCTTCCTTCGCCCGCACCTTCACCGACTCCTCGCTCCGGGTCAGCGCCTTGGCGATCGCCTTCAGCGCCATACCCTTCTTGGCTAGCGTATGCAGCTTCTGGATCTCGTCCTGCGTCCATGCCTGGCGATGCCGTTCGAATTTCGCTTCAGCCATCAGCCGTCATCCCTGTCGATCGCCAGAACCTCGATCGCATCCGCCTTGTCCGCAAACGCGACCGACTCGCCGACCGCAGCCCCCATCAGCGCACGCGCCAACGGGGCCGAGAACGCCAGCCGGTCCTCACCAGGCTCGGCCTCGTCGCCACCGACGATGGTGATGACCCGGTCCGCCCCGTTCATCCGCACCCGCACGCGCGAGCCGATTCCCACCTCGTCCGCCTCGGGCTCGGGCGCGATCTCGGCGGTCGTCTGGCGCGTATGCCAATAGCGCAGGTCGCGCAGCAACGGCTTGCGCGCTTCCTCGTCCGTCTCGGCCGCGACCGCCGCCTCAATCTCGGTCACCCGCTCGCCAATCAACCGCAACCCCCGCGCCGTGACCAGATTGGGCCCCGGCGCGATCGGCTGTTCGAACTTCGGTTCGAGATGTTCCTCGTCACTCTCGCGACGGAACGCGACGCTCACGCTCTTGCTACAAGAAGAAGGCTCACTTCAGGCATGCGACGATCCCGGCGATCGCCGCCAGCGTGCCGTCGACATTCTTGACCTTCACGACGTCGAGCCCGAGCTGCTCCGCCGGATAATCGTTGCCGCCCGGGAAGATCGCGTCGCCGATGAACATCATCTTGTCGAGCGCGATGCCGCTGGCTTCGTTGAGCTTCTTCAGCCCGTACGCCTTGTCGACACCCTCACGCGTGATGTCGATCGAGGTCGCGCCGCCCATGTTGATCGACAGCCCTGGCAGGCGCTTACGCAGATCGGCCTGGATGACCTTGCGCTTGGCGAAGTCCGGATCCCAGCTGTGCTTGGCGTCGATCGGCGCTTCCTGGCCGAGTGCCGAGAACGTGATCTGGCTGCCACGATCCTCGATCCGCTCGCCCCAGGTCTGCTCGGGCACGAAGCCAGTAGCCTCCAACGACTCGTCGAACGCCTTCAGGATCTTCTGCTTCTCGTCGTCCTCGAACAGCTCGGCATAGACCGCGCGCCATTCGTCGTCGAACCGGTACAGCTTGGTACCCGTCGTCGGCATCAGCCACAACTTGGTACGGTCCGCGCGCTCGGGCAGGCGGCTCGCGACCTGCTTTTCGAACTGCGGCCAGTCGCCGCCCGAGATCACCGCGACATGCGCGACGTCGAGCAGGTTCGCCAGCGCCTCGCCCATCGGCTCCTGCAAGGGCTGCTTGCTCTCGGCCAGCGTTCCATCGAGGTCGAAGGCAACCAGGTCTTTCATGCGGAAACTCCAGTAAGTATGAACGTATCGATCGCGTGTGCGACGCCGTCGGCATCGTTAGCGGTGGTGATCTCGTGCGCCACATCGCGAACGGCCTGCGGCGCGTTGCCCATGGCGATAGCCAAACCGGCCCGCTTCAGCATCGCGATATCGTTGGCCTGATCGCCGATCGCGGCGGTCTGCGTCAAGCTGATGCCGAACGCATCCGCCAGTTCCTCGACCCCGCTGCCCTTGTTGCCGGCGACCGGCGTGATGTCGAGATAATAGGTCTGCGACTGGACGATCGTCGCTTGGCGGTCGAATTTCGCCGCGACCTTCGCATGCAGATCGCGCAACAGGTCTTCGTCGTCACTGACGAACGTCACCTTGTCGGCCTTGGCGAGCAGGTCGGTGAAGTCGGAAACGATCACCGGGTCCTGCGCGGATGCCTTGCGCTCGCTGCCGACATGACCGCCCTGATCGGTGCTGGCGTACCAAACGTCACCGGCGAAGAACCACGTATCGACCGGCGCATCGCCGATGATCTCCATCGCGCCGCGCACGACATCGACGTCGATCATGTGGTGTTCGATCACGGTGCCGTCGCGCTTGAACACGATCCCGCCGTTGAACGCACCCATCGGCTCGTCGATGCCGAGCAGGTCCGCGATCGGCATCATCCCCGAGCGCGGCCGGGCGCTGATGATGGTGAAGCCGAGGCCCGCCGCCTTCAGCCGCTCGACGGCGTCGACGGTGGCGGGCGTGACCTTCTTCTGCTTGTCGACGAGCGTGCCGTCGACATCGGAGACCAGCAGCTTGATCTCACCGCTTAATGCAACGCTCACTGCGGCATCTCCACATGACCGCCAAAGCCATAGCGCATCGCCGACAGCAACTTGTCGCCGAACGTGTGATCCACGCGGCTGCGATAGCGCGCATACAGCGCGGCGCTCAGCACGTTGGCCGGTACCTTCTCCTCCATCGCCGCGTCGATCGTCCACTGGCCCTCGCCCGAGTCCGCGACGCTGCCGCTGAACCCTTCGAGCGTGCCGTCCTTCGCCAGCGCGATCGCCGACAGGTCGAGCAGCCACGACGAGATCACGCTGCCGCGACGCCAGACTTCGGCGACGTCGGTCAGGTTGATGTCGAACCTTTGGTCCTCCGCGACATGCTCGCCGGACTTGCCCTTGAGGATGTCGAAGCCCTCGGCATAGGCCTGCATCAGCCCGTACTCGATGCCGTTATGGACCATCTTGACGAAGTGGCCGGCGCCCGGAGGGCCGGCATGGATATAGCCCTTCTCGGCGCGCGGATCGGCTTGACCTTCAACGCGGCCCGGCGTGCGGACGATAGTGCCGATGCCCGGCGCAAGCGTCTCGAAGATCGGATCGAGCAGGTCGACCGTGTCCTTCTCGCCGCCGATCATCATGCAATAGCCGCGTTCGAGACCCCAGACGCCGCCGGACGTGCCGACATCGACGTAGCGGATGCCCTTCTCGGCGAGTTCCTTCGCGCGACGGACGTCGTCCTTGTAGAAGCTGTTGCCGCCGTCGATGATGATGTCGCCCGCGGACGCCTTGGCGGCGATCGCCTGGACGGTCTGCTCGGTCGGCTCGCCCGCCGGCACCATGACCCACCAGATCGCCGGGGTGTCGAGCTTGGCGTGCATGTCGTCGAGCGAGTCCGCGCCGATCGCGCCGTCGGCGGCGAGCTTCTTCACGGCTTCGGCGTCGCGGTCGAAGGCGACGACTTCGTGGCCGTTCTTCATCAACCGGCGCGCGATATTGCCGCCCATCCGGCCGAGGCCGATCAGTCCGATCTTCATGGATATCATTCCTTACTTGCCCCCTCTCCCCTCCGGGGAGAGGGTTGGGGTGAGGGGTAGTTGGGGAGGGTAGCGCTCGCGGCGCCCCTCACCCCGACCCTCTCCCCAACGGGGAGAGGGAGCAGAAGGTTACGCCGTCGCGGGCTGCTTCTTCGCGATCGAGCCAAGCAGGTCGTCGAACGCCTTCACGAACGACGCGACGCCCTCTTCGACCAGCTTGCCGGTCACGCCGTTGAGGTCGAGCCCCAGCCGCTCGGCTTCCGCCAGCACATGCTTGGCCGCATCCACGTCCTGCGTGATCGTCTCCGCCGCCGTGCCGTGGTCGCGGAACGCATCCATCGTCTTCGGCGGCATCGTGTTGACCGTGTCCTTGCCGATCAGCGTGTCGATGTAGAGCGTGTCGGGATAGCTAGGATCCTTAACGCCGGTCGACGCCCACAGCAGACGCTGCGGCTGCGCACCCTTGGCAGCGAGCGCCTGCCAGCGATCCGACTTCAGGAAGTCGAGATACCATTGATACGCCATCTTCGCGTTGGCGATCGCCACCTTGCCGCGGATCGCCTTCAGCGCCTCGGCCTCGGGATCGCCCTTCTCGACGCGCGCATCGATCTCCTTGTCGATCGACGCATCGATACGGCTCACGAAGAAGCTGGCGACGCTGGCGATCTTATCTATCGGCTGGCCCTGGCGAACCCGCTCCTCGAGCCCCATCGCATAGGCCTCGGCGACGCGGATATAGGCGTCGAGCGCGAACAGCAGCGTGACGTTGACGTTGATCCCGCTCGCGATCGTCGACGCGATCGCCGGTCCGCCCGCGAGCGTACCCGGAATCTTGATCATCAGGTTCGGCCGGTCGACCGCAGCCCACAGCTTCTTCGCCTCGGCGATCGTCGCATCGGTGTCGTCCGAGATATACGGCGACACTTCCAGGCTGACATAGCCATCCTTCGCGTCGAGCTTGTCGTAGACCGGCTTCAACGTCTCCGCCGCCGCCTTGATGTCCTGGATCGCGAGATGCTCGTAGCGATCGATCGTCGCCGCGCCAGCATGCTCCTTGTCGTACTTCGCCAGCGTCGAGTCATAGGCGTCGCCATGACCCATCGCCTTTTCGAAGATCGACGGGTTCGACGTGACGCCGGTCAGGCCGTCCTCGTCGACCAGCTTCTGTAGGCCACCGGCCTCCAGGAACTTCCGGTCGACGAAATCGAGCCATACCGCCTGGCCGAAGCCTTCGAGATCGTTGAGCGCACCCATCACTTGGTCTCCATCACTTGGCGGGCGACCTTGACGACATTGTCGACGGTGAACCCGAACTTGTCCTGCAGCTTGGCGAGCGGTGCCGAAGCCCCGAAGGTCGACATCGTCACGGTCGCGCCGTCGAGCCCGACATAGCGGTCCCAACCGATCGACCCGGCCATCTCGACCGCAACGCGCGCGCGCACTTCGCGCGGCAACACGCTTTCCTTGTACGCGGCGTCCTGCAATTCGTAGCGATACCAGCTCGGCATCGACACGACCCGGCTCTTCACGCCGTCCGCCTTGAGCTTCTCGTGCGCCTCGACGACCAGCGACACTTCACTGCCGGTCGCGATCAGGATCACGTCGGGCGTGCCCCCGTCTTCACTGGCACTGTCCGCAAGGACATAGCCGCCCTTCTCGAGCCCATCGGCGCTTGCGTACTTGGTCCGGTCGAGCGTCGGCAAAGCCTGGCGCGACATGATCAGCGCAGCCGGCGTGCTGGCATCCTTCAGGACAGCCTTCCACGCCGCGACGACTTCGTTCGCGTCGCTCGGACGGATCATGTCGAGGCCGGGGATCGCGCGCAGTGTCGACAGATGCTCGATCGGCTGATGCGTCGGGCCGTCCTCGCCGACCCCGATCGAGTCGTGCGTGAACACCCAGATCGCGCCGACCTCCATGATCGCCGACAAGCGCACCGGCGCGCGCATGTAATCGGCGAACACCAGGAAGGTCGAGCCGTAGGAGCGCAGATGCGACAGCGCCATGCCGTTGACGATCGCGCCCATGCCATGTTCGCGGATACCGAAATGGAAGTTTCGGCCGGCGTAATTGTCGGCCTCGAACGAGGGCTGACCCTTGATGTCGGTCTTGGTCGACGGCGCGAGATCGGCCGAACCACCGATCAGCCATGGCACCTTCGCCGCGATCGCGTTGAGCACCTTGCCGCCGGAGTCACGGCTGGCGACGCCCTTGGCATCCGCCTCGAACGTCGGGATGTCGGCATCCCAGCCCTCGGGCAGCTCGTCCTTGAGCAGCAGGTCGAGCTCGGCAGACAGCTCAGGGTAGGCGCCCCGGTACTTGTCGGTCAGCGCGACCCACTCGTCGCGCAGCTTGGCGCCACGCCCGGCGATCGCACCGTTGAAATGCTCGATCACGCCATCCGGCACGTAGAACGACTTGTCCTCGGGCCAACCGTAAGCCTGCTTGGTGAGGCGGATATTTTCCTCGCCGAGCGGCTCGCCGTGCGCCTTCTCGCTGCCCGCCTTGGGGCTGCCGTAACCGATCACCGAATGCACGACGATGAAGGTCGGCTTGTCGTTGGTGGCCTTGAACGTCTCGATGGCGCGGCTCAGCGCCTCGGTATCGTTCGCGTCGTCAACATGGATGACGTTCCAGCCATAGGCGTCGAAGCGCAGGCCGACATCCTCGTTGAACGCCAGATCAGTCGCGCCCTCGATCGAGATGTGGTTGCTGTCGTAGATCCAGCACAGATTGCTGAGCTTCAGATGCCCGGCCATGCTCGCCGCCTCGGCCGAGACGCCCTCCATCATGTCGCCGTCGCCACAGATCGTGTAGACGTCATGATCGAACAGCGTGAAGCCGTCCTTGTTGTAGCGCGCCGCGAGCCATCGCTCGGCGATCGCCATGCCGACCGAATTACCGCAACCCTGCCCCAGCGGACCCGTGGTGGTCTCGACGCCGGTGGTATGGCGATATTCGGGATGGCCGGGGGTCTTGGACGAAAGCTGGCGGAACTGCTCGATATCCTCGAGGCTCACGGCTTCCTTGCCGGTCTTGTTGCCCTCGGCGTCGATCTCTTCGATCTTGGCGAGGTGGATCAGCGAATAGAGCAGCATCGACGCATGGCCGACCGACAGCACGAAACGGTCGCGGTTGGGCCAGTCGGCGTGCTTGGGATCATAGCGCAGAAACTTCGACCAGAGCGTGTAACCGACCGGTGCCAGCGCCATCGGCGTGCCGGGATGCCCCGAATTGGCCTTCTGGACCGCGTCCATCGACAACGTGCGGATGGTATCGATCGCCAGACGCTCGGGGGAGCCGTCCTCGTGCAGCATGGGGTCCGCCTTGGGGACGGCGGTTGCGGTATCGGTCATGGAAGAAGCCTCGCTCTAGACGGTGACCGAACGCCGCGCATCCGATCTGGTTGCCAACATAGGATACCTTTAGTCGGATGCACCCGTCCGTTCCAGTCGCGTAACGACGCCGTTCCTTGCAATGTACGCGGCGTCGACCTCGTCGAGGAACAGCCCGTGGCCGAGAATGCCGGGGATCGCGGCAAGCGTGGCGGCGGTCGCGTGGGGGTCCTCGAGGCCGGCGAAATGGCAGTCGACGACGAGATTGCCTTGGTCCGTCCGGTAGTTGCCGCGCACAACCGGTGCTGCGCCCATGTCGGTCAGGACACGCATCACATAGGCTTCGGCGAACGGCAGCACCTCGACCGGCAGCTTGGCGGCACCGATCCGGTCGACGCGTTTCGAGCCGTCCGCGATCACGACCATCCGTGCCGAGCTTGCGGCGACGATCTTTTCCCGCAACATCGCCCCGCCTGCGCCCTTGATCGCGAAGCAGCGCGAGTCGATCTCGTCCGCGCCGTCGATCGTGAGGTCGACATGGGCGATGTCGGCGAAATCGAGGACGTCGATGCCGACCTCCCGCGCAAGTTTGTCGCTGGCGTCGGACGTGACGACCGCGCGGATCGCCAAGCCCTCCGCCACGCGCTCGCCCAGCGCCAGGATCGCAAACACCGCGGTCGAGCCGGTCCCGAGCCCGACGAGCATCCCGTCGCGAACTTCAGCCACGGCAGCAACGGCCGCCGCCTTCTTGTCGTCGTCGATCATTGCAGCAGCCTCAAAAATGCCCGTCCTGACGAACCACTCGTCGTCCTGACGGACCACTCGTCAACCTGACGAAAGTCAGGACCCACAGCCACAAACGATCCCCTCCCGGCTCTGGATCCTGACTTTCGTCAGGATGACGGGTGCGCGGCGTCGGTGCGCCTCACCGCCACCACCGCCTCTCCGCCACCCCGGCGAAGGCCGGGGCCCAATTGAGGGACATCGCTAAGGGAGCGCAGTCCATCGTCACCACGACCTTTCAAATTGGGCCCCGGCCTCCGCCGGGGAGGCGCAGAAGGACGCTAAGGCATGGAAACGCTGCAAGCCCTTGTTCTCCCGCGAAGGCGGGAGCCTAGTCTGGATCCCCGCCTTCGCGGGGAGACAATTCTTCGGGCGTTGGCGGCCCTCGCCCCCCTCAAAAACCCCCCATCCAATCAAACAGGTTACTCTTTCTTCCCTATTTCTCACCCCCGCTTCTCAACTGACATACTTCTGGTACATCCTCGTGGTTTAGCCCGACCAACAGCTGCCACCACCGATCGCGAGCGGATACCACACTTGATAGCCACACGATTCTCAGCACGGCGGTGCGCCATCCTGCTGGTGCCAGCCCTGGCGCTCGCTGCCTGTTCCGGCGGCGACGACAAGGCGCAGGGCAAGGCCGGCCGCGGCGGCCAGCCGGGCCAAGGCACGCCGACCGTCGGCTATGTCGTCGTCCAGCCGACCAGCGTCGCGATGACCACCGAACTCAGCGGCCGCACCACCGCGTTCGAAAGCTCTGACGTTCGCCCGCAGGTCACCGGCATCATCCGCCGGCGGTTCTTCACCGAGGGGACGCTCGTCAAAAAGGGCCAGCCACTCTACGAGATCGACCAGCGCCTCTATCGCGCCGCCGCCAACGAAGCGCAGGCGAACCTCCAGAGCGCCCGCGCCAACCAGCAGGCGCAGAATATTCTCGCGCAACGCTACAAGCCGCTCGCCGAGATGGAGGCGATCAGCAAGCAGGACTATACCAACGCGGTCGCCACCTCGCGCCAGGCCACCGCCTCGGTCGCGCAGACCCGCGCCGCGCTGGAGACCGCGCAGATCAACCTTAAATTCACCACCGTCCCCGCGCCGATCACCGGGCGCATCGGCCGGTCGCTGTTCACCGTCGGTGCGCTCGTCTCCGCCACGCAGACCGATCCGCTCGCACAGATTCAGCGGCTCGATCCGATGTTCGTCGATATCCAGCAATCGTCCGGCGACCTTCTCGCGCTCAGGCGTTCGCTCGGCCAGAACGGCATCATCCCGACCCGCGCCGAAGTCCGCCTCACGCTCGAGGACAGCAGTGAATATGGCGCCACGGGCACGGTCGAGTTCGCCGAAGCCTTGGTCAACACCGAGACCGGCACCGTGACGCTGCGTGCCCGCTTCCCCAATCCGCAAGGACTGCTGCTGCCCGGCATGTTCGTCCAGGCCAAGTTCGCGCAGGCGATCAACCAGCGCGCATTCCTCGTGCCACAGGCGGGCGTGTCGCGCGATGCGAAGGGCAATGCGACGGTCTATGTCGTCGATGCGAACAACAAGGCGGTGCAGAAGAACATCAAGGCAGACCGCACGCAGGGCGCGTTCTGGGTCGTCACCAGCGGGCTCAACCCCGGCGACCGGATCATCACGCAAGGACTGTCGAAGATCGCCCCGAACCAGGGCGTGAAACCGGTGCCGGAAAACACTGCGCAGAAGATCGAAGCGCCCAAGGACGACTCCTCGGGCAACCAGTCCAGCCAGAAGAAGGCCGGCTAAGCTCTTATGTTGTCCCGTGTCTTCATCGATCGCCCGATCTTCGCCTGGGTGCTCGCGATCATCGTGATGCTTGGCGGCATCGGCGCGATCATGAGCCTGCCGATCGCGCAATATCCCGACGTGGCGCCGCCGCAGGTGACCGTCCGCGCGACCTTCCCGGGCGCCAACGCGCAGACCATCCAGAACAGCGTCACGCAGGTCGTCGAGCAATCGCTGACCGGGATCGACGGGCTGATCTATTTCAGCTCGTCATCGTCGTCGCGCGGCTCCGTGACGATCACCGTGACGTTCGAGAAGGGCACCGACCCCGACATCGCGCAGGTCCAGGTCCAGAACCAGGTCCAGCAGACGCTGTCCCGCCTCCCCTCGCAGGTCCAGCAGCAGGGCCTCGTGGTCCGCAAATCGAACCCGGACAACCTCCTGATCGTCGGCGTCTATGACGAGACCGACAAGCTGACCAACCAGGACGTCTCCGACTATCTCGTCTCGAACCTGCAGGACCCGCTCGGCCGGATTCCCGGCATCGGCGACAGCAACGTGTTCGGCGCACAGTACGCGATGCGGATCTGGCTGAACCCGAGCAAACTGGCCAGCTATCAGCTGATTCCGAGCGACGTGACGACCGCGATCCAGGCGCAGAACACCGAAGTCGCCGCCGGCGAACTCGGCGGCCAGCCGCAACCCGACACGCAGATGCTGAACGCGACCGTCACCGCACAGTCGCGCCTCCAGACGCCCGAGCAGTTCGCCAACATCATCCTGAAGACCACCAACGACAGCGCGGTGGTCAAGCTGCGCGACGTCGCCCGGATCGAGCTGGGCGCGGAGAACTACAACGCCCGCAGCCGCGTCAACGCGCATCCCGGTGCCGGCATCGCGGTGCTGCTCGCGCCGGGCGCCGACGCGCTCAAGACCGCCGAGCTGGTCAAGGCGTTCGTCGAGAAATCCGCCAAGAGCTTCCCGCCCGGCCTGAAATTCGCCTACGCCAACGACACCACGGACTTCATCAAGCTGTCGATCGACGAGGTCGTGAAGACGCTGATCGAGGCGGTCATCCTCGTCGTCATCGTCATGTTCGTGTTCCTGCAAAGCTGGCGCGCGACGCTCATTCCGACGATCGCGGTGCCGGTCGTGCTGCTCGGCACGTTCGGCGTGTTCTATCTCGCCGGCTTTTCGATCAATACGTTGACGCTGTTCGGGCTGGTGCTCGCGATCGGCCTGCTGGTGGATGACGCGATCGTCGTCGTGGAAAACGTCGAGCGCTTGATGGAGGAAAATCCCGAGATGACGCCTCGGGAGGCGACGATCGAGTCGATGAACGAGATCACCGTCGCACTGGTCGCGATCGCACTCGTGCTGTCGGCGGTGTTCCTGCCGATGGCGTTCTTCGGCGGCTCGACCGGCGTGATCTATCGCCAGTTCTCGCTAACCATGGTGTCGGCGATGGTGCTGTCGGTGCTTGTCGCGCTGATCCTGTCGCCGGCGCTGACCGCGACGTTGCTGAAGCAGAAGAAGACGGACGCCGACGGCAACGTCGAGAAGAGCTGGGGCCAGCGCAAATTCCCGAAGGTCGCGCATGTCTTCACCCGCGCCGGCGACAAGTTCAACGACGGGTTCGAGAAGGGGACGCGCAAATACACCAGCGCGGTGCAGTCGGTGATCGACCGCAAGTGGATTTTCCTGATCGTCTACGCGGTCATCGTCGCCTTGCTCGCGGTCCTGTTCCTTCGGCTCCCGACGGGCTTCCTGCCGACCGAGGACCAAGGCTCTGGCATCGTCCAGTTCCAGCTTCCCGCCGGCGCCACGCAAGGCCGCACCTTCGCGCTGCAAAAGCAGATCGAGCAATATTACTACACCAACGAAAAGGCGAACGTCCGCACGATGTTCACCGTTAGCGGTGGCGGCGGTGGCGGCGCGAGCGGCCAGAACACGGGGCAAGGCTTTATCGCGTTCGCACCGTGGGATCAGCGCGAGGGCAAGGAAAATACCGCCGAGGCGATCACCGGTCGCGCCTCGAAGGCGTTCGCCGGCTTCCGCGATGCGCAGGTGTATTCGCTAGTGCCGCCCGCGGTGCGCGGTCTGGGCTCGTCGAACGGCTTCACGATGGAGTTGCAGAACGCCGGCGGGCTTAGCCAGACCGAGTTCAACGCCGCGCGCGACAAGCTGCTCGCACTCGCCCGCGCCGACTCGTCGCTGACCGCGATCCGCCTCACCGAACTGCCCGACGTCGCCACGCTGCGCGTCGATGCCGACCAGCAGAAACTGTCCACGCTCGGTCTCACGCAGGCGAACGTCAACTCGACGCTGTCGACCGCCTGGGGCGGGCAGTACGTCAACGACTTTATCGACCGCGGCCGCGTGAAGCGCGTCTATGTCCAGGGTGACGCGCAGTTCCGCGCGCAGCCCTCCGACCTCAGCCAGTGGTTCGTCCGCGGGTCGAACGGCCAGATGGCGCCGTTCTCGTCGTTCGCGAAGACCAGCTGGGGCCAGGCGCCGACGACGCTGTCGCGGTTCAACGGCATCGCCTCGTACGAGATCCAGGGCTCGGGCGCGCCGGGCGTCAGCTCGGGCGACGCGATGAACCGGATCGCCGAACTTGCCGGCCAGATCCCCGGCACCACGGTCGCATGGTCGGGGCTGTCGTATCAGGAACGCCTGTCGTCGGGCCAGGCGCCGATCCTCTACGGGCTGTCGCTGCTTGTCGTGTTCCTGTGCCTAGCCGCGCTGTACGAGAGCTGGTCGATCCCGATCGCGGTGCTGCTCGTGATCCCGCTCGGCCTCGTCGGCGCGATCCTCGCGGTGACGCTGCGCGGCCTGATCAACGACGTGTATCTTCAGATCGGCCTGCTGACGACGATGGGGCTGGCGGCGAAGAACGCGATCCTGATGATCGAGTTCGCCGAGCAGGAGGAGCGCAAGGGCAAGCGCGTCATCGAGGCGGCGCTGTCCGCGGCGAAGATCCGGTTGCGGCCGATCCTGATGACGTCGTTCGCCTTCATCCTCGGCGTGCTTCCGCTCGCTCTCTCGACCGGCGCCGGCGCGAACAGCCGCATCGCGATCGGGACCGCGGTGGTCGGCGGCATGCTAACCGCGACGGTCCTCGCGTTGTTCTACATCCCGCTGTTCTTCGTCCTCGTCCGCCGCGGCGCGCGAGACGGCATCGCCAAGCTGCGTGGCCGGCCTACCGGCTTCCACGGTGGCGAGCATGACGGAAACGATGGCGATCACAAGCAACCGCTGGGTCCGCCCGAACCACAGGGCCCTCACCGGCCGGAGCCCGCCTGATGCGCTCGCTTGTCCTGATCCTCGCCGCCTCGACTGCGCTCGCGGGCTGCTCGCTCGCCCCGAAATATGCGCGCACCGAACTCCCGGTGCCGCCGTCGCTCCCGGTCGGCGACGCGTATCTGCGCCAGTCCGAGGCGACGCTGCCCGCCTTCACCTACCGCGACGTGTTCCAGGACCCACGGCTCCAGCAGATCATCGTCCAGGCGCTCGCCAACAACCGCGATCTGCGGGTCGCCGCCGCCAACATCGCCTCGACCCGCGCGCAATACCGCATCCAGCGCGCCGACCTGTTGCCGCAGGTCGATGCGAGCGGCCGCTACACCTATTCGGGCGGCGGCAACGGCACGCGCAACACCGTCAGCAGCGGCACCGGTAACACGGGCACAGGAACCGGAACGGGCACGGGCAACACGGGAACGGGTACCGGTAATACCGACACGGGGACGGGGACCGGCTCTGGCTCCGTCGTCAGTTCGTCCAGCTCGAACAGCGCCTTTTCGGTCGACCTCGGCACGACGGCGTTCGAACTCGACCTGTTCGGCCGCATCCGCTCGCTCACCAGCGCCGCGCTCGATCGCTATTTCGCGACGGAAGCCGCCGCGCGCGCCACCCGCCTGACGCTTGTCGGCGACATCGCCGATGCCTGGCTCACCTACGCGTCGGACCAGAGCCTGCTCAAGATCGCACAGGACACCGCCGCCAGCGCGGAGCGCAGCGTCACGCTGACCAACGCGCGGTTGCGCGGCGGCGTCGCCCCGCGGACCGATCTTCGCCAGGCACAACAGGTCCTGTTCACCGCACAGTCCGATCTCGCCGAACAGCGCACCGCGCTCGCGCAGGACGTCAACGCGCTGCAACTGCTCGTCGGCGCGCCGGTCGACGCCAGCCTGTTGCCCGCCTCGATCGAACAGGCGCTGCCGACCGTCGCCACGCTGCCCGCCGGGCTCGACAGCAGCATCCTCCTGCGCCGCCCCGACGTCGTCGAGTCCGAATACCAGCTCCGCGCCACCAACGCCGAGATCGGCGCGGCGCGGGCGGAATTGTTTCCGAAGATCTCGCTGACCGGCATCCTGGGGTTCGCCAGCACGTCGCTGACCTCGCTGTTCAGCGGCGGCGCGTTCAACTATTCGGTAGCCCCCTCGGTCAGCTACCCGATCTTCCGCGCGGGTGCGGGGATCGCCGGGGTCGCCTATTCTAAGGCGCAACGCGACGCAGCCCTCGCCACCTATGACAAGACGATCCAGACCGCGTTCCAGGAAACCGCCGACGCGCTGGCCCGCCAGGGCACGATCGCCGACCAGTTGAAGGCGAACCAGAACTTCTCGGAAGCGGCGCTGGACACATACCGCCTCGCCGAAGCGCGGTATCGCGGCGGGATCGACACGTTCCTCAGCTCGCTCGACGCGCAGCGCTCGCTCTACACCGCGCAGCGCAACCTGGTCGCGACGCAGCTCGTCGGCGCCAGCAACCGCGTGACGCTGTACCGCGTGCTCGGCGGAGACTCGACGCTGGAAGCCACGGCGGGCGGCCCGCAACCGGTGACGATGAGCGGCGCACCACGAGCGGAAACGAACTGACCCCAGTGTTGTGACGGACGCAAAGTGAGTTTGCGTCCAGTCCTCCGCCCTCCCCGTCATCCTGACGAAAGTCAGGATCCAGAGCCGCTAACAAGGCGCCTGTAACCCTGGATCCTGACTTTCGTCAGGATGACGGGAGTGGGTGACGTGGGGGTCCAAAACAGCCGATCGCGGATGATACGCGTAGGCGAAGGCTAACGACATAGTGGGTTCGGCGACAGATGGCGTCCGTAACCTTGAGCAGCCAACACCCGCTTGTTCTCTCGCGAAGGCGGGAGCCCAGTCTGGGTCCCCGCCTCCGCGGGGAAACACGGCTAGGTCGACCTCGCAGCCAAGCCAGGCGATGCCGCCCACACCCCAGCCCGCAACGCAGCCTCAGCCTTCACCTCAAGCCACTGCTCCCGCTCCTCGACCGCATCGGCCAGCGCCCGGTGATCCGGCACCCGTCCATTCCGCCGCTGCGACACCGCACCGACCACCTCCCGCGCCAGCGCCTCCCGCACCGCCGCCGGCTCCACACCCGCAAGGCACACCCGCGCCGCCTCCAGCCGCGCCTCGTCGCTGCGGCGCAACCGCAACACCCGCCGCGGCTGACCGCCCGCACGCAACAGCGCACTGAGCCATTTGCCATCCCAGGACGGCGCACTCGCCAGCAGATCATGCCCCGCCAGCGCCTCCACCATCCGCGCCGCTACAACGGCGTGATCCTCGCCCGCCTCCTCCAGTTCCCGACGCTCGATCCCGTGGATCGCCTGTGCCGCCGGATCCCAGTCGGTCCAGTCCGGCGCAGGCCGGATCAGGTGGCTCTCCGACGTGCCGTCCTCGAACACCCATGCCACCTCGATCGGATAGCTCGCCTTCCCCAGCGACGACGCTTCGAAATCGAGGAAGGCGAGCATTGTGCGGATCAACCGGTCGGGCTGGCGGCGTTGACGAGCTCGGGCACCTTGATCGGCGACAAGGTCTGCTCCTGGTCCGCCGAGATCCGACGCGAGCGCACGAACGGTGGCAACGTCACGCGCCCGCCGGTCTTGAGCGCGTCCAGCACACCCTCGATCACGCGCAGATCGGCAAGCCCTTCCTCGGCATCGGGTTCCGGATCGCGATCCTCGAGGATGCAGTCGGAGAAATAGCGCATCTCGCCGCCGAACTGGTCGGTCGGCTTGAAGCTCTCATGGCTCTTGTCCTCGCCGATCGTGACGCGCTGCTCCATCGCGTCGCCAAAGCCATAGGCGGGGTCCATGAGGATACTGCCCTTGGTGCCCGTGATCGTCAGGCTGTCGACGTTGTTCGCATAATAGGAGACGGTGAACTGCGCGAACCGGTCGCCGGGAAAGCGCAACGTCACCGCGAACGTGTCGTCGAGATCGGGAAAGCCGGAATCGGCATGACGCGTCGCGATCGCCGAGACGACCTCGACCGGCTCCGCCCCGAACAGATAGCGCGTCGCGTTGATCGGATACGGTGCCATGTCGAACAGCGGCCCGGCGGTGACGCCGTTCTTCACGCGGTGGTTGGCCGGATCGACCTTCTGCGTGAAGCACGAGGTGAACGCGATCAGCTCACCCAGTTCGCCCGCCCGGATGCGGCGGATCGCATCGAGCGTCGACGGCTCGAAATGCAGCCGGTACGCCGTCATCAGCTTGGCCGAAGAGGCGCGCTCGGCGTCGCGGATCGCTTCGGCCTTCTCGACCGAAATCTCCAGCGGCTTCTCCGACAGCACATGGATGCCGGCCTTCAGCGCAGGGATCGCGAACTCGGCATGACGCCAGTTCGGCGTCCCGAGATAGACCGCGTCGATCAGCCCCGAGGCAAGCAGTTCGTCGAACTGGTCGTAGCGATAGGTCGCATCGACGCCGTACATCTTGCCCAGCTCCCGCGCCTTCTCCGCATCGTCCGTGACGAGCGCGGCGATCTCCGAATTGCCGGTGTGGGCGACGCCCGGCATCATCGACGCCTGCGAGATATCGCCGAGCCCGACGATCGCATAGCGGACCTTCTTCTTGCCCAGCCCGAGGGCGGACGTGATGGTGGAAACTGCGCTCATGGGGATACCTCGTGATCTGGAATCACCCCCTCAACGCGGCAGCGTCGATAGCTATCCCGTGACGTCGCGACAACTCGACGCCCGTGGCGACCGGTTCGTGCGGGCGCGACGGGCTTTTCGCGTTAACCTCGATTCCTGATCATCTTGGCAAGGTATCGACGCCATAGTTTGGCTTATGTACGCGCCCCTCCCCGTTGCCGATCGCCGCGCCCGCGATCGATCGCCCGCCACCGCCTTGTTCGGTCTGGCGGAGGATCCGCGGGAACAGATCGCCGCGTTGCAGGATCGCAGGATCAGTCAGATCGCCGCGGTATGGCCGTTTACGGTCGCGACTCAGGTCGTCATGTGCGCGATCCTGATCGCCACGGGGCTTTTCGCGCCGGCAAGTTCTGGCCTTGGCGCGTCCGTATGGCTGCTCGCCATCCACGCAGCGACGCTTGCCGTCGTGTCGGGGGCTATATTCTGCGTCCTGCGCGTCCCCGCGCTGCGTCAGTCGCGGCCTTTCCAGCGCAACTGGATGATCACGCTCGGTGTCGTCGCGATATCGGCCCTGCTGGTGTCGATGCTCTGGACGGTCGGACGGATGCCGGCGGGCCCGCTGCAGTTCGGGTGTTTCACCGCGGTCGCCGGTACGATCGTCGTCACCGCCGTCAGCGTCCACGCGGTACGAGCGGCAACCCTCGGGATAGGCATCGGCGCCGTACTCACGCTCGCCGCACTGGCGGGCGTCGGCTTTGCGCTCGCCACGGCGCTGCTGTGCCTTGCCAGCCTTGCGGTCGTCACCCGGAAACTGGCGCAGGTCGACCTCGATCGGGAGCTCGATCGGGCCGAACAGGCCGGCACGGGCGATCTTGCGGTCCGCATGATCGCGGAGTTCGAGGGTCAAGGGACAGGCTGGTTCTGGGAGGCGGATCGCCAGGGCAAGATCACCTATCTGTCCGCCAAGGTGGTCGACGATCTGGGGCTTGCCGACGGTGCGATCGGCCAGCCGCTCACCGCCTTGTTCAAGATGGACAGCGACGCGCCCGGCACCGAGCGCACGCTCGCGTTCCATATCTCGTCGCGGACCTCGTTCTCGGACTATTCGGTGTGCGCGACGACGTCGGACTGCGAGCAATGGTGGTCGATTTCCGGTCGCCCGGTGGTCGACGAACTCGGTCGCTTCCAGGGCTTCATCGGTTCGGGCAGCGACCTGACGGAGAAGCGCAAGTCGGAGGCCGAGATCACGCGGCTGGCGCTGTTCGACGGGCTGACCGGGCTCGCCAATCGCCAGCGGATGCGGCTGTCGCTCGACAAGACGCTGGCGCAGCTGGCCGGGCCCTATCGCTCGACATCGCTGTTTCTGATGGATCTGGACCGGTTCAAGGCGGTCAACGACACGCTCGGTCATCAGGCCGGCGACGCGCTGCTCAAGCTGGTCGCGCAACGCCTGCAACGCGGGGTCGGCGACGCCGGTCTGGTCGGGCGCCTGGGCGGTGACGAGTTCGAGGTCGTGTTGCCCAGCATGGACAATCGCGACAAACTGGCGGCGCTCGCCCGCGACCTTATCGCATCCTTGTCGCAGCCATATTCGGTTGCAGGTACTGCCGTCACGATCGGGTGCTCGATCGGCATCGCGATTGCCCCCGGCGACGGCGACACGTCGGAAACGCTCGTCCGCAACGCCGATCTGGCCTTGTATGCGGCCAAGGCCGACGGCCGCGGCGTCCACCGTTTCTATTCGGACGACATGCTGGTCGGCGCCAAGACGCGCAAACTGCTCGAAGACGATCTGCGCGCCGCGGTTGCGACGGGCGCGTTCCATTTGTGCTACCAGCCCGTCGTCAGCATGAAGACGACCCAGGTCGTCGGCTACGAAGCCCTGATCCGCTGGAACCATCCGACTCGCGGGCTGGTCTCGCCAGCCGATTTCATTCCGGTCGCCGAAGAATGCGGGCTGATCGAGGCGATCGGCGAATGGGTCCTGCGAACCGCCTGTATCGAGGCCGCGCGCTGGCCCGACCGGATCCGCGTCGCGGTCAACGTGTCGCCCATCCAGTTCGCCAACCCGGTGCTGCCCGCACTCGTCACCAGTGCGCTCGCACAATCGGGGATTGCCGCCAACCGCCTCGAACTCGAGATCACCGAGGGCGTGTTCCTCGACGAAACCACCTCGTCCGAGCAGATGTTCAAGTCGCTGAAAGGGGTCGGCGTCCGCCTCGCGCTCGACGATTTCGGCACGGGATATTCGTCGCTCGGCTATCTGCGCAACGCGCCGTTCGACAAGATCAAGATCGACCAGTCCTTCGTCAGGGGTGCCGCCGAACCCGGCAATCGTAACGCCGCGATCATCAAGGCGATCGTCACGCTGGCCGACACGCTCGGGATGGAGACCACCGCGGAAGGCGTGGAGATCCAGGACGAGATCGACCTGATCCGCGAACTCGGGTGCAGCCATATCCAGGGCTATGTCTATGGCCGCCCGGTCAGCGCCGAGGACGCGTTGCGCCAGTTGACGGCGCAAAACGGAGTCGCCACCCCAAGCGGCTTCAAGGTCAGTCGCGCGCCAAGGACGAAGATGCTGCGCTCGGCCGGCATCCTCATCGACGGGGTGCGCGGCGATGTCCGCATCCGCGATATCTCGACGTCCGGCGCGATGATCGATGGCATTTCGGTCGACGGCAATCCCGACGGTCTAGAGATGCTGATCGAACTGCTCGAGCATCAGATGGTCCCGGCGCGTATCCGCTGGGCGCGTAACGGGAAGGCTGGAATCGAGTTTCACGAGGCCTTCAATCTCGCAAAGCTGAACCAGGCCCCGGGATCGCGTCTGCGCAGGACGGGATAAGCGCGCTCCCGCCCATCTGCCACCCGCCCCCAAATCAAGCGACGGAACCGTCAGGATTCCCCGTCGTATCCCTAGCGGGAGACTGCACATGGCGATCAAAGCTTTGGCCTTCGACGTTTTCGGCACGGTGGTCGATTGGCGCTCCGGCATCGCGCGAGACGCAGCGCCCGTGCTGGCCGGTCTCGGCCGGTCCGACATCGACCCGCATCGCTTCGCGGACGGCTGGCGGCGGCGCTATCAGCCGGCGCTGGAACAGGTGCGCAGCGGACGGCGGCCGTTCGTCATCCTCGATATTCTCCACCGCGAGGCGCTCGAGGATCTGTTGCGCGAATATGCGATCGATCCGGCGACGGTCGACGAGGGGACGCTGGTTGATCTGACGCACGCCTGGCACCGGCTCGACCCTTGGCCCGATGCGGTCGACGGCCTGACTCGCCTCAAGGCGCGGTTTCCGATCGTCACGCTCAGCAACGGCAACATCGCGCTGATGGTCGAGATGGCGCGGCGTGCGAAGCTTCCCTGGGATGCCATCCTCGGCGCAGAGGTCAGCAAGGTCTACAAGCCGCTGCCCGAGGCCTATCTCGCCACCGCGCGCCTGCTGGGTCTCGATCCGGGTGAACTCTGCCTCGTCGCCGCGCATCACAGCGATCTGGCCGCGGCGCGGGCCTGCGGACTGGCGACCGCCTATATTGACCGGCCGATGGAATATGGCGGCCGCCCCGCGCCCGATGCGGACCAGGCGCAGGCGTGGGATCATGCCGTCACCAGCATTTCCGCGCTCGCCGACCGCCTCGCTTCGACCTAGAGTCCCCGACGTCGCGGTCGGGGTTGCGCAAGCAACATTTGCCACCTTTGCGCGCTAAATAATTTTTCGTTCCCGCTTCGTCCCCTTGCACTTCGCGAACCCCGCAGAAGTCCACGCGTCGCGAATATGCTGGTCGATAAAGATCAGGGCGAACACGACGAACCGAGCCGCCGACGCCCCCCGCACCCCCTTGCGTCTCTCCGCGCTTTGGCACAATCTCTTGGGGTTGCGTTCGGGGGCGGACCCAATCGCTGGTAGAACAACCCTTGCATAGCTCTATGCGATATGACCGTAAGCGCGCCTTCCACCGCCGCGATGGTCACTTTTTGTTCTCCCGCTCGGGACCGTCCGATGGTAGCATGGCGACAGGTTACCGATTCGAACGAATACAGAACACTAGGAGCAGTTTCGATGGATTTCAGAAACAGCAGCCGGGATAGCGACATGACCACAGACACGATCGAACAGACCATCGCAGCGCCTGAAGCCGAGGCACCCAAGGCGCCGCGCCAGGCACAGGACAGCCACTCCGTGCGCGCGCAGATCTACCCGGTCGAGGTCGATCACAGCCGCGACGCGCTCCTGACCGAGTTCGGCAAGGACACGCTCAAGGATCGCTATTTGCTCCCGGGCGAGAGCTACCAGGACCTGTTCGTCCGTGTCGCGTCGGCCTACGCCGATGACGCCGGCCACGCGCAGCGGCTGTACGATGCGATCTCGAAGCTCTGGTTCATGCCCGCCACCCCCGTTCTGTCGAACGGCGGCACCGGTCGCGGCCTGCCGATCTCGTGCTACCTCAATTCGGTTCCCGACAGCCTCGGCGGGATCGTCGACACTTGGAACGAGAATGTCTGGCTCGCCTCGCGCGGCGGCGGCATCGGCACCTATTGGGGCAACGTCCGCGGCATCGGTGAGCCGGTCGGCCTCAACGGTAAGACCAGCGGCATCATCCCGTTCGTCCGCGTCATGGATTCGCTGACGCTCGCGATCAGCCAGGGCTCGCTCCGCCGCGGCTCGGCCGCGGTCTATCTCGACGTCTCGCACCCCGAGATCGAGGAATTCCTCGAAATCCGCAAACCCTCGGGCGATTTCAACCGCAAGGCTTTGAACCTCCACCACGGCGTGCTGATCACCGACGACTTCATGGAAGCGGTGCGCAACGGCGAGGAATGGCACCTCCGCTCGCCGAAGGACCAGGCGATCCGCGCCACCGTCGACGCGCGCTCGCTGTTCCAGAAGCTCGTCGAGACCCGCCTCCAGACCGGCGAGCCGTACATCGTCTTTGCCGATCACGTGAACAAGGCGATGCCTAAGCATCACCGCGAGCTCGGCCTCAAGGTCTCGACCTCGAACCTGTGCTCGGAGATCACGCTGCCGACCGGCAAGGATCACCTCGGCAACGAGCGTACCGCGGTCTGCTGCCTGTCGTCGCTGAACCTCGAAACCTGGGATCAGTGGAAGGACGAGAAGGGCCTGATCGAGGACGTCATGCGCTTCCTCGACAACGTCCTGCAGGATTACATCGACCGCCACGAACCCGGCATGGAACGCGCCGCCTACTCGGCAGGTCGCGAGCGCTCGGTCGGGCTCGGCGTGATGGGCTTCCACAGCTTCCTCCAGGCACGCGGCATCCCGTTCGAGGGTGCGATGGCGAAGTCGTGGAATCTCCGCATGTTCAAGCACATCAGCAGCCAGGCGAACGAAGCCTCGATGCAGCTCGCGATCGAGCGTGGCCCCTGCCCCGACGCCGCCGACGTCGGCGCGATGGAGCGGTTCAGCTGCAAGATGGCGATCGCGCCCACGGCTTCGATCTCGATCATCTGCGGAGGCACGTCGGCGTGCATCGAGCCGATCCCGGCGAACATCTACACGCACAAGACGCTGTCGGGCAGCTTCTCGATCAAGAACCCGTATCTCGAAAAGATGCTGAGCGAGAAGTCGAAGAACTCGGACGCGGTGTGGAACTCGATCCTCGAGCAGGGCGGTTCGGTCCAGCATCTCGACTTCCTCTCGGTCGAGGAAAAGGACTGCTACAAGACGTCGTTCGAGATCGACCAGCGCTGGCTGCTAGAACTGGCGGCGGATCGCACGCCCTACATCGACCAGGCGCAGTCGCTGAACCTGTTCATCCCGGCGGACGTCGAGAAGTGGGACCTGCTGATGCTCCACTTCCGCGCGTGGGAGCTCGGCATCAAGTCGCTCTATTACCTGCGTTCGAAGTCGGTCCAGCGCGCGGGCTTCGCCGGCGGCGTCGAGGCGGACAACACCATCGACCTGCGCCAGATCGACGTCGAGTCGAAGGATTACGATGAGTGCCTTGCCTGCCAGTAAGGCGCCTCGACTGCCAAGCGTCACTCCGGCCCGTGAACCACGGACCGGGGTGCGCCTGACGCAAAAAACCCCGGCCCGCACGAAGCGGACCGGGGTTCGGGCAGGCTCGACGGCACGCGTTGAGCGCACCGCCAGCGCGTCAGGCCTCTTCTTCGAACGTCACTGCCACGTCGGCATTGGCGGAAAGCCGGACCTTGCCGTCCTCGATATCCGCGACCAGCCCGAGCGAGATGAAGTGATGATGCCCTTCATGGCGGCCCTTGCCCTCGACGACCTGCGCGCCCGAGTCCTTCTTGGTCAGCTTGATGCGGTTGCCTTCGACCTTGTCGACGGTGCCGACATGGACGCCGTCCGCGCCGATGACTTCGGCATGTTCCTGGATCTGGGTTGCATCGACCATGGTCGTTCTCCTGTTGTGGGTTCCCCGATACGGGGCTCGGCATCTCAACGCATGTCATGCGAGTTCGCCGCATGACATATGGTTCAGCTATCATGTTCGTGGTCGCGGGCGTGCTCGGAATCATCGGCACCGCGATGCTGCTCCGTTTGCGCTCGCCGAGCATCACCGAGCAACAGACCTACGCGTTCCGCATGATCGGCATCATGCTCACCTCGGGCGCGATCGTCCTCGCCATGTCCGCCGCCGCGATGTGGCAGTGGAGCACGGAAACATGACGCAGCCCTCCTGATCCCACCAGTTTCCCGATATAAAACCAATTCCCCGAAAGGCTTACCCCATGTCCCTCCTTCACGCCTCCAAGCAGTACAAGCCGTTCGAATACCCCTGGGCGTTCGAGTTCTGGAAGCGCCAGCAGCAGCTCCACTGGCTCCCCGAGGAAGTGCCCTTGGGCGAGGATTGCCGCGATTGGGCGCAGAAGCTCAGCGATCACGAGCGCAACCTGCTCACGCAAATCTTCCGCTTCTTCACGCAGGCCGATGTCGAGGTGCAGGATTGCTACCACGAGAAATACGGCCGCGTGTTCAAGCCGACCGAGATCAAGATGATGCTGACCTCGTTCAGCAACATGGAGACGGTCCACATCGCCGCCTACAGCCATCTGCTCGACACCATCGGCATGCCCGAGAGTGAGTACGGCGCCTTCCTCGAATATGCCGAGATGAAGGAAAAGCATGATTACATGCAGCAGTTCACCGTCGACAACGACGAGGACATCGCCCGCACGCTCGCCATGTTCGGCGGCTTCACCGAGGGCGTCCAGCTGTTCGCGTCGTTCGCGATGCTGATGAACTTCCCGCGCTTCAACAAGATGAAGGGCATGGGCCAGATCGTCACCTGGTCGATCCGCGACGAAAGCCTCCACTGCGAGGGTATCATCAAGATGTTCCACACCTTCTGTCAGGAGCGCCAGTGCCTGACCAAGGCGGTGAAAGACGACATCGCCGACGTCTGCCAGACGACGATCCGCCTCGAGGACAATTTCATCGATCTCGCCTTCGAGATGGGCCCGGTCAACGGCATGACCCCCAAGGAGATCAAGAAGTACATCCGCTTCATCGCCGACTGGCGCATGACGCAGCTCGGCCTGAAGCCGATCTACATGATCGACGAGCACCCGTTGCCCTGGCTCGCCCCGATGCTCAACGGCGTCGAGCACGCCAACTTCTTCGAACAGCGCGCCACCGAATATTCGAAGGCCGCGACCAAGGGCCAGTGGAACGACGTCTGGGACTCGTTCGACAAGCGCCAGACCGCGAAGAAGGGGCCGGCTGCTAATGAGGATACTGGACAGCAAAGTGTCGATATGTTCTCTATAGCAGGCGTAGCAGCTGAATAGAGGGACACAAGGGTGGCGCTTCCGAAATCATACTTAACTAGTACGAAAAATCTGGGCGCCATTTTTGAATCAATCCAACAAGCAAAAGCTCCCGAGAGATTTACCACTAGGTTTCTAGAGTCGTTGGAGTTCAAAAGCGCTGCGGACCGCTTAATAATTGGCGTGCTAAAATCACTTGGGTTTTTAGACGATCAAGGCAGGCCGACGCAGCGCTATTTTAGCTTTTTGGATCAAACACAATCTGCGTCAATATTAGCCGACGCAGTTAGAGAATCATATACGGATATCTTTTCCGTAAACATTAATGCCCAGAATCTTTCAAAAAGCGAATTAGTTAATAAGTTTAAGACTCTTTCTCAAGGAAGCTTTAGTGAGTCTGTCTTGGATAAGATGGCAACGACCTTTCAGGCTTTGGTAAAGCTGTCTGATTTTTCGTCGCTGCCGCACGTTCAAGACGTTGTCGACAACGAACACACTGAAAGCGATCGCTCTACTCATTACGATGAAGAGCCTATCGAATTGCGTCAGCGAGCGAAGCCAAGAAACGATCGCAGCAGTCACCAGCTTGGACGAAACTTGGGCGGCCTTCATTATAATATCCAAATAATATTACCCGAGACGCGCGACCCACAGGTGTATGACGCTCTATTTCGCAGCCTCAGCGAGCACCTTTTTGGATGAATGAAGGCGAACCTTACAGCTTCGTATTTCGAGGGCAGCTGACAGAGGCCGCCCTTGATCGGGCGGGTCGCCGAACGCGATATGATCTATCCGCGTCCGCTGAGGACCTGCGGCAAACGCTTGGTATAAATGTGCTTGACGTAGACTACGTTGCCAGTGCGGAAAAAATGTCATTTGTCTACATTGCGGTCGCAGCATTCGAAAATTCAGTTCGCGAATTAATTTCAAGAGTTTTAGCAGAAGCAGCGGGTGAAGGTTGGTGGGAGAACTGTGTTTCCGATCGAGTGAGAACGGCAGCAAAAAATCGGCAGGAAGCGGAGGAAAAAGTTCGATGGCACGTTCAACGTGGTGACGATCCGATAAAATTTACAATGCTTCCTAACCTTGCGGCGATTATCGAAAATAACTTTGAAAATTTCGAACCATACCTCCACAATGTTCCGTGGGTAAAAAGTGTATTTGAAGTGGTTGAGAGGTCACGCAACGTGATCATGCATAGCGGCTCGCTTTCCGACCGGGATATGGCTCGTTTGGGCTCTCTGATTCGGGATTGGAACTCTCAAGTATCAATATAGCTTTCTGCTGTTCGACCAGAATGGAGCTTGTCTCATCCGATGCCCGTAATTTCGCTCTTCTTCGGCATCGTGATCCGGATGTATTTCGACGATCATCCGCCGCCGCATTTCCACGCCAGCTATCAGGGCTTCGAGGCGTTCGTGCGGATCATGGACGGCAAGATCATCCGCGGAAGCCTGCCCCGCAAGGCGGAACGGATCGTGCAGCAATGGGCTCTCGACCATACCCCCGAACTCATGGCAAACTGGCAGCGCGGCGTTGACCTCTTGCCGCTGGAGATGATCGCCGGTGCAGACCTCGATGATTAAACTCGTCCGCCTCACCGTTACAGGTGATGATACCCTCGAACTGATATTCTCGGACGGGGCTGCGGCGCATTGGTCGTCGGCTAGCCTTATCGCCCGTGATACCGTGATGACGCGACCCCTAAGCGATCCGGCGTATTTCGCCCGGGCCTTCATCGAAGGCGGCGCACTCGCCTGGCCAAACGGATTCGAGCTTTCGGCAGACGCATTGCACCAGAAGTTGAACAACGGCGGCGAACTGATCCGCCACGCTGCATGAAGCAGCCATCCCAAAGGTTCGGTTAAGCCCTACCCCATCCACACCAAGGCGAGCGCTTGCCGCCGCCATAACGCCGCGCGAGTCCGTGGCGGACCAGCACCGCGCCCAGCGACTCCCCGTCGCGCTCGACGATGCGCAGTTTGCGGCCGTAGCGGTCGACGTCGCGCTTGATTGGGGTCAGCGTGAAGGGCCCAGCGTTGAGCAGCGCCTGCATCTTGACCGTCGCCGCCTCCCCCAGGCGACCCTCGCGCGCGCAGCGGGGCGGGTGGGTTTCGGGCGTGTCGATGTCGGCGATGCGGATCTTGGTGCCCGCCATCCAGAACGTGTCGCCGTCGACCATGCAGTCGATCCGCTTGGCGTGGCCGCAGATCGTGAAGCGCGCCGATACGGGCGTGTTGCCCGACAGCGCGGCAGTCAGGGCGCCGGCGGCAGTCGTGGCGACCCCGGCGACGGCGGTCGAGGACGACGCCGCCGACGTGATCGTGTCCTTGGCCTTGCCCCAGCCGCCCGGCACGCGCAGATGCCCGGCGGGCCAGGCGATGCCGAACCCGCTGGGCCATTCGACCTTCAGTCCGGGCGGCACCAGCGCCGACCAGTCGATCTGGCGGATCATCGGCACCATCAGCCCGAGCAGCACGCCGTAGAATACCAGGCGGAGCTGCAGCAGGACTCCCGGCGCGGGACGGCGGGCCGAGCCGCCACGGCGCGTGGCGCCCGCGCGATCGCCACTGAGCAACCGCATGAAATCAAACACATACTCCATCGCCCCCCGCGCGTACGCGCGCGCGCGAAGATGTCACCCTCGCCAGCGGGTGCATTGCGGCAGGCGGAGTCGGAAACGAGTCGAACGCATCGTGAACATCGGTCCGCGGCACGTCGCGTGCAAATTGGCGGCCCACAGATCACGCGATAACCGCGTGGCGCAGACTCCCGACCGTCGCGTTCTGCATCCGCCGCCAGTCAAACGATCGAGACGACAGTAGAAGCTTAGCTGCCGGCATGACCCCCGAACACGCAACGACGTGTTCGCAAAAGGCCGCGCCCTCTCTCCGTCAAGCATCCCCCCAAGCGTCCGATCGAGCGCGGAACCCCGCGAAGCCGCTGTCCTACGTCGTCATCCCGTGATCAGGTGCGGCATGGTCCAGACATCCATCCGCAACCCACGCGACGAGCCTGCGGCATGCCATGTGCAGACCCGTCCCAGCGCCTGCACTTTGTGAACTTCACTCGCCGCACACCCCCGCAACGCCGGCGGGCCGGCCCCCGAAAACACTACGGTCGAGCACAGACGCACGAAGGCCGGGATTTGGCTGGTGACGCCCCGCCCCTGTCACGTCCAGCAAATGCTCTGTGCGTGCACATGCAACGGCGTGTTCGCGAGAGGCCGCGCCGTCTCTCCATCAAGCATCCCCCCACACGTCCGATCAGGCGCGGAATCCCGCGAAGCCGCTGTCCTACGTCGTCGTGCCGTGATCAGGTACGGCATGGTCCAGACATCATGCCGCAACCCGCACGACGAGCCTGTATCATGCCATGTGCAGACCCTTCCCAGCGTGTGCACTTTGTGAACTTCACTCGCCGCACACCCCCGAAACACGGCGATCGGGCCCGGACGCACGAAGGGCGGGACGTGACCGATGTCACGCCCCGCCCCTGTCACGTCCAGCTTATGCCCTGTGCGGGCAAAAGCTTAGAAGTGGGTGATGATGCCGAGCATCGGACGGAAGCTCTGTGCTGCGCCGAAGGTGTTGACCTCGGCACGGATGCGGAAGCCTGCGTTGCCGGTGATGCCCTTGAGGCCGATGCTCTGCGGACCGACTTCTGCGCCGATGCCGTAGGTGATCGCGTTATAGTCACGGTTGGTGTTGCCACCATTGGTCGCAAACTGCGAGAAATGGTCGAAGTTGACCCACTGGTAGCCGACCTTGCCGTACAGGATGCCGCTGTCGCCGGCGCGGAAGCCGAAGCGGCCTGCTGCGCCATATTCCCAATCGATGTTGCCATCGACGCCCTTGATGACGTTGCCTTCGACGCCGACGAAGACGGGGCCGAGCGGCACGTTGACGCCGAGGACGCCCTGCACGAGCGCGCCGTCTGCGCGGTAGTTGTTACGGACCGAGCCGTCCGAGTTGAGCGCGCGCGGGATGCCGTGGTTGCCCTGGTTGTCGAACTGCTCCCAACCGCCCATCACGCCGAAATACGGCTCGATGCCGAACGCCTTGGAGCCGTCGGGTGCAGCCGCTTCGCCGGGGGCTGCGCTGTTGTCGACAGGCGCTGCGCTGGTGTCGACGGGCGCAGGCGCCGATGCCGACATGTCCTGCGCGAAGGCAGGGGCTGCGAATGCGGTGGCAGCGAGGACGAGGGCCAGGGAAAGCGTACGCATGGAAAATTAGACCTTCTATCGTTTATTTCGTGGCCCCCGGCCGCACGATGCAGCGGCTTGGTCCAGGCTAGCGAAACCGGCGGGCGTCCACTTTGTTGCAACAAAAAGTCGGGACGCTCGGAACCCTCCCCATGTGTTGCAATGCAGCAACGCTTCCTGTCGCTCCGATGAACGAACGGCGGCAAACCAAAGGCAATCGTGGCAAAAATGCAGCAACGATCGGCGTAGCGTGGCTCTTAACCGCGTCCGTCAAAGTGTTGGAAACGACCCGACCGATAGGCGCAAACCATGGGTTTCAAACGCCTCTTCCGCAGCCGGTGGGCCGCGCTGTTATGGTCTCTGGGCGTTCTGTGGACCGCATACGACGTTGCAGGAACCGCGCCCTCGGCAACAGTCGACACGGCCTCGTTGAACACGGTCTCGGATGATGCCGCGGACGCCCGGCACGAAGATGGCGATGCGACCGGCGCAGCGTTCGATCTCCACGATCTTCAGATTCTCGCCAACGCCGGCTGACGGGACCCGGGCACTCACCCAGGTCCGCCAGCCCGCGCTATATTCAGGGCTTCAGTGCGACGTCGTCGGCGTCCTTCAGGTCTTCGTCGTCGTCGATGCTGCCGTCGTCGAGTTCGTCCTGAACGTCGTCTTCGTCCATGTCGGCCTCGTCCATCGTGACGGTGGAGTCCGTCTCGCCGACCTCTTCGGAGTCCATCTTGGCGTCGTCGATCGACTCGTCGTCGGTGTCGTCCTCGCCCAGATCGGGATCGAGGTCGGTCAGGATGACGCCGTCGCTTGGCCCGTTGCGCGTGGCCTCGAGGATCTCGGCGCGCTGGCTCTCGTCATAACCCTCTTCGTCATAGCCGTCGTCGCCCGAACCGGCACTCGGCACCTGATGTCCGCCCATGGTCTCACTCCCTCGTTCCAGGATGCCCGCATGATGCAGGCCTACCCGATGCGAACGGTGGACGTGCGCGGTGGTTCCGTCAGGCGTGCGCCGGTGCGGTGGACGCCGGCCGGAACAACCGCCCCCGCTCGGTCACCAGGATCGCGATCAGCGCAGCGACCCCGGCGAGCAGGAACCCCGCGACTAGCGGCACGGTGGTGCCGTCGAACGCCTGCCCGATCGCCGCGCCGATCACTGCCCCCGCCGTGACGCTCAAGAACCCCTGTACGCTCGACGCGGTACCGGCGATGCGCCCCATATTCTCCATCGCCATCGCCGAGAAATTGGACGTCGCCAGCCCGAAACAGCCGAGCGTCAGCGCCTGGAAGATGGCGAAGCTCACCAACGTCTCGAACCCGATCTCGATCGCGAACAGGTGGACCAGCGACACCAGGATCAACACCGACAACGCGCCGTGGCTGATCAACCGCGTCCCCAGCCGCATCACGATCCGCGAATTGAGCAGGTTGCACGCCGCCATCGTCACCGACGTCGTCGCGAAGATCAGCGCGAGCAACGTCGGCTTGTGAAACACGTCCGCCATGATCTGCTGGATCGAATTGAGATACCCGTACAACGCGCCCAACAGTGCGGTCGAGGCGAGCGTGTAGCCAAGCGAATTGCGATCGCCCAGCGTCTGGCGCCAGTCGCTCAGGATCCGCCTCGGCGTGATCGGCAGGACATTCTCGGGCGCCAGCGTTTCGGGCATCCGCAGGTAGAACCAGACGAGCACGCCCAACGTCAGTGCGGCGACCGTCCAGAAGATCGCACGCCAGTCGCCGAACTGCAGCACCGCCCAGCCGAACGTCGGTGCCAGGATCGGCACGATCATGAACACCATGAACGCGATCGACATCACCCGCGCCATCGCCCGCCCGTGATAGCAGTCACGGACCAGCGCGATCGTCGCGACCCGCGCCGCCGCGATCACCGCGCCGCCGAACACGCGCGCCACCAGCAGCCACGCGAAACTCCCCGCGGTCGCGCAGGCGACGTTGGCGATGACGTACAAAACGAGCGACCACAGCAGCACCGTCCGCCGCCCGAACCGATCCGCGAGCGGCCCGTGGATCAGCTGCGCGACGCCGAACCCGATCACGAACGCCGTCACCACGAACTGCCGGCCGTTATCGGACGCGACCCCCAGCGAGTCGCCGATCGCCGGCAGCGCGGGCAGCATCGAATCGATACCGAGTGCGGTCAGCGACATGAGCGAGGCGACGAGCGCGACGAACTCGACGAAGCCGATCGGCGCGCCGCGCATCGCCGGCGCGTCGGATTGGGGATCCTTGGTCTGCATGATGCGTGCGCCCTTACAGGGTCCGCTCATCGCGCGAAACCCGCCAACCGACGCAACGCGGCCGCGATTGCGCGAAACGGAGTCCCGCCCTATCTGTATTGTGAGACCAACACACTCGGGAGTCAGCCATGATCCGTCCGCTATCGCTCGCCACCGTCGGCCTTGCCGGCATGCTGGCTCTGGCCGCATGCGATCGCTCGAACGAAGGCGCGTCGGTGTCGATCAACGCCGACGGCGGCAACATGCTCGGCGCGATCAACGGCGAGACCGGCGAGATGAAGATCGACGTCCCCGGCTTCCAGGGCACGGTGAAGCTGCCGAAGATCAAGATCGACACCGGCAATTTCGATCTCAACGGCGTGCGGCTGTATCCGGGATCGTCGATCAAGACGCTGAACATCGTCGGCGACGACAAGAGCGGTGGGCTGCGTGTCGCCTTCGCCAGCCCGGCGACGCCCGCGATCGTCCGCGACTGGTTCGCGCAACGTTTGGGCAAAGTGGGGTATCAGGTGCATCCGGAGGGCGCGAACCTGATCGGCACCACCGACGAGAACAAATCCTTCCGCCTAGAACTCGCTCCCGACGGCGCGGACAAGGCGACCGGCACGATCGTGATCAGCGGCTAACGCTCCCCCTTCCGTCATGCCGGGCTTGTTCCGGCATCCACCGTTCCGCAAATCCGAGATACTCGATGGCGCGGAACCGTGGCCCCCGGAACAAGTCCGGGGTGACGGAGCGGCGTACTGCAATCCTCCCCCGCCAGGGGGGGGGATCCTTGGGCATTCGAAATCTCACCACCCTAACCCAGGCATTTGGCACCGCACCCCCGATCCCCTATATCGAGCGTCCCCCAATCCGGACACGCACCCCATGCTCGACACCCCCGCCGCCCAGGTCCCGACTCTCAGCCTCGCCACGCAGGACACCGACCCCGACGGCTTCGCCGCCGCGTTCGGTGAATCGTTCGAGCGGTACGGTTTCGCGATCGTCGCCGATCACGGCATCCCCGCCGACCTGATCGAGCGCGCTTGGGCCGAAACCAAGCTCCTGTTCGACCTCCCCGAGGACGAGAAGCGCGGTTATCACATCGCCGGCGGCGGCGGTGCGCGCGGCTATACGCCGTTCAAGACCGAGATCGCCAAGGACGCCAAGGTCGTCGATCTCAAGGAGTTCTGGCACGTCGGCCGCGAACTGCCCGAGGGTCATCGCTACGCGGACACGATGGCGCCGAACGTCTGGCCGACGCGCCCCGAGGGCTTCAAGCCGGTCTTTCTCGAACTGTTCGCCGCCTTCGACCGCGCCGGCGACAAGCTCCTGTCTGCGATCGCGCGCTATCTGAAGCTCAAGCCCGACTGGTTCGATCCGGCAGTGAAGGACGGCAACAGCATCCTTCGCCTCCTGCATTACCCGCCGATCCCCGCCGATGCCGAAGGCGTCCGCGCCGGTGCGCACGAGGACATCAACCTGATCACGCTGCTGCTCGGCGCCGAGGAAGCCGGCCTCGAACTGCTCGACCGCGCCAACGGTCGCTGGCTGTCGATCAAGCCGCCCGAGGGCGCGATGGTCGTCAACGTCGGCGACATGCTGCAACGCCTGACCAACAACGTCCTCCCCTCGACCACGCACCGCGTCGTCAACCCGCCCCCCGAGCGCCGTGGCCACTCGCGCTACTCGATGCCGTTCTTCCTGCACCCCGCGCCGGACTTTCTGATCGAGACGCTGCCGGGGACGATCACGCCGGACAACGCGAACCGCTACCCGGCGCCGATCACCGCGCATGATTACCTGTACGAGCGGCTGGTCGAGATCGGGCTGATCAAGAAGTAAAGGCAGCATGTTTCCTCGCGAGGGCGGGGATCCAGACTGGGCTCCCGCCTTCGCGGGAGAACAAATTGGCGGGAGTTTGGTGGGTGAGGTCTATTCACCACCAATTCTCCACCCCGGCGAAGGCCGGAGCCCAATTGGGGGACGGCAGTAACGAAGCGCCGCGCGCCGTTACGACCACCTTTCCAATTGGGCCCCGGCCTTCGCCGGGGTGGTGCATCTCTCGGGACAGTGACTCGCCCCAAACACCCCACCGCTTTTCCCCGCACCTGATACCCAACAACCACGCTTCGCCCATTGGTCCCCGCGCGCGCATCCGCTAGACCGCGCGCGATGCCCCATCTCTATCTCGTCGACGGCTCCGGCTATATCTTCCGCGCCTATCATCGGCTGCCGCCGCTCACCAACAAGCATGGCGAGCCGGTCGGTGCGGTGTACGGCTACACGACGATGCTGTGGAAGCTCGCCGACGAAGTTCATGCCGCCGACGGCCCGACCCACATGGCGGTCATCCTCGACAAATCGTCGAAGACCTTCCGCAACGATCTCTACGACAAGTACAAGGCGCAGCGTCCGCCGCCGCCCGAGGATCTCGTCCCCCAATTCCCGATGATTCGCGACGCCACGCGCGCCTTCTCGCTGCCGTGCATCGAGACCGAGGGACTCGAGGCCGACGACATCATCGCCTGCTACTCGAAGGCCGCGCTAGCGCAGGGCTGGGAAGTCACGATCGTCAGTTCCGACAAGGACCTGATGCAGCTGATCGAGCCCGGGCTCGACATGTACGACACGATGAACAACCGCCGGCTCGGCGCGGAGCATGTCGCGGAGAAGTTCTTCGGCATCACGCCTGCGCAGCTTGGCGATGTGCTCGCGCTGATGGGCGATAGCGTCGACAATGTGCCGGGCGTGCCGGGCGTCGGCCCCAAGACCGCGGCGAAGCTGATCCTCGAACATGGCGATCTCGAATCCGTGCTGGCCGCTGCCGACGGCATGAAGAAAAGCAAGCTGCGCGACAATCTGATCGAGCATGCCGAGATGGCGCGGCTGTCGAAGGTGCTCGTCTCGCTGAAATGCGATGTCGCGTTGCCCGAACCGTTGGAGGATCTCGAACTCAAGGGCATTCCCGACGCGCCGCTACGCGCGTTCCTGGAACATCACGGCTTCAAGTCGCTGATCGCCAAGCTGTCCGCGGTTGCCGAGGCCCCCGTCGCCGAGTCGCCCGTCGTGGCGGACATGGACGACGACGAGCCCTGCAAGCACGACGACTACGAGACCGTCGTCGACGAGGCCGCGCTCGATCGCTGGGTGACGATCGCCAAGCATCAGGGCTGGATCGCGATCGATACCGAGACCACCGGGATCGACGCGACGCGCGCCGATCTGGTCGGCGTGAGCATGGCGCTGCATCCGAACCTCGCCTGCTACGTACCTATCGCACATGGCGGAACGGATTTGCTCGCGGAAAACCCGGTCCAGCTCGACCGTGCGCTCGTGCTCGCGAAGTTGAAGCCGTTGCTGGAGGATCCGAGCGTCCTGAAGATCGGCCACAACCTCAAATACGACATGATCGTACTCGGCCGCGCCTATGCATCCACCGGCGGAGTCCAGATCGCGCCGTTCGACGACACGATCGTCATGAGCTTCGATCTCGACGCCGGGCTTCACGGCCACGGCATGGACGAACTCGCGGCCACGCACCTCTCGCATACCTGCATCGCGTTCAAGGACGTCGTCGGCACCGGCAAGACGCAGCGCACCTTCAACGAAATCGACCTGAAGGCCGCTACCCGTTACGCCGCCGAAGACGCAGACGTGACGCTCCGCCTCTGGCGCCGGTTCAAGCGCCGGCTGCCCGCAGAGGGCTCTACCCGCGTCTACGAGATGGTCGACCGCCCGCTCGTCCCGATCATCGCGCAGATGGAAATGCACGGGATCAAGGTCGATGCCGCGAAACTGTCGAAGCTCTCGACCGAGTTCGCCGGCCAGATGGCGAGCTTGGAGACCGAAATCCACGCGCTGGCCGGCGCGCCCTTCACGATCGGCAGCCCCAAGCAATTGGGCGACGTGCTGTTCGAGAAGATGGGCATCAAGGGTGGCCGCAAAGGCAAGTCCGGCGTCTATTCAACCGACGTCACCGAACTCGAGCGGATCGCGGCGGACAAGGATTCGCCCGGCGCGGTTATCGCGCGAAAAGTGCTCGACTGGCGCCAGTTGTCGAAGCTGAAATCGACCTACACCGACGCGTTGCAGGCGCAGATCAACCCGGCGACGGGCCGCGTCCACACGTCCTACTCGCTGACCGGGGCACAGACCGGCCGTCTGTCGTCGACCGATCCCAACCTGCAGAACATCCCGATCCGTACCGAGATCGGCCGCCAGATCCGCGACGCGTTCGTGGCCGAGCCCGGCAACGTCATCCTCGCCGCCGATTACTCGCAGATCGAGCTGCGGCTGGCCGCGCACATGGCCAACGTCCCCGCGCTGAAGGCCGCGTTCGCGAACGGCGACGACATCCACAGCCTTACCGCGCAGGAACTGTTCGGCGAGGTCAACCGCGACACCCGTGGCCGCGCCAAGACGATCAACTTCGCGATCCTCTATGGCATCTCGCGCTGGGGGCTCGCCGGCCGCCTCGACGTATCGGCGGACGAAGCACAGGCGATGATCGACCGCTATTTCGACCGCTTCCCCGGCATCTCCAACTACATCGTCGAAACGACCGAAAGCGTTCGCGCGAGCGGCTACACGACGACCTTGTTCGGCCGAAAGACCCACTTCCCGCGCATCCGCTCGAAGATCCAGCACGAACGCCAGGGCGCCGAACGCGCCGCGATCAACGCGCCGATCCAGGGCACGAGCGCCGACATCATCAAGCGCGCGATGGTGCGGATGGGGCCGGCGTTGCTCGAAGCTGGCCTGCCCAACGTCCGCATGCTCCTCCAGGTCCACGACGAACTCGTGTTCGAACTCCCCGAAGGCGATGTCGAGGCAGCCAAGCCCGTGATCGAACGCGTCATGGCGAATGCCGCCCTGCCCGCGGTGACGCTCGACGTGCCACTTGGCATCGAGATCGGCACCGGCCTCAGCTGGGGCGCAGCGCATTGAGCCAGCTGGTGTCCGAAAACCTTCCCCCCTCCCTGGAAGGGAGGGGCCGGGGGTGGGTCGGCTCGAGGCAGGCGCAACCGAACCTCACGGGCCAACCCACCCCCTACCCCTCCCTTCCAGAGAGGGGGGAAGCGTGACAGAGGCCACGCAGGATATCGACACGCTCGCCAAGGGCGGTCGGACCAATATCGCCGGCTTCGTCCTGCGCCTCGCCGCGCGCATCCCGTTCCTGTTCATCGCCGGCCGCATCTACGGCCCTGACCTCGTCGGCCGCTTCGCGATCGCGGTCGTGGTGGTCGAACTCGCCGCGCTGCTCGCCACGCTCGGCCTGAAACGCGGGCTCGCCCAGGCGCTCAGCAGCAGCGACCGCCCGCATGCGAACGTCGTGTGGGACGCGATGGCGGTGGCGTTCGTCGCCTCGATCATCGCCAGCG
This sequence comes from Sphingomonas sandaracina, assembly GCF_036663695.1. NCBI lineage: Bacteria > Pseudomonadati > Pseudomonadota > Alphaproteobacteria > Sphingomonadales > Sphingomonadaceae > Sphingomonas > Sphingomonas sandaracina. The sequence goes on along the minus strand of NZ_JAXOJK010000004.1, from coordinate 156,348 downwards.
CCGTGCTCTGCACCTTCCCGCAGATCATGTACCCCAACAGCGAGATCACCGGGCTCGACCGGTTCCTGCCGCTGATCATCGTCGCGATCGCCTGGTCCGACGTCAGCCTCGCCGCGCTCGCCTATCGCCTCAACGTCAAGGCCGCGGTGACGGCGCGCGCGGTGGTCGAGCCGTGGACGATCTCGATCGCCGCCTGGGCGTTCTCCTATTTCACGATCCGCGACGGCCTCGTCCTCAGCTACGTTGCCTCGATGACCGCAGCGCTGATCGCCAGCCTCGTGCCGTTCCTGCGCAGCTACGGCGTGCCTCGTGGCTGGTCGCCGCACCTCCGCCCGCTCTATGCCCTCGCCCGCGCCAACGTGCCGCTGGCCGGCGCCGATATCCTCGAATGGGGCAGCCGCAACGTCGATCGCTTCATCCTCGGCGTGATGTTCGAGCCCAAGGTCGTCGGCATTTATTACATGGCGCAACAGGTCGCGAGCCTGCCGCAGAAGCTCAAGACCAGCTTCGACCCGATCCTCGGCCCCGTCATCACCCACAGCCTCGCGATCAACGACCGCGCGGCGATCGCCAACCAGGTCCGTCAGGTCGCGTTCTGGATCATGGCCGCGCAAGGGGGCCTCGCGCTCATGGGCTCAATCCCCGGCGAGGCGGTGATGGGCGTAGTCGGCCCGCAGTTCGTCGCCGGCACCGCTGCGCTCGCGTTCCTGCTCACCGCCGAAGTGCTCGCATCGACCGGCGCCGTCAGCGAATCCGCGCTCGTCTATATCGCCCGCCACCGCAATCTGATGATCTCGGCCGCGATGCTCGCGTTCCAGGTCGGCCTTAGCTTCGCGTTGATCTTCACCATTCGCGCACTCGGTTATCCGGTGAATTACCAGGCAGCCGGCCCGGCGATCGCGCTGATGCTGTCGGTCGCAGTGACGTCGGTCATCAAGTCGAAGCTGCTCGGCCACCTGCTCGGCGTCAACGTATCGCCGTGGCGCTGGCCCCTGGTCTGGGCCGCACTCGCCGCGATCGTCGTCGGGGCTGGGTTCACCGCGCTGCCAAAGCGCTACGAGTGGGTCGAACTCGCGGTCGGCGAACCCGCGATCGCCGCTACCTATCTCTACATCCTGTGGAAATACGCGTTCGGCCCTGCGGACCGGGCGCTGTTCCGCAAGAAGCGGCCTGCGAACGGCGCGACGCTGCCCAATGCCGGCTCGCCGATCTCCTAGAGCATACCGTACAGCAGCGTGGCGTTCAGCCCGACGATCACGGCGGCAATTCCCCAGGCGAGGATCTTCAGCCACACCGGGCTGACCAGATCGCCCATGATCGTGCGGTCGCCGGTGAACTTGACGAGCGGCACGACCGCGAACGGCAGTTGCAGGCTGAGCACGACCTGGCTCAGCACCAGCAGCCTGGTCGCACCCGCATCGCCGGTCGCGCCGACGACGAGCACCGCGGGCACGATCGCCAACGCCCGCGTGACCAGCCGCCGCGCCCACACCGGCATGCGCAGGTTGAGGAACCCCTCCATCACGATCTGACCGGCCAGCGTCCCCGTCACCGTGGAGTTTTGCCCCGACGCGAGCAGCGCAACCGCGAACAGCACGCTCGCCGCGCCCATGCCGAGCATCGGGGCCAGCAGCTTGTACGCCTCGTCGATCTCCGCGACGTCGGTGCGACCGGCGACATGGAAGGTCGCCGCCGCCAGGATCAGGATCGCCGCGTTGATAAAGAACGCGAGCCCCAGCGCCACCGTGCCGTCGATCGTCGCCATCGTGATCGCATCGCGCTTGCCGGCCGCATCCTTCGCGAACGCGCGAGTCTGGACGATCGACGAGTGGAGATACAGATTGTGCGGCATCACGGTCGCGCCGAGGATGCCGATCGCGATGTAGAGCATCGCCGGGTTGGTCACGATCTGCGTCGTCGGGACGAGCCCGCCGAGCACGCCCGCCCATTCGGGCCGCGCGAGGAACAGTTCGAAGATGAAGCAGCCGGCGATGATCATCAGCAGCGCGACGACGAACGCTTCCAGCTTGCGGAACCCAAAGCGCTGCAGCGCCAGGATCAGGAACACGTCGAGCGCGGTCAGCACGACCCCGTAGACGAGCGGCAGGCCGAACAGCAGCTTCAGCGCGATCGCCGTGCCGAGCACTTCGGCGAGGTCGCAGGCGATGATCGCGATCTCGCACAGCAACCAGAGAACGACCGAAACCGGCTTCGAATAATGCGCGCGGCAGGCCTGGGCGAGGTCGAGCCCGGCGACGATGCCGAGCCGTGCGGACAAGGCCTGGAGGACCATCGCCATCAGGTTCGAGAACAGCACGACCGACAGCAACGTGTACCCGAACGCCGATCCGCCGGCGATGTCGGTCGCCCAGTTGCCCGGGTCCATATACCCGACCGCGACGAGATACCCCGGCCCCATGAACGCGAACAATCGCCGCCAGAACGACGCGCCGTGCGGGACGGCGACGGTCCGGTGGCTCTCGGAGAGCGAATTGGCGAAGTCCGACGCGGGGAGATTGGGGGCTGACATCGGGGGCTGCTTTGCCGGAAGGGGCGGACAGGAACAAGCGCTGCGTCTGAACCCGCGGCCAATGCCCCCCTTCCGTCACCCCGACGAAATCTGGGTATCCGGCTGGCGCGTGTCGCGACCCAACGGGGATATCCAAGCTTTCGCTGGGATGACGAGTGGGGGGACGAAAGGGAGATAACCGAAACTGCTCCCCTCCCTGGAAGGGAGGGGCTGGGGGTGGGTCGGTCCGCTTTAGCCACCATCGTTCGGACGTGGGGACACCAACCCACCCCCGCCCCTCCCTTCCAGGGAGAGGAGAAGGAGGTCAGATGACCTTCATGTCCGCCTGGTAATGATGCCACGCGAAGATCGCCGCAGCCCCGCGGTGCGGGCGCCAAGCCTCCGCCACTTCGCGCGTCAATTTCTCGCTCGGCCGCGTCTCGTGACCCAGAATGCGCCCGACCTCGATCTGGATCGCAAGGTCCCCCGCCGGCCAGATGTCGGTCCGCCCTTCCGCGAACAACAGGTAGATCTCCGCCGACCAGCGACCGATCCCCTTCACGCGCACCAGCGCGGCGATCGCCTCCTCGTCGTCCTCCGGCAAATTGGTCAGATCGAGCCGACCGCTCGTCACCTCGTCGGCAAGGCTGCGCGCATACCCCAGTTTCTGCCGCGACAGTCCGGCACTGCGCAACGTCTCGTCGCTGGCGGCGGCGATCTTCGACGGATCGCCAGCACCGCCGACCACCGCGTCGAGCTTGTTCCACACCGCCGCTGCCGATGCGACGCTCACCTGTTGCCCGACGATCGTCCGCAACAACGTCGCGAAGCCGCGCTCGCTGATCCGCGGCGCGGGGTGACCTGCGTTTCCGACCGCGACCGCGAAGGCGGGCTCGATCGCGCACAACGCCGCCATCGCGGTTTCGAGTTGCTCTGCGCTCAGGCCCATGATGCTTGATCCTGGACGCGCGCAACGGCATGAACGCACGAAGATTTTTCGGAGAATGACATGCCAAAGCTTATCGTCGTGACGCGAGAAGGGGAAGAACGCGAGATCATCGGCGAGGCGGGCCTTTCGGTGATGGAAGTCATTCGCGACGCCGGCATCGACGAGATCCTGGCGCTGTGCGGTGGCTGTTGCTCGTGCGCCACCTGTCACGTCCATGTCGACCCGGAGTTTGCGGCCAAACTGAAGCCGATGGGGCCGGACGAGGACGACCTGCTCGATTCGACGAGTGATCGCGATGCAGGCTCGCGCCTGTCGTGCCAGATCGAGCTGACCGATGCGCTCGATGGGTTAAAGGTAAGAATCGCCGCCGAGGACTGATTTTCCCTGTCCCTCGTCCCTCCGGGGAGAGGGAGGGAGGCGCGCTTGCGCCGAAAGGGAGAAGGAGCGTTGGGATCCAAGTCCCGAGCCCCACGCCCCTCTCCCTTCCCACCGCAAGGGCGGCGGGCTCCTTCCCTCTCCCCGAAGGGGCGAGGGAGTTGAGGTCACCGCGTGGTGATGGCGTACAGCGCGATCGCCGCGGCGTTCGACACGTTCAAACTCTCCACCTTTTCCGAGATCGGCAGCTTCGCCAGCTCGTCGCAATGCTGCTCGGTATTCTGCCGCATGCCCTCGCCCTCGGCACCGAGCACGATCGCGATCCGCTGGGTACCCATCGCTTCGGACAGCGTCTGCGTCGCGTGGCCCGTCAGCCCGATCCGCCAGAAGCCGGCCGCCGCAATCTCTTCCAGAGCGCGCGCCAAGTTCACGACCCGAATCCAAGGCACGCTCTCAAGCGCACCGGAAGCAGCCCGAGCGATCGTCCCCGACTCCGGCGGCGCATTGCGATCCGGCGTGATGATCCCCAGCGCATCGAACGCCGCCGCCGATCGCATGATCGCGCCGACGTTATGGGGATCGGTCACCCCGTCGAGGATCACCAGCGGGCGATTGTCGTCCTTGCCGTGCTCCAGCAGGTCGGCCAGCCACATGTCCTCGAGCGGCTCGACCTCGATCACCACGCCCTGGTGCGGCGCGTCGCCCGGCACCAGCCGCGCCAGATCCATCGCCTCGGCATAGGTCACCGGCACGTCGGCCGGCAGGTCGAACCCGGCCAGCGCCTCACGCGTGCCGAGGATTTTGCGCACCGTGCGCTCCGGGTTGGCGAGCGCAGCGCCCACCGCGTGCTTGCCCCAGAAGCGGGGGCGGCCTGCCGGTGCCTTGCTCGGCCTATGTCCCTTGCGTGCCATATTCGCTCTCTATCGTGTCTATGTATGCGGCGTCCTTGTCGGCATTCCGCTCCCGCGGCAACTATGAACCACGAAACTTCGCAAAACCCGCGTTGACAGGCGGGGCGCGCTTCGCCATTGAGCCGCCTCGCTTGAAAGAGCGGCGCTTGCAAAAGCGGCCTGGACAGGTGGCCGAGTGGTTAAAGGCAGCAGACTGTAAATCTGCCGGAGTTTCTCCTACGTAGGTTCGAACCCTACCCTGTCCACCACCGCCAAAGCGCGGTGATGTACACGATCCAAAAGCATCAGCAGAGCAAGTTCTTCCGACCACGGAAGGAAGTCCGCGTGACATCGGCTCGCGGACGGTTAGGATCGCGGCGACCGTAACGACCTCGGAAACCGCGTGACTTCAGACACCGCCGTACAGCAGCCCGCCCAAGATCTCGCCGACTCGATACTCGACACGCTCGTCCACCGCATCGGCAAGGATGCGCAGGCCGCCCGCCCCCACGATTGGCTCGCCGCGACGATCCTGACCGTCCGCAACGACATCGTCGAACGCTGGATGGCCTCGACCAAGGCGGCGCACGCGGCGGGGGCCAAGCGCGTCTATTATCTCAGCCTCGAATTCCTGATCGGCCGGCTGCTGCGCGACGCGGTGACCAACCTCCAGCGCAACGACGAAGTCACGCGCGCCCTCGCGCTGCACGGCGTCGACCTCGCCGAACTGGAAGAGATCGAGCCCGACGCAGCGCTCGGTAACGGCGGCCTCGGCCGGCTCGCCGCCTGCTTCATGGAGAGCATGGCGAGCCTCGCGCTGCCGGCCTACGGCTACGGCATCCGCTACGTGAACGGCATGTTCCGCCAGCGGATCGACGATGGCTGGCAGGTCGAGATGCCCGAGAACTGGCTCGCCCACGGCAACCCCTGGGAATTCGAACGCCGCGAGAGCGCCTATTTCATCGGCTTTGGTGGCGAAGTGACGGCGAACGAAGGCGGCCAAATCCACTGGAGCCCATCCGAAGCGGTCGAAGCGATGGCGGTCGATACGCCGGTCGTCGGCTGGCGTGGCAAGCACGTCAACACGCTCCGCCTCTGGACCGCCCGCGCGTTCGATCCGATCAAGCTCGACCGCTTCAACGCCGGCGATTTCACCGGCGCACTTGCAGACCAGATGCGCGCCGAGACTCTCACGCGGGTGCTGTACCCCAACGATTCCACCGCCGCCGGCCAGGAACTCCGCCTGCGCCAGGAGTATTTCTTCTCGTCCGCGTCGATCCAGGACATCGTCCGGCGCCACATCCAGTATTTCGGCAACATCCGCACGCTGCCCGACAAGGCCGCGATCCAGCTCAACGACACGCATCCCGCAGTGTCGGTCGCCGAACTTATGCGGCTGCTGATCGACCATCACGAATTCGCGTTCGACGCGGCGTGGACGATCACGCGCGCGACCTTCGGCTACACCAATCACACACTGCTGCCCGAGGCGTTGGAGAGCTGGCCCCTGCCGCTGTTCGAACGGCTGCTCCCCCGCCACATGCAGATCGTCTACGCGATAAACGCCAAGCTGCTGCGCGAGGCTCGCGGCGCTGAGGGCATAGATGATCGCGCCATTTCCGCGATCAGCCTAATCGACGAGGGCGGCGAGCGGCGCGTGCGGATGGCGAACCTTGCCTTTGCCGGCTCGCACAGCGTCAACGGCGTCGCCGCGCTCCACACGCAGCTGATGAAGAAGACGGTCTTCGCCGATCTGCACACGCTGTATCCGACACGGATCAACAACAAGACCAACGGCATCACGCCGCGACGCTGGCTACAGCAGTGCAACCCCGGCCTCACCGCGCTGATCCGCGATGCGATCGGCGATGGCTTCCTAGACGATGCCGAAAAGCTCGTCGATCTGGATGTTTTTGCCGACGATTCCGGTTTCAGGGAGCGGTTTGCGGCGGTGAAGCGTTCGAACAAGGTGGCATTGGCTAATCATATCAAGGACAGCATGGGGCTCCGCGTCGACCCGGACGCGCTGTTCGACGTCCAGATCAAGCGCATCCACGAGTATAAGCGCCAGCTGCTCAACATCATCGAGACGGTCGCGCTCTACGACCAGATCCGCAGCCACCCGGAACACAACTGGACGCCTCGTGTAAAGCTGTTCGCGGGGAAGGCGGCGTCGAGCTATCACAACGCGAAACTCGTCATCAAGCTGGCGAACGACGTCGCGCGCCGGATCAACGCTGACCCTTCCGTCGGAGGCCTGCTCAAGGTCGCGTTCCTGCCCAACTACAACGTGTCGCTGGCGGAGAAGATCATCCCCGCCGCCGACCTCAGCGAGCAGATCTCGACCGCCGGCCTCGAAGCCTCGGGTACCGGCAACATGAAGTTCGCGATGAACGGCGCGCTCACGATCGGCACGCTCGACGGCGCCAACATCGAGATCAAGGACCGCGTCGGCGACGACAACATCTTCATCTTCGGCATGACCGCGGACGAGGTCGATGCGAAGCGCGCCAACGGTTACGATCCGCGCGCGGTGATCGATGGCTCGAACGAACTGCGCCAGGCGGTGTCGGCGATCGCGTCCGGCGTGTTCTCGCCCGATGACAAGACGCGCTACGCCGGGTTGATGGGCGGGCTGTACGAGGGCGACTGGTTCATGCTCGCCGCCGATTTCGACAGCTATGCCACCGCCCAGCGCGCGGTCGACACGCGCTGGAACGACCGCGATGCGTGGGTCGCCTCGACCGTGCGCAACGTTGCGGGCGTCGGCTGGTTCTCGTCCGACCGCACGATCCGCGAGTACGCCCGCGAGATCTGGACGGTAATGTGAAGCCACCCGAAGGCGCCATCGTTGCCCTGCTGGAAGGGCGTCACGACGATCCGTTCTCGCTGCTCGGCGTCCACAGCGGCCCGACCGGCGTGTTCGCGCGCGTCTGGCTGCCCGGCGCGGACACCGCGGAGGCGCATGCACTCGACGGCACCGCGCTCGGCACGCTCCCCCGGATCGACGATCGCGGCCTGTTCGAGGGCCCGATCAACGGCACGCAACAGCCGGTGAAATACCATGCGGAGGCCGGCGACACGTCGTGGTGGGTTACCGACCCCTATAGCTTCGGCCCCGTGCTTGGCCCCCTAGACGACCTGCTCATGGCCGAGGGCACGCACCGCCGTCTCCACGACAAGATGGGCGCGCACCTGATCGAGCACGAAGGCGCACACGGCGTCCACTTCGCGCTCTGGGCCCCCAATGCGCAGCGCGTCTCGGTGGTCGGCGACTTCAACGACTGGGACGGCCGCCGCCACGCGATGCGCAAGCGGGGCGACGTCGGCGTGTGGGAGATATTCATCCCCGACATCGCCGAATACCGCGCCTACAAGTTCGAGATCGTCGGCCCCGGTGGCCAGATTCAACCGCTCAAGGCCGACCCGTTCGCCTTCGCCAGCGAACTCCGCCCCGCCAACGCCTCGATCACGCGGAAGCTCGCGCACGACTGGGCCGACACCGATCACCGCAAGCATTGGGCCTCGATCGATCCGCGCCGCGTGCCGATCAGCATCTACGAGGTCCACGCAGGGTCCTGGGACCGGGACGCCGACGGCTGGTTCCTGACCTGGGACGCACTCGCGGATCGCCTGATACCGTACGTGGTCGAGATGGGCTTCACGCACATCGAGTTCCTGCCGATCAGCGAACACCCGTACGATCCGAGCTGGGGCTACCAGACCACTGGCCTCTATGCGCCGTCCGCCCGCTTCGGCGACGTCGATGGCTTCGCGCGGTTCGTCGACGGCGCGCATCTCGCCGGGATCGGCGTGCTGCTCGACTGGGTGCCGGCACATTTCCCGACCGACGCATTCGGACTGGCGAAGTTCGACGGCACCGCGCTGTACGAACACGAGGACCCGCGGCTCGGCTTCCACCCCGACTGGAACACCGCAATCTATAATTTCGGCCGGCGCGAAGTCGCATCGTTCCTGGTCAACAACGCGCTGTTCTGGGCCGAGCGTTATCATATCGACGGCCTGCGCGTGGATGCGGTCGCGTCGATGCTGTACCGCGATTATTCGCGCAAGGCAGACGAGTGGATCCCCAACGCGGAAGGCGGCCGCGAGAACTGGGAGGCGGTTGCGTTCCTCCGCGACATGAACCGCGCGGTCTACGGCCAGCACCCCGGCGTCTTTACGATCGCCGAGGAATCGACCTCATGGCCGGGTGTCTCCGCGCCCGTGGGCGACGACGGCAAGAGCGGCGGGCTGGGGTTCGGGTTCAAGTGGAACATGGGCTTCATGCACGACACGCTCCAGTACATGGCGCGCGATCCGCTGCACCGGAAGCATCATCACGGCGAGATCAATTTCGGCCTCGTCTATGCGTTCAGCGAAAATTTCGTCCTGCCGCTCAGCCACGACGAGGTCGTCCACGGCAAGGGCTCGCTGCTGACCAAGATGCCCGGCGACGACTGGCAGCAATTCGCAAACTTGCGTGCCTATTACGCGTTCATGTGGGGCTATCCGGGCAAGAAACTGCTCTTCATGGGGCAGGAATTCGCGCAGCGTCGCGAATGGTCGGAAGCGCGTGCGCTCGACTGGGACCTGCGCAACGCGCGCAGCCACGAAGGCATCCGCAACCTCGTCCGCGACCTCAACACCGTCTATCGCGAGAAGCCGGCGCTGCACGCGCGCGACTGCGAGGCGGAGGGCTTCGAATGGCTGATCGCCGACGATGCCGCCAATTCGGTATTCGCGTGGTTGCGCAAGGCCCCCGGCGCGAAGCCCGTCGCGATCGTCGCCAATATGACGCCGATCGCCCGCGCGCCCTACCGCATCCCGCTGCCGCACGACGGCCGCTGGTGCGAGATCATCAACAGCGACGCGCATGAATATTGGGGCAGCGGCCTCGGCAATCTGGGCGGCGTGGTCGCGAAGGACGGCGCGGCCTGGGTTACCTTGCCCCCGCTTGCGACGATCATGCTGGAATTCGAAGAGTAACCTGGCCTCATCCACCCGTCATGCCGGGCTCGTTCCGGCATCCACCGTTCCGCACGATCAACGGCTTGAGAGCATGCGGACCGGTGGCCCCCGGAACAAGTCCGGGGTGACGGGGAGTTATAGCACCTGACAGAAATATTATCGGAGAGACGACATGGTGGAACGGCGAGGACAGCCATTGGCGCGCGATGCGATGGCATATGTGCTGGCTGGTGGCCGCGGCAGTCGCCTGATGGAGCTGACCGATGCGCGCGCCAAACCGGCGGTGTATTTCGGTGGCAAGGCGCGGATCATCGATTTCGCGCTGTCCAACGCGATCAATTCGGGCATCCGCCGGATCGGCGTCGCGACGCAGTACAAGGCGCATTCGCTGATCCGCCATCTCCAGAGCGGCTGGAACTTCCTCCGCTCGGAACGCAACGAGAGCTTCGACATTCTGCCCGCCTCGCAGCGCATCAGCGAGTTCCAGTGGTACGAGGGCACCGCCGACGCGGTCTACCAGAACATCGATATCATCGAGAGCCACGCGCCCGAATACATGGTCATCCTGGCCGGCGATCACATCTACAAGATGGATTACGAGCTGATCCTGCAACAGCATTGCGAGACCGGCGCGGACGTGACCATCGCCTGCCTCGAAGTGCCGCGCATGGAGGCGGTCGCGTTCGGCGTGATGGCGGTCGACGAGCACGACAACGTCACCGATTTCGTCGAGAAGCCGGCCGATCCACCCGCCGTACCCGGCAATCCGGACATCGCACTGGCGTCGATGGGGATCTACGTCTTCACGACTAAATTGCTGTTCGACGAACTGCGCCGCGATGCCGAGACGCCCGGTTCGTCGCGCGATTTCGGCAAGGACATCATCCCGTACCTCGTCAAGCACGGCAAGGCGGTCGCGCACCGCTTCTCCGACAGCTGTGTCCGCTCGGGCCTCGAGGTCGAGGCCTATTGGCGCGACGTCGGCACGGTGGACGCCTATTGGGAGGCCAATATCGACCTCACCGATGTCGTCCCGAAGCTAGACCTGTACGACCGTAGCTGGCCGCTCTGGACCTATTCGGAAGTCACGCCGCCGGCGAAGTTCGTCCACGCCGACGACGGGCGTCGCGGCGAGGCGGTATCGTCGCTGGTCTCGGGCGACTGCATCATCTCCGGCTCGTCGATCCACCGCAGCCTGATCTTCACAGGCACGCGTGCGCACAGCTATTCGATGCTGGATCAGGCGGTGATCCTTCCGCACTGCGTGATCGGCCGCGGCGCGCGCCTATCGAAAGTGGTGGTAGATCGCGGCGTAGAAATCCCCGACGGCCTCGTCGTAGGCGAGGACGCGGAGTCCGACGCCCAACGCTTCCGCCGCACAGACAACGGCGTGGTGCTGGTAACCAAATCCATGATCGACCGGCTGACGGCGTGATGCGCTTGGCGACACCTGCCCCCCTCCCTGGAAGGGAGGGGTTGGGGGTGGGTCGGCCCGTTGGCGACCGGTCCGCGCTCCCCATACCGACCCACCCCCGGCTCCTCCCTGCCAGGGAGGGGAGCAGTAAGGGACTAACCGCGAGCTTGGTATCATGATGCGCGTCCTCTCCGTCGCCTCGGAGGCCTACCCCCTCGTCAAAACCGGCGGTCTCGCAGATGTCGTCGGCGCGTTGCCGGCTGCGCTTGCCCCGCATGACGTAGCCCTCACCACCTTCCTCCCAGGCTACCCAGCCCTCGCCGCCGTCACCAAGCGCGCGAAAGTCGTCCACCGCTACACCGACCTGCTCGGCACCGAAGCCCGCATCCTGAAAGCCAAGATCGGCGACCACCCCCTCCTCGTCCTCGACGCCCCCGCGCTGTTCGCGCGAGGCGGCGGTCCTTACGGCGACGCGACCGGCGCAGACTGGTCCGACAACTGGTGCCGCTTCGCCGCGTTCAGCCGCGCCGCCGCCGATCTCGCCTCGGGCGCGGTCCCCGGCTACGCGTTCGACATCCTCCACGCGCACGACTGGCAGGCGGCGATGGCCCCCGCCTATCTCCGCTACGCCCCCGGCCCATGCGCAGCTGCGAAGACGGTCGTCACGATCCACAACATCGCGTTCCAGGGTCGCTACGATTACGAGATCTTTCCCGACCTTGGCCTCCCCGACATCGCCTTCGCGCTCGACGGCGTCGAATATTATGGCGGCGTCGGCTATCTCAAGGCCGGGCTCGAAGCCGCCGACGCGATCACCACCGTCAGCCCGACCTACGCCGCCGAAATCCGCCGGGCCGAATTTGGCATGGGCCTCGAAGGGCTGATCAACGACCGCGCCAACCGCGTGACAGGCATCGTCAACGGCATCGACCCCGCCGTCTGGAACCCCGATACCGACGCGTCGCTCCCCGCCCGCTACACCGCGCGCACCCTCGCCCGCCGCCGCACCAACAAACGCGCGGTCGAAACCCTGTTCGGCCTCGACGCCGGCGACGGCCCGCTCTTCACCGTCATCAGCCGCCTCACCGGGCAAAAGGGCATGGACGTGCTCGCAGGCGCGCTGGACGAGCTTGTCGCACTCGGCGGACGGCTAGCGTTGCTGGGTTCAGGCGACACCGCCCTCGAACGCGCGTTCCTCTACGCCGCCGAACGTCACCCCGGCCGGATCGGCGTCCGCATCGGCTACGACGAACCCGTCTCGCACCTGCTGCAAGGCGGCGCCGATGCGATCCTGATCCCGTCGCGGTTCGAACCCTGCGGCCTGACGCAGCTCTATGGCCTCGCCTACGGATGCATCCCCGTCGTCGCACGCACCGGCGGGCTTGCCGACACCGTGATCGACGCCAACGAAGCCGCGATCGCCGCGGGAGTCGCCACCGGCATCCAGCACGACGGCGTCACGCCGGAAGCGCTCAGCCACGCGCTACGCCGAACGCTGGCCCTCTATGCACGCCCCGATCGCTGGGCCATGTTGCAGCGCAACGCGATGCGCGCGGACTTCTCCTGGGACGGGAGCGGCCGCCGCTACGCAAACCTTTACGCAAGCCTTACGGGGACCGCATGATACGCACCGTACCGACCACGCCTTACACCGACCAGAAGCCCGGCACGTCGGGCCTGCGCAAGAAGGTGAAGGTCTTCCAGCAGCCCAATTACGCCGAGAATTTCGTCCAGTCGGTGTTCGACGTGGTGGCGGATAAGGCCGGCGCGACCCTGGTCATCGGTGGCGACGGCCGCTTCCTCAACCGCGAAGTCGTCCAGGTCGCGATCCGCATGGCGGCGGCGAACGGTTTCGGCCGCGTGATCGTCGGCCGCGGCGGCATCCTGTCGACCCCCGCCGCCAGCCACATGATCCGCAAGCGTCGCGCGATCGGCGGCCTCGTCCTCTCGGCAAGCCACAACCCCGGCGGCCCCGACGAGGATTTCGGGATCAAGTACAACATCGCCAACGGCGGCCCCGCACCCGAATCCGTCACCGACGCGATCAACGCGCGGACGCTCGAGATCGACCGCTGGCTGACCGTCGACGCCGACGACATCGATCTCGACACCGACGACGAGGTCATGGTCGGCGATATGCCCGTCGAGGTCGTCGACCCGGTTGAGGATTACGCCGCGCTCATGGAGACGCTGTTCGATTTCGACGCGATCCGCACCGCCAAGCTGACGATGGCGTTCGACGCGATGAGCGCCGTCACCGGGCCGTACGCGACCGAGATCCTCGAACGTCGCCTCGGCTTCGCGCCCGGCACCGTCCGCAATGGCGAACCCCTCCCCGATTTTGGCGGCCACCACCCCGATCCCAATCTCGTCCATGCGCACGAACTCTACGAGACGATGATGGCCCCCGACGCGCCCGATTTCGGCGCAGCGTCGGACGGCGACGGCGACCGTAATCTGATCATCGGCAAGCACCGCTTCGTCACCCCCTCGGACAGCCTCGCGATGCTGGCCGCCAACGCGCACCTCGCGCCGGGCTATGCAGGCGGTCTCAAGGGCATCGCCCGCTCGATGCCGACCAGCGCCGCCGCCGACCGCGTGGCTGAGTCGCTCGGCATCCCCGCCTACGAGACGCCGACCGGCTGGAAGTTCTTCGGCAACCTGCTCGACGCCGGCATGGCGACGATCTGCGGCGAGGAAAGTGCTGGCACGGGCTCCGACCATGTCCGCGAGAAGGACGGCCTGTGGGCGGTCCTCCTGTGGCTCAACATCCTCGCCGTCCGCGGTGAAAGCGTCGACGTGATCGCCCGCGATCACTGGGCGAAGTTCGGTCGCAACTATTACGCCCGCCACGATTACGAAGGCGTCGAGACACCCCGTGCCGACGCATTGATGGCCGCCTTGCGCACGAGCCTCGCCACCCTCCCCAGCCAGCAGTTCGGCGACCTCACCGTCGAGACCGCCGACGAGTTCGCCTATACCGACCCGACCGACGGCTCGATCAGCCGCAACCAGGGCGCCCGCATCCTGTTCGCGGGCGGCAGCCGCGTGGTGTTCCGCCTGTCGGGCACCGGCACCACCGGTGCGACGCTGCGCGTCTACCTCGAACGCTACGAGCCCGTCGGCGGCGACCTCGACCGCGACACCGGCGAGATGCTCGCCAGCATCGTTACCGCGGCGGAGTCGATTGCCGGCATCGAGCAGCACACCGGCCGCACCGCACCGGACGTCGTTACCTGATGCGCCGCCTCGGCCTGCTCGCGCTATCGACCCTGCTGGTCGCGGCATCGCCCGCGCCGCAGTCGCCGGCGCAACTGTTTGGGCCGCTCTACAAGGCGGTACAGATGCGGGCGTTGTTCCCGGATTCGAAGACTTTCGCCGACGCGGTTCCCAGGCGGCCGGCGAAGGCGATCCTGACCGACTACGCGAAATGCCGCTGCGATGCCGAACCGGCGCTGCGCCGATTCGTCGAGGCAAACTTCACGATCCCGGCGACGCCCGCCGCGCCGCCATCGGCTGAACGCCTCACCCTCAAGGCGCATATCGACGCACTCTGGCCGCAACTCACGCGAACCCAAACGACCGTCCCCGCAGGCTCGTCAGCGCTGACCCTGCCGAAGCGCTACGTCGTCCCCGGCGGCCGCTTTCGCGAGATGTATTACTGGGATAGCTATTTCACGCTGCTCGGCGTCCAGCGCTCGGGGCGGCAGGATCTGGTCGAGGACATGGTCGTCGATTTCGGCAGCCTGATTGACCGCTACGGCCATATCCCCAACGGCACGCGCACCTATTATCTCAGCCGCTCGCAACCGCCGTTCTTCTACCTGATCGCCGGCCTGTCGCGCGATCCCAAGACGCTCGCCGCCCGCACCCGCCAGCTCCGCGCCGAACACGCGTTCTGGATGGCCGGCGCCGACGCGCTCAAGCCAAGCCAGCAATCGCGCCGCGCGGTCCGCCTGCCCGATGGCGCGCTGCTCAACCGCTATTGGGACGACCGCGCCGATCCCCGCGACGAGAGTTATCGCGAGGACGCGGAGCTCGCCGACCGCACCCCGTCGCGCAACCGCGGCGAACTCTTCCGCGACCTGCGCGCGGCGGCGGAAAGCGGCTGGGACTTTTCGTCGCGCTGGCTCGCCGACGGCCGCACGCTCGCCACCATCCGCACGACGCGGTTCGCACCGGTCGATCTCAACAGCCTGATGGTCGGCATGGAGCAGGCGATCGCCACGAACTGCCGGACGCTCGGCGACACCGCCTGCGCGACGTCTTACACCGCCCAAGCGACCGCTCGCGCCGCCGCGATCCGCAAGCATCTGTGGAACGGCCGGTTCTTCGCGGATTACGACCTCGATACCAACCGCGCGAACGACTTCGCCAGCGCCGCGATGGCCTTCCCGCTGTTCGCCAAGGTCGCCACCCCCGATCAGGCGAAGGCGACCGCCACCGCCCTACGCCCATTCGTCGGCGAAGGCGGGCTCCGCACCACCCTGATCGGCAGCGGCCAGCAATGGGACGACCCCAATGGCTGGGCCCCGCTCCAGTGGATCGCGATCGAAGGCCTGCGGGGCTACAGCCAAACCGGGCTGGCCGAGCAGATCACCAAGGCCTGGCTCGCGTCGGTCGACCGCGAATATCGGGCGAGCGGCAAGCTTCTCGAGAAATACGACGTGGTCGAGCGCAAGCCGGGTGGCGGCGGCGAATATCCCAACCAGGACGGCTTCGGCTGGACCAACGGCGTCACTCGCGCGCTGATGGCCGACCGGCCATGACTCTCCGGCGACGGCGCAGCGCGCTCTACATGCCCGCGTCGAATGCGCGCGCGATCGCCAAAGCGCGGACGCTCGACTGCGACGTCGTCATCCTCGACCTGGAAGACGCCGTGGCACCAGACGAGAAAGCCGCCGCGCGCGACCGGGTCGTCAGAGCAGTACGCGAAGGCGGGTTCGGCGCGCGCGAACTCGTGGTGCGCATCAATGGGATCGGCACCCCCTGGTACGCCGACGACATCGCCGCAGTCCATGCGAGCGGCATCGATGCGGTGCTCGTTCCCAAAGTCTCGTCGGTCGCCAACTTGATCGCAGTTCGCGCAGCGCTCGGCGAAGACGGCCCACCGATCTGGGCGATGATTGAGACCTGCGCGGCGATCCTCGCGCTCCCCTCGCTCTCCGCAGCAGCAGCCGAAACGCGCCTCACCGCGCTGATTGCCGGCACCAACGACCTCGCCAAGGAGATACGCTGCCGGCTGGGAGCCGATCGCATGCCGCTGATCCCGGCGCTCACAGCAACGATCATGGCCGCCCGTGCTGCCGGCATCGTCGCGCTCGACGGCGTCTGCAACGCGCTGGACGACCCCGCGCGGTTCGCGGCCGAGTGTACGCAAGGGGCGATGCTGGGGTTCGACGGCAAGACGTTGATCCACCCGTCCCAGATCGATGCGGCCAACGCCGGTTTTGGGCCGAGCGAGGAGGAGTTGGCATGGGCGCGAGCGATTGTCGCCGCGTTCGCGAAACCGGAGAATGCCGACATGGGCGCCATCCGCCTCGATGGCCAGATGGTAGAGCGCCTGCATCTTGCGGAGGCTAAAGCGACACTAGCCCGCTGAAGCACTGACCAACATGGCCCACAAATACCGTCCGCCATCCTGACGAAAGTCAGGATCCAGAGCCAAGCAACGCAGCGTTCGTAACCCTGGATCCTGACTTTCGTCAGGATGACGACACCTTATCTGGCAACGACGAGTGTCGACTTTACCCCGCGTTCTTCCGCCGGGTCTCCCAACCCTTCTTCGCCGCAGCAGACTTCGCCGCATCGCTACGCCCAGCCGCCTGCTTCCCGCCCGCATGCGACGAGACATGCGTATCGGGCTTCCCTCGGCCCGAGCCGGACAGATTACCCCCACCCGAATCCTTGTTCACCGCCGCCCAGGCTCGCGCCTCCGCCTCCTTCTCGGGAACACCGCGCTCCTCATAGCCGTCCGTGATATGCGCAGCCTTACGCTTCTGCTTGTCGGTGTATGCGCTCTTGTCGCCCCGTGGCATCGCCGCTCTCCTGATCAGAGAGCATCAACGCCCAGAGCGACGCGGCGTTACCGGCCGATCCAGTCCGCCACTTCGGTCGCGACTTGGTTGGCGGCCTGGTTGATCCCAGCTGCAGCAGACGCGGCATCGATCGTCGACACCGGCACGCGCGCCTCGAAGCGGTGCTTCTCGACCGTCGCCTTGCCCGCGCGCGTCAGCGACGCATCGAACGTGACGACAGCCTGCCGCGCCGTCGCATCGAGGCCGAAATTGCGCAGTTCGCCGCCCAAAGACCCACCCGGATCGCCGATCGACTGTGCCGTCGACAGCACGACCATCCCGGTCCGCGCTGCGACGGTGTCGGAAACCAGCCGCGCGAACAGCCGCGCCGGGGGCTCCGCCCACTGCGCGTCGGTCACATACGCGATCGACGTCGGCGTGGCCTGTACCGGCACGCGCGCGGTCGCCAGCGACTGCGGTACCACCGGCGTCAGGATCGTGATCGACTTCGCGGTCGCCGAATCCTGGTTCTGGCCGACCGGCACCGACGATGCACTCGTCAGCGTCAGCAGCGTGGGGGGCGGTTTCGCGCCGAAGCTGATGCAACCGGCGAGGGGGAGCATCGCGATCAGGATGAGCGGTGTCTTCATGGCGTGCCTCACTTACCCTTGTAATCCGGGAGCTTCTGCTGCCCGATCAACGAACTCGCACCCTGCTGGTCGACCTTCTCGGCGACCGACGACAGCGCCGCGGCGGTCGTCCGCAGGTCGTGGACCAGACGGTTGGCCTCGGGGATCGTCGTCTTGGAGAAGGCCTGCAACCCCGGCCGCGCATCGCCGATCGCCGAGTTCAGCGTGTCGGCGCTCTGCTGCGCGGAGATGATCGCCTTGTTCAGGTTCGCCATCGCCGGCTTCACGTCATCGGACAGGACGCCGTTGGTGGTCTTGGCCAGCACGCCGAACTGCTGCGCGGCATCGCCCGCCTGCTGGATCGCAATGCGGGTCTGCGCCAGCGTCGCGGCGATCTCGGGTCCGCGATCGGCAAGCGCATCGGTCAGCCGGTTGGTATTCGCCAGAATACCCGCGATCGATGCCTGGTTCTTGTCGGTCAGCAAGCCCGTCAAACGCTCGGTCAGCGTCGACAGCCGCTCGAGCAACTGCGGCGCGGAGTTGAGGATCGCACCGAGACCGCCGAGTTTGGTCGGAATAACCGGCACGCCATACGGGCATTCGGTCGGCGTCTTGACGTCGGGGCAGCCGATCGCCGGCGCACCCTTGCGGGCGCCGTCGAGCGAGATCTGGCTGACACCGGTAAATCCGACGCCCGAAATTGACGCCGTCGTGCCCTGCAAGACCGGCGTCGCTTCGTCGACGCTGATACGGACGCGGACGAACTGCGGATCGTTCTTCCAGAGCGAAATCGTCTTCACCTGGCCCGACGGCACGCCCGAGAAGGTCACGGCGGAACCGCGCGCGAGCCCGTCGACCGACTGGCGGAAGAAGATGTCGTATTCCTTCTCTTCCTTGCCGCCCAGCCGCGCGATCCACACCGTGAACAGCGCCAGCAGGGCCAGCAGGATCAGCACGACGGCGCCGACTAGGACGTGGTTCGAACGGGTTTCCATCAGCGCGTCCTTGCTTCTTTCTCGGCGTATGTCGCGTCGGCGTCGTCCGGCGCGGACTGCTTGGACTGGACTTCAGTAGGATGTTGGGCAGCTTGCTCGTCGGCGCGGTCATGCGCCTCCTGCGTCGCGACCGCGGCACGTCCGCGGGGCCCCTTGAAATATTCCTCGATCCACGGATGATCGAGCGCGATCAATTCGTCGATCGTCCCGACCGCGATCACCTTCTTGTCGGCCAGCACGGCGACCCGGTCGCAGATCGCATACAGCGTATCGAGATCATGCGTGATCAGGAACACCGTCAGCCCCAGCGTCTTCTGCAGCGACTGCGTCAGCCCGTCGAAGGCGGCCGCGCCGATCGGATCGAGCCCGGCGGTCGGCTCGTCGAGGAACAGCAATTCGGGATCGAGCGCCAGCGCGCGTGCGAGGCCGGCGCGCTTCTTCATGCCCCCCGACAGCTCGGCCGGAAACTTGTTCGCGGCATCGGCCGGCAAGCCGGTCATCACCACCTTGTACGACGCGATTTCCGCAAGCAGCGCCGGTGGAAGGTCGGGATAAAATTCACGCAACGGCACTTCGACGTTCTCAGCGACGGTCAGCGTCGAGAACAGCGCACCGCCCTGGAACAACACGCCCCAACGCTTGCGGATCTCGGTAGCCTCGGTCTCCTCGCGCCCGATATTCGGCTCACCGAAGACCGTGATCTCGCCTGCGACCGGCGTTTGCAGGCCGATGATCGAGCGCATCAGCACCGACTTGCCGGTGCCCGATCCGCCGACCACGCCGAGGATCTCGCCGCGTCGCACGTCGAGGTCGAGCCCCTCGTGCACCACCGAATCGCCGAACGCGTTCTTCAGCCCCTTCACGGAGATAATGAAGTCGTCGGTCTTGTTGTCTGTCTTGCGGGCCATCAGTCCCAACCCAGCCAGGTGAAGAACACCGCGA
The DNA here is from genome assembly GCF_036663695.1 of Sphingomonas sandaracina. Lineage (NCBI taxonomy): Bacteria > Pseudomonadati > Pseudomonadota > Alphaproteobacteria > Sphingomonadales > Sphingomonadaceae > Sphingomonas > Sphingomonas sandaracina. The sequence goes on along the minus strand of NZ_JAXOJK010000004.1, from coordinate 136,657 downwards.
AGAACGCGTCGAGCACGATCACCAGGAAGATGCCCTGGACCACCGCTGAGGTGGTGCGCAGGCCGACCTGTTCGGCGTCCGATTCGACCTGCATCCCCTGGAAGCAACCGGCGATCGCGATGATCGCGCCGAACACCGGCGCCTTGATCAGCGATATATACAGGTCGGTGATCGGCACGACTTCGCGGATGCGGGCGATGAACGTCACCGGCGGAATGCCCAGCGTCACCCAGCAGAGCAGCCCGCCACCGATGATCGCGATCACCGACGCGTAGAAGCCGAGCAGCGGCATCATCACGATCGCCGCCAGGACGCGGGGCAGCACCAGCGCCTCCATCGGCGAGACGCCGATCGTCCGCATCGCGTCGATCTCCTCGGTCAGCTTCATCGTGCCGAGTTGCGCCGCGAACGCCGAACCGGAACGGCCCGCGACCATGATTGCGGTCATCAGCAAACCGAGTTCGCGGATCGTCAGGCGGCCGACGAGGTTGATCGTGAACACTTCGGCGCCGAACTGGCGCAGCTGGACCGCGCCCTGCTGCGCGATGACCATGCCGATCAGGAAGCTCATCAGCCCGACGATGCCAAGCGCCGCGACGCCGACGACCTCGAACCGCTGCACGACGGCGTTGAACCGGAAACGGCGCGGATGCCGGATGACGCTGCCGAACGCGATCGTGGTCGCGCCGAGAAAGCCGAGCAGGCCAAGCATGGTCTTGCCCGACAGGACGACCGCATCGCCGATCTCGCCCAGCACGCGATTGAACGCGTTGACCTTCGCGGGTCGCGTCGTCAGCGGCTTGTCGGACGCGACGACCTGATCGAAAAGAGCCTGGTCGTTTTCGTCGAGGCCATCGATCGTCACGTCGTTGCGTGCCGCGAACCGGTGGACGACCCAGGCGCCGATCGTATCGATCCGGTCGACGCCACTGAGATCGACATGCTTGACGGTGGAGGCATCGACCGCCTCGAGTCGGTCGGGCAAATTGCCGATGTTTGCCAAAGACAAATCGCCGGTAAAGCGAAGCGTGCCGGTATCGGCACTGTCCTGCTGGAAATCGGCCATCGCGCTCATCGAGGGCACCTTTGCGGCAAAGTGACTGGATCGGCAAGACGAATGCGGCGTAAGCGACACGGATGATCGAAATGCCGTCAAATCCCCCCTCTGGCCCCGCTGCCGTACGTCTAGCCATCTACGATATGGACAAGACCATCACGCATATGCCGACCTGGACACCGTTCCTGCTCCACACCGCGCGCAGCAGCGGCGCACCATGGCGTCTGGCGCTGGTGCCGTTCGCCGGGGTAGCGGCGCTGGGCTATGTCGGGCGGCTGATCAGCCGGGGGCGACTGAAATACGTGATGCAGCGGATGATGCTGGGCAAGCGCATGACGCCCGCCGAAGAACGCCGAGCGGCCGAAGCCTTCGCCGACCGGGTGATGCGCGACGGCGTCTTCGCCAGCGCCCGCGCGCAGATTGAGGCCGACCGCACCGCCGGCTACCGGCTGGTGATGGCAACCGCGTCGTACCGATTCTACGTCGAGGCGATCGCGCGACGATTGGGCTTCGACGCAGTGATCGGCACCGAGAGCCTGCGCGACAAGGACGGCGTACTGCTCGCCGGCATCGAAGGCGAGAATTGCTACGGCCCGGCCAAACTGCGGATGATCCAGACCTGGATGAACCGCGAAGGCATCGCGAGAGACGACGCCCATATCCGCTTCTATTCCGACCATGTCTCCGACGCACCGACCTTCGAGTGGGCCGATGAACCCTTCGCGGTGAATGCGCATGGGCCGTTGCGGCTGCTGGCGAAGGCTAAGGGCTGGGCAATGCCTGATTGGGAACGGTAGGTTTCTCGAAGAGGCGATTGCCCAGTTCAAAAACTTGGTCGGCAGCTATCGCCCCCAATCGGACGCCACGGTGGGAAACTCCCGGTCCCGAAAGCGGACATCCGTTTAGCAAAAGCTCCTCCGATTTTTCAGGTCAAAAGTTAGATTATCGAGAAAGCGGCAAACTCGACGTCCGTCAGCCCCATCGGCCGATACCGCTATCCCCCTCGGCATTTTTGATACACAATCGCACCCTGATTGATTTTTCTCAATATTTTAGGTTACGCAAAGTTAAGTGTATGCCCCCAGCAAGCCTTTAAAATAACGCTAGCATTTTAGGTGTGATTTATGGACATTCTAAAAGACGTTGTCGAATATGCCCCTATGATAAAAATGCTTCCAAAAGGAATCATTTCGTCAATGGCAAGTTCGCTAGGCACCGGAGTCGACAATATCCGTGCTCGTTTTACGATAAGCTTGAGTGATCACGTTAATGCAACGAAGCGTAGATGTGCATATGTTAGAACTCTAACAAACCCAGACATTCCAACAGATCTAAATGATATTTACGTTAATCTTTACGTGCATATCAATGGCGTTCAATTTCGAGACGAAGATTTAATCCTATCGAAGAACGCTCGCAGCAGACTTCTTATAGTTGGTACCGGTGGTGCCGGTAAATCGATGATTATGAAGAAAATGGCTTTGCTTTCTCTGACCGATGCCATTGACAAGGTTCCCCTCTTTGTTGAGCTTAGAGACTTCAAAAATCCTGCCGAAACTACGTTCTTCGACAACCTGTGGAACCTTGTCACATCCGAAGCGGGCAGGAAGGACCGAGCCATATTCGACGAGGCTTTCAAGCTCGGAAGCTTTATAATCTTCCTAGATGGCCTGGATGAGGTCGATCCAAATTTGCGGGAAGAGGTTAAGCGACAAATAGACGATATAATCCAGCGCTTTCCAGATCAAAAGATTATAATCGCTTCACGGCCAGAGGTTGATTTCGCCGGATGGCATCATTTTGACATCGCGCATTTATCCGCTTTAAACACTCAACAAACTAGACAAATTATTGTAAAGTGTCCGTTCGATGACGAACTTAAACAGTCATTTTTAGAGAAGCTTGACTCCGGTTCTTTCGCAAAACACCAAAGCTTTTTGCAAGTTCCTTTGACCGTAGTTGTCCTTCTAGTTGTGTATGGTGAATTTCTTGACTTAGATGAGCATCTAACATCATTCTATGATCAAGCCTATGAAGTTTTGTACAGGCGACACGACCGAATAAAAGGTCTAAAGCGAAGTCACTTTTCTAAGTTGCCACCAGTCGATTTTCGTAAGCTGTTGCGAGCCTTTTGTTATAAGTCATTAGTAAATTCCGAAACCGCTTTCACGGAGGATACTCTTTCAAACTATATAGCTCGCGCAAGCATCATTTCTGGAGTGGTGGTAGATAGTGCTGCATATGCCCAAGACTTAATAAATAGTGTTTCCTTACTTCACCGGGACGGATCAAAGCTTTACTTTATACATAGGAGCTTTCAAGAGTACTTCGCGGCAGAATTTATTGCACGGTATAAAGGCACCGAGTCCTTCAAAGTCTATGATTCTCTTGTACCGAACCTGATCGCAACGAACATATCCCCCATGCTAAAAATAATGGATTTTGATGCGCTTGAGAGAGAGTGGACGGTACCGGCTCTAGACTTCGTTATTAAAAAAGCCGAATCGCTCGATGAAAACTTTGCAAAAGTAGCTAATTTGATTTTTTCAACCGTTGGATTGATAATGAATTCAACTGGTAAGGTAACAATTGGGGGTTTTGGGTGGTCGGATATCACACCTACACTGCACGCTTTAGATATAATATACGATAACGCAGATCTTAACATGGCCCAAATTGAATTTGGAAGTGCAAGTAAAGTTATTGATGCTATTGACGACTCTATACTGTTAGTGGACAAGCAGACTCTGCGAGGTTACGAAGGGCGACACGATCAGCCTGTGCAGCTCGCTCAAATACATGCGCCATTTGAGGCGCACAATTGGCTTTGTGAAACTGAATTCCCTGATAGTATAGCAAAATTTGTAGCAAAAATTAGGGCACATAGGGACGAAGTTAACCGTAGGGTCATTCAAAAAAGTACGCGGTCCGTTTTTGACTAAGCCGCAGTTTTAACCTTCGATGTTTGACTCGCTGCATCGGACGTTTACAAACGCCTTATGGCGGTGGTTGGCGGAGCAGGAGGTAGGCGTTTAATAAAACGGTCAATCTCCCAGTGTCCTCTATTGCCCCGCCTCCCCGAAAGCCACCGTTCCGCTTTCCGTCCCTACCCAGACATTCGATGTCGGCACGCCGTTCCATCTCGATCTGTTTCTAGAACCAGCCTCCCCAGCTCTTACTTCACCCAGACGGCCACACGTTACCGGGCGGTAATGCTGCTATCCCGCGAGCGATCTAAACCACGCGCCGCCCCCATCACAGCAGCACATCGACGCTGTGGATCACCAGGCCGACCAATCCGCCGACGATCGTTCCGTTCACCCGGATATACTGCAGATCGCGCCCGACCGCGTTCTCGAGGCGGCTCGTGATCGTGTCTGCATCCCAGCTTCGAACGGTGTCCGACACCAGCTTGACGATCCCGTCGCCGTAATCCGCCGCCGCGCCGACCGCCGCGCGCCGAACGAACCGATTGATCGTCCGCGACATGCGCGGATCGTGCTGCAACGTCTCGCCGAGTTGCCGCAGCAGGTCGCCCAGCTTGCCCGCCATCGCGCGCTCCGGATCGCGTGCGATCGCCAGCAGCGCACCTCGCGCCTGTTCCCATAGTCCGTCGAGCCAGCGCTGCATCGCCGGATTGTCGAGCAGATCGTTCTTCATCGTCTCGACACGGTCGCGCATCCGGCGATCATATTGCAGATCCCAGGCAAGCCGCTCGAGGCCTTCCTCAGCCTTCAGGCGCAACGGATGCTCGGGGTCCTCCGCCATCTCGGCAAGCAGCCGGTCGAAGCCGTTGATCAGCTTGTCCGCAACCGTGGTATCGAGCCCGGTCCAGCGCAGGATCGAACCGGCCTTGTCGTGGACCATCGCGCGCACGAGGTGATCGTTCGCCGCCAGCGTCGTCGCCGCCCAGCGGATCGCACTTTCGAGCAAGGGCGCGTGGCGCCGTTCGGCGATCGCAGCCTTCAGCAACTGGCCGAGGATGGGTGAGACCTCGGTAGCGCGCAAGCGGGCGCCGATCCCGGCCTTCACCATGCCGCCGAGCCGCGCGGGATCGAGGCCTTCGAGGACCTGTGCGACCAGCTTCGAGGCGCCTTGCCGGAAACGCCCCCCGGCCCCCTCGGGCGGATCGGTCAGCCAGTGGGCGATCGCACCCGCCACATCGAGCCGCCGGGTCCGCCGCGCGATCACGACGGGGATCAGGAAATTCGCGCGGAGGAATTGCGCGAGCGTGTCGCCGATCCGGTCCTTGTTGCGCGGCACGATCGCCGTGTGGGGGATCGGCAGCCCCAGCGGATGACGGAACAGCGCAGTGACCGCGAACCAGTCCGCCAGCCCGCCGACCATCGCCGCCTCGGCGAACGCGCGGACGAACGCGAAGGCCGGGTGTATGGGGACCAGCGCCCGGCTGACGAGGAACGTCGCGGCCATAAGCACGAGCAGGCCGGTGGCGACGATCCGCATGCGGACGAGAGCGACCGGCGGTGCTTCGCCGATCGGGCGCGTTCGGGTGAAAGACGTCATACCCGAAACAATCCCTCAGCACGGGGATAGTTCACGTCGATTTCTCCGTTCGGACGTCGGTCTGCCACGATCGCTTCATAACAGCGCGGTGAAACTCCGGCCATGGGGGGACGAGGTCGACGGCCCCTATGTCGGACTGCCCGATCTCACCCCTCACCGGCGTGGAGGGCGTGTCACTCCGCCGGCTGCGTGCCGTCACCCAGCTTCGGCGCCGCCGGTCCGAGCCGAGGCCCCGCCGGATGGGGATCGGCAAGTCCGATAACCTCGCTGCCGTCGTCGCCGGGGCGATAGGTGAGCAGGCTGCGACCGAGGCGCGGGCCGATATACCGCTCGATCCCTACTGCCAGGCTGAACGCCGCGGGAACGATTAGCAGGGTGAGGATCGTCGAGAGGACGAGCCCGCCGATCACGACGATGCCCATCGGCGCACGCCACGATCCATCGCTGCCGATCGACAGCGCTGTCGGCACCATCCCCGCCACCATCGCCACCGTGGTCATCACGATCGGCTGCGCGCGCTTGTGCCCGGCATCCACCACCGCGGTCCAGACGTCGACGCCCTTGCTCATCTCCTCCAGTGCGAAGTCGATCAGCAAGATCGAGTTCTTCGCGACGATCCCGAGCAACATGAGGATACCGATGAATACCGGCATCGACACCGGATTACCCGTCGCCCACAGCGCCAGCAGACCACCCAGCGGCGCCAGCAGCAGCGAGCCCATGTTGACGAACGGCGGCAGCGCGCGGCGATACAGCAGCACCAGCACCGCAAACACAAGGAAGGTGCCCGCGATCACCGCGAGGATGAAGTTGTTGATCATCTCCGCCTGGAACTTCGACTGGCCGAGCACGAGTTTGTTCACGCCGGTCGGCAGGTTCATCATCGTCGGCAGGGCGTCGATCTGTTTCTGTGCGACGCCGGACACCACGCCGGGTGCGAGATCGGCGCCGATCGTCAGCTGGCGCTGCTGATTGACGCGGTCGATCTTGGTCGGGCCTGAACCGAGCGTGATCTCCGCCACCAGATTGAGCGGCACCGAGCCCCCGGACGCGGTCGACACTGGCAGGTTCTGGATCGTCGACAGCTCGCTGCGCGCACCCTGATCGAGCGCCACGCGGATCGGAATCTGACGATCCGACAGCGAGAACCGCGCCGAGTTCTGGTCGATGTCGCCAAGCGTCGCGATGCGGATCGCGGACGAGAGCGCCTGCGTTGTCACGCCGAGATTGGCGGCGAGATCGAAACGCGGTTTGATCACGATTTCCGGTCGCTGCAAATTGCCGGCGACGCGCGGCGCGACCAGCGTCGGCAGGCGCGACATCTCGGTCACGATCTTCTGCGCGGTCTCGTCGAGCAGCTTGGGATCGTCGCCGCCGAGCGTGACGCTCATGTCGCGCGTGCTGCCGCCCCAGCCGTTCTGCGAACGGAACGAGACGCGAGCATCGGGAATCGCCGCGAGCTGAGGCGCCAAACTGCGCTCGAACTCCTGGCTCTTCATCTTGCGATCGTCCTTCAGCGTCGCGGTGACGCGACCGGCGTTGACCGAGCCGTTGGCACCGCTGCGTGCGTAGACCGACTGCACGTCGGGCTGCGATCCGATCAGTGTGGCGACCTTCGTCACCACGGCTTCGGTCTGCGCAAGCGTGGTACCCGGGACCATGTCGATCACCGCCATCGAGGTGTCGCTGTCCTGCGCCGGCTGGAACGTCATCGGCAGGACACCGAACATGACGATGGTCAGCAGGAATGCAAATGCACCGAGGCCGAGCACCCAGAAACGGTGGTCGAAGAAGCGGCTGGTGACGCGGCGGAAACCGCCACGGGCGGCGGACGCCTTTGCCCTGCCCGTCTCCAACGTCCACCTGAGCGTGGCCATGTAGCCGTCCATCAACACGCCCTCGCCATGCGTGGCGGGACCGGCGGACTTGAGGAAATAGGCGGCGAGCATCGGCGTTACGAGTCGTGCGACCGCGAGGCTCATCAGCACCGACGCGACGACCGTGAGGCCGAAATTCTTGAAGAACTGCCCCGAGATGCCCGGCATCAGCCCGACCGGCAGGAACACCGCGACGATCGCCATCGTCGTTGCAAGAACCGCCAGACCGATCTCGTCGGCTGCATCGATCGACGCCTGATAGGCGGACTTGCCCATCCGCATATGCCGAACGATGTTCTCGATCTCGACGATCGCGTCGTCGACCAGCACGCCCGCGACCAGGCTGAGCGCAAGCAACGTCATCTGGTTCAGGTTGAAGCCGAGCAGGTCCATGAACCAGAAGGCGGGGATCGCCGACAGCGGGATCGCCAGCGACGAGATCACCGTCGCGCGCCAGTCGCGCAGGAACAGGAACACCACGATCACCGCGAGCACGGCGCCCTCGATCATCGCGTGGATCGCGCTTTCATATTGGTCTTCGGTGTATTTCACGGTGTTCGACCGCAGCACGAAATGCACGTTCGGATTGCGCTTTTCCATTGCCGCGAGTTTCTTCACCGCCTCGTTGAAGACGGTGACGTCGGACGATCCCTTGGAGCGCTGAAAATCGAAGCTGATCGTCTGGCGGCCATCGATCGCGGCGCGGCTGCGCTGCTCGGCGTAGAGATCGCGAACCTGTGCGATGTCGGCGAGACGGACCGTGCGGCCGTTGCCGACGTTGATCTGCGTCTGGGCGAGCGCGACCGCATCCTTGGCATTCCCGAGCACGCGGACCGATTGTTCGGACCCGGCGATCTCCGCGCGGCCGCCGGCCGCATTCAGGTTGACCTGACGGAGCTGTGCATTGACCTGGCTTGCGGTCAGGCCCTGGCTTTGCAACTTGAGCGGATCGAGGATGACGCGAATCTCGCGACTGACGCCGCCGTTGCGGTTGACCGCGGCCATGCCGGGCACCGACAGCAGTTCCTTCGCGACGTTGTTGTCGATGTACCAGCTGAGCTGTTCGACCGTCATGTCCTTGGCGATCACCGAATAGCTCGCGAGATCGTTGTCGGTGGTGTTCGCGCGGAACACCTGCGGCTCGAGAATACCTTCGGGCAGGTCGCTGCGGATCTGGGCGATCGCATCGCGTACGTCGGTGACGGCGCGGTCGATCGGCGTGCCGATGCTAAGCTGAACGACGGTCTGCGACTGCCCCTCGGTCACGGTCGACGTGATCTCGTCGATCCCCTGGATCGATCGCACTGCGGCCTCGACACGCTGCGTGACCTGCGTCTCGAGTTCGGTCGGCGCGGCACCCGGCTGGCTGATGACGACGATCGCGATTGGGAAATCGATGTCCGGATCGTTGTTCACGTCCATCCGCATGAAGCTGACGATCCCGGCCAACGTCAGCGCGATGAACAGCACGATCGGCGGCACCGGATTGCGGATCGCCCAGGCCGAGATGTTGCGGAAGTTCATGACCTCAGCTCGCTTTCTTCGTGACCGGCTTCACCTTCTGTCCGGGGGCGAGGAACCCGCCGGCGGACAATACGACGCGTTCGGACCCGTCAAGCCCGCTAAGAATCGTCACGCCCTCGTCATAGACCTGGCCGATCTTGATCGCTCGGCGCACGGCCTTGTCGTCGGCGCCGATGATGTACACGAAGCTGCCCTTCTCGTCGCTCTGCAACGCCGAATCGGGGAGCAGCGGAGCCTGGGTAGATCCGCCGACGATCGTCGCCGCGGCGAAACCACCCGGCCGCAACGCGGGATCGTACCCGACCGCGATGCGCGCGATGCCCTGACGGCTCTGCGGGTCGATCACCGGCGACACCTGCCAGACCTGGCCGGGAAAGCCCTGCGTCGTGCCGACCGGGACGACCGTCGCGCGCGCACCGGCATGCAGGCCGGCGAGATCGGCTTCGCTCAACTGCGCGCGCATCTCCATCTGGCCGGCCGCCGCCATGCGGAACAGCACGCCCGTGCCTGCGCCGACGATCTGCCCCGATTCGACGCCGCGGGTGAGAACAAGCCCTGCCGCGGGCGCCCGAATATCGAGGCGACCGTTGCGTGCGCGCGCTTCGCCCAGCGACGCCTGCGCCACTTTCACGCGAGCGGCAGCGGCATCGCGGGTCGCAGCCTTGCGCTGGAGATCCGCCTTCGAGATGAAGCCGCGGTCGACAAGCTGCCTGGCGCGATCGAGTTCGGCCTGCGCGATCATTTCGTCGGAGCGGGCGACGTTGACTGACGCGGACAACGACGCCGCGGTTTCGGTCTGGACCGAACGATCGACCGTCGCCAGCACCTGGCCGGCCGCGACCCACTGGCCGGGTTCGACCAGCACGCGCGTGATCATGCCGCCCTCGCCCGCGACGCCGACCGGCATCTCGCGACGCGCCGCGATCGTACCGGTGGCGGAAATCGTCCGGTCGACGATCTTGCGACCGGGTACGACCACCGAAACGGTCGGCACCTGTTCGACGGCGGGGGGGGCAACGGCCTCCTTCTTGCCGGACTTGAACGCGACCACCGCGGCGACGATCGCCAGCACGACCAGGACAGCGATGACGATGTTACGACGGCGATGCGATGGCGCGGTGTAGTCCGGCAGGACCAGCTGCTCTTCGCTACCGCTGGCGCCGACGTGACCGGCCATCTTCGTCTCGTAGTTCATGCGCGTCACAATCCCAAAATCGACCGGTCTTGTTTTGACCCGCTTCGCCGTTCACACGCTGTGTTATCTGAATAAGTCACCATGCTCAAGCCCTTCGACGAGCACGGATACACGACATGCTTCGAATCCGATCTATTCGCAATGTGGCGCAAAGAGTTCGGGGACGTTCAGCTTGTGTTGACCTGGTTGGCGCAACACGCGGATACACCGTTATCCGGGAGAGATATCCATGAAGACCGCCTCGTTCTTGACCACGCTTGCCGCAGTCGTCCTGCCAGCTGCCGCTACATTCGCACAGGCGGCACCGACTACGGTCGAGCCGATGGTGCCCGCGGCGGGTACAGTGCTCGATGTGACCGCTGAAGGGCGGACGACCCGCGTGCCCGATCTCGCGACGATCCGCGCAGGCGTGGTTTCGCAGTCGCCGACGGCCGCCGCCGCGCTGTCGGACAATGCGCAACGGATGACGAAGGTCCTTGCCGCGCTGAAGCGGGCGGGCGTTGCACCGCGCGATATCGCGACCTCGACGGTGGGGCTGTCACCGCAATATCGCTATGCCGACAACCAGCCGCCGGTCATAACCGGGTATCAGGCGACCAACACCGTCTCCGTCCGGTTCCGTGATGTCGCCAAGTCGGGGGCGATCCTCGATGCGCTGGTCGCCGAGGGCGCGAACCAGATCGACGGTCCCAACCTGTCGATCGACAAGCCCGACGCGGCTCTGGACGAAGCACGGACCGATGCGATCGCGCAGGCCCGGCGTCGCGCGGATCTCTATGCGAAGGCGGCCGGACTGCGCGTGTCGCGGATCATCTCGATCGCCGAGTCGGGACAGGATACGGGCGGCTCGCCACAGCCGATGATGATGGTCCGCGCCTCGTTGACCAAGGACAGCACGCAGATCGTATCCGGCGAGAAGGACGTGACGGTCACGCTGTCCGTGCGATTCCTGCTGAACTGACGCAATGTTACTCCCTCCGTCGAGGGGGGATCCCCCCCTTCGTCGAAGGGAGGGAGTAACCTCGCCTGATCGGCACTTTGTCCGAGCCACACCGACAACGAAAAAGGGCCGCCCGGTTGCCCGGACGGCCCTTATTTTCGCGTGACGAGAGCGAAGCTTAGCGAACGCTTCCGCGACGCACGAGGTTCACGATCGCGAGCAGGATGATGGCACCCAGCAGCGACACGATGAACGAGGTGATGTTCAGCGGTGCGTTATTGATAGATCCGCCCGAGATGATCAGGCCGCCGATGAACGCACCGACGATGCCGACGATGATGTTCAGGAAAATGCCCTGCTGCGCATCCGTGCGCATGATCATGCTGGCAATCCAGCCAATCACGCCACCGACAATCAGCCAAATGATCAGGTTAATCATAACGTCCCTCCGTTGAACCCGTATTCGGGCGATGGCGGAAAGACGAGCGAGCGGTGTTTTTTGTTCCGCTCGCGTTTTGAGTTTTCCGATCAGTACTTTTGCTGGCGTTCGTACAAGGATTTGTAGTGCTGGATGCGCGTCACCCGCAGGCCCGGCATACCCGATCGATCGATCGCGCGCTGCCAGCTGGCAAATTCCTCGACGGTCAAGTTGTAGCGTGCACAGACGTCATCGACGCTCAGCAAGCCACCGTTCACCGCAGCGACCACTTCGGCCTTGCGGCGGACCACCCACCGGGTGGTGCTGGGTGGCGGCAGCGTGTCCAGGGTCAACTGCTCGCCGAGCGGACCGATGACCTTGCCGGGACGGATTTTCTGGTTCTCGATCATTTGAAACCTCTGATCGGGGCGGGGGGCCCCCTCTCGATACGCACCAACGACAGATAGTCGCAGGATTTGAAGATCGGCTGAAACGCGACGGTAAACGGCATCTTCATTCGTCTTTCCACCGGATTAAGGCCATCGCCATGGGGCCGTTGAAGGCCCCGTGGAGTGGCGCGAACAGTGTCGGGTCGACCGTCGTCCGTACGAACCCCGCCTGCACAGCCGCAGTCGGGCTCGCCGCCTGACGTGCGGCGATGCCGACGATCAGGACAGCGAGATCACCGGGAAGAACGGTGAGCTCGGCATCGCGATCGAAACGGGGAAAACTCAGGTCCAACGGGGTACTCGCGACAACAACTGGGAAGCCCGGTTTAGCGCAAGGGGGTGAATGGACCGTAAAACGTCGTGAAAGACTTCGTGAACCTGTCGCTTTTTTCCAATCGCTGGTCGCGTTTTTCCGGCGATCCACCCCGTCGACCGTTAATCGGCGCATCTTTTTGCAACCCTTCCCCGTCGCGCCTATGTGGCGACGATGGAACAGAGTGATTTTCAGCTCGGGCCCGAAATGGATGGAAAGCGCATCGTCGTGGCGATGTCCGGCGGCGTCGACAGCTCGGTGGTCGCAGCCCTTGCGCATGCCACCGGCGCCGAGACGATCGGCGTCACCTTGCAGCTCTACGATCACGGCGAAGCGGTGGGCCGTGCCGGCTCGTGCTGCGCCGGCCGCGATATCCGCGACGCGCGCGCGGTGTGCGACCGGCTCGGCATCGCGCATTACGTGTTCGATCACGAGACGAGCTTCCGCGAGCAGGTGGTCGACAAGTTCGCCGACGAATATCTCGCCGGCCGGACGCCGATCCCGTGCGTCCAGTGCAATATGGGGCCGAAGTTCACCGACCTGCTGAAGCTGGCGCGCGATCTCGGTGCGGATTGCCTGGCGACCGGCCATTATGTCCGCCGCGTCGAGGGGATGGATGGTGCCGAACTACACCGCGGCGCCGATCCGGCGCGCGACCAGAGCTATTTCCTGTTCGCGACCACGCAGAGCCAGCTCGACTATCTGCGCTTTCCGCTCGGTGGCCTGCCCAAGGCACGCGTGCGCGAGATCGCGGCGGAACTGGGGCTCGGCGTTGCGGGCAAGCCCGACAGCCAGGATATCTGCTTCGTACCTGATGGCGATTATGCGGGGCTGGTAAAGAAGCTGCGGCCCGAGGCGGCGGAGACGGCGGGCGACATCGTCGATCTCGGCGGCGCCAAGCTCGGCGAGCATCGCGGCCTGATCCACTTCACCGTCGGCCAGCGGCGCGGGCTGGAGATCGGCGGCAGCCCCGAACCGCTGTATGTCGTGCGAGTCGAGCCGGAGACCAAGCGAGTCGTCGTCGGCCCGCGTCGTGCGCTGGCGGTCGCGGCGGCGCGGATGACCGATATCAACTGGCTCGGCGGCGACTTCACCGGGCCGTTGACCGTCAAAGTGCGGTCGATGGCGAAGCCTGTCCCCGCCCGCCTGCTCGGCGACCGCGTGGTGTTCGACGCGCCCGAATACGGCGTCGCACCGGGCCAGGCGGCGGTGCTGTATGCAGGCGAACGCGTGCTAGGCGGCGGCTGGATTGCGGAAACGGAGGCGGCACTCGTGGCCGCCTGACGCGTTCAGGGCGGATGGATATCCAAGACCTCCGCCGCCAGATGGAAACCGCCGCCGCCGCGATGGACTTCGAAACCGCGGGCAGACTGCGCGATCAGATCAGCGTGTTGCGCGGTGGCGGCGAGGTGGCGGATACCGCCGGCCTCACGCGGCAGCAGCCCGGCGCGATGGGGCTCGGCACCAGCCAGCAGCGCATGACGCCGCCGCCGGGCTGGGTGAAACCGAAGAAACCAGACCCGATGACCAAAGGGCGGAAGCGGTAGGGCTTCTTGCCCCCCTCCCTGGAAGGAAGGGGTTGGGGGTGGGTCGCGCACCGGACCAGCGCCGCGCCCGCCAAGCAGCCGACCCACCCCCGGCCCCTCCCTTTCAGGGAGGGGTGAAGGGAGTGCCGGATCGGCTTGGTCAGCGTCTCCGCTTGCTGTCAGCCCTTGCCATTCAAGGCAGTAGGAATGTGCCTTCGATCGTCGTCACGCACGATCCGCCCAGCACAACGCGGTTGCCTTCAAGGCGGCACGTCAGTTTCCCGCCGCGCGCGCTCGCCTGAAACGCGGTGAAGCTGTTTCCCAAGGTGGAAGCCCAATACGGCACCATGACCGCATGCGCCGCGCCCGTCACGGGATCCTCGTCGATCGCGTAATAAGGCGTGAACACGCGACTGACAATGTCGGTAGCTTCTCCGCGCGCGGCGACGATCGCGACGATCGGGAACTTGGCCAGCGCTGCGAAATCCGGCTTCAGGTTGCGCACCGCGGCCTCGTTCTCGACGATCACGAGCGCATAGCCCTTCTCGTGCCACAAGGTCTCGATCGGCGACGTGATGTTCAACGCGGCGACGATCTCGGGAATCGCCTTCGGGCTCGGTCCCCACGCCGGCAGTTCGAGCGTGTACCCGGTGTCGACTCGCACGACCTCCAGCATACCGGCCTGCCGGGTCCGGAACCGCACCCGGTTGCGCGCGGTGTCCGACGACAACACGAAATGCCCGCTGGCAAGCGTCGCGTGGCCGCACAGCGCGACCTCTGCTCCCGGCGTGAACCAGCGAAGATCGAAATCGACGCCATCTTCGTCTGAGGCGACGATGAACGCGGTCTCGCTCACGTTGTTTTCCTGCGCGATGTTCAGCAGGACGTCGTCGTCGAGCCATGCCGACAACGGCATCACCGCCGCCTGGTTGCCCCCGAACGGCGTGTCGGAAAACGCATCGATCTGCGCGAACGGTATTCTCATGATTGAAGACCCTTAAACACGCGTGTCCAACCCCCGCGGGTCAGACCCGCTTACCGAACCAATGCGGCGTCACGTCCGCCTCGACCAGCGGATTGTCGGTATCGACATGGCCCTCCGGATCGAGATGGATCAACACCTCGACCTTGGGGAAAGCCGTGCGCAGATTGCGCTCGACCGCCTCGACGATGTCGTGCGCGTTGGCGACGGTCAGGTCGCGGGCGACCTCCATATGGAACTGCGCGAAGTCGTGGCTACCGGAGCGGCGCGTGCGGAAATCGTGGATGCCGCGGATGCCGGGCTGGCGTGCGGCGACGTCGAGGAATTGCGCACGGAAATCTTCGGGCCATTCCTTGTCCATCAACTGGTCGATCGCGTTCGACGACGCCTGGAACGCGCCCCAGGCGAGCCACAGCGCGATGACGATGCCGAAGATCGGATCGGCACCGCTCCACCCGACATATTGATCGAGGACCAGCGCGACGATCACCGATCCGTTGAGCAGCACGTCCGACTGGTAATGGACGTTGTCGGCCAGGATCGCGACCGAGCCGGTCTGGCGGATGATCTTGCGCTGATAGGCGAGCAGGAACACCGTGGCCGCGATCGCGATCACCGACACGCCGATGCCGAATTCCGCGCCGGTGGTCGGCTGCGGATCGCCGAACGCGAGGATCGCGCGCCATGCGATGCCGGCCGCCGAGGCGGTGATCAGCATGACCTGAAACAACGCCGCCAGCGCTTCGGCCTTGCCGTGGCCGAAGCGGTGATCGTGGTCCGCCGGGGTCGCGGCCAGACGCACCCCGTACAGAGTGACCAGCGACGCGAGCAGGTCGAGCGCGGTATCGGCCAGCGAACCGAGCATCGCCACCGAGCCCGTCGACCATGCGGCAAAGCCCTTCAGCAGCAGCAGGAAACACGCCATCGCAACGCTGGCGAGCGCCGCGCGCGTCGCCAGCGGGATGACCTTGCGGCGTTCGTCCTGCGTCATGGGAACAGCAGCCCCTCACTCCAGTCGCCGTCTTCGCGCGTGAACAACCGGCGCTCATGAAGGCGGTGCGCGCGGTCCTGCCAGAACTCGATTTTGGTCGGCACGATCCGGTAGCCACCCCAATGCGGCGGCCGCGGTACGTCCTGGCCCTCGAACTTCGCGGTAATCTCCGCGACACGCTGCTCAAACGTCTCGCGACTGTCGAGCGGGCGCGACTGCTCCGACGCCCAGGCCCCCAGCCGCGAATCGCGCCCGCGCGACGCGAAATACGCATCCGATTCAGCGTCGGTCGCAAGGGTCACCGGACCCTCGATGCGGACCTGGCGGCGCAGCGACTTCCAGTGGAACAGCAGCGCACCGTGCGGATTGATCGCGAGATCGCCGGCCTTGCGGCTCTCGCGGTTGGTGTAGATCACGAACCCGTCGGGCCCATGCCCCTTCAGCAACACCATCCGCACCGATGGCCTACCCTGTTCGTCGGCCGTGGCGAGCGCCACCGCATTCGGATCGTTCGGTTCGGACGTCTTGGCTTCGGCGTACCAGGTCTCGAACAGCGTGAAGGGATCGTCTGACATGCCCGCGCCATAGCGAGAAACACGGCGAAACGAAACTTGGGAACGACTCTACCTTGCCGATGATTGATCCGTGTAATCGAATCGTTTCCGCAACGAAGGGACGCCACGTGGCAGCACGCGCATATTGGCAGGGGCAGATCCGGCTCGCGCTGGTCTCGATCCCGGTCGAGATTTTTTCCGCGACGAAATCGGGCGCGGCGGTGTCGTTCAAGCAGATCCACGAACCGTCGGGCCAGCCGATCCATTACGACAAGGTCGTCACCGGCGTGGGACCCGTCGATGCTGACGAGATCATGAAGGGCTATGAGGTCTCGAAGGGGGAATATGTCCTGTTGGAGCAGGACGAGATCGACGCGGTGAAGCTCGAATCGAAGAAGACGCTGGAGCTCACCCAGTTCGTCGACGCGAGCGAGATCGACGTACTCTATTACGAAAAGCCGTATTTCGTGGTGCCGGCGGACGATCTGGCAGAGGAGGCGTTCATCGTCCTGCGCGAGGCGTTGAAGCGGACGAAGAAGGTCGGCCTCGGCCAGCTTGCGATGCGCGGCCGCGAATATGTCGTCAGCCTGAAGCCGTGCGGGCGCGGGATGGTGCTGGAGACGCTTCGCTACGCCGACGAGGTGCACAAGGCGCAGGGGTATTTCCGGGATATTCCCGACGACAAGCCCGCCGAGGAGCTGCTCGAACTGGCCGAGGCGCTGATCGGCAAGCGCAGCGGCGACTTCCACCCGCAGGAGTTCCACGATCGCTATGTCGACGCGTTGAAGGACCTGATCGAACGCAAGCGCAAGGCGAACGGGAAGAAGATCATCGAGGACAAGGATACGGGCGCGAAAACCGGGTCCAACGTGGTCGACCTGATGGCGGCGTTGAAGAAGTCGATGGAGAAGTCGGGCGGGACGGCGGCGGCGGCGGAGAAGGCGCCGGCCAAGAAAGCGCCCGCAAAACGCGCACCGGCCAAGACGGCGGCCAAAGCCCCGGCGAAAAAGCGTGCCTAAACTCCCCTCCCTGGAAGGGAGGGGCTGGGGGTGGGTCGCCCACCGGACCAGCGCCACACTCGCCAAGCAGCCAACCCGCCCCCGGCCCCTCCCTTCCAGGGAGGGGTGAAAGATGGTCGACGATCCCCTCGCCCTCTACAATTCGAAGCGGAACTTCGCGAAGACCGCCGAACCCGCCGGCACGCTCGCGCCCGGCAACGGCAACAGCTTCATGGTCCAGAAGCACGACGCCACCCGCCTGCACTGGGACCTCCGCCTGGAGGTCGACGGCGTCCTGAAAAGCTGGGCGGTGACGCGCGGCCCCAGCCTCGACCCGAACGAGAAACGCCTGGCGGTCCGCACCGAGGATCACCCGCTCAGCTACGCCACGTTCGAAGGGACTATCCCCGCCGCCGAATATGGCGGCGGCACGGTAATGCTGTGGGATCGCGGCACATGGTCGCCGATCAAGGGCAAGTCGGCCAAGGATCTCGACAAGGGCCACCTCCACTTCGTGCTCGATGGCGAGCGGATGAAGGGCGAATGGCTACTGATCCGCCTGAAGCCCCGCGCAAAGGAGAAGCGTGAAAACTGGCTCCTGCGGAAAATCGACGACGCGGAGGCTGGCGGCACCGACGCACTGGTGGACGAAGCCCTGACAAGCGTCTCAACCGGCCGCACGATGGTCGAGATCGAGGAGGGCAAATCCTCCCCGGCACGGGGAGGGGGACCAGCGAAGCTGGTGGAGGGGGCGGCCCGCAAGCGTACCGCCAGCCGTAAAGGTGTCGCCAGCGGCAAGCCCCCCTCCACCACCGCGAAAGCTCGCGGCAATCTCCCTCCCCGTGCCGGGGAGGAATTTCAGGACCTGCAACTCTGCACGCTCGTCGACGCTGTCCCCACCGGCTCCGCCTGGCTCCACGAAGTCAAGTATGACGGCTACCGCGCGCTGATCTCCGTCGCGAACGGCAAGGCCAAGGTCTTCACCCGCACCGGCCTCGACTGGACCGACAAGTTCGCCGCGATCGCCGACGCCGCCGCGAAACTCCCGGTAAAATCCGCACTGATCGACGGCGAGATCGTCGCGTTCAAGGACGGCCATCCCGATTTCTCGACGCTGAAGGACGCGATCTCCGCGGGCGGCGACATGACGTTGTTCGCGTTCGACCTGCTCGCGCTCGACGGGGAAGACCTGACCGGCTTCTCCAACCTCGATCGCAAAGCGCGGCTGCAACCGCTCATCCCCGAGGACGAGGACCGCCTGCGCTATTCCGACCACGTCATCGGTGCGGGCGAGCAATTGTTCGAGACGATGTGTCGCGAAGGCCTGGAGGGCATCGTCTCGAAACGGGCCGACGCGCCATATGCCGGCAAGCGGACCAAGGCGTGGCTCAAGGTCAAATGCACGCACCGCCAGGAGTTCGTCATCGTCGGCTGGCTGCCGTCCGACAAGAAACGCGGGTTCAAGTCGCTGTTGCTCGGCGTCCGCGAGGGCAAGAGCTATCGATACGCGGGCAAGGTCGGGACCGGGTTCGATCAGGCGTTGATGGACGAGATCCGCGACAAGCTCGACGCGCTCGACCGCAAGACGCCGACGGTCGAGGCGCCCAAGGCGGCGGTCCGCGGCGCGAAATGGGTAACGCCGAAACTGGTCGCCGAAGTCGCCTACGCCGAGGTCACCCCGGACGGCGTACTGCGCCATTCGAGCTTCATCGGCCTGCGCGAGGACAAGGCGGCGAAGGACGTCGTCGCCGAGACGCCCGCACCGCTGCCCGATGTGGCGGAGAGCGCCGCGCCCGCGAGGAGCATCAAGGTCAGTAGCCGCGACCGCGTGATCTTCGACAAGTCGGACGTCACCAAGGGTGACCTTGCCGACTATTATGTCGCGGTCTCGGGCATTATGCTCCCGGTCGCCGCCAACCGCCCGATCAGCCTCGTGCGCTGCCCCCAGGGGCGGTCGCGCGCGTGCTTCTTCCAGAAACACGACGCGGGCAGCTTCGGCGACGCGGTCCACCAGGTGCCGATCCGCGAGAAGGACGGCTCGACCGAGGACTATCTGTATGTCGACGATGCGGACGGACTGGTAGCCTGCGTGCAGATGGGGACGATCGAGTTCCACGGCTGGGGGTCGTCGAACGCGACGCTGGAGAAGCCCGACCGGCTGGTGTTCGATCTCGACCCCGACGAAGGGCTCGACTTCAGCGATACCAAGAAGGCTGCCGAGTATCTGAAGAACCAGCTCGCGGAGCTGGGGCTGGTCAGTTTCCCGATGCTGTCGGGCGGCAAGGGCGTGCATGTCGTCGTACCGCTGACGCCGGAGGCGGAGTGGCCGGCGGTGAAGGACTTCGCCGACCGCTTCGCGCGAGCGATGGCGGGTTCCGATCCGGAGCGCTTCGTCGCGACGATGGCGAAGGCCAAGCGCAAGGGGCGGATCTTCATCGACTGGCTGCGTAACCAGCGCGGCGCGACGGCGGTGATGCCGTATTCGGCGCGGGCGCGGGCAGGCGCGCCGGTTGCGGCCCCGGTGTCGTGGACGGAATTGCGCGATATCGAGACTGCTGCCCGCTGGGGTGTGAAGGATGGGGCGGAGTTGATCGAGCGGGCCGGGTCGCGGGCGTTGGCGGGCTGGGGTGTGGCGGATCAGGTCCTGCCGGATTTGTGAGCGGCTCCCTCCACCAGCACCACCCCGGCGGAGGCCGGGCCCAATTGGAAAGGTGGTCGTAACCGCGCGATGCCCTTCATTATCACCATCCCCCAATTGGGCCCCGGCCTCCGCCGGGGTGGTTGAGCGCGTGGGCAAATTGCTGGCTCACCACCTCACCGTTCCCCCGCGAACGCGGGGGTCCAGGGTAACTGCACGCAGCGTCTGTGTTTCCTAGACCCCCGCGCTCGCGAGGGAACAGCAGTAAGGCATGGCCCCCGCGACAATTTATGTTGCACCGCCGCGCCGAAAGGTGAAACACCGCCGCCAGTATTCAGGGGCTCGAAACATTGGAAACCGCGACGCAATCGGCGATCCCCACCGATACGGCGTTCGACGCGACGGTCCACGCCGAGCGCTGGATCGCCGAGTATTGCGCACGTAGCACCGGCGCCGACGTGCTGTGCCCAGCCGATGACGGGAGCGCCGCCCCGGCCTGGGCGGCGATGTTCGCCGAGCTCGCGATGGTCGCCTCCGACGATCTCGGCCACGCGCGCGAACGCGTCCAGCGGCATGCGGTCGACATCGGCACCGGCTTCCGCATCGCCGACGAACCCGACGAGCGCCCTTGGCCCGTCTCGCCGGTCCCGCTGTTGATCGAAGCCGGCGAATGGGCGGGGATCGAGCGCGGCGTGATCCAGCGCGCGACGTTGATGGAGACGGTGGTCGCCGACCTGTACGGCGAGGGGAAGCTGGTCGCCGATGGTCACATCCCCGCCGCGCTCGTCACGGGCAGCCCGTTCTTCCTGCGGCCGATGGTCGGGCTCGCTGCGCCCGGCGGCCACCACCTCGATTTCATCGCGATCGACCTCGGCCGCGGACCGACCGGCGAGTGGCGCGTGCTCGCCGATCACCTGCGCGCGCCCGCCGGTGCGGGCTATGCGCTGGAGAACCGCATTGCCGTCGGCCGTACGCTCGGCGGATTGCAGGATCGGCTGAACGTCCAGCGCCACGCGCCGTTCTTCGCCGCGTTCCGCGCGGGAATCGCGGCGATGTGCAAGCGGAGCGACCCGCGGATCGGGCTGCTCACGCCCGGCCGGTTCAACCCGAGCTATCCCGAACAGGCGCATCTCGCGCGCTATCTCGGGCTGCTACTGGTCGAGGGCGCTGATCTCGCCGCGCTCGAGGACAAGGTGTATGTCCGCACCATCGGCGGGCTCAAGCGGATCGATGCACTGTGGCGGCGGCTCGACCCGCGGCTGCTCGATCCGCTGGCGTTCGACACGCATTCGCAGATCGGCGTGCCCGGCCTGATCGATGCCTATGCGGCGGGCAACGTCGTGCTGTCGAACGCACCCGGCTCGGCCGTGTTGGAAGCACCGGCGTTCTCGGCGTTCCTGCCGCAGCTCGCGCGGTCGCTGCTCGGCGAAGAGTTGCTGCTGCCTAACATCGCGACGTGGTGGTGCGGGCAAACCGGAGCGCAGGCCGAAGTCGAAGCGAATTTCGACCGGCTGCTGATCGGCCCGGCGTTCCATGCGCGCCCGCTCGGCATGACCGGCGGCCCGACCGCAGGGGCAGACATCACCGGCAAGGCGCGCGCGACGCTTCTCGCCGACATGGCGCACAGGCCGCAGGATTATGTCGGGCAGGAGATCGTCCGCCTCTCGACCATGCCAGTCGTCGTCGGCGATGCGCTCGTGCCCCGCCCCTTCACCCTGCGCGTCTTCGCGGCGCGTGATGGCAACGGGGAATGGACCGTACTGCCCGGCGGGTTCGCGCGGATCGGCGAACATCCCGACGCGCGCGCCGCGGTGATGGGCGAAGGCATCTGGTCCGCCGACGTCTGCGTCTATGGCGCCGAGCCGGTCGCGCCGGTCTCGCTGCTGACCGCGCCGGATTCGCTCCACGTCCGCCGCAATCCGGGGACGTTGCCGAGCCGGGTGGCGGACAATTTCTACTGGCTGGGGCGGTATCTGGAGCGTGGCGAAGCATTGCTCGGCGCGATCCGAGTGATGCTGGGCAATTCGATCGACGTCGATGGCGGTGCGGTGCTGTCGCCGACGACGGTCGGCAAGCTGGTCGGGCTGATCGTCGGTGCGGGCAGCGCACCGCATCCGCCGTCGCTGCGTCGCGCCGACCTGACCGCGCTCGCGCGCACCGCGATGGAAGACGAACGCTGGCAGTCGATCCTGACGCTCAACCGCCATGCGCGCGAGATCGGCGAAGGCTCGCGCGATCGGTTGTCGGCGGACATGGTGCGGTTGCTCGAAGCGCCCTTCCCCACGCATCGTGGCATGCTGGAACGCGCCGGCTCGCTGCAACGGCGCTATGCCGCGATCGCCGGGCTCTCGGCGGAGCATATGGTGCGGACGTCGGCGTGGCGGTTCCACGATCTCGGGCGGCGGATCGAGCGGGCGATGGCGATGGCGCGCGCGATCCGGCTGTTCGGGATGCCGGGCGCGTCGTCGGACGACCTGTCGGTGCTGCTCGATCTGTCCGACAGCCAGATCAGCTATCGCCAGCGCTATCCGACCGGGATCGCGCGCGTGCCGGTAATGGACCTGGTGGCGCTCGACCCGGGCAATCCGCGGTCGCTGGCTTTCTCGGCCGAGCGCATCGCTGCGCGGCTGGCGGAACTGCCGGTGCTCAGCGACGACGAGATGGCGGAGCCGCAACAGGCGGAGGCGACGGCGCTGAACGCGATCGTGATGACCGCAAATGCCGCCGCCCTGAACGCCGAGACGCTCGGGGATATCGAACGCCGTCTGGGCGCAGTGTCGGACGCGCTCGCCCACCGTTACTTCCTGCAAGGTGCCGAGCCGTTGCGGACAAGCGGGCTGACCTTGGCGTGAGGGTAGGTGTGACCGTGCACAACCGGCTCCCTCTCCCCTACGGGGAGAGGGTCGGGGTGACGGGCTGTTCCGGGCGCCGCACTGCTTGGCTACCCCTCACCCCAGCCCTCTCCCCGGAGGGGAGCGGGAGCAGATCATGATCTACGACATTCGCCACGTCACGACGTTCGATTACGGCGCGAGCGTGAAGTTCGCGCGGTGCAACCTCCGCCTGAAACCGATCGACTGGCCCGGCCAGCGGCTCGACACCTATGCGCTGTCGGTCCATCCGGCGGGACGCACCAGCCCGGCGCGCGCGGAGGCGGGGCTCGCCAACGTCACGCGGCTGGTGGTCGACAGCCCGGTGCGGCATCTGACGATCGAGAGCCGATCGCGCATGACCGTCGATCGGTTGGTGCCGGTGCCCGACGCCAGCGATCCCACACTAAGCGAGATCGCAGCGCTGGCGCGGGCCAGCACCGATCTCTCCGCGGCGAGCCCGGCGAACTATATCTACCCCTCCCCCCTGATCCCGCTCGACCGGACGATCGCGGACTATTGCGCGCTCGATCTCGATCCGTCGCGCGGCGCGCTGGAGGCCGGGATCGCGCTCGCGCGGCGGATCCAGGAAGAGTTCGTGTTCGATGCCGACGCGACCCTGGTCGATACGCCGCCGCACGAGGCGTTCCTGCAACGCAAAGGCGTGTGCCAGGATTTCGCGCAGATCATGATCACGGGGCTACGGGCGGCGGGTCTGCCGGCGGCCTATGCGTCGGGGTATATCCGGACGATCCCACCAGAGGGTCAGCCTCGGCTGGTGGGCGCGGACGCGACGCACGCCTGGGTGCTGCTGTGGTGCGGACCGGTGCGCGGCTGGGTCGGGGTTGATCCGACCAACGGGATCTGGATGGCGAGCGATCACATCGTGATGGCGGTCGGGCGGGATTACGCGGAGATCGCGCCGGTGGACGGCGTGGTCCTCGGGTCGGGCGCGCAGAACATGGACGTCAGCGTCGATGTCGCGCCGTTGGATGAGGCAATACAGGCCTGAACCTCCTGACCCTGTTCTCCCGCGAAAGCGGGAGTCCAGGAGCCACGAACGCCATCCTTTGTTACCCTGGGCTCCCGCTTTCGCGGGAGAACACAGTGGTGCTGGAAGGCGTTAGTCTCACTTCTCGTCGTGCGGGTTCGGATACGCACCGCCGCCGCTCTCACCACTCTTGTCCTTCGCCGGCGCATCGTTGACGCCGTCCGTCTCCTTCGCGCCGTCATCCTTCGGCACGCCCTGCATCGGTTGCTTGTCGGTCATGGTCGTTCCTCTCACGCAACCAAACACCCCGCGTGCAATTGCGTTGCGCGCGCGCTCGCCCCACATAGGCGCGCAAGTAAGAATGGGGACGTAAGTGGCCGATCCGTACAAGACTCTGGGTGTAGCGCGCGACGCGACCGAAGCCGACATCAAGAAGGCGTACCGCAAGCTCGCAAAAGAGCTTCACCCCGATCGCAACAAGGACAATCCGAAGGCATCGGAGCGATTCAGCACGGTTACCAACGCGTACGACCTGCTGAACGACAAGGACAAGCGCGCGCGCTTCGACCGCGGCGAGATCGACGGCGACGGCAACCCGGCGTCGCCGTTCGGCTTCGGCGGCGGCGGTGGCGGGCGGCCCCAGCCCGGCGGCGGCTTCCGCAGCGAAGGCTATGAGAGCGGCGCCGGCGGGGCCGACATGAGCGACATCTTCGAAGGGCTGTTCGGTGGCGCGCAGCGTGGCGGCGGCGGCGGGTTCTCCGGCGGCTTTGGTCGGCGCCCGCAGCCCAAGGGCGAGAATGCCGCGTATCGCCTGCAGGTCCCGTTCGTCGAGGCGGCGACGCTGGAGCCGCAGCGCGTGACGCTCGCAGATGGCAAGACGCTCGATCTCAAGCTGCCCGCGGGCGTCGAGACGGGCACGCAGATGAAGCTCGCCGGCAAGGGCGAACAGGGTCCGGGCGGCGCAGGCGATGCGATCCTGACGATCGAGATCCAGCCGCACAAATTCTTCACGCGCGATGGCGACGATGTCCGCCTCGACCTACCGATCACGCTGGCCGAGGCTGTCCTGGGTGGTTCGATCAAGGCGCCAACGGTCGACAAGCCGGTGATGCTGACGATTCCCAAGGGCACCACGTCGGGCAAGACGCTGCGTCTGAAGGGCAAGGGATTCCACAAGAAGGGCGGCACCCGCGGCGATCAGTTGGTGACACTGATGATCGACATTCCCGCGAATGACGCTGCCCTGACGGCGTTCGTCGAAAGCTGGGACGGGCGCGAGACGGGGAACCCGCGGGGGTCCATGGGCGTCTGGACGCGTTGTGAACGATAATACTCTTACTCCCGAGGCGCGTGCCCACGATCATGGTGCCACGCGCGCCCGTCTCACACGTGGCATGGCGAAGGTCAGGCCGGGCAGCTACGCATTCGAAGTGACCAAGCGCGCGGCGGTCGGCGTCTTCCACGACGGCTTCATCCACGCGGGGAACCTCGCCTACCTCGCTTTGATGACGGTGTTTCCGTTCTTCATCGTCGCCGCCGCGATCCTGTCGATCTTCGGACAGAGCGTCGAGACGCTGCGCGCGGTCGAGTCGTTCCTCAATGTGCTCCCGCCCAATGTCGGCGACCTGTTGCGCAAGCCGATCGCCGACGTGCTCGCCGCGCGGACGGGGTCGCTGCTGTGGCTCGGGGCACTCGTCGGACTGTGGACGGTCGGCAGTTTCGTCGAGACGATCCGCGATATCTTCCACCGCGCCTACGGGATCAAGGCGACCGCGCCGTTTTGGAAATCGCGGCTGGGGTCGTCCGCGGTGATCATCTTGTCGGTGGTGATCGCGCTGCTCTCGTTCCTGGTGCAGGGCATCCTGACCGCGGCCGAACAGTTCATCTACCGCCTCGTGCCCTTCGCGCAGAACGCGGCGGGCTGGGTCGGCCTGTCGCGACTGATCCCCGGCGTGCTGATGTTCGGCGCGCTGTACCTGCTATTCTACTCGGTCACGCCGTCGCGCTATCGCTATTCGAAGTGTCGGAAATGGCCGGGTGCGCTGTTCACCACCGCCTGGTGGGTCAGCGCGACCGCGTTGCTGCCGCTAATCCTCTCGCGGCTCGGCGGCTACGACCTTACGTATGGCAGCCTCGCCGGTGTCGTCATCATGCTGTTGTTTTTCTATGTCATCGGGCTCGGGCTGGTATTCGGCGCGCATCTGAACGCGGCGCTGGCGGAACCACCCGAAACCACGCTAGAGCAGCCTGCTACGGATATGCAGGAATAGGCGGGGACGGCGTGAACGGTTTGATGGCGGGCAAGCGTGGGCTGATCATGGGCTTGGCGAACGACAAGTCGCTAGCCTGGGGGATCGCCAAGAAGCTGTCCGAAGCGGGCGCGGAACTGGCGTTCAGCTACCAGGGCGAGACCATGGAGAAGCGCGTCCGCCCGCTCGCCGAGCAACTGGGCGTCGCACGACTGTTCGACTGCGACGTTGCCGACATGGGCGCACTCGATGCGACCTTTGCCAAGCTGGCCGAAGAATGGCCGACGATCGACTTCGTCGTTCACGCGATCGGTTTTTCGGACAAGAACGAGCTGCGCGGGCGGTTCGTCGACACCAGCCTCGACAATTTCCTGATGACGATGAACATCTCGGTCTATTCGTTCGTCGCGGTGGCGCAGCGCGCGGCGAAGATGATGACCGAGGGCGGCGCGATGCTGACGCTCAGCTATTACGGCGCCGAGAAGGTCATCCCGCATTACAACGTGATGGGCGTCGCCAAGGCCGCGCTCGAAAGCAGCGTACAGTATCTCGCGGTCGATCTGGGCCGCGACAACATCCGCGTCAACGCGATCTCGGCAGGGCCGATCAAGACGCTGGCGGCCAGCGGCATCGGTGATTTCCGCCTGATCCTGAAGTGGAACGAGCTGAACTCCCCGATGAAGCGTAACGTGACGATCGACGACGTCGGCGGCGCGGGGCTGTACCTGTTGAGCGACTTGGCTTCGGGCGTGACCGGCGAGACGCACCACGTCGACGCAGGCTACAACGTGATCGGCATGAAGGCCGAAGACGCCCCCGATATCGCGCTGGCATAAACCCCTCTCCCCCTCCGGGGAGAGGGAGGGGCCCATGCAAAGCATGGGAGGGTGAGGGCAAGGTGAGGCAACACGACGGCACAGATGCGCTGGACCGAGCCCGAGGGCTACGGCGCAACGCGACTGAAGCGGAGGACCGGTTATGGTACCAACTCCGCAGCCGGCGCCTCAAAAATTTCAAATTTCGCCGCCAAGTCTGGATCGGTCCCTTCATCGCCGACTTCCTGTGCATGGACGCCATGCTGGTCGTCGAGGTAGACGGCAGCCAACACATCGATGAAGCCGCGTACGACAATAGTCGGACCGTTTTTCTCGCGACCAAGGGATATCGTGTGATCCGTGTCTGGAATAACGACGTGATGCAGCGGATGGACGGGGTGCTTGCCGCGATCCTCGATGGACTGACTCGCGTGCCCTCACCCTCCCATGCTTCGCACGGGCCCCTCCCTCTCCCCGTTGGGGAGAGGGGCAAGTGAGCTTCAACACGTTCGGGCGGATGTTCCGCTTCACCACTTGGGGCGAGTCGCATGGGCCAGCGCTTGGCGCGATAGTCGACGGGTGCCCTCCCGGCATCCCGCTGACCGAAGCCGACATCCAGCCCTGGCTCGACAAGCGTCGTCCCGGCACGTCGCGCTTCACCACGCAGCGCCGCGAGCCCGACACGGTGCGCATCCTCTCGGGCGTGTTCGGGGGGCGCACGACCGGCACACCGATCAGCCTGATGATCGAGAATGTCGACCAGCGCTCGAAGGACTATTCCGACGTCGCCAAAGCCTATCGCCCCGGTCACGCCGACTATGCCTATGACGCGAAATACGGTTTCCGCGATTACCGCGGCGGCGGACGATCGTCGGCGCGCGAGACCGCCGCGCGCGTCGCGGCAGGTGCCGTCGCGCGGCTTGTCATACCGCAGGTTCGCGTCCGCGCCTGGGTCGAGGCGATCGGCGGCGATGCGATCGACCGTGCGAACTTCGACGATGCGCAGGTCGACCAGAACCCGTTCTTCTGCCCCGATGCCGAAGCCGCGCTCCGCTGGGAAGCGCTCGTCGATGAGGCGCGGAAGTCGGGCTCGTCGCTGGGCGCGGTGATCGCGTGCGAGGCGACCGGCGTCCCTGCAGGCTGGGGCGCGCCGCTCTACGCCAAGCTTGATTCCGAACTCGCCTCCGCCTGCATGAGCATCAACGCGGTGAAGGGTATCGAAATCGGCGACGGGTTCGCCGCCGCCGCGCTGTCGGGCGAGGCGAATGCCGATCCGATGCGCCCCGGCGTCGACGGTCCGGAATTCCTCGCCAACCACGCCGGCGGCATTGCCGGCGGAATCGCCACCGGCCAGCCGATCACCTTGCGCGTCGCGTTCAAGCCGACCAGTTCGATCCTAACCCCGGTCGAGACGATCAGCCCGACCGGCGAAGCCGCGACGATCGCCACCAAGGGCCGCCACGATCCCTGTGTCGGCATTCGCGGCGTTCCGGTGGTCGAGGCGATGGTGGCACTGGTCCTGGCGGATCAGGCGCTGCTGCACCGCGGCCAGTGCGGCTGAAGACGGAACCTATACAGGATTGAGACGCTTGCTCTTCAATAACTTAGGAGAGCACCATGCGTATTTTGACTTCGATAGCAGCCGCCGCCCTGATCATTCCGGGCATGGCGATGGCCCAGACCGGCACCAGCGGCTCGATGGGTGGCACCACGGGCGGCACGATGAGCGGCGGCACCATGGGTGGGTCGACCTCGGGTAGCATGAATGGCGGTATGTCGACCGGCACGATGAGCCAGGCGAACCCGTCCACGACCACCCGCTCCACCTCCACGACGCGAACGCAGCGCGGTACCAAGGCACGCAGCCGTACGCGCGGCACGACGTCGGGTAGCACGAGCGGCTCGACCGATACCACGGGCAGCACCACGTCCGGTACGACCGGTGGCACGATGGGTACCGACACGACGGGCGGCACGACCGGTACCACGACGGGTACGATGGGCGGAACCACTGGCACCACGACCGGAACCATGGGTGGCACGACCACTGGCGGTACGATGGGCGGGACCACGGGTGGTACGACTACCGGTGGGACGATGGGCACGACCACGGGTGGTACGACTACCGGTGGGACGATGGGCACGACCACGGGTGGAACGACCGGCACGACCACGCCGCGCTGATCCTGCCTAAAGATGAAAAGCCGGGCGAGTGATCGCCCGGCTTTTTCGTGTCCGCCTCAGTCCGAAAACGGATCGCGCACAAGGATCGTGTCGGCACGCTGCGGGCTGGTCGATACCAGCGTCACCGGACAGCGGATAAGCTCCTCGATACGGCGGATATACTTGATCGCCTGCGCTGGCAGGTCGGCCCAGCTGCGGGCGCCGGCGGTCGTCTCCTGCCAACCTTCCATCGTCTCGTAGATCGGCTCGACCAGCGCCTGGTCCGCTGCATGCGCCGGGAAATAATCCAGCGTCTCGCCGCGCAGTTTGTAGCCGGTGCAGATCGACACGGTCTCGAACCCGTCGAGCACGTCGATCTTGGTCAGCGCGATCCCGGTGATGCCACCAACCGCCGCCGCCTGGCGCACCAGCACCGCGTCGAACCAGCCGCAGCGCCGCTTGCGCCCTGTGACGGTACCGAACTCATGCCCGCGCACGCCGAGCCGCTCGCCGGTCTCGTTCTCCAGCTCGGTCGGAAACGGTCCCGAACCGACGCGCGTCGTGTACGCCTTGGCGATCCCGAGTACGAAACCGACCGCCGACGGCCCGAGGCCCGACCCACCGGCGGCGGCGCCCGCGATCGTGTTCGACGAGGTGACGAACGGATACGTGCCGTGGTCGACGTCGAGCAGCACACCCTGCGCGCCCTCGAACAGGATTCGCTTGCCGGCCGAGCGCGCGGCGTTGAGATCGCGCCATACAGGCTTGGCGAACGGCAGCACGAAGCCGGCGATCTCGCGCAATTCGGCAATCAGGCGGGCGCGGTCGATCGGCGGCTCGCCGAACCCAGCGCGGAGTGCATCGTGATGCGCAGTGAGGCGATCGAGCTGCGGCCCGAGGTCGTCGAGATGCGCGAGATCGCAGACTCGTATCGCGCGGCGGCCGACTTTGTCCTCATACGCAGGCCCGATGCCCCGACGCGTGGTGCCGATCTTGCCGGCGCCGCTGGCATCCTCGCGCAGACCGTCGAGATCGCGGTGGAACGGCAGGATCAGCGCGCAGGTGTCGGCGATCCGCAGCGTCTCCGGCGTTGCGACAACGCCCTGTGCGCCGAGCCGCGCGATCTCGTCCTTCAACGCCCAGGGATCGAGCACCACGCCGTTGCCGATGAACGACGGCGTCCCGCGCACGATACCTGACGGCAGCAGCGACAATTTATAGACGTTCTCGCCGACGACCAAAGTGTGGCCGGCATTGTGGCCGCCCTGGAACCGCACGACCATGTCGGCGCGCTCGGCGAGCCAGTCGACGATCTTGCCCTTGCCTTCGTCGCCCCATTGCGCGCCGATGACTGCTACGTTGGCCAAACTCTATCTCCTGAGGATTACGCGCAGCGCCTACAGCGCGCGGGGCTCGCCCGCTACCCAAAGATGGGTGCAGACCTGTGCTTCGGGGGTGTCGCCGGCCTCTAGTGCCGCAACGGTCACCCAGCCTTGCGCGCGCATCGTGGCGCCTTCGCTGGCGGGGGTGCCGTGCGGAAGGAACAGGCGGCGGCGGTCGACGGTGGCGACGCGCTCGACCAGAGCGTCGGCGAACAGCGAGAAACCGGTTGCGGCCTCCTCGGCGCCGTTCTCGTGAACGACGGTGTAGGTGCCGCCACGACCCACTTCGCGCGCACTGCCATCGGCGAACAGCGAGAAGCCGAGCCAGGTCTGGTATTCAAAGCCGTGCCGCTCGGTCGGATCGAGCGTGAGCGCCACGCGGCCGTCGAGCGCTTCGGCGATCCGTGCGAGGCCGTCGAGGCGGGAGGCTAGTGCGCCAGTGGTATCGAAGGCGCGGAGTCGGTCCATCGCTTGCTCAAACGGACCTGCGGCTTCGATCAACGGGAGGTAGGCGGGCGCGAGCGCGGCGACGGCACCGGCGTCCTTGGCGTCGAGCCGATCGCGCAAGGTTGCGACCAGATCATCCGCGACCGGAAACGGTCCGGCAGCCAGCGTCGGCACCAGATCGGGCAGCGTGAAGTCGATCGACGCGCCGGTAACGTCGGCGGCGGCGATCATGTCGACGGCGACCGCAACGAGTTCCTGCGCGGCGGCAACAGAGTCGAGCCCGATCAGCTCGCACCCGATCTGCCGCGTCTCACGCGCGGGCGCGAGCTGCGAGGCGCGTAGCTTGAGCACCGAACCAGCATAGCTCAGCCGGACCGGACGCGGGTGGTGGCCCATCCGCGTGGCGGCAATTCGCGCGACCTGAGCGGTTATGTCGGGGCGGATCGCCAGCGTCCGCTGCGACACCGGATCGACGAAGCGCACCGCGTCGTGAAGCCCGCCCGCCTTAAGCCGCATTTCCAGGCCATCGGCGAATTCGGCGAGCGGTGGATCGACGCGTTCGTACCCGTGGAGACGCGCTGCTTCGAGCACGCGAGCTTCCAGCGCCGCTGCCGAATCGGCGAACGGGGGGAGGCGATCTCGGAAACCTTCGGGGAGGAGTGCGGTCACTGCTCCCTCTCCCCTGCGGGGAGAGGGCCGGGGTGAGGGGCTGCCACGAGCGCTGCCGATATGACCTGCCAGACCCCGTCCATCTCGGACATGATGTCGGCGTTGCTGAACCGTATCACGCGATATCCCTGTCGTTGCAGCCAATCCGTTCGGCTTTCGTCGCGCGCTTGGTCACTATGCGTATCGCCGTCAACCTCGATGACGAGTTTCGCGTCGCGCGCGGCGAAGTCGGCGATGTAGGGGCCGATGACGAACTGGCGGGTGAATTTGGTGTTGGCGATCTGCCGGTCGCGAAGGTGGCGCCACAACTTGGCCTCCGCAGGGGTCGGCTCCCGCCGCATCCGCTTCGCGCGATCGAGGAGTAGGTCGTCGACCTTCACTGCTCCCTCTCCCCCTTCCGGGGAGAGGGTCGGGGTGAGGGGCGCCGCGAGCGATGCCCTTCCCAACTACCCCTCACCCAACCCTCTCCCCGGAGGGGAGAGGGCTTAAGCAAGAAGCGTAGCAGGGTTAGAAGTTGAGGCCCATTGCGGTCTTTACGCCGGGGAGTGCGCGGACCTTGGTGAGCAGGTCGGGCGTCACGGCTTCGTCAACCGACAGCAGCAACACGGCCTCGCCGCCAGCCGAACGACGACCAAGATGGAACGTCCCGATATTCACCCCAGCCTCGCCCAGCGCAGTCCCAAGACGACCAATGAACCCCGGCGCATCCTCGTTGACGACATACAGCATCGGCCCCGCGAGATCGGCCTCGATCTTGATCCCGAGCAGTTCGACCAACCGCGGTGCCGAATCCCCGAACAACGTGCCGGCCACCGAGCGCTCGCCATCCTTGGTCTTCACCGAAACGCGCAGCAACGTGTGGTAATCCGCCTCACGCTCGGTGCGGACTTCGCGGACCTCGAGGCCACGCTCGCGCGCCAGCACGGGAGCGTTGACCATATTCACGGTCGCCGTCTGCGTCTGGAGATACCCCGCCAGCACCGCACTCACGATGGGCTTCGCGTTCAGATCGGCCGCCGCGCCTTCGGTATGCACCGAAATCCGCGACACCGCGCCGGTCGTCAGCTGCCCGACCAGCGACCCGAGCTTCTCCGCCAGCGCCATGTAAGGTTTCAGCTTCGGCGCTTCCTCAGCCGATAGCGACGGCATGTTGAGCGCATTCGTAACGCCGCCCGACATCAGGAAATCGGCCATCTGCTCGGCGACCTGGATTGCGACGTTGACCTGCGCCTCGGTGGTCGACGCGCCGAGATGCGGCGTGCTGACGAAGTTCGGCGTGTTGAACAGCGGCGACGCCTTGGCAGGCTCCTCGACGAACACGTCGAGCGCGGCGCCGCCGACCTGGCCTGAATCGAGCGCCGCCTTCAGCGCGACCTCGTCGATCAGGCCGCCGCGTGCGCAGTTGATGATGCGAACCCCCTTCTTGGTCTTGGCGAGCGCCTCGGCCGAGAGGATGTTGCGCGTCTGGTCGGTGAGCGGCGTGTGCAGCGTGATGAAATCGGCGCGCGCGAGCAGTTCGTCGAGCGTGACCTTCTCGACGCCGATCTCGATCGCGCGCTCGGGCGTGAGGAACGGATCGAACGCCACGACCTTCATCTTCAGGCCGCGCGCACGGTCGGCGACGATCGAGCCGATATTGCCCGCCCCGATCAGGCCGAGCGTCTTCGACGTCAGCTCGACGCCCATGAAGCGGTTCTTCTCCCACTTGCCGGCCTGGGTCGAGGCGTCGGCCTCTGGCAGCTGGCGGGCGAGCGCGAACATCAGCGCGATCGCGTGCTCGGCGGTGGTGATCGAGTTGCCGAACGGCGTGTTCATCACGACCACGCCCTTGGCCGAGGCGGCGGGGATATCGACGTTGTCGACGCCGATCCCGGCGCGGCCGACGACCTTAAGGTTGGTGGCGTGCTCGAGGATTTCCTTGGTCACCTTGGTCGAGCTGCGGATCGCGAGGCCGTCATACTCGCCGATGATCGCGATCAGCTCGGCAGGCGTCTTGCCGGTGATCTCGTCGACCTCGACGCCGCGCTCGCGGAAGATCTGCGCGGCGCGGGGATCCATTTTGTCGGAGATAAGGACTTTTGGCATGGGATTGCTCCTGAAAATTTCGGTGAATTGGGGTGCCGCCTTCCGTTCCGATCCTGACCCCCATTCCGTCATCCCGGCGGAAGCCGGGACCCACGGTTGCGGTCCGCATCATGAGCGGGCGCTCCGTGTCCATGGGTCCCGGCGTGCGCCGGGATGACGGAATGGGGGGTGTTGGAGGGACGATTTAAGAGGCGTGGTAGCTAGTTAGGCCGCCTTAGCGGTCGCGTAGGCCCAGTCGAGCCAAGGGCCGAGCGCTTCGATATCCGCGGTGTCGACGGTCGCGCCACACCATATCCGCAAGCCCGGAGGCGCATCGCGGTAGCCGGCGACGTCAAAGGCCGCGCCCGCCTTCTCGAGCGCCGAGGCCATCGCCTTGATCACCGCCTCGTCCGCGCCCTCGACCGTGAGACACACGCTGGTCTTCGACCGCGTCGCCGGATCGGCCGCGAGATGCCCGAGCCAATCGCGCTCCGCCACGATCTTGTCCAACGCAGCCGCATTCGCATCCGACCGCTTGATCAGGCCGTCCTCGCCAAGCGACCTCGCCCATTCGAGGCTGAAGATCGCATCCTCGACGGCCAGCATCGACGGCGTGTTGATCGTCTCGCCCTTGAACACGCCCTCGGCGAGCTTGCCCTTCGAGACGAGGCGGAACACCTTCGGCAGCGGCCACGCCGGCGTATAGCTCTCAAGCCGCTCGACCGCACGCGGCCCGAGGATCAGCACGCCGTGCGCGCCTTCCCCGCCGAGCACCTTCTGCCACGAGAAGGTCGCGACATCGATCTTGGTCCAGTCGATATCGTAAGCGAAAACGCCCGACGTCGCATCGGCGAACGAGAGACCTTCCCGGTCGTCCGAAATCCAGTCCGCATTCGGCACGCGCACGCCGCTGGTGGTGCCGTTCCAGGTGAACAGCACGTCGTTCGACCAGTCGACCGCGTCCAGGTCGGGCAGCTGGCCGTAATCGGCGCGTACGACGGTCGGATCGATCTTGAGCTGCTTCACGGCATCCGTGACCCAGCCCTCGCCGAAGCTTTCCCACGCGAGCGCGGTGACGGGCTTCGCGCCCAGCATCGTCCACATCGCCATCTCGTACGCGCCGGTGTCGGAGCCGGGGACTATGCCGATGCGGTGCGTATCGGGGAGCTTCAGCAGTTCGCGCATCAGGTCGATGCTGTACTGGAGACGCGTCTTGCCGATCTTCGAGCGATGCGAGCGACCGAGCGAGGCGGTGGCAAGCTTGTCCGCGGACCAGCCCGGAGGCTTCGCGCAGGGACCGGAGCTGAAAAAGGGACGTGCCGGCTTGGTAGCGGGCAGCGCAGGCGCATTTGTAGCGGGTGCGTAGGTCGTATCAGTCATGTATCTCTCCTCACAGAGAGCACGCGCGGCGTTGGGACCGCGTGGCCCGTCGCCGGCCCTAGCGGCGTTCGCGGAGGTGTCAAGCCGTTGGACCAAGCGCATGTGGCGACGGGACTCGCCCTACCGTGCGCCAAACTCACTCCGTCACCCCGGGCTTGTTCCGGGGTCCACGGTGCCACATCACCTACGAGTGCGGGAAAAGGTCACACGTGGATGCCGGAACAAGGCTCTCCTGAGCTCGGCCGAAGGGCCCGGCATGACGGAGTGGGTGGGGGTCTTTTTCCTGGCCCTGACTCTTGCCGCCTGTGGGCGCGCCGATCGGCCGAGCGCCCCGCAGCAGACCCGCCCCAACATCTCCGTCCCGAGCAACCGCGAGACCGCGCAGTGCCTCGCCGACCTGCGCGCACTCCACGTCTCGTTCCAGGTACTCCCCGACCGCGAGACCGGGCCGGGGTGCGGCCTCAACGGCACCGTTAAACTCGTCGATATCGGCGTCCCCGTCGCCAACCTCACCGCGGTACGCTGCGGCGCGGCGCGGGCGCTCATCGGCTGGACGCGCAACGCGGTCGCACCGGCCGCGTACCAGATGCTCGGCAGCGAACTCGCGCGAGTCGACAGCATGGGGAGCTACGCGTGTCGCAACGTCGTCGGCTCCGCGCGCAACGTCAGCCGCCGCTCGGGCCACGCGATCGCCAACGCGATCGACATTGGCGGGTTCGTGCTGAAGGACGGGCGGCGGATCACGGTGCTGGGCGACTGGAACTCGCCCGACCCGCAGGTCCGCCAATTCCTCCAGACGATCCGCGCATCGGCCTGCAGGCGGTTCGGCACGGTGCTCAGCCCCGATTACAACGCCGCGCACCGCAACCACCTTCACCTCGAGGACGATCACGCTGGGTTCTGCCGCTGACCCCCACCCGTCATCCTGGGCTCGACCCAGGATCCAGAGCCAAAAGCGTCGCGGGCCGTAACCCTGGATCCCAGCTTTCGCTGGGATGACGAATGGTTGGAATGACGGCTGCCCGGATGAGGGGACTTTGGGCGGCTCGGTCTAGCCCTGCCGCCGCGTTTCCTCTAATTGCGCCTGAATGACCGATACACGAGTACCATCGCGCGTTTTCGCGAACGCCAGCCAAGACGCTGAAACCGCCCGCGAAATCGTTTCCACCCCGCAAACCCAGCATCCGCATTACCGGCTCGCCTTCCAGGACATGGATTTCCTGTTGCGCGAAGACCTGCGGCCGGTGCGCTTCCAGCTCGAATTGCTGAAGACCGAACTCGTCCTCGACGAGGCGAAGATCGGCTCGACGTTCGTGTTCTACGGCTCCGCCCGCATTCCCGAACCGTCGAAGGCGCAGGCGCTGCTGGCGCTGGCGACCGACGAGAAGTCCAAGAAGATCGCCGAGCGGCTGGTCGAGAAGTCCAAATATTACGACGTCGCGCGCGAACTCGCGGCCAAGGTCAGCGTGCTGCCGCGCGACGAGCGTGGCTGGCGGCAGTTCGTGGTGTGCTCGGGCGGCGGTCCGTCGATCATGGAAGCCGCCAACCGCGGCGCGGACGACGTCGGCGCCGAGTCGATCGGCCTGAACATCGTCCTGCCGCACGAGCAGGCACCCAATCCCTACGTTACCCCGTCGCTATCGGTGCAGTTCCACTATTTCGCGCTCCGGAAAATGCACTTCCTGCTGCATGCGCGTGCGCTCGCGGCGTTTCCGGGCGGCTTCGGGACGTTCGACGAACTCTTCGAGCTGTTGACGCTGATCCAGACGGGCAAGATCCAGCCGATCCCGGTGCTGCTGTTCGGGCGCGCGTTCTGGGAGCGGGTCGTGAATTTCGACGCGCTGGTCGAGGAAGGCGTCGTCAGCGAGAAGGATCTCGGGATCTTCCGCTACGTCGAGACGGCCGACGAGGCCTGGGACGCGGTGCAGTCGTTCTATCGTGAACGCGCCGAGGAGGACGCCGCCGAGAGCTGAGCCGGCCCGGTAGGGAGCGGCGTCCCACCTGCTCCCTCTCCCCCTTCCGGGGAGAGGGCTGGGGTGAGGGGCTGTTCCAGGCGGCGCACTGCTTGGCAGCCCCTCACCCCGACCCTCTCCCCGCAGGGGAGAGGGAGTAGCAAGATTACTTTTCCGAACGAGCGCCCTTGCGCGCCGCTTCCGGATCGACCGACGGCGCACCCGAAGCAGGCGTACCGGTGTTGGCGATGTCCGCCGTATCGGCCCCGTTGGTCGCCGCAGCCTCGGCCGCATCCGCCGTCGCCGGCTGGTCCTTTGCCGCCGCCGGTGCCGCACCCGCGGCAGGTGCCGCCGGCAGCGGCACGTTCGAACCCTGCTGGTTGAGATATAGGATCACGTTCGCGCGATCCTGCGCATTGCCCAGCCCGGCGAACGTCATCTTGGTGCCCGGCGCGAATTTGCGCGGCGACGTCAGCCACGCGTTCATCTTGTCGAAGTCCCAGGTTCCGCCGACGCCGGCCAGCGCCGCGGAAAACGCGAACCCGCCCTTGCCCTTGGCGATCGCCTCGCCGACGGTGCCGTACAGGTTGGGGCCGATACCGTTCGCACCACCCTGGTTGATGGTGTGGCAGGCGGCGCACTTCTTGAACACTTCGGCGCCCTTGGCGGCGTCGGCGGTCGGCAGCAGCGATGCGATCGGAACCTCGGCGGCGCCGCCCTCCGCGCCCTCGGCGGCGACACCCTCGATCGCATAGCCCATCTTCTCGGGACGCTCGCCGTGGAAGATCATCCCACCGACGATCGACAGCCCGAGTGCCGCACCACAGCCTGCGAGCACCCAGCCGGCGATCGTATTGGTCCGATTGTCCATCTTGTGCATCCGCCCTGTTCTGTTTGGGATAGCCATAGAAAACGCAGGCGCGCACCGCAAGCCGCGCTGGAATGGCACGCGGCTGTCTAATCGGCTTGAACAGACAGGCAGCGCGCTTTAGGCGCTAGGCGCATGGAAAACTTCGCCGCCCCCGCCCGCCCCATCGTCGCGCGGATGACAGATGCCGCCGCCGCAGAGCCGGCACGCGCGGTTGCGTTCCAGGGTGCGCCCGGCGCCAACAGCCATGTCGCCGCGGTGGAGGCATTCCCCGACGGCCTGCCGCTGCCCTGTTTCGATTTCTCCGACGCGATCGACGCGGTGAAGGACGGCCGCGCCGACTGCGCGATCATCCCGATCGAGAATTCGCTGCACGGCCGCGTCGCCGACATCCACTTCCTGCTCCCCGAATCGGGGCTGGTCATCACCGGCGAACACTTCCTGCCGATCCGCCACGCGCTGATGGGGGTTGGCCCCAGAACCGACGGACACGACGGCATACGCCAGGCGATGAGCCATCCGCAGGCGCTCGGCCAATGCCGCCACTGGCTGAAGGCGCACGGGATCGAGCCGGTGAGCTACCCCGATACTGCGGGCGCAGCGGCGGTCGTGGCCGAACTCGGCAACCCGTCGATCGCCGCGCTCGCACCACCCGCCGCGGCCAGCCTGTACGGGCTGGAACTGCTCGCGACGGAC
Source organism: Sphingomonas sandaracina (assembly GCF_036663695.1). Lineage (NCBI taxonomy): Bacteria > Pseudomonadati > Pseudomonadota > Alphaproteobacteria > Sphingomonadales > Sphingomonadaceae > Sphingomonas > Sphingomonas sandaracina. Next base: position 98,125 of record NZ_JAXOJK010000004.1, on the reverse strand, counting down.
ATCGCCGATGCGGATCACAACACGACGCGGTTCGTGGTGCTGGCACGCGGCGGTAAGCCCCCCGCGGCGCAGGAGTCGGCCGGCGGCGCGTGGATGACGACGCTGATCTTCGAAGTCAGAAACGTGCCCGCCGCGCTCTACAAGGCGGTCGGCGGGTTCGCGACCAACGGGGTGAACATCACCAAGCTGGAAAGCTATCAGCGCAACGGGAGTTTCTCGGCGACGGAATTCTATGCGGACGTGGTCGGCAAGCCCGGCGATGCGAACCTCGACCATGCGCTGGAGGAACTGGGGTTCCATTCGAAATGGTTGCGGGTGCTAGGGACGTATCGGCAGGCAAGGTCGCGGGGCTGACCGTCTGCTTTCGCCCCTCCCTGGAAGGGAGGGGTTGGGGGTGGGTCGGGTTCCGCATGGCCGAACCGTTGGGGCTCAAGCTGGCCTACCCACCCCCAGCCCCTCCCTTTCAGGGAGGGGGGAAGATTAGTTCGCCGCAGGCAACCGCAGCCGCACGAGCAACCCACCGAGGTCCTCGCTCTCCTCCAGCGCGACCGTCCCCTCATAAATCTCTGCCACATCACGCACGATCGCCAACCCAAGCCCAGTCCCCGGCTTCCCCGTATCCAGCCGCACGCCGCGATCGAAGATGCGCACCCGCTCCTCCGCCGGAATGCCGACACCGTCGTCCTCGACCAGGAACTCGACGAACCCCGACTGCGCACCGACCGTCACGAACACGCTGCCGCCACCGTATTTCGCCGCGTTCTCGATCAGATTGCCGAGCATCTCGTCCAGATCCTGCCGTTCGACATGGACCTGCAACCCACGCGGCCCGGTCACGTCGATCCGCACATGGCGGTACAAACGCCCAACCGCACGCTCGACCGATTCGAGGCTCGGCCAAACATCCGCACGACTATGCGCAGACCCACGCCGCCCGACCGCCCGCGCCCGCGCGAGATGATGGTCGACCTGCCGCCGCATCGTCCGCGCCTCGCGGATCACCGTGTCGGCCAGGTCGTCGGACTGCGCGGTGGCGGCGTTCATGATCACCGTAAGCGGCGTCTTGAGCGCATGCGCCAGGTTGCCGGCATGCCGCCGCGCTTCCTCCGCCTGGCGCTCGTTATGCTCGATCAGCGCGTTCAGTTCCTCGACCATCGGCGCGACCTCGACCGGCATCGCGCTCGACACGCGGTTCGACTGCCCCGCCCGCATCCGGGCGATCTCCTCGCGCACGCGGCGCAGCGGCCACAGCCCGTAGAACGTCTGGAGTGCCGCCATCACGATCAGCCCCAGGGCGAGCAACGCAAAGCTGCGCACCAGCGTGCGCCGGAGCGTCGTGATCTGCGCATCCAGCCCATCGCGGCTTTGCGCCACCTGGAATCGCCAATGCACCTTGGATCCGGGGATCACCGCGTCGCGCTCGACGACCCGCAGCTTTTCGTCGGGAAACTGCGCACTGTCGTAGAAATGCGCGTTGCGGTCGTCATGCGGTCCGCCGAACGCGAGCCGTCGATCCCATAACGAACGCGACGGGAAATCCTCGCGCCCCTTGCCCGACACCTGCCAGTACAGCCCCGAATAAGGCTCGACGAAGCGCTGGTCCGCCGCGGCCTCGCGCGAGAAGATCACCTCGCCGTCAGGGCCGATCTCGGACGAATTGAGCAACGATCGCAGCACATATTCGAGCTGGTCGTCGAAATTGCGCGTCACCGCCGCCGACAGCACCCGGTCGAGCGCGAACCCGCCGCCGCTGAGCAGCACGCCGATCCACACCGCCGCGATCAGGATCATGCGTCGCGACAGCGATCCCTTGACCGCAGCGGGCACGCGGATCGGCCCGTCCGCTATCGGCGTTTCTATGACCGGCGCGCTGTCCATGACCGAACCGTCAGGCGTCCGGATCTTCAAGGCTGTAGCCGAGGCCGCGGATCGTCGTGATCACGTCCTGGCCCAGCTTCTTGCGGATGCGCGTCACGAACACTTCGATCGTGTTCGAGTCGCGATCGAAATCCTGGTCGTAGATGTGCTCGATCAACTCGGTGCGGCTGACGACCTTGCCCTTGTGATGCAACAGGTAGCTCAGCAGCTTGTATTCCTGCGCGGTCAGCTTCACCGGCTCGCCGGCGCGCGTCACCTTGCCGCTGCGCGTGTCGAGGCGGATATCGCCCGCGGTCAGCTCGGACGAGGCGTTGCCCGACGCACGGCGGATCAGCGCACGCAGGCGAGCGATCAGCTCCTCGCTCTGGAACGGCTTGGCGACGTAATCGTCCGCACCCGCATCGAGGCCGGCGACCTTGTCCGACCAGCTGTCGCGCGCGGTCAGCACCAGGACGGGCATCGTCTTGCCCTCTTTCCGCCAGCGATCGAGCACCGTCAGCCCGTCGATCTCCGGCAAGCCGAGATCGAGCACGACCGCGTCGTAATTCTCGGTCGAGCCGAGGAAATGCCCCTCCTCGCCATCGACCGCGAGATCGATCGCATAGCCGGCCCCTTCCAGGGTGTTCTTCAATTGCTGGCCGAGATTCGGCTCGTCCTCGACGATCAGAACGCGCATGATACTCCTCTCGATTGGGGTTTTCAGCGACCCGTGCGGCCGACGATCTGGCCATTGCGGCCATCGACGTCGACCCAGATGACGGTTCCATCGCGCAGGAATTTCAACGTGTAAATGGCGCTGCCCGAATCATAGTCCGAGCCGAGATACTGTGCGCCCCGCATCGTCGGGATGACGCGCGACTCGATCTCGCGCAACGACGGCGCACCCGTCCTGCGCGCCTGCAACGCCGACATCTGGTCGCTGCGGCGTTGATCCGCGCCCACCAGCATGGGTGCGGCACCCATCAGGAACGGCGCAGCGGCCAGGGTTGCAAGGAAAAGCAGCATCTTCATGGCGGTGGCATAGCCCTCCCGCATTGAACAGCCTGTGAATGATCGCAACAGGCCGCCGACAGCACGAAGTCGGCGCGGTGTAACTTGCCTGCATCACTTCGCACCCCTACGTGGCGCGAACATGGCAGCACCAATCTTAGCATTCGAAGGCCTCGGGCTCGTCCAGGGCTCGGGATGGCTCTTTCGCAATCTCGACATCCATATCGGACCACGCGACCGGCTCGCGCTGATCGGCCGCAACGGCGCGGGCAAGACGACCTTGCTCAAGCTGCTCGGCGGCAGCGTCGTCGCGGACGAGGGTCGCCGGACGATCGTCCCGGGCACCCGCGTCGTGATCCTGGAACAGGAGCCCGACCTGCGCGGCTTCGCGACCTTGCGCGATTACGTGATGGCCGGCGACGATGCGCCGGTGAATTACGAGGCGGATTCGATCGCCGACCAGCTCGGCATCGACCTGTCGCGTGAGGCGGCATCGGCGTCGGGCGGCGAGCGGCGCCGCGCGGCGATCGTCCGCGCACTGTCGCAGGACCCCGACGTGTTGCTGCTCGACGAGCCGACCAACCATCTCGACATCGGCGCGATCGAATGGATCGAGGACTGGCTCAAGCGCTTCCGCGGCGCGTTCGTCGTCATCAGCCATGACCGTACGTTCCTGACGCGCCTGACCAAGCAGACGCTGTGGCTCGATCGCGGTGCGATCCGACGGGCGGAGATCGGCTTCGGCGGGTTCGAGGCGTGGACCGAGCAGGTCTATGCCGAGGAACAGCGCCAGGCCGAGAAGCTCGATGCACGGCTGAAGCTGGAGGAGCATTGGCTGCTCCGTGGTGTCACCGGGCGGCGCAAGCGCAACCAGGGCCGCTTGACCAAGCTGCACGAGATGCGCGCCGAACGCGCGTCGATGATCGGGCCGCAGGGGTCGGCGAACCTGACCACCAGCAGCGACGACACCAAGTCGAAGGTCGTGATCGACGCCAAGAACGTCACCAAGGTGTACGGCGACCGCACGATCATCGGCGACTTGACGTTGAGGGTGACTCGCGGCGACCGCATCGGCATCGTCGGCCGCAACGGCGCGGGTAAGTCAACGCTGTTGAAGCTGCTGACCGGCGAGATCCAGCCCGATAGCGGCTCGATCAAGCTGGCACAGACGCTGGACGCCGTGGTGATCGACCAGCAGCGCAGCCTGATGGCACCCGAGAAGACGGTTCGTGAAGTCGTCGTCGACGGAGGCGAATGGATCGACGTGCTCGGCGTTCGCAAGCACATCCACGGCTATCTGAAGGACTTCCTGTTCGATCCGAACATGGTCGACGCGAAGATCGGCTCGCTGTCGGGTGGCGAACGGTCACGGCTGTTGCTGGCGCGTGAATTCGCCAAACCGTCCAACCTGTTGGTGTTGGACGAGCCGACCAACGATCTCGATCTCGAGACGCTCGACCTGTTGCAGGAGGTGATCGGCGATTACGACGGCACCGTGCTGATCGTCAGCCACGATCGCGACTTCCTCGACCGCACCGTGACGATCACGCTAGGGCTCGACGGCTCGGGTACGGTCGACGTCGTCGCCGGCGGGTACGAGGATTGGGAAAAGCGTCGCGTCTCGACGACCACCGGCAAGCGCGCCTCGAAGAAGGTCGCGGCCACCGCTCCCGTCGCCGCGGCTCCCCGTGCGAAGCTGACCTACAAGGACCAGCGCGATTACGAGTTGCTGCCCAGGCGGATCGAGGAACTCGACAAGCAGATGGCGGCCGATGCGGTGAAGCTCGCCAAGCCCGACCTGTACATGCGCGACAATGCGACGTTCGCAAAGCTGACCAAGGCAATCGAAGCCGCGCGGGCGGAGAAGGAAGCGGCCGAATTACGCTGGCTAGAACTGGCTGAGATGGTCGAGGGCGGCAGCTAGGGCGCGACGGGCAGCTCGCCCTCGCCCGGCCGGATCTAGACACTCCGGCCGGCCCTGCCGGCGAGGTCCACGACGAACTGCCACGCGACGCGACCGGATCGGCTGCCGCGACGCGTGGCCCAACCGATCGCCTCGGCGGGATCGAACGCCAGACCATAGGTCGCGGCGTAGCTGGCGACGATCGACAGATATCCGTCCTGGTCGAGCGCATGGAACCCTAGGCTCAGCCCAAAGCGGTCCGACAACGCGAGATGATCGTCCGCCGAGTCGCGCGGATTGATCGCGCTTTCCTGTTCGGCGATGTCGCGGGGTGCCAGATGCCGCCGGTTCGCGGTGACGAGCAGGCGGACGTTATGCGGCCGCGGTTCGCTTCCCCCTTCGAGCATCGAGCGCAGCGCACGCGCCTCGGCGGGCACGTCGAATCCGAGATCGTCGACGAACACCGCAAACGCCCGATCCACCGCGGCAAGCGTGGCGAACAACATTGGCAGGCCGGTCAGGTCGGAGACTTCGACGAGCGCAAGATCGCCCGCTTCCGCCTGGATCGCGGCAACCGCGCTCTTGACCAGCGCCGACTTGCCGGTGCCGCGCGCACCCCATAGCAGGACGTCCTGCGCGGCATATCCGCTGGCAAGGCGTCGCAGATTGGCGAGCAAGGCCGCCTTCTGGCGATCGATCCCGATCAGTCTCTCGATCGGCAGCGGCGCAAAGCCGCGCACCGGCACCAGGGCGCCACCGCGCCACACATAGGCAGGATGCGCCCGCGGATCGGCAGTGGGCGGCGGCGGTGGCGACAGCCGTTCCAACGCGGCGGCGATACGGTCCAACGGGTCGATCATGCGCCGCTATTGGCCGGGCGAACCGCAGGAGACAAGTATTGAGCCGCGCGAGTAGTCAGCCAAGCTGGTATTCAGCCGAGCTGGTATTCAGCCGAGCTGGCGAAGATGGTCGGCGATCGCCGCATCGGCGGGCGCCAGTTGCGTCGCCTTGACCAGCAACTGCCGGGCACCGACCAGATCCCCGTCCGCCGCCAGCGCTACACCGTACGCATCGGCGGCCGTCGCGCGCATCGGCGACAGCGCATAGGCAGCGCGAGCATAGCGAACCGCGACCGCACCGTCGTCCCTGCCCGCATAGGCCAGCGCAAGGTCGGCGAGGACGCCGCCATCGCGGTTGCCGACGCGAGCCCGGACGTTCTCAAGCGTGTCGATCGCCCGGTCCCATTCGCCCGACGCCACCTGGAGATGACCGAGCATCCGCGCGCCTGTCAGGCTCTGCGGATTCTGCGACAGGTACAGGACGAGCGTCGCCGCCGAGTCCTGCGCCCGGCCCACACGGGCAAGCGCATCGACCAGGCGCACCATCGTGGGCTCGTCGAACGACAGATCCGCGGCCTGGGCGTACGGCCCGACCGCGTCGCCATAGCGTCCTGCCGCTGCAAACGTGTCCCCGAGCGCGACCTGCGCCGCCGGCGAACCGGGCATCGCCCCGACGAGCGCCCGCGCACGAGCGATGGCGCCCGGATAGTCACCGGCGGCGATCTGGGCGCGGATAGGACCGATGACGTCATTGGCATTGCCGTCGGCGAAGGCAGCGATCGGCGATAGCGGCCCCGCCCCCGCTGCACGATCGAGGAACGCCGCCGCCCCCGGCCGGTCGCCGACCGCCTCCAGTGCACCCGCGACGAGGGTGAGTGTGTAGCTATCGGCATCGGTACGCGAACCGACCGGTCGCAGCACGTCCAACGCGCCACGGGCATTCCCCGAGCGGAGCAGCGCGGCACCAAGCAGCTGACGCGCGACACTGTTGACGGGCTGAAGCCGGACGAGTTTGCGCCAATATCCGGCCGCTTGCCCGAACCGGCCCTGCGAAAATGCGAGGTTCCCGGCCAGCATCAGCGTGCCCGGCAACGCGTCGATCGCGCCACCCGTCTTCCGCAACAGTGTCTCGGCAAGCTGTATCCGGCCGGCGCGTGCGGCGAGCACCGCCTGGAGATACAGTGCCGTCGGGCTACCGGGGCGAGCGAGCAGCGCGCGCCTGGTGGCGGCGAGCATGTCGGCGTTGCGCCCCGCATCGCCCAGCGTCGCGGCATATTCGTTCAGCGCCGGCGGATAATAGGCATCGCGCCGTAACGCCGCCTCGAACCAGGGAAGCGCCGCCACGAGACCGTAGCGGCTGCGAACGACTTCGCCCTGCAAGGTTAGCGCGTCCGGCCGGCGCGGATCCAGCGACACCGCCCGCGCCGCCGCGATCGTCGCACCGCCGACATCGCCACCCGCCAGCGTCAGGCGACCGAGATCGGTCCAGCCCGCAGCATCGCGCGGCGTAACGGTGAGCAGCGCCCGGAGGATCGCCACCGCCCCATTGACGTTCCCCTGCGCCGCCAGTGCCCGTGCCCGGACCCGCGCCGCATAACCGGCGTAGCGCGGTTGCGCGGCGGCCGCTTCGGCGATGGCGCCGCTGGTATCGCCACGCAAGAGACGCGCATGGGCCGACAGCTGATGCAGCCGGCTCGCCGGGAACCCCGCCGCGATCGCCGCTGCGAGTTCGGTTTCGGCGGCGATCCCGTCGTCCAACTCTAGGAACGCCCGCGCCAGAACCGCGTGCGCGATCCCCAACGTCCGGTCCGCAGCGATCGCCCGTTGTGCATTAGTCCGCGCGGCGCTGTAGTTGCCGGCGTCAAGCGTCTTCAGGCTGTCGGCAAGCAACCGAGCGGCGCTTGGCTGCGTCGATCGCATCGCCACCGCGACGGCGACCAGGACTACGAAGAGACACAGCAGGCAGATCGCCACCACGCGGGCCCGATTGCCCGCAAACGCCTTGGCCGGCCAAAGCCGACGTTTGCGCCGACGCCGACGCAGCAGCGGGTAGATCGCCTCAGCCATGCAGGTCGTAGCTTTTCAGCAGATCGTACAGCGTCGGCCGACTGATCCCCAGCAACCGCGATGCGCTCGAGATATTGCCATCGGCGCGCGCGAGCGCCTGACGGATCGACTTGCGGTCGGCCAGTTCCCGCGCGGTACGCAGATTGAGCGCGGCCACGTCGTCGCCCTTGCCGTCGAGATCGAGGTCGGCCGCGGTCACCAGTTTGCCGTCGGCCATGATGACCGCGCGCTTGATCCGGTTTTCGAGTTCGCGGACATTGCCGGGCCAGCCCCAGGCGTCGATCGCAGCACGCGCGTCGGGAGCGAGGCCGGTGACGACGGGGTTCATCGTCTTGGCATAGCGCGTGGCGAAATGCCGCGCGAGCAACACCGCATCGCCGGTCCGTTCAGCCAATGGCGGTATCCGCACGACGATCTCGGCAAGGCGGTAGTACAGGTCCTCGCGAAACCGCCCCGCGGCGACCATCGCGTCGACGTTCTGGTGCGTCGCGCAAACGATGCGGGTGTCCACCGGGATCGCCTTGCGCCCGCCGACCCGCTCGATCACGCGCTCCTGCAGGAACCGCAGCAGCTTCACCTGGAGCGCGAGCGGCACATCGCCGATCTCGTCGAGGAACAGCGTGCCGCCGGCGGCCTGTTCGATCTTGCCTTCGGTGGTCTTTATGGCGCCGGTGAATGCACCCTTTTCGTGACCGAACAATTCGCTTTCGAGCAGCGTCTCGGGAATCGCCGCGCAGTTGATCGCGACGAAATTACCCCGCGACCGCGGCGACGCATTGTGCAGCCCGCGGGCAAGCAGTTCCTTGCCGGTACCGCTCGCGCCGAGCAGCATCACCGAGACGTTGGCGGGTGCGACACGCTCCAGCGTCCGGGTGACGACCGCCATCTCAGGCGATGCGGTGATCAGGCCGCCAAAGCCGCCGGGACCGATCCGCGCGGCAAGCCGACGGTTTTCGGCTTCCAGCGCATGGACATGAAACGCGCGGCTGACGATCAGGCCCAGCGCGTCGATATCGATCGGCTTCGCATAGAAATCCCAGGCGCCGTCGGCGATCGCCTGCAGCGCACTTTCACGCGCGCCATGCCCCGACGCGACGATGACCTTGGTATCGGGCTTCATTGCCAGGATGTCGCGCAGCGTCGCAAAGCCTTCGGAAACGCCATCGGGGTCGGGCGGCAGGCCCAGGTCGAGCGTTACGACCGCGGGCTCATATGCGCGGATCGCATCGAGCGCCTGCGCACGATCGCTGGCGACGACGATCTCATATCCCTCGTACGCCCAGCGAAGCTGACGTTGCAGGCCGGCGTCGTCCTCGACGATCAACAGCACGGGCAAGGGCGTGGTCCCCCGCGAAGTCGGCTCGTCGCTCATGCCGCTGCCTCAAGCCTGTCGGCGATACGAAGCAGGATGCGGAACCGGGTCCCCTCGCCTTCGCGGCTGGTGACCTCAAGCGTGCCGCCCATCGCATTGACGAGTTGGCGCGCCTCGAACGCGCCGATCCCGAAACCGGTCGGCTTGGACGAGACGAACGGGCGAAAAAGGTGCTCGCGAACGAAGCCGGGTGCCATGCCACAGCCTTGATCGACTACGTCGATCGCGATGTGGTCGCCGATGGCTTCGACCGACAGCAGGATGGTATCCTCCGAGCCACTAGCCTCGATCGCATTCTGGACGAGGTGGCCAAGCACCTGTTCGAGCCGTGCCGCATGACCGCGTGCGAACGCCGACGACGTTTGCGCCGCGATCGGATGTTGGGCGCGTCGGCTCGCAACGACTCGATCGACGATCGACCCGACGTCGATCGGCCGGAGCGGCTCGTTACGGCCCGGGCCATGCTGCGAGAGGCGTGCGAGCAGCGCGTTCATGCGATCGGACGAGTCCTTGAGCGTGGCGACCATATCGACCCGGAACGCGGGATTGTCGGCATGGCGCTCGGCGTTGCGCGCGACCAGCGTCAACTGGCTGACGAGGTTCTTGATATCGTGGAGAATGAAGGCGAAACGGCGGTTGAACTCGTCGAACCGCGCCGCGTCCGCCAGCGCCGCATGCGCGCGATCCTCGGCAAGATAGCTCGCCGCCTGCCGCCCGGCGACCCGCAACAGATCGAAATCTTCCCAGTCGAGCGCCCGGTCGACGGGAGGACGCGCGAGAATGATCGCGCCGATCAGCGCATCGCCGTGGAGCAGCGGCACGATCGCCCAGGCCTCCGGACATGCGCGGAGCCAGTCGGGGACACTCGCCGTTTCGTCCATGGAACAGGTACCCGCGCGCACGCCGTCCAGTTCAACGATCCGCGCGGTGCCGGCGAGATACCGCGCCAGCGCATTATCCGGCGGCCCCTCGGCGACGGCGGTCCAGTTCCATCCCGCGCCCATGACGAGCGTACCGGCGTCGGGAACGAGAAGCAGGCCGCCGGGCGAGTCGGTCAGGTCGGCGATCGATTTCACGACGCGTGTCTCGAGCAAATCCGCTCCGGCGCCGGGTCTTCCCAGCGTATCGGTGAAGCGTTGCCATTCCGCGCGATAATCGTAGCGGTGTCGAAAGAGATGCTTGGCGACCTTTACCTTGGCCCAGGCCCGCAGCCACGGCGTCGAGAGCAAGGCCAACAGCGCGGCGGTCGCGCCGAAGACGATCGCGGTCTGTACGATCCGTATCGAGCCGCCGGCATAGCTCGCGGCCAGACTGGTCGCCATCGCCGTGGCACCCGCGTACAGGACGAGCGCGATCGCGAACAACGCCCTGACAGCGATCGGTCGCGACACGGCGAGCGTCCAGTCGCCGCTCCGATGCACCGCGATCGCCAGAAGCACCGCCACGCCTGCCATCGCTGCACCGCGCAGGATCACGAGGCCGATCGACCAGTCGCCCTGAACATAGCGCGCGCCGAACAACAGCAGATCGACGCTCCACATCGATGCGAGCGCGAGCACCACGAGCCGGACGCCGCCGCGCGAGATCGGCGCGGCCTGATACAAATGATGCACCAGCACCAGCGCGCTGACCGCCGCCATCATTCGGAATACGAGCCGCGCCGACTCCAGCGCGGCCAGGGCATCGACCTCGACCGGCGCCAATTGAACCACGGCGAGCATCGCGCTGGCGCTGGCGATGATGATCACCACGCAGTAGACCGCGCCGAGCGATACGCTGCCGGCGCGATCGTGCCGGACCAGCGTCATCATGAAAAACAGCCAGGCGACGTTGCGGACGCTTTCGGCGATCCGCGTGGCGACATCGCCCGCATCGATCCCGGCCACTGCCAAGGCCCAAAGGCTCGTCGCGAACAACGCAACGACGAACGCGCGATGCGCCCAGCGCCCCAGCCCCCAACTCGCGCCCTGCCCGCCGCGCAGTTGCGCAAGGCCAAGCGTACCGAACAGCAGCGCCGTCAGCGCGTGCGCCCACAGGATCAAGGTACCGCTCACGACCTGCTCATCCGGTGCTCATCGCGCACCGGCTGGCCACAATACCACCCGCAGCGTCTGCAGCAGGATCAGCATGTCGAGGAACGGCGAATAGTTCTTCGCGTAATACAGGTCGTATTCGAGCTTGTGCCGGGCATCCTCGATCGACGCCCCATACGGGTAGTTGATCTGTGCCCAGCCGGTGATGCCGGGCTTCACCATGTGGCGCTCGGCGTAGAAGGGCAGATGCTCTTCGAGTTGCTCTACGAACTGCGGACGTTCGGGACGCGGACCGACGAAGCTCATCTCGCCTTTCAACACGGTCCAGGTTTGCGGCAATTCGTCGATCCGTACCTTGCGGATGAATCGGCCGATCCGTGTGATGCGGGGATCGTCCTCCGCGGCCCAGACCGCCGTACCGGGAATCTCGGCATCCTGCCGCATCGACCGCAGCTTCAGAATGTCGAAACCCTCGTTGTAAAGCCCGATACGGCGCTGGCGGTAAAATGCAGGGCCCTTCGACTCCAGCTTGATCGCCGCCGCAGTCAGCAGGATCACGGGTAGCGTCAGGACGAGCAACAACCCGCTCGCGAAAATATCGAACGCGCGCTTGAAGACGCTCGACAGCATCCGGCTCGAGGCGAATCCGTCGGAGAAGATCAGCCAGGACGGATTGACACTTTTCAGGTCGATCCGTCCCGTCTCGCGCTCGAGAAAGGTCGAGATCTCGCTGACCTGGACGCCGGTCGTGCGGACTCGCAGCAGGTCCTTCATCGGCAGCGCGTTGCGGCGCTCGTCGAGCGCCAGCACGACCTCGCTTGCGTTGCGGTCGACGATATGCGCCGACAGATTGGGAATTTCCGCGCGCGGCATGGCATCGTCGACCACCTGGTTCGGCTCGCCCATCGCCACGAAACCCGCCACCACAAAGTTGATACCGGGCTGTTCGGACAGCTCGAGTATCCGGGCGGCACGGGCCCCCGCGCCCAGCACGACAATCCGGCGCTTGAACGTATCGCCGCCCAGGATCTTGCCGAGCAGCGCCCGGACCGTGACGAGCAACACCGACGCGATGACCGACGAATATAAGAGGTTCGACCGCCAGAATGTCAGCGCGGGGACGAGGAAGAAGACCAGCGACAGCACGATCACGCCAAGCGCCAGCGCCACCGCGAGCCGCGCGGCGGCGAACCGCAGCGACAGGAACGACGCCACCCCGTACGCACCGACCGCCACCAGCGACACCTGAAGCGCGATCGCGAACGTCAGCAACTGCGCGATGCGCGTCTGGATCGGCGCGACCGCCATGCCGATCTGATGCGCGCGAACGACCCAGCCGATTTCCGCGGACGCGATCAGCAGCGCCAGATCGACCAGTCCGAGCAGGAGCACGGCATGCGGCACATAGTGTTTGAAGAGCCGTATCATCCCACGCTATCCCGACGCATCATCCGTACGTGCAACCGCACCTGCCCTTGCGTTTCGCAGTTAAATACCAAAAAACTCTGAAGAGCGTGCACGCAATTGATCGAATAGACGATTGGCAGGGGCGGACCCGTCGTTATAGCTCGGCGAAATCTGGAGGACTCATGACCGTACGTAAGATCGTTCCCGTTATCCTGTCCGGCGGTTCGGGAACGCGCCTCTGGCCGATGTCGCGTCCCGAAATGCCCAAGCAGATGCTGGCACTGACGGCGGACGAGACCATGCTGCAACTGACCGCAGGGCGGGCGCTGGGCGAGCGGTTCGCCGCGCCGATCGTCGTCGCCAATGCGCGCCACGCCGATCTGGTCGAGCAGCAACTCGCCGAAGCCGGTGCGACGCCGCAGGCGCTGATCCTCGAACCCGCCGGCCGCAACACCGCGCCGGCGATCGCGCTGGCCGCGCTCGCGGCGAAGGCCGCCTCGGCGGGTGGCGGTAGCGACGCGCTGCTGGTGATGCCGTCCGATCACGTCATCGGCGACGTCGCCGCCTTCCATGCCGCGATCGAGGCGGCGATGCCGCTCGTGTCACAGGGTTGGCTCGTCACCTTCGGGATCGCGCCCGATGCGCCCGAGACCGGCTATGGCTGGATCCAGATCGGCGAGGAACTCCAGCCCGGCATCAACCGCGTCGCGCGCTTCGTTGAGAAGCCGCCGCTCGACAAGGCGCAGTCGATGCTGGCGAGCGGCGATCACGCCTGGAACGGCGGGATCTTCCTGTTTCTCGCCGATGCCTATCTCGAGGCGCTGGCCCAGTTCCATCCGGGCATCCTGGTCGCGACGCGCGAAGCGATGGACACGGCCCGGACCGAGGGCACGCGGATCTATCCCGATGCGGCTGCCTTTGCCGCGTCGCCCGACGATTCGATCGATTATGCGGTCATGGAAAAGGCCGACCGCGTTGCGGTCGTACCGGTCGCGATGGGCTGGAACGACGTCGGCAGCTGGGACGCGCTGCATGCGATCAGCAACCTCGACGCCAGCGGCAACGCGCATCGCAGCGACAAGGACGGCCATGTTCTGGCGATCGATACGCAGAACTGCTTCGTGCGCAGCGACGGCATCCGCGTATCGCTGGTCGGCGTCGAGGACCTTATCGTGGTCGCCAGCGGTAACGACGTCCTGATCATGCCGCGCGGCCGCAGTCAGGAGGTCAAGAAACTGATCGAGGCGATGAAGGCCAAGGCCTGAGCGGATCGGGTCCGGGGTGGGACATGTGTCCCGCCCACGGTTATCGAACGACAGCTCAATGACGTTTGCGGGGTTTCGGTACCTTGGACAGCAGCGTCAGCAACGTCGGCAGATCTTCGGTGATCATCGTATCCGTCGGTGTCTGCCAAGAGGTTCGCAAGGCTTCGCCGATCTCGTGCAATCGCACGTCGCTCGACGGCTTGGATGATCTTTCTCGCACGGCTAATCTCGATACGCACACGGGTGACCCGCGGTCGTCATGGGGTGGATCAACCACACCGCCGGTCTCCCTGGTTGAACCGCCAGCGCCAGCTGTGGTTCCCGTGATTGCGACGATACCCGACTGGCAAAGCCGTGGCATGTACGCCTAGGATGCGGAGCATATCACGGGGAGAGTTCGTCATGGATCGTCGCCAGTTTCTCGCATCGGGGGGAGTCGCAGCACTTGCGACCACCTTGCTTCCCTCGGCTGCCTTTTCGCAACCTGTCCGCGACACCGCGCTAAACGCGGAGTTCGAACGGATATTCCAGCAAAGCGTCGCCCGCTCGCCCGAGCTCGCAACGTCGCTAGGCCTCGACAAGGGACCGTTGGCATCGCTCAAAAGCCAGCTGTCGCCGCGGACCCCCGACAAGCGCGCGCGCGACGTGGCGGAGACCAAGGCGTCGATCGCGAGCCTCGCGCGCTATGACGGCACCGGTCTGTCGCCGACCGCCAAACTGAACCTCGAAGTGGTGCGCTATTCGCTCGAAACGCAGATCGCCGCGCCTGAAAAATTCGGCATGGACAGCCCGATCCGTCCCTATCGGATCTTCCAGCAAGGCGGGGCCTATTTCCAGGTGCCCGACTTCCTCAACACAGCGCACACGATCACTGCGTCGCCCGACGCCGAGGCGTATCTGGCGCGGCTCGACCAGTTCGGCACGGTGCTCGACCAGGAAAGCGCGATGCAGCAGGCGGAGGCTGCGCGTGGCCTGCTCGCGCCCGGCTGGTCGCTCGACCTCACGCTCGGCCAGATGCGGAAGCTGCGGGGCCAGCCGGCGGCGACGTCGAGCATCGTCCAGTCGCTCGTCAAGCGCGCCGCCGCCAAGGGCATTGCCGGCGATTGGCAAGCGCGTGCGGCGAAGATCGTCGACGAGAAGGTCTATCCCGCACTCGACCGCCAGATCGCGCTGATCGAGCGACTGAAGCCGACCACCAAGCCCGGCGACGGCATCTGGCGCGTACCGAACGGCGACGCGATCTATGCGATGGCGCTGAACCAGGCGACCACCACGACCATGAGCCCGGACGAGGTCCACCGCATCGGCCTGTCACAGGTCGCCGAGATCACCGCGCAGCTCGACACGATCCTGAAGTCGCAGGGCTACATGACCGGCACCGTCGGCGAACGGCTCGCCAAGCTGAACGTCATGCCCGACCAGCTCTACGCAAACACCGCAGAAGGCCGCACCGAGCTGATCGCCGGGCTGAACGACAGCGTGAAGGCGATGTACGCCAAGCTGCCCCAGGCCTTCTCCAAGGTGCCGACGCAGCCGCTCGAAATCCGCGCGGTGCCGGTCGAGATCCAGGACGGCGCCTCGAACGGCTATTACAACCGCGCCTCGCTCGACGGCAGCCGCCCGGCGATCTACTTCGTCAATCTGAAAGACGTCGGCGACTGGCCAAAATACACGCTGCCGTCGCTTACCTATCACGAGGGCGTACCCGGGCATCACCTCCAGATCAGCCTGGCACAGGAATCGAAAGACATTCCGACCTTGCGTAAGATCGGGTTCTTCTCCGCCTATTCAGAAGGCTGGGCGCTGTATGCCGAGCAGCTTGCCGACGAGTTGGGCGCCTATGCCTCGCCACTGGAGCGCGCCGGGTATCTCCAGTCGTTCCTGTTTCGCGCGACGCGACTGGTGGTCGATACCGGCATCCACGCGAAACGCTGGAGCCGCGAGAAGGCGACTGCCTATATGGTCGCGACGACCGGTTTCGCGCGGCCGCGGACGCTGCGCGAGGTCGAACGCTATTGCACGCAGGCCGGACAGGCGTGCAGCTACAAGGTCGGCCACATGGCCTGGACGCGCGCGCGCGTGAAGGCAAAGGCGGCGCTGGGTGACCGGTTCGACCTGAAGCAGTTCCACGACATCCTGCTCGAGGGCGCGATGCCGCTGACCATCCTCGAACGCCGCGTCGACGAACGCATCGCGGCGATTCGCGGGCGGACGTAATCCGCGTGAAGGCGGCGATCATCGGTCTGGCAGCGATGCTGTCGGGGGCTGGCGCTCCCGAAAATGCCCCGCAGTCATCCGCATCGGATGCCCTCCTCAAGGCCGAACTGATCGACGCGCATGCGCCCTACCCGCAGGCGCACGCGTCGACGATCGTGCAACTCGGCGACGGAAGCCTGATGGCCGCCTGGTTCGGCGGATCGGGCGAAGGCAATGCCGATGTCCGCATCTGGACCTCGCGCAACGCCGGCGGCGTGGGCGACGGTTGGACTGCGCCCAAGCCGGTTGCGAACGGAATCGGCCCGGATGGTCGCCGCTTTCCCACCTGGAACCCCGTCCTGTTCCAGCCCGCTCCTGGCGACCTGCGCCTATTCTACAAGGTCGGGCCGAACCCGCGCGACTGGTGGGGCATGATGATCCGCTCGGCCGACAACGGCCGCAGTTGGAGCAAGCCGGAGCGCCTGCCCGACGGCGTTCTGGGGCCGATCAAGAACAAGCCCGTCGTCCTGCGCGACGGCAGCTGGCTCGCGCCGTCCAGTCGCGAGGAGGGCTCGGCCAAGTCCAATCGCTGGTCGCTCCACATGGAATTGAGCACCGATCGCGGCGCGCATTGGACGGTCGAGCCGCCGATCCCCTCGCCGATGCATATCGAGGCTATCCAGCCCAGCGTGCTGTCCTATCCCGATGGCCGGCTCGAACTCATCGCCCGCACGCGCCAGGGTGCGCTGGCGATGAGCTGGTCGAAGGATACCGGTCGCACCTGGTCGCCGCTGGCCGCGATCGATCTGCCCAACCCGAACGCCGGCACCGATGCGGTGACGCTGCGCGATGGGCGCCAGTTGATCGTGTACAATCACAGCGGTCATTGGCCCGACCGTCCCGGCGACGGACCGCGCTGGCCACTCAACCTCGCTGTGTCGGACGACGGCGTACGCTGGCATCAGGTGCTGACGCTTGAGAGCAAGCCGCTCCCCGACGGCTATGCCTATCCCGCCGTGATCCAGACGCGCGACGGCCTGGTCCGCATCACCTACACCTATGACCGCAAACGCATAAAATACGTGGTGGTCGACCCACGCCGGCTCCGCTGACCCCGACCGAAAGCGGTGTCCAGAACGTCTCGAGGTTCAGCTCTGGGCTAACCATCGTACGGCACCATGCCCTTGTTCTCCCGCGAAGGCGGGAGCCCAGTCTGGATCCCCGCTCTCGCGGGGAAACAAGGCTTGCTGCGGGCGGATCGACATTCAGCATTTTAGCCCACTGCTTTGGGCGCGCGTCCCAACATGGGCTCCGTCACCCCGGACTGGTTCCGGGGTCCACCGTTCCGCGAACCAAACTGTCTCGATTGTGCGGCACCGTGGATGCCGGAACGAGCCCGGCATGACGGAGGAGAAGAGCTGATCTGGCGCCTAAAACCGAATGGCGATTCCCCAACGGGATAACCGCCGAACCCGTTTAGCGGCCCTTGGCGTCGAGCGTCTGCGAGGCCACGCGGACCATCGCGGTCTGGACGATATCCGCGGCCGAGGTGGCGAGCATCACCTTGTAGTCGCCGCCCGCGATCTTCCACCCGCCGCTGGCAACGTCGAACGTCGCGAGCAGGCGCGGGTCGATCGTCACAGACACCGCCTGGCTCTTGCCGGGGGCGAGGTCGACCTTGCGGAATGCGCCGAGCCGCTTGGGGGCTTCCCAGCCGGCGCCCGACACATAGACCTGCGCGACCGCCTTCCCTTGCACCGCGCCGGTGTTCTGGACGGTGAAGTCCGCCTCGATGCCCTTGCCGGCAGGCGCCGCGGTCAGGCCGGTCATTGCGAAGTTCGTGTAGGACAGGCCGTAGCCGAACGGGAACAGCGGTTTGGCGCCGGTCTTGTCGAACCACTTATAACCGACCGCGGCGCCCTCGATGTCGTAATTGCCCATCGGATGCGAATCGCGGTCGAGCTTGGGATCACCCTCGAGCTTGGGCCGCGGGGTCTGCGCGAGCGACGCGGGGAAGGTCGCGGGGAGATGCCCCGACGGATTGACCTCGCCGGTCAGCACGCGCACAATCGCCTCGCCGCCTGCGGTGCCGGGGTACCACGCCTCCAGCACCGCGCCGACCTTGCCGAGCCACGGCATCACCACCGGCCCGCCGGTTTCGAGCACCACGACGGTCTTCGCGTTCGCGCGCGCGACCGCGTCGATCAACGCGTTCTGCTTGTCGGGCAAGTTCAGGTCGGGGACGTCGAACGACTCGCCCGTCCACTGCTCGCCGAACACGACGACCACGTCCGCCTTGCGCGCCGCCGCGGCAGCCGCCTTGACGTCCTTGCCGTCGAGATAGGTCACGCTCGCCCCAGTCCGCGCCTGCAACGCCTTCATGGGTGAGGACGCGTGATAGGTCTTGGGGCCGGGGAAGCCGCTCGGAAATTCGTCGGGCACGATCAGGCCGTTGGTCGGCGCGTTGTGCGAATAGACCTGGCTCGAACCGCCACCCGACAGCACGCCGACATCGGCATGCGCGCCTATCAGCAGGATGGACTTCGCGGTCTTGACGAGCGGCAGCAGCCCGGCGGTGTTTTTGAGGAGGACGATGCCCTCTTCCGCATCGGCACGCGTCACCGCGGCATGCGCGGCGTAGTCGATCTTCGTCGCCTGGTCGCCGTTCACGACGGTGTCGAATGCACCGACCGAGACCATTCCCCACAGCACGCGTCGCGCCATGTCGGTCGCGCGCGCCTCGGTTACGTGGCCGTTGTTGACTGCCTCGCGCAGGGCATCCGCAAAGTAGGCCGAGCGATCGAACGCCCAGCCCGATTGCTGGTCGAGCCCGGCATTGGCGGCCTCGCTGGTCGAATGCGTCGCGCCCCAGTCGGACATGACATAGCCCTTGAAGCCCCAGTCGCGCTTCAAGACTTTGTTGAGCAGCCAGTCGTTCTCGCACGCATAATGGCCGTTCACGCGGTTGTACGCGCACATCACCGAGCCGGGCTTGCCGACCTCGTTGGCGATCTCGAACGCGAGCAGGTCGGACTGGCGCGCAGCCTGTTCGCCAATCCTGTGATCGATGTTGTTCCGGTTCGTCTCCTGTCCGTTGAAGGCGTAATGCTTCATCGTCGAGACGACGTGCTGCGACTGGATCCCCTTGATCTCGTGGCCGGTGATGATACCCGCCAGCAACGGATCCTCGCCGCCATATTCGAAATTGCGCCCGTTGCGCGGCTCGCGCGTCAGGTTCATGCCGCCCGCCAGTTGCACGTTGAAGCCCGACAGGAACGCCTCCCTGCCGATCATCGCGCCACCGGCCTGCGCCAGTTCGGGGTTCCAGGTCGCCGCGGTCGCGATTCCCGACGGCAACGAGGTGCGCAGGCGCGGCGTCGGCCCGCGCTGGCTGGCGACGCCGACGCCGGCATCGGTCTGCCACTGGTTGGGGATGCCGAGCCGCGGGATGCCGGGCACGATCCCCGCGGACGCGGGCAGGCCGTCCTTCGGATAGACCCAGTTCTTGACCGGCGTCTTGAGCCAGTCTGCATTGGTCGCGAAATAGCCGAAGGTGAGCTGGAGCTTCTCGTCGAGCGTCATTTCCTTGAGGAGCAGGTCGACGCGCGCATCCGCGCTGAGTTTGGTGTTCATCCACGGCCGCGTCTTGGGGGCCGCGGTCTTCGCCGCCGCCGCGCCAGGCGCGTTGTTGGTCGTCTGCGCGGTCGCCGGCGCGGCAATCGCGAGCACCGATCCCGCAAGCAATCGGACGAACAGGGCGCGGGAACGGGATGCGGTCATGGGCTCACTTTCACGATGGTCTTGTGCGGCCCGTGTGTGACGCGTCTGTCACGTTGCTGCAACCGGTCGTCGCATCAGGAGGCTCCGAAACCGCCGCCGCCGGGCGTCTCGATCACGAACACGTCGCCCGGCCGCATGTCGACGCGCGCGGTCGAGCCGAGGCGCTCCACGCTGCCATCCGCCCGCTCGACGGTCGCCGAGCCCAGCCCACCGCTGTCGCCGCCCGCCATCCCGAACGGCGCCACGCGACGGCGGTTGGCGAGGATGCAGGCGGTCATCTCTTCGAGGAACCGCACGCGCCGTGTCGCCCCGTTGCCGCCTTGGTGTGCACCTGCCCCGCCCGAGCCGCGGCGGATCGAGAATTCCTCCAGCAGTACCGGGAAGCGCGTCTCGAAGATCTCGGGGTCGGTCAGCCGGCTGTTGGTCATGTGCGTCTGGATCACCGACGCGCCGTCGAAGCCGGGACCCGCACCTGCTCCCCCCGCGATCGTCTCGTAATATTGGTGCACGGCGTTGCCGAAGGTGAAGTTGTTCATCGTCCCCTGGCTCGCGGCCATCGCGCCGAGCGCGCCGAACAGCGCGTCGGTGACGACCTGGCTCGTCTCGACGTTGCCGGCGACGACCGCGGCCGGATAGCGCGGGTTGAGCATCGAGCCTTCGGGCACGCGGATCGTCACGCCGCGCAAGCAGCCGTCGTTGAGCGGAACCGCCTCGTCGATCAGCGCTCGGACGACGTAGAGCACAGCCGCGCGGACGATCGAGACGGGGGCGTTGAAGTTGGTCGGACGTTGCTCGCTGGTACCGGCAAAGTCGACCTCCATCGTCGCGGTCGCGCGGTCGACGCGGACCGCCACGCGCACGACCGCGCCGTCGTCCATCTCGTAGGCGAACGCGCCGTCGTCGAGCGTCGCGATCAGGCGGCGGACGGCGGCGTCGGCATTGGCCTGGACGTGCTCCATGTATGCCGCGACGACGTCGGTGCCGTACTCGTCGGCCAGTCGCGTGAGGCCGGTTGCACCGCGCGTGCAGGCCGCCAACTGCGCGGCGAGATCGGCGATGTTCTGGTCGATGTTGCGGGCGGGATAGGGGCCGCCCGCGAACACTGCGCGCAGTTCGGTTTCGAGGAAGCGACCTTCGTCGACCACCAGCACGTTGTCGAGCAGCACGCCTTCTTCCTCGACCGAGCGGCTTTCGGGCGGCATCGATCCTGGGGTGATCCCGCCGACGTCTGCGTGATGGCCACGCGCTGCGACGAAGAACGCGGGCGCATCGCCGTCATCCGCGAAAACCGGCATGATGACGGTGATGTCGGGGAGGTGCGTGCCGCCGCGATACGGCGCGTTGAGCGCGTAGGCATCGCCGCGGCGGATACCGCGGCCGTCTGCGCCGCCGCCGCGTGCGTTGATGATCGTGCGGATGCTTTCGCCCATCGAGCCGAGGTGCACCGGAATGTGCGGTGCGTTCGCGACGAGGTTGCCATGCGCATCGAACAGCGCGCAGCTGAAGTCGAGGCGTTCGCGGATGTTGACCGATGCGGCGGAGCGCTGGAGCGCGGCTCCCATCTCCTCGGCAATGCTCATGAACAGGCCGGCAAAGATCGCCAACCGTACCGGATCGGACTCGGTGCCGATGCTGGCGCCGATGCGGGGTGCGATCCGGTCTAGGATCAGGTTGCCGATCGGATCGACGCGCGCGCGCCAGCCGGGCTCGACGATGGTGGTCGAGACGCTGTCGAGGATCAGCGCGGGGCCATCGATGGCGTGTCCGGCGGGGAGGCCTTCGCGCGCCAGGACGGGCGTGTCGTGCCATGCGCCTGCCATGTAGACCGGGGCGACGGACAGGGGCGCGGCTGGCTCTTCGGGGAAGGCGACGAGTGCGGCGTTGATCGGCGGGCTCTCGGCGATCGCCTCGGCGACGATCCGGTCGGCGATCAGCGGCGCTTCGCTGGCGAAACCGAACTGCGCGATGCGTGCCGCGTCGAACGCGGCGATCATCGCGGCCGGGTCGTGCAAATCGAGTTCGATGGTGTGGTCGGTCTGGCCTCGGCGCAGATGCACGCGGCGTTCGATCCGAACGTCGTCCGCCGTGACACCCTGCGCTACCAGTGCTTCGCGCGCAGCCTCCGCTAGCCCGTCCAACGCTTTGACGATCTCAGCGTAATTCGCGAACGTTGCGCCCGAGGTCGCCTCCCGAAGGACCCGGCGATCGGCCAGCCCCATGCCGTACGCCGACAGCACGCCGGCCAGCGGGTGGATCATCACGCGGTCCATCGCCAACGCATCCGCGACGAGGCACGCATGCTGCCCCCCGGCTCCACCAAAGCAGGCGAGCGTGTAGCGCGTCACGTCATGCCCGCGCGCGACGGATATCGTCCGGATCGCATTCGCCATGTTCGCCACCGCCACCGCCACGAACCCTTCCGCCGCGACCTGCGGATCGAGCGGCAATTCCGCGAACCGCGCCGCCACCGCCTCGGCATCGAGCGGCTGGTCGCCCGCCGGTCCGAACAGCGCCGGGAAGAATTCGGGGCGAACCTTGCCGAGCATCACGTTGCAGTCGGTCACGGTCAGCGGCCCACCGCGGCGGTAGCACGCCGGCCCCGGCACCGCGCCTGCGCTCTCGGGGCCGACGATCAGCCGCTCGCCATCGAACCGACAGATCGAACCGCCGCCCGCCGCGACGGTGTGGATCCGCAGCATCGGCGCGCGGATACGGGCGCCGGCGATCAGCGTCTCGGTGTCGCGTTCGTACGTGCCGGCGTAGTGCGACACGTCGGTCGAGGTGCCGCCCATGTCGAAGCCGATGATGTGTTCGAACCCGGCCTCGCGCGCGGTTGCGGCCATGCCGACGATGCCGCCCGCCGGCCCCGACAGGATCGCGTCCTTGCCGCGAAAGCCTGCGCCATCGACCAGTCCGCCCGACGACTGCATGAACAGCGCGCCCTGCCCCAGCGCGTCGCTCAGGCCCGCGACATAGCGATCGACGACCGGCGACAGATACGCGTCGACGACGGTCGTATCACCGCGCCCGATCAGCTTGATCAGCGGCGCGACGCGGTGGCTGACCGAGATTTGGGTGAAGCCGATCTCGGCGGCGATTGCCGCCAGCGCCTCCTCGTGCGCGGTGAAGCGATAGCCGTGCACAAGAACAATTGCGACCGCGCGCAGACCGCTATCGAATGCCGCCTGCAATCCTGCGCGCGCCGCGTCGACTTCGAGCCGCCGTAGCACATCGCCGTCCGCCCCGACCCGCTCGTCGATCTCCACCACCTGCGCGAACAAGGGCGGCGGACGGTTCACGTCGCGCGCAAAAATGTCGGACCGTTCCTGGTGGCCGATCAGCAGCGCATCGCCGAACCCGCGGGTGATCGCGAGACACGTCGGCTCGCCCTTGCGCTCGAGCAGCGCGTTGGTCGCGACCGTCGTGCCGATGCGCAGTTCGAGCGGCACATCCGCGCCATCCGTCAGTCGCCGGATCGCCTCGACCGCGGCGTCACCGTAGCGCTCGGGATCTTCCGACAGCAGCTTGGCGGTGACGATCCGCCCATCCGGTTGCCGCGCGACGACGTCAGTGAACGTGCCGCCGCGATCGATCCAGAACTGCCATGTGGTCATTGGTTACTCAGCCCAGAAATTGCGTCATCCGCGCCGCCGCCCCGGTCCACGCGACCCCGCGATCGTCGAGCCATGCATCGTCGTAATAGGTGCAGCCATAGCGGTCGCCGCCATCGCACAACAAGGTGACGATGCTCCCCGTCTCACCCACCGCCGCCATCTCTTCGATTAGCTGCGCGCAGGCCCAGAGGTTGGTCCCGGTAGAGCCGCCGACGCGCCGGCCGAGCCGGTCGGACAGCGCGCGCATCGCACCGATGCTGTCGGCATCCTCGACCGCGATCATACGGTCGATGACGCTCGGCACGAAGCTGGGCTCGACCCGCGGGCGGCCAATGCCTTCTATCCGCGACGCGCACCCTTCGGGTAACGCGACCACCGAGCGGTCCTCGAAATGGCGGTGAAACACCGAGTGCACCGGGTCCGCGACGCACAATTTGGTGTCGTGGCGGCAATAGCGGATGAACCGCCCGATCGTCGCCGACGTGCCGCCGGTCCCCGCGCCGCAGACGATCCAGGACGGGCACGGATGCTCCTCCTCGGCCATCTGCGCGAAGATGCTCTCGGCGATGTTGTTGTTGCCGCGCCAGTCGGTCGCGCGCTCGGCATAGGTGAACTGGTCGAGATAATGCCCGCCGGTCTCGGCTGCCAAACGGTGCGAGACGGCGTAGACGGTGCGCGGATCGTCGACCATGTGGATCTCGCCGCCGTGGAAGCGGATCGCGTCGAGCTTTGGCTTGGCGGTCGTCGCAGGGACCACGGCGATGAAGCGAAGCCCCAGCATTTTCGCGAAATACGCCTCCGATACCGCGGTCGACCCCGACGAGGATTCGATCACCGTCGTCTCGGGACCGATCCATTCGTTGCACAGCGCATACAGGAACAGCGACCGCGCGAGCCGGTGCTTGAGGCTGCCGGTCGGGTGCGAACTCTCGTCCTTCAGATACAGCACGATACCGGGGTACCGCGGCAGGTCGACGCGGATCAGATGCGTGTCGGCGGACCGGTTATAGTCCGCCTCGATCCGCCGCACCGCCTCCGACAACCAGCGCCGGTCGACACGTCTCGTCACCCTTGCAGCCCGTGACGGACCAGCATCGCGGTCGGCTCGGGATCACGCCCGCGGAACGCGCGGAAGCTTTCAGCCGCCGGTCGGGTAGCGCCGCGCGCGAGCACTTCCTCGCGGAACCGGTCGCCGGTCTTGCGATCGACCAGCCCCGCCTCCGCGAACGCCTCGAAGCCATCCGCCGCGAGCAATTCGGCATAGAGATAGCTGTAATAGCCCGACGCATAGCCGCCCGCAAAAATGTGACTGAACGCATGTGGGAAGCGGTGCCATGCGGGCGGACGGATCACCGCCACCTCGTCGCGCACCGCCTCGATCACCTCGATCGGATCGCTGCCCATCGTGCCGAGATGCAGCAACAGGTCGAACAGCGCGAACTCGACCTGACGCAGGATGAACATCCCCGCCTGGAAATGCCGCGCCTTCACCATCCGCTCGAACAGGTCGGCGGGCAGCGTCTCACCGGTCTTGTAGTGGCCCGACATGCCGGTCAGCACGTCCTTGTCCCAGGCGAAATCCTCCATCAGCTGGCTCGGCAGTTCGATCGCGTCCCATTCGAAACCATTGGTGCCGGCGATGCTCGGCCGGTTCACCTTGGTGAAGAGCAGGTGGATGCAATGCCCGGTCTCGTGTAGCAGCGTCGTCACGTCGTTGTGGCTCAGCAGCGACGGCGTCTCGCCACCATCCGGCGCAAAATTGCAGACGAGATACGCGACCGGCACCGTGACGGTATTGCCGTCATGCAACCGCGGCCGCGCCTGCGCCATCCATGCGCCGCCCCGCTTGCCGGCGCGCGCGTGGAGATCGAGATACAGCCCGGCGAACACCGTCCCGCTCTCGTCCACCACGTCGAAGAACCGCGCGTCGTCGTGATACAGCGACACATCGTCACGCTCGACCAACTTGATGCCGAACAGCCGCTGCATCAGCGTCTGCCAGCCCTCCATCACCCGCTCGACCGGGAAATACGCCTTCACCACCTGCGCATCGACCGCATAGCGATCCTGCCGCAACCGGTTCGACACGAAGCCCGCATCCCAGGGCTCGAAATCGGCGATCCCGAGCTGTTCGGCCGCAAACGTCTTCAGTTCGGCCAAATCACGCTCCGCCGCCGGCTTCGCGCGCCGCGCCAGATCGCGCAGGAACGCGATCACTTCGGCGCCGTTGGGGGCCATCTTGGTCTCCAGCGACCACGCGACCGGATCGGTGAAGCCGAGCAGCTTGGCGCCCTCATGCCGCAGCTCGAGGATACGCGCGATCCGGGCGCTGTTGTCGAACTCGCCTGCGTTCGGCCCCTGGTCCGACGCGCGCGTCGCGAATGCGCGGTACATGCGCGCGCGTAGCTCACGGTTCTCGGCGAAGGTCAGCACCGCGTTGACGCTCGGCTGTTGCAGGGTGACCAGCCAGCCGGCCTGCCCCTTCGCCTTGGCGGCATCCGCGAACATCGCCTTGTCCGCGTCCGAAATGCCCGCGAGATCTGCCTCGTCCGTCACCAGTTCCGACCACGCATCAGTCGCATCCAGCACCGCGCTGCCGAACTCGTTCGACAACCCCGACAGTTCGACCGAAATCTCGCTGAACCGGTCGCGCGCCTCTGGCTCAAGCGCCACACCCGACAGCGTGAAGTCGCGGATCGCCTGCTCGACGGCGACCCGGTCCTCGGTCCGCAAGTCGGCGAACTCCGGCGAAACGCTCAGCGCCACGAACACCTCGTACAAATCGCGGTTCTGCCCGACCTTCATATCGTTCTCGACGAGCCGCTTCTGCCCCTCCGAATACGCCGCGCGCAGTTCGGGCGTGTCCGCCACGCCGTGCAGGTGCGACACCGCCGACCAGATCGCGCCGATCTCGGTATTCGCCCGCTCGTACGGCAGCCACGCGCCCGCGAAATCGGTAGGCCGCGCGGTCGTCAGCGCCTCGACCATCGCCTCATGCCGAGCGATCGCCTCGTCCAGCGCAGGCGCGATCTGGTCGGGCGCCAACTCGGCGAAACGGGGCAACGACAGCGTATCGAGAAACGGGTTCGTCGGAGCAGTCATGGGAAATCCTTCAGCATTCGACGACGTTGACGGCCAGGCCACCAAGCGACGTCTCCTTATATTGCGAGCGCATGTCCTCACCGGTCTGGCGCATCGTCTCGATCACCGCATCGAGGCTGACGATATGGCGACCGTCCCCCCGCAGCGCCAGATACGCCGCGTTGATCGCCTTGATCGCACCCATCGTGTTACGCTCGATGCATGGAATCTGGACCAGCCCGCCGATCGGGTCGCAGGTCAGGCCGAGGTTGTGCTCCATGCCGATCTCGGCCGCATTTTCGATCTGCGCGTTGGTCCCGCCGAGCGCCGCGACCAGCGCGCCCGCCGCCATCGAGCACGCAACGCCGACCTCGCCCTGGCACCCCATCTCCGCCGCCGAGATCGACGCGCGCTTCTTGTAGAGGAAGCCGATCGCCGCCGCGGTCAGCAGGAAATCGTGCGCGCCCTTCGCCGTCGGGTCCTTCGTGAACGTCTCGTAGAAGCGCAGGACCGCCGGCAACACGCCCGCCGCGCCATTGGTCGGCGCAGTGACGACGCGACCGCCCGCCGCATTTTCCTCGTTCACCGCCAGCGCATACAGGCTCACCCATTCGAACACCGCGGAAGGATCCGCCGCGGTATCGCGCGCCTGCAACCCCTCGAACAACGCCTTCGCCCGACGCGGCACCTTCAACCCGCCCGGCAAAATGCCACCCTGCCGACACCCGCGATCGATCGATGCGAACATGGCACCACGGACGGCATCGAGGAACGCATCGGTCTCGCTCTCCGGCCGCCAGGCGATCTCGTTCTCGCGGACGATCTCGGCGATCGTCATCCCCGTCGCGTCGCCGGTCGCAAGCAGTTCCGCCCCCGACGAGAACGGCCTTGGCAAAAGGATGTTCGCCTTGACGGGCCCAGACCCCGCCTCGACGATCGCGCCGCCACCGATCGAGAAATAGGTCCGCTCGACGCTGCGCCCGTCACCGAACGAGGCGGTGAAGGTCACCGCGTTGGGATGCCCCGGCAGGAAGGTCTTCGAATGAAACAGGAGGTGCTGGCTCTCCTCGAACCCGATCTCCACCCGTTCGGCGAGCATCAGCCGCCCGCTCGATCGGATCGCCGCCAGCCGCACTGGGATCAGGTCCGGATCAATCATCTCGGGCTGCGCGCCACTCAAGCCGAGCATAACCGCGCTATCGGTCGCATGCCCCCGCCCGGTCAGAGCGAGCGAACCGTACAGATCGACGCGCACCGCAACCGGCTGCTCGTCCGCCACCAGATCCGCGAACAGCCACGCCGCGCGCATCGGCCCGACGGTATGCGAGCTCGAAGGCCCAATACCGATCGTGAACAGGTCGAGGATGCTGATCGCCTGGTGGCAATCGGGCCGCGCGCGCGTGCGCTCGTCGGGGCGGTCGAAGGTCAGCGGATCCATGCCTTGCGCCATGCACCGCCGACGCGACGATGTCAGCCAGATTTCAGCCACTGGCGGAGCACCGCGGTGACCTCGCCGGGACGTTCGAGCGGGGAAAGGTGGCCGCAACCGCGCAGCAGGTGGAAGTGCGCCCCCGGAATCCGCAACGAAAGCGCAAGCGCGTCGTCTGGGGTGCAGATCCGGTCGCGATCGCCGACCGCGACCAGCGTGGGCACGTGGATTGCGGCGATCGCCTCGCTGATATCGGGGCGGGCGAGCAGCGCGCGTTGCTGGCGCTCGAACACGACCGGGCCGACGCGGTCAGCCATCGCCTGCGCGGGACCGCTGACATTTGCGGACAGATGCGGGTCGGCGTGCGGCGCGGTCGCGAGCAGGCCCTGCCCCGCGACGGTGCGCGGGCGAACGTCCATCGATCCGCGCGTGCCGAATAGCGCGATCCGCTCGACCCGGTCGGGGGCTTGCCGCACCATCTCCATCGCGACGTAGCCGCCGAGGCTGACGCCGGCGACCGCGAACCGTGGCGGTGCGCTGGCAAGCACCCGCGCCGCCATCGCCGACAGCGTATCGTCCTGCGACAGGTCGCCGAACTCGACCTGCGCGATGCCGGCGAGGTCGACGATCTGGCGAGCCCAGAGCTGCCCGTCGCAGCCCATCGCTGGAAGCAGCATCAACAGTGTACGCGGTCGAACCATGCGAAATCTCCGGTAGCGGCGGGTTGCGGGGATGCCCACGTCAGGCGACGAACGGAAAGGCGAGTGCGATCATGCCCACCAGCGTCATCACGACGCAGACGGCGATCGCGGGGACGAGCGTGAAGCGCTGGTGATCGGCGAGGTCGATGCCGACCAGGCTGACCAGCAAATAGGTTGAGGGCACCAGCGGGCTGAGCAGATGGACCGGCTGGCCCATTAGTGAGGCGCGGGCGATCGCCTCGGGCGCGACGCCGTAATGCGCGCCGGCTTCTGCTAGGATCGGCAGCATCCCGAAATAGAACGCGTCGTTGGAGATGAAGAAGGTGAAGGGCATGCTCAGCAACGCGGTGATCGGTGCCATGTAAGGTCCGAGCGCGGGCGGGATCACGCCGACCACCGCCTTGCTCATCGCCTCGACCATGCCGGTGCCGCCAAGGATTCCGGTGAAGATGCCCGCCGCGAAGATCAGCGACACCACCGCCAGCACGTTGCCGGCATGTGCCGAGATCCGCTCCTTCTGGTCGGCGACGCCCGGGTAATTGACGATCATCGCGATCGCGAACGCCAGCATCATCAGCACCGACAACGGGAGTATGCCCCATACCAGCAACGTCAGCAGCGTGATGACGAGGGCGGCGTTGAACCAGATCAGCTTGGGGCGACGTGCCTCGGGATATTGCGAAACGGCCATGCCGGTGAACTCGGTATCGGCGGTGATCCCGGCTTCACCCATCCGGACGCGCTCCTTGCGGCCGAAATACACGGCGAGACCGATAAGGAAGGCGAGACCCGCGATCATGCCGGGGATCAGCGGCAGGAACAACGTCGCCGGATCGATCTTCAGCGCGCTCGCCGCGCGAGCCGTCGGCCCGCCCCACGGCGTCAGGTTCATGATGCCGCTCGTCGTCATCAACAGGCAGACGAGGTACAACCGGTTCATGTTGAAGCGCTTGTAGAGCGGCAGCAGCGCGGCGATCGTGATGATGTACGTGGTCGACCCGTCGCCATCGAGGCTGACGAGCGCGCACAGCACGACCGTCCCGATCAGGATCCGCATCGGATCGCCGTGGACCAACCGGATCAGCCGCCCGACCAGCGGATCGAACAGGCCGGTGTCGGTCATGGTCGAGAAGAACAGGATCGCGAACAGCAGCATGACGCCGGTCGGCGCAAGGTTCTTGATGCCGTCGATCATCATCGGGCCGAGACCCGCGGCGTCGCCCGCGAACACGCCGAAGATCGACGGAATCACGATGAGCGCGACGAGCGGCGTCATCTTCTTGGTCATGATCAACGTCATGAACGTGGCGACCATCAGGAAGCCGAGCAGGGCAAGGGTCATCGCATCGTCCTAGGAAAGGGCGTGAATAGGGGGATGGGGGCAGACGTCGCCGCAATTACCGTCGCGGCGGCCGCCCCACGGGCGGCCGCAAGCACCCCGTCATCCTGACGAAAGTCAGGATCCAGGGTTACGGAGCGTGGCCCTTCGTGGCTCTGGATCCTGACTTTCGTCAGCATGACGGAGGAGTGGGGCCGGGCCATCGTGGCAGATCGCATGCCAGCCAGCATCAGAAAGTAACCCCGACGCGGGCGCTGAGCGTCTGGCCGCTGTCGTTGCCGACATAGTCGCCGGCGCGGTTGTCGGTGTTCCACTGGATCGCGTTCACCTGGAAGCGGGTGAAGGAGTTCAAATACCAGTTGACCCCGAGCGTCGCCGCCCAGCCGTCGCCGCCGGTCAGCAGATTGTCGAAATCGAGGCTTTCGTAGCGCGCGGTGAGTTCGATCGCGCCGACCCCGCCGTCGAACGTCGGCTTCAGCACCTTGGGCTGGCCGAAGCTGCCGAGGCGCGGATTGTACGGCGGCAGATCGCCGGTCAGGAACAGCCCAGCCGAGACGCTCCAGGCCTTGCTGACGAAATCGGGACGGCCGCCGTCGAGACGCGCGTTGCGGCGGCCCGCTTCACCCATCACCCACAACGGCCCGCGATACCCGCCGAGCTCGACCCCGTAGCCGGTCGTACCCGTACCGCCGATCAGCGGCCCGGTCGATACGCGGAGCGCCCCGTTGAAGCGGCCGCCGATCACCGTGTTGCGGGTCAGCGTGCCGGCGACCGACGACAGCGATTCGTCGAAGCCCCAAACGCCAAGATGGAGCACGCCGGTATCGGACTTGATCGGGTTCCAGTGCGCGCGGCCCAGCACCGTGCGGCTGTCGCCAACGTTCTGCGTGCCGTCGATCCGGTCGCCGGTGACCGTGACCGAGGCGTGGCCGGTCTTCCAGAAGATGCGCGGCATCACGCCGATGCCGTAGAAGCCACGCTGTGGGATGATCGCGGTCGAGACCGTGCTGCGCTCGAGGAACGGCGTTGAATCCGATCCCGTGGAGCCCTCGAAGCTGCGGTCGTTGAACAGATGGCCGGCGCGGACATCGTAATCGAGGCCCGGCTTGATCTTGTTGCGCCAGCCGACGAACGCGGTGACGACGTCGACCTCGTTCTCCGAAAAGTCGCTTTCGAACTGGTAGAAGAAATGCGTGCCGACGCCGCCCTCGAGGCCGAGACGTAACGCGCGCATGCCGGTCGTCGTGATGTTGCGGCCGTCGTATTTCGAGCCGAAGCTGGAACTGACGTCGGTCAGGATGCGACCGCGCGGTTTGAACGTGTAGACGCCGTCCGCCGAGTGGAAGACGGGCAGCCCGGCACCCCATTCGGTGGTCACGCCCGAGGGATTGTCGCGCGCGGCGATCGCCTGCGTCACGTCGCGGTCGGCAGGGCCTGGGGGCGCGAGCTGCGGTGCGAACGGCACGGTCCGACGCGGTTCGTTGTTCTGCGCGACGGCCTGCGGTGCAGTCGCAGGCGCTACCGGAGCGGGCGCCTGCGCAACGGCGGCGACATTCTCCAACCGGTCGAGCCGCGATTTCAGCGCCGCAATCTCGGCGGCCTGCGCGCGAACCAGCGCGGCAAGGTCGGCGTCGGTCGGGGTCTGCGCGAGTGCCGGGGTTGCTGCAATCAAGGCGAGTGCGGCGCACCCGGTACGGAAGAGGGTCATTGGGCTTTGGCTCCGGTGGCGAGAAGTGCGGTCCAGTCGCGCAGGAAACGCTGGCGCTTGACGCGGTCGAGGTTGACGAGGAGTTGCGGGCCGACGCGGATCGGCCGCGCCTGGCTTGACGGAAGGCGACGCGCGGCCACGTCGGTGCGGACCGGCCAAAGGCTGCGCTTAGCGAGCAGCGACTGGCCCTCGCGCGACAGCAGGAAATCGAGGAACAGCTTCGCCGCCGCCGGATGCGCGGCCTCGCGCGCGATGAACGCGATCCGCGACGTGACGATCGTATAGTCCTGGAGGAACGCGACGCCGATCCGCGGGTCGGTCCGCGCGCGTTCCAGCGCGTACGAGCCGATGACGTTGTACGCGATCGCCTGCCGCCCCTCGGCGACGCCGCGTAGCATCGGCTCGGTGGTTTGCGACAGCACGGGCTTCGTCGCCGCGATCGCCTCCAGCAACGACCGCGTATCGCGCGTGATCGCCAGGTCCTCGGTCAGATACAGATAGCCGACATTGGACCGCGCCGGGTCGAACGTCGTGACGCGTCCGGTCAGCATGCGTGCGTTCCGCCGCAGCCACGTCTCTAACGCGGCATGCGTGCGCGGCACCTGCGCAGGCGGCACGAGACGCTTGTTATAGACGATCCCGATCGGCTCCGCGGTGACGCCGAAGCCCATGTTCTTCCACACAGACACCGGCGGCAGCGCGGGCTTTTCCGGGCTCGCATAGCCTTGCGCGAAGCCGTCGTTGATCAGCTTAACCTGCAGATCCATCGCCGACGACCAGACGATGTCGGCGGACAATTTTCTGGCGCGCGTCTCGGTGACGAAGCGACGGTACATCTCAGTCGAGCCGAGATCGGCGTATAGAACGGTGATGCCGGGATAGCGCTTCCGGAACGCGGCGACGACCGGCAGCAATTCGGCGCGATCGGCATTGCCGTAGATCCGCACCTGCCGCTCGGCACGCGCGTCGGAAATCAGCTGGTCGTAGGATCGCGGATAGTTCGCCGGACGCTGCGCCACGACAGCGGTCGCGGCGAACGTCGTGGTCAGCAATGCGATCTTCAGAAAAATTCGTGCCATCGTCACTCTCCTCGCCTTCCGTCTCTGTGTTCGGATAGACTGCAGCGGTGGACTACGAAGCGAACCTGTCACCAACCTTTCACGCCGATCATGCGAAGGACGAGCCGTTGTGCGCATCCTGCTGATCGAGGACGACGCGGCATTGGCGCGCAGCATTGCGGCGTTGCTGCGCGCGGGCGGCAACGCGGTCGATCACGTCGCGACCGGCGAGGAGGCGTTGTCGGTGGTTGCCGGCGAACCCTATGCGCTCGTCATCCTCGACGTCGGGCTGCCGGGTATCGACGGCTTTTCGGTACTCGAAACCTTGCGCCGGCGCGGCGAGCGGGTACCCGTGCTGATGCTGACCGCGCGCGATGCGCTCGACGACCGGGTGCGCGGGCTCGATCTGGGGGCCGACGATTATCTGCGCAAACCGTTCGAGCCCGAGGAACTGGAGGCGCGTGTCCGAGCGCTGGGGCGGCGGCGAGGCGGCGATCCGCTACCGGTGCTCGTCGTCGGTACGCTTACGATCAATCGCTCGACCGGAGATGCGGACATCGCCGGTCGGGCGCTCGACCTGCGTCGGCGCGAGCGCGCCGTGCTCGAGACGCTCGCCACTCGAGCCGGCCGCGTGGTGCCCCGCGCGCTGCTGATCGGCGAGGTGTTCGGGTTCGACGAGCCGGTCGGCGACAATGCGATCGAGGTCCACGTCACCCGCCTGAGGACCAAGCTCGCGCCCGATGGCCCCGGTATCCGCACCGTCCGCGGGGTCGGCTACATGCTCGATGCCGGCTGAGACGCGGACTCCTGCGCTACGCACCCGCCTGCTGGTCGCGGTGCTCGGGCCGTTGCTGGCGGCGGCGATCCTGATCGGCGTGGTCGGTGCGACGCTGATCGCCGACGTCGTCCGTCGCACCAACGACCGCGTGCTCGGCGGTGCGCTCGGCGCGATCGCCGAGACGGTGCAGGTCGAACGCGGCGAGGTGACGCTCGATCTGCCGTCCGCAGCGTTCGGGATGCTGGAGAATACCGAACGCGACAACGTCTATTACCGCGTCGCCGTGGGGCCAGACCTGCTCACCGGTTATGCGGACTTGCCAGCCCCCGATCCCGCCACGCTCGACATCGACGTCCCGCGCTATCGCTTCGCGCGCTACCGCGGCCAGCAAATCCGCATCGCCGAAGTCCGCCGCTCGCTCCCCCGGATCGACCAGCCCGTGATCGTCCAGATCGCCGAAACGCTCGACAACCGCGGCGCGCTCACCCGCCGGCTGATGCTCGCGCTGCTGATCGGCGAATGCGTCCTCGTCGGTGCCGCCGCGCTGTTGCTGCGCCCGGCGCTAGGTTGGAGTCTCCGCCCGCTCGCCCGCCTCCGGGGCGCGATCGAGGCACGCGACGAGCGGGCGCGCCCCGATTTCTCCCCGCTCGACACGGGCCCCCTTCCCCGCGAGCTTCGCCCGCTCGCCGGCGCATTCGACCGCTTGCTGGCGCAGCTCGACGCCGCGACCGTCGGCGTCCGCCGCTTTACCGCCGACGCCTCGCACCAGATGCGCACGCCGCTGTCGGTGCTGAAAGTCCAGGTCGCGCTCGCTAGGCGCGGCTCCGACGCCGAACGCCGCGAAGCGCTTAACGAGATCGCCGATGCGGTCACGCGACTCGAGCGCCTGGTAACGCAGCTTCTCGCGCTGGCCCGCGCCGAGGAGGCGGGCGTGTCCGCGCCACTCGAGGCGGTCGACCTGCACGAGGTCGCCGCCGCGGTCATCACCCGCCGGATCAACCAGGCGATCGAGGCCGGCGTCGACCTGACGCTCGATACCGAAGGCGACGCGCGTCACGTCGTGTCGGGTCACCGCACGCTGATCTTCGAGATCCTGTCGAACCTGATCGACAACGGAATCCGCTACAACGCGGTCGGCGGCACGGTATCGGTCAAGTTGGTGACGTCAGCCTCCGACACTGCGGTGGTTGTCGCGGACGACGGCCCCGGTATCCCGCCCGCCTCCCGCGACACGGTGTTCGGCCGGTTCGTCCGCCTCGGCGGTATCGCGAGTCCGGAGGGAAGCGGGCTCGGCCTAGCGATCGTCCGATCGGCCGCGGCCCGGTTGAACGCGACGATCGGCTTCGGCGACGCGGAGCGCGGCACCACACTCATCCTGCGGTTCCCCCGCGTGCCGTCAGAGTGACACGCCGTACAGCGCGTGGTGCGCGAGGATGAACAGCGTGCGCCCGTCACTACCGCCGATCACCAGCTGGAGCGGCCGTTCGGGAACGTCGATCCTGCGCAGCAACGTGCCGGCCGGATCGTAGACGAACACCTGCCCGTTCGCGACGTAGAGATTGCCCGCCGCATCGCGCGCGACGCTCTCGCCGCCACGATCGGCGGCGACCTTGAGATCGGTGACGCGACCCTGATCGCCGACGAGGCCCGAATAGGTGCGGCCTTCCGACGCGTTGGTCAGCACGACCCGCTCGCCGCGCTTCGCCGCGACGAACCCGTTCGCATCGAGCGTGTCCGACCAGCGCCACCCCTGATGATCGTCCGACCCCTGGTTCCACACGCGGAAAGCAGGCAGCGACAGCGACCCGTCGGGCGAGACATATTCCTGCGGCTTGGCCTCGCCCATCTTCTTCGTGAAGAAATCCGTCATGGTCGGGAATTGATAGGTCGTCGGATCGATCCGGTCGGCAAACTCGCCGTTCGCCCAGACGTTGACGGGCAGCACGGTCATCGTGCCGGCCGCGGCGCTAACCGGCGTCGGCGCGATCACCTTAACCTCCGCCGGCTTGGCGGGATCGATGCTATAGACGGTGCCGTCGCGCCCGGCCGAGGACAGCACGAGCAGGTCGCCGGAGCGATCGACCGCCAGATTGACCGCGTCGAGCGGTGCTTCCGCGACGATCGACAGGCCCTCGCTCTTCGACCAGCCGTGGATTCGCTGGAACTGGCGATCGATGAAGTACAATTTGCCCTTCACATCGACCGCGCCGCCGGCGATCGAATAGAATCCGTCGGCGAGCTTCTCGACGCCCGGCGATACCGGCACCGCCGATGCCGTCGCGGCGGCAGTCGGCGCAGGCGGAACGTCGAGCTTGGCGAATTCGAGTTCGCGGACCTCCTGCTGGCGGGTCATGTCCTTGATGCTGTTTTCGAACGGAAATTTGCTCGCGCGCAGATACGTGCCGCAGCCCTTCGCATCGCAGCTCGCAAACCCGCTTTCGGCGTTCACATGGACGTTGCGGAAGCGGATATCGCCCGAATTGTAGAGCTTCACCGCCGCGTCCATCGGCTTGATCGAGCGCGTGACGCGATAGCCGTGATAATTGGCGAACACGATGTTGCGCGAGTTGCGGATCTCGGTCGAGATCGCGTTGACGCCGTCGCGCACCTCCTGCTCGGTCTGCGGCGCGAGGAACTCCCAGTTCTCGACATGATCGAGGACGATTTCCGCACGGTAGTGATGCTCAGCCGACAGTTCGTAGACATGGCCCGGCGTCTTGGTGTTCGACACATAGAACCCGGCAGACGCGAGCGTGCTCGGCGACCACAATGCCGCAAAGGTGCCGCCGCCGCCATCGGTGACCCAGATGCTCGGATACTGGCCGTCGAAGCGCGCCCGCGGATCGCCGAAGCCGATCGGACTGCCCTTGGTCAGCACTGTCCCGCCGCCGCCCTGGATCTTCACGTCGTTGACCATCGACGCTTCGCCCGCCTTCCAGAGCAGCGCGGTGGCACGCGGGTTCACGCCGCCGGTCCACAAACCCAGACCCGAGACGATCGCATTGCCGCCCTTCGCGCTCTGTAGCAGCGCCTTCGGACCGCCGACGCCCATGTAGGCGGGCGTCTCGTCGGGCAAGTACAGATGCGTTAGGCTTGGATGGAGTGCGATCAGCACGCTGTCGGGCCGCAGCCTGATCGTATCGGTGACGCGGTAGCGACCGACCGGGAGATACACCACGCGGTGCGTGTCGATTGCGCGCTGCAACGCCGCGGTGTCGTCGGTCGTGTCGTCGCCCTTGACGCCCAGATCGTGGACGTTCGCCCAGTCGCGCACCGGCGGCAGTGCGGCGATCGCCGGCTTGCGCCGCGCCGGCAGGCGGGCGAGCGGTGCCACGACGATGTCGGTCGCATAGGCACCGATCGTGCCAAGTCCGGCCAGCTTCAGCCCGTAGGAGAAATCGCTGACCCGGTAGCGCGGTCCCGCCCCGGCCACGGTCTTGCCGCTGTCGCGAAACCGCGCGAAGGTCGGCGTGTTCACGGCGACCGCATTGTCGAACCCGATCTGCGTGAAGACGCTGGTTTCGTTCGACACGACGACGCCGGCCTTCGCGACGTTCTCGAAGCGGACGTCCTTGCCGTACAGCGAATCCGAATAGCCGCGGTCAATCTCGATCCCGACCGGCGTGTCGCGGATCACGACGTTGACCAGAGTCAGGTCGACCTCGTGCTCGCGGATCGCGGCATCGCGCTGGCCCTGGAAGTCGGAGTCGATCAACGTGAACTGCCAGGCGGGCGATGTCTTCTCCGACAGGATGCCGTATCGGCCGCCGAAGAACTTCAGATCCTCGAACTCGTTGCCCGCCTGATAGACGCCGGCGAGGCCCGAGCCGATGTGAAAATCGACGTGCCGCAGATACCCATGCTGCGCGACGCGGAACCGCACCGCGACCGCGCCGGCATTGCCCGCGCCGATCCGGAAATCGACGTTCGACAATGCGGAATAGAAGGTGCTAGAGGTCGCATCGAAGATCGCGGGATCGAACGGTACGCTGGTGCGGGGCGGGACCGGCGCCTTGCCGACGCGGTACTGGTCCTCGCCGGTGAACGCGATCATCGCCGCGACGCCCGATCCGAAGCCCGCGCTGTTGTCGCCGAGCACGATCTCCGGCCGGGTCGGACCGACGCCGAATATCCGGACGGCGGAGCGCACGAAGATCGTGCGACTGATCCGGTAGCGCCCCGACGGCAGGAACACGACCCCGCCATGCCCGCCTGCCGCAGCCGCATCGATAGCCTGCTGAATAGCGACGCTGTCATCGGCGCGACCATCGCCGACCGCCTTGACGGTGATCGCGCGCGGATCGGCGGGCGCGGTAAGATAGACCGAGGTCGTCTTTGCCGAGGCCGGCGTCGAAAGCAGTAGCACCGCGGCGCCAAGCAGCCATCTCGCGTCCATCGTCCGTCTCCCGTGAATGTGGTAGCCCCGTCCTATCGCCCGCAACGCTATCGTTCAGGCGCGACGAAGGTCGTATTCGATCAGCCGGGAACGATCAGGCCGCCTGCAAGACCAGGCTGTGCGCGACGATCGCGACCTGAGTCCGGTTGCGGACGTTCAGCTTGCGCATCAGCGCGGTCATGTGTGCCTTCACGGTCGCCTCGGCGATGCCGAGGTCGTACGCGATCTGTTTGTTGAGTAATCCGGAATGGACGCCGTGCAGCACTTTGATCTGCGTCGGCGTGAGCTGTGCCGCGATCGGGCCGGCTGGCACGATCGAGGCGCGCGTCTGACGGGTTTGCGCGACGGTCTGGGTGGTCCCCTGCATGGTCATCCTCCTCCTGTTTCGGCCCGTGGGTGCGATCCATTTACTGGATTCGGTTGGACAGGTTTGCTGTATGCGCCCCAGATTTATGCCCAATCAAGCCTTTTCTGTTGGCAGTGCGCAAAAACCTGTCCTACAGCTAGGACAATATCGGCAGGCGAGAAACGTCGCCGGATCGAACGGGGAGCGATGATGAAGGCGCAAGCACCGGACCGACAGGCATCGTGTCGCGACCCCGCCCCGATCGGTGCGGCCCGATGATCGGCGCCGATCTGAGGCTGGTGATCGCCGCGCTGTCCGGCATCCTGCTTGCCGTGCTGATGATCGTCAAAGGACGCCTTCACCCGTTTATCGGCCTGTTGTGCGGCGCGTTCACGGTAGGCTTGCTGGCCGGACTTCCCCTCCCCGACGTTGCCAAGGCGGTGCAGAAGGGCGTCGGCGACATCATCGGCGGCACCGGGCTGGTCGTCGCACTCGGCCTGTCGCTGGGCGCGATGCTGCACCTGTCCGGCGCGGCCGCATCACTAGCGAAAGGCGCGCTGCAACTGACGGGCGTGCGCGCCGCGCCCTGGGCGACGCTAGGGATCGCGATCGTCGTCGGCCTGCCGTTGTTCTTCGAAACCGGCCTCGTCCTGCTGCTGCCGATCGTCGTCGCCGCCGCGGAGGAGATGTCCGGCAAGGACGGTGCCGACCGCGATGCCGCCAAGCTGCGGCTGATCATGCCCGCGCTCGCCGGCCTGGGCGTAGTGCATGCCCTGGTCCCGCCACATCCAGGGCCATTGCTCGCGGTCGAGGCGCTCGGCGCCAATCTCGGCCGGACAATGCTGTACGGCATCCTGATCGCGATCCCGACCGCGGTGATCGCCGGCCCGCTGCTGGCGAAGTTCACGACGCGGGGTGTGCGGCTCGTGTCGCCGGTTCTGCGAGACACCGGTCTTGCGATCGCGCCGCCGCCGCGGATGCTGTCGCTGCTGATCGTCCTGCTCCCCGTCCTGATGATCGCGACCGGTGAACTCGGCCAGATGATACCGTCGCTGAAGGGCGCAGCCGGGCTGGTCGCCGCGAGCAATCCGGTTGTCGCGTTGCTGCTGACCAACCTGATCGCACTGCCCCTGCTGTTCGGCCGGCGCCTGCGCGAGGTCGCGATCCAGGATGCGGTGTGGCACGAGACGATGGGCGCGGCGGGCGCGATCCTGCTCGCGATCGGCGCGGGCGGCGCGTTGAAGCAGGTGCTGGTGACGGCCGGCCTGTCCGACCTGCTCGCACGGACCGTCCTGATGTACGCGATCTCGCCGCTGCTACTGGGCTGGCTGGTCGCCGTCGCGATCCGGCTCGCGGCAGGCTCGGCGACGGTCGCGACGATCACCGCAGTCGGCATCATGCCGGGCGTGGTCGCGAGTTCGGGCGTGTCGCCGGAACTGGTCGTACTGGCGATCGGCGCCGGCTCGGTGTTCTTCAGCCACGTCAACGACCCGGGCTTCTGGTTGGTGAAGAGCTATGTCGGCACCAGCACCGCCGATACGTTCCGGACCTGGTCGTTGCTCGAAACCGCGATCTCGGTGGTCGGTCTCGTCCTCGTGATGGCACTCAGCTATGTCGTGTGACCGTCCGCGACCGACGCTCGGAACGGTTTCGGACCGACGATCGTGACCGAGGAACGGCTGGCCGATCGCGCCTATACGGCGATCGTTCGGATCATCACCGACGACGACCTCGCGATCGGCGACCGGCTGCCGTCGGAATCGCATCTCGCGGCGACGTTCGGCATGTCGCGGACGATCGTGCGCGAGGCGCTGGCACGGCTGGCGTCCGACGGCATCACCCAGGCGCGCCGCGGCGCGGGCTCCTACGTCAAGCGGCGGCCGTCCGAGCGGCTGGGCTCGCACATGCCGATGGATGCGCTCGCGACGACGCTCGGCACCTACGAGGTGCGGTTCGTGCTGGAGGCGGAGGCGGCACGGCTGGCGGCGATGCGGCGATCGCATCACCAGCTCGACGCGATTGAGCGCGCGCTGGAGGCGTTGCGGAGCGCGCTGCTGTCGAACGCGTCGGCGCATGACGAGGACTGGCAGCTCCACCGCGCGATCGCCGAGGCAACCGGCAATGCGGCGTTCCTGCCGGTGTTCGATCACCTTCAGGACGAAGTGATGCGGATCCTGCGCGCGGGCGTCGACATCTCCCGGTCGCGACCCCCGGAAGTGATCGGCGCGATGATGGAAGAACATGATGCGATCGTCGAGGCGATCCGCGCGCAGGACGCCGATGGTGCTGCCTTGGCGATGCGCTGGCATCTGTCGCAGGGCCGCAAGCGACTGATGCCGTGACCAGTTCCCCTTTTGGGAACTTATCGCGACGGAAACTGCGTCTCCAGCCAGGCCAGCGCCTCCCGGCTCAACGTCTCGGGGGTATGTGCGGCGTCCAGCGTGATCGCGCGCTCACAGGCGGACGGTCGCTCGAGCGTGGCCAACTGGCTGTCGAGCAGCGTAGCCGGCATGTAATGGCCGGTGCGGGTGGCAAGACGGCGGGCGATCTCCTCTGGTGCCGTGTCGAGCAACACGAAGGCGAGCGGCACCGCGGAAGCCTGCGACAATCGCTCGCGGTAACTGCGCTTGAGCGCGGAACAGGCCGAAACCGCGATTCCGTCCCGTGCGGTCTCATTTTGGGCAGCCACCCCAAGCGCAGCGCCGAGCCGGTCGAGCCACGGCCAACGATCGGCATCGTCGAGCGGATGTCCGGATTGCATCTTGGCAACGTTCGCCGCGGAATGGAAATCGTCGCCTTCGAGCAACGGGCTGTGCAGGTGCCGTGCGAGCAGCGCCGCGAGCGTCGACTTGCCGCTGCCGCTGACGCCCATGACGACGATTCCGTACGGGCTTCTGGGGTTCACGCGATCAGCCACCGGCGGTCGATTTCCTCTGCAACGACCAAGTGGCCGCGTGTCGATACGCCGCTATCGATCAGATGTTCCGGATTGGCCATTACGACCTTTGTCGCAATCGTCGTCGCCAACGCGGCGGACTATCGCTTCCCGTACAGCGGGAACCGGCCCTCATCGAAGGACGCACAGTCATGACCGCCAGATTCACGACCGGTTTCGCAGCGATACTGCTGGTCGGAACGTCCGCCCCGGCCCTCGCCTCGACCTCGGTATTCGCCACCGCGCCCGTCGATCCGCGCGCGATCACCGTGTCCGCACGCGGCGACGGTATCACCGACGACAGCATGGCGATCCAGCGTGCGATCGATGCGGCCGCCGCCGCGTCGAAGAACACCGGCGCGGGCGGCATCGTCTTCCTCCCCGCCGGTCGCTACCGGATCACGCGCACGCTCTACATGCGGCCGGGCGTCCGGATGTTCGGGGTCGGCAGGACCCGCCCGGTAATCTTGCTCGCGCCTTCGACTCCCGGCTTCCAGCGCGGCGTCGGCAGCATGGTCTTCTTCACCGGCACCCCCGCCGCGACTGCGGGAGCACCACCGCCGCCCCCCGTACCCGTGCCGCCGCCGACCAGCGTGCCCTTCGACCCGGCGATCGCGGATGCCAATTCGGGCACCTTCTACACCGCGCTGTCGAACGTCGATTTCGAGATCGGCGAGGGCAATCCCGCGGCGACCGCAGTCCGCTTCCACGCGGCGCAGCATGCCTATCTCAGCCATATCGACTTTCGCCTGGGATCGGCGCTGGCGGGAATCTACCAGGTCGGCAACCTCGGCCAGGACCTGAAGTTCTTCGGCGGCCGCTACGGGATCCTGACCGAGAAGACCTCGCCGGCGTGGCAGTTCACGTTGCTCGATTCGGTCTTCGAGGGTCAGCGCGACGCGGCGATCCGCGAGCACGAGGCCGGGCTGACGCTGGTCAACACCGTGATCCGCAACGTGCCGGTCGGGATCGAGATCGATCGCGGCTATGGCGACTGGCTGTGGGGCAAGGACGTCCGGTTCGAAAACGTCGCCAAGGCCGGCATCGTCATCAGCAACGAGGGCAATGCCTATACGCAGA
Source organism: Sphingomonas sandaracina (assembly GCF_036663695.1). Lineage (NCBI taxonomy): Bacteria > Pseudomonadati > Pseudomonadota > Alphaproteobacteria > Sphingomonadales > Sphingomonadaceae > Sphingomonas > Sphingomonas sandaracina. The sequence continues at coordinate 55,930 of NZ_JAXOJK010000004.1, read as the reverse complement.
TCGGCTTCGACAACGCAGTCGGGCAGAATACGCCGACCTTCGCGCGCTTCCGCGACAGCGGCCGGGCGGTCGCCGGCCCCGCAGCACGCTACCGCGTCCGCGCCTTCACCTACGGCCTGACCCTTCCCGCGCTCGGCACCACGGGCAGCTTCGCGACGCGGATGGATGCGACGCCGCTGTCCAAGCTCGACCGTCCGCGCGACGCCGCGATCCGCCCGCTGCCGCCTGTATCGGCCTGGGCCAACGTCCGCGATCTCGGTGTACGCGGCGACGATGCGACCGACGACTCCGCCGCGATTCAGCGGGCGATCGACGGCCACCGCGTGCTGTATTTCCCCGCCGGGTTCTACCGAGTCACCGACACGCTGAAGCTGCGCGCGGACAGCGTCCTGATCGGCCTCCACCCGAGCCTGACGCAGATCGTCCTCGCCGAGAACAGCCCGGCGTATCGTGGTGTCGGTAGCCCGCGCGCGCTGATCGAAAGCGCGAAGGGCGGCGCCGCGATCGTCTCGGGGCTCGGGCTGTTCACCGGCGGTAGCAACCCGCGCGCGACCGCGCTGCTGTGGCGCGCGGGCGAGCATTCGCTGGTCGACGACGTGAAGTTCCAGGGCGGCCACGGTACCTTTGCCGCCGATGGCAGCCGCTTCGATCCCTACAACGCGACGCACACCGCCGACATCGATCCGGCCAAGCGCTGGGACGGGCAATATGCGAGCCTGTGGGTGACGGACGGCGGCGGCGGGACGTTCAACGGACTATGGACGCCCAACACCTACGCCGCGTCCGGGCTCCACGTGTCGAACACCAGCACGCCGGGGTATGTCTACCAGATGTCGGCGGAGCATCACCGCCGCGCGGAAATCGTCCTGGACGGCGTGCGCAACTGGCAGTTCCTCGCGCCGCAGACCGAAGAGGAAGCCGGTGAGAGCCGGGCGACCGTCGCGCTAGAAGTCCGCAATTCGCGCGATATCCTGTTCGCCAATCTCCACGCCTACCGGGTGACGCGGTCGCTGGAGGCGGCACGCGCGGCGGTGACGCTGTACGGCTCGACCGACATCCGGTTCCGCAACGTCCACGTCAACGCCGAAAGCGGCTTTTCGACCTGCGACGCAAACGGCTGCGGCACGTATCTGCGCGCCAGCAAATATCCGTACGAAAATGCCATTCTCGACCGAACGCGCGGCACCGAAATGCGCGAGCGCGAGTTCGCGGTCCTGGACGTCACCGACACGCCGAATCCTTCCCCTGCCACCCCCGCTACCGACGCCCCCCCCGCCCCCGCCTCGCTCGCGCCGGTGAAGCAGGTTGCGGACGGCTTCTACTCGCTCGGCGGCGGCGCGGTGGACGCCGCGGGAAAACTGTATTTCGTCGACCGTCAGTTCCAGCGGATTCACGGCTGGTCGGAGAAGGACGGGCTGTCGATCGTCGCCGATGCGCCGCTCGATCCCGTCAACCTGGCGGTCGACCGGTCGGGCACGCTGATGGTGCTGTCGTCCGCAGGGCCGGCAGGCACGGTCTATGCGATCAAGCCGGACGCACCGCAGGACGCCCGGGTCATCGCGCCGACGCCGGGCGCCGCGCGTACCGGTAACGCGGTCGCCCTGCCCGGCAGCATCTGGAACAACGGCGAATTTCGCGACCAATATGATGCAGCGACCGACCATTTCACGACTCTGGCCGAAATGTTCGCGCGCGACTCCGCGGTCGCCAAGCCGATGGAATATGTCTCGCCCGACGGCAGCCTGGTACTCCCGGCATACCGCGTGTGGCAGCAGGGCCCGGCGAACCATCTCGGCTGGCGCTTCTCCGACACCCTCGACACGTACGGTTTTGTAAAGGGCCGCGTCGGCGAACGCGTCCACATCGTCAACGGATCCGAGGATACGACATATAGCGGGATGCTGGGCCGCGGCGGTGCGATCACCGACCTGAAGCGGTTCGCATCGCGCGGCGGCGAGAGCGTGGCGACCGGCCCGGACGGGCGCGTCTACGTCGCCAACGGCCAAGTGTTCGTCTACGCGGGCGATGGTCGCGAACTGGGTCGCATCGACATCCCCGAACGGCCGCTGCAGCTCCTGTTCGGCGGCGTCGACGGACGGACGCTGTTCATCCTCACGCACCACGCGCTCTACACCGCCCGCCCCTGATCCGGGTTCGGGCGGAGTGCGACGATGGTCGTAGATGCCCCGCGGATAGGCATGCGGTAGAACAAGGCGACGGATCGAGATCCGCCCGAGCCGAAACACGGCCGGTGCGATGCGCAAGAAAAGGGGATGGATGATGGAATTGGTCACGCACGACCGCCGCTCCGGCAAAGGCCTGTTCGGTAACGCCGCCAGCATGGCGGTTCTTGCAACCGCGCTGCTGTGTGCGCCGGCGATCGCGCAGGTCGCGCCGCCTGCTTCGAGCGCGACCGATACTCCCGCCGCTACGCCTCAATCGCCGCCCCAGTCACTGGCGCCGTCGCTGCCGGCCGATGCCGCGGATTCCGATCGGTCAGCCGCACCGGCGGGCGACATCGTCGTCACCGGCACCCGCATCACCTCCAGCGGGTTCAATGCCCCTACCCCGACCACGGTGATCGGCGAGGAACAGATCCTCAAGAACGCGCAACCGAACATCTTCACCACGGTCGCGCAGCTGCCGTCGCTTCAGGGCTCGACCGGGGCCACCACGGGCACGTTCAGCACGTCGAGCGGATCGCAGGGCCTGAGTTCGTTCTCGCTCCGCGGGCTCGGCACGATCCGCACGCTGACGCTGCTCGACGGCCAGCGCGTGGTCGGCGCGAACGTCACCGGCGTGCCGGACATCAGCCAGTTCCCGCAATTGCTGATCAAGCGCGTCGACATCGTCACCGGCGGTGCCTCCGCGTCCTACGGATCGGACGCGGTCGGCGGCGTCATCAACTTCATCACCGATACGCGCTTCACCGGGTTCAAGGGCAATATCCAGACCGGCGTCACCACCTATGGCGACGACGGCCAGGTGCTGGTCCAGGCCGCGGTCGGCAAGAGCTTCGCGGACGACAAGCTCCACGTCATCCTCAGCGGCGAATATTCGAATGAAGAGGGCGTCGGCCCCGGCAATTTCGGCGAGGACCTCGCCGGCAGCCGCGACTGGTACCGCGCCACCACGCTGGTCGACACCGGCATCCGTAACAACGGCTCGCCGCAGTTCCTCTACCGCGATCACGGCCAGGCGTATCAATACACCAAATACGGATTGATCAGCGCCGGCCCTCTGCAGGGCACCGCGTTCGACGCCAACGGCCAGCCCTTCCAGTTCAATTATGGCTCGAACGGCGTCCCCGCAAAGAACGCGGCCGGCAACGTCAACGGCTGTTATGTCGGGTTCTGCGTCGGCGGTGACCAGTCGGGGCATGTCGGATCGGGCACGTCGCTGCAATCCGGGCTGCAACGCCTCAACGGCTACACGCGGATCGGCTACGACTTCGCACCCGACAACGAGGTCTATTTCACCGCCAACATCGCGCAGGTGAAATCCGACAACCAGCCCAACCCCGGCGCATCGAAGACCGGGCTGACCATCCAGTGCGCCAACCCGTATCTGCCCGCTTCGATCGCCGCCGCGTGCGGCGCCAACGGCATCACCAATTTCCAATACGGCCTGAGCAACGCGATCCTGCCGAACATCCAGGTCAACACCGACCGGCGGCAGTACCGCTTCGTCGGCGGGGTGAAGGGCAAGGCGAAGATCCTGGGGACACAATGGACCTATGATGCCTCGTACGAGCATGGCATCAACACCACCGACATCCGCGTCGACAACATGAGCCTTACCGGACGCTACAACCAAGCGATCAACGCGGTCCGCCTGAACGGCGAGATCGTCTGCGCCAACGCGGCCGCGCGCGCCAGCGGATGCCAGCCGATCAACATCTTCGGCGGTGCGACGCCCTCGGCCGCGGCACTGGCCTACATCGTTCCGGCGACAGGGCCGTTCCAGCACACCAAGCAGACTCAGGACGCCGCCGCCGTCAGCATCTCGGGCGAGCCGCTGACGCTGTGGGCAGGTCCGCTCGCGATCGCGGCGGGTGCCGAATACCGCCGCGAATTCTACCGCGTAAATGCCGATCCCTATGGCGCGGGCGTGTCCGACATCAGCCCGAACTCGACTTTGTACCCAGCCGATCCGTCGCTGCTACCCGCCGGCAACAACTGGTATGCGGGCAATTACAAGAACGGCTCGGGCAAGTACAACGTGGTCGAGGGTTTCCTCGAGCTGAACCTGCCGATCCTCAATTCGGATACGCTGGGCCGTGCGAACGTGAACGCGGCCGGACGCGCGACGCGTTATTCGACGTCGGGCAACGTGTATGCATGGAAGGTCGGCGGCACCTGGGAAACCCCGCTTGACGGCTTCCGCCTGCGCGGCGTCACGTCGCGCGACGTTCGCGCACCGAACCTGTCGGAACTGTTCGCCGCGCCGACGACCACGACCGTGCCGAACTTCACCGACCCGTTCCGCAATACGCAGGTTCTGATCATCCAGAACACGATCGGCAATTCGGCGCTACGCCCGGAAATCGCGCGCAGCACAGAGGCCGGCATCGTGCTCGCGCGGCCGAAATGGGCGCCAGGGCTCAGCCTGTCATTCGACTATTACACGATCAAGCTGAACGACGTCGTCTCCAGCCTGACCGCGGCGCAGATCGTCAACCTGTGTTTCCAGGGCAATACGGAAACCTGCGACAGCTTCAATCTGCAGAACACGGCAGGGCCCAATTTCGTCAACGTCCAGTCGTTCAATCTCGCATCGATCAAGACCAACGGCTTCGATATCGAGGCCAGTTATCAGTGGCGCCGGCCGCTCGGCATGGCGGGCAATCTGACCATGCGTGCGCTCGCCACGCACGTCATCAAGTTCGTCACCGATCCGGGCCTGCCCGGCACCATCCCGGTCGACACTGCCGGTGCGAATTCCGGTGCGACCCCCAACTGGAAATGGCTCGCGACGCAGAGCTACGACACTGACCAGTTCAGCCTCACGCTGCAACAGCGTTGGTTCAGCGACGGGGTGATCGGCAATCAGTATGTCGTCTGCTCGGCGGGCAATTGCCCGACATCGACCGCTAACAATCCGACGATCGACTACAACAAGATGAAGGGCGCGTTCTACTTCGATGTCGGGGGCGCGGTGAACGTCACCAAGCAGGTCAGCATGTTCTTCAAGGTCGACAACCTGTTCGACCATGATCCCGAGCCCTCGCCGCAGACCAACACCGGGCTCGACGTGAACCCGGCACTCTACGACACGCTCGGCCGCTTCTACCGCATCGGCGTCCGCGCACGGTTCTGAAGACGGGACTAGGCCGCAGTCGGCGTAATTGGCGCCGACTGCGGCACCGCGTCACGAACGCGCCGTATCCGAGGAAATGCCGAGAAATAGGCTCGAGACCGCACTCGATGTCATCGATCCGACCTTGCCGCGTCATCAAACTGTACCCGCACCACCATAGCGGGTGGGTGGATGACGACGTCCAACCTCACGACGACCGATGCCGGAGCAAGTCGCCTGTGGGCGGGCTGGTCGCGGTTGAGGGCGCAGGTCGAGCGAATGACGCGACGGGCGGATGGCGAGGACCTGCTGCACGATGCCTATGTCAGCATGGCGGGGCTGGCGAACGCACCGCGCAACGACGAGGCGTTCCTGGTCCACGCCGCGGTCAACCGGGGTCGCGATGCGTTCCGGCGGGAGGCGGTGCGCGGGGCGTGCGAACCGGCCGAGGCGATCGACTGGCTGCGCGATCCCGCACCGATCCAGGACGAGGTGATGATCGCCAAGGCGCGATTGGCGCGGGTCCGCGAGGGTATCGACCGGCTGACTCCCCGGACCCGCGAGATTTTTCTGATGCAGCGGCTCGACGGGTATAAATACCGCGAGATTGCCGAGCGGCTGGACATCAGCCAGGGCGCGGTCGAGAAGCACATGGCCAAGGCGATGACCTTCTTGGCCGATTGGACGGAGGGTTGGTGAGTTTCGCGATGCCCGGCCGCCGTTCGCCAGAGAGTTTGAAAACTAACAGAACGGCTGCCGAGTGGATCGCGCGGCTCAATGCCGACGACGCGACGCCGCGCGACGCGGCGGACTTCCGGCGCTGGCTCGCCGCGAACCCCGATCATGCGGAACGGTTCGAGCACGCCACCGATCTGTGGGACATGGTGCCGGGGACTGCGCCGTCGCGGGCGCCGGTGACGCGGCGCCGGGCGATCGCCGGGCTCGTGGCGCTGACCGCGACGACGGCGGCGGGCACGTTTGCGTTCCAGGCGGCCTATGCGGCAACGCCCTACGAGACGGGGATCGGCGAACAGCGGCGGATCGGGTTGCAGGACGGCTCGTCGCTGCTGCTCGATGCGGCGACCCGCGTCCGCGTGATCGCAACGCCCGAGCGGCGGCGGCTCTGGCTCGCGCGCGGTCGGGTCGACCTGACCGTGGCGCCGCTGACGACCCCGTTCACGATCGACGCAGGCGGCGGTGACATGACCGCGGCGGCAGGCCGGTTCGACCTGCGCCGCGACCGCGACGACCGGGTGGCGGTGACCGCGATCGAGGGCAGCGCGGCGGTGACGACGACCGGCGCAGCGCGGCGGCTGACCGGTGGCGAGCGCTTGGCCAATGGCCGGATCGATCGTCCCGACCTTGCCGCGACGCAGGCCTGGACCAGCGGGCGTGCGGCGTTCCATGACGATACGCTGGCGACGGTCGCCGAGGAGGCGAACCGCTACAGCGCGACGCGGCTGGTGATCGCCGACCCGGCGGCGGCCGAATTGCGCGTCAGTGGGATGTACCGGATGGGCGACAATGTCGCGCTGGGCCGGTCGCTCGCGAGCCTACTCGCGTTGCGGGTGCGGACGATGGAGGGCGCGGTCTTGCTCGGCGGATAAATTTCGCCGCAGTTCGCCGCAATTCGCCGTGGGGTGGGGGTGGGGTAGATCGATCCTCGCCCGTCGGGGAGGTGCGGCATCATCGCCGCCTTCCTTGGGGGGATGAACACCGTGATCACCAATCGCCGGCGCCTGCGCCGATCGCTCGTGCTGGGCGCCGCCTTTGCCGCGCTGTCGACCGCCTTTCTCGCCACCGCCGCGACCGCGCAGGCGCGCGTAACCGTGCATCTCGCCGCGCAGCCGCTCGGCAAGGCGCTCGAAGCCCTCGCCCGCCAGAGCGGCACCGACATCCTGTTCACGCCCACCGCTGTCGCCGGCATCACCGCCCCCGCGCTCAACGGCACGATGGCCCCGCAGGCTGCGGTCGAGCGCCTGATTAGCGGCACGCGGCTCACCGTGCGTCGCGAAGCCAATGGCGCGCTGCTCGTCTCGGGTGCGATCATCAGTTCCGCGCCGCAAGCCGCCGTACCCGACGCACCGCAGGATGATGCCGCCGAGATCGTCGTCACCGGCTATGCCAGCAGCCTGACCACCGCGCTCGCGCAGAAGCGCAAGGCGACCAACGTCATCGACGTCGTCAAGGCCGAGGACATCGGCAAGTTCCCCGCGCAGAACATCGCCGAGGCGCTCCAGCGCGTCCCCGGTGTCTCGATCGTCCGCGATCGCGGCGAGGGCGTGTTCGTCCGCATCCGCGGGCTCGGCGCGAATTTCCAGGTGGTGACGCTCAACGATCGCTCGGTCGCGGTGAACGAGAACGTCCGCGACAGCGGCCAGAGCGGCCGCCAGTTCCGCTTCGACACGCTGCCGTCCGAACTCATGTCCGCGGTCGAGGTGATCAAGAGCCCGCGCGCTAGCCTGGACGAAGGCGGCATCGGCGGGACGATCAACCTGCGCACCTTCCGCCCGCTCGACCTGAAGAAGCCGGTACTGTCGCTGTCCGCCACCGCCAGTTCGCCGCGGCTTGCCGATACGGTCGACCCGCGCCTCTCGGGGATGGCGAGCTGGGCGAGCCTGGACGGTAAATTCGGCGCTCTGATCGCGGGCGTGTATGACGAGCGGACCACGCGTCAGGACCGCATCACCGGCGTCGGCTGGGCCGACGGCAAGATCGATACCGACGGCAACGGCTCGCTCGACAGCGACACGATCCTGATCCCCACCGCGATCCGCCCCACGCTCGAACGCGAGAAGCGCGATCGTATCGGTATCAACGGCGCGGTGCAGTGGAAGCCCGACGACCGGTTCGAGCTGAACGTCGACGGGCTGTGGAGCCGGCTGAACGTCGCCTATGACGAGCTGACCTATTCGGCGGCGGACGGATCGGGCCTGCCGCGCGGGATCGTGCCGGGTAGCGCGGTGATCGAGAACGGCGTGCTGACCGGCGCGACGACGACCGCCTCGACCACGCAGATCGGTCGCGAGACGTCCGTGCTGCAATATAAGAACTGGCTGGTCGGCACGAACGCCCGGTGGCAGGCGGACGGCTGGACGATCGCCGCGGATGGCAGCATCGGCCAGGCCTATTCGAACACGCCGGAGCCGATCTATCGCACCCGCCTGCTCGGTACGGTCGGCGCAACGACGTTCGACTTCGCCAAGGCGGGTGACCGGCTGCCCAACGTGACGCTGCTGAACGCAGACCTGTCGAACCCGGCGCTGCTGCCGGGGCGGCGGATCGAATACCGCGTCAACGACTCCAAGGACCGCGAGCGCGCCGCCAAGCTCGACATCACGCGCGACCTAAGCGGCGTCTTCAGCGCGCTGCATGCGGGTGCGAAATATCAGAAGCGGACGCGCGCCTATAATCGCCGCGATATCAACTTCACGAGCGGCATCGCGGGCAAGTATTTCGACGCGAGCTATTTCGTGCCGTTCCCGGTCGACGACTTCTTGGGTGGTGCCAAGGGCGACCTGCCCACGACCTGGGCGATACCCGATCCCGCCAAGTTCCTCGCCGCCGCCACCGGCAAGGAGGCCTTGCTCGCCGCCCCGCTCGCGCGCGGCGATCTGCGCAACAGCTATGCGATCGGCGAGGAGATCCTCGCGGGCTACGGTATGGCCGACTTCGCGTTCCCGATCGGCGGCATCGCCGTGCGCGGTGACATCGGCGTGCGCTATGCCCGGACGCGCCAGACCTCGTCGGGCTATGCCGACGACGGCAAGGTCGCGTTGCCGGTCAGCTACGAGAAGACCTACGACAATTTCCTCCCCTCGCTCAATCTGGTCGCCGAGTTCACCCCCAAATTGCAGGCGCGCTTCGCCGCCTCCAAGGTGATCACCCGGCCGTCGCTCGCCGATCTGGCGCCGCGCCTGACGATCAATTCGAGCCCGACCGTCCTCACCGCGGTCGGCGGCAATCCCGAATTGAAGCCGTTCGAGGCGTGGCAATATGACGGCACGGTCGAATGGTATTTCGCACCCGGCAGCGCCTTGGTCGGCGGCGTATTCTACAAGGACATCACGACCTTCGTGTTCCAGCAGACGCGCGACTTCGTCCTCGACGGGCAGACCTATCGCCTGACCGCGCCTAAGAACGGCGGCGACGCCTATGTCGCGGGCGTGGAGATCGCCTATCAGCAGCTCTTCAAGATGCTGCCAGCGCCGTTCGATGGGCTGGGTGCGCAGGCGAACTACACGCACACCACCAGCGGCGGCACCTATGCGCTGGCGACCGGCGGCACGTTCCGCGACGCGCTGGTCGACGTCGCCAAGGACAGCTTCAACCTGACCGCCTTCTACGAGAAGAACCGCGTGGGTGCCCGCGCAAGCTACAGCTGGCGCGGCAAGGTGCTGCGCGACGTCGGCGGGGCGGGGCTTGCCGCCAACAACGACAGCGCGTTCGGCAGCCTCGATTTCGACATGTCGTACAAGGTCACGCCGAACGTCACCTTCGTCGTGCAGGGGATGAACGTCGCCGGCGGCGTCCAGTGGCAGTATGTCCGCGACAACCAGTTCGCGGGCTACACCGATTACGGGCGGACGTTCACGGCGGGCGTCAGGGCTAAGTTCTGATGCGGGTCGCACCGCTCGCAGCCGGCTTCGCTTTGGTCGTCTCGACCATCGCGGGGCCGGTTGCCGCGCAGACCCCGCCACCTCAAGCGCAAGACAAGCTCGAACGCGTGGTCATCGTCATGCGGCATGGCGTTCGCAGCGCGATGTCGAGCCCCGAAGACCTCGGCCGCTACAGCCGCCGCGCATGGCCGCGGTTCGCGGTGCCGCCGGGCTATCTGACCGCCAACGGCGCGACACTCGTGACGATGCTCGGCGGCTGGTATCGCGCGCATTACCGACGGCTGGGGCTGCTCGGCGCAAACGACTGCGCGGTGTATTACTGGGCGAACCATACGCAGCGGACCGAGGCAACCGCGACCGCCCTCGCCGCCGGCCTGACGCCGGGATGCAGCGCGACGATCCACCAGTCCGCCGCGGCCCCCGATCCGCTGTTCGAGGCACCGCAGACACCGCTCGCCCCGCTAGATCCGCAACGGATGCTGGCGGCGCTATCGGCCCGCGTAGACGGCAACCTTGCCGCATGGGACGCGCGGCAGGGGCCCGATCGCGACCGGTTCGAGGCGCTGTTGCTGCAATGTCGCCGCATCCCCTGCTCGTCGATCGAGCGAACGAAAGTGCAGCGCCGACTCGGCGACACGCCTGTCGCGATGCGGATCGACGCCAGCGGCAAGCCCGACCTGACGTCCCCCAGCCTGCAGGTCGCCGGGATCGCCGAGAGCCTTGTGATGGCCTATACCGACGGGCTCGCCTTCCCCGGATGGAGCGGGATCGACGCGGCGACGATCGGCAAGGCGCTCGTCGTGCACGGTGCCGGCATCGACCTGCGCACCCGCACCCCAGAGGTCGGACGCCAGACCAGCAGCTATCTTGCGATGCGGTTGCTCGCCACGCTCCAGCGCGGGGCCGGCACGACCGCGCTTGCCGACCCAATCGGTGACGCGGAGAAGATCGTCGTCCTCAGCGGCCACGACGGCACGGTGACGATGCTCGCGGGGCTGATGGGACTAAACTGGAAACTGCGCGACTATGGCGCGGGCGAAGCCGCACCCGGTGGTGGGCTGGTATTCGAGGTCTGGCGTCTCGCCACGACCGGTCAGTCGATCGTCCGTGTTCGCTATGTGGCACAAGGGCTGGACCAGATGCGCTACCACGTTCCCCTGACGGCGGACGCACCGCCCGAAAGCGTCGCCATCCCAGTTCCCGGCTGCGGCGACGCCTGTCCGCTATCCGCGTTCGCTGCGGACTTCGTGCACAGAGTAACGGCGGTCACGCCGCGCTGACAGAGCGCCGATCAGTCGGCTCATCTTCGTTTTAAACAAGGTAAGGCGGACGCGACTACATCAGGATCAATGTCGGCGACTGGATCGATACGCCGGGTCGACGATTGTCTTTCCATGAGCACCGGGTCCACACATACGCCATCATCCGCTCTCGAACACGACGAGATCGAACTGAAACTAGAAATTGATCCTGAGAGCATGGATCGGTTCGCCGCAACCGAGATGCTTTCGGGGCTTACCCCCAAGATCATCCATCAGGTATCGACCTATTTCGACACGCCCGATCAGGATCTCCGCGCGGCAGGGCTGTCACTGCGCGTCCGGACCGCTGGCGGACGACATGTCCAGACGATCAAGGCCGGCGGCGGCGCGGCGGCCGGTCTGTTTGCCCGACCGGAATGGGAACATGACGTAGCCGGCCTCGAGCCGGACATACGGCTCGGTTCGCCGATCTATGCGCTGGTCGGGCATGAAACGCTCGCGAAGATCAAGCCGGCGTTCACCGTCACGATCACGCGCAGGCAATGGGTGATCGAACATGATGGCGGGACGGTCGAGCTCGTCGCCGATACGGGGTCCATCACCGCGATCGACCGCGTAACACCGATCTCTGAACTCGAACTGGAGTTGAAAGGCGGCTCTCCGACCGCGATCTTCGCGCTGGCCAACACGCTGGGTGAAGCGATACCGCTTCGGCTCGGCGTCCTTACCAAAGCAGAACGGGGATATCGCCTGATCGGCCCGGCAACGCTGGACGCGGTCAATGCCGAGCGCCTGGAACTGGCGGCGGACACAACTACGGCAGAGGCTTTCGCGCAGATTGCCGGAACTTGTTTGCGGCACTTCCGTCTGAACGAGACCATCCTTCGACGCGGTCCCGACCCCGAGGCTTTGCATCAGACCCGGGTCGCCTTACGACGACTGCGGTCGGCGCTGTCGATCTTCAAACAAGTCGTTGCCGATGACCGCTTTCCACATCTCGCGAGCGAACTCAAATGGCTGGCCGGTTCGCTCGGTCCTGCGCGCGATCTGGATGTCCTTCGCGCGCGCCTCGGAAGCGCAGTGAATGAAAAGCTCATAGCGGCGCACGCGGACGCCTATACGGCCGCATTGGATGCCCTGGATTCGCAGCGTACACGCGATCTGATGATCGCGCTGGTAGAATGGACCGCTCTGGGTACGTGGAGGGTACAACCCGCAGATCCGGAAACGGTAAACGCGCCCGTCGCGCTTTTTGCCGATGCGGTAATCGGCGCATTGCGCCGCCGGATGAAGCGACGCGGCCATGATCTCGACCATCTCGACGATGAAGCCCGTCATCGGATCCGGATCATCGCCAAGAAACTGCGCTACGCCACGGGCTTCTTCCAAAGCTTGTACACGCGAAAACCGGACCGTCGACGGTTCAAGACCTTCACGCGGCACCTCGAAGCATTGCAGGATCATCTTGGCATATTGAACGATCTGGCGACTGCGCCCGCCTTGATGGAGCGGTTTGGTCTGGATCAGGAAGCGTCGCTGCCTTCCGCCGAGCGCCAGCAGATATTGTCGGATGCTACCGAAGCCTATGAACGGCTGATCGCTGCCAAGCGGTTCTGGTAATGCGCTGGATACGCGGTCGTCGCCGGGTGACCCCCTGATAGGCCGCGACGAAAAGTGCCAAACTGATCGTGGACATCAACAATCGTGCCGCCTGTCATTCCGACGCCATCAAACCCGACTAGGCGAAACATCCGTAGTAGAGAGTATCTCAGATGCTTAGCGCCTGTTCGCTCGTTCCCGATCAGTTGGTCGATTGCATGTCGACCGGTCGGTCTCCGACCGCAGCGGACCTCGACGACGTCGCGGCCCGCATGTGGCGCGAGGGTGCGCGCACTCGCTCCGCGTTTTCCTGGGGCGAACTGTCCCCCACGGCGGCGGACCGCATCCTCGCGATGCGATCCGCAGCCCTTGCGCTGGAGGGCAGCGATCCACGCTGAACCGTGATCCTGCGACGCTGCAGCAAAACACTCCGTAAAGCGTCAGCCCATAGCGTCAGGCGACGTGGAGTTGCGCGAAGAAGCGCGACAGGGCGGCATCGATCGATGACGCGCCATCCTCCACCAACCGTGAATCCGTACGAACCTTCGCAGCCATACCGGCGGTATTTTTTGTCGCGGTAGATACATCCACGACTAGGCGCCCGATCAGGTCCAGATCCGACGCAGTACCATCGACGTTGCGACTGATGACCTGACCGCTCTGCGCTTGTTCGCCGATGCTCGACGCCAGATCGTCCGTGCCACGCGCCATATCCTCCACCATCGCCCGAATGTTCAACAGGCCGGCATAGGATGTCTCGGTGCCGCGTTGCATGCCGGCGATCTGCTCGGCGATCGCACTCGTGGCTTCTGCGGTCTGTGTCGCCAACGACTTCACTTCGTCGGCAACGACTGCGAACCCATTGCCGACTTCGCCGACGCGGGCCGCCTCGATCGCGGCGTTCAACGCGAGCAGTTTGGTGCGGGCGGCGATGCTGGTGATCAGCCCGACGATCGCGCCGATCGCGCGCGCGTCATCCTGGACGTTCGTCATATCCTGCGCGAGGCGTGCCGCACAGTCCGCCGCCTTCGCGCTCAGATCGGCAGACTGCCGCGTACTCTGGCTCGATTGGCCGATCGCCCCCATGAACTGGGTCGTGGCGGCCGCGATATCCGTCGCACCGTCGATCGCGCGCCGCACCGCCACGCCGACACTGCCCAGTTCTCCGGTCGCGCCGATCGAATGGTCCTCCAGATCCCCGGACGTCGTCGACAATTGGCTGGCCGCACCGCGAAGCCCGGCAAGGACATCCGCTATCTCGCCCTCCAGCGTGGTCGCCGCCTGACTGACGATGCGGTCTCGTTCGGCCTCGGCAGTCTGGGTCGTGCGCCGGGCAGCGTCGATCTGTCGCTCGCGCTGCACCTCGGCCAACCGTTGCCGGCTATTCTCGGCCTCCAGGCGCCCGCGCTCGACGACTGAATCTCGGAAGACTTCGATCGCCCGCGACATCCGGCCAATCTCGTCACGCCGATCGCCGTGCGGTGTGCGGCCTTCCGCGTTCCCGCCAGCGATGACCGCCATCGTCCGCTCGATATCCAGCAACGGGTGGACGATGGTCCGCTGGACGATCAGCACCGTGCCATATGCCGCCAGCGAGAACAGGATGATGCTGGCCGCGATGCTGATCGCGACCTCCTGCAGCTCGAGATCGTGTGCGGTGCGGAACAGGCGCTCGACCTTGGCTTCCTGACGGGCGATCAGCGTATCGGCGATTCGCGAGGCCTCTCGCTCGTTTGGACGAACGTCGCCGCGAAAGATTGCCCAGGCTCGGCTCTGGCTACCCTTGGTGGCGGCATCGGCGACGATCGCCAACCGGCTGAGGACGACGATCTGGCTGCGTATGTAGGAGCTTCGCGCAGTCAACCTGGCGCCTGGGTTCCGCACCAGCCGGGCAAGCTGCGTGCGCATCTGAACCGACCGTTCCGAGAACTTGCCGTGGATGATCGCGAGTTCGCGGGGATCGCGTTCGAGCAACAGGTTCAGCGCATCGCGCTGGAGCGAGCGGCTGAGCGAGCGCGCCTCGATCAGGTGGATCCGCACGATCTGGCCGGCGTTCGCCGCGTCGCGCGCCGTCTGGACGCGGTTTCGGGTACCAAGGCCGATCAGGCCCAGCAGGCACACCAGCCCCAACATGATGGCGACCGGGACCATCAGTCGTGCCACCATGCTCTGGGACCACAGCCTTAACGTTCGATTTGTCATAATCAGGCGCTACGGCGCGCATCTTAATCCTGTGTGACACTTCCAACCGATGTGACGCCATTCGCGCGGTCGTGACGTTGCGCACGGCGTACGGTGTGCGCTAGCCCGACCGCATGGACGAAAAGGAACCTGTCGGGCGGGACGTCATTGGGCAGGACGCGATCGTCGATGCCGCCATCGACACCATCGTTCGCAACGGCTTGGCCGGATTGACGCTGCGGCCCCTCGCATCGAGTCTTGGGGTCAGCGTCGGCGCGATCTCGGCGCGGATGGGGACCAAGGACCAGCTGATCGACCGCGTAGTCGACCTGGCCGCGCGGCGGGATCAGCATTTCTTCGACCGCTGGATCGATTTTGCCGCGCGTGTCGGCCCGGTCGACAGCGCCGCGCGGGCCGCTGTCGCCGACCTCGCCTTCCGCGACTGGATGACGGCAGGGCGGCGACAGGCGATCTTCCTGATCGAGCTCGTCCATCATCACGCGCTGCTGCAGGCGTCCTCGCGTGCGCTGGATCAATGGCTGACGAGCGCCGGTGCCTTCTGGTCGACATTGATGTTCGGCACCACCGCTCTCGCCGATCTAGCACTCGGCTATGTCCTCGACGAGGCAGGGTTCGCCCTGGGGGCAGGCGACGATCCCGTTTATGCAGTATTGCGCGTGCTGTGCCTGCAACGCTTTGTCGACGGGCTTTTGGCGCGCGGCGACGCGGGCGGTACGGACATCGAGCGGCTGATCGCACTGCTCGAACCCGACGCCCTCCCCAGCCCCAGCCCCAGCCCCAGCCCCAGCCCCGATGATCCGAAACGCCAGCGCATCGCCGACAGCGTCGCCCGGATCATCGTGTCACAAGGCATGAACGCCGCAACGCACCGCGCGGTCGCGCTGGTGGCGGGCGTTCCGGCGTCGACCGTCGTCTATCATTTCGGCGGCCGTGCCGCGTTGGTCGTGGCGGGCCTGCATGCCGTGATCGCACGCTTCCACGGCATGCGCGACCGGACGCGTGCGGAGGGCACCATGCCGGTGGACGATGCGGATACGCGCGACTTGGTCAAGGCGACGTCGATGATCGCACTCGCCAGCGCACGAGAGCCGAGCCTGCGACCCTATGCGATCGACATGCGACGGCGGCGCGGCGAGAATATCCGCGCCGCCGATCTCGCATCGTTCGGGTTCGGGCCGGGGAATGCGGACGGGTTCGACCGCGCGACCGCCCAGGTGCTCTCGATCGCGCTGTTCGGGATGCGGATGACAGCGATGGCCCGCATGCTGCCGGAACGCGCCTGTTACCGCGGCGCATTTGCGGCGCTTGACGCTTGGAACGCCGGCCGGGTTACCTGAACGCGGGGCGTAAGCGGCGCTGTCATCGAACGGGAACATCTGCGGTCTAAGCGACGATCGTGGAATGCGGCCCATCCGACCGGAGCGCGCCGTCGGGCATCCAGATGCTGGCACTGTCGCTGCCCAGCTGGGTCTTCGCCGGCTACGATCTCGCAAGACGCAGCTTCCTAGCGGCCTATCTGTCCTACGATCTGGGTTTGCCGATCGCGATCGTCGGTTGGCTCGTGATCCTTGCCGGTCTCGCCGCGATACCCGCCGAGATGATCGCCGGCGCGCTGTGCGATCGCGGGTCGGCACGCGTGGGGCCCCGCGTGCTTTGGATGCTGTGCGGCACCGGTTTGCTGACGCTTGGCGGCGTTACGATGCTCTACCTCGACCGGACGAGCAGCCTGTCGCTTATCGCGCTCGCCCTGGTTGCGCTCGTGGTCGGCTGGGCGCTGTGCAACGTGACGCATGGCGCGTGGGCGCTGGAGGCTACGCGAGACGGCGCGGGCCGCGCGCGCGTGTTCGGCCTGCGGTCGCTTGCCGGCATTCTCGGGGCGGTGGCGTTCTCGCTGATCGGCGCACTGCACATCGGTCATGCGTCCCCCTTCGCCGCGATCCTGCTGCTGGTGTCGATCGCTGCGCCACTGGCCCATGCCGGACTGATCGCGCTGGTTCCTGACCGCGCCGTGCCCACTATGGCGCCGCGCCGCGGTGCGCTGCTGGAGCCGGTGCGCCTGTTGTTCGCCAATCGCGGCAACCGCCGGCTTGCGAAGCTGTTCGCGCTGAACGGCGCGCATACCGCGATTACCAGCACCGCCTATCTCTACCTCGTCGGCAACGCGCTTGCGCTGCCAGGATGGGGCCCGACAGGTCTTCTGGTTCAGTCGGTCTGCGCGGCGATCGGCATCGGCGTGGCGATCGCCTGGGGATCGCACGTGCCGCCGGCGCGGACGTTGCAGGCCGTATTCTGGGTCAATCTCCTTCTCGCCGTTGCGCTGATCGCGCTTCCCCCCGACCGCCCGATAGCGCTGATGCTATGGACGGCGATCTTCGGGCTGGTGTCCGCAATCGACTTCATGGCGTTGCGGCTCTTGCTGGGCGAGCAGCTCGACCTCGCGGCCCGCAGCGAGGACGCAAACGCCCACGCGGCAGCGCATTATGCCGGCTTCCACCTGCCCTTCAATCTGTGCGGCGCCGTGGCGACTGGCCTGTTGTTCGCCAGCTATCGGCTACTCGGGTTCGACCCGGCAACGTTGCACGGTGCTGAACATCCGTATCTCGCCGCGCAGCTGATGCCGGCCTTGTGTGCCATGCTACTAATGGCGACGTCGATCCGGATGGTCAGCAGCCCCTGTGAAAGCGCCCCGGTTCAACCTTACCTAGACCCCGCCCTGGTCGAACTAAAACTAGCGCAAGCTGAACATCTGTAATTTTCCTGTCACGGAGCGCTCCTAGGGCATCGCAAGACACGCCGACGGATCGACGGCAATTGGGGAACTACAGTGACTATCTCGAAACTCGGACGTTTCCTTTCGGGAACGGCTCTGCTCCTGTCCGGCATGGTCGCTGAACAAGCGTACGCGCAGACCTCACCGCAGACGAACGCAACGCCCGCCGCCAAGGCCGACGCTAGCACGGATGCCGATGGGCTTAGCGACATCGTCGTCACCGCGCAGCGTCGTCTCGAAAAGGCGCAGTCGGTGCCGATCTCGATCACGTCCGTCAGCGGCGAGCAGTTCCAGAAGAGCGGCTATATCGGCCTGACCGACCTCCAATATGTCGTCCCCGGCGTGCAGTATAACCCCACGCAAGGCGCCGCCTTCCAGATCCGCGGCGTCGGCAGTTCGTCGTTCGACCTGTCCAACGCCAAGTCGGTCAACGTCGTCGTCGACGACGTCGTGATGGACAACCAGCGCGACAACGGGCTGATCGGCCTGGTCGACGTCGCGCGGGTCGACGTGCTGATGGGGCCGCAGGGTACGCTGTTCGGCAAGAACTCGACCTCGGGCGTGATCTCGCTGACCACCAACAACCCTGTGATCGGCCAGACGTCTGGCACTTTTTACGGCAGCTATGGCGAGCGCAACGACCGCATCATCAACGGCACCGTAAACGTGCCGATCAGCGACACCGCCGCACTCCGCGTCTCGGCATTCGAGCAAGGACAGGACGGCGCCGGCCGCTACGTCACGATCAACCGCAACCTCAACCGTGTCGACGAATACGGCGTGCGCGCAAAGCTGCTGTACAGGCCGCTCGACAATCTCGAATTCGTGCTCGCGGGCGAATATACCCGGCATTACGACACCTCGGTCCGCACCCCCGTCGGCGGTCCCGCCGGGTCGGTCTTCGCGCCGTCGGCAACGATCACCGCGCAGATGGCCGCGCTCGGCGTGGTGGCGAGCGAGAAGAACACCGATTCCCTCGACAGCTATCTCGGCTCGATCGGCATGACCAACAAGGGCGGCTCGCTGCACGTCAACTACGACCTGGGCGATCTCACGCTGACCTCGATCACCGCGTACCGCGAGACGGTGTACGACAACGACACGCCTGCAGACCTGCTGCCGGCGAACGTCAACGCCTATTTGCCGTTCAACATGGGCCGGCTGAATTCGAACAAGTTCAGCGAGGAGGTCCACATCGCCTCGCCGACCGGTCGCACCGTCGAGTATCTGGTCGGCGGCTTCTACAACAAGCTGAACGCCACGCAGACCCAGCTGCAATGGGGTCCGCTCGGCGCACCGGTGTACGACGCGAACGGCGTCGGAACGCCCACCCTCTCCGCGAACACCGGCGCGAACGATCCAGTAACCGGCGCGCTGCTCGGCAACACGGTGCGCTTCAAGTCGTATAACGAGACGGCGGCGGCGTTTGGCCAGGTCAAGTTCACCGCCACCCCGCAGCTCAGCCTGACGCTGGGCGGCCGCTACAATTACGACTGGAACGGCCAGTCGATCGGCTATTTCAACACCGATCCGCTGCCGATCACCGGCTATTCGCCGATCTTCACCGCGCCCAGCGCAGCGCCGACGGCGGATTTCCGCGACGGTTCGAAAAATGGCGGCAAGTTCACCTACCGGATCGCGCCGCAGTTCGCGATCAACCCGGACGTGATGCTGTATGCGACCTATTCCACCGGCTACAAGCCGGGCGGCATCGCCTTTGTCGGCAACAAGTACAACCCGTACAACTCGGAGACGGTGAAGAGCTGGGAAGCGGGCATCAAGTCCGAATTCCTCAACCGACGCGTTCGACTGAACTTCGATCTCTACTCGTCGAAATACACCGATTTCCAAGCGACGATCCTGACCCCGGTCACGACCGGCATCGGCGGCTTTATCCTCGCCTCCGCGATCGGCAACGCGCCCGGCCTGCGGTCGCGCGGTTTCGAGGCCTCGCTGGCGGTCAAGCCGACGCGCGATTTCTCGATCGGCGGGGCGGTGACGTTCAACGACTCCAAGTTCACCGACTATGTCGCCAGCCCGACCGCCAACTATACCGGCACGCGCCTGACCAACGCGCCGCGCTGGGCGTTCACGATTAACGGCGACTATGGCACCGAAATCTCGTGGGACCTGAAGGTGAAGGCGCATATCGACTATGCGTATCGCAGCAGCACGCAGACCGTCACCGGCGCGCTGCTGGGCGACTGGCTGGCAGCCCCGGTCAAGAACGCCGACGGCACGTCGACGCCGAACGCAAGCTACTCGTTCATCCCCGCCTACGGCCTGGTCAACACGCGCCTGAGCGTCGCCAAGCTCAACGACTCGGTCGAGGTCGGCGTCTACGCCCGCAACCTGTTCAACACCTACTTCTCCACCGGCTACCAGATCTACGGGACGCTGGGGCTGCTGCACTACAGCACGCCGGTCGCGTACCGGACGCTCGGTGGTTACGTGAAGTTCGGATTCTGACGATGGCGTTCATGAAGACAGTCGCCATCGGCCTTGCCGCGACCTGCGCGCTGACCGGTGGCCTCTCCGCGCTCGCCGCTGCCAAGGACAGCACCCCCGAACTGCGGCTCAACCAGATCCAGGTGGTCGGCACGCACAATAGCTATTCGCAAGGCATCGACCCGCGGCTGATGGCGATGGCCGAGCAGATCGTCGGGCCCAAACTGCTCGCGCGCGTGAAAAACCTGACCGGCGTGGCAAAGGCCGCCGCGCTCGAATATCATCCCAACCCCGGCACCCTGAGCCAGGGCCTGAACTATCGCTACACGACGCTCGCCGACCAGCTCGATGCAGGGATGCGCAGCCTCGAGATCGACATCAACAACGATCCCGAGGGCGGCCGCTACAACCATCCTGCCGGCGAGGCCGCGCTCAAGGCCAGGGGGATAACCGACGCGCTGCCCCGCGACACGACCGACATGGACAAGCCGGGCCTCAAGGTCTTCCATATCGCCGATTTCGACGTACGATCGAGCTGCAACCTGTTCCGCACCTGCCTCGGCCAATTGCGTAGCTGGTCCGATGCGCACCCGAACCACGAACCGATCTTCATCCTGGTCGAGGCGAAGAGCGATCCGCTGCCGATCTTCCCCGGCTCGACCAAACTGCTCCCGTTCGACAGCAAGGCGTTCGCGGAAATGGACCAGTCGATCTACGACGTGATCGGCCGCGACCATCTGGTGACGCCCGACCAGGTCCGCGGTACCTATCCGACGCTCGAGGCCGGCGTGCGCGCGCACCACTGGCCGACGCTCGCCGCATCGCGCGGCAAGTTCGTGTTCCTGCTGCTCACCGCGCTCGATCCGATCGCGTTGGCGGCCTATCATCAGGGCCATCCCAATCTCGAAGGCCGCGCCGCCTTCCTGCGCGCCAACCCCGGCGACAGCTATGCCGCGTTCCTGCTGATGGACAATGCGACGATGCGCGCCAAGGAAATTCCCGCGCTGGTCAAGCAGGGCTACCTAGTCCGCGCCCGCGCCGACATCGAGACTTACGAAGCGCGGATCAACGATCCGGCACGCGCGAACCAAGCGTTCCACAGCGGCACGCAGATCGTGTCGACCGACTTCTACAAGCCGGGCAACGGTTACGGCACGCCCTATGTAGTGCGCTTGCCCGGCGGGGGGCCCGCGCGTTGCAATCCGGTCAACACGCGTGCCGGTTGTACGCTGCCGCGCTAACCCTGGACGTTCTCGGCTCTGACGCTTGGCCGCGGCTTCGTCCGCCGCGGTCGTTTGAACCAGAAGCTCCACACGCTCAAAGTTCCGAGCATACCGAGGGCGAGACCTGACAAGGTCATCACCAAGCGGTAGCCGAGGCCACCGATCTTGGCCGCGTGCAACGGATACAGGATGTTGTACGCCGCCACGACGTTCGACAACGATGCTGCATCGCGTGCACCGACCAGCCGGCCGTCATCGGCCGCGAACCACATGGTCGTCCGCCCGTTCGGTAGCCATTCCTGCGGCCGCTTCATGCGGATCGTGACGAGCCCGCTCCCCTTGCGGGGCAGCGACACGCTTCGCAATTCGGCATCGGGAAAGCGCGTGCGTGCCGCGACGATCATGCCGCGCCAGTCGAGATGATCGGCGAGCGCGCCCCCGGGACCCTTGGGTGGCTTCAATGCCGCATCGATCGCTGCCGGAGCGCCGGGTCCGAGGAACACCGCACTGATCGGCCGGAACACCAGCGTCGCGCCGGTGAGCAGCGACAGAACCAGCAACGGCGCCGCGACGATGCCGAGATCGCGGTGATGCCGCACGATCGCCGGACGGCTGAGCCGCTCGGGCAGCAGCCGGAACGCAAACGTACGGCGGGTCCGCCACCAGAGGATCGTTCCCGTGATCACGAACAGCAGCCCGGCGATGCCGGCTAGGCCGATGATCGTCTCGCCGGTATCGCCGGCGAACGCATGATGATGCAGGTCGAACAGCCAGAGTTCCGGCCGCGCCCATTGCGACTGCCACTGGCTGACGATCGTGCCCGCCTGATCGGTATAGGCCCCTGCCCCCTTGCCGAAGTCGAGCCGGTCGAGGCCCAGGTTCGCATTTGCAAACGTGATGCTCTGCGGGCGGATCGCGGGGTTCGCCATCAATCGCTCCGTGGTGTCGGCGAGCAAGCGCGTGTTCTGGATCTGCGCGTCGCCCGCGTGGGGCAGCATGATCCACGCATCGCGGTGAACGAGGATCGCGCCGGTCAGTCCGAGGATGGCAAGGACCAGCCCGAGAAAACCGCCAGCCCAACGATGCAGCGTGTCGAGAAGTGTCATGCCGGAGCGGCGATTCTTGAACCGGCCATCCTAAAACCTAACGTCCCAGCCGAGCGTGATATTGCGACCGCGCCCGGCGAAGAAATGCGCGTTGTCGGTCGGCCGCACCGTGTCGCTGTAATAATCGATGTAGAAGCGATCGAAGATGTTCTGCGCGCTCAGCGTCAGGGCGCCGACCGGCAATGCGTACCGAACGGATGCGTCAGTGATGGTGTACCCGCCAAAGTCGTTTGCGGCGGGCAGTCCGGCATATTTGCGCGCAAGGTAGAGTTGCTGCTGCACCCGTGCGGACACCTTCCCGCGAACATAGCTGGCCGCTAGGTTCAGACGATCGGGCGAAATATTCGCGCCGTCGAGATCGATGTCGACGGTGCCGTCGTCGTTCGAGTCCGTGCGCCCGACCAGATGCGCGAACCCTGTCGACAGTGTCAGCCCCGGAACCGGCATTCGCGCCTCCAGATTGACCTCGACCCCCTGGATTTCGACGCGCTGGCGTTGCGCCTCATAGGCGCCACCGGTGAACACCAGCACCTGGCCGCGCGTACTGGTGGACCAGAAATAGGTCGCGCTCGCGTTCATCGGTCCGCGCTTTACCTCCATGCCGAGTTCGCGGTTGTTCGACACGATGGGGGCGATGTCGACATAGCTGTCCAGATCGACCCCGTCGCGGTTGATCGCGCGCGAGATGCGGCCGACGTCGGGTACGGTGAAACCCTGCGCATAGCTGCCATAGGCGCGGATGCCGGGGACCGGCTCGACGATGACGCCGCCGTTGAACAGCGCCTTGCCGAAACTTGGGCTGCCGCCTGCGACCGCGTGGCTGCCGTACGAAGCGAGCGTCGTATAGTCGTCGATGACGATCCTGACGTTCTCGTAGCGCGCACCGCCCGCGATGCGCACGACCTTGTCGAACAGCGCAAGGTTGACTTGCCCGAACGGCGCTAGGCTGCGGAAGTCGGCGGGTGGCACCCATACGCGGTCGGTAGCGATCAACCGCTGCTCGGTGCGGTCGTACAGTGCGTCGAAGCCGAGTGTCGCGGTCAGCGCCTCGAAGCCGGGAATGCCACGCTCGTAACTGAACTTGCCGCCATATTTGCGCGAGCGGTTCTGCGACTGGTCGAACAGCTGGCCGATCGGTGCGAGCCGCACGTCCTGGAACGTCGCGATCGGCGCGACCTCGCCGCCGAACGTGTCCCGCGACCGGTTGAAGAACACCTGCGTGACGAGGTTGCCGCCCCATAGGTCGGGATCGGTCAGCGACAGCGCGATGCTCTCTGTCCGGTTCGCAGCGGGGTCGCCCGGCGGCGTGCCGCGCACCGACGTGGTCGGTCGGTTGATGCGGAAGTCGCCGTTGCTGGCGATATAGTTGCCACCACCGTTCAGCTCGAACCGGTTGGCGATCAGGTCGATCCGAGCGGTGTCGGTCAGCGCATAGCCGGCGCGCGCGAACACCGACCAACTGCGCGAATCCTGCGTTTCGCCCTGCGTCAGGTCGGTGCCGACGCGGTTGCCGTGCCCGTCGTAGAACGCGCCGCGCTTGTCGTAGGCCGCGCCCGCCATCACGTCGAAGCGCCCCGACTTCCACGCGAGCAGCCCGGCGACCTTGCCGCCCTTGCCGTCGCCATTGAAGCCGGTGTCGGTGGCCCCCTGCACCAGCGCGCGGCCCGACAGCCCCTCGGTGCGCGGCGGTTGCACGGTCACCTGGTTGACGATCCCGCCGGTGCCGCCGATCCCCTGCAACGCGTTCGAGCCGTAGATCAGCTCGACCCGGTCGATGAAGAACGGATCGATCGTGAAGCCGTCGCGCGATCCGTCACGCAGCGGCGTCGACTGCGGAATGCCGTTGATCGCATACAGCGGCGAGCGCCCGCGCAACGTCTCGCCAGCGCCCGACAGCTTCTGCCGCGTCGGCGAGAAGGACGGCGTCAGGTTCGAGACCGCATCGACCACAGACCCACCGATCGCGACCTGCTGATCGAGCGCCGCACGGTCGATCACATCGATCGTCAGCGGCAGCGCGTTGGGCGGCAGGATACTGCGGGTCGCGCTGACGACGATATCCGCGGGCATGTCCGAACGTCGATCATCCGCATCGTCATCGCTGACCGGCGTGCGCAGGGCCTGAGGCCAAGCCGGTGCGGCCGTGCCGATGATCGGCAAGGCGAGGATGACGAGAATTCCAAATCGCATGATGTCCCCCGAGTGCGGGGTGCCCCTACGTCAAGCCCTTCGCTAATGCAACTCGTTCGCATATTATGGCGAGCGTTACAGTCCCGCCGCGATCGCGTAGGCGGCTTCGCTCACCGTGCGACGGATCAGTGTCGGTTGCGGAACATCCGCGAGCACGAGCGGCGCGTTTGCGCCGCGCGTGACCAGGGCGGCCTTCCATCCGAACGACTGCGCGCCGATCGTGTCCCATGTATGCGCCGCGATCAGCCACGTGGCTTCTGCGGCGGATCCCATCGTGTCTTGGACCAGTCGGTACGTTGCCGGGCTGGGTTTGAACTTTCGAACTGTGTCGACCGTGAACCGCCTGTCGAACATCGATCCAAGGTCCGCCTTGTTGAGCGCATCCGGGCCGTCGCTCGCCGGCGAGTTGGTGAGCGTCACGAGCGAAAACCCCGCGTCCTTCAGTACGCCGAGCCCTTCGGCGACATCGGCATGCACCGGCATATCGGCCATGAGGGTGCCTAGTTCGCGGACGTGCTCGTCTGTGATCGCGACGCCGTGTATCTCGCCGATCATATGCAAGACGGCGCCGCCCAGCGTTCCGAACGGCACATAAGGCCCGGCCAGCGACAGCGCCTGGGAATAGAGGATCACCTGCGCGAACCACTCCCGCATCCGTCCAGGAACCGCGAAGATGCGCATGAACAGCGGCTCGAGACTATCGATATCGAGCAGGGTCTCATTGACGTCGAATACTATCAATGGGCGCTTGGTCATGCGGCGGCCTTCCGGAGTTTTGGGATAGCTGGAAGCGTCCTGCCCCATAGCCGGCCGTCCCCGGGCGTCAATGCAGGCGCCAGGGCCGGACGTGCGTTCCGCTTATCCCGGATCGGTTGGAGGCGGGTCAGCCTAAAATGCGGCGATAGAATGCCAGCGTCAGTGCCATCGCCTGCAGGAATAGCGCGGGGTCGTACCGCGGGCCTTCGTCGCGAAGAAACGCATGCTGAGCGTTCATTTCATGCCATTCGTAGGACACGCTCACCTCCTCCAACCGCGCGCGGATCACCGCCCGACCGGCATAGGGAACATGCGGATCCTGCCGCCCCCAGACCAGCATGAGTTCGGCCTTCAGGTCGGCCATGCGCGCCAGACTGTCATCCGAGCGCCCCTCGCCCAGCGTTCCCGAATGGATATCGGTCGGATAGAAACAGGCGGACGCGGACACGCGCGGATCGAGCGCTGCGCGATAGGCGAGATGGCCGCCAAGGCATACCCCGAACGTTCCAAGCCGACCGTTGCACGCCGGATGGGCCAGGAGAGCGGTCAGGGCAGCCTCCCCGTCGGCGTCGAACGCGGCGACGGGCTTGGTGATCTTCAGCGCATTGCCACGATCCGTTCCCGCTTGATCGTAGGTCAGGACCGTCCCCGCCGGCTCGTATTCGTGATAGACCTCGGGCACCGCCACGACATAGCCGTTACCGGCGATCATCGCTGCCAGCCGGCGGATCGGCGCGGTCACCTGATAGATTTCGGAGAACAGGAGCACGCCCGGGAAGCGCCCCTCGATTGCGGGTCGGAACAGGTGCATCCGCATTTGGCCGCTACCGCTCACCGCGACATCCTGGGTCTCGTCGCTGCGCACGATCATCCAACTCATCCTCTGACTGACAGTCTCGGCGTGTCCTTAGCCCAGATCTCGCGTATCAAGACAGCCGCTGAATTTTCCTGCTAACTTCGGTTAACCCTCCCATTTCCGAGCCAAATCTGCGGAACGATCCGGAGACGCTCCTGTTGAGGTTCCGAAGACAAACAGGGTGAAGTTGCCATGACGATTAGGCTCCGTGTCGCAACACTTGCCCAAACGTCCGCGCGCATCATTCTTTGATGCTGAAGGCACCGTCACCCGCGCGAACGAGCCTCCATCTCAGGACAGGATGAACCGACATGACGGACGATACCGTTCATACCGACGACGCGCCACCGACGACCTGGAAAAAGGGCGATGCCCTGGCGGCGTCGGCGATTCCCGACGAAAAGGGCAGTTCAATCGTGGCGCGGGCCGTGACGATCAATCGGCCGGTCGGCGAAGTCTTCGCCTATTTCCGCGACTTTACCAACCTGCCGACCTTCATGGAGAATGTCGAACGGATCGACATCCTC
This sequence comes from Sphingomonas sandaracina, assembly GCF_036663695.1. Taxonomy (NCBI): domain Bacteria; kingdom Pseudomonadati; phylum Pseudomonadota; class Alphaproteobacteria; order Sphingomonadales; family Sphingomonadaceae; genus Sphingomonas; species Sphingomonas sandaracina. The sequence goes on along the minus strand of NZ_JAXOJK010000004.1, from coordinate 29,074 downwards.
GACGCCACGCGGTCGCACTGGGTCGTGAAGGCGCCAGCTGGCAAGACTGTCGAATGGGACGCCGTCGTCACCGAAGAGACGCAGGACACTGTGATTGCGTGGTCGTCGGAGCCCGGCGCCGATGTCGCCAACAGTGGCCGCGTCGAGTTCCGCGACGCCGGCGCGCGCGGCACCGTCGTCACGGCGACGATCGCCTATGATCCGCCCGCCGGAATCGTCGGCAAGTTGGTTGCCAAGATGTTCCAGCGCGAACCGGCGATTCAGGCACGCCGCGACCTGCGCCGTTTCAAGCAGCTCATGGAAACCGGCGAGATCGCGACCGCGGCGATGAACCGCAAGCAACGTGAAGAGGAGATGGCCTGATGCGCGCAATTCTCATCGAGGAGCGACGCTGATGCGCGCTCTTGCATGGCACGGTAAGCACGACGTCCGCGTCGATACCGTCGACGACCCCGAAATTGTCAATCCGCGCGACTGTATTATCAAGGTAACCGCGACTGCGATCTGCGGCTCCGATCTGCATCTGTACGATGGCTATATCCCGACGATGCAGGCCGGCGACATCCTCGGCCACGAATTCATGGGCGAAGTCGTCGAGGTCGGTGCCAAGTCGACGCTGAAGAAGGGCCAGAAGGTCGTCGTCCCATTCACGATCGCGTGCGGCAGCTGCTATCACTGCGGCAAGCACCAATACTCGGCGTGTGACAACGGTCTGCCCGCCGACAATCAGGACATCGCCCAAGAGCTGTACGGCCAGCCGATGGCCGGTCTGTTCGGCTATAGCCACATGACCGGCGGGTATGCAGGTGGTCAGGCGGAATATGTCCGCGTGCCGTTCAGCGACGTTGGTCCGATCGTCATTCCCGACGGGGTCGAGGACGAGAAGGTGCTATTCCTCTCGGACATCCTGCCGACCGGCTGGATGGCGGCGGAGAATGCGCAGATCGAGCCCGGCGATACCGTCGCAGTCTGGGGCTGCGGCCCGGTCGGGTTGTTCGCGGTGCAGTCGGCGTTCCTGATGGGCGCCGAGCGAGTCATCGCGATCGACCATTTCCCACATCGCCTCGACCTCGCCAAGAAGTTCGGCGCCGAGACGATCAATTACGAGGAAAGCGCGGTCTATGAGGCGCTGATGGTGATGACCGGAGGGATCGGTCCCGATGCGGTAATCGACAGCGTCGGGCTGGAGGCTCACGGTTTCTTTGTCGACAACGTGATCGACCAGATCAAGGCCTCGACCTTCCTCGGCACCGATCGCGCGCATTCGATCCGCCAGGCGATCATTGCCTGCCGCAAGGGCGGTCGCGTGTCGATGCCCGCGGTGTATGGCGGGTTCATCGACAAGTTCCCGCTCGGCGCGTTGATGGAAAAGGGGCTGACGCTCAAGACCGGCCAGACGCACGTCCAGCATTACATGCCCGCGCTGCTCAACGCGATCATGGAGGGCAAGATCGACACGACCTTCCTGATCTCGCACCGGATGGACCTGGAGGACGCGCCCATGGGCTATGACATGTTCAAGAACAACCAGAACGAAGTGACCAAGGTCGTGCTCAAGCCCGGCTTCAATTGAGAGGATTGGACGATATGGCCGGTAAATTCGCGATCATCACCGGGGCCTCGACGGGCATCGGTTTCGAACTCGCCACGCTCGCGGCGAAGGACGGCTACGACATCCTCGTCGTCGCCAACGAAGCACTGATCCAGTCCGCTGCCGCCGACTTCAAGCAGTTCGGCACCGACGTGACGGCGGTCGAGGCGGATCTGTCGACGATCGAGGGCGTCGATGCGCTTCTCGCCGCGACCGCCGGGCGGAAGGTGGACATCTTGTGTGCCAATGCCGGCCACGGTCTCGGCCATGGCTTTCTCGACCAGAAAGTCGACGACTGGCGCAACGTGATCGACACCAACATCACGGGCACGCTGTACCTTCTTCAGAAGGTGATGCCGGCGATGGTCGCGCGTAACGATGGCAAGGTGCTCGTGACCGGGTCGGTCGCAGGCTACATCCCCGGCGCTTTCCAGGCGGTATACAACGGCTCGAAGGCGTTCATTGACAGCTTCACCGAGGCGCTGCGTAACGAGATCAAGGATGCGGATGGCGTCACGCTGACCACGCTGATGCCCGGCCCGGTCGATACCGAATTCTTCGATCGCGCCGACATGAACGACACCGACGTCGGCACGGATCCGAACAAGAGCGATCCGGCCGATGTCGCCAAGGACGGCTGGGACGCGCTGATGGGTGGCAAGGCATCGATTTTCTCCGGTTGGAAGACCAAGGTTCAGGGGGTGCTTGCCAACGTCATCCCCGGATCGGTGCTCGCCGAACAGCATCGCAAGATGGCCGAGCCGGGCAGCGCCAAGGACTGATCCGCACGTCGACACGCGTGCTGCGGGTCAGATGCAGGCCTGGCCCCAATGGGGCCAGGCCTGCATCACTTTCACACCGGACCAACGGCGTTCCGGGATCGCGCGATACCGGGGGGGGGGACACATGGCGATACCATTGACGGCTCGGAAATCGGTCGTCGTCATCAGCGACTGGATCGAGGGCGCATTCCCGGAGAAAAGCCGTCAGCAATCTGCGCCGTTACCGTCGCACGCGGTAGATCCGGCGTGCCTGCCGTGGACCGGCGATCTCGCGCGCGCGGACGTGACGGGCGGGTATCTGGAGCGCCTGCCGCTTGCCCTAGTCGCCGCTGGCGCCGTCGATCAGGCCGAGATCTGGCATTACTGGCGCGGTGACGATCAGCCACCGTTCCGGCGGGACAATGCGGTTCTCGCGCGGCGCGCATTTCGAATCGACGACGAGTATGTGCCGTTTGTCTCGTCGCAAATGAATGCGTTCGTGCGGACGTTCGGCGCGCCGCATATTCTCGTCATACTGGGACTCGGCGTCGCCCCCGAACTGCTCGACCTGTGTGCGGACAGCATCATCATCTACAATTCGATCGACGCGCCCGCGTTGCGCGTTCCCCCGGACGTCAGCGAACGGTTCGATCTCGTCCTGACGGGCGCACAATGGCAGTCCGACGAGGTCGAGGCCCGCCACCCCGGCATGCCGACCGCGATCCTGCCGATCGGTCCAGAGTTCGCCGCGACCGACCAGTTCCGCCCGCTCGACACGCCCAAGGATGTCGACCTGATCTACGTTGCCGCCGCGCAACCGTACAAGCGCCACGACATCCTGTTCGGTGCGCTCGCGCAACTGCCGCGCGATGTGCGTGCGCTCTGCGTCTTCGGGTACGGCGAGGATGGCGACGCGCTGCGCAACCGTGCCCGCGACCAAAATCTCTCGATAGAATTCGTCGGGCCGCCCGGCGTGCCGATCGACGAGGTCAACCGGCTGATGAACCGCGCGAAGTTCGGCGTGGTGTGTGGCATCAACGACGGCGCGCCCGCGATCCTCACCGAATACATGCTGGCCGGTTTGCCCGTGCTCGCGAATGCCGACCTGCGCTGCGGACTGCAATTCATCCTGCCCGAGACGGGGATCACGGCTTCAACAGATGGGTTTGCCGACGCGATCATGACGCTGCGCTATACTTGGAGCGATTTCAGGCCGCGAAACACCGTCCTTGCACGATGGACATGGCCGCACAGCGTTGCCCGGCTTACCCAGATTATCGGGCAAATTCATGATTTAAAGCAATGACAATTGCATAGCGGCCTTCGGCGAGTCGGCATAGGTTTGCACCCTCACGCGGATGACCGCGGATTCGCGGATTGGAAGAGCGTGCACGGCATCGGACCTACCCCCAGCCTTTACACTATCGACGATGCCGGGCCGCCGCCGCTGATCTGCTTCTCACACCTCCGCTGGGATTTCGTCACCCAGCGTCCGCAGCACCTGATGAAGCGGTTCGCGCAAGCCCAGAGCGTGTTCGTCTGGGAAGAACACATCCCCTGCGATCATCCGCTGCCCTTCCTCGAACACCACCCGTTTCCCGCCGATAACGTGATAGCGTTGCGTCCTCGCCTCCCGCATTGGTGGAACGCCGAGCAGGTCGAGGCGGGCTTGCGGCAACTCCTCGACATGCTGGTCGCGACGAGCATTCGCGCCAAGCCTTTGCTCTGGTTCTACACCCCGATGATGCTCCCGTTCGCCGAGCATCTCGACGCCGCCGCGGTCGTCTACGACTGCATGGACGAGCTGTCCGCCTTCCGCTTTGCCGACCCCGCCTTGCTCGACCGCGAAGCGCGACTGCTCGCGCGCGCCGACCTCGTCTTCACCGGCGGCTACAGCCTCTACGAAGCCAAGCGCGGCCGTCACTGCGACGTCCACGCCTTCCCCTCGGCGGTCGACGTCGCGCATTTCGCCCAAGCCCGCGCCGGCAACAGCGAACCCGAAGACCAGCGTCAAATCCCCGGCCCGAAGCTCGGCTTCTTCGGCGTCATCGACGAGCGCATCGACTTAGCGTTGCTCAACGCGGTCGCTGCTGACCGACCCGACTGGTCGTTCGTGATGATCGGCCCGGTCGTGAAGATCGACCCCGCGCACCTGCCACGCCGCGCGAACATCCACTGGCTCGGCGGCCGCAGTTACAATGAACTCCCTGCCTATCTCTCCGGCTGGGACGTCGCGCTGATGCCGTTCGCGATCAACGCCGCGACACGCTTCATCAGCCCGACCAAGACACCGGAATATCTCGCCGGCGGCTTGCCCGTCGTCTCGACACCGATCGTCGACGTGATCCGACATTACGGTGACGCAACAGCCGTCTCGATCGCCGCCGACGCACCCGCGTTCGTCACCGCCTGCGAAGCCGCGCTTGCCCTCCCCCGCGATGGCGCCTGGCGCGACGAAGCCGACCGCCTGCTCGCCACGCAATCCTGGGACCGCACGCAAACCGCCATGGCCACCGAGATCGACCGCGTCCTCCACGCGAAACGCACCTTCCGCGCCGCCCCGAAGCGCGAACGCTACGACACGCTGATCGTCGGCGCGGGGTTCGCCGGCGCGGTCCTAGCCGAGCGGCTCGCAGCGGACAGCGGCCAGCGCGTCCTTGTCGTCGACCGCCGCCCGCACATCGGCGGCAACGCCTATGACGAGCATGACGCGGCGGGCGTGCTGGTCCACCGCTACGGCCCGCACATCTTCCACACCAATTCCGCCGACGTGTTCGACTATCTGTCGCGCTTCACCGACTGGCGCCGGTACGAACACCGCGTGCTTGCCAGCGTCGACGACAAGCTCGTGCCGATGCCGATCAACCGCACCACATTGAACGCACTCTACGGCCTGTCACTCGATGACGATGCGGAAGCCGCCGCCTTTCTCGCCAGCCGCGCGGAATCGGTCGAGGACATCCGCACGTCCGAGGACGTCGTCGTCGCCGCGGTCGGGCGCGATCTCTACGAGACGTTCTTCCGAGGCTATACGCGGAAGCAATGGGGCCTCGACCCGTCCGAGCTCGACCGCGCCGTCACCGCGCGCGTACCGACCCGCACCTCGACCGACGACCGCTATTTTACCGACAAATTCCAGGCGATGCCTGCCAACGGCTACACCCGGATGTTCGAGGCGATGCTCGACCACCCCGGCATCACGCTCGATCTCGGCGTGGAATACCGCGACGTGATCGACCGCGTTGACGTCGACCACATCGTCTTCACCGGCCCGATCGACGAGTATTTCGACTTCCGCTTCGGCAAGCTCCCCTATCGCAGCCTCCAGTTCCGCCACGAGACGCACGACGTCGCGCAGTTCCAGCCGGTCGCGGTCGTCAACTATCCCGACGAAGCCGTGCCGCAGACGCGCATCACCGAGTACAAGCATTTGACCGGACAGCTCCACGCGAAGACCAGCATCAGCTACGAATTCCCCAGCGCGGAAGGCGACCCGTATTACCCGATCCCCCGCCCCGAGAACCAGGCGCTGTTCAAACGCTACGAGGCGCTAGCGGATGCCGAGGAAGGCGTGACCTTCGTCGGCCGGCTGGCGACGTATCGCTACTACAATATGGACCAGGTCGTGGGGCAAGCACTCGCCACCTATCGCCGTATGGTCGCGAAGTCCGCCGTCCTTGACCCCCCCGTGATGGCCGCCGAATGACCCGTATCTGCCTGCTGACCGACAGCCTTGCCCCGTCCGGCGTCGGCGCACACATGATGACGCTCGCCGAAGGACTGGGCGGAGACGAGATCGTCGTCGCCGCGCGGCCCGGCACCGGTTTACTAGAACACGCCGCCGCCAAGGGTTATGCGGTAAAAGCGCTCGATGACGATGCCAACCTTGCTCGCTGGCTAGACCGCGCCGCGCCCGACATCGTCCACGTCCACGCCGGTATCGGCTGGGAAGGCCACGCCGCCGTCCGCGCTGCGCACGCGGCGGGCGTGCCCGTGGTCCGCACCGAGCACCTCCCCTATCTCCTCACCGACCCCGCCCAACGCGACGAACACCGCGACACCTCAGCCGCGCTCGCACGCCTGATCTGCGTCTCGGACGCAGTCGGCGACAGCCACCGCGCAGCCGGCGTCGATCCAGCACTCGTCGCGACGATCCACAACGGAGTCGGCGCACACAGCCCCTCGCGCTCGCGCGACGTCATCCGCGACGAATGGGGCGTCGGCAATGCCCCCGTCCTCCTGATGGTCGCGCGCTTCGCCGAGCAAAAAGGCCACGCGCTCCTGCTCGACGCGCTGCCCGCGATCCGCGCCGCGCATCCAGACGTGATCGTGCTGCTCGCCGGCGAAGGGCCCCTCCTCACCCAGACTGCACGAGCGATCGCAGCGAAAGGCCTGGCCGGCACAGTCCGCATGCTCGGCACCCGCAGCGATGTCGCCGACCTGATGACACTCGCCGACCTGCTCGTCCTGCCCTCCGCATTCGAAGGCCTACCGCTGGTCGCGCTCGAGGCGATGGCCGCGGGTCTCCCCGTCGTCGCCACCGTCGCACCCGGCAACGCCGAAGCGATCGAGGACGGCGTCACCGGTCGCCTGACCGCCGCGGACCCGCCCAGTTTCGCCGATGCCGTCGTCACGCTGCTAGCCGACCGCGACAGCCTGAAAGCAATGGCCAGCGCCGCGATCGAGCGCCAGCAGGACCTATTCTCGGCCGATCGTATGATCGCCGACACGCGCGCGGTCTACGCCGCCGTGGAAGACCAAAACACAAAGGGAGACGGCGTGGAGCGGACACGGATCGGGTTCATCGGCGCGGGCGGTATCGCCAACCGCCATTTCGGCGTGCTGGAGCAGTTCGACGACGTCGCGATCGTCGCGGTCGCCGACGTCGACATGGCGCGCGCCACCGAAGCCGCCGCCCGCTTCGGCGCGCGTGCGTTCGACGATGCGTCCGCGATGCTGGCGGCCGTCGAGCTCGACGCGCTCTACATTTGCGTGCCGCCGTTCGCGCACGGCGAACCCGAACGCCTAGCGATCGAGCACACGCTGCCGTTCTTCGTCGAGAAGCCCGTCGCGCTCGACCTCGGCACCGCGGAGGACGTCGCCGCCGCCGTCGACCGGCTCGGCCTCGTCACCGCGGTCGGCTATCACTGGCGCTATCTCGATACCGTGGACGAGGTGAAGGCGCTGCTCTCCGCCACCCCCGCCCGCCTCCTGTCGGGCTATTGGCTTGACTCCACCCCACCGCCGCGCTGGTGGTGGAAGAAGGACGCATCGGGCGGACAGATGCTCGAACAGACGACGCATCTCGTCGATCTCGCACGCTATCTCGTCGGCGACGTCGTCCGCGTCTACGGCCAGTCGGGCCACATCGACCGCGCCGCCTTCCCCGGCCTCGACGTCGCCACCACCAGCACCGCGATGCTCACCTTCGCCAGCGGCGCGATCGCCAACTTCGCATCGACCTGCCTGCTCAACTGGAACCACCGCGTCGGCCTCCATTTGTTCGGCGAAGGCCTCGCGATCGAACTCACCGACCGCGACGTCATGATCGACATCGGCCGCGGTCGTCCGGTCCGCGGCACCGGCAGCGATCCGGTCGTGCTGGAGGATCGCGACTTCATCGATGCGGTCCGTGGGGGCGAGAACCGCATCCGCTGCCCCTACCCCGCCGCGCTCGAAACGCTCCGCCTCGCGCTGGCGATCGAACGCTCCGCCGTCGAAGGTCGCGCGATCGACGTTCGCGAGCGGGAGGTGATCCATGTCTGAGTGGCGCCACGTCCGCTCGCTCGGCGTCGAACGTCCCGGTCAGGCCTATTTCTTCGGCTATGACGAAGCACCCCCAGGCGACGGCCAGGTCCGGCTCGACTTGCTCTACACCGGGTTTTCCGCCGGGACCGAGCTCACCTTCGTCAAGAACAGCAACCCGTATCTCCACTCGCGCTGGGACGCAGGCCGCGGCGTCTTCGTCCCCGGCGAGCCGAGCGCGCACTATCCGGTGCCGTTCCTCGGCTACATGGAATGCGCGCGCGTCAGCGACAGCCGGGTCGACGATTTCGCCAACGGCGACGTCGTCGGCACGGTGTTCGGGCACAAGACCGGCCACACCGCGGACCCGTTCAACGACCTGCTGACCAAGCTCCCAGCCGAGCTCGATCCGATCCTCGGCATCTATATCGGCCAGATGGGTCCGATCGCCGCCAACGGCATTCTCCACGCGGACGCCGAACTACTGGGACCCAACGTCGTCAACCTCGGCGACGGCATCCGCGGCCGCCCCGCGCTGGTGATCGGCGCAGGCATCGTCGGCATGCTGACCGCCTTGTTCGCACAAGCTGCCGGCGCAAGCGAGGTCGTGATCGCCGACCCCTCCCCCTTCCGTCGCCTGCGCGCCGAATGCCTCGGCATTACCGCGATGACCGAGGACCAGGCCTGGGCGTACGCCAAGGCGCGCTGGCTCCACGGCGGCGACGATCGCGGTGCGGACGTCGTGTTCCAGACTCGCGCCGACGCCGCCAGCCTCCACGCCGCGATGCGCGCGCTGAGGCCGCAGGGCACCGTGATCGACCTCGCCTTCTACCAGGGCGGCGCGGACAGGCTGCGGCTCGGCGAGGAATTCCACCACAACGGCCTCAACCTACGCTGCGCGCAGATCAACCGCGTTCCCCGCGGGCTCGGCTTCCAATGGGACCGCCGCCGCCTCGCCAACGAGACGGTGAAGCTCCTCCTCGCCCGCGGCTCCGAAATCCGCGCGCAGCTCATCACGCACGTCGTGCCCTACGACGACGCCCCCAAGTTCATCGCGAAGCTGGTCGGCGAGCGGCCCGAATTCCTCCAGATCGTGTTCAAGGTCGGCGATTGAGTACCGTACTCACTGTCGACGCCCGCCCGATCCGCATCCTGTTCGTCTTCGCCTGGCTCGTGGTCGGCGGCGAGGAAACGGAGGTGCGCCTGCTCGCCCAGGCGCTGGACCCGACGCGCTACCGGATCGAGGTCGTCGCCTGCTTCCGAAAAGACGGCATGCCCGAACAGACGCACGCGCAGTTGGAAGTGATCGGCGTCCCCGTCGACCGCACGCCCTACGCACTCGGCTTCGACGAGACCGTCGCCTACCTCGCGAGCAAGCTGCCCGCGTACGACGTGGTCGTCTCGTGCCAGAACGTCGCGGACATCTATCCCGCGCTCGAACGCATGCACCTCCGCCCGCCATTGATCGAGCATGGCGGCCTCGTCTCCGAAGCGCTCGCCGGCCCCAAGCATTTCACCACGCGCTATGTCGGCGTCTGCGCCTCGATCCGCGACGCCGCCGCGAGCCGCATGCCCGGCCGCGAACAGCACGCGATCGAGATCCCATCGATGGTCGACACGCGCGCCTTCGACCCCGTGCGCCGCGCCCCCATCCGTGCGACGCTAGGGATCGCCGAAGACGTACCGTTGATCGGCTGGCTAGGCCGGCTCGACCCGAAGAAACGCGTCGAGGACTTCATCGAAGCCGCCGCGCTCGTCCACGCCCGCCACCTCCGGGCGCGTTTCGTCATCATCGGCGGACCGGACGCCTTCATCCCCGAATACGCCGCCGCACTCCGCAACCGCGCGCACGCGCTCGGCCTCGACACCGCACTGACCTTCCTCGGCGACCGCGACGACGTGCCCGACCTACTCGCCGCACTCGACATCTTCGTCTGGCTATCCCGCGGCGAAGGCATGCCGCACGTCATCGCCGAAGCCGGCGCCGCACGCCTCCCCGTCATCGCAACGCGCGACAACGGCTCCGAACAACAGATCGTCGACGGAGCCAGCGGCCTGTTCGTGCCCCACGAAGACCCGCCCTCAGTTGCCGCTGAGATCACGAAACTCATCGAAGACCCAACGCTCCGGACCCGCCTCGGCACGGCCCTCCGCGCCAAGGTCGACAGCGAATATGCCGTCGCCGCCGTCGTCCCCCGCTGGAAAACCCTGTTCGCCGAAGTCCTGTCCGACCGGCCGCCCCTACCCCACCCAACCGGACTCTTCCGCAGCGTCCTGCAAGGCGGCTTCGAATCCTCCACCCACCGCCGCGCGCACGACCGCAAGCGCGTCGACGTCATCGCCGCCAGCCATCACGACACCCTCGCCGCGCACGATTACAGCGAACTCGCCAAGCTCGGCATCCTGACCGTTCGCGACGGCCTGCGCTGGCATCTGATCGAACGCGAACCCGGCATCTACGACTGGTCCAGCCTCGATCGCCAGCTGGAAGCCGCCAAGGCGATCGGCACCGAAGTCATCTGGGACCTGCTCCATTACGGCTGGCCCGACGACATCGATATCTGGACGCCCGCCTTCGTCACGCGCTTCGCCGCCTTCGCCGCCGCCGCCGCGCGCCACATCGGCCCGGCCGCGCCCGGCGAGACCCGCTTCTACGCCCCCGTCAACGAGATCTCGTTCTTCGCCTGGGGCGGCGGCGACGCAGCCTATCTCAACCCGTTCGCGCGCGGCCGGGGCTACGAACTCAAAGTCCAACTCGCCCGCGCCTCGATCGCCGCGATGGAGGCGATCCTCGCGGTCGACCCCGCCGCAAGGTTCGTCCACGCCGACCCGGTCATCAACGTCATCACCGACCCCGCCCGCCCGAACGACGCCCCCGCCGCCGAAGGCCACCGCCTCGCACAATACCAGGCGTGGGACATGATCGCGGGCAAAGCCTGGCCCCAGATCGGCGGACGCGCGCCATTGCTGGATATCGTCGGCGTCAATTTCTACCACAACAACCAGTGGATCCACGGCGGCCCGCCATTGTCGTACGACCACCCCCTCAGCCGCCCGCTCCACGCGATCCTCGCCGACGCCTATGCGCGCTATGGCCGCCCGATCTTCATCGCCGAAACCGGCATCGAAGGCAGCGCCCGCCCTGCGTGGCTGCGCATGATCCTGCGCGAGGTGAAGATCGCCCAGTCGCTCGGCGTCCCAATCGAAGGCGTATGCCTCTACCCCATCCTCGATCACCCCGGCTGGGACGACGATCGGTACTGCCCCAATGGTTTGATTGTCGGCTCCCCAGATACCGCGCAGCGCGTACCTTATCGTCCTCTCGAGGAGGTTATCCGGCAGGCGAACTAGGCGAGCCCTGCCGTGTTCGTCGACAACGCCCCCACTGCCCAATCGAACGTCAGCGGCGCCTCGCGGAACGCAAATCGATCGAGGTGACTCGCTACCACGCGGCGCATCCGGTCGACGTCCTCGCCCGCCGGCACCGTCAAGGCGACATCGAGCGCGTCGGTATCCGCGTGCATCTCCACGATCGCGCCGTTCGGAAACGTGATGCGCCCTTCTTCCTCCGAGAAGATCACCTCCATCTTGTGGCTCCAATGCTTGGCGAGCTGCTGAAGATATCTGCTCGCGGAGCGCGTCGGCACGCGGGCGACCGAAATGGTGGACGACGCGCTCACTTGAGCCGCTCGATCTTCTGTGCCGCCTCGTCGAGCAGCCCCGCGACCGCGTGCAGCGTATCCTCGTCGACATCCTCGCGCATCAGCCGCGTCTGCAGCACCTGCCGCAGATTGCCCATCGCGCGGCGGATCGGCGCACCATCGGTCCGTTCGGACTCGGCGCCCACTGCCGCCAGCCGGGCGAACAACGCCCCGAGTATCTCCGCATTGTCCTTAAGGATTTGGCGTCCCTCGTCGGTCACCGCGAAGCGCTTCTTGGCGCCCTCAGATTTCTGCTCTTCGATCAGCCCCATGTCGTCGAGCGTGCTGAGCGTGGGATAGATCACGCCCGGGCTCGGCGCATAGCTGCCGCCTGCGAGCCCTTCGATCTCGCGGATCAGGTCGTAGCCGTGACGCGGTGCATCCCCAATCAGCTTCAACAGGACCAGCTTCATCTCGCCGCCGTCGAACACCCGGCGACCGCGGCCCCTTGGCCCCCCGCCGCCCTTCCAATGCCCATGGTCGTCGCCATGCTCGCGGCGACCGTGTCCGCCATGGCGGGGACCACCGCCCCATGCTCCAAATCCTGTACCGTCACGCATTCGAATGTTTCCAATATAATGTTTTTCGATAGTCTGCGATATATCTTAGAATATCCGAAGTTCAAGGAACGCGCTGAAATTTATTCCGTCGGCCCGTGGTTCGAACGGTGCAGCCGCTAGCGTGGCGAGGGTTAAATGTCGGCTGGCGGCCTATTATGTGCGCTGTGTCGGCCGCATACCGCAGCAAACGCGGTTGCTCCGAGCACCCCTACCGGCCGATGCGATGACGCCCCCCTCGATCCGTGGAATACGCGAGCAGATGTCCGACACGCTTTTCAGCGCTAAAGCCCCGCGACCCCTGGCGGAAATCCTGCGCCCACGCCGGTTTTCGGACATCATCGGCCAGGAGCACCTCGTCGGACCCAAGGGCGCCCTCGCCCGGATGATCGCGGCCAAACGGCTGTCGTCGTTCATTCTGTGGGGCCCGCCTGGAGTCGGCAAGACGACGATCGCGCGGCTGATGGCGGACGAGGTCGGCTATAATTTCATCCAGCTGTCCGCCGTGTCGACCGGCATCGCCGACCTGCGCAAGGCGCTTGCCGAGGCCACCCGGCTGCGGGAGTCGGCGTCGAAACCGACCGTGGCGTTCGTCGACGAGCTTCATCGGTTTTCGCGACCGGTTCAGGATGCGCTGCTCCCCGCCGTCGAGGACGGGACGATCGTGCTGATCGGCGCGACGACCGAGAATCCCAGTTTCAGCCTGGTCTCGGCGCTGTTGTCGCGCGCGAAGGTCTATACGCTCAGCCGCCTGACCGCCGCCGACCTGCAACGCGTGATCGAGCGCGCCGAGGCGCACTTCGGACGCCCCCTCCCGTTGACGAGTGAAGCCCGCGACGCGCTGGTGGCGATGGCGGACGGCGACGCGCGCTACCTGCTCGGCATGTGCGAGGATATCGTCGCCACCGATCACGCCGCGGCGCTCGATACCGTTGCGCTGGCGACGTTGGTGCAGCAACGCGCCCCGCTCTACGACAAGGGGCAGGAGGAGCATTTCAACCTGCTCAGCTGCTTCCACAAGAGCTTGCGCGGCAGCGATCCCGATGCCGCCTTGTACTGGGCGGCGCGGATGATCGCCGGCGGCGAGGATCCCTCTGTCGTGTTCCGCCGGCTGTGCTGCGCGGCGTCGGAGGATATCGGCATGGCCGATCCGCAGGCGCTGGTGCAGGTGATGACAGCGTGGCAGGCGTTCGAGCGCGTCGGCCTGCCCGAGGCGCGGCTGTTCCTTGCGCAGGCGATCAATTACGTTGCGACCGCGCCCAAATCGAACGCTTCCTACCGCGCCTTCGACAAGGCCAGCGCGCTGGCGAAATCGACCGGGTCGATCGCGCCGCCCAAGCGTATCCTGAACGCGCCGACCAAGCTGATGAAGGAACTCGGCTATCACGACGGGTATCAATATGATCACGACCATCCCGATGCGTTCGCCGGACAAAGCTTCTTCCCCGACGAACTGGGCGGACACGATCATCCGGTGTTCTACGAACCCAACGAGCGCGGCTTCGAACGCGACGTGAAGAAGCGCCTCGAATTCTGGCGCCGTCGCCGCCAGCAGCCGCCCGAGGCGAAGGGCTGACACGGGTCGCAATCGGGCCTGCCCGACGTCCGATCTCGGCTGCGATGCGTTGGGAACACTCGTTGCTCAATTATCAAGCCGTGAGATCAGTATGCCCATCATCGACACCGCCCGAGACTATGCAGACCGGGACGCCGCCATCGTCATCAACAGCTACACGACCGTTCTACGGCGGCCCAGAGTCCCGCACGAGGTGTTCGCCACCTACTGGCGCGACGTACACGGACCGCTGTGCTCGCGCATTCCGGGGCTCGGCTGGTACGTCCAGACCCATCTGAATCGCGAGCAGGACGCGCATCTCTGGCCGACGATCGATGGCATCGCGCCGTTCGACGATTACGTGCTGGATGGCGGCGTCGAGATCGGCTTCGCCTCTGCTGAAGACCAGTCGACCTTCAACGATGCCTGCGCGATCCTGTTCGCCGACGAACAGAATATGTTCGCGGCAACCGTCGCCTATGCGCTGCCGCAGGGTTCGCGGACGCTGGTCGACCGCGTGCCGGACCCCATCCCGAACGGCGATGACGGCCTGGACCATCTCCATGTACATTTTGGTGCGCGCGACGCCGATGCTCGGGGCTTCGACGAGTTCATGACACGGTTCGCCGAGACGCTGGCCGCCGATCCCGCGGTGCTGAAAGTCCGCCTGCACCTGCCCGATCGCTACGACAATGCGAAGCCCGCCCCGCCGGCGCCGAACGTCGATCACGCTGTGCCGCCCGAACGCCGGTCGGTCGCCATTCTGGAGATCGTCTTCGCGACGCCGATGACCCGCCGTGACTTCTACGCGTCCGACACCTTCCAGCGCACCCTGGAGGACCAACAGGCTCATATCGGCCATGTCACGGCATTCGCCGTCAGCGGCGTCTATACCTATGTCCGCGATGGTCAGTTGACGGTCGCGGGACTGCGCGGCAGCCGCCCCGCGCAGCTTATCGAGCGGCTCGGCGCCGCCAACCAGGTTGCCGACGACGCGCGCCACCTGCTCTTCACCGGGCGCCTCGACGACTAGGCGCGGCCCGCGGCGCCCTTGACCGCCCGGCGGCTGGCCAGCGTGCTACCAGGCAACGCTGGCCTGGCAAGACCGTCGATCCGATAGTTCACCATCACGCCGATATGATCCGACAGCATCGTATTGCCCGGACCGCGACCGAACGGCGCACTCAGTGCGAGCGGCCGGATGTCGGCGCCGTTCGAAGGACGATATAGCAGGAAATCCTTTGCGCGACCGGTCGAGAAGGCGATGTCGGCCGGCTGGGTCACTAGGCACGTCCGCGACTCCCGGCACTTCAGCGATCCGCCGGTCAGCGCCACCGGTCCTCCGAACATGTGCTGAGCAAAATAGGTCCGCCGTTCCATATCGCGACCGACGTTGAAGTCGCCCGCCACCAGCATCGTCCCGCCGGGCCGCGCCACCGACCGGATGAACCCGCTGAGTGCGTCGATCTGCCGCCGATACGCGTACAGCGCGCGCGGCTCGGATACGCCGGTCGCGCCGTTGGAATTGAGATGCGTGTCGATGACCGCAACGGGGCTGGCGATGCCCGGAACGGCGATCAGCGCCGCCATGGCGCCCTTGTTCGCGAGGCAGTCGTACCCCGCACAAACCGGGTAGCTGATCCGGCGTACCGCCAGGATCGGATAATCGGAAAAGATCGCGAGTCCGCTACCGACATGCTTGCCGACCCGCTCGCCGCGCAACATGCTTCCGTCCGCGACGAACTTACGATCCTGCGCCGTTTCGGGCGCTGCGATCGCCTCGGCCGGCGCGCCGAACGCGACGTAGCGATAGCCCGCCTCCGCGCCGATCGCCTTGGCATCGGGCACGAACGACTCCTGCAATGCGACGATACCAGGTTGCCGACCAGCGGCACGCATCGCGCGAAGCTGCGCGGCGATCGCCGTCAACGCGCTCGATCGATCGTCCGCGACCGGCCACGGCACGCCGTGGACGTTGTAGGTCATGACCGACACGCTGGCGCCCGGCAGCGTCGCCTGGGCAGGTGCGACGCTGCCGGCCAACGCTGCGATACCGACCACCAAACTGGCCATACGTCCCGACATCGTGCGATCTCCTGCTGTTCGCCTCGTCGACGAGACGCCGCCGTCACAGCCTATCCGCATGTC
This sequence comes from Sphingomonas sandaracina, assembly GCF_036663695.1. Taxonomy (NCBI): domain Bacteria; kingdom Pseudomonadati; phylum Pseudomonadota; class Alphaproteobacteria; order Sphingomonadales; family Sphingomonadaceae; genus Sphingomonas; species Sphingomonas sandaracina. The sequence goes on along the minus strand of NZ_JAXOJK010000004.1, from coordinate 13,016 downwards.
CCGAAACGGATTTCGCTAGAATTTTGGGGCTGCGACCTGACCGAGGCCACAATCCTCGTCGTGCTGATCCAGCCCTTGCACCCGCCCGGACGCCGCGCCACGTGAACCGTGATGCAGCGCCCGCTTACCTACCCATGAAGACCGGCGTCGACGGCGCGTCGCGGTTCACTCGGTTCACGGCGATCGACTGGTCCGGCGCGCGCGGTCATCGCCACAAGGGGATCGCGGTCGCGACGTGCCAAGCGGGCGATGCGACCCCCGTGCTGGTGTCGCCGCCGCATGGACCGGCCTGGTCGCGTGCGGACGTCCTGGCATGGCTGCTCGACCAGCGCGACTCGGCGATGCTGATCGGGCTCGATCTCTCGTTTGCATTCCCGTTCGTCGATCACGCCGGATATTTTCCGGGCTGGCAGGAAAGCCCCGCCGATGCGCGTGCGTTGTGGGGTCTGGTCGAAAGCCTGTCTTCGGACGATCCGCATCTTGCGGTCGATGCCTTTCTGCGCGATCCTCAGGCGCGCCGCCACTTCCGCCAGCATCGCGACTGTGGCGACCTGTTCGCGGCGGGTGCCGGCCGGATGCGGGTGTGCGAGTTGGGCCAGCGCGCGATGGGGTTCGCACCGACGAGTTGCTTCAATCTCGTCGGCGCGGCGCAGGTCGGCAAATCGAGCCTGACCGGGATGCGCGTGTTGCACCACCTCGGCGGCCGGATACCCGTGTGGCCGTTCGATCCCCTGCCGGACCATGGTGCTGCGATCGTCGAAATCTATACCACGATCGCCGCACGCGCCGCCGGCATCCGCAAGGGCCTGAGCAAGATGCGCGACGCCGCAGCACTCGACGCTGCGCTGGCGGGTCTGGGCAGCGATCCGCATACGCCGCTTCCGCGCTACGATGATCACGCCGCCGATGCGATCCTGACAGCGGCATGGTTGCGCGCGAACGCCAATCGTGTCGATCTCTGGGCGCCGACCGCCATGACAGCCACGATCGCACGCACCGAGGGCTGGACCTTCGGCGTTTCTTGAAGCATTGGGTCCGAAGGCAGCGGGAAACCCTGCCCGATGCGTCTATGGGCCGGTTTAGCTCAGTTGGTAGAGCGCCAGTTTTGTAAACTGGATGTCGCGGGTTCGATTCCTGCAACCGGCACCATTCCTTACCGCCATCGACGGTCGGAGCCAGTCAGAAGCTTGCTCCCTGAATAATCATCGCAAACAGTGCGGGAAACGCGCGGCGGGTTACGCGGCTTGCGGCATTCGAGAACGCTGCCGATAAGTTGGAGATCGTTGCCGGAACGCTCGTGCGTCTCGCAACAACACGTCATCCGCGTCCGACATCTGGCGAAGGCACAAAGAGGTCGTTGCCATGGCGCTTCATCCTGGCCAGGCCAGCGCAGTATCTCGGACGGATCCATGCCGAGATACTGTAGATCAACGATGGCGATCGGCCGGGAATTAGGAGCGCCGGCATCCGGCGCTCCTGTTCCGTTACATGCCCGACATACCGCTCATGGTCTTGCCAGACTGCAACTTCATCGCTGCGGCGATATGCTGCTTGATGATCGGCACGGCTGCCTTTGCCGTCGTGCGCAGCGGCGCCTGATCACCACCGGTCGCATAGCTCTGGTGCAGATCGAGTGCGGCCTGATGCGCCGGGATCTGCTGGCCGACATACAACCGGTCGAAATCTGCGGCCGACGCAGTCTGCAACTCGTTGATCGAGGCGGTCGCACCGGCATCCAGCACCGGCGGCGTCGGCGTCAGGCCGGCTTTCGTCGCCGCCTTCATGGTCGCCGCCGTCGTGGTCTGGTGATGCTTGATCAGCATCGTCGCGAACTTCCGGATTGCAGGGGTCTGCGACTTCTGCAGCGCTACCTGGCTCGAATTGATTTCGTACAGGTCGCTCATGCCGGCGGCCATCACATAGGGCATCGCTGCGGTCTTGGCCTCTGCGGGCGGGGGCGGCGGTGGCGTCTGCGCAAACAGTGGCGCGGACGTCATCGTCGCAAGGAACAGCGTCATATATTTGATAGTCATCGCATCTCTCCTGATAAACTTTATGGTCGGGTTACGTCGGGTAGAACTCTATAATCCGGATCAGTCCGCGATGTGGGTTGGCACGGGGGGCGTGAACCCGCCTCCCCGTGCTTTCCCGCGTGCGCTCAGCCGATCTGCTGGTTCTGCGCACCGCTGTCGGGACGTGCCGGGCCCATGATCGGTTCGTCGCCCATCGGCGCATTTTGGAAGACGGTGAATTCACCCTTGCCGTCCATCGACGGCCCCGACGTCCAGCGACCCTCCGGGAAGGTGCCATCGACCGAGGTCGCGTAGAAGTTGTAGTTGTTCTCCTGGTCTTCCATGTCCTGCGGGAAGCTGTTGGGGATCGGCAGGTTCATGGCTTCGGCACCCAGTTCCTCGATCACCGCCAGCCACTGCTGCTGATGCATCGTGTCGCGCGCGATCATGTAGTGGAGCATCTTCTTCATGCCCTCGTCCTGCGTCGCGTTGAACAGGCGAACCGCAAGGACGCGACCGGTGCTCTCGGCGGCGACGTTGCAGTACATGTCCGCAGCGACGTTACCGCTGGCATAGATGTGGCTCATGTTAAACGGCACGCCGTCCGAATCCATCGGCATCGCTGCAAGACCGGCGGACAGCAGGTTCTTGTGGATGATGCCCTCGATGCTCTGGCGCGGGTTCTCGCCGCCCATGACCGCACCGACGATGCTGTCCTTCACGCCTTCTTCCTGAAGATGCGTGGGCGCCTTGTCGAGGTTCAGCGCAACCGCCGTCGCCAGCATCTCGATATGGCCGATTTCCTCGGTCGCCGTGTGGAGCAGCATGTCGCGATATTTCGTGGTTGGCGCACGGTTGCCCCAGGCCTGGAAGAAATACTGCATGCAGACGCGGATTTCGCCTTCGACGCCGCCGATGGCTTGCTGGAGCATACGCGCGAATGCCGGATCCGGGTTCGTTACCTGAACGGGATACTGCAGTCTCTTGTCATGATAATACATGATTTTGCTCCGTTGTGATGGGATATCGCCAGTCAGACGATGCCCCCGAAACGCGCTCCGCTCGGGAAGTTTCCTGTATCTGCCTGCAATTTAATACATGTTAAACTATATTTTTGAGGGTATGGTTTCGTGTGACAAAACGAAGTCTATGGCATCGGTATTTTACATTAACCTACCGCAAAGTGCGGCACCGAATACTATCAGCATCGTTCCAAATTGGCATGAGCTTTGGTTCTGGAACCTGCCGTACTTCACCTGACAGTTCCGAAAGGCATCGCCTCTAGGAAAGTCGTTACCTGACTTATGCCAAGTGCTGCCCGATCGGGAACACTTCGCGAAGCGTTACATAAAGCGCTCTCGGGAAACGAGCACTGACGCTCGGCCTGACCAGAGCAGCCGGCCGATCGTGCCGGCCGGCCATCTAGTCTTAGGCGCCCCGCTCGGTCGAACGCGCTCAGCCGTTCGGAACGAGGCGTGGCGATCGATAGTCCACCATCGACTGCAAGCGCGCCCGGTCGCCGAGCGTGATCGTACCGCCCTGCGCGACGAGCAGTCCTTCGCGCCGCAGCGCCTGAAGCGTGCGGTTGACGTGCACGTTGGTCAGCCCCAGCAGGTCGGCCAGCAACTCCTGCGTCAGCGGCACGTTGAACTGATCGCTCGATCCGGCGCCTGCCAGTTCGAGCCGCCCCTGCGTCTCGAGGTACCAGTCGATCAATCGCTCCTGCGCAGTAAACCGGCCCAACCGAACCGCGTGCGAGACCAGATAATGCATATCCAGCGCGGCGCTGACGGCATAGGCCTCCGCCAGGTCAGTCCCGGGCTCGGCATCGGGCATCGCGCAGGTCACGACGTCGGTCACCGCCACGATCGACGACGACTCGATCGGATCACGGTGCGTGCGATACCCGATCACGTCCCCCGGGATCAGGAAATTGAGGATCTGCCGGCGACCGTCGGCCAGGATGCGCTGCCGGAATGCCCAACCGCTCAGGATTGCCCGCGGCTTGCTGATCAGGCTTCGCTCCGCCTTCATTTCGCGTCGGGCCGGCGACAGAAGGTGATTGCGTTCGGCCATCGCCAACGCCGTCATCATCACCGGCCCCAGCGGCGCTAGCTTGGCAAGCCGCGTTCGCAGAGGAGAGATTTCTGGGTACGAACTAGTCGATATCATGGATATCGCTCCGGTCATGCTTGCCGGGCCATTCCGGCCATCCGGCCGTCGTCGATTGGTCCGGCGACGGCAGCGGGAGCAGGATCGTGCAGTCGAGACCGCCGGGCTTTAACACGAACGACGAGGTCGCACCGAACTGATAGGGCAGCGCGTCCTCGATCAGACCCTGGCCGAAGCCGCGCGGGCGTGGCGCGGTCGCGACCAGCGGCACGCCGGTTTCCTGCCAATGAAAGTGAAGCGCCGACCTCGCCCCCTCTTCGACCAAAGACCATTCGATATGCAGCGCGCCGTCATGGGCAAGCGCACCGAACTTGACCGCGTTCACCGCGAGTTCGTGCAGCGCCAATCCCATCATTTCGCCCCACTTTGCCGACAGTCTCACCGACGGTCCGACGATAGTGCAGTCCGGACCGTCCGTACAATGGACCATGAGCAGTTCGTCGCGGACCATGTCCTCCAGATCGACGCCGCCCGCCGCGATGCCGGCGACATCGGTCTGATAGCGGCCGATCGCATCGAGCCGGTCCTCGAAATGCAGCGCGAACTCGTCCGCGGCGAGCTGGCAACCGAGCATGCGCCGGTAAATCGTTCGGATGACGGCCAGCATGTTGCGCACACGGTGCAGAAGCTCGTATCTCAGCGCGCGCTCTCGAACGTCGGCCGCAGCAAGTGCCTTGCGCAGATGGCGAACCTCCCGACGTAATGCCGCCAGTTGGGCATCATGATCCAGCGCATCCAATGCCTCCGCAGCCCCTATCGGCGGCAGCGCCTGCCCAGGCCCTTGGACATCCCTCGGCGTTCGTTCTTTCACAGGCTATTACTCGTTCATCCACTGCCAAGCGTAAAAGGCGCCGGTGGAACCGATAACGCCGATCGGGGTATGAATGTTCTATTGCTCGTCCGCCGCCTGCAACGGCTGACCTGCATTTCTTCAGCCGACCAGGACGGACAGTTGCACGGACCCGCTCGTTCGGTATGACACAGGTTATAAATGGCCGGATATTGCAATGCATGAGATGCCGTTGGCAGGAGCCCGAATCCTGGTCGTCGAGGACGAATATTACCTCGCCGAGGAAGTCAGTTCCATCCTGGCGCGCATAGGGGCCGAAATTCTCGGGCCTGTGCCGACCGTGGATCAGGCGAACGCGCTGATCGCGGCCAATCCGCGGATCGATGGTGCGGTGTTGGACGTCAACCTGCGCGGCGAACTGGTATTCGATCTGGCCGACGCGTTACACGCGCGCGGCGTGCCCTTCGCGTTTGCGACCGGATATGACGGCGATGCACTGCCGCACCGGTTTGCCGACAGGGTCGTACTCGTCAAACCGGTGCGCCCGGATGCACTGGTCGAGGCGCTGGGGGCGCTGGTCGCCGAGACACGCAGCCGGGAATGATCTGGCGTTCGTTCGGCCCTGACCGACCGATCGATCAGGATATCGCCGCGTTCAGCATATGACGGATGGTCTGCAACATGTGGGACATGTTGATCGGCTTCCCGCAGTTGACGATGTCGGGGTACCGCCCCCGCGTGACCCCGTCCTCATAGCCGCTCGAAAAGATGAAGGGCACGTGCCGCGCAAGCAGCGCGTCGGCGACCGGGAATACGAACTCGCCACCGAGGTTGACGTCGAGAACGGCGGCGTCGATTCTGCTTTCCTGGGCGACACGGCGCAGCGCCCCGTCGACCGATGCTTCGGGACCCAGGATAAACGCGCCTCGGTCCTCGAGTTCGTTCTGAAGGTCGAGCGCGAGCATATATTCGTCTTCGACCAGCAGGATTCGGCACTCGGCCAGTTCGGTCATGACATGGCCTTTGCAGAACTGCAGAACCACGGCATTGACCACCGAACCCTTCGGCCTTCCTTAACGTAGGTTGTCACTAATTCCCTCGATCCGGCTAGCTCCGGTGTGGACGTGATTCCAACCGACCAGAGGTTCGCCTTATCGATCGGGAGCGCGCCGCAAGGGGACGGAGCCGAAGCTGAAGCGTTGGGACGACATGAGCGATCGCAGCACATTTTTCGAACGCCAGCGGGTCTTCGCCGATTTCGGCGATTTCGTGCTCGACCATGATGATCTCGACGAAATCCTCAACGAAGCCTGTCGCTTGATTGCACACGCGCTCGGTACCGATTTCGCCAAGGTCATCGAAATAGATTCTTCGAACCATACCGGGCTCGTTCGTGCCGGCATCGGTTGGCGCCCCGGCATCGTCGGGCACGAGCGCGTCAGCCTGGCCGAAGGCACCTCGGAAGCGTTCGCGATCGCCAAGACTGAACCGGTGATCACCAACGACCTCGCGCGCGAGGAGCGGTTCGTGTTTCCCGCCTTCCTGATGGACCACGGCGTCGTCGCACTCGTGAACGTGCCGATCCTGCTGCCGGGACGAAAACCCTATGGCATCCTGCAGGTCGACGACAGCCAGATGCGCGAGTTCGACGAGGACGATGTCGAGTTCCTCAAGACCTATGCGATGGTGCTGGGCCCGGTCATCGATCGGCTGAAGACCGCGGCTGCGCTCCGGACCACCGACGAACGCCTGCGCCTGATCGTCGAGAACGCGCGCTCCTATGTCATGGTGGTCAGCGACGCCGACGACCTGATTACCGATTGGCTTGGCGGATCGGAAGCCGTGCTGGGCTGGGCGGCATGCGAGGCGATCGGGCAGACGACCGAACTGATCTTCACCCCCGAGGATTGCGCCGCCGGCGTGCCCGAGCGCGAATTGTCCGGCGCACGCGAACGCGGTGCTGTCGCGGACGTACGCTGGCATCTGCGCAAGGACGGTACGCGCGTGTTCCTGGACGGGCAGACGATCGCGCTGCGCGAGCAGGACGGGACCCTGCGCGGCTATCTCAAGATCGCGCAGGATTTCACCGATCGAAAGCATGCCGAGGACCGGCAGAGCTTTCTCCTCGACCTGTCCGACGCGTTGCGCATGCTGACCACCGTGCCGGAAATCGCGGCGCTGGCGGCGGACAGCCTCGGCGAGCAGCTTGGCGTTACCCGCGTCCTCTATGGCGAGGTCTCCGACGGGCGGCTGAACGTCGAGTATGATTATACGCGTGGCGTGCCGTCGATCGTCGGCGAGTATGTCATGGATACGTTCGGCGATGCCATCATGAGTGCCTATCACGCGGGCGCGATCGTGGAAGTCGAGGATATCGAGACCGACACGCGGCTCGACGAGAGCGCACGTGCCGAGATGCGGGGACGCAACGTCGTCGCCTATGCCGACCTCGTGCTGTTTCATGAGGAGAATGCGATCATCCTGATCGCCGCGCAGAATGCTGCACCGCGGATCTGGACCGCTGCCGAGCGCACCATGATCCGCGAGGTAGGCGAGCGCGTTAAAACAGCGATCGGACGCGCGCGTACCGAAAGTGCGTTGCGTGAGAGCGAGCAGCGTCTGCGGCAGTTCGGCGATGCGTCGAGCGACATTCTCTGGGTCCGCGACGCGAAAACGCTGCAATGGGAATATCTCAGCCCCGGATTTTCGGCGGTCTACGGCATGTCGGTCGACGAGGCCCTCGTCGGCGACAACCTTCGGAACTGGACCGACCTCATCGTCGAGGATGATCGGCAGCATGCGCTCGACAGTATCAAGCGCGTTCGGGACGGCGAGCAGGTCACATTCGAAGTCCGCATCCAGCGGCCCGATGGCGGCATGCGCTGGCTGCGCGATACCGACTTTCCGATCTACGGATCGTGCGGACAGGTGGAGCGGATCGGCGGCATCGGCCAGGACGTCACCGAGATCAAGGAGGCGCAGCGGCAGCTCGAGGAAAGCGAGGAGCGACTGCGTAACGCTATCGAGGTCGGGCAACAAGGCCTGTGGGACTGGAACGTCCAGACCGGCGACGTGATCTGGTCGGATCAGCATTACCGCCTCGAAGGCTATGCGGTGGGCGAGGTCGTCCCGAGCTACGATGTCTGGATAAAGCGCATTCATCCCGACGACGTTGCCGCCGCGGAGGCGGCACTGCGTCATTCTGCGGATACGCAGACCGACTTCGACCACGAGTTCCGCAGCGTCCACCGCGACGGCACGGTGCTATGGCTCTATGCGCGCGGGCGTTTCTTCTACGACGATCACGGCAAACCGCTGCGCATGGTCGGTGCGATGATCGACACCACCGAGCGGCGCGAATGGGCCGAGCGGCAGAACGTCCTCGTCGCCGAACTGCAGCACCGCACGCGAAACCTGATCGCCCTCGTCCGCTCGACGGCCGACAAGACGGCCAGATCCAGCACCGACCTTGCCGACTTCCGCATCCGGTTCCGCGACCGTCTGGAGGCGCTGGCACGAGTCCAGGGGCTGCTGTCGCGGCTGACCGACGTCGACAGGGTCACCTTCGACGACCTGATCCGTCCCGAATTGTCGGCGATGAACGACACGCTCGACCGGGTGACGCTCGACGGCCCGCCAAGTATCCGGCTGCGCTCGTCCACCGTGCAGACGCTGGCGATGGCGCTGCACGAACTGGCGACGAATGCGGTCAAATACGGCGCGCTGGGGCAGTCCGCGGCGCACCTTGCGGTCACGTGGTCGCTCGAAGCCGCCGGTGCGGACGGACGGCCATGGCTCCATGTCGATTGGCTGGAGAGCGGCGTGACGATGCCGGCCGACGCGGCGGCATCGCGCGGCACCGGCCAGGGACGCGAACTCATAGAGCGCGCGCTACCATACCAACTTGGCGCCAGGACGTCCTATGTGCTCGGCCCGGACGGCGTGCACTGTACCATTTCCATTCCGGTATCGGGCACCACGGTCTAGCCGTGCCACGGCCGATGCGTGACGAACGTCGGGGGTGGAAACGAAAGCGCGCCGAACTGTGCGGTTGGTCCGACCCGGGCGCGAAACCGTCCCGCTTGTCTGACAGGAGGGCGGCTTTGACGGCGATCAACAGTGTCCGCGGCGCGCCCGTGCATGGCGGTAGGCGACAAGTTGCCCGCGACGACGAACGATCGAGACATACCCGGTAACCCCGATCCGCGGGCGCCATTGGCCACCACCCTGCTCGCGCATATCCGATCGCGCCGAATTGGTCGTTGCCGTCCGGCAGATTCCAGGAAGGGCTGACAGGATAGTAGCCCTTTACCAGCGGGCCGACTCCGACACCGATCATCTTGAGAAAGGCGATTTCCTCGGCCAGACTTGGCGATCAATCGGCGAGCCGCTCGAACACGAAGTCGACGAACACGCGAACGCGAGCGGGCGTTTGAGTGCCCCCGACGAATACGGCGTGAATGAGTTCGACGTCGCCAGGATTGAAGTCCTCCAGGATCGGCACCAGACGTCCGGCTGCGATGTCGTCGACGACACTGAACGCGCCGACGCGCGCCACGCCCACGCCAGCGGCTGCAAGCTGGCCGAGTGTCTCTCCGTTATTCGCCTCGATATTTCCCTTCACCGACAGCACGATATCCTCACCACACCAGCGAAACGGCCAGATCGGCTCGGTACGGCGAAAGTTGAAGTTGAGGCAATTGTGAGCGTGGAGGTCCTCTGGGACGGCCGGCGTACCGTGACGCGCGAGGTAGTCCGGGGCGGCAACGATCACGCGGCCGCTTTCGCCAAGCTTGCGGGCGGTCAGCAGACTGTCGGCAAGCGCGCCGAACCGGATCGCGACGTCCGCCTGTCCGGCGGCGATGTCGACAATGCCGTCGCTCAGCGCGATATCGATCAGGATGTTCGGATAGAGCGCAGAGAACGCGCCGAGTAGTGGAACGATGCAGAGTCGTCCATGCGATAGCGCAGCGCTGATCCGCAACCGGCCGCGCGGCGCCCCCTGGTCGGCAATTTCCCGCTCGGCATCGTCGAGGTCGGCAAGGATACGCCGCGCGGTCTGGAGATAGACTCGCCCCTCCGCTGTCGGCGTCATTGCCCGCGTCGACCGCAACAACAAACGCACGCCCAGGCGCGCCTCGATCCGGTCGATCGACCGCGCAACGGCGGAGGGCGTCAGGCCCAGCGTGCGCCCGGCGGCGGAGAAACTGCCCTCGCGCATGACGGCGGCGAAGATCTCGAGCGAACGTGCGCGATCGCCGCCGATGCCTGCCTTTGCGTCCATATCAAAAGTCCTTCGCGGTATCGCCGCCTTATCCGGCGTGGCGATATCGACCATCTATGCACCGAGACGTCAGTTAGGGAAGCGCGCATGGACTATCGGCAATTGGGATCATCGGGGCTGCGTGTGCCGGCCTTGAGCTTCGGGACAGGAACCTTCGGCGGCACGGGGCCCCTGTTCGGCGCCTGGGGCCAAAGCGACGAGACCGAAGCGCGGCGGCTGATCGACATCTGCCTCGAGGCAGGTGTCACGATGTTCGACACCGCCGACGTCTATTCCGACGGCGCATCCGAGACGGTGCTGGGCGCCGCGATCAAGGGACGGCGCGATGCGGTGCTGATCTCGACCAAGACGGGTTTGCCGATGGGCGACGGGCCGCAGGACTGGGGCGCGTCGCGCGCACGGCTGATCCGGTCGGTCGAGGCGGCGCTGCGCCGGCTCGGCACCGATCATATCGATCTACTTCAGCTTCACGCATTCGACGCATCTACCCCGGCCGAAGAAGTGATGGGTACGCTCGACATGCTGATTGCCGCGGGCAAGGTACGGTATGCCGGGGTCTCGAATTATCCCGGCTGGCAGTTGATGAAGGCGCAAGGGATCGCCGATCGCAACGGCTGGCCGCGTCTCGTTGCGCACCAGGTCTATTATTCGCTCATCGGCCGCGCTTATGAGGCCGATCTGATGCCGCTAGGCGCCGATCAGGGAGTGAGCGCACTGGTATGGAGCCCGCTCGGCTGGGGTCGGTTGACCGGCAAGATCGGACGCAATCGGCCGATCCCCGCGGGCAGCCGGCTGCACGATACTGAGCAGTTCGCGCCGCCGGTCGAGACCGAGCAACTCTACCGCGTGATCGACGCGCTGGAAATCGTCGCGGCCGATACTGGCAAGAGCGTGCCGCAGGTCGCGATCAACTGGCTGCTCTGCCGCCCGACCGTCGCGTCGGTCATCATCGGCGCGCGCAACGAGGCGCAGTTGCGCGACAATCTCGGCGCTGTTGGCTGGGCTTTGTCGCCCGATCAGCTCGCGATGCTCGATGCGGCCAGCGCCGTGCTGCCACCCTATCCCCACACCCCGTATCACCAGCAGGAGGGCTTTGCCCGCCTGAACCCGCCTTTGGTCTAAGGACGCAGATGATGAAATTCAATCCAGGCTTGCTGGCGCTCGCGATCGGCGCGTTCGGCATCGGCGTCACCGAATTCGCACCTATGGGGCTGCTGCCGGTCATCGCCAGCGATCTCGGCGTATCGATCCCGAGCGCCGGGCTGCTCATCAGCGCCTATGCGCTCGGCGTCGTGATCGGCGCTCCGCTGATGACGCTGACGACGGGACGCGTGCCCCGGCGGACTCTGCTGATCCTGCTCGCCGGAATCTTCACCGCGGGCAATGTGTTGGCGGCACTGTCGGACAGTTACGGGATGCTGATGGCGGCCCGAATTCTGACCTCGTTCAACCACGGCGCCTTTTTCGGTGTCGGCTCGGTTGTCGCGGCCAGCCTCGTGCCGGCCGAACGCCGCGCAGGCGCGGTGGCGGCGATGTTCATGGGACTGACGATCGCCAATGTGGTCGGCGTGCCGATCGCGACCTGGGCAGGCGAACATCTCGGCTGGCGCGCGTCCTTCTGGGGCGTCTCCGTACTGGGCGTCGCGACCATGGCCGCACTCAGGCTGACGCTGCCCGCGCTGCCGGCGCCGACCGATAGCAATGCGATGGCGGAGCTTCGCGTCCTCACCCGCGGGCCGGTCCTCGGCGCGCTCGGCCTGACCGTCGTCGGCTCCAGCGCGATGTTCACGGTCTTCACCTACATCACTCCGATCCTTCGCGAGGCGACGCACGCCTCGCTCGGGTTCGTCACCGCGATGTTGGCAATTTATGGCGTCGGACTCACCGTCGGCAACTGGTTGGGAGGGCGCTTTGCCGATCGATCGGTCGATCGGACGCTGATGGTCACGCTGGCTGCGCTCGCGATGATCCTGGTGGCCTTCGCGGTTCTGATGTCGTTCAAGGTGCCGATCGCCATACTGATCTTTATGTGGGGCGTCGCGAGCTTCGCCTTGGTCCCGCCGCTTCAGGTTCGCGTCATGCACGCTGCCGCGGATGCGCCCAACCTCGCCTCGGCAATGAATATCGGCGCATTCAATCTGGGCAATGCGATCGGTGCCGCGCTAGGCGGCGGAGTGATCGCAGCCGGTCTGGGGTATCCGGCCGTGGCACTGGCTGGTGCCGCCGCGTCCACGCTTGGGCTGGTTGCCGTGATCGTCAGCCTTTGCAGGCAATCCCCAAGACATCGCGCTGAGCTGCCTTTGACTGAGATGAGCGTAACGGATGGGGCTAGCTGCGGCTGAACCCGCATTCCCCGTCTGGCTAAGACGACCACAGTCCAATATTCGAGACGGTTTACCGTGCCCTGCTCCCCAACTCCGTTGGGGTGGACGCCCCCTGACGGCATTGATGTGCCATAGTGGAGGTGTTGAAAACACCACTGAGGAGGCGTCCATGGGTGAGGTTAGCACAGTCGGCATCGATCTGGCCAAGTCGGTTTTCCAGGTTCACGGCTCGGATCCGAGCGGTGCTGTCATCTTCCGCAAAAAGCTTCGGCGTGATCAGGTTCTGTCATTCTTTTCGACTTTGCCACGATGCGTGGTGGCAATGGAGGCCTGTGCGAGCGCCCATTACTGGGCTCGCGAGATCGCCGCAGTAGGTCACGACACGCGGCTCATTCCACCGGCCTACGTAAAGCCGTTCGTGAAGCGGCAGAAGA